>CAVQCR010000012.1:0-226343 GCA_963711055.1 uncultured Actinomycetota bacterium | reverse complement strand
CTTCATGATGCGCACACTGCGCGGGATCGGTGATCGCCCTGGGCCCGGATGCCAACCACTGCTCGTGCTCAGCAACGTCGATGATCGCGACGGCTGATACTCGCACGCTTTGCCGGCACACTCCCTCAGGCAGCCGCGCGACGTGATCTTGCCGAGCAGTACGTGCAAGAAACTCGGCGATCTGGTTCGCCTAAGCATGCTTGAAGAGGACCGCCCCGACGGTGATCGCCGGGTTCACCTGAACCCGGATGAGCCAGTGACCCGACGGTGGGCTCTGCTGGACGCCAAGAGGAGCTCACCGCAGCCGTGCGCGCTTCAGGCACGACTCTCGCCATGACCAGTGCTTTGCGGGATTTGCGCAGCGACGTCGACCGGCACATATGGATACTTCCGCTGGATCAAGGCGTTCAAGCGGTCCCGGTCCGGGGCGAGCAGGGCCTTGACGCCCTCCGCGCTCACATCTGCGACGATGACGTCGCCAACCTCGTCGTGGACGTCGCTGAAGAGGCCGTGCGTCTTCATCTTCTGGGCCTGGTAACGATTGTCGTCGGTCGGGCTGACGTAGTGGACCGACCAGATCTTGTAGCGGTGAACAAGGAACAAGTGGTCCAGCGTCATCAGGCGCTTCTTGCGCAGGGCGATGTCGAACGTGTTCTGGTCCCGAACCGAGAGGATGTTGCGCCCCCGGCGATCCACGATCACATCGAAGATGATGTTGGCGACCTTTTCCCCGCTTGTCTTGGACAGGGTGAGCTCCAGCAACTCAGAGCCCGCCGTGTTCGGCCGCAGTCCGACGCACAGCGAATACGGGATCTGGTGGTGCTTTGCCCACATCGCGAGCCATTCTTCGAGCAGCTTGGTCGGCACCTCGGTCTGGACCAGGTGCTGGTGCTGCGTCGAGCCCTCGCCCATCGCTTTGGTGGCCGCCGTGCCGCCCGAAGAGGCCATCAGCGCCGCATCCAAACGCGGCCCGCCCACGAGCGTCTGGGGCGTCCGGTAGGGCGACTCGACCAGGCGGAACCTTCGCTGCAGCCGGGCCAGGGAGAGCATGCCGTCCTGCTTGAGCGCGGCGGCGAACTCCTCCGCCGCCAGGCCGTCGATCTGATGTCCGCCGTAGGTAATGAAGTTGAAGACGAACCCCAGCTTGCCGAGCTCCTCCGGGAATCGCCTCATTTCCTCCTCGCTCATCCCGGTCGTGTCCCAGTTGAACGACGGTGACAGGTTGTACGCGAGCATCTTGGAGGGGAACTCGGCGTGGATGGCCTCGGCGAAGCGCCGGGCGTCCGCCAGGTCCGCGGTCTTGGTCTCCATCCACAGGAGGTCCGCGAACGGGCCGACAGCCAGCGACCTGGCGACCGCGTACTCGATTCCGCCCTGAATCTGGTAGTAGCCCTCTGCTGTCTTGGAGAGCTCGCAATCCCAGATGATGTCGATGCCCATCGACTTGGCCCTGGCCCGGGCGGCGTGGAACGACGTCCGGTTCGCGAAGGCCAGCCACTCCTCGGCGCTCACGTCGAAGCGCTCCCCCTCGCTTGCGCGGAACTCGATCACGTCCGCGACCGCCTGGGGATAGCTCTTCAGGTTGGCCTCGGACTGCCACGCCTCCAGGTACTGCGTCTCGACCCGATCCAGCAGTGCCTCGACCACCGACCCGTCGGCCTGCTGGAACGCCTTCGCGCTCTCTTCGAGCACGCGCATCACGCCCGTCCGCTCGAGCCAGGCGCTGGCCTCGTCGTACTCCGCAGCGGAGATCTTGTACAGCAGATGACCGCGCGCGTCGTCGACGCCCAGCTCGCGGAGCTTTCTCAAGATGGCAAGGTAGCCGACCTTGTACGTCGGCAAGTCAACACTGGTGGCGCCCAGGATGAACGGATGATCGCGCTCGTCCCCGCGCCCCTCCAGGAACGTGGCCGATTCGGCGTCGGTTCGGGCCACGATAATGCCGGGCACCTTCATGACGTCCAGCTGGAAGCGCGCGGCGCTCAGCCGCTTGATCTGCTCGTCCACGCCGACGAGCACCTTTCCCCCCTGGTGCCCGCACTTCTTGGCGCCGGGCTTCTGATCCTCGATGTGGTAGCCCGAGACCCCGACCTCGACGAAACGACGGACCAGATTCCGGACGTGCGCGTCGCCGCCGTGTCCGGTGTCGGCGTCGGCGATGATGAACGGCCGATAGTCGATCTCGGGAGAGGCAGCACGTTGCGCCTCGCTCAGGCGCGAGCGGGCGAAGCGCTGGTTCCGGTCCGCCATGAGCAGGGCGCGCACAATCGGCGCGGCCTCGTCGGGCACCTGGGAGAGCGGGTAGCTGGCCAGGTCGGGTCCTGGGTCCTCCGTGACGGATCCCTTGGCCGACGTGGCCCAGCCGCCCAGGTAGATGCCCTCGATTCCCATCCGCTTCATGGCCACTGCCTGACCGGGTGAATAGGGGCCGAAGGTGGTGATCTGCTTGCGCTCGGCGAAGAGCTGCCGGAGCCGATCGTAGAACTGCCCGGCCGCCATTCTCGCCACTGTGTAGTCAGTGGGGATGGTGCCCTGTTGCTCCACCACCTGACGCGCAGAATACAAACGCGTGATGCCCTCGAATCGAGGGCTGGCAAGCCATCTTGCCGTCTCGCCGACTTCCGAATCGAACGAATTCATGCTCCTTCTCCACTTTCTTGATTCATCACTAGCTCCTGCCGCTCCCGCACCGCGACGTTTCTCGTGACCCAGGAATCCAGGTTCTGTGTAATGCGGGTGCCGACCCGGCTCAATGCGTCCATGTACTGGCCGTCTACCGCTCAGGACGCTATTTGGCCCTCGGATGCTGACCAGCAATGCAGGCCCTAGCTGGAAGCTTAACTCTGTGATCCGGAATCCCTCCTACTAACTAGTCTTCGATCTGTGCCGCCAGCTGATCAGACGCCGCAGGGGGCGCTTCCTGAAGCGCTTCGAGGAACTCAGCGGTGGCTGCGGGATGCTCAGCTAGCTGGCGAGCGAGCTCTGGGCCGATGCCGGCAGCAAGCTCAGCGGGCCTGAGCCGAAGGCCGCTGCTGTCGGCCCGGCTGAGGCGAACGCCTCGGCGCCGCGGCCACTGAAGATCGATGGTTGACACCACGTCGGCGGGGGCCAGCACGCGCCATTGCCAGGTGAAGCGGGGCCGCCAGGCAATCCATCCTGAGCCGACCGTGATCACGCGAGTCAGCGTTACCCAACAGGACAGTTGCAAGGTTGGCCCCGCCAGGGCGTCCGGCATCGTTTCTTGCGCGCTCAAATCGGGATATGCCGGAACGTACGGCGTGGCTGCTGATTCTGCTCGCAGGCCCTGCGGCCGGGCGACGGGCTCCGCGAGGTGCCTGAGCGCATTCACTGTGATGAATCGGCTGTCCGCGAGTAGCACGCCCAGCGCCCGATGACCGGAAGAGCCGGACTGTGCACCGCGAATTACTTCCACGATCATCGGCCAGGGAACAGCGAGTGGGCGGCGCCGATACGTGGTGACAGTGCTGTAACTGATCGTCACCGCCGGGCGTCGCCACCACCTGATCGCGACGATAACTACGAAGATAGCGGTGCCGAAGCCCACGACCGCCGCGGTCAGTCCGACAGCATCCTGCGAGGGCGTGTAGTGCACGGCAGTGAGCGCGCCGTCGATCAGCAGGATCGCCACGGCGACCAGCCACGCCGCCATCCAGCCGTCGACAACAAGCGCCAGCGCCGCCGCCTTCCAGCCGTGCGAGGCGACGACGAGTACCGGGCCATCATCGCGGTCCGCTGACCGACCGGGTCGAGGTAATCAAGCGCTGGGTCGACGGGGCGGACGTGCTGACCTGGTTCGAACTGCGCACCGCCACCGCCGGGCCGCTGGCCATCGTCAACTGGAGCCACGTCGAAGACGGCCAGATCACCCGGACGGGTCACCTTCGACCCACGCCCACTACTGGCCTGACCCGCACCGAACCGCGGCGTCAGGCGTCATTGAGCACAGCACCCGCGGGAGCGTGACTCGCGATCTCGGGACCAAGGGCCCGGAACAGTCATGACTTCAGGGCCTTCTCGTCCGACCGTCCCCGGCGTGGACTTCTGGCCATCCCATCAGCTGGGCGGGGATGCAGATGGCAACGGGCTCGGGCGGGAAAGCACAGATAGCCAGGCACAACGCGGCTACGCAGGTCGTCGCACCGATCCGGATGAACCGCTGGCTGATCCTGTCCGGTTATGCCCTGCTGGCTGCCTGCACTCAGCTGCTGTGGCTTGCCTACGCGCCGATCACGACGCAGGCAAACCACATCATGGGGGTATCCCAGGGCGCGGTCGGTGACCTTGCCGGAATCTTCCCATTCATGTACGTGGTCGTCGCGCTGCCCGCTGGCCGCTGGCTCGACTCCCGGTTCGCCCGAGCGCTCAGCCTCGGCGCGGTCCTCACCGCCGCAGGCGGAGTGCTCCGCCTGGCCGGGCCCACCTCTTACGGCTGGGCCCTGGCTGGCCAGTTCGTGACCGCGCTCGGCCAGCCGTTCGTGCTGAACTCGATCACCAAGGTCGCCGCCCGCTACTTCCCGACCAAGGAACGGACCGTGGCCATCTCGATCGGCAGCGTGGCCTTGTTCATCGGGATTCTCGCCGCGGTCCTGACCGGAACGCCGTTGCTTCATACCGGTGGCCTGGTTCTCCTGCTGCAGGTCCAGGCCGCAGTGGCAGTACTGGCCGCCGTCTGGGTGCTCATCGCGGTCCGGACACCTGCCGGGTACCCGGGCGATTCGTCGGTCGCGGTGTCCCTGCGCTGGCTACGGAATGACCGGTTCATGTGGCTGCTTGCGGGCCTGCTGTTCATCGGCATGGGGGTCTTCAACGCTGTCGCGACTTGGCTCGACTCGATCCTCACCCACTTCGGCCACGGCAGCGCCAGTGGCTACCTGATCGCGATCATGACGGTGGGCGGGATCGCGGGCGGCGCGCTGCTGCCGGGCATCGTGGCGCCACGGGACCAGCGCCGAGCCATGCTGCGGGTAGCGCTGATCGTGACGGCGGTCGCGTTCGCCGTCATCGCCAGTATCCACGACCCGGTCGTCGGCGGCATCGTGCTGTTTGCCGCCGGTTTCTTCCTGCTAGCCGGCCTGCCAGTGGTGCTCGACTGGTCAGAGCTGCACGCCGGCCCTGAGCGCGCGGGCGGTGCGGCGGGATTCCTGCTGCTAGCCGGGAACCTCGGCGGCGTGGTCCTGGTCCTGATAGTCCAGGCCGCGATAGGCAATCCGTACTTCTCGCTTGGCGCTTTGGCAGTGTGCTGCCTTCTGGGGCTCGCGCTCGTTGCGAGGCTGCCTTCGCGCGGAGCAGCTTAACTATGGGAGCCACAGCTAAGGGAGACGTGTGACATGAGCGACCCGATTGCTGACCTGGAGCGCCAGCTCAAGCCCTACCGGGACAAGTTGCCGTCGTTCCGGGAGTTGCCTGCGCACGGCCTGACAAGGACTGAAGTGACTGATCTCGTCGGACAGATGGCGTCGGCGGAGGAGCGCACCTGGCGGGACGGATATGCGTCCGGGGCCGTTTACCACGGCGATCCCGAGCACGTGGCGTTCCTTAGTGAGGTCTACGCGGCCGAGTCACAGAGCAACCCGCTGCATCCCGATCTTTGGCCGAGCGCGACGAAGTTCGAGGCGGAGATCGTGGCCATGACCGCATCGATGCTGGGTGCTGGCCATGCAACGGCCGAGACCCCGGTCACGGGCACGGTGAGCTCGGGCGGGACGGAGAGCATCCTGCTGGCGATGCGCGCCTACCGGGATCTCGCCCGCGAGCGGCGCGGCATCGCTGTGCCGGAGATCGTCGCGCCGGTCACCGCGCACGCGGCGTTCGACAAGGCGTCCAGGTTCTTTGACATGCCGCTGGTGCGGGTCCCGGTGGACGACCAGTTCCGCGCCGACATGGGCGCGATGGCTGCAGCGGTGACCGAGCGGACTGCAGTTGTGGTGGGTTCGGCACCGACATTCCCGCACGGCGTGATCGACCCGATCCCGGAGATCGCCGCGCTCGCCGCCGAACGGCGGGTGGGCTGTCACGTCGATGCCTGCCTCGGCGGCTTCATCCTGCCGTGGGCGGAGAGGCTGGGCTACCCCGTTCCCGCATTCGATTTCAGGTTGCCAGGGGTGACCTCAATGTCTGCGGATACGCACAAGTACGGTTACGCGGCCAAGGGTACGTCGGTCGTGCTCTACCGAGGCAAGGAACTGCGCCAGTTCCAGTACTACACGGTGACCGACTGGCCGGGCGGGCTTTACCTGTCCCCCACGTTGGCCGGCAGCCGGCCGGGCGCGTTGTCCGCCGCGTGCTGGGCAGCGATGGTCTCGATTGGGGAAGATGGCTACCTCGAGGCGGTCCGCAGGATCCTTTCGACGGGCGCGCATATAAGAAACGGGGTGGCGGCCATCCCGGGCCTCCGCGTGCTGGGCGAGCCCTTGTGGGTTACCGCGTTCGCCGCCGATGAGGGCATGGATGTGTACCAGGTCATGGAGAACATGAGCCACCGCGGCTGGAGCCTCAACGGCTTGCAGCTGCCGCCCGCGGTGCATCTGGCGGTGACGCTCCGCCACACGCTGCCGGGGATTGCCGACCGCTTCCTCGCCGACCTGGCCGACTCGGTCGAAGAGGTCCGGGCTAATCCCGGTGTCAGCACCGGCATGGCCCCGATCTACGGCATGGCGGCTAGCTTGCCCGCGGAAGTCGTGCACCAGATGCTCGCCGGCTACCTCGACATGCTGTTTGAGGTGTGATCGTGGCCCGCCACATCCTCGCCATCGACCTCGGCACGTCGGCGCTGAAGGTTGCCCTGGTCAGCACCGCAGGTGACGTGGTGGAGTCGGAGCAGGAGACATGCACGGTCACGTTGCTCCCCGATGGCGGCGCCGAGCAGGACCCGATGGCCTGGTGGGACCTGATCACCAAGGCGTCGTCTCGGCTGATGGCACGCTCCGTCGCGCCGCCCGACTCGGTTGTAGCAGTATCCTGCACCGCCCAGTGGTCGGGGACAGTGCCCGTCGGCGAGGACAGCCAGCCGATCCGCAACGCGATCATCTGGATGGACTCACGTGGCGCCCCGTACGCGCGGCGCATCGCCAGCGGCCCGGTGAAGATTCAGGGCTACGGGGTAGACAAGCTCGTCCGCTGGATCCGTACGACGGCCGGGATACCCGCGCAAAGCGGTAAAGATCCGATCGCGCACATCCTGTGGCTCAAGCAGGTAGAACCCGAAAGCTACCGTCGCACTAGGGTCTTCCTTGAGCCGAAGGACTGGCTCAACCTCCATCTCACCGGGCGGTCCGCGGCATCATTCGACTCGATCGCCTTGCATTGGGTGACCGACAACCGGCACCTGGACCAGATCCGGTATGACCCTGGGCTGCTCCGCCTGGCCGGTCTGGATCAGGCGCAGCTGCCGGACCTGCTGGCGGCTACGGACATCCTCGGCCCGCTGGCGGCTCCGCGGGCGGGAGACCTCGGCGTCCCGGCCGGCATCCCCGTCGTCGTCGGCACACCGGACGTCCACTCGGCCGCGATCGGAGCCGGGGCCACTCGGGACTTTCAGGCGCACCTGTATGTCGGGACATCCTCGTGGCTGACCTGCCACGTTCCCTTCAAGAAGACCGACCTACTGCACAACATCGCCTCGCTGCCGTCGCCGATACCAGGCCGGTATTTCGTCGCGGACGAGCAGGAGACGGCCGGTGCCGCGCTGACCTTCCTGCGCGACAGGGTGCTGTTCGATGCGGATGCGCCGGACTCGGCCTACCAGGAGTTCGATGAGATGGCGGCGCGAGCCAGGCCTGGCAGCGGCGGAGTTATCTTCACGCCGTGGCTGTACGGCGAACGCACGCCGGTGGAAGACCGGTTCGTACGCGGCGGATTCCATAACCTGTCGCTGTCAGCCAACCGTGACGACCTGGTGCGGGCTGTGTTCGAAGGGGTGGCGCTGAACACGCGCTGGCTGCTTCAGGCCGTGGAGCGCTTCACCCGCCACCGGCTGGAACCGGTCCGGTTCATCGGCGGTGGCGCCCGCTCGGAGGTGTGGAGCCAGATCTTCGCCGACGTGCTCGGTCGGGCCATCGAGCAGGTCGCCGACCCGGTGAACGCCAACGCGCGGGGGGCAGGCCTGCTGGCGGCAGTTGCTCTCGGTGACCTGACCTTCGACCAGGTCCCGGACCGGGTCCGGGTGAGTCGTACCTACAGGCCAGACCCCGCGCTGAAGGGGTTGTACGACAACCTGCTCCGGGAGTTCGTCGGCCTCTACCGACGCAACCACCGGGCGTTCGCACGGCTCAACCGCGGGATCGACGCCGACTGACGCGGCTACGCGGAGTATTTGACGTTGCCAGAGGCCTATGTGGCGCCCGCACCAGCAGGAAACTGGACTGGCCGCCCCGGCGAGCATCCCGCTCGCCGGGCTGACCGCCGCTCCCCTACATCCGGATCACCGGCGGCGCCGGCCTGAGGTTCCCGTCCCTTACCATGTCCGCCAACACCGGCCGGACCACATTGCGCTTCCGTGGCGTGCTGACGCTTTACGCGAGCGCGCATAACACTCCTCCCATCCTCGAGATCCGGGTCAAGCGGATATGCTCAACGACCCCATATGACCGCCATGACACGCGCGCGATTTTCATAGCGGACCTGCACGGTCTCGGCATCCCGCGCCTCGATGCAGAAGCCGACTTGACCGACAAGCGGCCGAAAATCCCGCTGGAAGAGCTGGCCAGCGGACGCACCGAGCGCCTGCTCTCTCTATTGGGCCAGTGGATCGACGAAGTGCGAGCGCACGCCGGGGCACCCGAAGCCGCAGGCGAAAGCTAGGCGGGTCAGGTCCTGACGAGATTCGCGAGTAGCAAGTTGTCGTGACCGACCTTGAGTTTCCGCTGTCGGAGCATCCCTACTCACAGGACTGGCACATGATCGGCTGCGGGATCTGCGACATTCACGTGCCCAGGGTCAGCAGCGTCGAGCCCGAAGACCTGGACCGAAACGAGCGTACGGGACGAACGCGGGCCGAAGGAAGCTAAACCTGGCGGCCCAGTGCCTCGAGGTCGTGGGCGAGTGGTGGTCGATGCTGATCCTGCGAGACGTGTTCTTGGGCGTGACCCGCTTCGACGACTTCCAAGCGCGCCCGATGCCGGACCGGCCAGCGTTCCGCGCAGCAAAGGACCTCCGCTGGCGCGGCCTTCTTCCCTGCCGCGCTGGTTCGCCCATAACCTGCCGGCCATCCACGTGCCGCAGATCCTCCCGGCCGCGTTCCTATCGGGAGAACATCCGCCGCGCGCGCGTGCGGTGCCAGCTGACCCCGGCACCGGGCCATCAGCGGAACGGGCCGACTGGCGCTCCATCTCGCGCTTGATGTCGCTCTCCGAATCGGCTTGCGCTGGTGGACGTACCAGCCGTGCGCGGCCAGGATCGCGAGCCATGCGCCGACCGGGTAGACGATCCAGAAGTTCCACACGTCGTGGATCCCGGAGCTCTGGCTGAACCCGTTCACCGGCCAGCCGCCGGCGTTGTGATACTCCGTCATGGCCCAGATGGCCACGAGGACCAGCATGCCGATGCCGGAGGCAACCGCACTGATGCGGAACCGGCGCCTGCGCTCAATCTGCTTGATCGCCTCCTGGCGAGCAAGCTTGTCGTTGCTGGCAGGCACATTCGAGTCGATATCGGTGGGCCTGTCATCGATGAGGTTCGGCATCTCGACCCCTCCTCCTTCGCCCTGGGAGCTATCGAACAACCTCTGCTCCCACGTTCAAGGATCGATCACCAGTCGCTGAACTGGCAGAGCCGTACGTCACCTGTTCGCCACCGAATGGCCTACTCTAGATCAGCAGTTTTGTCCAGTGGCCGCGGGAGTGGTTGACGCCGTTTCCGCGAGCTGACCGCTCGGTATGCCTTTCACCGACGAACCGGACGTCACGATCTTGCAATTGGCAAGCCGTGGTACCCGAGCCGCACGTTCCTGATATCCAGCAGGCCGAGCCGCTCGAACAGACTGGTCATTGGCGCCGCGTCCTTTCCGTGCGCAGTTTCAGGCCATTCAGCATCACCCTAATGAAGAAGGCCGGCGCAAGCGCAGCGCGCGATCATGATCAACCGCAGCGGCGCGGTGCGGATGGCGCACCACGTCGTCACCTGACAGCTGGCGGCGGCACTCAGGACGGGTCGAGCCGGCCCGCCGCGCGGGCCAGCCAGGCAGCACGCCGTGCTGACACCGGCAGATGGCGATAACTCAGGGCTCTCGCCGGGCAGCGGCTGACCTATGGCACTGGCCAGCAGGCGTCCGGAGGTCAATCCTGCAGCCGTAGCCTTAAGGAGATGCGGCTCGCTCCGGAAGAGAGGTGCCGACATGGTCGACCTCATTGATGACACGCCCGCGGACGTCGGCTTGGCTGCTGCCGATGACAGCGAGCAGATTGCCAGCCAGCGTGCGATCAAGCGGGCCAGGGCCAGGCGGCTGTTCAAGATCAGTACCACTGCGTCCGCTGCCGGCGTGGCTCTCCTGGTTCCGATCTGGGCCGCCACGGAGTACAAGCATGCGGGTGGCTGGCCGACCGAAGGGTTCAGCCAGCACTCTGGAACCCCCAACGTGTGGAACGGCTGGATCATCTACCCGGCCATCGCGTGGGTGTCGATTACAGCCGCGCGCGGCTGGGCTATTTACGGGCCCAAGGCGGCGCCGGCGGGCGAGATCGAGCGAGACGCCGAGCGTCAGCCCGGCGTGCCGGGCTGACCCGGGCGCGGCGCCTGGATCGAGCAGTAAGCGGGTGCGCGCAGAACTGGGCGATCCGTGGCTGCCAGTACGTCGGCCCGGCCGGCGATGCCCAGGCGGTCGCACCCATCTTGCGCTCCGCGGTCCCTGTAGCCAGCCCCGTCGCCGAGATGCATTGCCAGGACGCATGCGTAGCGGCCGATTGGCGCGGCCACTTGTCGCTTGCGGCGCAATCGTCTATGAGCGCAGAGTCGGCTGTTCGCGCGGCGGCGAGCCTTATCGAGGAGGATGTGACTAGCGCCCACATGCGCTGCCGCCGCCCGATACAGAGCTCGGGATCATCGCCCGCCGACAGCGATAGGCAGGCCGCCGGATCGCCTGATTCAACCCGAGGACGCACTCATGGGCACGGACAGGTGTCATACTACGTGCGGGGATCGGCCGAGGTGCTGACGTGGCCTCTCAGGCTGGCGGGGGCCACGAGAGCCCTGGAACCAATTGGATGACTGAACTCGTTCACCGGTTGCGCCTGGCCGATGCCGTTGGGGTGTTATCGCTCGCGACTGACCTGGCGATGGGTCAACCGCTGGAGCATCGGCTACGCACTGCGATGCTGGCGGTGCGGATGGCTCAGGCGATGGGTCTGTCAGAAGACGATCGGGTGACCGTCTTCTATACGGGTGTGCTGCATTTCGCCGGGTGCACGGCTGAGAGCGAGATCGATGCGCGGTTCTTCGGGGACGAGCTTTCGGCGCGGCCGCAGATGATGGCGGTTGCCTTCGGGTCCCGGCTGGAACTTATGGCTATGGCGACGCGGGTTGCCCATCCGGGGCGTGCGCGGCATGCGCGGGCGGCAGCGATGGCCAGGTCGGTGTTTGGCGGGGTGACGGAGTTCCGCAAGTGGGCTTCTAGCCATTGCGATGTCGCCCGGGTGCTGGGCGCCCGGATGGGCTTGTCCGGGCAGGTCCAGCTGGCACTGCGGCACCTGTGGGAGCGCTGGGACGGCAAGGGAATGCCGGGAGAGCTGCGGGGCGACCAGATTCCGGTGGCGGTGCGGATCATGCAGGTGGCACAGGACGCGGACATGGCCTGGCAGCACGGTGGTGCTGCACGCTTACCACAGCGAGCGAGTGCTTGATGCCGCGGCCGGGCTGCGTCCGTTGGCCCGTCTTGCCGGGTCGCATGGTGAGCGCTGCGATGGGTCTGGCTACCACCGGGGTAGCCGGTCTGGTGACCTGCCGCTGACGGCCTGGTTGCTGGCGGCAGCGGACTGCTACCAGGCGATGCGCGAGCCACGGGCGCACCGGCCGGCGCTGTCACCAGTGGCCGCGGCGGACGAGCTGCGCCAGGAAGCGGAGACGGGCAGGCTCAGACCGGAGGCGGTGAACGCTGTGCTGACCGCCGCAGGGCGGTTCGGGCATGGGGCAGTGCGGCCTCGCCTGTCACGCAACTGGCGAGGCCGCCTGAGGATCTCCCGCGCGCAGCCCGGCCACGAACCGGGCCAGGTCCTCCAGCCCCCCGCCTGATCCCAACTGCGCCAACAGCACGCACCGGCAGCCGGCGGCGCAACGCGCCAGCTGCGCCGGTTCCAGCGGCTCGCCGCCGACGCGGGGCTGCCGGTGATCAAGCTGCACGAGGGCCGTCACACCGCGGTGTCGCTGATGCGCGACGCGGGCGTCGACCAGGCGGTGCGGATACGTGCGGTCGGCCACGTCACCGAGAGCGTCCACGACCGGTACACCCATGTCCTCGCCGAGTCCCACCGGGCCGCAGCGGAGCAGGTAGCCGCGCTGGTGGCGAAGGCCGGGACGTCATGACCGCGCCGCGTGATCGCCGGATGATCCCGGGCGAGCCATTCCGGGCCCTGACCGGAACAGTCAGCCAGCGCCACGGAAACGGCATACATGCAGGTCAGCGGAGGCGGACGGGAATCGAACCCGCCGACGACGCGGAGCGCCGTCCACCAGTTTTGAAGACTGGGGGGGCCACCAGGCACCCTGACGCCTCCGAGACCAGACCCTATCGGCGCGTCATGCAACTCTGCGTGCGCCCGGCCCTGGCAACGGTGTGACGTCCCTGGCCGAGCCGAGCACATGCCCGTCGGTGCAGGTCAGTTCCAGGTGCACGTCCGCCCCGCAGTCGCGGTGCGTAAGTACCACGGCCGGCCCGCCCCGGCCACGCCGCGTGCTTGTCGCCCCAGGCCAGCAGCGCGGCCATCACGGGGAACAAGTCGATGCCCTTCTCCGTCAGCCGGTACTCGCTCCTGGCGCGCTGGCCGTCCTCCCGATAGGGCACCCTGCCCAGGATGCCTTCGGCCACCAGCTTGGCCAGCCGGTTGCTGAGCAGCTGGCGGGGCGCGCCGGTGCGGCGCTGGATGTCATCGAACCGGCGGATGCCGTTGAAAGCCTCGCGTAGCACGAGGAACGTCCACTTCTCGCCCACGACCGAGAGCGCCGCGGCGATATTGCAGTTGCCCGTGTCGTAGTCGAGCGCCCAGGACTTCTTCATGAGATTAGGCTAGGTCTACTTGACAGACTTAGCAAGGTAGGCCAGGCTGGGTCTATGAATCGAACCCCGGTAGCGTCGGCCGGCCTGCTGCGGACAGCGCGCGAGTCCGATGCCGGCCGGATCCGCGAGTTTGTCTGCGGGCTGTCGCCTCGCAGCCAGTACTTCCGGTTCTTCGCGACGGTCGCGCCGCCGAGCACCGGCCTGCTGCGGGCGCTATGCGGAGCCGCCGGGACGGCGGACATCTTGCTCGTCACCGACGGCCTCGGCACGGTCATTGGTCACGGCATGGCCGCCGACCAGGCCGGTGCTGCCGATATCGGCGTTGTGGTGGCTGACCGCTGGCAGCAGCGCGGGATCGGCACGCTGCTACTGGCCGCGCTGGTAGACCGGGCAGCCGGCCGGGGCGTCCGGACGCTCGTGCTGGACGTGCTGCCGGCGAACGAGCGGATGCTGGGCATCATCACCCGGCGCTGGCCCGCAGCGCCGCGGGAGCGAACGCCCGACGCCATCGTCATCAGGCCGCAGCTGCTCGGTGCGGCCGCGGCGCAGCACGTGCCCGTACCGTCGGTTATCAGCCTGGCCAGCCGCTACCACTCAGGAGAGAATCGTGCAGCAAACCGACCTGCAGCCTGATCACCGCGAGTTGCGGGCTGACCCGCGAAGCCGGAGCTACTCCTGGGACGATCCGGCCATCACCGCCGCGGCGGCCATGAACCTGGATGGCAAGGCGTTTCTCGAGGCCATCGCTGACGGGACCCTGCCGGCGCCGCCGATTGCCCGCACTCTGGACTTTGCGCTGGCCTCAGTCGGCGCGGGGACCGCGGTGTTCGAGTTCGTGCCGGCAGATTTCCACTACAACCCGATCGGGTCGGTGCACGGCGGAGTGCTTGCGACGCTGTGCGACTCGGCGTGCGGCTGCGCCGTCCAGAGCATGCTGCCCGAGGGTACCTACTACACCAGCCTGGATCTCAGCGTGAAATTCCTCCGGCCGGTGACTGCGGACACTGGCCGGCTGCTGTGCGAGGGCACCGTTACCCACCTCGGTGGCAGATCGGCGCTGGCCGAGGCGCGGCTCACCGGCCCGGACGGCAAGCTCTACGCGTACGCGACCAGCAGCTGCATGGTGTTCCGCCCGCCTGCCGGGTGAGCACTGCCGGATAACGCGATGCATCAGCCGCCGAAAGCGGCTACCGTCCCGTGGGTGACCGGCGAGCTTGATCCAGTAGCGCACAACAGGGCCGCGTGGGACCGCGAGGTCGACAGTGGCAACGAGTGGACCGTTCCGGTCGGCCCGGAAGTGATCGAGGCGGCCAGGGCCGGCGACTGGTCGGTCGTGCTTATCGGCTACTCCCCTGTCCAGCGGGACTGGTTTCCCGACAGCCTCGCGGGCAAGGACGTGCTGTGCCTGGCCAGCGGCGGCGGGCAGCAGGGCCCCGTGCTGGCCGCCACCGGAGCGACGGTCACGGTACTGGACAACTCGGCCCGGCAGCTAGCCCAGGACCGGATGGTGGCCGACCGGGACGGACTGGTGCTGACCACGGTGCTCGGCGACATGCGTGACCTCAGCGCATTCGCCGACGCCAGCTTCGACCTGGTCTTTCACCCGGTCTCCAACGTGTTCTGCCCGGATCTGGCGCCGGTCTGGCGCGAGTGCTACCGGGTGCTGCGCCAAGGCGGGCTGCTGCTGGCCGGGTTCATGAATCCCGACATCTTCATCTTCGACGCCGACGCCAGCGAGAACCGAGACGAGCTGATGGTGCGGCATGCCCTGCCCTATTCCGACCTGACGCATCTGACCGAGCAGGAGCGCGAGGAACTGTTCGGTCCCGATGCGCCAGTCGAATACAGTCACACCCTGGCCGAGCAGATCGGCGGACAACTCGATGCCGGCTTCGTGATCACCAGCTTCGCCGACGCCCCGATGCACGCCGGGCCAACCGCCGCCTTCATGCCCGGCTACTTCGCCACCCGCGCGGTAAAGCCCGAATGGATTACCGGCTAGCCCGCGTATAGCCGATCTATGACGTCGGCGTACTTGGCGTGCACGACGCGGCGCTTCAGCTTCAGTGTCGGCGTCAACTCCTCACTTTCTGCGGTCCACTCGACCGGCAGCAGCTCCCAGTACTTGACCTGCTGAACCCGGGCCAACCGGGAGTTCGCTTCCGCGACCGCCTGCGCTACTGCCTCTAGCACTGCCGGGTTCGAGGCCAGCTCGGCCAGTGAGCCGGCCTCGATGCCGCGAGCTTTCGCCCAGGTCGGCGCGACTCCGCCATCGAGCGTCAGGATCGCCACCAGATACGGCCGCCGGTCGCCGTAGGCGAGCGCCTGGCCGACCAGGGGGTGCGCGACCAGCAGATTCTCCACCGCGGCCGGAGACACGTTCTCGCCGCCCGCGGTGATGATCAGCTCCTTCTTGCGGTCCACGACGCGGACGAACCCGTCCTCGTCGATGGAGCCGATGTCCCCGGTGTGCAGCCAGCCGTCAGCGTCGATCAGGTCCGCCGTCTGCTCGGGAAGGTTCAGGTAGCCCGGCGTGTTCAGCGGGCCCCGCGCCAGGATCTCGCCGTCGTCCGCGATCTTCACCTCGATGCCAGGGGCTGGGCGGCCGACGGTGCCGAGCTTGAACGCGTCCGGGATGTTGTTGGTGAACGCTCCGGTGGTCTCGGTCATCCCGTACACATCCAGCATGGGCATGCCGAGGCCGGCGAAGAAATCGCCGACATCTGGCGGCAGCGGCGCGGCTGCGCTGATGGCAATGGCGACCTCGCCCATGCCGAGCAGCTCGCGGATCGGCCGCAGCACGGACGCCTCTGCCAAAGCGAACTCTGCTGCCAGCTCCGGCGATGTCTGCTGGCCATACTGGCGGCTGCGCACGTACGCCAGCCCGGTCCTCATGGCGGCAGCCACGGCAGCGCGCTTGGCCCCGTCGGGGTCGGCTGCCAGCAGGGCCGTGATGCCTGCCTGGAACTTCTCCCAGACCCGCGGCACGCCGAAGAAGGCAGTCGGCTTCACCTGCCCGACCGTGCCGACCAGCTGGGTGGACGCGTCGTGGCAGAAGTGAATGTGCCCGACGTTCGCGACCGCCAGGTAGACGGTGAACATCCGCTCCGCGATATGGGCGAGCGGCAGGTAAGACACCCAGCGCACGTTCTTGACGCCGATGCCGTTCACCTCGGCCGCGAGCACTTCGTACAGAGCGCTGTCATGGGTGATGATGACGCCCTTGGGGTGCCCGGTGGTACCGGAGGTGTACAGCAGGGTCACCGGGTCCGACGAGCTGATGCGCGCGACCCGGTCCGCAACCTCGCCAGGATGCTCGGCCTGCCGCCGCGCACCGAGCGCGAGCAGGCCGTCCCAGCTGATGTAGAGCGGCTCGTCCGGGCATGCCGCGGCGTCCCTGACGATGATCTTCGCCAGGCCCGGCAGCTCGCCAAGCACCGACCGCCACCGCTCTACCTCGTTCGCGCTGTCCAGCACGGCAATGCGCGCGTCACAGTTGCCGGCCATATAGGCGATCTGCTCCGGCGCCAGCGTCGCGTAGAAGGTAACGGGGACGCCGCCAGCGTGCATCGTGCCGAAGTCGCTGAGCACGTGCTCGGTACGGTTCGGCATCATCATCGCCACTCGTTCGCCTGGCCGCAGGCCGAGTGCGATAAGGCCGGCCGCCACCTGCAGCGCGAGTTCCCTGGTCTCGGCCCAGGTGATCGCCTGCCATGGGCCGCCGTCAGTGTCGGAATAGGCGGGATAATCGCCGTACTGGTCAGCCGTGGCCGTCAGCAGGTCGCAGAACGTGCGCCCGCCAGCCAGCCGCTCGATCTCAGCCCGCTGCTCGAGTATCTGCTCGCCAGTCGAGTGTGCGTCCGCCACTTGCCACCTCCGGCCGCCAGCTGGCAGCGCAGTCCGGTTACCTGCCAGTCAATTACCTGCCAGAAGGCATGGCACCATGCCCACGACGCCGTGCGCAAGACCGCGCTTCACTACAGTTTCACCATGACCACTGACTGCGCCGTCCGGCTGACTCAGTACGCACGGGGCGGCGGGTGCGCCTGTAAGATCCCGCCGGGTGAGCTCGAGGAAGCCGTCGCCCGGCTGATACCGCGGCAGCAGCCCGCCGACGTGCTCATCGGCGTCGAGCACGGGGATGACGCCGCCGTCGTCAGGATCAGCGGGGACCGGGCGGTCGTGGCGACCGCTGACTTCTTCACGCCTGTGGTCGATGACGCCTATACCTTCGGCCAGATCGCCGCCGCGAATGCGCTCTCTGACGTGTACGCGGTCGGCGGCGAGCCGCTGGTGGCACTGAACCTGCTGGGCTGGCCGCGCGATCTGCTCAGTCTGGACCTGGCCGCAGAGGTGCTGCGCGGAGGCCTCGACATCGCTGCCGCGGCTGGCTGTCACGTCGCTGGCGGGCACAGCATCGATGATCCGGAGCCCAAGTACGGCATGGCCGTGACCGGGCTGGCGAATCCCCACGCGCTGCTGCGCATCGATGCCGGCGCGGCCGGCCTGCCGCTATCGCTGACCAAGCCGATCGGCAGCGGGGTGCTGAATGCGCGGCACAAGGCAACCGGCGAGGTGTTCCCCGCCGCGGTGGCCGTCATGACCGCTCTCAACGACACGGCCAGCCGTCATGCGCTGGCCGCCGGCATCCGCTGCGGCACCGATGTCACCGGCTTCGGCCTGCTCGGCCACTTGTTCAAGCTGGCCAGGGCGAGCGGCGTGACGGCGATCGTGGACAGCGCCGCGGTCCCGCTGATCGACGGCGCGCTGGAGGCGCTGGCGGCCGGGTACGTGCCCGGCGGCAGTCGGCGAAACCTCGACTGGGTGGCGCCGCACGCCGACTTCGGCGGGCTGACCGACGAGCAGTTGCTGATGCTCGCCGACGCGCAGACTTCTGGCGGCCTGCTGCTGGCCGGTGAGATCCCGGGCGCGACCGTCATCGGCGAGCTGGTGCCGCAAGCAGGCCCGGCGCTGTTGGTCAGGTAGCCGGCGCCGGATGGCCGGGCGGGCCGGCGCCCGATCACCAGGCCCGCACCGGCCGGATCGGCCGAGGTCATCGGGTCTGGAAGGCCCGTAGGATCGATGGCATGCCGACTTACGCAGGGGTGGTGCTGGCCGGCGGCCGGTCGTCGCGGATGGGAACGTCCAAGGCTGCACTTGAATGGCACGGCTCAACGCTGCTTCGTCATACGGCAGGCATCATCTCGCGAGTGACCGGCGGGCCCGTCATCGTGGTTCGCGCTCCCGGTCAGGCCATCCCGGCGCTGCCGGCGCAGATCGAGGTGGTGGACGATCCGCGCGAGGGCAAGGGCCCGCTCCAGGGACTGGCCACGGGGCTGGCCGCCATCGCGGGCCGTGCCGAGTTCGCGTTCGTCAGCTCCACCGACTTGCCTTTCCTGCACCCGGCCTTCGTCCGGTGGGTGATCCGCGCGGCGGAGCAGGAGGGAGCCGATGTCGGGCTGCCTGTGGCGCGCGGGTATCCGCAGCCGCTGGCCGCGTCGTATCGGGCGAGCTTGGCGCCGCTCGCAGAGCGCCTCGTCGCCCAGGACCGGCTTCGGCCTGCCTTCCTATTCGAAGACTGCGTGGTCGCCCGGCTTGACGAGGCCAAGCTGCGTGCCGATCCGGTGCTGGCGGCGCTTGATCCCGGCCTGGACTCGGTCGTCAACATCAACGAGCCTGCCGAGTATCAGGCGGCACGGGCGCGGCCAGCGCCGGAGGTGACGGTCCAACGGTTCGGTGTGCTGGCTGATGACCATCGCGGCTCGCGGGCGGTCCGGGCGGCTACCGTCGCTGGGGCGGCTGCCGCTGTCGGCCTGGCGCTCAACGCGCACGTGGTGGCGGCGCTCAACGGGGATCAGATCACCAGGGACGGCCAGACACCGCTGGCCACCGGTGACACGGTGTTTTTCCTGTCAGCGGACGCAGGCGGCTGATCCAGGTGGCGGCGGGCGGCTACTTCGGACGGGCGCTGGTGGTGGACGCCGGCACCGGTTCCGCCGACGTCCTTGCGCTGCCCGAGGACCTGCTGCGCGCTTATATCGGCGGTGCTGGGCTCGGTGCCTGGCTGCTGCACCATCTGGGCCCACCAGGGATCGACCCGCTAGCCGGGCCCGCGCCGCTTGCATTCGTATTCTCGCCGCTTGTCGGCACGCCGCTGACGACCAGCGCCAAATTCGCCGTCGTGGCCAAGTCACCGCTGACCGGCATGCTGACCGACGCGCTGGCCTCCAGTCAGTTCGCGATCGCCGGAAAACTCACCGGGTACGACGCGATCGTGGTGCGCGGGGCGTGCACGCATCCGTCCGTGCTGCTCGTCGACGGTGCTGGCGTGCGGCTCATCGACGCTGCTGAGCTGCGAGGGCTGTCGGCGGCAGGAGCCGAGGCGCAGCTACGGGACCAGCTGGGCAGGAGCTGGCGAGTGGCCGCGATCGGCCCCGCGGGTGAGCGCGGCGTCCGGTACGCGACGATCTCCCACGACGGCCGCCATGCCGGGCGGGGCGGACTTGGCGCGGTGATGGGCGCTAAGCGGCTTAAGGCGATCGCGGTGCGCGCGTGCACAAAGGTCGCTTCTGCCGATCCGCAGGCCGTCCTCGCCGCCGCACGGGACCTGCGCGCCCGCTCGTTCGGGCCGGCCACGGCCAAGTACCGCGAGCTCGGCACGCTAGCCAACCTGCTCGCCTTCAATGCCATTGCCACCCTGCCCACCCGCAACTTCCAGGCCGCGACGTTCGCCGAGGCACCACGGCTAGCCGCTGAGGATCTGGCCGAAATGCGCCAGGTCGCGCGCAAGAGCTGCGCGTCGTGCACGATCGGCTGCGAGCACATCTACTCGGCTCGCGGCGGCAAGCAGATGCGGGTCGAGTATGAGAACGTCTTCGCTCTGGGCCCGATGTGCGGCGTCGGTGATCCTGACGCGGTGCTCGCTGCAAGCGCGCGCTGCGACGATCTGGGGCTCGACACGATCTCCGCGGGCGGCACGATCGCGTGGGCGATGGAATGCGCCGAGCGCGGCCTGATCGACGCGCCGTGGCTGCGGTTCGGCGACGCGGACGCGATGCTACGGGCGCTCGCGGAGATCGGCGCAAGGTCCGGGCTCGGTGAGCTGCTCGCCGAGGGCTCGAGGCGGGCGGCGCAGCACGTCGGCGGCGGCTCGGAGGCCTTCGCGCCGCACGTCAAGGGCATGGAGATGCCCGGCTATGAGCCGCGCACGCTGCAGGCAATGGCCCTCGGCTTCGCGGTGAACGCCAGGGGCGCTGACCACAACAGGTCTGGTGCGTACGAGGCCGACCTGTCTGGTGACCTCGACCGGCTGGCTGGTGGCCCGGCCCACGTGGCCGCGGCGATCGAGACCGAGGACAGGGCAGCGGTGATGGACTCGCTGATCTTGTGCAAGTTCCTGCGGGGGGTCTTCACCGAGCCCTTCGATGAGTGGGCTGGGTTGCTGGCAGCGGTCACCGGCTGGGATGTCGGCGCTACCGAGCTACGGCAGACCGCGCGGCGGATCGTGCTGGCCAAGCGCGTGTTCAACATCAGGGAGGGCTGGCGGCCGGAGGACGACTGGCTGCCTGAGCGGCTGCTGGCCGAGCCGCTGGAACTCGGGTCGGGCCGGGTCGCCGAGCTGACACCAGAGCGCTTGCGGCGAATGATCGACGGCTACTACGCGGCACGGGGGCTTGATAGCCAGGGCTACCCCGACCCAGCGGACCTGCCCGACCTTCGCTTGATGTGAACTCGACCAGGGGCGGATACTGACATCATGGCTACCCCCGTTCAGGCCAGGACCGAGACCATGACCCTCACCATCGACGGGCGTGAGATCACTGCGGCCGCGGGGACCACGATCTGGACCGCGGCCAGGGCAGCCGGAATCGACATCCCGGTCATTTGCCACGACGAACGCTACGATCCGGTCGGCGTCTGCCGGATGTGCGTGGTCGATGTGGGCGCGCCAGCGTATGCCGCCTCATGCGTGCGCGCGTGCGAGAACGGCATGGAGGTGCGGACCGCGACCCCCGACCTCGAGCGGAGCCGGGCCACCCTGATCGAGCTACTGCTGGCCGACCAGCCCGAACGGGATCGTGACCCCAAGCAGACCAGTACCGGTGACAATGAGCTGCTCACCCTAGCCGACCGCTACGGTGTAACCCGCGAAGACGGTCTGCCAGTTGCTGCTGGCCGGGGCGCTGACCTTTCCAACCCGGTTATCGCCGTGGACCACGACGCCTGCATCCTGTGCGATCGCTGCGTGCGCGCCTGCGACGACATTCAGGGCAATGACGTCATCGGCCGCAGCGGCAAGGGCTACGGAACCCGGATCGCGTTTGACCTGAACGACCCCATGGGAGCCTCGTCGTGCGTCACGTGCGGTGAGTGCGTCGCCGCCTGCCCTACCGGCGCGCTGACCAACAAGCCGATCCGGGACGTGCCGATCCGGCCGCGCAAGGAGCTTGATGCGGTCGATACTGTGTGCCCGTACTGCGGCGTCGGCTGCGCACTGACCTACTTCGTGGACCGCGAGCGCGGCGCGATCTCCTTCGCCGACGGCAGGGAGCAGCCCGGATCGCACAGCCGGCTGTGCGTCAAGGGCCGGTACGGCTGGGATTACGCGGCTTCGGCGCAGCGGCTCACCAAGCCGCTCATCCGGCGCACGGAGTCGTATCCCAAGGGCGCGCTGTCCGCGGACGTCCGGGGCGACGGCGACGGGGAGCGCGGCAAGGCGGACGAGCGGGACGGCGGCCGGCGGCGCGGCGGGCGGGACGCCGGCGGTAGGCGCGGGCGGAAGCCAGGCGGGCTGGTCGATTATGACGAGGTGCTGCCGCACTTCCGGGAGGCGACCTGGGAAGAGGCACTCGACCTGGTGGCCAGGCGGCTGACCGAGATTCTCGCCCGCAGCGGTCCTAGCGCAATCGCGGGCTTCGGATCGGCCAAATGCTCCAACGAGGAGGCCTACCTCTTCCAGAAGCTGATCAGGACCGGTTTCCACACCAACAACGTCGACCATTGCACGCGGCTTTGCCACGCCTCAAGCGTCGCGGCTCTCTTCGAGGGCATCGGCTCTGGGGCGGTCTCGACTACCTACGGTGACGTGCTCAACGCCGACGTGGCCATCATCACCGGCAGTAACGCGCCAGCCAACCATCCGGTCGCATCGTCTTTCTTCAAGCAAGCCCGCCGCCAGGGCACCACGATCATCTACATTGACCCGCGGGCCGACAAGATGGCCGACCACGCCGATATCTTCTGCCAGCTCAAGCCAGGTACCGACGTCGCTTTCTACAACGGCGTCATGCACGAGCTGATCAGGCTCGGCCTGGTTGACTCTGACTTCATCTCGCGCCGCACCAGCAACTACGACGCGCTCGCCCGGACCGTCAAGGACTACCCGCCCGAGCGGGCCGAGCAGATTACCGGCATCAGCGCCGAAATTATCCGGCAGGTCGCCCGGGTATGGGGTGAGGCCGGCGCTGGCGTGATCTTCTGGGGGATGGGGATCTCCCAGCACACAACGGGCACCGACAATGCACGCTGCCTGATCGCGATGTGCGCGATCACCGGGAATATCGGCAAACCGGGCAGCGGCCTGCATCCGCTGCGGGGCCAGAACAACGTGCAGGGCGCCTCCGACATGGGCCTGATCCCGATGTTTTATCCCGACTACAAGAAGGCGGACGACCCGGCCGTGCGGGCCAGGTTCGAGCAGGCGTGGGGTACCGCCGACCTGGATCCCAAGCGCGGGCTAACGGTCACCGAGATCATCGGCTCCGTGCTTAAGGGCGGGGTGCGCGGCATGTACATGCTGGGAGAGAACCCGTTCTTGTCCGACCCCAACATCAACAAGGTCCGCAAGGCTTTGGCGGCGCTGGAATTCCTCGTCGTTCAGGACATCTTCCTCACCGAGACCGCTGAGTTCGCCGACGTCATCCTGCCCGCCTCCTCGTACCTGGAGAAGGACGGCACCTACACCAACACCGACCGCCGCGTGCAGCTCGGGCGCAAGGTAGTCGAACTGCCCGGCGAGGCCAGGGTGGACTGGGAGGTCGTCCAGGACATTGCCAACCGGCTCGGTCTCGGCTGGAACTACTCTTCGCCGCGTCAGATCTTCGACGAGATGGTCTCGGTCATTCCGAGCTATGCCAATCTCAGCTATGACAACCTCGGGCCAGGCGGCAAGCTGTACCCGAATCCTGATCCGGAGCACAGTGACGGGACAGTCGTCATGTTCGGCGAGCGATTCAACACCGATGACGGGCTGGCCCACCTCGTTCCTGCTGAGTGGCTTCCTGCGAAGGAACTGCCCAACCAGGAGTACCCGTTCGTACTCAACACCGGCCGGCTTCTCCAGCACTGGCACACCGGCTCGATGACCAGGCGCTCCTATGCCCTTGATGCCATCGCACCCGAAGCGCAGGTGTACCTGAACCCCGACGATGCCGCCGGGCTCGGCCTCGGTGATGGCGAGATGGCCAGGGTGAGCTCGCGCCGCGGCAGCATCGTGCTAGCCGTCCGCGTCTCGCATCGCGAAGCCCGTGGCAACTGCTTCATCCCGTTCCACTTCCGTGAGGCGGCTGCCAACTTGCTGACCATCGACGAGATCGACCCGTTCGGCAAGATCCCCGAGTTCAAGTTCTGCGCCGTGCGGATCGAGGCTGCCGAGCAGGCTGCGGCGCCTGCTGCGAGCCAAGGGCTTGACCGCTAATGCCGAAGGCCGCGGCCCGGGTGCCGGGCGTCGAGGCGAGGGCTGGCAAATTCGCTGGCCCGAGCCTCATCCCGGCCCTGCACGCCATCCAGGAGCGGGTCGGCTGGCTGCCCCGCGAGGAACTTGAGGCACTTGCCAGGGAGGTGCGCCGACCGCTGTACGAGATCCAAGGGCTGATCTCGTTCTACCCCCATTTCAGGACCGAGCCGCCAAAGCGAGTGGCCCTGCACGCCTGCCATGACCTGTCCTGCTGGTTGCATGACGCCGACGAGCGGATCGCCGCGCTCAGGGAACGCCACGGGCACGACACGGACGTCGAGCTCATCGAGGTGTCCTGCCTGGGGCGGTGCGACGCCGCGCCGGCGATAACCGTCAATGAGTGCCCTGCCGCAGCTGAGGACGCCGATGCGCTCGTCGCGGCGGCGCGCGAGGGCCAGTTGCCGCCGGCTGCCGTTCGCAGCTACGCGAGCGGACGGACGTGGCCCAATGACCCGTACCCAACCTCAGCCGAACGATACGGGGTCCTGCGAGCGGTGCTGGCCGGGGAACTTGACCCTGCGGAGATCATCGCGGCCCTGCGGGACTCGGGACTGCGTGGCATGGGCGGCGCTGGCTTCCCGGCCGGCCGGAAGTGGGACCTGGTCGCCGCACAGGTCGCTACGCCGAAATACGTGATCTGCAACGCCGACGAGTCGGAGCCCGGGACGTTCAAGGACCGGCAGATCCTGGCCGAGGAACCGCACCTCGTTGTTGAGGGCATGCTGCTGGGGATGCTCGCAGTCGGCGCTGAGGAAGGCTGGGTCTTCATCCGGCACGAATACGGCCCAGAAGAGGCGATGATCCGACAGGAGATCGAATCGCTCCGGGCGGCAGGGCTGGTGGGGCAGGCTGCGGGCGGCTCGGGGAAGCGGCTATCGGTCGAGGTTTTCACTTCGCCGGGGGGTTACATACTGGGCGAGGAGTCCGCCCTGATCGAGTGCATGGAGGGCCATCGCGGAGAACCGCGCAACAAGCCACCGTTCCCCGGAGTGTACGGGCTGCACGGCCAGCCCACGCTCATGAACTCCGTGGAGACTTTCGCCCACGTTCCCGTTATCGCAAAGCGCGGCGCCGATTGGTGGCACGAGCAGGGGATTGGCGACCACTCCGGGTTGAAGTTCTTTGCGGTGTCCGGCCATGTCGAGCGTCCAGGCGTCTATTGCGTGCCGATGGGGAGCACCGCTAGGCAGTTGCTCGAGTTGGCCGGCGGGGTGGCTGGCGGCAGGCCAGTCGGCGCGATTCAGCCGGGCGGCGCTTCGTCGAACTTCCTCGGCCCCGGCCAGCTCGACGTGCCGCTCGATTTCGGCACGCTGGCCAAGGCCGGTTCGATGCTCGGATCGGGTGCGCTGGTGGTGCTCGCTGAAGGCACGGACTTGCTGGCAGCGGCTACGAACGTGCTGCGGTTCTTCCGTAATGAGTCATGCGGCAAGTGCGTTCCGTGCCGGGTCGGCTCCGCTAAGGCGCATCACATTCTCACCGACATGCCAACCGCCGGTGGCGGCCCACGTGACGTGGACGGGCAGATTCAGCAGTTGGAAGAAACCATGCGCAGGACCTCGATCTGCGGGCTTGGCCAGGTAGCGCTCGGCCCGGTGATGAGCGTCGCCAGGCTGACCCGCGCCGCCGGGGTCGCGCAGGCGACGCCCGGCCTGGGGCCATCGGCGGCCGATGGGCACGGCGCTCTGGACGGCGAGAGGAGTCGCGACGGAACCTGACGCGGCCGTGCGTGCCTCGCGGGAGTTCTTTACTACCCGGACGGTCGCCGAAGCTCTGGCCGGGTTCCGCCCTGGGCGGCGCACGCCAACCGAGACAGTACCGCTCGGCGAAGCGCTGCACCGGATTCCCGCGGCGCCAGTGACGGCATCACATGCGCTACCGGGCTTCGCCCGATCGACCGTGGATGGCTATGCCGTACGTGCGGCCGACACCTACGGCGTCTCCGACGGCCTGCCCGGCTATCTCCGGGTGACCGGCGCCGTGCTGATGGGCTCGGAACCAGATGCCGCCGTCGAAGCGGGGACTGCGGTGAGCATGCCAACCGGTGGCGTGCTGCCCCCCGGAGCGGACGCCGTCGTCATGATCGAGTACACCCAGCTGGCCATGTCCGGCACCATCGAGGTGGTCAGGCCCGTCGCGCCGGGAGAAGGAGTCGTGCGTGCCGACGAGGACGCGGCAGTCGGAGACGATCTCGTCACGCCCGGTCGGCCACTGCGGCCACAAGACCTCGGCATGCTGGCGGCGGCCGGCGTCACCAAGGTGGCGGTCCATGCGCGCCCGCGCGTAACGGTGTTCTCCACCGGCGATGAGGTGGTTCCTCCGGACGCGGCGACGCTGCGGCCCGGCCAGGTGCGGGATGCGACGGCGGTCGCGCTGGCCGCGATGGTGGTCGATGCCGGCGGCGCGGCCACTTACGCCGGCATCGTGCCCGATGATCCCCAGGTTCTGGAGGCCGCACTGCGGGCTGCACTCGCGACCAGCGACATGATCGTGATCTCGGCTGGCTCTTCGGTCGGCGCGCGCGACGAGACAGCCGATGTCGTGCGCCGACTTGGCCAGCCCGGGATCTGGTGCCACGGAATCGCCATCCGGCCAGGCAAGCCCACGCTGCTCGCCGAATGCGCCGACGTGCCCGTCGTTGGCTTGCCGGGAAACCCCCGATCCGCGCTCGTTGTCTTCCGGCTGCTCGGCATTCCCCTGGTCCGGCTGATCGGCGGATGCACGATGCCGGCGGCCGAGCCAACCATCCGCGCACGGCTGGCACGCGACCTACCGTCGGTCACCGGGCGCCTGGATGTCGTGCAGGTCCGCGTCCGTGACGGGGTCGCGACCCCGATCTTCGGGCTTTCGGCGCTGCTGTCAGTGCTCACCGCAGCCGATGGGTACGTGATCGTCCCCGACGAGGCAACCGGACTTGACCTCGGCACTGAGGTCGAGGTGACCCTGTATCGCTGACGAGTACCGGCCGGCGGCCAACCTGTATCGTTGACGCATCCCATGAATAGCAGTCCATTTATTCGCGATGTCCCGGCGGCCCGCGCCATGGCGGCATGGCATAGCGCCCTCCGGGCCGCTGGCTGCCCGGCCAGGTTGCCTGCCGTGCTGGTACCGGTTCAGGACGCAGCGGGCATGGTTACCGCCGGGCCGATCTGGGCCAAGCGGTCTTCGCCGCCATTCGATGCGGCCGGCATGGACGGCATCGCGGTACGCGCTGCTGACACCCTCGGTGCGAGCGAGACCACGCCGCTCTACCTGGAACCCGGCGCCTACGACGTGGTGGATACTGGCGACCCGATGCCCGACGGGCGAGACGCGGTCGTGATGCGCGAGCACGTGCACTACCTCGGCAATGCGGCCGAACTGCGGGCCGCCGTACCGCCGTATCAGCACGTGCGCTCGATCGGCGAGGACGTGAGCACCGCCGAGCTGTTGCTTCCTGAAGGGCACCGGATGCGAGCCGCCGACCTTGCCGCCGCGGCAGCCGCAGGAGCGACGCACGTCCTGGTTCGGCGCCGTCCGGTCGTCGCCATCTTGCCCACGGGCGACGAGGTGCGGCCGATCGGCGCAGACGTAGGCCCTGGCGAGATCATCGACACCAACTCGCTGATGCTCGCCACGCAGGCACGCGAGCTTGGATGTGAGGCGCGCTACCTGCCGATCGAACCTGACGACCCGGCCGGCCTCGCCCGCGCTGTCAGCGGCGCCGTTGGCGGCTGCGACCTGCTTATTGTGGTAGCCGGATCAAGCGCGGGCCGTGACGACTACACGGCGCGGGTGGTATCTGAGCTTGGCACGCTCGCCGTGCACGGTGTCGCCGTCCGGCCAGGGCACCCGGTAGTGCTCGGAGTCGTCAACCGCACTCCGGTTCTCGGTGCGCCGGGCTATCCGGTATCAGCCGCCCTCACGTTCGAAATCTTCGCCGCGCCGTTGCTCGCCGACCTTGAGGGAGCGCCGCCGCGCAAGCGGCCCCGCACGACGGCACGCCTCGCCAGAAAGCTCGCCTCGCCGATGGGCATGGACGACTGGGTCCGGGTGCGACTGGGGATGGTGCGCGGGGCGATGGTCGCGACCCCGTTGCCACGCGGCGCCGGGGTTCTGACCTCGCTCGTCCGCGCCGACGGGCTTTTGATCGTCCCCGCCGGGCTGGAGGGTCATCACGCGGGCGAGCAGGTCGAGATTGAGCTGCTGCGCGGCGTTGATGAGATCTCCCACACCATCGTCGCCATCGGCTCGCATGATCTCGTCCTTGACCTTGCCGCCTCTGCGCTGCGAGCCGACGATCCGATGGTCACCCTCGCATCGTCGAACGTGGGCTCCCTGGGCGGTCTGGTAGCACTACGCGACGGGCTATGTCACATCGCCGGATCCCACCTGCTGGATCCGGACACCGGGGAGTACACGCTGCCCTACGTCGACAGGATCCTGGCGGCCGACGACGTTCGTGTCGTCCGGCTCGTGCACCGCGAACAGGGCCTCATCGTCGCGGCAGGCAATCCACTCGGCCTGACCGGGATCGGTGATCTCACCCGCGGAGGCGTACGCTACGTCAACCGGCAGCGCGGCGCCGGCACGCGCGTGCTGCTCGACCACGAGCTCGGCCAGCGCGGGATCAGCCCGGAGGCTATCGGCGGCTATGCGCGCGAGGAGCCGACGCACCTGGCCGTTGCCGCGGCGATCGCCGCGGGCCGCGGCGACGCAGGCTTGGGGATCATGGCGGCCGCGCGTGCCTTTGGTCTTGATTTCGTGCCGGTCACCAGGGAGCCGTACGACCTCGTAGTCGCCGCCGACGCCATGGACAGCGCGCTGTTGACGCCGCTGTGGTCGCTGCTGCGATCCGACCGATTCCAGGCAGCGGTCTGCGAACTTGGCGGATACACCACCAAGGAAATGGGCCTGCGTATCCGGTGATCCGGGTGGGTAGCAGGCACCTGGATGAGGTCGCGGAGTACCAGATAACTGGCGAGCTGGGCGGGACTGAGGGATCAGTAAGGCGGGGCCCGCGCGGACCTGGCCGAGGACGCCGGGCTGACCCTGGTCGGGTTCCTGCGCGGTGCCTCGATGAACGTCTACACCGGCGCCGAGCGGATCAGTCGCGACCCGGACTGACCGCCCACTGGCTTGCGCTGCCGCGGTGCACGGCGGCGTAGATCCGGTCCCGCAGCAGGTTGGCCTCGGCGTCGGTGAGCGTCCGGTCCAGCCGCCGCAGTACCACCCGGATCAGCAGGTTCCGTTGCCACGGTTGCAGCCCGAGCCGGGCCAGTGCCGCGGCCGGCAGGTCGCGGGGCGCGGCGGACGACAGCACCCGCACGTCCTCGACCGCGTCCGCATCAGGTCCGAGCGCGTCCCTGATCCGGTCGCCGATTGTCTCGGCATCGTCGGCGGAGTCGACCGCCACCGACAGGTCACGGCTGACTGCGGGCTGCCGGGAAACCGGCCGGTACGGCGCCAGGTCCTGCATCTGTGCCGCTACCTGCGGATCAGCCGAACGGATCAGCCGGATGTCCGGTATGCCCTTGCGCAGCATCAGGAGCCGGTCCAACCCCATGCCCAGGGCCAGCCCACTGCTGTCGGCGAGGCCCGCCTCGGCGAGCAAGCAAGGTTCGGCGAGGCCGCATTCCCAGATCTCCACCCAGCCCCGCCCGGTCTGGACATCGACCTGGCGGCCAGCGGTGGTGTAAGGGTGCTGGCGCGGCTCCGACCGGCTAGGCAGGCCCGGTACCAGGGCCGCCAGCAGCGCGGAAATCATCTCGTCCAGGTCTGCTGGGCCGAGCGGCCGACGGCTGATCCGCCACAGGTCAAGCTGGTGCGGTGTGCCGGTGTGCTGCCAGTCGATGGCGTCGCGGCGGTACACGATGCCAGGGCAGACCAGGAGCACATCATCGGCCGCACCGGAAGCCGGCTGCCGCAGCGCCCTGAGGGCCGGCGGAACCATCGCCGTGGAGTGCGCGCGCAGCATTCGCGCGCTATCCACGTACCTGGTGTAGCGGACCGCCCTGGTCACATCCGACGGTTCGTAGCCGAGACGGTCGTAGTTATCGGTGACCGGCACCACCCTGGGCCCGCGGCACCAGCGGACCTGCAGGCCTGCTGGCCGGTCCCACGCGGCCGCCAGCGCGCTGACAGCGAGATCGACGAGCTGCTGGATGGCGTGCGGCCCGCTGGCCGGATCGGTCAGGTCGCGGATCGCCAGGTCACTGGCGAGCTGGGCTGGGCTGACGAGCTGGGCGGGGCTGACAGGCGCATTGTGCGGCTGGGCTGGATGCACCCGTGGTTGATGTGCCCGTGGTTTATCTGGCTGTGCCTGCATGGCTTCTCCTGCGGATCGAGACGGATCGGGCTGGTACCTCCCGGCTCGCGCGACTCGATCGCAGGTGTCCTTGCCGCTAAGGCGCGGCGGCGCCTCCCGAGTGCCCGCAGAGGGCCGGGAGGCAGCTAAACAGCCGGATAGCCATGCCTTAACGGTATCCGGGTGCGGGCCGCCCCGCCACTGAGTAGTTTCCCGCGCCCGCGGAGTAATCCTGGGCCGCTGGCTAATCCAGCGGCAACACTGCCGCGACGGTCTGTGCCAGACTGGCCACGGACCGCACGGGCGCTGGCCTGGCGCAGAGGGCAGGAGGTCAACATGGCGCACGCGGTGGTGCATTTCGAGATCGGCGGCCCGGATGACGGGCAGCTCGGCGAGTTCTACGCGAGCCTGTTCGGCTGGAGCATGAACCGCGTTCCGGGCTACACAGTCGTGGACACCCGCGGCGGCACCGGCATCAACGGCGGCATCGCTGCTGATGCTGACCCGCGGGTGACGTTCTACATCGAGACCGACGACCTGCAGTCGGCGCTCGACAAGATCAACCTGGTCGGCGGCAAGACCGTGCTGCCCATTACCGAGTTCCCCGGAATGGCGGTCTTCGCCCGGTTCGCTGATCCGGACGGTCTCGTCGTCGGCCTAGTGCTAGCCCGGACCGATCGTGAGCTGGGGCCGGGCGCCGGCGCCGGCTCGCCGGTTGACTGGTTCGAGATACTCGGCCCGGATTCCGCCCGCAGCCAGCAGTTCTACGCCGAGATCTTCGGCTGGCAGCTGGCTGGCGAGGGCTACCGGATGGTGGATACCGGCACCGAACGCGGCATCCGCGGCGGTATCGGGACCGCCCAGCAAGGGAACTGGGCCACGGTCTACGCGAACGTGCCCGACGTCGAGGCCGTCCTTACCCGCGCGGCCGAACTCGGCGGCTCACGGGTGTACGGGCCCGACCCGGTAGACGATCACATGCAGACCGGTGCGCTCCGCGATCCGGCAGGCAACGTGTTCGGCGTCTATCACCACGAGCCGCACTGACGGGCCCCGGCGTCTGCCGCCGCGCCCGCCCAGGGTCAGGTCGTCACCGCGGTATCGAGCAGACCTCGCCGCCGGCGGACCGCCAGATCAGCCTTGGTGAAGATCGTGTCCACCACGATCCCGATCACGAGGATCACGACGATCATCGAGGTGGCGCCCGTGAAGTCCTCAGCTTGCTGGTCCACGCTCAACTGCTGACCGATCGAGATCTGGCCGATGATGGCAATGAACAACTCGGCCGCCATCAGGCTGCGCCAGGCGAACGCCCAGCCCTGCTTCAGCCCGGCCACGTAGGCCGGCAACGACGCGGGCAGGATCAGGTACCGGTAGAGCGCGAACCCGCGCAGGCCCAGCGTCTTGCCCGCCCGCAGCAGCAGCGGGGGCGTGTAGTCCACACCGCTGATCAGCCCGTTGGCAATCGACGGAGCCGCGCCGAGGATGACCACGAACAAGATGGCCCTGTTGGTCTCGCCGAACAGGATGATCGCGAACGGTGCCCAGGCGACCGACGGCATCGTCTGCAGGCCGGTGATGATCGACCCGACAGCCGCGCGCAGCAGCTTGATCCGCGCGACCAGGAGTCCGACGACCGAGCCGATGAGCAGGGCGACGAGATAGCCGGTGAGCGCGCTGCGCAGGGTCCAGCCGATGGTGGACCAGAGCATGCCGTGCTGCATCTGCTGCCAGAGGCTGGAGAAGACCGGGCCTGGACCCTTCAGCACGTACTTCTCCCAGCCGGTAAGCGTGATCAGCTCCCAGATGGCCAGGACAAGGCCGATGGCCAGCAGCTTCGGCCAGACCGCTGCCCAGGCGCGCCGCGCGATCCGGCCGGGATCCTGCTTGCCCTGGCCAGGTTGCAGTTCCAGGCTGTCCAGTCCTCGTAGTGCCTGGTCAGTGACCATGCCGCCCCATCTCCTCACGCAGCCGGTCGGTGAGCTTGGCCGCCACCCCGGATACCTCCGGTGAGTCAATCCGGCGCTGGCCGACCCGTGGAAGCGTGTACTCGTCGATCACGCGGCCCGGTCGGCTGCTCAGCACGATGACCCGGTCGCCGAGCCGGGCTGCCTCGCGGACGTTGTGGGTGACGAACAGCACCGTCAGCGTCCGCTCGGCGCAGATCCGCTCCAGCTCGTCGTGCAGCAGGTCCCTGGTCATCGCATCTAGCGCGCCGAACGGCTCGTCCATCAGCAGCACGTCAGCGTCCTGCGCCAGCGCCCTGGCCAGTGCCACTCGCTGCCGCATGCCGCCGGACAGCTCGTGCGGGCGCTTGTCGCCGAAGCCGCCGAGCCTGACAGTCGCCAGCAGCTCGGCGGTCTTGTCGCGTCGGTCAGCGCGCGGCACGCCCCTGGCCCGCAGCGCAAGCTCCACGTTGCGGCCTGCGGTCAGCCACGGGAAGAGCGCTGGTTCCTGGAACATCAGGCCGACCTTGCGGCCGCCGGTCTCCACCTGCCCCGCAGTCGGCTGGTCCAGCCCGGCGACCAGGTTCAGCAAGGTGCTCTTGCCGCAGCCGGAGGCGCCGATGAGGCAGACGAACTCGCCGTCGTGCACGGTCAGCGAGATCTTGTCCAGCGCGAGCAACTCGGTCCGGCCGGTCCGGTAAACCTTGCTGACCTCGGCAATCCTGATCGCATCAGCCGACTCGGCGGCGGGACCGGGACCTGCCTGAGACAGGGCTGACGCCCCCGGGGTACCCGGGGGCGTCACCTGCTGGTCGCTGACCCTCACGAGCTGACCTGCGGCTGGCCAGCAGCCGACAGCAGCTTGTTCAGCGGGCCGAGGTCGTAGAGCGCGCTGAGGTTCTTCACCGGGCTGAGCAGCCCGACGGCCACGGCGTGCTGCGCGTCGGTGGTCAGCGAGGACGCCACCGGGTCGTTGGTAAAGGTGACCTGGTCGAAGGCCGCGGCCAGGATCGGCGGCTTCAGGCCCTTGCCGCTTATGCTCGTCAGCTCGGCGTTGGCCGCGGTCTCGGCGGCCGACTTGTTGCTGGCGATGAAGCTATTCGCCTCGATCTGGGCCTTCAACAGGTCGGTCACCACGGTCGGGTGCGCGGCCAGGAAGGCCTGGGTCACGACCAGGTTCGTGGTGACGAACTTGCCCCCAGGCCACAGGCTTGCCTCGTTGACGAGGACGTGGCCGCCGTCAGCCACCATCTCGGCATCGTAGGGGGCCGGCTCCCAGCCGCCAGCAATCGAGCCGGCCTTGAAGGCGAGCACGGCGTCGGAGTTCGGGGTGATCGGCGTGATCGGCACGTCACCGCCGCCGGTCTGGGTCGTGGTGAGGCCGTGGCTCTTCAGCCAGTACCGCAGCGCCACGTCCTGGGTGTTCCCGAGTGACGGCGTGGCCAGTTTCTGGTTCTTGAGCTGGCTCGCCGACGTGATGCCCTTCTTCACCACCAGCGCGGCGCCACCGGATGCGGCACCAGAGATGACCTTGATCAGGCTGCCGTTCGACTCCTGCCACGCCTTGATGGTGGGATTCGGGCCCACGTAGGCAGCGTCCAGCTGGCCGGCGAGCAGCGCCGTGGCCTCCTCGGTGCCCGTGCTGAACGGGTACAGCTTGAGGGTCACGTTCTTGCCGAGGTTCTTGGTGAAGAAGCCCTCCTTGATACCCACCAGCGCAGGCGCGTGCGTGATGTTCTCCTGGAAGCCCAGCCGCAGCGTTACGCTGCCGCCCGGGTCGCTCGTCGACCCCGGGCTGGACGACCCGGAGCCGGACGACCCGCAGCCCGCAGCCAGCAGAGCGACGCCTGCGGCCGCTAGTCCGGCAAGTATCTTCTTCATCGATCCACCTTTTCCGATCTTATTACTAGAGTTTAGCCGCGAAGAAGTCTACAATGCCGAGGGGAATTTAGTGAACATTCCAGGCCGTCGCGCCGTGCCCGCGTCTTGGCGGCGTCGTTTGCGCGCTCGGATACGGCGCCCGACGGGCGCCAGAAGCATCGCTCAGCCGCGAGTTTTCCCTGCGCGGGCGCGGCTAAGCAGCCGCCGCTTCAGGCCCGGCTGTGGGTTATCTCACAACCGGCGCGACCGGCTAGCTGCCCTCGTCGCCGGCGTCTTCCTGGTTCACCCCGGCTACGGACTTGAACTTCTGCAGGCATGTCTGCAGCTGAGCCAGGTCGGCAGGCGAGGCGTTCGTGGTGTCGAAGCGCACCCCGTACATGATGTTGATCACTGAGCGCTTCGCTGGCAGGGCCATCGGAGGCGCGTTCTGGACGTGCGAGCAGGCCGTTCGCACCTGCAGTGCGGTCCCGATCGAGGTACTGGGATTAAAGTCGACAACCATCCACTGCTTGGATAGTGCCGCGTCCATCTGCGAGCATCCGGTGAGGGCTGCTATGACGAAGCCCGCAGACATCGCTGCCGCCGCGCTCCGGCGCACCGCTCCGCTGGTTGATACCCGCACGCCGCCACTCTACGACCAGCCCCGAGCAGTGCCCGTCCCGTGTCAGGCTTAAGGGACTGGCCGCAGTGTCCACGGCCGGGAAGGACCAGGAGGCAACATGGCCGCTCTGATCGAGGACTATGCGCTCATCGGAGATATGCAGACGGCTGCGCTGGTCAGCCGGGACGGCTCGGTGGACTGGCTCTGCCTGCCCCGGTTCGACTCTGACGCATGCTTCGCAGCGCTACTCGGCGATGAGCGCAACGGGCATTGGCGGCTGTGCCCCACGGCGGCTGACGGTCCGGTCGCCAGGCGCGGAGAGGTGAGCAGGCACTACGAAGACGACACGCTCATCCTGCAGACCAGCTGGCACACGATGAGCGGAGTGGTGCGGGTCATCGACTTCATGCCACCGCGCGATAAGCAGGCGGCTCCGGTTCTGGTCCGGGTGGTCGAGGGCGTCGAGGGCAGCGTTGAGATGGAGTCGGTGCTCAGGCTCAGGTTCGGCTACGGCCGGGTCGTGCCCTGGGTGCGGCGCACCGACCACGCCATCCGTGCCATCGCCGGGCCCGACTCCGTCTGCTTTCACAGCCCGGTCCCGGTCGTGGGCCGGAACATGGCGCACCAGGCCACCTTCACTGTCTGCCCCGGCGACCGGCTGCCGTTCGCGCTGTACTGGCAGCCGTCGCACCTGCCGCCCGCACCTGTTGTCGACCCCCAGGAGGAGCTTGAGACAACGCGGCAGTTCTGGGCCGACTGGTCAGCGAAATGCACGTATAAGGGTCCGTACCGGGAGGCCGTACTGCGCTCCCTGATCACGCTCAAGGGCCTCACCTACGACCCCACCGGCGGGATCGTGGCAGCCGCGACGACGTCGCTGCCTGAAGACATCGGCGGGGTCCGGAACTGGGACTACCGCTACTGCTGGCTCCGGGACGCCACGATCACGCTGGAGGCACTGCTGCGCACCGGCTACACCGAAGAGGCGGACAGCTGGCGGCAATGGCTCGGCCGGGCGGTAGCCGGCGATGCCAAGGACGTTCAGATCATGTACGGCGTGGCCGGGGAGCGCAGGCTGGCCGAATGGGAAGTCAGCTGGCTGGCGGGTTATGAGCGGTCGGCCCCGGTCCGGGTCGGGAACGCGGCCGTCGACCAGCGCCAGCTCGATGTCTACGGCGAGGTGATCGATGCGCTCACGCTGGGCCGCCAGGCCGGGATGGATTTCGACAAGCACACCTGGAGCCTGCAGCGCCAGCTTCTCGATTTCCTGGAGAAGCACTGGGACGAGCCGGACGAGGGCATCTGGGAGGTGCGCGGCCCGCGACGGCATTTCGTGCATTCCAAGGTGATGGCCTGGGTTGCCTTCGACCGGGCGATCCACCTGGTCGAGCAGGGCAACCCTGGCCCGCTCGAGCGCTGGCGTGCAATCCGGGACGAGATCCACGCGCAGGTCACCGAGCAGGGTTACGACACCGCGCGCGGCGTCTTCACCCAGTACTACGGGAGTTCCGAGCTGGACGCGTCGGTCCTGCTCATACCGGAGGTGGGCTTCCTGCCGCCGGATGACCCGCGAGTCGTGTCCACGGTCCGGGTCATCAAGCGCGAGCTCATGCGGGACGGGCTCGTGCTGCGTTACACGCAGCCGGCGAAGGTGGCCCAGGAAGGCACCAGGGCCGACGTCGACGGCCTGCCAGGCGCCGAGGGAGCGTTCCTGGCGTGCAGCTTCTGGCTGGTTAATGCGCTGCACCTGATCGGAGAGTACGACGAGGCAGTGGCGATCTTCGAGCGGCTGCTGGCGCTGCGCAATGATCTCGGCCTGCTAAGCGAGGAGTATGACCCCCGGTACGGACGGCAGGTCGGTAATACGCCGCAGGCATTCAGTCACGTGCCGCTGATCCAGGCCGCGCTCAACCTGGACACCCACGCCAGCCATCACTGCCGTCGCGTCGGCGGACGCTCACCGCAACCGCGCTGACCTGCAGCCGGCTCCAGGCTGGCACCGGGCACCTGGCCGGTAGTGTCACACTGATGGGTAGCTATGCCACCCCGTCCGCACATTCTGGTCGTAAACGGCCGTAAGGTCCGCCAGCCGGTCTTTATCATCAGCGCCCCGCACTCCGGCGCGGACCTGGTAGGGCGCGCCTTCAAGCGGTCCCGCGGCTTTCACCTGACTATCGGCCAGGAAGCCGTGCAGGGCGTGGTATATGCCTTCGCCAGGAGCCCGTCCATCCAGCGCGGGCGCAGCGACGCAGCCGCTACCGTCCTGCGCGATGCCTTCGCGCAAGCCTGGCAGGTGACCGCGCATGGCTGCCTGACTTGCTCGCCGGCCTGCCGCGACGCCGGCCAGGTGACGGGCCCGGCCTCCTGCGTCGCCGAACGTGACATTGTCAGGTATGGCGACGCCAGCCCCGACCTGATGTATTGCGCGGAAACCCTCGTCGATGCCTTCGCGGACGCGAAGCTGGTGCAGATCGTGCGGGACGGCCGGGACGTGGTCGCGGCCATGCTCGCCGATAACCAGTCGCTGGCCTGGTTCAAGCCAGGAATGGCCAACGTGGAGACCGAGTTCCCCAACCCGTTCTTTGGCATCGAGAGCGAGCAGGACCTGGTTTCCTGGCCGGATCTCACCCTGGCCGGCAAGTGCGCCCTGCGGTGGCGCGGCTCGGTGCGGGCCATGGCCAGGCTGCGCAGCACCATGTCCGCCGGCCAGCTTACGACGCTGCGGTATGAGCACCTGATCCGCCATCCGGCCGCGACGGCGGCCGCCTTGTCAGATTTTGTCGGTGACGCGGTGGGGCCGGTGCTCGTGCCCGGCCCGGCCGACCCCGGCCCCGGCCCAGGCGCTTGGCAGCGCCAGCTCAGCGCCGCGCAGCTCACCGAGATCGAGTCGGTCGCCGGGACTGACCTGCGCCGCGTGGGCTACGGGGAGTTAGCGGAACCGGACCCCGGTCAAGCAACTTCCTGACCGGCGAACTGGGTCTGGTACAGCTCGGCATACAGGCCGCCCGCCGCCAGCAGGCTCTCATGCTCGCCGCGCTCGATGATCCTGCCGTCGTCCACCACCAGGATCTGGTCGGCTTCCCTGATCGTCGACAGCCGGTGCGCGATGACCAGGGAGGTCCGGCTGGCCAGCGCCGTCTTCAGCGCGCGCTGCACGGCCGCCTCCGACTCGGAGTCCAGGTGCGCTGTGGCCTCGTCGAGTACGACCACCGACGGCGCCTTCAGCAGCAGCCGGGCCAGTGCGACGCGCTGCTTCTCCCCGCCCGATAGCCGGTAACCGCGATCGCCGACGACAGTGTCCAGGCCGTCGGGCAGCTCCGCTACCAGTTCCCAGATCTGCGCCGCCTGGCACGCCAGGATCAGCTCATGCTCGGTAGCCGCCGGACGGGCATAGAGCAAATTAGCGCGGATGGTGTCGTGGTACAGGTGCGCGTCCTGGGTAACGACGCCGACCGCGTCGTGCAGCGAGTCCAGCGTTACCTCGCGAATATCCGCCCCGCCGATCCGGACCACGCCGCTTGTCGGGTCGTACAGCCTGGACACGAGGTGCGTGATCGTTGTCTTGCCGGCGCCCGATGGCCCGACAAGCGCGGTCAGCTTGCCGGCCGGCGCGCGGAAACTGACATCGGTGAGCGCGTTATGGCCGGGCCCTGCCTTTTCCGGGGCCGGCAGGGCAATCGACTCAAGGGACGCTAGCGAGACCTCCGAGGCCGCCGGGTAGCGGAAGCTGACCTGATCGAACTCGATGTCCGGAGCGCCTGGCCCGGCCCGCAGCGGCCTGGCGCCCGGGCTCTGGTCGATCAGCGGCTTCAGGTCCAGCACCTCGAAGACCCGGTCGAAGCTGACCAGCGCTGTCATGACGTTGACCTGCACGTTGGACAGCGAAGTGATGGGCCCGTACAGCCTGCTCAGCAGGGTGGCCAGCGCGACCATGCCGCCTATCTGCAAGGACCCGTGGATGACCAGCCACCCGCCAAGCCCGTAGACGGCCGACGTCGACAGCGTCGCGAGCAAGCCCAAACCGGTCACGAGCGCGCTGCCCCACAGCGCCGTGAGCACGCCGATATCACGGACCCGGCCTGCGCGCCCGGAAAACAGCTCCAGCTCATCAGCCGGACGGCCGTACAGCTTGGCCAGCATCGCGCCGGCCACATTGAACCGCTCGGTCATCGTCGAGCCCATCTGGGCGTCGAGCTGCATCGACTCCCTGGTGAGCCGCTGAAGCCTGCGGCCGACCCGCCTGGCCGGGTACAGGAAGACCGGGATCAGCACCAGCGCGACCACCGTGACCTGCCAGGAGAAGAAGAACATCGCCGCCAGCACCAGCGCCAGCTGCAGCACGCTGGACACCACCGACGCCAGCGTCGAGGTCAGCGCCTGCTGCGCGCCGATGACGTCGTTGTTGAGCCTGCTCACCAGCGACCCGGTCTGCGCCCTGGTAAAGAACGCGATCGGTTGCCGCTGGACGTGCCCGAATACCTGGGTGCGCAGATCGTAGATAAGCCCCTCACCAACCCGCGAGGTAAAGTACCGCTGGACGACGCCGAGGAAGGCGTCGAAAATAGCAAGCCCCGCAACTGCCGCGGCGACGGCGATCACTACGCTGACCTGCTTCGGGATGATGCCCCGGTCGATAACGACAGCCAGCGCCACCGGGTACAGCACGGTGACAACCGCGTCCAGCGCGGCCGCCACCAGGAAGACAGAAAGATCCAGCCGGTGCGGCCGGGCATAGCCGACGATCCGCCGCACCGTGCCCGGCGTCAGCCGCTGCTTGGTCACCGACGGATCGCGGGTGAAGCCCCGCATGGCGTGCCACTGGGTCTGCATGGTCATGACCGGTGAACCTAGCAGCACGCTGGGATCATCCCGGCTCCGCTGACGGCGAACCGTTTGATGAGGGAAACGGGGTCCGGTTACCCGGCTCGGTACTTGAGCAGTTGCGCCTGCGCCTGGCGCTCGGCCGCTGCCTGCTGATCCAGCGTGTTGCCCGCGGCCTGGGCCAGCAATGCCTTGGTAGCGCGCGCCGCCTCGGCGTTTGTCGACAACAGCGCGGCCACCAGGTCGGTCACCGCGGCATCCAGCGCAGCCCCGGGCACGACGAGCTCTGCCAGCCGGAGCGCGACGGCCTCCTCCGCGCCCACCATCCGGGCCGTCAGGCAGATCTCGATTGCCCTGGCCAGGCCCACGAGGTCCACGAGCGGCTTGGTTCCGGTCAGGTCGGGGACCAGCCCGAGGGCTGGCTCCTTCATGCACAGCTTGGCGTCGTCGGCGAGGATCCGGAGGTCACAGGCGAGGGCCAGCTGGAAGCCTGCGCCGATAGCGTGCCCCTGCACGGCCGCGATCGAGACGAACTGCGGATTGCGCAGCCAGCGGTAACCGGCCTGGTAGCCGGCGATGGTCTGGTCGAAGTCCGCCGCGTCACCGGGCGGCGGCCTTTCCTCGCCGGGCACGCCTTCGGAGCTGAACAGTCGCAAATCGATGCCAGCGCAAAATGACGGTCCCGCGCCCCGGACGACAACCACGCGGACCTGCTCTGGTATCGAATCGCCGATCTGCGCCAGCCCGAGCCAGGTGGCGGGCGTCATCGCGTTCGCGGCGCTCGGGACGGTTCAGCGTGACGGTGGCGACAGCGCCGTCTATGGAAAGCTCAGTTCCGCCGGGACCGGACATCAGGCCTTTGACTTGGCCTTGCCCCTAGTCGCGCCGCCACGACCGCGCAGAGCAACGCCGCTCTCGCTCAGGATCCGGTGAATGAATCCGTACGACCTGCCGGTGGACGCGGCAAGCGACCTGATGCTCTCGCCGGCGCCGTACCGCTTCTTCAGGTCAGCCGCCAGCTTCGTACGGTCGGCACCGGTGACCCTGGTGCCCTTCTTGAGAGTCTCGGTCACGCGAACCTCCCGGTGAGCTGTTGACCGCTGCGTTACCGTATTCCGCCATGATCACCCATTAGCTCGTGATCGGCTACCCAGACGCACGCAAAAAACGATCATTCTTTCTCGTGCTAAGCCAGCGCCACCAGATCGGCGAGCTCCTCGCTCCACGAATCCTCGACACCGTCGGGCAGCAGCACGACGCGCTCAGGCTGCAGCGCGTCGACCGCGCCCTCATCGTGAGTGACCAGGACGATGGCGCCGGCATAACGGCGCAGCGCGGAAAGGATCTCCGCTCGGCTGGCCGGATCAAGGTTGTTCGTCGGCTCGTCGAGCAGCAGCACATTGGCTCCGGAGACCACCAGCAGCGCGAGTGCGAGCCGCGTTTTCTCGCCGCCCGACAGCACCCCGACCGGCTTTGCCACGTCGTCGCCGGAGAACAGGAACGACCCCAGAATGCTGCGGTGCTCGCTCTCGGCGAGGTCGGGCGCCGCCGATCGCATGTTCTCCAGGATCGTCCGCGCGTTATCCAGGGTCTCGTGTTCCTGGGCGTAATAGCCGAGCCGCAATCCGTGGCCGGGCAGCACCTGACCGGTATCTGGCTCCTCGACTCCGGCCAGCAGCCGCAGCAGCGTAGTCTTGCCTGCCCCATTCAGCCCGAGCACGACGACCCGGGCGCCCCGATCGACGGCCACGTCGACGTCGGTGAAAACTTCGAGCGAGCCGTAGGACTTCGACAGCCCCTGGGCGCTCAGCGGAGTCTTGCCGCAGTGCGCCGGGACCGGGAAACGCAGCTTCGCCACGCGCTCGGCCGAGCGCTCGGCGCTGACACCAGCGAGCAAGCGCTCGGCGCGCTTCTGCATGTTCTGGGCTGCCTTGGCCTTGGTTGCCTTCGCCCGCATCTTGTCGGCCTGCGACTGCAGCGCGGTTGCCTGCCGCTCGGCGTTCATCCGCTCGCGCCGGCGCCGTCGCTCGTCGGTCTCGCGCTGCTCCAGGTAGGCCTTCCAGCCGAGGTTATAGATGTCCAGCACAGCGCGGTCGGCATCGAGGTGGAAGACCCTGTTCACGACGGTGTCGAGCAGGCCGGTGTCGTGGCTGATCACGACGAGGCCGCCGCGAAACGAGCGGAGGTGGTCGCGCAGCCAGCTCACCGAGTCCGCGTCCAGGTGGTTAGTGGGCTCGTCCAGCAGCAGCGTCTCGGAACCGCCGAACAAGATCCGGGCCAGCTCGATGCGACGCCGCTGGCCACCGGACAGTGTGCGCAGTGGCTGCTTCAGCACTTTCTGCGGCAGCCCGAGGCTCGCTGCCAGTGACGCCGCCTCTGATTCGGCGGCGTAGCCGCCCAGCACTGTCAGCCGTTCCTCCAGGTGGCCGTAGCGGCGCACGCCGGCGTCCCGGCGAGCGGGATTGGCGTCGGCCATCTGCACTTCGGCTTCGCGCAGTCCGGCCAGCAGCGAGTCCAGGCCACGCGCGGACAGGATCCGGTCCACCGCCAGCGCCTCCAGGTCACCTACCCTGGTGTCCTGCGGCAGGTAGCCGACTGAGCCGCCCGACTGAATGTGCCCGGCGGCTGGCTGCCCCTCCGCCGCGAGCACTCTGGCCAGCGTCGTCTTGCCGGCCCCGTTCCGGCCCACCAGGCCTATCTTGTCGCCCGCGGCGACCTGGAAAGACGCGCTCTCCAGCAGCAGGCGCGCGCCAGCGCGCAGCTCGACTTCACGTGCCGAGATCATGAGAAACTCGCTCCACCTTCGGGTCGGACGCCGGACAGACTTCACCCCTTGAACTGGGGCACGGCGTCACGACAGGAGCGGTTGCATGGCCGAAGCGTACCCGAACCCGCGCCCTGTCAGCCACGCGGTTTGCGTCAGGTAGGCAGCCAGGGCTCGGTCTCGTGCGCTCGCCACTGCTGCATCTGGACGCGGCTGACCGGCCCGCGCGGCACCCAGGGGGCGGGCAGTTCGCCGGCGGCCGCGAGGGCGCGCTGGACCGGCCTGCTCTGCGCCAATATGTCCGCGTCCAGCGCGCATCGGGTGGCCTCCGGATCGAGCCCGAACAACTCCGCCGCGTTCAGGCCGAGAACGCGCGCCTTCACCGCGTCGGTCAGCTCGGGATAGCCGTAGCGGTCCTGGTACTCGGCCGAGATGCGAAAGGCGCGGAAGGCCATGATCTGCGTCTGCGGCGGCCCGTACCAGACGCTGTCGGTGCCCCACAGCAGCAGGCCGGTGCCGAGGCGCTTGAGCAGCTTGCCGATGGCGTGCGCCGCCTGATCTGGCTGGGCCAGCAGCACCCGCCACAGGGACGCGATGTCAGCCCAGACGTTGCTGTCAGGCGGCACGCGGTAGTCGTCGAGCGCTTTCAGCAGGGAGTCCACGCCAACCGGTGCGGCCGGATCGTAGGGTCCCTCGACGTGGTTGGGCGTCCAGCCGGCGTGATAGACCACGAACTGCATGTCCGGGAACTGCCGGGAGACGGCGACCATGTCGCGGGGCTGATTCCAGGTGCTGGCGAAGTCAAGGAGCGGCAGCCCCTTGTGCGCGCAGATCACCTTCACGTCGAGATCGCTGGCGTGCTGCACGACCGGCAAGCCGATCGCGGGATCGTCCAGGCTGAAGCCGCGGCCGCCCGGACCCCAGGCGGTGTAGACCTTGAACGCTGATACCTTGCCGGTCTCGGCGTTGCGCGTCATTTCCTCCAGCGAGGCGGCCAGCGGTCCGAAGTTGGGTGCCAGCACGTTCTGCAGCAACAGCCGCGATGATCCGCCGCGGGTCAGCCCGGTCACCATCTGCAGGGTGCCTTCGGCATCATTGAACGGCATCGGGTCGGTCGACTCGCCGGCGCTGGGCAGGTCGGACAGCAAGGCGACGGTCGTGTCGCTCGCCAGGAACACGTCGTGCAGGTAAGCGCCGCGGTCCACGCATGTCAGCGGATTCGATGCGGTGCAGTCAGGCGGCAGCATGTCCATGACGAGCTGCAGCGTCGCCGGAGCGGTCACGCGCCACGGCAGGCGCGGCATGATGTGATGGGTGTGCACGTCAACGATGAACTCGCCGTGGCTGCCGAGCGCGTGCTCGCAGGCCGGCAGGTCCTCCGGCGGTGGCGTCTGATAGCTGCCGCCCGAACGCGCCGCCCTTGGCCGGCTGCTGCTGCCCGAGCACGCGGCCGTGTTCAGGGCAGCGAGCACAACGGCCATGCCGCCTGCGGTCTGCAGGAACCGGCGGCGGTCGATACTCAGCTTGTCTGCGGCTGCTGCGGCGCGTCGCAGCACGTCTTCAGCCAGCCGGATATCGTCTTCGCCAGCTGCGGCCGGCATGAATTCCCCGTTCGATACCGGCCCGAGGACGACCGGCAGCTGACCGCGGTCATCGTTACCCGACATGTGTTTGGTCATTTGAACGTGGTCATTGTCGTGTACTGGCAGCACTGGGTCCGCGATGACCGGACCTTCCTCGTCGTTACCTGGTAGGCCCACATCCGCTCGTCAGGACCCTGATAGAACAGCCACTGGCCCGACCATGCGGTCACCGAGAGCAGGAAAGCGGCCGACGATGGAACAGCAGTGGCCCGGCTGTCGCGGCCGGTAACGGGAAGGACGAATTCCCTGGCTATGCCCTGGCTCGCGGGCGCAACCACCGCTTTTGCAGCGATCATCGCACTCGATAGTGCGCTGGCGGACCAATACCCTCCGTGGCTCGGTACCCATCCGATCGTTCCCGGCGGCGCAGGGAAGGACCGGAGCCTGCCAGTGACGACGTCAAAGACCCTCATGGTCGTGCATGCGCTATAGCCGTAATTGCCACCGTAGAGTAGGTACGGCGATGTCCCCTCTTCCACGCAGCCGGTATCGTAAGCGACCATCCGCGGACTCACCGCGAAGGCCTGGGCAAGCCGCGAGTACGGCAGTCTTCTCGGTGCCGTACCGGGTTTCCACAGCCAGAGTGAGGCGAGGTCCTCCCCCTGCAACAGCAGGCCCGCATCAGTTCCGGCGATCAGCGCAGATCCGCGTGGCAGCACGGTACGGCGACCCGGCCGGCCGCTTAGAACTGAAACGAGCCTGACAATCCGGCCGTACTCGAGCCAGATCTGGTCCGGCCGAGCAGCCGGCGCGAACGTGGTTTCGTGGCCTAGCACTAGCGTCTTGCCGGTCAGCACGTCGTTAGCCGACACCCCGCTGTTCGTGACATAGATGATCCGGCCGTCGACCAGCATGATCGGCTGGTACTCGCCGGGGTCGACCACCGGAGTTGCCCAGCCGAGGCGCCCGGTGCGCAGGTTGTCCAAGTAGATCGTGCCATCCTGCTCGGCCCCGACCGGCCACATGAGCACGGTCGAATTAGTCGGGCCTGGCCGCCCGGCGACCTGGCCAGCAACTGGACGAACTGCTGGCCGCGGATGAGAAGCCGCCGGCCGCTTCGTCGCCGGCGGATGGCCAGCCTGGCTGAGCATGGTGCCCGCCGCGCCGACCCCGGCCAGCACAACCATGACGACCGTACCCGCCACGAGGTGCCGACGCCGCTGGCGCCTGCGCGCCTCCCGGATGAGCGCCTCCGCCTCGGCCGTGCTCAGTTGCTGAATCTCGACTGGCGCTTTAGTGCTACTCACATTGGCACTATAGCCGGAAAATGCGTCTCGGGCTCTGTCGCTGCGTGAGGAACTATTCGGCCGGCTCGGTGAGCTTGATGCGGATCGAGCGGAACTGGCGCGGCGTGTCCTTGAGAACGGCCAGGCGCGGATCGGGCACCGTCAGGAACCTCGCGACCGCGAGGTCGAAGTAAGGCCGCAGTCGGACGTCGTCGCGCAGCGCGGACACGGCGCGCTTGTCCCCGCCCAGCACCAGAGCGTCTAGCCGGCCAACGTAGCCGCTGAACACCGCGGCCGCGCAGTCAGCGGCGGCCTCCAGCGCCTCGCGGGCCTGCTTCTCCCGGCGCCGGGCGAACCGGTGCTGCGATGTTCCGCCCGCGGCGCTGCGGCCATGTACGAGCCGACTGCCGACCTTCGACGCGACCAGCCGGGCGTCAGGCCCGGTGAAGACGCCTGCCGCAAACCCGCCGAGCCGCACCAGCAGCACCGCGACGGTCCGGTCGGCGCCCGCGTGCGCCGCGAGTACCGCTCCGGAGCCGCCGCTCCCGGCCAGCATGGGAGGAAACGGCAGGTGGCATTCGGCCACGGCTCCGTCGGCGGCACGGACGGTGACGATCTCGGTGCCCGCCTCAGTTACCAGCGCGCCATGACGCTCCCCGAACGAGTCCAGCCAGTGCTCGATGCGCTCCGGGCCAACATCTCGCCAGCGCTGGGAGGCACGTCGGCCGTTTACCATTACTCACCGCCTCGAAGCGCTTACTATCCGTAAAATGAACGTGAGCATCGCCACCGATGGCAAGAGTGTCACGCCCGCCCAGGCGGGCGCACCGCCAGTAGGCACCGATCCCGCCGACCGCAACGCAGGCGGCCCGCCGGTCAGCGCCGTCGAGCGCGCGCTCGCGGCGGCCGTCAGGGACGCCTCGCGCATCGGCGACCTGCTCGACGCGCTGAAGTCGGCCCGGCTCTGGCTGCCGTTACCGGACGACGGCAGACCTGTCATCAGGGGCACCGCTGTGACCCTGCCGACGGTGACCTACCTCGGCAGCGACTTCGTGCCCGCCTATTCGTCAGCCGAGTTACTGCACGAGCTTGCCTGCCCGGACACGCCCGCGTATCCGGAGGCGACCGTGCCGTACGCGGTCGTCCAGGCCGCCGACCTGGCCAGGCTGCTGCCGGGTTCGATCGGTATCGCGCTTAATGCCGGCGCGAGCGAGAGCGTCCCGGTCTACCCTCAGGGCGTCGCCTACCTGGCGGCGGGCGACGACGGCGAGCCCGCCGGCCGGATCAGCCTCGGGCCGCTGCCCGCCAGTCCGGACTGGCTGCTCGCCGACATCGGCGCAAGGCTGCGCGCCATTCCCCAGGCCCGCTCGGCCGCCGCCGCGTGGCTGTCGGTCCAGTTCGCCGGCGAGGGCCTGGTCATCTCGGTGACCGTGGACGACCCGGCCGACGACAGCGTCAAAGACGTGGTGGTCGCAGCGGTGGAACAGGCCGCCGCCCTGGCCCCGGCGCAGGAGTCCGGCTTCCCGATCGACGCGACGTTCCCCGGCGAAAGCGAGCCGGACTATATCGACCAGTGGTTCGCCGCCTTCGGCGCGCCTTTCTACCGCCGCTAGCTCGCCTGCGCCCTGGCCGCCCGGTTCAGCGCGCTGATCACGCCGGCCACTGAGGCTCGGACGATCGACGAACTGATCCCGACGCCCCATAGCACCCGGTCGCCGACCTCGATCTCGAGATACGCTGCCGCCTCCGCGTCCCGGCCGGCGGTGAGCGCGTGTTCGGCGTAGTCGAGCACCCGCACGCTCAGCCCGCCGAGGCCCAGGTCGATCTCAGAGACGGCGGCGCAGAAGGCGGCGATGGGACCGTTGCCGATTCCCGAAAGGTCGTACGTAGCGCCGTAGGCACGGACGGTGCAATCAACTCGCTCCGTCCCGCCTTCACTGACAGCCGCATAGCTCACCAGCTCGAACGGGCCGGGCTCGAGGTACTCGGCCGCGAATATCTGCCACATCTCACCGGCGTCCACCTCGCCGCCCTCGGTGTCGGTGTGGCGCTGGATGACCTGGCTGAACTCGATCTGCAGCCGCCGCGGCAGGTCCAGGTGATGATCGGTCTTCATGATGTAGGCCACGCCGCCCTTGCCGGACTGCGAGTTCACCCGGATGACGGCCTCGTAGGTCCGGCCGACGTCCTTGGGATCGATCGGCAAGTACGGCATCTGCCAGGGCAGCTCGCTCATCGGCCGGCCCGCCGCGGCGGCCTTGCGCTCCAGGTCGTCGAAGCCCTTCTTGATCGCATCCTGATGCGATCCGGAGAACGAGGTGTAGACCAGGTCGCCCGCGTAGGGATGGCGTTCGTGCACGCCGATCCCGTTGCAGTATTCGACGGTGCGCCGGATTTCGTCGATGTTGCTGAAGTCGATCATCGGGTCGATGCCCTGGCTGTACAGGTTCAGGCCGAGGGTGATCAGGTCGACGTTGCCGGACCGCTCGCCGTTACCGAACAGGCAGCCTTCCACTCGCTGGGCGCCCGCCAGCATGGCTAGCTCGGCATCGGCGGTCGCCGTTCCCCGGTCATTGTGGGTGTGCACCGACAGCGCGATGTGCTCGCGCCTGGACAGGTTGCGGCTCATCCACTCGATCTGGTCGGCGTACACGTTGGGCGTGGACCGCTCCACCGTGCAGGGCAGGTTCAGCACGATCTCGCGGTCCGGGCCGGGCTGCCAGGCATCCATGACCGCGTCGCAGATCTCCAGCGAGAAATCCAGCTCGGTGTCCATGAAGATCTCCGGCGAGTACTCGTAGCCGAAGTCGGTGCCGCGCAGAAACTCCTCCGCGTACTTCATGACCGCGCGGGTGCCGTCGACCGCGACGGCCTTGCACTCCTGCCGCCCGTCACTGTCCCAGCCGAAGACCACGCTGCGGAACAGCGGTGCCGCGGCGTTGTACATGTGCACGGTGGCCAGTCGCGCGCCCACCAGCGACTGCACGGTCCGCTCGATCAGCTCGTCCCTGGCCTGGGTCAGCACCGAGATGCGTACGTCGTCAGGGATCGCGCCACTGGAGATCAGGTCGCGGATGAAGTCGAAATCAGTCTGGCTGGCCGCGGGGAAGCCGACCTCGATTTCCTTGTAGCCCATCCGGACTAGCAGTTCGAACATGGCCTGCTTACGCGCGACGTTCATGGGGTCGATCAGGGCCTGGTTGCCGTCCCGCAGGTCAGTGGACAGCCACCGCGGCGCCGCGGTGATCGTGCGGGTCGGCCACTGGCGGTCAGGCAGGTCAACTGCGGGGAACGGACGGTAACGATGACACGGCATGCCGGAAGGGCGCTGCAGGGAAGTATTGCTCATGGCTGTGCTCTGCTCCTGAGGATGCGAACCGGGCGGACATCGGCCGGCGCAGCAGAACGACCCGCGGCGAGGGGCCGACCGGACTGGTTACCGGGCCTCGCCGCGGCCAAGAAGGAGCAGGCCGCGAGTCATGATGTCGCGAGTCTAGCCGACGATCGCTCCCGGCTGTCACGGACCGGCAGAAACGCGCCTACCAGGCGAGCCGAGCGCCGTCGCCACCAAGGCCACAATCCGATCTGGCCGCTCCGCTGGCCACGCGATGTCAGACGGCTGTGGTAACACCGTCAGCATGGCTAACCGACCCATTCACTGTGGTGCCGTCATCCCGTCTGGCACCGCGACCGAGCAACTTGAGCTGGCAGTACTTGCCGAGCAGGCCGGCTGGGACGGCATCTTCGTCTGGGAGGCGGCCTACGGGCCGGACGCCTGGACGATGCTGGCCGCCATGGCAGCCAGGACAAACAGGATCCGGCTGGGCACGATGCTCACTCCGCTGCCCTGGCGACGGCCGTGGAAGGTCGCGAGCCAGGTTGCGACGCTCGACCAGCTGTCGGCGGGCCGGGCCATCCTGGCCGTCGGAGTGGGCGCGCTCGGTACCGATCTGCCCGACACCGGCGAGGCGACGGACCTGCGCGAGCGCGCCGCAATGCTGGATGAGGGCATCGACCTGATCCGGACGCTCTGGCAGGGCGGCCGCAGCTACCACGGCCAGCATTACGACTATGAGACGGGCCGACTCGACCTCAGCGCGGCCGCGAAGCCGGTGCAAAACCGTATCCCGATGTGGGTAGTCGGGGTGTGGCCCGCACCCAAGTCAATGCGGCGGGCGCTGCGATGCGACGGCGTGATCCCGCAGTACCAGCACGTCGAGGGGGATCCCGGGCCAGAAGACGCCCGTGCTGTGGCGAGCTGGCTGGCCGATCACAATGTGCCGCCGGGATTCGACCTCATCGCCGACGGTGAGACGCCGGCCGCTGACCCCGACGCGGCGGCGCGAACGGTCGCGGGCTGGAACGCGGCCGGCTGTACCTGGTGGCTGGAGACTCGCTGGGCATCGTCGGACGAGAAGTCCGACTCCTTGGCCGACTTCCGCGCGAGGCTGACGGCCGGCCCGCCCCGCTGACCCGCTGCCGTAGTCAGCTGCTCGCAACTGGGAAGCGGAGCGTGGCGGCTACTCCGTCCCGTGGCCGGGCGATACCGCCGACAGGCCGCCGGGTTCCCGGCTGCCACGAGATCGTCAGGCAGGAAATGCAACTCGGCATCGGTGCGGACGACCGCCCGCAGAATGGCCGCATCAGCACGGTCGGCCACCGGCTCGGTCACATTCCAGTCCAGCATCTCCTCCCGGCGATGCTGCCAGGTCGGTACCGGCAGAACCAATCCATGCCGATGCCGTCGAAGACGGATTGTCGGCGAGGAACAGGTCCGAGACCTGGCCCTCGCGGAACGCGGCCATGGTGGATTCCAGGCCCTCGACGGCCCGGCCGTGGGCGAGCCGGCTCCCCCAGTCGTCGAAGCGCGTCCGCACGTCGCGGTCGGCCCAGAGCGCTAGGGCCCGGTCAGCGGCCTCGGCCATGGCTTGGCCGTCTGCGGCGACTTCCTGTTCCACCACGGCGGCGGACTCCCGCAATGGCGTGCTCAGGTGATCGAGCAGAAGGGTCCGGGCCCGGACGTCTCCGGCCACGATCACGTGCCGGGCACCGACCTGGGCGGCCGCCGCGGCCACTTCCGCCGCCAGCGCCTTGGCATTCTCGTTCCATGTCTCCTCGACGTGCCGCTGGAGACGGTCTTGTGACCAGCCGCCTACCTGCGTCTTGTGCACGGGCCACTGTCGGCCGGCCACCCAGTCCCGCCAGCCTTGGCCGGTACCGCCGATCGCGACGATCTCTCCGCCGGTCCGGGTAGCGCTTACTCGCACGTGCGGGATCGGCGGGGGATGCTGGGCCACCAGCGGCATCAGGTGCGGCAGCACGGCTAGCCGCGCGATCTCCCGTCGCGGTGGCGCGGTCAGCGCTCCGGTGAAAGCGACATCGCCGTGGCGCGCGAATACTGCCCGGCCCAGCGAAGCGTCGTGCCTGTCCCCGATTACCTCAGCGACCGCGTCAAGCGTGGCCGGGCTTGCGCCAGCCTCGGCCAGTCGCTCCCTGGCGTCCTTCCAGCGGATCCCGATGGCCGCTGCGGCGTTCTCCTCATGGATCCGGTCGGTGTCCAGGTAGACCGAGACGTAATCTCCGATTTCTTCGTATAGCGGCCGCAGGAAATCCACGTTCACTGAAGGGGTCGCCTCCCTACCCGCTGCATCTGGGCGGTCTACCCGGCCTGGCGTGACGCAATCGCGCACGCAAGCGGCCGGGCTGGCACCGAGCGCCAGGCGGCGCCCGGCTGGGTAGGTCAGCTGGTGGCGTGGCGGACGTAGAGGGTGAGCCAGACCCCGGTTTCGTGCCAGGTCCGGGCTTTGCTGAAGCCGTGGTTGGGCAGGATCGCGGGCGGCGCGGCCGGGGGAGGTCTGGTAGAGGCCGTGGGCGAGCTGGACCAGCCACATCCGGCGCGCGGTGTCGATGCGGCTGGTCACCACCGGCGGCGGCGCCCACGTGCCGCCCAGGTTGCCGGAGTAGTTCGGCGTCCCGCCCAGCGCGACGTTTTCGAGCCGGCGCAGCCCGTACGGGTAGGCCATCTCGATGGGCTCACCGAAGCTCAGGTACAGCAGCGCGTCGCCCGGCCGCATGTTCGCCGCCACGATCTGGTCCGCGCCGCGGATGTCATCACCGTGTCCCCCGGCAGTGCGGACATGCAGCAGCATCGGCACCCCCAGCGCGACGATCACCGCCAGCGCCGCCGCCCCGGCCCGCCACCCCAATGCCGCCAGCCCCGCCCCCACCAGCAGCGCCGCCGCCGGCGCGCAGAACAGCACGTACCGGAATACGTACAGGGGCGTGACCAGCGACGACACCGCGATCAAGATCACCGCCGGGCCGATCAGCCAGGGCACGCACAACGCGATCAGGTCGCCGGGCCAGTCCGCGCGCAGCCGCGCCCACCCGGCAAACGCGCCCACCGTGACCCCCGCCAGCACCACCAGGCCCGCCGCCTCCGCCATCGGCCGAGGGCCAATGAGGCTAGTGAGGCCAGTGAGGCCTACGATGGATGCGGGCTTGACCCAGGTCAGCGTGCTGGCCTGCCGCATGGTCTCCGCCAGCACCGCGCCCGCCACCGCGAACGCCCCCGCCACCACCCCCAGCCAGCCCGCCGCCAGCAACCGCCCCGCCCGGCCGGAATGGCGAACCCAGAACCGCGCCACCACCACCACGTGCGCCGCCGCCAGCAGCAGCCCGAACATGTGAATGTAACCCAGCGCCGCCAGGCACCCCCCGTACCCGACCAGCCAGCCCCGCATCCGCCCCAGGTCGCCGCCCGCCGCGTCCTGCATGGCCCGCACCAGCAGGTAACTGGCCACCGCCGCCAGCGCCGTCGCCAGCGCATACGGCCGGGCCGTCTGCCCGTACAAGCTGACCTCCGGCAACACCGCGAACACCAGCCCAGCGGCCAGCCCCGCCCGCGCCGACACCAGCCGCCGCCCCAGCCCGAAGATCGCCGCCGCCGCCACCGCCATCGCCACCGCCGACGGCAGCCGCGTCGCCACCTCCCCCGCCCCCAGCACCCGCACCACCGGCCACAACAACACGTAATACGCGCCGTGCACCGCGTCGATATTGCTCAGCATCCGCAACAACCCGTGAAACGGCCGCTGCACCGCCGACAACGTCGCCGCCTCATCCCGCGAATACGACGCTCCCCCGATACCCCACACCATCACCGCCAGCGTCACCACCGGCGGCACCACCCACAACGGCACCCCCGCCGCCCTCGCCACCCCACCACCCGCAGGCCCCGCCACCCCCGGCAACCGCCCAGCCGGCAACCCCGCAGCCGCCCGCGACCCCGCCCCCGCCGGCGACCCCGCAGCCGCCTGCGACCCCGCCCCCGCCGGCTGCAACTCCCTCACCCCATGCCGCCCAAAAAGACGATTCTCAGCCACAGCCACCACAGCCGCTATGACCCGGGGACGCCGCACCGATCCCCCAATACACTTGGGCATATAGTAAATGCCGCACTATCCTACGCGACCTTCCGCAAGCACCCTGCCAGCCCGCACACACTGAGTCAATGGGGAGGCCTCCCCATGCATCCCCAGTCCGGCGATGGAGGTTTCTTGCGCCGCTGCGGTCACCTGTCGTGACGTCGCACGTACAGGGTCAGCCAGACCCCGGTGGTGTGCCAGGTCCGGACTTTGCGGAAGCCGTAGTTATGCAGGATCGCCGGTGGCTGGCCTGCGGGTTCCGGATCCTGGCCAGACGCGAGCTGGACGAGCCACATCCTGCGCGCCGTCCTGATCCTCCGTTGTACAACCGGCAGCGGCGCCCACGTCCCGCCGAGAGTACCGGAGCCGTTCGGCGACTCGCCCAGCACGACGTTCGCGATGGGACCGATCCCAAACGGATAGGCCATCTCGATGGGCTCATTGATGGACATGTATATCAGCGCGTCACCCGGCCGCCTGTGCATGGCCACGATCCGGTCCGCGCCGCGAATGTCATCGCCATGGCCGCCTGCGGTGCGCACCTGCAGCAGTGATGGCAGGGCCAGCGCGGCCATGATCGCCAACGCTGCGGTACCGGCCCGCCAGCCCAGCGCCGCCAGTCCCGCACCGAGGAGCAGGGCAGCGGCCGGAGCGCAGAAGATAACGTACCGGAACACGTATACGGGTGAGAACAGCGATGACGCGACGACGAGAATCACTGTGGGCAGGATCAGCCAGGGAACGCACAGCGCGATCAGATCGCCTGGCCAGTTCGCCGCCAGCCGCGTTCGCCCGGTGCGGGCACTCACTGCGATCGCACCTATGACGGCTACGCAAGCCGCCCCCGCCAGCAGATGCGGGCCAATCAGGCCAGTGAGGTCAGCAAATTCGGTCAGGGCCCCGGATTTTGCCCAGCTCACCGCGCTGAGGTCCTGGTGCATCGCCGCCGCGATGACGGGGAACGCCGCCGCGAAGGCGGCCATCACCACCGCCAGCCAGCCTAGCGCTAGCGACTTGCCAGTCCTGCCGTCAGTACGGCGCAGCCAGCCTCGTGCCACCGGCACCGCGTGCGCCGCCGCCAGGAGTAGTCCGAACACATGCACGTATCCCAGCACGGCCAGGCACGCTCCGTACCCGAACAGCCAGCCGAACATATGACCGCGATCGCCAGCTGCTGCGGCCTCCAGAGCGAGCACCAGAAGATAGCTGGCGATCGCGGCAAGCGCGACCGCAACAGCGTAAGGTCGGGCGGTCTGCCCGTAGATGCTGATCTGTGGCAAGATCGCGAATACCAGGCCAGCGGCCAGCCCGGCTCGTGTCGAGACCAGACGCTTGCCCAGCGCGAAGATCACCGCCGCGGCAACCGCCATCGCCAGGGCGGACGGCAGCCTCGTCGCGACTTCGCCAGGCCCGATGAGCCGCACGATCGGCCACATGATCACGTAATAAAGGCCATGAACGGCGTCGACCTTGCCCAGCATGTGGAGCAGCCCGTCAAACGGGCGCAGCACCGCCGACATGGTCGCCGCCTCGTCACGGGAATAGGAAGCTCCCTGTATGCCCCACAGCATGACTGCCAGCGTGACAACCGGCGGCACCAGCCAGAGCGGCGGCGCGGCAGCCGTCATCGTGCTATCCGTCGATTGCTCCGCTGGCAACCGCGCGCCGGCTGGCTGCAGCTCCGTCACCGCATGCCGGGCAAGGTCCTCATTGTCGGCCCCAGCCGCCAGTACGGCTGTCACTCGGCCACGCCTCACCTGATCCCCCTTGCCACACTTCCTGGCCTGACCTTAGCCCGTGGAGGGCGACGGCGGTGGCGTCGACGAGGGCGGCCCTGTGGTGGGCGTGGACGACCCCGAGGTGGGCGTCGAGCCCGAAGGTGACGGCGACCCCGAGGTCGGCGTCGGGCCCGACGGTGACGGCGACGTACTCTGCTGGACAGGTGGCTCGCTATAAGGAGGCAGCGGCGCCTGGCCGCCTCCGCCGATGACCACCACTGTCGCCGAAACGCGGATGCCGCCGAGCTGCACCCAGACCAGGGCGCTGTCGGCCGACAATGCGGTGACTTTCCCGCTGCGATTCACGGCCAGTACTGCCGGATTCGCCGTTGTCCAGACCGCGCCGAGCAGGTCGGCTCGAGGAGCCAGTTCGCCGTTGTGCAGGCGAGCAAGGACCTCGAGCCTGCCAGACTGCCCGACGCTCAGCTGGAGGTTGAGCGGGCTGATCCAAACCTTCCAGAGCACACCGCGATGGGCGATCACTTCTAGCGCTTGCTGCGGGGAGACTGCGATATACGCCCCGACCCAGCGCATCAACCGGGCTTCGCTCACTCCGCTAGCGGCCTCGGGCACCTGGTAGCTGACGACAGCCGGACGGTGAGCCGCCAGTGGCAGATCCCAGACCACCAGTCGGCCGGTCGTCACAGGCTTAGCTGCGCCGGTGAAGCTCAGGGTGCTCGGGTCGCGCGTGACTGCCACCGGGACTGGTTCAACAAGCTCAGCGGTGACCGCCTTGCTCGTCGCGTTACTGACCGTCATCGTCACATCAAGTGAAGACCCCTCAGGTGCCGCGAGGGTCCACAGCTGCCTGATCGACAGCCCGTTAAGGTAGGACTCCGTGGTGAACTGGTAGCGGGCGGCCCGGACCGGAGCGGGCTTACGGGCCATGGCCAGCAGAACTACGCCGGTTGCCCCGCCGAGCACGATCACCGCCGCGAGCACGCTGAGCACCAGTTTCCTGGAGCGCTTGGCGGCCGGGCCGCCGACCGGCGGCTGCCCCTTCCGGCTCCCCTGGACGGTCAGTTGCGCCGTTGCCTGCGGGTCGGTGCTGGCCGCGCTGGCCGCGTCGACGGGCCCCCGGATCCTGAACGCGAACCGTTCCATGGCGGAAGGATCCAGGGTGGCATCGCCCTCAGCGTCCGCCGCCTGCAGTTGGTCTGGACTGGCATGCTCGTCGGAGGCGTACGGCTGAACGCGCAGGGCGGCGCTTAGCGCGCTGGCGAATTCCTGGCAGGTCTCGTACCGGTCAGCAGGTGACTTCGCGAGCACTCGGGCGAACACGCTGTCCACTGCTGCAGGCAGTTCGTCGCGCACCGATGTCGCGATCGGCGGCGGTTCGGCCAGGTGCGAGTACATGGCAGCAAGCCACTGCTTGCCGAAGAACGGCGGGTGCCCGCAGAGCAATTCGAATGCCGAGCAACCGAGCGCGTACTGATCGGTCCGGCCATCGACCGGCTGGCCGTGGATCTGCTCGGGCGCCGCGTAATCCACAGTGCCGATGAACTGGCCGCTGCCGGTCAGGCCGGACGCCACGGAAGCCTTGCTCACACCGAAGTCGGACAGGTACACATGGTCAGGCCGCCCTGGCCTCACGTCGAGCAGCATGTTCGCGGGCTTGACATCCCGGTGCACCAGGCCCGCCGCGTGCGCGGCGTCCAGGGCGGAGGCGACCGCCGACAAGATCCACGCCGCGCGTGCGGCCACTAGCGGCCCGTTCTGGGCAACCAGGGTCCGCAGGTCGCCGCCGCGAACCAGGCGCATGGCGATGAACAGGACGCCGCCGGCCTCGCCGGCCTCATAGACCGGGATGATGTGGGGGTCCTCCACCGCCGCCGCGGCGCGTGATTCGGCAATGAAACGCAGCCGGAACGCCTCGTCCTGGGCCAGCGCCGGGGCCAGCACCTTTAGTGCCACCTGACGGTCCAGCCGCTCGTCGTGCGCCCGGAACACCGCAGCCATGCCGCCCCGGCCGATTTGCTGCTCCAGCCGGTATCCGGGAATCCGCATCCCGGCGGCGAATCCCGCCGTGTCCGACTGCGGAGGCATAGTGTTCGTCACTGTTCCTCCACCATGTGCCGTGCCGGCACGACTACGCCCCTCATTCGGGTGCCATTAAGCCCGAGTGGACCGCATTATCCGGCTTCGCCCGAGCTAGATCAAGCTCCGGCGTCTTGCCGCCGCTCATAGAGCTCGATCGAGATGCCACCTACGTGCCAGACCTGAACTGGCCGCAATCCCGCCGTCCGCGCGATGCCACCATCAATCGCCACGGCGCGCGGGCCGCCCCCGAATATCCACAGCCGGGAAACGCTGCCCAACCGCCGACGAAGCAAGTCGCCGTCTACCGTCGTGCCCGTGAGGTTGCCGGCCTTGGCCGGCGTCTGCAGGAGGTTGATGTCACGCAATGACGCCAATCCGTAGGGGTAAGCGAATCGCTGGTACTGCGTGACCAGCTGGCCGTAGAGCACGGCGTCGCCAGGCCGGCGGTGAGCTGCGATGATCCGATCTGCCGTGCGGATGTCCCAGCCGTGGCCGCCGGGCCCCCGCTCACTCAGCTGCAGGGGAAGCCCGGCCAGCACGATGGCGATCAAACCGGCAGCGCCCGCAGCCCAGCCCAGCGCGTCAAGCGCCGCCCCAGCAAGCAGCGCGATCGCCGGCACGCAGTACGCGACATAGCGAACCGCGTACAACGGCGAATAGTAGTTTATCGATGCGACCAGTAGCAGGACCGGCGGAAGAACCAGCCAGGGCACGCACAGCGCGACTAGGCCGCTCGGCCAGTTGCCCCGAAGTCGACCACTCAGCGCGCTCGCGGCGATCCCGGACGTCAGAGCCACGGCAAGGGCGAGCACTAGCCAGCCCGAGCCGAACAGCCCATACAGCCGTGTCCACCAGGGCAGGTACGTCATCGTGTTGAGGGATTCGCGCTGCTTCCAGCCCAGCGCGAGGATGGCGCTGCCCGCAGCAATGGCAAGCACCACGGCGGTCAGCCAGCCCAGCGCCAGCGACCACCTGGCCGGTTCGCGGCGGGGCAGGCGCAGTGCCACCGTCACCGCATGGGCCGCGATCAGCAGCAAGGCGAACACCTGCGCCAGGCCGAGTCCGGCCATGCAGGCTGCATAAATCACGAGCCAGCCGCGCCGGCGCCGTCCGGGCCCGGCCTCCAGCACTCGGAGCAGCGCGTAACTGCCGAAAGTGCCGAACGCCGTCATGATCGCGTACGGCCGGGCGTCCTGGCCGTAGAAACTCACCATCGGCAGGCCTGCGAAAACGAGTCCGGCAGCCAGCCCTGCCCGCGGCGATACCAGCCGCCGGCCAAGGGCCGTGACGCCCGCCGTGGCCACGACCATCGCTAGCGCGGACGGAAGTCGGATCGCCAGTTCGCTGGTACCGCCGAGCCGCGCGACCACCCAGATGAGAACGTAGTAGGGCCCGTGAACCGCATCGATGTTGCGGAGCATGTCGAGCAGTTGGGAAATGACCGATGCACCGCGGACAGCGTCGCTGCCTCGTCATAGTCGTACGACGCGCCGTCGATTCCGCACAGGATGACCACCAGGGCAGCAAGCGGCGGCACCACACGCATCCAGAGTGGTCCGGCCGACAACGGCTCGCCCGTGGCCGCCTGGGCGTCTAGCGGGCGGTCCCTCGCGCGCGCTGCGTGGCCCGCGCTATGGCGGCCAGCCACGGCCCGGTTTACCGACGTCATCGCCCCTCCGGCTGCCCGCTGGCCAGCAAGCCGGCTCGGCGTCTTGCTTGACTCGACCGACAGCTAGGACAGATTACCCGAACGGCGGGCGATCCCCACCGACTCCGGCCGCTCGGTCAGACGTTGAAGCCGAGGGCGCGCAACTGCTCGCGGCCGTCCTCGGTGATCTTTTCCGGGCCCCACGGCGGCAGCCAGACCCAGTTGATCCGGAAGTCCTGGACCAGGCCGTCCAGGGCGACCCTGGTCTGGTCCTCGATGACGTCCGTCAGCGGGCAGGCAGCGCTGGTCAGGGTCATGTCGATGGTGGCCGTGCGGTCCGGCTCGACCGTGACACCGTAGACCAGGCCGAGGTCGACGACGTTGACGCCGAGCTCGGGATCGACGACGTCCCGCAGCGCTTCCAGCAGGTCCTCGGTCTCCGGGCTGCCCGAAACCTCCGGGCTATCAGGCGCCAGCCGGCCATCGGTGTCGGCGATGTCGGTCATCTCTGCTCCCTAATCCTCGCCGCGCTCGCTGAGCGCCCTGGCCGTCGCGTCTTTCCAGGCCATCCAGCCCAGCAACGCGCACTTGATCCGTGCCGGATACTTCGACACCCCTTCGAAGGCGACCGCGTCGCCCAGCACATCCTCGTCCGGCTCGATCTCGCCGCGCGACTGCATCAGCCGCAGGAACTCGTCGCTGACGGCCATGGCCTCGCTGACGGTCTTGCCGATGATCATGTCGGCCATGACGGACACGCTGGCCTGGCTGATGGAGCAGCCGAGCGCTTCGTACGATATGTCCGTTAGCACTGGCTCGCCGTCGGCATCCTTGAGCGCCACCCGCAGCGTGACCTCGTCGCCGCAGGTCGGGTTGATGTGCTGGACCTGGGCATCAAAGGGATCCCGCAGGCCCGCGTGCAGCGGGCGGCGGTAGTGCTCCAGGATGATCTCCTGGTACATCGACTCGAGCTCCATCACGCTGTCCCGAAGAATTTCTGCGCCTGCCTTATTCCATCCGCGAGGGCCTCTACCTCGTCGTGGGTGTTGTACACGTAGAACGTGGCCCTGGTGCTGGACTGCGCGTGCAGAGCCCGGTGCAGCGGCCACGCGCAATGATGGCCGGTACGAACGGCGATGCCCAGTTCGTCGAGGACCTGGCCGGCGTCGTGCGGGTGGATGCCATCGAGAACGAACGACACCGCGCCGCCGCGGTGGTCGGTGCTCAGCGGGCCGAGCACCCGCAGCCCGCTAATCCCGGCCAGCGCCTCCAGGGCGTGCGCCGTCAGCGCTTCCTCGTGGGCGGCCACGTTCGCCATGCCGAGCGCGTCCAGGTAATCGCAGGCTGCGGCCAGGCCTACCGCCTGTGCCGCGGCCGGCACGCCGGCTTCGAACCGCTCCGGCGGCGGCAGGAACGTCGAGCCTTCCATCCGGACGACCTCGATCATGGACCCGCCAGTGACGAAGGGCGGCATCGCCTCCAGTAGCTCGCGCCGGCCCCAGAGCACGCCGATGCCGGATGGCCCGAGCATCTTGTGCCCGGAGAAGACCAGGAAGTCCACCCCCAGCGCGGTGACGTCGACCGGCTTATGCGGCACCGATTGCGCTCCATCGGCCAGCACCAGCGCGCCCTGAGCGTGCGCTGCCGCCGCGATCTCGGCCACTGGCGGAACGGCGCCGGTCACGTTCGACTGGTGGGTCACGGCAACAAGCCTGGTGCGGCTGTTGATCAGCTCGCCCATGTTGCTCAGGTCCACCCGGCCGTCGGGCGTTACGCCGAACCAGCGCAGCGCGGCACCTGTGCGCTGGCACAGCTGCTGCCAGGGAACGAGGTTCGCGTGGTGCTCGAGCTCGGTGACCAGGATCTCGTCGCCAGGGCCAACCGCGAACCGGCTGGCCTCCGGCCCGGCGGTGGCCGCGTTACTCATCGCGTAGGCGACCAGGTTGACCGCTTCCGTCGCGCTCTTGGTGAAGACAATCTCACCAGCGTCGGCGTGCAAGAACGCGGCGATTCGCGCCCGTGCGCCCTCGTAGGCGTCGGTCGCCTCCTCGCCGAGCAGGTGCGCGCCGCGGTGGGCGGCCGCGTTGTGCGTGGTGTAGAAATCGCGCTCGGCGTCCAGCACCTGGCGCGGCTTGTGCGAGGTCGCGCCCGAGTCAAGGTAGACCAACCGGTTGCCGCCGCGGACGGCCCGGCCGAGGATCGGGAAGTCTGCCCTGATCGTCTCTATGTCCAGCGGGCCGGTGCGGCCGGCCCGCCAGGCCGCTGACGACCGCGTCGTTACCTCGTCCTGGGCGGTCATGTCGATGCGCCTGCCGTCAGAAACCGCTCGTAGCCGTTGGTCTCCAACTCCTCCGCGAGTTCCTGCCCACCCTCCTCGGCGATCCGGCCGGCCACGAAAACGTGCACGAAGTCGGGGCGCACGTAGCGCAGGATCCGGGTGTAGTGGGTGATCAGCAAAACCCCATGCCTGGGATCCTCGCGGAACCGGTTGATGCCCGCTGACACGACTCTCAGGGCGTCGATGTCCAGACCGGAGTCCGTCTCGTCCAGGATCGCGATCTTCGGGTTGAGCAACTCGAGCTGCAGGATCTCGTGCCGCTTCTTCTCGCCGCCGGAGAAACCCTCGTTCAGGTTCCGGGTCGCGAAGGATGGATCCATGGAGAGCTGGTCCATGGCCTCGCGTAGCTCCTTGCCGAAGGTGCGGATCTTCGGCGCCTCGCCCCGAACCGCGGTTATCGCGGTGCGCAGAAAGTTGGACACTGACACGCCCGGCACCTCCACCGGGTACTGCATGGCCAGGAACAGCCCAGCCCGGGCCCTGGCGTCCACGCTCATCGCGAGCACGTCCTCGCCGTCCAGCGTGATCGAGCCCTGGGTCACCTTGTACTTAGGGTGCCCGGCGATCGCGTAGGCCAGCGTCGTCTTGCCAGAGCCGTTCGGCCCCATGATCGCGTGCGTCTGCCCGGCCGAAATGGTCAGGTCGACGCCGCGGAGCACCTCAAGGCTTTCCCCGGCGGCGTCCGTCACGCTGGCGTGCAGGTCACGGATCTCTAGGGTTGACATTCAGCTCTCTTTCTCGGGCAGGGCAACGAGGACGTCGTCGCCGTCGATCTTCACTGGGTAGGTAGCAACCGGCTTGGTGGCCGGGGGCCCGGTCGGCTTGCCGGTACGCAGGTCGAAGCACGAGCCGTGCAGCCAGCACTCCACCGTGTGGTCGTAGATCTCGCCTTCGGACAGCGGAACTTCCTCGTGCGAGCAGACGTCATGCAGCGCGAACACCTCGCCGTCGGCGCGGATGACCGCGACCGGCAGGCCGCCTACCTCGACCCCCAGCGCGCCTTCGTCCGGCAGCGCCGAGAGCGCGCAGGCACGGCGGAACTCGGTCATGCCAGCTCCCCCTCGATCGCGGTGGCGATCCGGTCCCGGAGCTCGGGCACCTCGATCTGGGCGATCAGCTCGCCGAAGAAGCCGCGGATGACGAGCTTCCTGGCCTCCTCGAACGGGATGCCGCGGGCCATCAGGTAGAACAGGTGGTGATCCTCCAGGCGCCCGCTCGCGCTGGCGTGCCCGGCGCCGGCCACCTCTCCTGTCAGGATCTCGAGGTTCGGCACCGAGTCGACCCGCGTCCCGTCGGTGAGCACGAGGTTGCGGTTGTATTCGTAGGTGTCGGTGCCGATTGCCTCGGCCCGGATGATGACGTCCCCGATCCACACCGCATGGGCACCGTTACCCTGCAAGGCGCCCTTGTAGCTGACCCGGCTGCGACAGTTGCGCTCGGCATGGTCTACGAACAGCCGGTGCTCCATATGCTGTCCCGCATCGGCGAAGTACAGTCCCCTGAGCTCGGCATCGCCGCCCGGCCCGGCGAACCGCACTGACGGCGCCAACCGGACAACGCTGCCGCCCAGCGTCACTGCCGTGTGCGTCAGCCGCGCATCGCGCCCGAGCTGCGCATGATGATGCGACAAATGCACCGCATCATCCCCCCAGCCCTGCAGAGACACCACGACAAGCGAGGCACCGTCCCCCAGGACCAGCTCGACATTGTCCGCATACGTAGCACTGCCCGTGTACTCCAGCACCACCACAGCTCTGGCGTTCGGCCGGACGTCGATGACCGTGTGCCCGAACGCGGCGTCGTCAGTCCCCTCGCCCCGGATGCTGAGCCATGTGGGCGTGGCGGATTCGGTGTCCTGCGGAACAGTGACCATCGTCGCTTCCGCAAACGAGGCAAAGGCCCGAGCACTGACCCTGTCGGCCGGGACGTAGGCGACACCGAGCCTGGGGTCACCATGTTCCCTCTTCTCAATGGTGACCCCAGGCGCGGCGTCGCCGACGATCCCGACCTTCCCATCACCGGGACCGAGATCGGCATGCAACCCACGCAGCCGGCGCAACGGCGTGAACCGCCACTCCTCCTCCCGCCCGGTCGGCACCGGAAAGTCGGCAGGATCGAAGGACTGCCGTTCATGCAGCCTTGACACAGGAGCCGTCTCGACGGCCCCCTGCAGGCCAGCCATCAGCCGACCGCTCCTTCCATCTGCAGCTCGATCAGCCGGTTCAGCTCGAGCGCGTACTCCATGGGAAGCTCACGCGCGATCGGCTCGACGAAACCACGCACGATCGTGGCCATCGCCTCGTCCTCGGTCATGCCCCGGCTCATGAGGTAGAACAGCTGGTCGTCGGAGATCTTCGAGACGGTCGCCTCGTGCCCCATCTCCACGTCGTCCTCGCGGACATCGACGTACGGGTAGGTGTCGGACCGGCTGACCGTGTCGATCAGCAGCGCGTCGCACTTGACCGTGGACTTGGAGTGTTCGGCGCCTTCCTGCACCTGGACCAGGCCGCGGTAGGACGTGCGGCCGCCGGCCCTGGCCACCGACTTGGACACGATGCTCGAGGAGGTGTTCGGCGCGCAGTGCACCATCTTGGCCCCGGCATCCTGGTGCTGGCCGGCGCCGGCGAAGGCCACCGACAAGGTCTCGCCCCTGGCGTGCTCCCCCATCAGGTACACCGCCGGGTACTTCATCGTTACCTTGGAGCCGATGTTGCCGTCGACCCACTCCATCGTCGCGCCCTCGTGCGCGACGGCGCGCTTGGTGACCAGGTTGTACACGTTGGCCGACCAGTTCTGGATCGTGGTGTACCGGCAGCGGGCGCCCTTTTTCACGATGATCTCGACTACGGCCGAGTGCAGCGAGTCCGAGGAGTAAATCGGCGCGGTGCAGCCCTCGACGTAGTGCACGTAGGCGTCCTCGTCGACGATGATCAGCGTCCGCTCGAACTGGCCCATGTTCTCGGTGTTGATCCGGAAGTAAGCCTGCAGCGGGATATCCACGCGCACGCCCTTCGGCACGTAGATGAAGCTGCCGCCGGACCAGACCGCGGTGTTCAGCGCGGCGAACTTGTTGTCGCCCACCGGGATCACAGTCGCGAAGTACTCCTGGAAGAGATCTGGGTGCTCCCGCAGCGCGGTGTCGGTGTCGAGGAAGATGACGCCCTTCTCCTCAAGGTCCTCGCGAATCTTGTGGTACACGACCTCTGACTCATACTGCGCGGCGACGCCGGCGATCAGGCGCTGCTTCTCGGCCTCGGGGATGCCGAGCCTGTCGTAGGTGTTCTTGATGTCAGCGGGCAGGTCATCCCAGCTGGCTGCCTGCTTCTCGGTCGACCGGACAAAGTACTTGATGTTTTCGAAGTCGATGCCAGTCAGATCCGCGCCCCAGCTGGGCATCGGCTTGCGCCGGAACAGCTTCAGGCCCTTCAGCCGCAGGTCCAGCATCCACTCCGGCTCGCTCTTCTTGGCCGATATGTCGCGGACGACGTCCTCGTTCAGGCCACGGCGCGCGGACTCGCCCGCGACGTCCGAGTCGGACCAGCCGAACTTGTATCGGTCGAGCCCCTCAAGTTCCGGGTGGGCGATAGTGGTCATGCGGAGATTCCTCCGGCCTCAGTAGTAGTGCGGCTATGCACCAGAGATGGTGCTGTTACGTGCGTAGTGCAAATCCCGTCGCCGTGCGCGATGGTCGCGAGCCGCTGCACCGGCGTGCCGAGCAGGCGGGCGAATGCCTCGGTCTCGGCCTCGCAAAGCTGCGGGTACTCGGCAGCGACATGAGCCACCGGGCAGTGATGCTGGCATAGCTGCTCTCCGCCGCCGGCCGCCGGGGCATGGCCCGAGGACGCCGCGTAGCCATCGGCTGACAGCGCGGCTGCGAGTGCCTTCACCCGGTCGGCCGGGGCAGCTGCCTCGACGACTGGCCGGTACCGGCGCTCTAGCTCGGAGACCTGCTGCCGCGCGAAACTGGCAACAGCGCCGGGGCCTGCCGTCTCGGCCAGGAACCGCAGCGCGCTGGTGGCCAGGTCATCGTAGGCGTGCTCGAATACGCTCCGCCCTGCGTCCGTGATCGCGAACAACCTGGCTGGGCGACCGCGCCCGCGGCTGGCATATGCGCGCGCATTCCGCGCCTCGACCATGCCGTCGGCCAGCAAGTTGTCCAGGTGCCTGCGAACAGCCGCCGGGGTAAGGCCCAGCCTTGCGGACAGGCCCGCCGCAGTGACCGGACCGTTCTCCAGGATGAGCCTGGCGATCCGGGCGCGAGTACCCGAGCCCTCCGCATGGCCCTGGGCAGCAACCAGCCCGGCGCCGCCAGCGCCTCGCGCGTTGCTAGCCACTCCCACGTATTTCACAACATCATTGTGCCGTAAATACTTCCGCGCGCGCAATCGGGCCGGCCCATGGCCTGCATCACACCCGGCAGCCGGGGTCAAGCGCACGCCAGCTGCCGGGCAAATAGGTGTCTAAGGTACGAATTGCAGGCGCCGTAACTTCGTGCGTGCCGAAACCTCTTGACACCACAGATATGGCCGTCAGTCAGGCGCGACATCGGCAATCCTGCGGCCAAAGCGTTATCTCAGGTCGCTTCCGATTGCTTGCCTTAAGCCAGTATAACTGCCCGATAAGGAGGCAACAGATGAGACAGATCATGTCAAAAGCCACCAGCCGCGTAGGCGGCAGGAATGGGCTGGGCGGCCTGGCGGCACTGACCGTGCTTGCTATGGCGGCGGCCGGATGCGGCAGTAGCTCCGCCCCCTCGAGCAAATCCACGACCCCCGCCGGCCATGCGGGCGGCACGTTCACGATCCTGGCGAACTCGGCCTTCGGCGTCGCCGACCCGGCGCAGAACTACACGCTCCAAGAGTGGCAGTTGCTGATCATGACACATGACGGTCTCGTCGGCTTCGCGAAGGTCGGCGGCATCGGCGGCACCAAGATCGTTCCTGATCTCGCCACCTCCATCCCAGTGCCAACCAACGGCGGCAAGACGTACCTGTTCCACGTCCGCACCGGCATCAAGTTCTCCAACGGCCAGCCCCTGAAGCCGAGCGACTTTGTCACCGCCATCGAGCGACAGTTCACCGTGCCCGGCGGCAACCCTGGCTTCTACTCCGGCATCGTCGGCACCAGCAAGTGCACCACCAAGGGCTGCAACCTGGCGAAGTCCGGCGGCATGATCGCCAACGACTCTGCTTCCACCCTGACGATCAACCTGACCTCGCCTGACCCCGAGCTGATGGACCAGCTGTCGCTGCCGTTCGCGTTCGCGGTCCCGTCGAACACGTCGATGAAGCTGACCGGCAACAACGTGCCGCCGGGTACCGGCCCGTACATGTGGAAGTCCTACAGCCCCAACACCGCGGCCGTACTGGTGCGTAACCCGTACTTCAAGGTGTGGAGCAAACTGGCCCAGCCGCCGGCTACCCCAACGAGATCATCGAGAAGTTCGGCGCCCTGGTGTCCAACGAGATAACCGCCGTCGAGAACGGCCAGGCCAACGAGGTGTTCGACGGCGATCAGATCCCCTCCGACCAGCTGACGACGCTGAACAGCCCGCAGTACGCCGGCCAGGTGCACGTCAACACGCTGACCGCCGACTGGTACATGGCGCTGAACACCTCCCGGCCGCCGTTCAACAACCAGATGGCGCGCCAGGCCATCAACTACGCGGCCAACCGGACTGCCTACGTAAAGATCGATGGCGGCCCGTCGCTCGCCGTTCCGGCCTGCCAGATCCTGCCGCCGAACTTCCCGTCGTATGTCCCGTACTGCCCGTACACGACCGGGGCGCAGACAGTCTGGTCCGGAGCGAACCTGGCCAAGGCCAAGCAACTGGTGAGGCAGTCCGGCACCCTCGGTGACAAGGTCGTGGTGAACGGCACCACCGACCAGGTCGGCAAGGAACTGGCCGAGCAGATGGTGGCCGACCTTGACTCCATCGGCTACAAGGCGACCACGCAGCTGCTGAGTGCGAGTATCCAGTACCCGTTCGTGCAGAACTCCGCGAACTCGAGCAAGTGGAACGTCGCGTGGTCGGCCTGGTACCAGGACTACCCGGCGCCGTCCGACTTCCTCAACGTGCTGCTCGGCTGCGGCCACATCGTCAAGAACAGCGATGCGAGCCCGAACATCGCTGAGTTCTGCAGCAAGAGCATCCAGGCGCAGATGAGCCAGGCCGAGTCCGTCGCTGCCACGAATCCGACGCAGGCCGCGTCGTTGTGGACGCAGGTGGATCACGAGGTGACTCTGCAGGCGCCGTGGGTCGATCTGTACAACCCGAAGCAGATCGACTTCTTGTCAAAGAACGTGCACGGTTACATGTGGAGTCCGCAGTGGTACATCATGATCGACCAGCTCTGGCTGTCGAAGTAACCGGCCGGATCTAGGCGGAGACCCGGTTGTTTACCGAAAGCGCAGCATGGCTGCTCTAGTCGAGCAGGTCCCGTCCACGGAGCTGCGGCCGGCGATCGCCGGCCGCAGCCCGTGGGCTTTGGCCTGGCGCAGGCTCAGGAAGAATCGCATCGCGCTGGCCGCGCTCGTTCTCTTCGTGCTCATCGTGTTGCTGAGCCTGGCGGCGCCGCTGTATGCGCACGACGTCGCGCACGAGTCGAACCCGTTCACCCCGAATCTGAATGGCACCACCGTCATCAACGGCAAGGTTGTGCCGGTGATGCAGCAGGGCGGCGGCATCCTGAAGCTCGGTGAAGCTCCTATCGGCCCGACCTGGGATCTTCACCATTACTTCCTCGGCGCCGATGGAATCGGACGGGACGTGGCGACGCTGCTGCTCTACGGCGGCCGCTCGTCGCTGCAAATCGGGATCACGGCAACGGTGATCTGCTGCGGGATCGCGACGATTCTCGCGCTCATCGCCGGCTTCTTCGGTGGCCTCACCGACGCGATCTTGTCCAGGCTGATGGACGTGATCTGGGCGTTCCCGGTCTACTTGCTCGCGATCTGCCTGTCCACCGAGTTGCTCACGCACTCCAACGGCATGCAGTTCGGCCCGCTGCATATCAGCGCGACCAGCCTGTGGACGCCGACAGTCATTATCGCGCTCATCTACGTGCCGTACGTTTACCGGCCGGTGCGCGGCCAGGTGCTGTCGGTAGTGAACAAGGAATTCGTAGAGGCCTCGATCGCCGAAGGCGCGTCGAACTTCAGGCTGATCTTCTCGGAGATCCTGCCGAACGTGGTGTCCACCGTCATCGTCCTGCTACCCCTGATGATCGCCACCAACATCCTGACGGAGTCCGCGCTGTCCTTCCTGTCCATCGGCGTCCAGCCACCCAACGTCAGCTGGGGCACCATCGTCGCCGACGGCCAGGATCTCCTCTATACCCGGCCATGGGTGTCGCTCGCGCCCGGAATCATGATCGTGCTGACCGTGCTCGCGCTGAACGTCCTGGGCGATGGAGTGCGCGATGCGCTCGACCCGCGCGCGAAGCTGAGGGTAGACAAGTGATGGCCATGCCTATGCCCGGATGGCGCCCGTGCTGACCTTCATCGTGCGCCGCTCGCTGTGGACCGTGCTAGTGATGTTCGTGATCACGGTGCTGGTGTTCCTCATCTTCTTCAAGACTCCCGGGGTCGACCCTGCGCGCGCGATCGCCGGCCGCAATCCGAGCCCGCAGATCCTGGCCGAGGTCCGCGCCCAGCTCGGGCTGAACCGGCCGCTTTTCATCCAGTACGCGCTGATGATGAAGCGGATCTTCATTACCCGCAACCTGGTCTCGTACTCCGACCAGGGCCTTCTCGTCGTACCGCAAATCTTCGCGTCCGCGCCCGCGACCCTATCGCTTGTTTTCGGCGCCGCGGTGATCTGGATCATCATGGCCATCGTGATGGGCGTAGCGGCGGCCAGGCTACGCGGCAAGATCTACGATCCGATCCTGATGATCCTCGCGCTGATCGGCATCTCAATGCCGGTCTTCTGGCTCGGTCAGGTCGTCAACCTGATCACCCAGGGCAGCCTGCATAAGTCGGTATTCAGCTGGGTACCCGCGCTGGGCTACACGTCGTTCACCACCAGTCCGGCGCAGTGGTTCCTGGGACTGATCTTGCCGTGGATCACACTGTCGATCCTGTACATCGGCTTCTACGCCCGGGTCCTGCGGGCCAACCTGCTGGAAATCCAGAGCGAGGACTATGTCCGTACCGCGCGCGCCAAGGGGCTGTCGGAGCGGCGCGTGCTCATGCGGCACACGCTGCGCACATCGATGATTACCTTCGTCAGCCTGTTCGGCCTGGACTTCGGTGCCCTGGTCGGCGGCGGTGCCATCCTGACCGAGGTTGTGTTCAACATTCACGGCGTTGGCTTCCTGTTCTACCAGGCGTTCCAGAACCTCGACCTGCCGACGATCATGGCCGTCACGATCTTCGGCGCATTCTTCATCGTGCTGGCGAATGCGCTGGTAGACATCGCCTACGCATGGCTCGACCCGAGAGTACGGGCAGCCTGATGGCCAGTCCGCTGCTGGAGATACGCGACCTCAAGGTCTCCTTTCGCACCGACGACGGCGTGGTGCGGGCGGTCGATGGTGTCTCGGCCACGCTGCACGAGGGTGAGACACTCGGCATCGTCGGCGAATCCGGCTCGGGGAAAAGCGTGACGATGATGACGGTGATGCGGCTGATCACCGACCCGAACGCCGAGTTCGAGGGCGAGGTCCTTTACAAGGGCACGGACCTGATGTCGCTGCCCCAGGACCGGATCCGCGCGATCCGCGGTGCTGGCATTGCGATGATCTTCCAGGACCCGATGACCTCACTGAACCCGGTCTACAAGGTGGGCTGGCAGATCGCGGAGCAGATCCGCGAGCACGAGCAGATCAGCAAGCAAGCCGCCCGAGAGCGCGCCGTCGAGTTGCTCGCCGCTGTTGGCATACCCAACGCACGCGAGCGCATCGACGCATACCCGCATGAGTTCTCCGGCGGGATGCGGCAGCGGGTCATGATCGCGATGGCCGTGTCCTGCAACCCCGACGTGCTTATCGCGGACGAACCGACCACGGCGCTGGACGTGACGATCCAGGCGCAGATCCTGAACCTGATCAAGAAGCTCAAGCAGGACTTCGGCACCGCGGTCGTGCTCATCACCCACGACATGGGCGTCGTGGCCGACATGGCCGACCGGATCGTCGTCATGTACGCGGGCCGGATCGTCGAGCAGGGCACGCAGCGCGAGTTGTTCTACGATCCGCAGCACCCCTACACCTGGGGCCTGCTGGGCTCGATCGCCCGGCTCGACCGGCCGCGGCCACGGCGGCTCGCCGCTATTCCCGGAATGCCGCCGTCGCTGTTGCGGCTGCCGCAAGGATGCGCGTTCAGCGACCGCTGCGACCACCGGTTCGACCTGTGCTCGCAGCGGCCGGAGCTGCGCGACCGGAGCGGCAACGGCCACCTAGACGCCTGTCACCTGAGCAGGCAGCAGAAACAGGACGTCCGGGATCGCACCATCCATCCCGAGCTCGTTGAGGAGCCGCAGTGACTGATGCCACTGGCTCGGTGCCTGCCGAGGCAGCCGCCGATCTGCGTGTCCTGCACGAGGGCCCGGAGATCGCGGCCGGGCAAGTGCTGCTGCGAGCCGAGCACCTCAAGAAGTACTTCCCGATCAGGGCCGGCGTCCTGGTGCAGCGTGAGGTGGCGCGCGTGCACGCGGTAGACGATGTCAGCTTCGAGTTGCGGGCTGGTGAGACCCTCGGCCTGGTCGGCGAATCCGGCTGCGGCAAGTCCACGCTCGCTCGGTGCATCGCCAGGCTTTACGACATTACCAGCGGCTCGGTGATCTTCGAGGGCACCGACATCTCGAGGTACTCACGCCGCCAGCTCCGGCCGGTCCGGCGGGACCTCCAGATGGTGTTCCAGGATCCGTACGCCTCGCTCAACCCGCGCAAGCGGATCGGCGCAATCATCGCCGATCCGCTGCGGATTCACCGGGCGGGCGACGGGGCGCAGATAAAGAAGCGAGTGCTCGACCTGCTGGAGGTTGTCGGCCTGTCCGCTGAGCACATCAACAGGTTCCCGCACGAGTTCTCCGGCGGTCAGCGGCAGCGGATCGGCGTAGCCAGGGCGCTGGCCCTGAACCCGAAACTCGTCATCGCCGACGAGCCCGTGTCGGCGCTGGATGTGTCCATCCGGGCGCAAGTCATCAACCTGCTGGATGACCTTCAGGATGAATTCGGGCTGACCTACATCTTCATCGCGCACGATCTCGGCGTGGTGCGGCACGTTTCGAACCGGATCGCGGTCATGTACCTCGGCAAGATCGTCGAGATCTCGCCGGCCGAGGAGCTCTATCAGCAGCCGGTGCACCCCTACACCGAAGCGCTGCTGTCGGCCGTGCCGATCCCCGATCCTGACCTGTCCGCCGCCCGGCGGCAGATCGTGCTGGAAGGAGACGTGCCCAGCCCCATCGCGCCGCCAAGCGGGTGCCGGTTCCATCCCCGCTGCCGCTACGCAACCGAGATATGCACGACCGAGGAGCCGCCGCTGGTGCAGCACGGCAGCCTCGGCCATCTGGCCGCCTGCCACCATCCGCTGAGCACCGGCTTCGCGCAGGTACAAGTGCCGGCCCAGGCTCAGGCAGCTTCACCCACGGTCATGCCGTCCGCAGGGTAGCGGCGGAAACGAGTTAGGTACCGCGACGCCCGCTCCCAGGAGTCGCGGCTGGACCACGCCGCGACGGCCAGGCCTGCCGCGCACGCGCCCAGCCAGAGCCAGCCAGCTCGCGCCCAGGCCGCGCTGGCGGCGTGGCTGCCAATCGCAGCGGGGAACCACGGCCACGGCAGCTGACCGAGCACCGCGACCCCGGCTAGCGCCAGCGCCACTGTGAGCACGCCTGCGGCGTCGTGCCAGCGGGTTCGCTGGAGCGCGGCTGCGAATGCCAGCGCGACTGCCGACCAGCCCGCCAGCTCGGCGGCTAGCGAAGCCCAGGGCAGCACCTCGGGCAGCGCGGCTGCCGCCAGGCCAAGCTGGACCGCCGCGGTGACGGCCACGACCGGCGTGGCGAGCAGCACGCGAATCGCGGTGGTCAGCCAGGCCGGGGCCGGCATTGACGCGGCAACCGGCCGGTGCGGATCGGCCAGCAGGAACGCCTGCCCGGCCACGACCAGCGCGAATCCGGCCCGGCAGATGAACAGGCCAGCGGCGATATTGGGATGCGACGGGGCAGCGAAGATGCGGCCCGTAACACTCACCGCCAGGCCGACCACGCAACCCGCCAGCAGCGGCACCCATGGCATGGTGCCGGCCAGCCGGGGCAGCGCCGCCGCGCCGATCCGCAGTACACCTGGCCGCCCACGCTGGATGCGATGCTGTGCCATTACCGGCAGACCGGATCGGCGGGAGCATTCCGCTGGTAACCCAGGTCCGCGGTGGTCACGCGGGGCGAAGGCGGCAGCCGCAGGTGGAGTGCGGCTGCCAGCTGCGCATCGGTCGACGCCGGGCTCAGCCAGCGCCCCCAGCCCGGTGCTAGCACCCCCTCGACCCTGCTGGTCGGCAGCGCCAGCATCACCCTGGCCAGCGCCCCTCCCTGCATCGTGAACTGCACCCGCGGCTGATAGCCGGCGTAGCTCGGTGCCAGCGTGCCGCCGTAAGTGGCCACCCACGACCTGCCCACCTTTACCGGCGAGCCGGCGCCAAGGGTCCCCAGACCTTGCAGGCCGGCCATGGCGGCAGCCCGCGTCGCAGGCGTTGCCGAAGCCGCGAGCCAGATCGCGATCGCCTCGCGAGCTTGGCCGACGGGAAGGCACTGGACCAGCGCTTCCGCGGTGCCAGCTGGGCTAATCGGGTAGTTGACGTCGCGCTCGGTCGTCGGCAGGCCGGTGACCCACCAGGCGACCTGCGTGGCCAGGTTCAGCTGGTAGCTGGCTACCGCAGCGCCCTGCCCCCAGCTCAGGTCGGTGTAGACCGGCGGGGCTGCAGAACCGGGAATCAGCGCCGGATTGGCTTGCTCTTCCTGTTCATAGTTGTTCAACTGCTGGTTGAGTCTCGAGTTGTAGGCCGCCAGTGGCGGCACGATCGGGTTCCCGTCGACGACCTGCCGGACTGTCAGCGGTCGACCTGGCCGGACCGGGACCAGTGCCAGAACGCCGTCCACGGCTAGCGACCAGCGACTCACCCAGGACGTGAAGGCCGGGTAATAGCAATAGCGCACTCGCGCCCGGTCTAGGCATTCCTCCTGGGCTGCGGGATGCGTGCTGGCGCTGACGATCGCGCGTACCGCCGTCATCGGCACCTGCCGGTCTTGGGTCCAGCCGCTCCATCCCGCGACGGCCAGCCCGGCCGCGGCCGCCAGTGCGAGCGCTGCCCGGCGGCGAGCAACCGGCAGCAGCGCGACCGTGGCGAGCAGGACGGTGAGACCGGCCAGCTCGTAGACGTGCGTTCCCGGCGGGTCCGGTACCAGCACGCCGGGCATCGAGCTCAGCAGGTAGTTGTCGAAGCGCCAGGGGAACAGCCAGCCGACGGGCCCGGTAAACAGGAGACCCCAGTCCCGGACGAGGCCGACTTCGATGAAACCGAGCACCAGGACCACGAGCAAGCTCGCCAGCGGATGCCGGAGCCAGCCGCCGATGGCGACGCCGAGCGCGCCGCCGAGCCCGACGAGCAGGACCGCGCCAGCCAGTACCGCTGGCCGCGGCGTCCCGGCCGCACCTTGACTGTCGAACCAGGCGACGGCCAGGCCGGTTACCACCGCGGCGAGCAAGGCCGGGCCAGCCAGCCCGGCCAGCAAGCCGCCGGTACGAACCGAGGGCGACGACGGGTAGCTCTCGTAGAGTGCGCTCATTCCATCGCGGCAGGCGCGGGTTGCTGCCAGCTGGGCGACCACAAGCACGCATCCCGCGGTTACCAGGAGCGCGGCGCCGATACCGACATCAGCCTGCCACCAGACCGGGACTTGCGACCGGTTGGTCCACCAGATGCTCGCCGCCGACACCAGCAGGCCAGCGAGCACGAGCGGGTCGCGGCACAGCCGACCCGCCTCGGCTCGCCCGAGCACCATGACCAGGCGCAACGTCCCGGCCGGAGCGGAAACGGCACCGCCAGAGCTGTCGGCTACGACGGCGTCAACCGAGCCGGCGGTCATCGCCTTGCTCCGGGCAGCCGAAGGGAGCGGCGGCCGTTAGCCGCACCATCTTCGTCGGCCCGGCCTACTGCCCCGGACAGCAGGAGATACCCGTCTTCTGCGGTGGCCGGCACGGTCTCCGCCCCGGCGGGGAACTGATGCCCGATGTGCCGCCAGCGGCCGTCGCCAGCCCGCCAGGACAGCTCGGCCGACGCATCCCTGGTGTCGGCAAGCCAGACCTGGCCCGCCGCCTGACTAGCCAGCCCGGCCGGGGTGCCATCGAAACGGACCCGGCCGGCCAGCAGCACCACCACCCTGGAGCAGATCGCGGTCACGTCCTCTACCTGATGGGTGGCGAGCACGACGACCGGGTCTCCCGGCAAGTCACTCAGCAGCTCCCGGAACCGCAACCGCTGCTCGGGATCGAGACCCCCGGCCGGCTCATCAAGCACCAGCAGCTCCGGTTCGCCGAGCAGCGCCTGCGCCAGGCCGAGCCGCCGCCGCATCCCGCCTGACAAGGTCCGGATCTTCCGGCGCGCCTGATCCTGCAGATCCACCGCTGCCAGCACTCTGGCGACTTCGGCATGACGGCGCCGAGCGTCGGTCATCTCCTTCAGGATCGCGACGTAATCGAGGAACGCGGCGACGGTGAAATGACGGTGAAAGCCGAGTTCCTGCGGCAGGTAGCCCAGCTTGCGCCGGATCTGGACTCGCTCCCCGTGATCGAAAGGATCAAGGCCACATACTGACAGCCGGCCCGCGTCAGGCGACGCAACGGTGGCCAGGATCGACAGCAAGGTCGTCTTGCCCGCACCGTTCGGTCCGAGCAGGCCGGTAACGCCGCGGTCCAGTCTCAGGCTGACCTCGTCCAGCGCCCTGATTGAGCCGTACCGCCTGCTCAGGTCGCTCATGCGGACGCCCGATGAAATCACGGTCACCTCACCCAGCCGAGATCGACGCGGTTACGCCTCAGTGCGACCAGCCCGACGGCGGCTAGCACGATCGCCGCGGCGGCCAGCTGACCGGCCGGGCCGTAGACAAGCGCCGGATTGCCGGCCGCCAGCCCGGCCGCGATGACCAGGACTACCCAGGCCAGCGCCGCACCGACTGCCGCCGTCGCCGGGGGAACGACAGTCGCGCCTGCCACCGCGGCCGCAGACAGGGCCAGCGCAGGCAGCAGCAGCGCCGGCGCCAGCCACCACGGGCCAGGCAGCAGCAGCGCGGACGCCACCGTTGGCACCAAGGTGACCGCGATGACGGCTACCGACCGCACGCACAGCAGCCAGGCGCCGGATATCGGCGCGGCCCTGGCCAGGTCGAAGGCAGGATCAAGCCGCGGACTGAAGGCAGCGGCCACGGCCGCCAGCGGCAGCAATGGCGCGATGAACAGGAACGGGATCAGTGCGGCCCAGCCCGTGGAATGGCCGAGGCTCAGTGGTCCCGCTGCGGCCACGCTGGCGGCGGCCAGCCGCGCCAGGCCGACCCCCGCCGCCAGGACCAGGAGCACGCCGGACAGCCAGGAAACGCGCAGCGAAGGCGTCCCCCACAGCAGCGCACTGACATGCCCCTGGCCGCGGAGCCGTCGCGGCAGCATCGAGTGCTGCCTCGCTTCCGGCAGGCCTAGCCGGACAAGCAGTTCCCCGCGGTTGCGCTCGAGCCGGCGAGCGAGCCCGCAGCCGGCCAGCACCGAACGACAATCGGGGCAGCCGGGCAGGTGCGCCTCGACGGACCAGGCGGCGGTACCGCTCAGCTCGCCGCGCCCGTAGCCGAGCACGAGGTCGGCCGGCAGCACGATGCAGCCGCCTGCATTGTCAGTCACCATCAGCTCAGCGCCTCCCTCAGCTGGATCCGGGCGCGGTGGCAGCGCGACTTCACCGTGCCAGCCGGGACGCCGAGCAGGCGCCCGGCCTCCGCGCAGGTCAGGCCGTCCAGGACGGTCGCCTCGATGGCAGCCCGAAGTTCCGGGGAGAGCCGCGTCAGCGCGTACCCAAGCTCGCCATGCTGAACGCCGAGCAGACACCTCGTCCTCGGCGGACCTGACAAGCCCGTCGAGGGTTGCCTTCCGGGCTAGCAGCGGACGGCCGCGACGGTTGTCGGCGCGCTGGACGTCGATCAGCTTGCGGATGGCGATGCCCCAGAGGAATGCGGCCGGATCTCCCTGGCCCCGGTACCCGCCCGCCTTCCGCCAGACGGCCAGGAAGGTGTCCTGCAAGGCGAGATCGGCCGCGTCCGCTGAGGCGCTCCGGCGCCGCAGCCTGGCTAGCAGCCAGCCAGCGTGCCTGTCATAGAGATCTGCGAGCGCGCGTTCGTCGCCACCAGCCACCGAGCGCAGCAACATCGCGTCGCTCGGTTGGCTCGTGCCGCTGTTCACACCCCAGTATGTCGGCGGGAACGAGCCGCGCGGTTCGCTGCCGGACAATGTTCCTGGCCGGCGGTCACCTTCCCACTCCGGTGAGCATGTATCGATTTGTCCTGAAGCCTGCGATGATGGCGGCATGAACGATGCCGCCCTGGCCGCCCGGCGGATGTGGACGCTCTTCGAGCCAGTGCACGTGATCAGCTACTTCGCGGCCGAACCCAAGGATGCCTTCGAGCAGGCTGGCCTGCGCGGATTCTGGCGCGGCTACTTCGCCGGCCGGGCCGCGCCGCTAGGGTCAATCGGACCGGCGCCAGTCATCGCCGCGTTCTGCTCGTTCGCGCCCGCAATGGTGACCAGGCCACTGCCCGCGGTCTGGGACCTCATCAGTCCGGCCGATGCGCTCGCGGTGCGAGTGGCGGGCGCCGTAGCCTCGCTGCGGCGACTGCTGGGCCTGGACCCAGGCGACCCGGTACCCGACCATGTCGTAGCTGCCGCCAGCGAACTCGCGGACGCGGTCGCGGACGTCGACATGGTTGGCCGGGTACTCGGGGCGGCCAACTCGGGGCTACCGATGCCGGACGAGCCGCTGGGACGGCTCTGGCAAGCCGCGACAGTGCTGCGCGAGCACCGGGGCGACGGGCACGTCGCCGCCCTGGTCGCGGCCGACATCGACGGCTGCGAGTCGATAGTCCTGCGGGTCGGCGTGGACCTGGCAACCGGCGGCCACGGCCACGTGGGGGTCAGCGCCGACCGGGACTGGATCCAGCGCGCCCGCGGCTGGACCGACGATGAATGGGCCGCAGCCACTGCCCGGCTGACCGAGCGTGGCCTGCTGACAGACGCCGGGGAGCAGACCAGCCGGGCGACAGACGAAGGGCTAGCGCTGCACCAGAGCATCGAGAAGGCGACCGACCGTGCCGCCGCGCGCCCGTGGGCGCGCATCGGCGCCGAGCGCATGACCGAGCTGGCGGGCCTGCTGGCGCCGATCAGCGCTGCCTGTACGCACGAGCTGCCATTCCCCAATCCAGTCGGCCTGCCTGCCGCGACCGCTAGCTGACACCGAACCCCGTTCCCGCCCTTCCGGAGATCTCGCCGATGACCACCACGCAGCGGCCCGCGCTCGCCGATCTCGCCGATCCAAGGACCTTGCCGGACCCGTACCCGGTGCTGGCGGGCTTGCGCGCGGCGTCACCGTTCGCCGAGGCCGGCGGCGCTCTTGTGGTGGCCGGGAAGCACGCCGATATCGCCGCGGTGCTTCGTCATCCGAATGCCAGCAGTGAGCGGCATCGGTCCCTGCTCGCACCACCAGATGGCGGCCGCCGGGCTCGCCGGCCGTCCTTCCTGTCCCTCGATCCGCCGGATCACACGCGGCTGCGGCGGCTGGTGTCCAAGGCATTCACGCCGCGGATGATTGCCAGGCTGGCGCCCCGAATCCAGGCCATCACCGCCGAGCTACTGGACGCGGCCGCTCTGGCCAGCCAGCTGGAGGTGGTCAGCCAGCTCGCGTACCCGCTGCCAGTGCGCATCATCTCCGAGATGCTCGGCGTGCCGGTCGCAGATCATCCCCGGTTCGCCGGCTGGTCGGCGCGGCTTGCGCACTCACTCCAGCCGGGGTTCGGCCGGGCTCCTGCTGAGCTGCAAGCTCGGGACGAATGCGCGCAGGTGGCCAGCGACGAGTTCGCCGACTACTTCCGCGCCTTGATCGCCGCGCGGCGGGCTGACCCGCAGCAGGACCTGCTGTCCGACATGATCCGGGCCGAGGACGCGGGTCAGCGACTGACCGAGGATGAGCTGATAGCCACCTGCATCCTGCTGCTCGTAGCTGGGCATGAGACCACGGTCGGCCTCATCTCCAACGCGATCCTGGCCTTGCTCCGGCACCCCGAGCAGCTCGCCCTGCTCCAGGCCAGCCCTGAACTCGCCGGTGATGCCGTCGAGGAGACCCTCCGCTACGACGCGCCCGTGCAGCTGACGGCCCGGGTGGCGCGCGGCGGCATGCAGATCGGGGACGTCACGGCGCCGGATGGCGCGCTCGTGCTGCTGCTGCTCGCCGCTGCCGGTCGCGATCCTGAGGCGTTCGAGAACCCGGATGATTTCGACATCACCCGCGGCGCGACTACTCATCTCGCGTTTGCGGCCGGGCCGCATTTCTGCCTGGGCGCCCCGCTGGCCAGGCTCGAGGCCACCATCGCGCTGCAGGAATTTGCCCGGCGCGTGGTCGCCCCGGCACCGGACCCCAGCGGGCTGGCCTACAAGCCGAACCTGAACCTGCGCGGACCGGAGAGCCTGGTCGTTAACTTCGCGAGCATTTCCTGATTGCGCCTGCCGAATTACGAGACGAAGGCGTTCCCGAGCGTCAGGCTGTTGCCATTTTCCTGCTGCTGGTTCTGGGTGTTGACGCCGGTGCAGGTGACCTCGAGCTGGGTCACGCTGGAGATGTTCAGCTGCACAGCGGCGGGATGCCCGAGGCTGACCACTACCGGCTTCATGAGCTGCACACCTGCTTGATTGGCGAAAATCACCGTCTCGTCGAGACTGGTGGCGTTGGTCGCGGTGTCCGGGATGCCAATCTCGGCCTTGAACAGCGAATGGCCGGCCACGTCGTAAGCCTCATCGGGCTGCCCGTTGCTATACGGCCCGTCGCAGGAGAAAGTGATGCTGTCGGGATAAGCCTTCGCCGAAATGGTCTGCGACCCAGGTCCCCAGTTTGCGTTGTACACCGTCGGCTGCATTGCCGAAAGGTAGACGCCGCCAGCGGGTAGCGCACCGCCACTGGACTTGGATTCGCTTCCGTTACCGGCCGAGCCAGAGCCGCTAGCTGCCAGTTGGTGGGCGTGCCTCAGTTGCTGTTCCTGTTGCTTGACCACGATCGTGAGCTGGTTCACCCGGTTAGTTTGATGCACGGCTAGCACCGAGGCCGCGGCTGCCGCAATGGTCGCCACGGACGCGAGAATCCCGGTGAGCCAGGTCAGCCAATAGGCGAAGCCGCGTCGTTCCTTGTTCTTGGCAGCAGTGTTCTGCTGAGCTGTTGTCATTTCCCCGCCCTGGTTGAGCCTGTCGTTGGGCATACTGAGTCTCTGCGAAGCCCGGAAAAGGCTACCGGGAGATCTCGTCAGCTACCAGTGGGTCGCCGGTGCCAGGCCAAAGCCGCATGAGCACTCGGCCCGCAAAATTGCGTCTTGGCTATCACGCGAGTGAAGAACTATCGAGTTACGAGACTCTTTGCGGGAATTGCCTTCCCACCAGGCGCAGCTAGCCGAGGAAGCCCCGGAGCAGAGCGGCAGTACCGGCCAGGTGCTCGGCCACGGCCGTCCTCGCCGCGAGCGCATCACCGGCCAGGATGGCCTGGACGATTGCTTGGTGCTGGCCCGTGGTGTGGTCGATGTTGCGCTGCAGCACTGGGATGGCATTGAGCAGGTCATTCAGTCGCATCCGCGCGTCGGCGCAGGCGGCGGCGAGCAAACTCGACCCGGCCAGCTCGGCGATGCTCAGGTGGAATAGCGTGTCCAGCCGCCGGTAGTCATCGGGCCGGCCGCGTTCACCTCGGCCAGCCTGGCCGCGAGCACAGTTCTGATCTGGCCTCTAGGCTCACTGCGATCCTCACGGGTGGCCGCAAAGTGGCCGGCCAGCACGTCGGCGGCTCCGCTCTCCACCGCCAGCCGGAACGTCAGCGCATCGGAGAGCTTGTCGGCATCCTCGAGCGCCAGCCGCCGCACCTCCGCCTTGTCCGGCGCGGGCCGGGTATAGGTCACGAAGGTCCCGCCCAACCGGCCGCGACGTGAGCACACGTAACCAGCCTCAGACAGTTCCCGGATGGCCTCGCGCAAGGTGAGGCGGCTGATGCCAAGCTGCGCGGCCAACTCGCGCTCGGGCGGGAACTTGTCGCCGGGCGCCACCATCCCCAGCTTGATGATCGTCAGCAACCGCTCGACGGTTTCCTCGAACGCGTTGCCCTCACGGACCGGCCGCAGCACGCCGGTCAGGTCAATCCTCGTCGTCCGGCCCACTGTCTCAGACCCGATGCTCACCGAACGCGGCCCTCCGCCTCTGCAGGGAACACGACCAAACTGTAAGCCAGCGCGCCCGGTACCGATGGGGCGCCAGTGACGAATCTGGCCAAAGGTCTTGCGCTAAGCCCCGGACCTGCTCATCATTGGTCTGTTATTAGACCATTTAAAATTTCCCCCCGCCAGACCTGACATGCACGGCTCAGACCCTGACCCCGTCGACGGCACTACCGCAGTCAAGGAGCACCTCGTGGCAGTCAATGAATCAGCGACCACAAGCGATGAAGAAGAACTTCATCGACTCGGCTACGCCCAGGAGCTGCGCCGGCGGATGTCGGGCTTCTCGAACTTCGCCGTCTCGTTCACGATCATCTCGATCTTGTCCGGCTGCCTCACCCTGTACTACTTCGGCATGGACGAAGGCGGACCCGCGATCATCGTCTGGGGCTGGCCGATCGTCGGCATCATGACGCTCCTCGTTGGGCTGTCCATGGCCGAGGTCTGCTCCAGTTACCCGACCGCTGGTGGCCTGTATTACTGGTCGGCCAAGCTGGCCAGAACGAACGGACCCGCCTGGTCCTGGTTCACCGGCTGGTTCAACTTCCTCGGCCAGGTAGCCATCACGGCTGGCATCGACTTTGGCGCCGCCTTCTTCATCAACTTCCTGCTGGACCTCTGGTTCGGCTTCGATGTGAGCCACCCCTGGCACACAGTCCTGATCTACGCGATCGTGCTGTTCGTGCACGGCATGCTGAACCAGTTCGGCATACGCCTGGTCGCCCTTCTGAACGATGTCAGCGTCTGGTGGCACATCACCGGGGTGCTCATCATCGTTGGCGCCGTCACCTTCGGACTGAAGGCCGGCGCGCACCATGCCTCGGCCAAGTTCGTGTTCACCGGCCTCGAGAACCTGTCCGGGTTCCATCTCGGCTGGATCTTCATCCTGCCCATCGGCCTGCTGATGGCCCAGTACACATTCACCGGCTACGACGCGTCCGCGCACATGACGGAAGAGACTCACAGCGCAGCGCGCAGCGGTCCGCGCGGGATCGTGATGTCCATCCTGATCTCATTGATCGCCGGCTGGGTGCTGCTCATCGGCATGACGTTCGCGATTCAGCAGGGTAGCTACGCGACAGAGGCCGCCGCCGGGACCGCCGCGCCGGCCCAGATCTGGCTTGACTCGATCGGCAGAACTGGCGCTGAGCTGCTGCTGCTTGTCGTGATTGGCGCCCAGTTGTTCTGCGGCATGTCCTCGGTTACGGCGAACTCGCGGATGATCTACGCGTTCTCCCGTGACGGCGCGCTGCCGGGCTCGGCAATCTGGCACAAGGTCAACAAGCGCACGCGGACACCTACCAACGCAATCTGGCTGGCCGCGGCTGGCGCGCTGATCCTGGGCCTGCCGTACCTGTGGAATGGCGCTGCCTACGGCGCTGTCACATCAATCGCCGTGATCGGCCTTTACATCGCCTACGTAACGCCGACCTACCTGCGGCTGCGGCAGGGCGAGAGCTTCCAGCGCGGTCCGTGGCACCTCGGCCGGCGCAGCTACACGATCGGCTGGATTGCGGTGACCTGGGTCGTCATCATCACGATCCTGTTCATGCTGCCCCAGTTCGGCCCGATCGGCTGGAAGACGTTCAACTACGCGCCGATCGCGGTGGTCGTCGTGATCGGGTACGCGGGCATCTCCTGGCTGGTGTCAGCGCGCAAGTGGTTCAAGGGGCCGCGCGTCCAGGGCACGCCGGAGGAACTTGCCGCAATCGAGCAAGAGCTGTCGGCCTGATCGATGACCGACCTGCACGCTGGCGCGGCTCGGCCGGGGATGCTCTCCCTGGACGAGCTGCGCCAGCTCACTGCCGAGGGCGAGATGGAAACGGTCATCCTCGCCTTCACCGACATGCAGGGCCGCCTGCAGGGCAAGCGGCTATCGGCGGAGTTCTTCCTGGCCGAGGTGGCGCACGAATTCTCCGAGGGCTGCAATTACCTGCTCGCCGTCGATGTGGACATGAACACCGTCGAGGGCTACCAGATATCGTCCTGGGAGCGCGGCTATGGCGACTTCGTCATGCGGCCGGACATGGGCACGCTGCGCCACATCCCCTGGCATCCGGGCACCGCGCTCGTTGTGGCCGACCTCAGCTGGCTGGACGGCACCCCGGTACTCGAGTCTCCGCGGCAGGTCCTGCGCCAGCAGGTCGCCAGGCTCGCCGAGCGGGACCTGATCGCGCTGGCCGGAACCGAGCTGGAGTTCGTCGTGTTCGCCGACAGCTACGAGCAAGCAGCGGCGAAGAACTACCAGGACCTCGTTCCCGCCAATAGCTACAACGTGGACTATTCCATCCTGGGCACGTCGCGGGTGGAGCCGCTCTTGCGCCGCCTGCGCACCGGCATGGCCGGGGCCGGCATGTACGTCGAGTCGGCCAAGGGCGAGTGCAATCTCGGCCAGCACGAGATCGCGTTCCGCTATGCCGACGTGCTCACCACCAGCGACAACCACTCGATCTACAAGACCGGCGCGAAGGAGATTGCGGCCCAGGACGGCATGAGCATCACTTTCATGGCCAAGCCGAACAACCGGGAGGGCAACTCCTGCCACATCCACCTGAGCCTGCGCGGCACCGACGGCTCGCCGGTGCTGGCCGGCGATGGTCCGCACGGGTTGTCGGAACTCGGCGAGCACTTCGTGGCCGGCCAGCTCGCCGCCATGCGCGAGCTGACGTTGTTCTACGCGCCGAACATCAACTCCTACAAGCGCTACGTGCCGGGCAGCTTCGCGCCCACGTCAGTCCGCTGGGGAGTTGACAACAGGTCGTGCGCGATCCGCCTGGTGGGGCACGGCCATTCGCTGCGGCCGGAGAACCGCACGCCGGGCGGCGACGTGAACCCGTATCTGGCCATCGCCGGGATGATCGCGGCAGGCCTGCACGGCATCGACAACAAGCTGCCGCTCGAGCCCGCCGTCGCGGGCAACGCCTACGCCGACACCAGCCGTCGGGTGCCTTCTACCATGCGGGACGCCATGGAGCTCTTCCAGCACAGCGAGATCGCCAGGGCCGCGTTCGGCGACGCGGTGATCGAGCACTACGCCAACTATGCACGGGTCGAGCTAGCCGCCTACGACGCCGCCGTTACTGACTGGGAGCTGCGCCGCTGCTTCGAGCGGCTGTAAATGCCATGACCTCATACACAGTGATCAACCCTGCGACCGAGCAGGCAGTGACCGAGGTTGCGCAGGCCGACGCCGGCCAGGCCGACGCCGCGATCGAGCGGGCCGCCACGGCCCAGGAGGCCTGGCGTAACGTCGCTCCCGGCGACCGCGCCCGGCTGCTGCGCAGCTTCGCCGCGGCCGTCGACGCCCACATCGACGAGCTCGCCGCGCTGGAGATCGCCGGCTCGGGGCATCCGGCCGGCCAGGCCCGGTGGGAGGCGGGCCAGGTCCGCGACGTGCTGCTGTACTACTCGGCCGCGCCGGAGCGGCTGATCGGCAAGCAAATCCCGGTGGCGGGCGGGCTGAACGTGACCTTCTCCGAGCCGCTCGGCGTGGTTGGCCTGATCGTGCCGTGGAACTTCCCGATGCCGATCCTGTCCTGGGGCATGGCGCCGGCCCTCGCGGCCGGCTGCGCGGTGGTCGCCAAGCCAGCTGAGATGACGCCGCTGACGGCGATCAGAATCGGCGAGCTCGCGCTGGAGGCTGGCCTGCCGGAGGGAGTATTCCAGGTGCTGCCCGGCAAAGGCAGCGTGGTCGGCCAGCGCCTGGTCGACCACCCGCTGGTCCGCAAGATCGTCTTCACCGGCTCGACCGAGGTAGGCCAGCAGATCATGGCCGGCTGCGCCCGGCAGGTGAAGCGTCTGACCCTGGAACTCGGCGGCAAGAGCGCGAACATCGTGTTCGCTGACGCTGACATCTCTAAGGCCGCGGCCACCGCGCCGTACGCGGTGTTCGATAACGCCGGCCAGGACTGCTGCGCACGGTCCAGGATCCTGGTGCAAGCGAGCGTGCTGGACAAGTTCATGGAGCTGCTGGAGCCGGCGGTCAAGGCGGTCAGGGTGGGCGACCCAGCTGCGGACGACACCGAGATGGGCCCGCTGATCTCGGCCGCACAACGCGAGCACGTGGCCAGTTATGTCCCCGAGGGCGCACCGGTCGCGTTTCGGGGCAGCGCGCCGGCTGGCCCGGGGTTCTGGTATCCGCCGACCGTGCTCGCGCCCGTTAGCACCGGCAGCCCGGCCTATACCGAGGAGATCTTCGGCCCGGTGGTGACGGTGACTCCGTTCGCCGACGAAGCGGAGGCGATCGCGCTGGCCAACGACAGCCCCTACGGTCTGTCCGGCTCGATCTGGACCAGTAATGTCGGCCGCGCGATCCGGGTTGCCCGCGGGGTTGAGACCGGCAACTTGTCCGTGAACTCGCACTCCTCGGTCCGGTACTCGACGCCGTTCGGCGGTTTCAAGCAGTCCGGTCTCGGGCGCGAGCTCGGGCCCGATGCCGTGGACGCATTCACGGAGACGAAGAACGTCTTCATAGCAACCGATTAAGGGAACGGGGTCGACGCTACGATGCAGCGGCTGCAGGATCGGGTCGTGGTGGTGACGGGAGCCGGCAGCGGCATCGGGCTGGCTAGCGCTCGCAGGCTCGCGGCCGAGGGCGCCAATGTGGTCGCCGTCGATATCGACGAGGCGGCGGGCAAGGCAGCGGCTGCCGAAGCCGGCGGTACCTTCATCGCCGCGAACGTAGCCGACGAGGACCAGGTCAGGGACCTGTTCGACGGCATCGCGCAGCAGTTCGGGCGGATCGACGTCGCCTTCAACAATGCCGGTATCTCACCGCCCGAGGACGACTCGATCCTGACCACCGGCATCGACACCTGGCGCCGGGTGCAGGAGATCAACCTCACCTCGGTGTACTTGTGCTGCAAGTACGTGCTGCCGCACATGCAGCGGCAGGGCAAGGGCTCGATCATCAACACCGCCTCGTTCGTGGCCGTGCTCGGCGCGGCCACCTCGCAGATCTCTTACACCGCGTCCAAGGGGGGCGTGCTGGCAATGAGCCGAGAGCTCGGCGTCCAGTTCGCCCGCGACGGTATCCGGGTGAACGCGCTATGTCCCGGCCCGGTCAACACGCCGCTGCTGCAGGAGCTGTTTGCCACAGATCCTGACCGGGCCGCGCGGCGGCTGGTGCACGTGCCGATGGGCCGGTTCGCCGAGCCAGAGGAGATCGCCGCTGCAGTGGCGTTCCTGGCCAGCGACGACTCGTCGTTCATCACCGCGTCGCAGTTCCTGGTCGATGGCGGCATCTCAGGCGCGTATGTCACGCCTACTTGACATCCTCCTGCGCCTCGCGCGGGATTCCAGCCACTCGCCGCCTGGGTCAGGAGGCAAGGAGCTGAGGTTCGCGGTTCGTCCGCTCGCCCACCGGCGTGCGTCCCCGCGCAGTCACCGCATGCCCTGCGGCGATGTTGCGAGCCGCGTTCACATCCGCGTTGCAGCCATAACCGCAGGACCGGCAAACGAAGTCGTCTTGGCTCTCGCGCGACTTCGGATCCACGGTCCCGCATGCGCTGCACCGCTGCGAGGTGAATGCGGGACTGACCTTCTCGACCCGGCCGCGGGCCTTGTGTTCCAGCCGACGCACAAGCAGTCCCCAGCCCGACGACAAGATAGCTCGGTTGAGCCCGGCCTTGGCTTAAACGTTTCTACCCGGTGCATCGACGGTGCCGCGGGCGGACCGGGTCATATTCTGGATCTTGAGATCTTCGACCCGGATCACGTCGAACCGCCGGGCCAGGTCTGTCGAGGTCTTCTCCGCCCAGTCTTTACGCCTATCGGTCTCGCGGGCCCGCAATTTGGCAATGGCCATGCGCGTCTCGGTGCGCCGGTTCGATTGGTTCTTGGCGCGGGCAAGCCGGCGCTGCAATCGATGCAGGCGCGCCTGCTCGGCACGCTGCAAACCGGGGCAGCGCAGCAGCTCTCCGGTGGAGAGGGCAGCAGACACGGCCACGCCTCGGTCGATACCGACCGTCTCGCCCGTGTGCTGCGCCTCGACGGCGGCGGGGATGACGCTAAATGCCACATGCCACCGACCTGCCCGGTCCAGAGTGACGCGGTAGGACTTGGCCGCCGGAACTTCGCGCGACCACCGAAACCGGACCCATCCGACCTTGGGTACCCGAACCTCGCCCGTGCCTCGGGAACAACGGCGGATCTTCACTCCGACTATCCGGAACCCTTCGTTCCGACCTGCCTTCCGCCAAGTCGGCATATTGTGAGTGCCGGCGAAGAAGTTTGCCATGGCCTGACGGAAAACCCTGAGGGCCTGTGCCTGCACGATCACGCTGCCCGCTGCTAGCCAACCGAACATTGCGCGTGCCTCGGTGAGTTGCCTGGACTGCTCCACCCATCCGGGCGCCTTAGGCCGACCCGGCCGCCACCACGACTGCTGCTCGACAGCGAGGTTCCAAACATAACTACAATCGAACACTGACATTTTCAGGAGGTGGGCGTTGCTGTCAGTTGAGCCAAATGCGAGGCCTAGCGCGTCACAAGCGTCATGACCAAGCTTCCGATCATCGGGATCAGCTCGTACGCTCAGCAAGCGCGCTGGGGCGACTGGGACCTGCCCGCGATGCTGCTGCCGCGAAGGTACTGCGACATGGTGGCGGGGGCAGGCGGCCTGCCAGTACTGCTGCCGCCGATGGACGCCGTCGCCGGGGTGCTGCCAAGCCTCGACGGGCTGGTGCTGTCCGGCGGCGGCGACATCGATCCGGCCAGGTACGGCGCGGTCAGGGACCAGGCCTGCGGCCCGGCCAATCTGGCCCGCGATGAGGCTGAACTAGAACTATGCCAGGGGGCGCTGACCGCCGGGCTGCCGCTGCTGGGCATCTGCCGCGGACTGCAAGTGATCAACGTGGCCCTCGGCGGCACATTGCACCAGCACCTGCCCGACCTGGTCGGGCACGATAGTCACTCGCCCGAAGTCAGCGGGTACGGCAGCCACAAGGTGAGCGTCACGCACGGCTCGCAGCTGTCTGCGGTGCTCGGGCGGACCGAGGCCGCGGTCCCGACCCATCATCACCAGGCCATCGACCGGCTCGGGAGCGGCCTGGTCGCCACCGCTTGGACCGACGACGGCGTGATCGAGGCAGTCGAGTTCCGGCATTCGGGTGCGAGCTCCCCGGCCGCGCCATTCATGCTGGCGGTGCAGTGGCACCCGGAAGCCGGGGACGACCTGAGCCTGTTCACCAGCCTGATCGCAGCAGCTGGCTGACAGGCCGCGGTGTGCGGCCGCTGTCCTAATCTGTGCTCTCGCCGCGAACCGGTCCACAATGGTGCTGTGCGTACGCCGGAAAAGGTGCTGTGGTTTGGCTGCCTGCCACTCGGCGGTGCCGCGGCTGGGTACGCCTATCTCGTCCGGGTCCTGCGGCCCCTGCCAGCAGCGGTCGGATGCCCTCTGTGGCAGTTGCATGGCCCGCGTTGTACCTCCTACGAGATCATCGTCTCGAAGCCGTTTTTCCTCGTAGTCGGTGCCCTGATCGGAACCTGGTTCGCTTATGCGCTGGTGAGGCTCTATACCGGTCCGGCACAGCGAAGCTTCACCCGCCGCGAGGGCCTCATGGTCGCGCCGCTTCTGCTTGCCCTCGCGGCCTGGATCATTGCCTTGCACCCTGGCTTGACCTGGGAAGGATTTGGCGGATGGGACGGTCTGGGCTGGAATGAGCAGGTCCTTCTGTTCTTCCTCGCGGCCGTTCTGGTCCGGCTCGCGATCGGAATCGCATCGTTCGCGAACGTGCGGGGAGGCCTCCTCCTGGGCTTCGGCATGCCGATCATCTTCGCGGTCCTCGGGTACGCCCTCATAACGATCTTCCAGCAGCCGCCCATCGACCACTCATGCCCAGCATCGACATCGGCATCGGGAGCTGTGGCGCCGAATCCGGCCTGCTCCTACCACCCGCTCATCGGTGAGATCGGACCGTGGATCTCGCTCGGACTTCTGGCCGGCATATGGCTGGCGTACGCCACGGCGGCCGACCTGGCCGGATTGCCGCGACGGGGCCTGAACTGGGTTGAGCGCGCGACCGTTCTGCCCGTGATGACGGCGGTGATCCTCTGGGCGCTCCTCATCAGCCACCAACAGGCCGGCGGAGGTTATGTCGGCCTCAGCCGGCCTATTCGTCCTCGCCGTGTGCGTTACGGCACTCCTGAGGCTCCTCCTCGGCGCAAGAACTGTCAGAAAAGTGATGCCGGGGATGCTTACCAGGCTCGGCATGGTCAGAAGGGCGCCAGCTTCCCAGCCCTGATGGTCCACGCCGACATGACAAGCTATCGGCCCTTGTCGCGCCGCCGGAAAACTCAAGATCAACGTCAAAGTCCGGGTCACCTAGCAGGGCTAACCGCGGACGAGGACGGCTGGTGCCGTGGTACACGTATCATACACGTAAGGTGTACGATAGGTGTATGAGCAAGATACGCACGAACATCGAGATCGAGGACACCTACCTGCAGACCGTCATGGATCGCTACGGTCTCCGGACTAAGACCGAGGCCGTAGACCTTGCCTTGCGGCATCTGGCCGGACAGCCGATGACGCGCGACGAAGCCCTCGCTATGCGAGGCGCACACGCCATCGACGACCTGCCGCGCGACACCGTTCCCAGGGGAGCCGCGTGATCCTCGCCGATACCTCGGCCTGGGTCGAATTTGACCGCGCCACCGGCAGCGCGACGGACCATCGCCTGACCGGGCTGATCGCGGCAGAGGGTCCGATCGCCGTGACCGAGCCAGTGATCATGGAGGTCCTGGCCGGAGCGCGCAACGACGCGGGGGAACGCGACTTGCGCCGCCTTTTGCTGCGCTTCCATCTGCACCAATTCGATGCGGCCACCGACTTCGATGCCGCTACGCGCATCTACCGCCGTTGCCGACGGGCCGGGGTCACGCCGCGAGGACTTGTCGACTGCATGATCGCCGCCATCGCCCTGCGTTACGAGGCGACGCTGCTGGCCTGTGACAGCGACCTGGACCACGTTGCGCGCGTGGTCGGTATTGAAATGGACCCGGCGCAGCGCTAACTCGGCATCCATAGGATCGGGCGTATGTCGGGTCAGCAGCCGGTCTGGTCAGCCGTGCTGGCGCCGGGCGGAAACAACAACGCTGACGTCCCGCTGCTGATGTACGCGCGGCTGGCCGCGGAACGTCGCGGCGCTTCGGTTCGCGTGGTCTCATGGGACCTTGCCGGAGCCGGCGACTTTACCCGTCACCGCGAAATGGTGGCGGCCAAGGTTGCCGCGGCGGTCGACGAGTTGACCTCGGCCACGGGCGCACCGCCGCTGTTGATCGGGAAGTCACTCGGATCGCTGGCGGCCCCGGTGGCAGCCGACCGAGGCCTGGCGGCACTCTGGTTCACGCCGCTGCTGACTGACGAACCGACGGTCACCGCGCTGACCCGCGCCTCAGCCCCGTTCCTGCTGGCGGGGGGAACTGCCGACCCCTACTGGGACGGTCGCCTCGCCCGGTCACTGACTGCCGACGTGGTCGAGATCGACGGCGCCGGTCATGCGCTGTTCGTGCCGGGCCCTGCGTCCGCATCGATCGCCGTACTGGGACAGGTTCTCGCGGCCGTGGAGGAGTTTCTCGATCGCGCAGTCTGGCCCTGATTCCCGAGGTCGATACAGACATCATTGACGCCTGCCGGTGGCAATATTGCGCTACTACCCGACCAGAAGGGGCACTGCCATGACGAAGCCAGAGTTGCTTATCCGCGCGGCCCGCCGTGCCCGGCGTTATCACCACTTCCGCACCGTAGCGGAGATCGTCGGAGCTGTGATGCTGCTGTCAGGCGGCGCTGCTGCCGCTGCGTCGGTTGCTGCGCCTGGCACGGCCGGTACCACAATCCACGGGTGTGTGAATGCTAAGACCGGTGCGCTGAGCGTCCTGCTGAAGTCAGGCGCCAAATGCCCCAAGGGCACCAAGTCACTGTCCTGGAACCAGACAGGGCCGGCGGGTACGACGGGCTTGTTCGGCACGAAGACCAACAAGGCCGCCACCGCAAGCGGCGGCGCGACCTGCACCCTGGGACAGGTCATCCTCACGGCCGGCAAAACGGCTTCCGTCGGGACCTTGCTCGCAAACGGCCAGATCCTCCCGATCAGCAAGAATACCGCGCTGTTCAGCCTTCTGGGCACTGAGTATGGCGGCAACGGGACCTCGACCTTCGCCCTCCCCAACCTGCAGAAGTCAGCGCCCGACGGGCTGAGCTACTCCATCTGCGCGACGTCCGGCATATATCCGTGAGTTAATCCCGCCGACGGCCTAATGGTGGCCACGTTCCCGAAGAATCTCGCGAGATCCAGGACACAGACTTGCCGCCGGGCTGCCTCACGGTCAACGTCGATCTGGGGCAGCCGACGGAAGCCGGCCTTCTCCAGCGCTCGGATCGACCGCCGGTTGTCGGCGTCCGGGCTGGCCATCGCCTGGGTGGCGGCCGGGTACGCGGGCAGCACGATGTCGCGCAAGTAACTCCAGATCAGCTGCGGGCCGAGGCCGCATCCGGTGAGTTCCTCGATGCCGATTGCGTAGTCGATGCTGACCGCGTCGCTGGCCGGGTAGTTCTGGGCGAAGCCGCAGTCACGCCCGGCTGCGACCACGACATGCACGTGCACGGGAGAGTCACCAGTGATCCGCGGCGCGTACTTGCGTCGCGCCGCCGCTAGGTCCAGGCGCTCAGGAAACCAGCGCGCGGCATGCGGCGCGTGCTGCCAGTCCAGCAGACTCGGCAAGTCGGGCATAGCAAGCGGACGGAAGGAAACCGCGACCGCGCTGGCCGACTCCGCCTGCCGGATGCCACGGGCCACGTCGGCCGGCAGGCAGCGGTCGATCGCGTCCGCAGCCGGCAGCCACTCGAATCTGTCGTGCTCGGCGTCCAGGCGGACCTCGGTTTCCGGCGGCACGTCGAGACCGAACAGCACCCAGCTGCTGCTCAGGTCAAGCGCGCGGAGTTCCTCCGGGGCCGCATGCAAGCCTGTTTCCTCGGCGAGTTCGCGTAGCCCGGCGGCGAGCACCGGCTCCCCGGGCTGACGCGAGCCCGATGGTGGCGTCCAGGCCCAGTCGCCCTCGTAGTCCGGGCCGCGGTGAGCGCGATGCAAGACAAGGTACTGGCAGCTATCCGAGCCATGCTCGGGCCGCCTGACTACGATCGCAGCGCCATGCGGCTCCTCCGGCGCGATAGGCAGGCCGTCCCAAGTGAACCGCGGAGTGCTATTCACGTCGCCGAGTATGTCAGCGGCAGTAAGTACCCCAAACCGGCTAGTGTTCGGATGTGACGCAGGAACCTCAGGACAAGACGCAGGAACCTCGGGACAAGGGGTCAGACCCCGAGCGCAAGGATGCAGCCGAGCCCGCTGACGATCTGGTCACCACCCAGCACTCGATCATGGTCGACGGCCCGGATGGCGCCTCGGCCGAGCTGAGCTACACCGTGACGACTGGGCGGATCGTGCTGCGCAAGGAGGGGCAGACCGAGGACAAGTTCGACGGCCCGCAGCCCAAGGCCGAGGTCTTCGTCACCGCCTACACCGCGGACACCGACGACCCGGTGTCCCGCCCGGTTACCTTCGCGTTCAACGGCGGTCCGGGATCCTCGAGCGTATGGCTGCACCTGGGCCTCCTCGGCCCGCGACGGGTGCTGATGGGCGACGTCGGCAGCCTGCTGCCGCCGCCCTACGGCCTGGGCGACAATGCCCAGACCTTGCTGACGCACAGCGACCTGGTGTTCATCGACCCGGTCTCGACCGGGTTCTCGCGCGCGGTCAAGGGCGAGAAGCCCGGCGACTTCCATGGCTACGGCGGCGATATCGAGTCGGTCGGCGAGGTCATCCGGCTGTGGACCACGCGGAACGGCCGCTGGCTGTCCCGCAAGTACCTATGCGGCGAGTCGTACGGCACCACCAGGGCCGCCGGCCTGGCACGTTACCTGCAAGAGCGCTACGGCCTGTACCTGAACGGGCTGATGCTGATATCGGCGATCCTGGACTTCGGCTCGGTCAAGTTCGGTGGCGGCAACGACGACCCTTACGTGCTCTACTTGCCGACCTATGCCGCGATCGCGCACTACCACGGCAAGCACGGCGACCGGCCGCTGCGCGACGTGCTGGACGAGGCCGAGGAATTCGCCCGTCGGGACTATCCGTGGGCGCTCGCGCGCGGCTCCAGGCTCAGCGCAGCGGAGCGGGCCGAGGCATGCGCCCGGCTAGCCGCGCTCACAGGCCTGTCGGCCGACTACATCGACCGGGTTGACCTGCGGCCCGAGCATGTGAGATTCCTTACCGAGCTGCTGCGCGACCAGCGCCTGGTGGTTGGCCGGATCGACGGCCGGTTCACCGGCTGGGACAGCGACTACGGGCGCGAGCTGTGGTCAGATGACCCGTCGATCAGCGCCATCATCGGCCCGTACACCGCGGCACTCAACCACTACGTGCGCACCGAGCTCGGCTACCACAGTGACCTGCCGTATGAGGTACTGACCGACCGGGTCCGGCCGTGGTCGTACGCCGAGTTCGAGAACCAGCATGTCTTCGTGCTCGACAAACTGGCCGCGGCGATGCGGGCGAACCGGCACATGCGGGTGCTTGTGGCCTGCGGGTACCACGACGCGGCGACGCCGTATTTCGCTGCTGAGCACACCTTCGCGCACCTGGCCATCCCGGCCGAGCTGACCTCGAACATCGAGTTCCGTTATCACGAGGCGGGCCACATGATGTACCTGCACGAGCCGAGCCGCCTGTCGCAATCGGAGCAGCTCGCGGCGTTCGTGACCGCGTCAGACGGCGATCGGCCCGTTACAGCCTAGACTCGCCTGCGTGAGGACTGTGCAGGCCGCCGAGATACCCGCCGTCGAGATCGACGGGCTGGTCAAGCGCTACCGCAACGTCATCGCGGTGGCGGGCTTGTCGCTGCGCGCCGAGCGGGGCCAGGTGACCGCGATACTCGGCCCGAACGGCGCCGGCAAGACGACCACGATCGAGACCTGCGAAGGTTACCGGCGTCCTGATGGCGGTATCGTGCGCGTACTCGGGCTGGACCCGATCGCCGACAGGCGCGAATTGCGGCCGAGAGTCGGCGTGATGCTCCAGGCCGGCGGCGTGCCGACAAGCGTCCGGGCCGGGGAGTACCTGCGAGTGATGGCCAGCTTCTACGCCCGGCCGCTCGACCCGGCCGCGCTGCTCGCCGCGCTCGGCCTGGCGGGCTCGGCCCGAACCGCTTACAAGCACCTGTCCGGCGGCCAGCAGCAGCGGCTTTCGCTGGCCGCGGCCGTGATCGGCCGGCCGGAGCTGGTCTTCCTCGATGAGCCGACGGCCGGCCTCGATCCGCAGGCCAGGCACGCGACCTGGGAGCTCATCGAGGGCCTGCGCGCCGCCGGAGCCGCTGTGATCCTGGCCACGCATTACATGGAGGAGGCCGAGCGGCTGGCCGACAAGGTCGTCATCGTCGACCGCGGGCTGGTCGTGGCCGACGGCTCCCCGGCCGAGCTGACCGGGTCCGTGGGCCAGCTGCGGTTCCGCGCCGAGGTCGGCCTGGACACCGACGCGCTGCTCGCCGCCCTGCCGCTCGGCTCCGCAGCCAAGGAATCGCCGGCCGGGCACTACCTGGTCGAGGTCGCCGACCGAGTGGACCCGCAGCTCATCGCCTCAGTCACTGCGTGGTGCGCCGAACACGGAGTGCTGGCCAGGGATCTGCAGATCGAGTGCCGCACCCTGGAAGACTTGTTCCTCGAGATCACCGGCCGAGGCCTGCGATGACCGAGCTGCTGAGCCAGGACTGGCCGGCCCCGGCGCCAGGCGCCGCGCCGCTGCGCAAGATGATCGGCGCGCAGGCCGCGCTGGAGCTGCGGACGCTGACGCGGAATGGCGAGCAGTTGCTGCTCACCCTGGTCATCCCGGTACTTCTGCTAGTCGCGTTCGGCCACGAGGCCCTGATCAGCGTCGGCGCCGGCAGCCGGATCGATTTCGTCGTGCCGGGCATACTCGCGCTGGCCGTCATGTCCACTGCCTTCACCAGCCAGGCCATCGCCACAGGTTTCGAGCGCCGGTACGGCGTGCTCAAGCGGCTCGGGGCATCGCCGTTGTCGCGGCAGGGGCTGATCGCCGCCAAGACCGTGACCGTGCTGACCGTGGAGCTGGGCCAGGCCGCGATCGTAGTTGCGGTAGGCGCACTACTCGCCTGGGCGCCGGATGCCAGTCCGGCCGCCGCGCTCTGGGTTGTGCTGCTGCTGCTGGCCGGCACAGCCGCGTTCAGCGGGCTGGCACTGCTGCTAGCCGGGACCCTGCGGGCGGAGGCAACGCTGGCCGCTGCCAACCTGCTCTACCTGGTGATGCTGGGCCTCGGCGGGGTGGTCGTCCCGCTGACCAAGTTTCCCGCTGCGGCGCAGTCGGTGCTGAAGCTGCTGCCTGCGGGAGCGCTGTCGGACGGGCTCCGGGCCGTGCTGGCGCACGCGGGCGGGATTCCGGCCCGTGACCTGCTGGTGCTGTGCGTGTGGGCAGTGGCGGCCATCGCACTGGCCGCCAGGACGTTCCGCTGGGAGTGACGGCGCCGAGCAAGGCACGCGAAGGCACCTCGCCGCTTAGCGCGATCCCGCCGCCGGTCCTTGTCATCTCCGGCATCGTGTCAGTCCAGGCCGGTGCCGGGCTAGCTGGCCGGATGTTCGGCCAAATCGGCCCGGCCGGGGTGACCGGCCTGCGGCTGTGGTGGGCGGCACTGATCATCACGGTCCTGGCCGGGCGCGGCGTCGGCAGAATCCTGCGCCAGGCCGTGGCCGATCGCGCCTGGCGGGACCTCTGTGTCGCAATCGCGTTCGGCGTCGTGCTCGGTGTGATGAACTTCTCCATCTACCAATCGTTCGCGCGGATCCCGCTCGGCGTCGCCGTCACCATCGAGTTCCTCGGGCCGCTCGCGGTCGCGGTGGCGTCCTCGCGCCGGCTGCTCGACCTGGTCTGGGTGATCATGGCTGCCGGCGGCGTACTCCTGCTGACCCAGGGCGGCACCACCAGCATTTCTTTCACCGGAATCGCCTTCGCCCTCATCGCGGCCTCCTGCTGGGCCGCCTACATCCTGCTCAGCCGGGCTACCGGCCGCCGCTTCAGCGGCTCATCCGGGCTGGTGATCGCCATGATCGTCGCGTCGCTGGTGGTGACAGGCCCGGCGGTGACGCAAGCGGGCAGTGCGCTGCTGCATCCAGCCGCGATCGCCGAGGGCATGGCGATCGGGCTGCTGTCATCGGTCATCCCGTACCGGTTTGAGCTGGAGGCACTGCGCCGGATCCCGGCGGGTATCTTCGGCATCTGGATGAGCCTGGAGCCCGCCGTGGCTGCCCTCGTTGGCCTGCTACTGCTCGGTGAAGCTCTGGTGGCTCGGCAATGGCTGGCCATCGCCCTGGTGATAATGGCCTGCGCCGGAGCCGCGCGCGGCGGCCCTGGGCGGGATCAGCCGGTCCCGGACGGCCCGGCGCCGCCGCCCGGCGGCTGACCTAGGCGGCTGACTTCGCCGGACCGGTGCCCGGCATGCGGCCATTCGCTCCTACCATGGACGCGTGCCAGCTGACCTCACCGCCCCGAACGCCCCGGCTGCCAGCGCGGATGCCGCTACCGGTCCGGCGGCACGGGCCCGGACGCTTGCCAGCCTGCTGCTGGCGCCGTCGCCCACGGTCATGCGACGGTGGGCACTGGCCGGGCTGATCACTTCGGCCCTGATCATCCTGACCGGGGCCGCGGTCCGGCTCAGCCAGTCGGGCCTTGGCTGTCCGGACTGGCCGGCCTGTACCGCGCACGGCGTCGGCGCCACCGGGACGACTGGTGACCCCCTTATTCATCGCTGGGTGGAGTTCGGCAACCGGCTCGTTACCGTGGCGATCTTCGTGGTGGCAGCCGGGATCAGCGTGACGGCCTGGCAGTTCCGCCCCGATCGTGGCAAGCGCCGTCGTGACCTGCTCTGGCTCGCCGCCGCGCAGCCCTGCGCCATCGCCGCCCAGGCGGTGCTCGGCGGCCTGGTCGTCATCACCAAGCTGAATCCGGCGCTAGTCTCCGTGCATTTCCTTGCGTCGGTCGCGCTGATCGCGGCCACCGTGGCTCTCTATGTCCGGTGCCAGGAGGACACCCGGCCGGCCCGGCCGCTGGTGCCCCGGCTGGTCCGGCTCAGTTCCTACGGCGTGATCGGTACCGTCGCGCTGATGATGGCTGCTGGCACCGTGGTGACGGGCACCGGCCCGCTGGCTGGCGCCGCGAACGTGGCCCGGTACCACCTGCCGTTCGCGGGGGTCGCGCAATTGCATGCCGATATCGGGTGGCTGCTCGGCGGCCTCATGGTGGCGCTGCTTGTCGGGCTCAGGCTCGGGTCGGCGCCGCCCAGGGCGGTCCGGCTCGGCTGGGTGCTCCTCGGCCTCATCGCGCTGCAGGGTGCCGTGGGCTATGCCCAGTACTTCGCCGGGCTGCCGGCCGGGCTCGTCTGGGTGCACGTGGCCGGCGCCACGGCGATATGGATCACCGCGCTGCTGATCCCGTATGCGCTGCGCGATCGCGGCACCGTGACCCTTCCCGAATAGTCACTCGCGCGATAACTTGTCGGCCATGCCCATTCAGGTCGTGAACGGCACCAGCATCTCCTACTTCGACACCGGTGGTGACGGCCCGGTCGTGGTGTTGAGCCACGGCTACCTCATGGACTCCTCCATGTTCGGTCCGCAGGTCGAGGCGCTCGCGCCCGCCTACCGGGTCATCACCTGGGATGAGCGCGGCTTCGGGGGCACCAAGGCAGCCGGGGAGTTCAGCTACTGGGACTCCGCCGCAGACGTGCTCGGCCTGCTCGACGAGCTGGGCATCGAGCAGGCAGTGCTCGGCGGGATGTCACAAGGCGGATTCCTCAGCCTGCGGGCGGCGCTCACCGCGCCGGACCGGGTCCGCGCCCTCATTCTCATCGACAGCCAGGCGGGCCAGGAGGATCCGGCTACCGTGCCCGCCTATGAGCAGATGGAGCAGACCTGGATGGACCAAGGCCCGGCGCCGGTCCAGGACATCGTCGCCTCGATCATCCTCGGGCCGCCGGATGGCCCGGTGGATTACCAGCCGTGGTTTGCCAACTGGGCGATAGCCGATCGCGAGCAATTCAGGCTCGCCTTCCGCTGCCTGATCGACCGCGATGACATCACCGGCAGGCTTGGCGAGATCACCTGCCCGGCGCTCATCCTGCACGGGACCGCCGATGCGGCGATCCCCATGGCGCGCGCGGAAGCGGTGCGAGACGGCCTGGCCGGACCGGCCGCGCTCGTCCAGGTCGACGGCGGCTCGCACGCGTCGAACCTGAGCCACCCGGACCAGGTCAACACCGCGATCATTGAGTTCCTCCAGTCACTGGCTTAGCCGCCGGGGCTTAACAGCACGGGAACGGCGCATTGCACCGCGTGTTAACCCGCATGGGGGAAGCCGGAGCCGCAGGTACCAGGGATAGGGTCGTGCCGTAACGGCTTCTGCGGCGAAAGGGCCTGAGACAGCGGTGAGTACCGACGCGCGCGCAGCATTGGACTGGTCGGAGACTGACGCCCGGACAGTGGACCTAGTCCGCGTCCTGGCGATGGACGCGGTGGAGCAGGCCGGCTCGGGGCACCCAGGCACGGCAATGAGCCTGGCGCCTGCCGCCTACCTGCTGTACCAGAAGATCCTCCGGCATGACCCAGCCGATCCGCTCTGGCCGGGCCGGGACCGGTTCGTCCTGTCCTGCGGACATTCCAGCCTGACCCTGTATATCCAGCTCTATCTGTCGGGGTACGGGCTGACGCTGGACGACCTGAAGCAGTACCGCACCTGGGGCAGCAAGACCCCTGGCCACCCTGAGCACCACCTGACGGCTGGCGTCGAGACGACCACCGGGCCGCTCGGGCAGGGAATCGGGAACGCGGTCGGCATGGCCATGGCAGCCCGCCGCGAGCGCGGCCTGCTTGATCCAGACGCAGGGCCCGGCGACAGCCCGTTCGACCACTTCGTCTACGTCTTCGTTTCCGACGGCGACATGGAAGAAGGCATCAGCCACGAGGCGGCGGCGCTGGCCGGCCATCAGCAGCTCGGCAACCTGATCGTGCTGTACGACGACAACAGCATCTCCATCGAGGACGACACGAACATCGCGAAGTCGGAGGACATCGCCGCTCGGTACGAGGCCTACGGCTGGCATGTCCAGCGGCTCAGCTGGCGGCAGGCGGAAGGTTACCACGAGGACGTGCAGGCGCTGGGTGACGCGCTGCTGACGGCGCAGCAGACCACGACGGCGCCGTCGTTCATCTCGCTGCGCACGATCATCGCCTGGCCCGCTCCGCACGCGCAGAACACCGGCGCGGCGCATGGCGCAGCGCTCGGCGCTGACGAAATAGCGGCCACCAAGAAGGTGCTCGGCTTCGACCCGGCTGTCTCCTTCCCGGCCGAGGAGGAGCTGGTTGCGCACGCGCGTCAGGTTGCCGACCGGGGCAAGCAGGCCCATGCCCAGTGGGACGAGCAGTTCGCCGCGTGGTCAGGCAGTAACTCGGACAAGCGCGACTTGCTTGACCGGCTCGCGGCGCACCGGCTGCCCGCGGGCTGGGCCGATGCCCTGCCAGACTTCGCGCCCGACGAGAAGGGCATGGCGACCAGGAAGGCATCGGGTGCAGTGCTCAACTCGCTCGCGTCAGTGCTACCGGAGCTGTGGGGTGGCTCGGCCGACCTGGCTGGCAGCAACGACACCACGATGAAGGGCGAGCCGTCGTTCATCCCGCAGATCCATCAGACCAAGATGTTCCCTGGCAACGCCTACGGCCGGACACTGCATTTCGGCATCCGCGAGCACGCGATGGGCTCGATACTCAACGGCATCGCGCTGCACGGACTGACCAGGCCCTACGGCGGCACGTTCCTGGTGTTCAGTGACTACATGCGCCCGGCGGTACGCCTGGCCGCGCTGATGGAACTGCCGGTTACCTATGTCTGGACGCACGACTCCATCGGGCTCGGCGAGGACGGCCCGACGCACCAACCGGTGGAGCATCTGTGGGCGCTGCGAGCAATCCCCGGCCTGGACGTGGTCCGGCCGGGCGACGCCAACGAGACCACGGTGGCGTGGCGAACCGCGCTGGAACGCCTTGACCACCCGGCGGGAATGTGCCTGAGCAGGCAGAACCTGCCCGTGCTTGACCGCACCGGCAGCGGGCCGGGGCTGGCCAGCGCGGCGGGTGTCGCGAAGGGCGGTTACGTGCTCGCAGATGCTGAGGGCGCCCGACCGGATGTCATCCTGATCGCGACCGGCAGCGAGGTGCAGCTAGCGCTCGCGGCCAGGGACCAGCTCGCGGCCGATGGCGTCAAGGCACGCGTCGTATCGATGCCGTGCGTCGAGTGGTTCGAAGAGCAGGACGCCTCCTATCGCGACCAGGTCCTGCCGCCGCACATCCGCGCCAGGGTCAGCGTCGAGGCGGGCGTCGCACTGGGCTGGCGCCATTATGTCGGCGAGGCCGGACGCTGCGTCAGCCTAGAACATTTCGGCGCATCAGCCGACTATAAGAAGCTGTACGAAGAGTTCGGAATCACGGCGGAGCGGGTGGCCGAGGCCGCCAGAGAGAGCCTGGCCGCGGTGCGGCCGTAGGCGGCCTGCACGCACTTACAGAGCACGGACGACGCGAGGAGCGCGATTGTTATGGCAGCACAGGGCGACACGCTGGCAGAGCTGACCGAGATGGGCGTGGCCATCTGGCTGGACGATATAAGCAGGGAACGGCTGACGACTGGCAACCTCGCATCGCTGGTCAGGGACATGCACGTCCGGGGCGTGACCTCTAATCCCACGATATTCGCGCACGCGTTGTCGGCCGGCAGCGCCTACGCCGAGCAGGTCGCCGACCTGGCGGTCCGCCAGGTGTCGATTGACGAGGCGGCCAGGGCAATCACTACTTACGACATCCGGTGGGCCTGCGACGTGCTCAGGCCGGTCTACGACTCGACCGAAGGCCTCGACGGTCGCGTTTCGCTCGAGGTAGATCCGCGGATCGCCAAGGACACCGACAAGACCATCGCCGAGGCGCGCGCGCTGTGGTGGACGGTGGACCGGCCGAATCTGTTCATCAAGATCCCGGCCACGGTCGAGGGATTGCCGGCCATCACCCAGTGCCTGTCCGAGGGCATCAGCGTGAACGTGACGCTGATCTTCTCGCTCGAACGGTACGGGCAGGTCATCGAGGCTTTCATGGCCGGCCTGGAGGCCGCAGCCGGGCGTGACGTGGCGAGCATCGCCTCGGTGGCATCGTTCTTCGTGAGCCGGGTCGACACCGAGGTGGACGGCCGCCTGGACAAAATCGGCACCTCCGAGGCTAAGGCGCTGCGCGGGAAGGCCGCGCTGGCCAACGCGCGGCTGGCGTACGAGCTCTTCGAGCAGAAGTTCACAATGCCGCGCTGGGCGGCACTGAAGGCCCGCGGCGCCCGCCCGCAGCGCCCGCTCTGGGCCTCCACCAGCACCAAGGATCCGGCCTTCCCCGACACCATGTATGTCACCGAGCTGGCCGCGCCGGGCACGGTGAACACCATGCCCGAGTCCACCTTGCGCGCAACGGCTGATCACGCCCAGCTGCACGGCGACGCGATCCAGGGCACCTACGACGAGTCGCGCCAGGTCTTCGCTCAGCTCGAGGCGCTCGGCGTGCACTACGACGACGTGGTGAAGGTGCTGGAGGACGAGGGCGTGCAGAAGTTTGCCACGTCGTGGGCCGAGCTGCTGGACACCATCAAGCGCGAGATGGCTGCTGGCGGCAGCAGCACATGATTCCCAATCCGCTCCGCGATCCGCGCGACCGCAGGATTCCGCGGCTGGCCGGACCGTGCGTGCTTGTGCTGTTCGGCGTGACCGGCGACCTCGCGTCCAAGAAGCTACTACCGGCCATCTACGATCTGGCCAATCGCGGGCTGCTGCCGCCAGGGTTTTCCCTGGTCGGCTTTGCCCGCCGGAACTGGGCAGACGAGGACTTCGCTCAGCTCACCCACGATGCCGTGAAGGCGCACGCGCGCACGCCGTTTCGCGAGGACGTCTGGGACCAGCTGGCGGAGGGCATCCGCTTCGTGCCCGGCGAGTTCGCCGATGACAACGCCTTCGACCAACTGGCGCAGACAGTCTCCCAGCTGGATGCCGAGCGCGGAACGGGCGGCAATTACGCCTTTTACCTGTCCGTGCCGCCGAAGGCGTTCCCTCAGGTAGTCCAGCAGCTGAAGCGCTCGGGCCTGTCGAGCCCGCCGGAGGGTGATGGTCCTATCCGGCCCTGGCGCCGGGTGATCATCGAGAAGCCGTTCGGTCATGACCTAGCCAGCGCCCGTGAGCTGAACGCCCTTCTCGACGCGGTCTTTCCGCCGGGCGCCGTCTTCCGCATCGATCACTACCTCGGCAAGGAGACAGTTCAGAATCTGCTGGCGCTGCGCTTCGCCAACAACTTGTTCGAGCCCATCTGGAACCGCAGCTACGTCGATCATGTACAGATCACGATGGCCGAGGACATCGGGATCGGCGGCCGGGCCGGGTACTACGACGGCATCGGGGCGGCCCGCGACGTGATCCAGAATCATCTGCTGCAACTGCTCGCGCTCACGGCGATGGAGGAACCCCTATCTTTCGCCGCGGAGTCGCTGCGGGCGGAAAAGGAGAAGGTGCTCGCGGCGGTCACGATTGCCGACGACCTGGCGACCGGCACGGCCCGCGGCCAGTATTCGGCAGGCTGGCAGGGCGGCGTCCCGGTTCGCGGGTACCTGGAGGAAGACGGGATTCCGCCCGACTCAACGACCGAGACCTATGCCGCGATCCGGTTGGCCGTCGACAACCGGCGCTGGGCCGGGGTGCCGTTCTACCTGCGTACTGGCAAGCGGCTGCCAACCAGGATGACCGAGATCGCGGTGCTGTTCCAGCGCGCTCCGCACCTGCCCTTCGATGCCACCGATACCGAGGAACTTGGCCACAACGCGCTGGTCATCCGGGTTCAGCCGGACGAGGGCGTGACCCTCAGGTTCGGTTCCAAGGTCCCTGGGTCGGCGATGGAGGTCCGGGACGTGAACATGGACTTCGCCTATGGCGAGTCGTTCACCGAGAGCAGCCCGGAGGCCTACGAGCGCCTGCTGCTCGACGTCCTGATCGGCGACCCGCCGCTCTTCCCGCGTCAGGAGGAAGTCGAGCTGTCCTGGATGATCCTGGACCCGATCGAGGATTTCTGGGCCAGCTGCGGCAAGCCCGAGCAGTACCCGGCTGGCACCGCAGGCCCGTCCAGCGCGGACGAGATGCTCGCCCGTGATGGGCGCGCCTGGCGGCGGATCTAGGAGCGGCACATGCTGACCGACCTGACCAACACCACTACCGCCGACATCCGGGCCGCCCTGGCCCGGATCCGGGACCAAATGGGCGGGCTGGCCACCGGGGTGGTGCTGAACCTGATCATCATGACCGACGAGTCGAGCCAGCACGACGCCGTCCGGGCGGCCAGCCAGGCCGGCCGCGAGCATCCGTGCCGGGTACTTGGAGTGATCGCGCGAGACGCGAGGACGGCCTCCGGGCTTGACGCCGAGATCCGCTCGGGTGAGGGGACTCCGGGCCAAACCGTCTTGCTGCGGCTCTACGGGCCGATGAGCGAGCACGCCGATTCGGTGATCATGCCGCTGCTGGTGCCGGACACGCCCGTGGTTACCTGGTGGCATGGTCAGATGCCGACGGTGCCAGCCATGCAGCCGCTGGGGGTGCTGGCACAGCGCCGGATCACCGACGCGGCCGAGGCCAAAGCGCCCGCGGAGGCGCTAGCGGCGCTGGCCGCCGGCTATCAGCCCGGCGACACCGACCTGAGCTGGACCAGGGCGACTCCGTGGCGGTCGCTGCTGGCCGCGACCGTCGATCAGGAGCCAAACGAGATCACCGGCGGGATGGTCAGCGCCGAAGAGCACAACCCGACCGCCGACCTGCTGGCGGCCTGGCTCACATGCAGGCTCCGGGTGCCGTTCACCCGAGAGACCTCCGGCGGGCCCGGCATCACCGATGTGCAGCTCTACACCCCCGCGGGGAAGGTCACGATCAGCCGGCCGGATGGCCGGGTCGCCACCCTCGCCAGGCCGGGCCAGCCAGACCGGCACGTGGCCCTGCACCGTCGCGAGATCGCCGAACTGCTGGCCGAAGAACTCCGCAGGCTCGATCCGGACGAGATCTATGCCGAGTCGCTCGCTGCCGTGGCGGGTATCCCTGCCGCTGTTTTGTGATGGATTGGTGGGCCCTGGGCAACTAGGCTCGGTTCGTGGCTATCCAGGCCGGCCAGCCAGAGTCCGGTGATCACATCATCATCTGCGGCGCGAACGCCCTCACCTCGCGGATAGCCGAGGAACTAACGCTCAGGTACGGATTACCGGTCACCGCCGTCGTGCCGTCCGCCGCCAGCGGATTCGGCGCCAGGCTGGCCGCGATGCCTGCCGTGCGTCTGCTCGAGCGAGCCGAACTGAGCGCCGACACCCTCCTGCAGGCCGGCCTTCAGCAGGCCCGAGGGCTGGCCCTGCTGAACCAGGATGACCTGGGCAACTTCCATGCCGCACTACGCGCGCAGGAGATCAGTCCGCAGATCCGGATGGTGATCGCGATCTCCAACGCCCCGCTGGGCGAGCGCATCCGCACGTTCTTTGCCGATTGCGCGGTTCTGTCGCCATCGCAGATGGCGGCACCGTCGCTGGTCGCGGCCGCGCTCGGTGAGCCTGCGCCGAGCCACGTCCGGATCTTCGGCCGGACGATCTACGTGGCCAGGCGCGAAGACGCAGCAGTTGACCAGGTTATCTGCGGCCTGGCTGCGAACAGTGATGCGGAGACACCCCAGCTGCTGCCGGCCACCGACACATCAGCAGGCCTGGTGCTGGCGGTCGCCGACGGCACCCCGCGCAATCCGTTGTCGCGGCGGCGTCAGCGGAAGCTGACCGCGCCGATCCGGCTGGCGCGCAGGCTGCTGTGGAGCAAGATGAGCCTGGCCTTCGTCGTGCTGCTAGCCCTGATCTGCGTTGGCTTCGTGCTGCTGGCGGTCTCAGCCCGGCATCCACCGGCGACTGCGCTGTACCTGACGCTGCTGGACACAGCGGGCGCGGCCGTCAGCGAACCGACGCTGGCAAGTTCTGAGAAGATAGCTCAGGTCTTGCTGACCTTTGCTGGACTGGCAGTCCTGCCGCTGGTGACGGCTGCCATCGTGGGCGCGCGGATCCCCGGCGCGCTGACGTCAGCCCCGCCGCCGACCGGTCACGTCATCGTTGCAGGCCTTGGCGAGATCGGAACCGCGATCGTCGGCCAGTTGCACGACCTCGGCATCGACGTGGTCTGCATTGACAAGAAAGCCGACGCTACTGGGATACCGACGGCCCACCGGCTCGGCGTACGCGTCGTCATCGGCGAGACGCACTTGGAGGAAGCGCTCCGGGCGGCCGGCATTGGTGCCTGCCAGTCTCTCGTCTCGGTCACCAACAGCGACATAGTCAACCTGGAGACGGCGCTTAATGCCCGGGCGCTAGCGGCAGAACCGCGCATCGTGGTGCGCCTTTATGACGACGATCTAGCCGAGCGGGTGCAAATGGCCATTGGCAACGCCGTCTCGCGCTCGACGTCTTACCTGGCCGCGCCGGTTTTCGCCGCGGCCGTGCTGGATCACCAGGTGCTGCGGACGATCGCGGTAGGACGTCACGTGCTCCTGCTCGCCGAGGTGACCGTAGCCGGCGGCGGCCTGGCCGGCCAGCCCGTCACCGCGCTGCACGAAGACGGCCTGCTCCGGGTCATTGCCGTACGGCGGCCACTCGGCGGAGGCGCTGATTGGTCGCCGGCCGCCGCCTACCGGATCACCGCCGGGGACCGGCTTGTCGTGCTGGCAACCCGGGCTGGCCTATCAGGCATTCTGCGCCGCAATGAAATGCCTCAGGCGACCGCTCCTGGAATATAGCTTGGTAGGCCCGAAAATGGGTCTCCCTAAAACGGGCGACCGGCGTTACGCTCAGGACGAGATCTTCCACGTGGTTCTGGTGAGCCAGGTGTGAAGACCAGGAAGGTCAGCGAATGGCCACGCTCGTACCGGTAAGCGCCGAATACGGCGCTTGCATAGCCGGGCTAGCTCACCCGGCTGCTCGCCGAGCGTGGCCCGATCCTTCCCACTACCCACCACGCCTGCCTTGCCCCAGCAGCGTGCTCGAGGCCGGACAGGCAAGCCCCTCAGGAGGAATCAGTTGAGCACCACAGATGATGCTCCCGCAGTTGTAGCGCCGGCCATCGCCGACCCTGCACCTCTCGGGCTAGCAGCTTTCGCGCTGACCACGTTCCTGCTGTCCGCGGTCAATGCAGGCTGGGCGAAGTATTCCACCGGCTTTGCCTGGTGGGGCTACGCGATCGCTTACGGCGGCGTGGCCCAGTTGCTGGCCGGCATGTGGGAGTTCCGCAACAAGAACGTATTCGGCGCCACCGCCTTCTCCACCTACGGCGGGTTCTGGATCGGTGTCGGCCTGTGGCTGCACTTCATTGCCCCGACCGCCACCAGCGCCCTTGCGCTGAACAGGGACCTGGGCTGGATCCTGCTAGCCTTCGCCATCTTCAATACCTACATGCTGATCATCAGCACGCAGGTGAACGTAGCTGTCTTCGGCGTCTTCCTGACCCTGGAGCTGACCGAGATCGTCCTGTTCATCGGGAACTTCACCACGAACACGGCGGCCCTGCCACCCTTCGCCGCCCACAACACGACCTTGATCCAGATCGGCGGGTACCTCGGTATCGTGACGGCCGCTGTAGCGTGGTACGCCTCGGCTGCTGGCGTCATGAACGGCCACAAGGGCAAGGTTGTCTTCCCGGTCGGCAAGCCCCTGTTCAACCTGTAGGCACTGGGTGAGCCCGGGGACTGCCCGTCCCCGGGCTCACGCGTGTCGCCAAGCTCACACTCTGCCGGTCCGAGCGCCCGCGCACCCTCGGTAGCGTAGGGACGTGGATCTGCAGGAGCGGTATCAACTGGAGATGGCTGCACGCGTGCAGAAGGTCCGGAAGCGGGCCAGGCCCTGGCGGTCGATCATCGCCGCGGTCCTTGCTCTCGCGGGCGCGGTTGCCGCTCGGTACTGGGGCGTGCCCGACATCGTCAGCTACCACGGCGTTCCCTATGCCGGCGTTGAAGCCGTCAGGCACGCTAGTGGCACTCAGCAGATCATTACCGTGGCCGGCGCGGCCGCGTTCCTTGTCTTCGGGCTGGTTGCCGTACTCGGTCTGTCTGCTAAGGCCAGGTCCGGCCTGCAGCCAGTTATCGGCGATGCGCACGCCGCCGTGCTCAGGTACGTGCTGGTGCTGGTGGGCGTGTTCGCCGTGCTGCTGGTGACGCTGGATATCGGGCGGGTCCAGCTCACCCAGCTGCTGGTTGGCGGCGCGGTCATAGGCGTGCTGCTCGGCATCGCGGCGCAGCAGTCGCTGGCTAACCTGTTCGCCGGACTGGTGCTGCTGTTTGCCCGGCCATTTAGGGTCGGTGACCGCGTGCGGTTCCGGGCCGGCGCGCTGTCCGGCACCATTGAGGGCATTGTCGTTGACATCAGTCTGACCTATGTGCGGCTGCAGACCGAGGACGGACCAGCGTTGGTGCCCAATTCTCAGGCACTGGCAGCATCGGTGCTGCTCCTACCGAACGAACCCGACGAAACGGGCGCGGCAACTACCAATTAGCGGCCGCGCCCGCCCGCCTGGCCAGCCTTAGTGATTGGCCTCGTATTTCGCGATAACGTTCGCCGGGATCCGGCCGCGCTCGCTGACATCCATCCCGCTCTGCTTCGCCCAGGTCCGGATGTCAGCACTGCGCTGACGATGCGCGGTGGTGCGCCGCTTCGGCTTGCCAACCCGGCTCGTTACCCTGCGGGCCTTGTCCGCGAACCTGTTCAGGACCTCGTCGAACTTCTCGCTGTGCTTCTCGCAAAGGTCAATCTCATAATCCCGGCCGTCAAGGCTGAACGCCCTCGTCAGGTGCTCACCTTCGGGAATCTCTCGTGAGTCGTAGTCACATGCGAACGTGACTGAGATCTTCTGAGCCACTTGGGTGTCCCCCTTCCCCCGCGTGCGAATCTATTCCCTGCCGTCTGGTGCCTGTAACGGCATCCGGGGAACCTTCTGAGCCGCGCATTTCCGCTGCGCGCCCGACGGTGGATGCCTTGAGCAGCGGATTGGCCTGTTGGTCCGTTAGGAAACAACGCGCGCGCGGGCATTTACGAAGGCACGCCGACCAGGGAAGTAACGCCTCCTGGTCCAGTCAGCCCTGGTTGCCGTGCCGTCCCGTCGAATGCCGTGAACCCCCTGGCTGATCGGCTGCTGACCGATAGTCGGGGCCATCGGAATAGCCTGCCGGGCGCCAAGGCGGCTCATCATACTGGTCAGCAGGCGATGGGTCGGCAGGCCGATCAGCCTGATAGGCAGCCCGGTAGGGATCGCTAGTGCCATGCACATACGGCGGGACAACGCGCTCCTGGCTGTAGCCGCGATCGTCCCCGTAATTCTGGGCCTCGCCGTAATCCGGGCCGGCCGCATAATCGGGCCCGCCCGAGTAATCAGACGTTCCCGGGTAATCAGGGCCCACCGCATAATCAGCGGTGCCCGGGTAACCAGGGTCCGCACTGTAACCCCGTTGTTGCTTGTACTCAAGGTCGTCGCCGTAATCCCGGTCCTGCCCGTAGCGGCGGTCCGTGCGGTAATCCTGGCTGTAGCCGGGTTCGTGGCCGTAGCTGGAATCCTGGCTGGAATCCGCAGCCGGCCCGTAGCCGCCGTCACGCCGGTCGCCCGGCTGCCCGTAGCTACCGGTCGGGTAGTCATGCTGGTCGGCTGGATCAGGCGCGCCTGGCTCCCAGCCCGCTGAGCGCCCGCCGCTCGGGCGGGATCTACGGCTTTGCGGCCCCCGCTGCAAGATCTCCACCATCCGGGGCAGATCGTCTATCGGCAGACGGAACGTACCGGTGCATTTACCCCCCTGCCAGATGCTGAAGACAGCAACCCCGGTGTCGGCATACCAGCTCAGCCGCATGCTCCGGGAATTACCCCTGACGTCGAAGAAGACCTCACCGAGACGAGGCAGCGGTGCTGCGTCGGACGCGGACATGAAGCTATGGTGGCCTGCTCGAATGGATCTGTCCAGTTAATGATCACATAGGGCGAGACTGTCTGATGTCCCCTCGTCCCGCTTACCAAGTCAAACGCTCGCCGAGTGCTCCGTTGTGAGGGCCAGTTGCACGGTATAGAGGCATCCGGTCGGCTGGCGCTACGTCGGCAGACCCCCGGAACTACTGCCGTCATGATCGGCCGGCCCCCGCCAGCTGACCTTGACTCGGTCCGGACTCGCCTGATCACGAAGCGGCTGCGCTCAACCTGATGATCACTTAGTGTGACCAGGACCACCGTCCGAGCCGGACGCAAATTCGCGATCTTTGCTGCGTAGACTAGAGCGCCAGTGGCATGATTGTGCGGCGGTCCGCGCGCTCGGACTGGCATCCGCCACCAAGTTGCAGCATGCACGAACTGGCGCCGGGAACATCAGGCCAGTGCCGGGCGTTGCATCATGCGACGGGGCAAATCGCCACGCCGCGCGAATTTTGGCCGTCTAGCGCACTCTACAGCGCGCTGGGCGGTGAGTTGACCACTAGCCTTCGCCCGAACCAACGAACCGTGGCCGCCGATGACCACGGTCAGCTGCTTGAGGAGAGCCATTCATGTCTGAGGTACGCCGTCAGGCCGCCCTGATGCAACGGCCGAATTGGGGCTGGCAGGATGAGGCTGCGTGCCGGGGTCGCGACGTTGTGCTCTTCTTCGGGCCAGACGGGGAGCGTCAGCCGGAGCGAGAGATCCGGGAACGCAAGGCCAAGGCCGTTTGCAACTCCTGCCCAGTGCGGGCTGAGTGCCTCACCTACGCCGTCAGCAGGCCGGAGAAGTACGGCACCTGGGGTGGTCTGAACGAGGACGAGCGCTCGTCTGAGCGCCGCCGGCGGATGCGCCGGGCCAACGCGGCCTGACGACAGGCCCATGATCTGCCAGGCCTGCCGCGCGCAGCACCACGAGGACTGCCCTCGCGGCACCTGGTGTGATTGCCAGCATCAGCGGCCGGCCCCCCAGGTGGAAAGCCGCCTGGCCTGGATTCGCCAGGGCTAGGGTTCCGTGCGCGGAATAGCCAACGACCGCCACTGGTTGCGCAGATAGTGCCGACAGCATAGTTACGAGACGGGATGCTCGTGATTGTTGAGACTTACGCGACAGAGCATGCAGTTGCCGGCCTAAGGCCCTAATGTGGTTCGCAAGAGCTGAGCCAGCTTCCGCGTGTTCGGCACGCGAGCCGGGTAGGCTGCCGGGACAGGTGGATTGCCGCCGCGAGGAGGAGCCCAGCGACATGGAGAGGCTAGCCGCGGAGGCGGCAGATGCACTGGCCGGGGCCCCAGCCGACGAGGTTATTGCCTGGGCGGCGAGGACCTTTGGCGGCCGGATCTGCATCACCTCGTCGATGACCGACGCTGTGCTTGTCAACCTCGTCGCCAAGCACGTGCCGGGTGTGGACGTCCTCTTCCTCGACACCGGCTACCACTTCCCGGAGACCATCGGCACCAGGGACGCAGTATCGGCCGTTTACCCGGTCAATGTGATCAACGTCACACCGCCTACCACGGTCGAGGAGCAGGACGCCGAGCTAGGCCCGCGCCTCTACAGCCGAAACCCGGACCTGTGTTGCTACCTCCGCAAGGTCGTCCCGCTCGAGGAGGCGCTCGCCCCGTACGACGCCTGGTTCACGGGGGTCCGCCGCGAGGAGACCGACGCCCGCAGCGACACCCAGGTTGTCCAGTGGGATGCCCGGCGCGAAATGGTCAAGGTCAACCCCATCGTGGAGTGGACCCAGAAGCAGGTCGACGACTACATCGCCGCCAACGGAGTCTTGGTCAACCCGCTGGTGTACGAGGGCTACCCGTCGATCGGCTGCCGCACCTGCACGTCGAAGGTGGCCGACGGGGCGGACCCCCGCAGCGGCCGGTGGGCTGGCACCAACAAGACCGAGTGCGGCATTCACACCTCCTGATATCAGCTGTGCACGCCACGCACGACATCCAGAACCAGGTCCCCGTCCTAGCGGGTTACGACGTCGCCGACGACGACACGTTGCTCGCGGCCGTGCGCCGGGAGGGCGGCGACTGGGTCGCCGGTGAGCTGCACGAGCTCGGATGGCTGGCCGGCGCGGCCAGCACCCAGGAGCATGCGAGGCTGGCGAACGTCTACAGGCCAGTGCTGCGCACGCACGACGCCCGGGGCTACCGGATCGACGAGGTCGACTTCCACCCGTCCTGGCACGAGCTGATGACCGTCGCGGTCCGCCACGGCCTGCATGCGGCGCCCTGGGCTGACTCCCGGCCCGGCGCGCACGTGGCGCGAGCGGCCAAATTCATGGTCTGGACGCAGGCCGAGGCCGGTCATGGCTGCCCGGTATCGATGACCTACGCGTGCGTTCCGGCCCTGCGGCATGCCCCCGAGCTCGCGGCTGAGTACGAGCCACTGCTGACCGCCCCCGTATACGAGCCTGGCCTGCGCCCGCCTGCGGCCAAGGCCGGGCTGCTGGCCGGGATGGCGATGACCGAGAAGCAGGGCGGCTCGGACGTCCGGGCAAACACCACCCGGGCCGAGCCGGCTGGTGACGGCAGTTACCTGCTGACCGGGCACAAGTGGTTCTGCTCGGCGCCCATGTGCGACCTATTCCTGGTGCTGGCGCAGGCCAGGGAGGGCCTGTCCTGCTTCCTGCTGCCCCGCGTGCTGCCCGACGGCAGCCGGAACGCCATGCTCATTCAGCGCCTTAAGGACAAGCTCGGCAACACCTCGAATGCCTCCAGCGAGGTCGAGTATGACCAGGCGGTCGCTTGGCCGGTAGGCGAACTCGGCCGCGGCGTGGCGACGATCATCAACATGGTCAGCGCAACCCGGCTTGACTGCGTGCTGGGCAGCGCCGCCGCCATCCGGCAAGCCTGCGTCGTCGCCGCGCACTACGCGAGTAACCGCCGCTCGTTCGGCGCGCGGCTGATCGAGCATCCGGCGATGACCGGCGTCCTGGCCGATCTCACCCTGGAATCCGAGGCGGCTACCGCGCTCGCGATCCGGCTGGCAGGCGCGGCCGACCGGGCTGCGCGCGGCGACCAGGCGGAGGCCGCGCTACTCCGCATCGCCCTTCCGGCCAGCAAGTACTGGGTCTGCAAGCGCACGCCGGTGATCACCGCCGAGGCGCTGGAATGCCTGGGAGGTAACGGGTACGTCGAGGACTCTGGCATGCCCCGGCTGCTCCGCGACGCTCCGCTCAACTCCATCTGGGAGGGCTCCGGCAACGTCACGGCGCTGGACGTGCTCCGGGCACTGGCCAGGACGCCTGATGCGGCCGACTCGCTGTTCGCCGAGATCGACCTGGCGGCCGGCGGCGACCCGCGCCTCGACGCCGCGGCGGCAAGTCTGCGCGGTCTGCTCAAGGACACGGTTGCGGCGGGTCCGGCAGCGCAAGCCCAGGCCCGTCGGCTGGCCGGCCAGATCGCGATCACGTTGCAGGCCGCTCTGCTGACGCGGTTCGCACCCGCCGCGGTCGCCGACGCGTTCAGCAGTACCAGGCTTGCCGATGCGCCGGGTGGCCCCGGTGCGCCGTTCGGCACCATGCCGGAGTCAGCCGACCTCGGCGCCATCCTACGGCGGTCGGCAGTACTAACAGCCAGCCGGTAAGGTCAGCGGATGCAAGTCTGGCCTGGCGCCGCCTATCCGCTCGGGGCTACCTGGGACGGATCCGGCACCAATTTCGCGCTGTTCTCCGAGGTCGCCGACCAAGTCCAGCTCTGCCTGTTCGCCCTTGACGGTACCGAGCAGCGGCTCGACCTAACCGAGGTCGACGGCTTCGTCTGGCACTGCTATCTTCCCGGTGTCGGGCCCGGCCAGCGCTACGCCTACCGGGTCGGCGGTCCCTATGAGCCGCGCCGAGGCCACCGGTGCAATCCAAGAAAGCTGCTGCTCGATCCTTATGGCAAGGCAATCGACGGCAGCCTGCGCTGGGATCCCGCTGTATTCGGTTACGACCCGGCCCGCCCGGACCGGATGAGCCAGGCCGACAGCGCGCCGTTCATGCCGCGCAGTGTCGTGATCAATCCCTACTTCGACTGGACCGGCGACCGTCAGCCGCGCACGCCCTACCACCAGACCGTGATCTACGAGGCGCACGTGCGCGGGCTGACCATGCGTCACCCGCAGGTCTCCCCCGAGCTTCGCGGCAGCTACTCGGGCCTGGCCTCCCCCGCGATCATCGATCACCTCACCAAGCTCGGGGTCACCGCGATCGAGCTGATGCCCGTCCACCAGTCAGTCCCTGAGCAGCAGCTCGACCGGCGCGGGCTGACGAACTACTGGGGCTACAACACCATCGGCTTCTTCGCGCCACAGAACACCTACTCCTCCGCGGCCGAGCCGCATGGTCAGGTCGCGGAGTTCAAGTCGATGGTGAAGGCGCTGCACGCGGCGGGCATCGAGGTGATACTCGACGTCGTTTACAACCACACTGCCGAGTCCGGCGCGCTCGGCCCGACGCTGTCGTTCCGCGGTATCGACAACGCGGCCTACTACCGGCTCAGCGACAGCGACCCGTCTGTCTACCTCGACTACACCGGCTGCGGCAATAGCCTTAATGTCCGGCATCCGCACGCGCTGCAGCTCATCATGGACTCGCTGCGCTACTGGGTGCTCGAGATGCACGTCGACGGCTTCCGCTTCGACCTGGCCGCCGCGCTTGCCCGCGAGCTGCACGAAGTTGACCGGCTGTCGTCGTTCTTCGAGCTAGTCCAGCAAGACCCGGTCGTGTCGCAGGTCAAGCTGATCGCCGAGCCGTGGGACGTCGGGGACGGTGGTTACCAGGTCGGCAAGTTCCCGCCGCTGTGGACCGAGTGGAACGGGAAGTACCGCGACACGGTCCGCGACTTCTGGCGCGGCCAGCCGGCAACGTTGCCCGACTTCGCCTCCCGGCTCACCGGATCCAGTGACCTGTACGAGACCAGCGCTCGGCGCCCGGTCGCGTCCGTCAACTTCGTCACCTGCCACGACGGTTTTACCCTGGCCGACCTAGTCAGCTACAACGACAAGCACAATGAAGGTAACGGGGACAACAACACCGACGGCGCCAGCGACAATCGATCCTGGAACTGCGGCACCGAAGGACCGACCGAAGATCCCGTCATTAACGCGCTGCGGGCCCGCCAGGTGCGGAACTTCCTGGTCACGCTGTTCTGCGCACAGGGCGTGCCGATGCTGCTGGCCGGCGATGAGCTCGGCCGCAGCCAGCGCGGTAACAACAACGCGTACTGCCAGGACAACGAGGTCTCCTGGGTGGACTGGGAGTCCGCGGAGCAAGCGGCGGACCTGCTGGAGTTCACTTCCGCGCTGATCGCGCTCCGGCGCGAGCACCCGGTGTTCCGGCGGCGCCGTTTCTTCAGCGGCGAGCCGTCCGCGGGGCAGCGTGACATCAGCTGGCTGACCCCAGGCGGGCAGGAGATGACCACCGACGACTGGCGGTCCAGGCATGCGCGCGCCTTCGCGGTCCTGCTGAACGGGAACGCGATCACCGAGCCGGGGCTGCGGGGCGAGGCCATCACTGACGACAGCTTCCTGCTGCTCTTCAACGCTCACGATGAGCCGGTCTCCTTTAGCCTGCCCGACGCAGACCTAGCCGCCGGCTGGCAGGTCGTGGTCGATACTGCCGACATGGCGGATCCGGTCGCCGTCGGATCTGAGTCGCTGAAGCCAGCAAGCACTCGGGAAGTGGCCGGCCGGGCCGTTGTCGTGCTGCGAGCCTGCGAAGCCCGAGATCTGGCCCGATCTCCGTTAACCTTCTCATCATGACGCTCGTCAGACGCGCAGTCATCCTGAGTACGTGCGCGATCGCGCTAACGGGGCTGACAGCGGCCATGCCGGCCGTGGCAACGACGAAGGGTTGCGGGCGGTGGACCGTGCAAGCCCGCTCGCAGAATGTGATTCTCAGTGGCGTGACCGCCCTGTCCGCGCGGGACGCCTGGGCGGTCGGGGTGTCTTTTGCCTTCGCGCCGGTGGCACTGCGCTGGAACGGCCACGCGTGGTTGCAGGTACCGAGCCCGGCAATCTCCTCCTACGCCGGGTTCGACGCCGCTTCCGCGACCTCCGGCCGCGACGCCTGGGCGGTGGGCTGGGCCGCCGGCGGCGGCCAGACGCTGACCGAGCACTGGGATGGAACTCAGTTCATTGTCGTGCCAAGTCCGAGCCCTGGAACAGGACCTGGGCGGAATATCCTTCGGGGTGTGGCCGCCACCTCGGCCCGGAATGCGTGGGCGGTTGGCATTTACTCCTTCCTTGGTCCCGATAGCACGCGTACCCTGATCCTGCACTGGAATGGCCTCGCCTGGCTGCAGGTACCGAGCCCCAACCCCGCTCGCGGAAAGCCGGGTGGCTCGCCCCCGGTCGCTAACAGTCTCCAGGGCGTGGCAGCTCTCTCCGCCACCGACGCCTGGGCGGTTGGCTCTAACACCGAGCCGGGCATCCAGAGCAAAACCCTGATCGTGCACTGGAACGGCCACACCTGGAAGAGGGCGCAGAGCCCTAACCCCACCCATGCCAGCGAGCTCACGGCTCTATCCGCCACCTCCGCCCGTAACGTCTGGGCGGTGGGCAGCTATTTCGACGGGCACGGCGACCAGACCCTGATCGAGCACTGGAACGGCCGCTCCTGGACGCGCGTGCCCAGCCCGGATCCCGCTGGATTCTGGCACGGCAACACCCTCACCGGCGTGACAGCCATCTCGGCCCGCGACGCCTGGGCAGTGGGTTCGTACCGTAGCCACGGCGTCGATGGGATCTTCATCCTGCACTGGAACGGATCCACCTGGAAGAAGGTGGCTACTCCCACCCCGGATGGTGTCGGGGGCGCCGACGAGCTCAATGCTGTTGCTGCCGCGTCCGTCACGAACGTGTGGGCGGTGGGCGCTGGTTACGGCCGCGCGGGGCACCAGAGCATTACCTTGCATTGCTGACACGTACCTGGCTGGCGGTGGTCCGGTCGCAGCGTCCGCACGCCGTCAGCGCGCGAGCCGCAGCGCGAGCAGAACAAGCAGCGGCTCATCGCTGATGTGAGTGCGGACCGCAGGGCGTGCGCCGCTTGGGCATGCGGCCGGGCTCGCGGCCAGCGGTAATACCGGGTTATACTAGCTGGGTGAAGACAGCCATTTCGGTGCCCGATGACACCTTCGAGCGGGCCAGCAAGCAGGCGGCAGAGCTGGGCATAAGCCGGTCAGAATTCTTCGCCCGTGCCGCTCGTCGTTACCTTGATGAACTCGCTTCGCGTTCCCTTACCGAGCAGATCAACGACGCGCTGCTGACGGCGGGCAGCGACGACTCCGCGACCGCGGCCGCCAAGGCCGGCCGCCGGCGGCTGGCCGCCGGGGACGATTGGTGATCCGGCGCGGCAGCATCTGCTGGGCCGATCTCGGCGAACCACGTGGCAGCAAGCCCGCCAAACGCCGCCCAGTCCTGGTCGTTCAGGCCGACCCGTACAACGCCAGTCGGCTGAACACCACCCTCGCCGCAGTTATTACGTCCAGTACCGGCCTGGCGGCCATGCCCGGCAATGTTTTCCTGCCCGCCACCTCTTCGGGCCTGCCCAAAGACTCTGTCGTCAACGTGACCGCCCTGGTCACGCTGGACAAGTCCGATCTGGAGGCCGAGACGGGGCATCTCCCGCAAGCCCTCATGAGCGACGTTGACCGCGGACTGCGCAGCGTGCTGGGACTTTAGCCAGCACACGCGGCAGCATGAGAGCGCGCTCGGAAAGCGGCCGTGGATGAGCAACCGGAGCCTGCTCGACGACTGATGCCGCGCCCAGAGGATCGGTTTGGCGGGTCCTTCCGAGGGCGAGGTCGGAGGCTTCCCCGGGGCGCGACCGCACTGAATATTCAGGAGCGTTCTCAGCTGCTGCCGTGGTTTACTGCGGTGACACAGTTCCGATCGTCCAGGGAGGGTAGATGCGCCAGGCGTTCATGTCCATCGTGATGGTCTTTGAGACTTATTCGAAGGGTATGACGCGTGTCGCGCACAACACTCAACCTCGGGATCCTGGCGCATGTAGACGCCGGTAAGACAACTCTCACCGAGCGCTTGCTGTATGCCGCCGGTGTCATTGACCAGGTCGGCAGCGTCGACGCGGGGACGACGCAAACAGACTCGCTCGCCCTGGAGCGCCAGCGCGGTATCACGATCAAGTCGGCGGTCGCCTCGTTCCCCGTTGACGACATCACCGTGAACTTGATCGATACTCCCGGCCACCCGGACTTCATTGCCGAGGTCGAGCGCGTGCTGAGTGTGTTCGATGGCGCCGTGCTGGTGATCTCCGCCGTGGAAGGAGTGCAGCCGCAGACCCGGATCCTGATGCGCTCGCTGCAGCGGCTGCGCATCCCGGCACTGCTGTTCGTGAACAAGATCGACCGGCCGGGAGCGGACCCGGAGCGCGTGCTGCGGGAGATCCGCGAGCGACTCCGGCTCTCCGTTGTCGCGATGGAGTCGGTGCAGGCACCCGGCACGCATGGTGCCGACGTCACGCCGTCGGGCCCGGACGATCTTGAGTTCCGGCTCAGGCTGACAGAGCTGCTGGCCGAGCAGGACGATGGCCTGCTGGCCGAGTACGTCGCGGATGAGGCGAGCATCGCATACGGTCAGCTCCGTGCGGAGCTGGCGGCGCAGACGGCGCGCGCGCTGGTGCATCCGGTGTTCTTCGGCTCGGCGGTCACCGGCGCAGGCGTGGAACTGCTGACCGCGGGCATCGCCGAGTTGCTGCCTGCAGCCGCGGGCGATGCTGACGGGCCCGCCGCGGGCAGGATCTTCAAGATCGAGCGCGGCTCCGGCGGAGAGAAGATCGCCTACGTCCGGATGTTCTCCGGAACGGTGCGCGCCAGGGACCGGCTACGGTTCGGCGCGGATCTGGCGGGCAAGGCGACGGCCGTCGCTGTCTTTGACCGCGGGCCCGCCGTGCAGCGCCCATCGATCTCGGCTGGCGAGATCGGCAAGCTCTGGGGCCTCGGCCAAATCCAGATCGGGGACCACATCGGACAGCAGGAACCGGACGGAGCCGGCCGTCAGTTCCCGCCGCCGACGCTGGAGTCCGTCGTCGTCGCCACCAATCCCGCTGACCGGGCAAGGCTGCGCGTCGCCCTAGGTCAGATCGCCGAGCAGGACCCGCTCATCAACCTGCGCCAGGACGACGAGCGGCAGGAGATCTCGGTGTCGCTGTACGGGGAGGTCCAGAAGGAGGTTATCCAGGCAACCCTGGCCGATGACTTCGGCGTCGATGTGACGTTCCGAGAGACGACGACCATCTACATCGAGCGGCCAGCTTGCCGTGGCAGCGCGGTCGAGGTTCTTCAGTCAGACAGTCATCCGTACACCGCCACCGTGGGACTGACTGTCGAGCCTGCGCCGGCTGGCTCGGGCGTCAGCTTCCGGCTTGACGTGGGCGCCCGCGTCATCCCGCTGTATATCTACAAGACGGCGGGCAGCTTCGTAGCGGCAATGACCCAGTACGTCCGCAATGCCGTGCGCAATGGCCGCTACGGCTGGGAGGTCACCGACTGCCTGGTGACGATGCATGAATGCGGCTACTACGTCGGTGACGGGCCGGCGAAGCAGATCCTCGCCACGCCGCGGACGACGGCAGCCGACTTCCGTATGCTGACGCCGCTGGTGCTGACGCAAGCGCTCGAACGTGCGGGCACTGTGGTCTGCGAGCCGATGGAACGGGCCCAGCTGGAAGTCCCGACGGAGCGGCTGGGCGCTGTCTTGTCCGCCCTGGCCCGCCTCCGCGCGGCGGTCGACACGCCGTTGCCGCACGGCGACCTGTCCCTGATCGAGGCCGTGCTGCCGTCAGCCGCTGTGCACGTTCTGCAGCAGCAACTGCCGGGACTGACCGGTGGCGAGGGCGTATTCGAGTCCAGCTTCGCCGGCTACCGGCCGGTGCACGGAAGCGTTCCGACTCGTTAGTTCTTATGCCCGTGGTCTATAGCTCGGCCCCGGCATAAGTACGCATCGCTGTGGTTCGTCCGGCGGGCCAGCCGCAGCGCCAGTGAGCCATCTGATTGACTGCTGGCCGTGCGCCAGATCTATCCGGTCCAAGGGCCTGACTGGCCGGTCATCCCGAAACCGGCCGACGGTCCGTTGCCGGACGCGGTTGCCCGGCTCGCTCGCCTGTACGCATGTCCTGCCACGTCGGGTCGGCCGTGCGTGCGGGCTAACGTGGTTACCAGCATCGACGGAGCGGCCGCCGTGGACGGGCGGTCGGGCGGCCTGTCCGGGCCAGCCGACCGGATGGTCTTTACGGTGCTGCGCAGTTTGGCTGACGTCGTCCTGGTCGGCGCGGGCACGGCCAGGGCGGAACACTACCGCCCGGTATCCGCGGCGGGCCTGTGGACCGCGCTCCGGCCTGCCGGCGCACCGTTGCCGCGCATCGCCGTCGTCACCGCCAGCCTCGACCTGGATGCGCGGCTGCTGGTCAGCGAGCCAGGGCCGATCCTGCTCACGACCGCAGCCGCGGCGGCTGGTGCTGCCGCACCCGGCCGGGTCCAGGTCATAGCGGCGGGCCAGGAGCGAGTCGACATCGGCCAGGCCATCGCCGCGCTGGGCAGCCTGGGTTATCAGCAGATCCTGGCGGAGGGCGGTCCGAGCCTGCTCGCCCAGCTCGCCGAGGCCGGCCTGCTCGACGAGTTCTGCGTCACGATCAGCCCGGTCCTCGCCGATGGGCAGGCCGACCGGGTCGTCGCGTCGCAGCCGGCCGGGCCAGCCGCGGCGACCGGGCCGGCCGCCGGGCTGCGCCTGTCGCACGTACTGGCTGATGACGATTTCCTGTTCTGCCGCTACCTGCGGCATCAAACGCCCGCATCCGGGGAGGAGTAAACGGCATGGCACTGCACGCCAAGGTCGACGAGACAGGTGAACTCGCCGAGCTGTACCTGAGCCCGGCCTACGGGCACAAGCTGGAACACCCCGTTCCCAGGCATCGGCTGCCGCACCAGCCGATGCCGCCGGACATGGCGCTGCGGCTGGTCACCGACGAGCTGATGCTCGACGGCAACGCCCGCCTCAACCTGGCGACGTTCGTGACCACCTGGATGGAGCCGGAAGCGGCCGTGCTGATGACGGAGTGCTTCAGCAAGAACATGATCGACAAGGACGAGTACCCGCAGACCGCGGAACTGGAGCGGCGCTGCGTCAACATCCTGGCGCACCTGTGGCACGCGCCGACCGCCGGCCACGACGACGCCGGTTCCGCCACAGGCTGTTCGACCACCGGCTCCAGCGAGGCTGCCATGCTGGGCGGGCTCGCGCTGCTGTGGCGCTGGCGGGCCCGCCAGGCTGGAAGCACCGACCATGGGGCTACCGCCCGCCCGAACCTGGTCATGGGCGCCAATGTGCAGGTCTGCTGGGAAAAATTCTGCCGCTACTGGCAGGTCGAGCCCAGGCTGGTGCCGATGGACCAAGGCCGGCTGCACCTGACAGGCCCGGAGGCGGTGGCCCGCTGCGACGAGAACACCATCGGCGTGGTCGCCGTGATGGGCTCCACCATGGACGGCAGCTACGAGCCCGTCGCGGAGATCGCTGCGGACCTGGACACCTACCAGGAGCAGACCGGGCGCGACATCCCCGTGCACGTCGACGGCGCATCCGGAGGATTCGTCGCGCCGTTCCTGGCTCCCGACCTGGAGTGGGATTTCCGGCTGCCGCGAGTCGCGTCGATCAACACCTCCGGGCACAAGTATGGCCTGGTGTACCCGGGCGTCGGCTGGATCATCTGGCGCAACGCGGCCGCCCTGCCCGAGGACCTGGTGTTCAAGGTGAACTACCTGGGCGGCGAGATGCCGACGTTCGCGCTGAACTTCTCCAGGCCCGGGAGCCAGGTTGCCGCCCAGTACTACAACTTCATCCGGCTCGGCTTCGAGGGCTACCGCGACGTACAGCTTGCCTGCCAGGACGTCGCCAAATACCTAGCCGCCGAGATCGCGGCGATGGGCCCATTCGAACTGCTTTCCGCCGGCACCGACTTGCCGGTGCTCTCGTTCCGGCTAGCCGATCCGGCCGCGGGCCGTTACACCGTCTTCGACCTGTCCGAGCGGCTGCGGCAGCGCGGCTGGCTCGTGCCTGCCTACACGTTTCCGGCGAATCTGCAGGGCGTCGCGGTGCTGCGGATCGTGGTGCGCAACGGCTTCTCCAAGGACATGGCCGAGATGCTGATCACCGATCTGCGGGCGCAGGTGGACGCGCTCGAGGCCGCGCAGCAGCCGCCGGTGCCCCTGTTCCCGGAGGGCGAGCGAAGCGCTTTCGCCCACTAGCCGCCAGGGCGGTCAGGCGCCCTTGCGCAGCCGGTCGAGCGCTTCGGCCAGGATCGCAGCGCCGTCGGTGTCGTTGCGCCGCTCTTTGACGTAGGCCAGGTGCGTCTTGTAGGGCTCGGCGTGCGGCGGAGCAGGCGGGTTGGCTTCGTCCTGGCCGGCCGGCAGGCCGCAACGCGGGCAGTCCCAGAACTCGGGAATGGCCGCGTCGCAGGCGAAGCTGGGGATGGTCTCGTGCTTGTTGCAGCACCAGAACGAGACGCGAACCCGCGGGGCCGCCTCGCCGCGCTCGGCCTCACCCATCGGCCCAGCCCCGACACGGCTGCCGCGAATGGCGTTGCCACTGCTCACTGCTCACCCCTTGCTAAAAAGTCCCGATCGGGCAGCCACTGCCCGGCTGCAGTCCGGCCCACTCAGGTCTTGTGCAGGATTCCCAGGACCACGATGCAGATGAACCAGATAATCCCGGTGAAGATCGTGATGCGGTCGAGGTTCCGCTCGACCACAGACGAGGATCCCAGAGACGAGGAGATGCCACCGCCGAACAGGTCCGACAGGCCGCCGCCCTTGCCTTTGTGCAGCAGGACCAGGAGCATCATCAGCAAGCTGGTGATGATGAGGATTACGGAGAAGGCAACAGTCACTGCAGTTTCTCGTCTCTCCCGGCTGAATTATGCGGCCGTGCTCTGTTCACGATACCGGCAGATCTTGACGAACTCACCGGGATCGAGGCTTGCGCCACCAACCAGGGCACCGTCGATGTCCGGCTCGGCCATGATCGCAGGCATGTTGTCAGACTTCACTGACCCGCCATACAGGATACGCGCATCCCGGCCCGTGGCGGGCCCGTGAACGGCGGAAATCCTGGCCCGGAGCGCCGCGCAGACTTGCTGAGCGTCCTGCGGGGTCGCTACCTCACCCGTCCCGATGGCCCAAACTGGCTCATAGGCTATCACCAGGTTACCCACCTGCTCGCTGGTCAGCCCGTCGAGCCCGCCGTCCAGCTGGCCGAGGGTGTACTCGAGATGCTGGCCGGCCTGGCGGATCTCGAGCGACTCCCCGATGCAGAGCACCGGCGTCATTTCCCGCTTCAGCACCATCTTGACCTTGGTGTTGACGAGGGCGTCGCTCTCGTGGTGGTACTGCCGCCGCTCGGAATGCCCAGCCAGCACGAACCGGCAGCCGAGCTTGGCCAGCATCCGGCCAGACACCTCGCCTGTGTAGGGGCCGTCCTCGTGGGCCGAGACGTCCTGAGCTCCCCACAGCAGCCGCAGCTTGTCACCCTCGATCAGGGTCTGGACGCTGCGCAATGCGGTAAACGGCGGCAACACCGCGATGTCGGCCGCCGCATAGTCCTTGGGCGTCAGCGCGAACGCGAGCTTCTGGGTGAGCGCTATCGCCTCGAAGTGGTTGTTATGCATCTTCCAGTTGCCGGCCACCAGCGGCATCCGGGCACCGTGAGGGGTCACTCGTCGGCTTCCAGCGCCACCAGGCCGGGCAGGGGCGTGCCCTCCAGGTACTCAAGGCTCGCCCCGCCGCCTGTGGAGATGTGGCTGAAGGCATCGTCAGGCAGGCCGAGCCGGCGGACCGCGGCGGCCGAGTCTCCGCCGCCGACCACGGTCAGCCCAGGCAGCGCCGCGATGGCCGCGGCGACGGCACGGGTCCCCTCAGCGAAGGCCGGGAACTCAAAGACCCCTACCGGGCCGTTCCAGAACACCGTGGCGGCGTCGGCCAGCTTGGCCGCGAACAGCTTCCTGGTGGCGGGCCCCATGTCCAGGCTCTCCCGGTCAGGCGGGAACGCGGTGACTGCAAACACCTCGTGCTCGGCACCAGGAGCGAAATCGACGGCACCGACCAGATCCACCGGCAGCACCAGCTCGACCCCGCGCGCAGCCGCGTCGGCCATGACCTTTCTGACGTCATCGAGCCGGTCGGCCTCAAGCAGCGACTTGCCCACCTCGTAGCCCAGCGCCTTCAGGAAGGTGTACGACATACCGCCGCCGATCAGGATGCGGTCGGCGGAGTCCAGCAGGTTCGCGATAACGGCGAGCTTGTCGGACGGCTTGGCGCCGCCGAGCACCACCACGTACGGCCGGGCCGGGTTCTCGGTCAGCTGGCGCAGCACAGCTACCTCGGCCAGGACCAGTTCCCCGGCAGCGTGCGGCAGCAGCCCGGGCAGATCATAAACGCTGGCGTGCCTGCGGTGCAGCGCCCCGAACCCGTCGCCCACGTAAACATCGGCCAGCGTGGCGAGCCGCTGCGCCAGCTCCGCCCTGGCAGCGTCGTCCTTGCTGGTCTCGGCTGGCTCGAACCTGATGTTCTCCAGCAGGGCCACATCGCCATCGGCCAGCCCGGCCGCCACGGCCCTGGCCGAGTCGCCTGCGGCGTCGTTGGCCAGCGGTACCGGTCGGCCCAGCAGCTCGGCCAGGCGGGCCGCCACGGGGGCGAGCGACGGGCCGCCCGCTGCCCGGTCGGCGTAGCTATCGCCTTTCGGCCGTCCGAGGTGAGCGCAGATCAGCACCCGGCCGCCGCGTTTCGTCAGTGCATGGATCGTCGGCAGGCTGGCCCGGATCCGGCCGTCGTCAGTGATCACCGTGCCGTCAAGCGGCACGTTCAGGTCGGCCCGCAGCAGCACGACCCGGCCCGCGACATCAAGGGAATCGATGCCCTTCATGACCGGGCAGGAAGTCCGGCGCCGACCAGGGCGGCGAGATCGGCGAGGCGGTTGGCGTAGCCCCACTCATTGTCGTACCAGCCGATCACCTTGACCTGGTCGCCGAAGGTCATCGTCAGCAGTGAGTCGAACGTGCAGGAGTACGGCGTGCCTACGATGTCAGAGGACACGATCGGATCGGCGGTGTAGTGCAGGTAGCCCTTGAGCGGACCCTCGGCTGCTGCTCGGTAGGCCGCGTTGACTTCCTCGACCGTGACCTCGCGCTCCAGCTGCACGACGAGATCGGTAACGGAGCCGTCCATCACCGGCACCCGCATAGCCAGTCCGTCGAGCTTGCCCTTGAGCTCCGGCAGCACTAGCGCGGTCGCCTTGGCCGCGCCGGTGGTGGTCGGGATGATGTTTTGCGCCGCTGCCCTGGCCCGGCGCAGGTCCTTGTGCGGGAAGTCCAGGATCACCTGGTCGTTGGTGTAGGCGTGGATCGTGGTCATCAGCCCCTTGCGGATGCCGAAGCTGTCGCTCAGGACCTTAGCCATCGGCGCTACGCAGTTGGTCGTGCAGGACGCGTTGGAGATGATGTTGTGCTGCTGCGGGTCGTAACGGCCGTCATTGACGCCCATCACGATGGTGATGTCCTCGCCCTTGGCCGGAGCCGAGATGATCACCTTACGGGCGCCTCCGGCCAGATGCTTGCTGGCGTCCTGCGCGCTGGTGAACCGGCCGGTGGATTCCACTACGACGTCGACGCCGAGCTCGCCCCAGTGCAGGGCCGCCGGGTCCCGCTCGGCCAGCATCTTAATAGCGTGATCGCCGACCCGGATTACGTCACCGTCGGCTCTCACGTCCTGGTCGAGCGTGCCCAGCAGCGTGTCGTATTTCAGCAGATGCGCACAGGTGGCCAGATCTCCCAGGTCATTGGCCGCGACGACCTCGACGGCGCTGCCACCTGCAGCATGAACCGCGCGCCAGAAGTTCCGCCCGATCCGGCCGAACCCGTTGATACCCACCCGGACTGTCACTGCAGGGCACTCCCTCACTACTCGTGTTACTGACGGACCGAACCCTATCGTTAACTATTCTGGCAGCCAGCCAGTTACCGCGCGGAGAGGGCCGACGTTGCTGCTCAGAGGATTCAGCCGGGCCGGAGCCCGGCCGGCCTGCCGCCAGAATGCCGTCATTGCCCTTGCCCTGGCCGTCGCCATAGCCGTAGCGGGGGCCGTGGTCTGGGGACTGGTGGCCATGCTGCTGAATATCCAGCTGTCCCTGATCGGGCTGCTGATCGGGGCGGGCGTCGGCGCCGTCGTGGCCAGGTACCGGGCCGGGCACCGGCCGACGATCATCGCCGGCGCGGCGATCGCGGTGGCCGGCTGCGCGCTCGGCACCCTCCTTGCCATGGTATTCAGGTTGCTGAATGCGCAGGTCCCGCTGTCCTACATCCTGGGTCACCTCAGCGGCCCGTCCGGGCTGTTCCACTACTATCCGAGCGAAGTGGGCGGGCTCGGCCTGCTGTTCTGGGCTATCGCCGCGTTCGCCGCGATCAGGATCCCGCTGCAAAGTCAGCGGGCCGCGGCCAGCGCGGCGGCGCAGACACCGGTCTGGGGTCAGACCCCCAGCTCAGCAGGGTCGGCCGACCCGGCCGACAGCGAACTGCCGCCAGAGTCGGCTCAGCCAATGTTCGTCAAGCCGCCCGAGCACGACATCTAGGGCACCAGCATGTCAGCGGTCAGTGTCGCCTCGGTGTTTGGCACGCCCAGTTCCGTGGCGCGGCGGTCGGCCAGCGCCAGCAGCCGCCTGATCCGCCCGGCAATCGCGTCCTTGGTCAGGGCCGTCGGCAAGCTGACCCAGTTCCTCCAGGCTGGCCTGGCGGTGCTTGATGCGTAGCTCGCCGGCCACGATCAGGTGATCCGGCGCCTCCGGACCGAGGATCTCCAGCGCCCGCTCGACCCGGGCGCCTGCGGCGACAGCCGCTCGGGCACTGCGCCGGAGGTTGGCGTCGTCGAAGTTGGCCAGCCGGTTCGCGGTCGCCCGGACCTCACGCCGCATGCGGCGCTCCTCCCAGGCGAGCACGCTGCCGTGCGCCCCCAGCCTTGTCAGCAGCGCGCTGATCGAATCCCCGTCCCGGACCACGACCCGGTCCACGCCGCGCACATCCCGCGCCTTGGCGTGGATCTTCAGCCGCCGGGCGGCACCGACCATTGCGAGGGCGGCCTCCGGACCGGGGCAGGTTACCTCCAGCGACATGGACCGGCCCGGCTCGGTCAGGCAGCCATGCGCGAGGAAAGCGCCGCGCCAGGCCGCCTCGCAGTCGCAGGTCGTACCAGACACGACCTGCCTGGGCAGCCCGCGGACCGGCCTGCCGTGGTTGTCGACGAGCCCGGACTGCCGGGCCAGGCTCTCGCCGTCGGTGTGCACGCGGACGAGATAGCGATTCCCCTTGCGCAGCCCGCCGGGCGCCAGCACGATCAGGTCAGACGAATGGCCGAACACCTCGGCGATGTCCTTGCGCAGCCGCCGCGCCGCCGCCCCGGTGTCCAGCTCGGCCTCTACTACGATCCGGCCAGCGGCCAGGTGCAGCCCGCCCGCGAACCGCAAGATGGTCGACACCTCGGCTTTCCGGCAGCATGGCTTCAGCACACTGACCCGGCTGAGCTCGTCTTTGACCAGGCCGGTCAGCGCCATCAGCCTCACTCCCCCTCAAATATCTGCGCGAACGCGCCCGCCAGCCGCCGCGGATCGTGCCGTGGCGACCCGTCATCCACAGCCAGATCCGCCAGTACTAGCCGGGCGCCCAGCAGGCCGGCGGCCTTCTCCAGCTCCGATGTGGCGCCCCGCGCCGCAGCCCGGTCGGCGAGCACGACGTCGATCGTCAATGCAGGTGCGTGATCCGCGAGCACCTCCAGATGCGCGTGCGGCGAGAACCCTTCGGTCTCACCAGGTTGCGGCGCCAGATTCAGCGCTACCAGCCTCCGCGCACGAGTGCTTATCAGCGCCTCAGCCAGCTCTGGCACCAGCAAGTGCGGTAGCACGCTGGTAAACCAGGAGCCGGGCCCAAGCACTACCCAGTCCGCCGACCTGATCGCCTGCACGGCTTCCGGGCACGCGGGCGGGTTAGCGGGAATCAGTGATACTGACCGTACCCGGCCTTTCGTCGTCGCGCAGGCCACCTGGCCGCGAACGATGCTGAGGTCGTCCGGCCTGTCCGGATCTGCACCCTCAACTTCGGCTACCAGGTCTAGCGGCACCGCCGCCATCGGCAACACCCGACCGTGGGCGCCCAGCAGGCGGGCCACCCAGTCCAGGCCTAGCACGGTGTCGCCGAGCAGCTCCCACAACGCCACTATCAAGACATTGCCCACCGCATGGCCCGCGAGTCCCTCAGCGCCGTAATCATCACTAGCTCCGGCGAAGCGGTGCTGGATAACCCGGCTCCAGGTGGTACCCCAGGCATCGTCGCCGCACAACGCGGCCAGCGCCATCCGCAAGTCGCCCGGCGGTAGTACGCCGAACTCGCGGCGCAGCCTGCCGCTGGACCCGCCGTCGTCGGCGACCGTGACGATCGCAGTCAGCTCTCTGGTGACGCGACGCAGCCCGGACAGGGAGGCATGCAGCCCGTGCCCGCCACCCAGCGCGACGACTTTATGGCTCGGCGGCCGGCCAGTTACATCCCCGCTACTCACGGCCCAGGTCCCGGTGCGTTACCTCGATGCCAGGCCAGGCTCGGGAGAGCCGGGCGGCCATCGCGTCTGCCATGGCAACGCTGCGGTGCTTGCCGCCGGTGCAGCCGACGGCAAGGAAGACGAAGTGGCGGCCGGTCCGGTCGTAGCCGGCCAGCGCGATCTCGACGGCACGGACGAAAGCGTCAAGGAACTCGGTGGCGCCGGGCTGGCTGAGCACATAGTCCACCACCAGCTGATCCTGCCCGGTAAGCGGCGCCAGCTCGGGCACCCAGTGCGGGTTGGGCAGGAACCGGCAGTCGGCCACCATGTCCGCGTCGACCGGCAGCCCGTACTTGAAGCCAAACGACACGACGCTCACCCGCAGAGCCGCGTCCGCCTCGGTCGCGAACGCGCCTCGCATCCGCGCCCGCAGCTCGTGCACGTTCAGCCGGGTGGTGTCCAGTACCAGGTCGGCCTCGGCCCGCATGCCCTGCAGCAGTTCGCGCTCGGCGGTGATGCCGTCGGCGACGCGGCCCCCTTCCTGGAGGGGGTGCGGCCGCGAGACGCTGTCGAACCGGCGGACGAGGGTCTCGTCGGATGCCTCAAGGAAGACAACGTAAGGGCGGACCCCGCGCGCGTTCAGGTCGCTGATCGCAGACTTGATGTCGGTCGAGAAGGCCCGGCTGCGGATATCGACGACGGCGGCCAGCTTGGGCACCGCTCCCCTGGCCCGCCGGGCGAGGTCGGCCATGGTCGGCAGCATGTCGGCCGGCAGATTGTCGGCCACGAACCAGTCCAGGTCCTCCAGGGACTTCGCCGCGGTGCTGCGTCCGGCTCCCGACAGCCCGGTGATGATGACGATCTCCTGCGGCTCGTCCGTCGTCATGCCCCGCCCCCCGCGTCGCCGTTCAGAGCCGAATGCACCGCCTCTGCGGTGCGCAGCCCGAATCCGGGCACGGCGGCGATCTCCTGCACCGTAGCCGCGCGGAGCTTACGCACGGAACCGAACTGCCGCAGCAGCGTAGCCCGCCTGGCTGGCCCGAGGCCGGGAACCGCGTCAAGCTCGCTGGTGGTGAGCGCAGCTGCCCGCCGGGCCCGGTGGTAGGTGATCGCGAACCGGTGCGCCTCGTCCCGGACCCGCTGCAGCAGGTAAAGGCCCTCGCTGCTGCGCGGCAGGATCACTGGCCCGTCCTCGCCCGGCTGCCAGACCTCCTCCAGGCGCTTGGCCAGACCGCACACCGCGACGTCGACGATGCCGAGCTCGTCGAGTGCCCGGACCGCCGCCGCGACCTGCGCCGGCCCCCCGTCGATCACGAGCAGGTTCGGCGGGTAGGAGAATTTGCGCCGCTGGCCCACATCGCCCGGTGCCAGGTCGTCCAGGCCGGCCGCCGCCTCGGCGCGCTCATCCAGGTAACGGCGGAACCGCCTGGTGATGACCTCGTGAATGGCCGCGACGTCGTCGGTACCGTCCAGCCCCTTGATGGCGAACCTGCGGTATTCCGACTTCCGGGCCAGGCCGTCCTCGAACACCACCATGGACGCCACAACATGAGTGCCCTGCAGGTTCGACACGTCGTAGCTCTCGATCCGCAGCGGCGCCTCGTCCAGGCCGAGCGATTCCTGGATCTCCCCGAGCGCTACGCTCCGGGTGGACAGGTCGCTGGCGCGGCGCGTCTTGTGCAATGCCAGTGACTCACCCGCGTTCCTGGCCACCGTCTCGAGCAGCGCCTTCTTATCCCCCCGCTGCGGCACCCGGAGGCTGACCCGGCTACCCCGCCGCTCCTCCAGCCAGTCCTCGACCGTCCCGGCGTCGGGTGGCAGCGCAGGCACCAGCACCTCGCGCGGGATCGCCGAGCGCCGCGCGACCGCGGCCGGTCCGCGGCGGCTTGTGCCAGCAGGCTTGTCGGCCGCTACCGGGTCATCGTCATAGACCTGGCCGAGAAATTGTTCGACGAGTTCGGACGTGGTGATGTCCGCTACCTTGTCGACGACCCAGCCTCGCTGTCCCCGGACCCGGCCGCCCCGCACATAGAACACCTGCACCGCTGCCTCAAGCTGATCCTCGGCCAGGGCGATCACGTCGCAGTCGGTGCCGTCCGGCAGCACCACCGCCTGCTTCTCCAGCGCCCGCTGCAGTGCCTGGAGGTCGTCGCGGAGCCGTGCCGCGCGTTCGTACTCCTCAGCGGCGGCCGCCTCGTGCATCTGCTTTTCCAGCCGCTTGCTGAACTTGCCGGTCTGCCCGGCCATGAAATCGCAGAACTCCTCGGCCAGCTTGCGGTGCGCGGCAGCATCGATCCGGCCCACGCACGGCGCCGAGCACTTCCCGATGTAGCCGAGGAGGCATGGCCTGCCGATCTGGCCGGCTCGCTTGAAGACCCCCGCCGAACAGGTCCGCACCGGGAAAACCCGCAGCAGCGTGTCGACGGTGTCCCTGATCGCCCAGGCATGCGAGTAGGGGCCGAAGTACCGGACGCCACGGCGCTTGGCGCCCCGCATCACCTGGACCCGCGGGAACTCCTCGTCCATCAGCACGGCCAGGTACGGGTAGCTCTTATCGTCGCGGTACCTGACATTGAACCTGGGATCGAACTCCTTGATCCACGAGTACTCGAGCTGCAGCGCCTCCACCTCGGTGCCCACGACCGTCCAGTCGACGGCGGCGGCGGCGCGCAGCATCGACTGGGTGCGCGGATGCAGGCCGGCGAAGTCGGCAAAGTATGAGTTCAGCCGCGATCGGAGATTCTTGGCCTTGCCGACATAGACGACCCGGCCGCGCTCATCCCGGAACCGGTAGACGCCCGGCGATTCGGGAATCGAGCCGGGCGCCGGCCGGTAACGTGCCGGATCTGCCACAACGCAACTCTATTAGCTGTCGACGTTGGCATTTGCCTTCCTGAGCAGGGAAAGCACCTCCGCCTCGCGGTACCGCCGGTGTCCGCCGAGAGTGCGGACAGCGGTGAGCCTGCCGTCGCGGGCCCACCGGGTCACTGTCTTGGGGTCGACCCGGAACATGGCCGCGACCTCGGCCGGCGTCAGAAGCCGGTCAGCATCCGGGACTGTCCTGCCGCTCATTCCGGACCGCCTCCTGCTGCTCTAGCGGGCAGCCCGTTCGGTCAGGCCCCCGTTCCCCCTGTCCACTCTAACCCGCCCCGTCGCTGCCGGAGCGGGTGTACTCGGCCGGCGCGAATAGGACGACGAGCGCCAGGCTCTGCGTGATCTCGGTAAACTGATGCGGCTCGCCAGCCGGCACGTAGATGACAGAGCCCGGTCCTACCTCGGCTCGCTCGCCGCCTGCCGCTAGCACTGCCCGGCCGGTGGCGACAACATATATCTCGTCCTCGCTGTGCGGCGTCTGGGCGTCAGTACCGCCAGCCGGTATCGAGTAGGTGCCCACGCTAAGGTCGGCAACGCGCAGGTGCTCGATCCATCCGGCCCGCTCCCCCGCTGGCGGCTCCGAGTATGCGCCCGCGCCCGCAATGACTATCATCGCGGGTCGCGCCACATCAGCCACAGCCGCGGCCCGCCGCCGGAAATCGTGACTTCTCTGGTCACCGTGAAGCCGTGCCGCTGGTAGAAGGGAACGTTGCTGTCCTTGCTGGACTCCAGGTAAGCAGGCAGCCCCTCGGCATCGCAGCGAGCCAGCCGCGAGCGCATCAGCTCGCTGCCCACGCCGGTGCCCTGAGCCGGCGGGTCGGTGCCGATCCCGGACAGGTACCAGTGCGGCTGCTGTGGGTGCCAGCGCAGGATCTCGCCGTAAGTCTTGCCCAGCACGGTAAGTCGCGACCGCAGCGCCCAGGCGAATCCGGGCAGATCGCGGATCTGCTGCCAGGCCGACGGCGGCCAGGCGCCCGGCGAGACCCAGATCGCGCCGCCGAGCACCGCGTTGCCGGCCAGCACGATCTCCGTGCCGTCATGCCGGAGGCTGGCCCCGCGCATGGCGACGACGAAGAACCGCCGCAGCTGGCGGCGGCGCATCTGCTCGCTCGGGAAAATCCACGCCATCACCGGGTCGTCGGGGAAGGCGCGGGCCATTGTCGCGGCCGTTGCTGCCAGGTCGGCGCGGCGGAACGGGCGAACAGTCCGGTCAGTATGCCTCGTCTCGACCACATTGGCAGGCTATCAGCGAGTAACCAGGATCACCTCGAGCGTACGCGGGCCGTGCACGCCCTCCACTCGCTCGAGCTCGATGTCACTGGTCGCTGACGGCCCGCTGATCCAGGTCAGCGGCCTGGTCCCGGTGCCAGCCAGGCTGGCGATGGCTTCGGGGACCAGGCCCACCACCTGGCCGGCCTTGACGATGCACAAGTGGTAGTCGGGCACCAGCGAGATCGCCCGCCGGCCCTGGCCCGGCGACCCGTCCAGGATGATGGTGCCGGTTTCCGCGATCGCGACAGCTGCACGGGTAATCACCGCGTCGAACGTGCCGAGCTCCGTCGCGCTGAGCGCATCATCGATCGTCGCCTGGGCCCACTCGGGCAGCGGCAGGTCCAGACCCGGTGGCACGACCAGCTGGCGGGCGCCCCGCTCAGCCAGTGCCGCCGCGACCGTCGCGACTAGTGTCGCGCCGGTGGCACGCCGCACCACGGCCCGGTAGTCAGTCAGCCGGTCGGCCAGCAGCTCGAGCAAGGCCGGGGTGGCTAGCTGGCCGCGTTCCCGGTATGAGACCGATGCCAGTTCGCTAGCAGGCGCGACTGGCGGCACCGCAGCCCGGATCCTCGCCAGTACCTCCTCGCGCGCGCTCATTGCGTATCCAACCACTGTGCATCCAACCACGGGGGATCCGCGTGCTCGGTGCGCCACCAGTCACGGAAGGTCTGGCGCGGGGGCGCCGGCGCGTCCCTGGCCGTCGTCCAGGCAGCCAGCGGCGGCGGCAGCGCCGTGATCCGGCCGCGCCTGCTGAGCAGCCGGCCAGGCTGCGCGGCGCGCTGCGCCAGCGCGAACCTGCGCGGTGTGGCCATGACCCAGGATGCGGCCGCCATGGTGACAGCCTCGGCAGACGGCAAGCGATGCGCAGCGCCGGCTTCCTCCACGTGTCGCGCCCGCAGGTGCACGAGCAGCTGCGGGATGTTGATCTTCACCGGGCACGCGTCATAGCAAGCGCCGCACAGCGACGACGCATACGGCAGGGACGAGTTGTCCTCGATCCCGGTCAGCTGCGGTGACAGCACCGCACCGATCGGGCCGGGGTAGACCGAACCGTAGGCGTGGCCGCCGGTCCGCTCGTAGACCGGGCACACGTTCAGGCAGGCCGAACAGCGGATGCAGTGCAGCGCCTCCCGGCCCACCGGGTCCGCGAGTGCCGCAGTCCGTCCGTTGTCGAGCAGGACCAGGTGGAAGGCCTGCGGCCCGTCGCCGGGCGTAACGCCGGTCCACATCGAGGTGTACGGATTCATCCGCTCCCCGGTGGACGAGCGCGGCAGCAGCTGCAGGAAGACGCCGAGGTCGGCCCAGGTGGGGATGACCTTCTCGATGCCCATGACGGTGATGAGAGTCTGCGGCAGGGTCAGGCACATCCGGCCGTTGCCCTCCGACTCGACCACGCACAACGTGCCCGTCTCAGCGATCGCGAAGTTTGCCCCGCTAATGCCGACGGTCGCGGTCAGGAACTTGCGTCGTAGGTGGCGCCTCGCGGCCTCGGCTAGCGCGGCTGGCTCGTCGGTCAGGTCGGGGTCGGCGTCAGCCATCTCGCGCAGGAAGATGGCACGGATCTCCGCCCGGTTGCGGTGAATGGCGGGAACGAGGATGTGCGACGGCCGGTCATGCCCGAGCTGGACGATCAGCTCGGCAAGGTCGGTTTCGTGGGCCGTGATACCGGCTGCCGCGAGTGCGTCGTTGAGGCCGATTTCGTCGGTAACCATCGACTTGACCTTGACCGCCTCGGTCGCGCCGGTCTCAAGCACCAGCCTCGTGACGATCGCGTTGGCCTCGTTGGCGTCACGAGCCCAGTGCACGATGCCGCCACCAACCGTCACGGCTGCCTCGAGTTGCTCCAGGTAGCAGCCGAGGTCGGCCATCGTACGGGCCTTGATCGCCTGGCCGGCCGCCCGCAACTCTTCCCAGTCCGGCAGCTCGGCCACGACGGCGGCCCGCTTTGCCCGGATGTGGGACGTCGCCTTGCCGAGGTTGCGGCGCAGCTGCGCGTCGCCGAGCGCGCGTCGGGCCGCGACCGGGAACGGCTCCGTGCCGCGCAGGTGGCCGACGCCGCGCGGCGCGGTCGGCATGCCCAGGAACGTGCTCATGTGCTCGCCAAGATCTCGGCCAGGTGCACGGTCTTGACGCCCGCTCGCAACCGGGACAGGCCGCCGCCGATGTGCATCAGGCAGGAAGCATCACTGGCCGCGCAGACTTCGGCGCCGGTGGACAGCACGTTTCGCATCTTGTCGGCCAGCATGGCCACCGAGGTGTCGGCGTTCTTCAGCGCAAACGTACCGCCGAAGCCGCAGCAGACGTCCGCGTCGGGCAACGGTACTAGCTCGATGCCGGAGACGGCGCGCAGCAGCCGCAGTGGCCGGTCACCGACGCCGAGCAGCCGCAGCGAGTGGCATGTCGGGTGGTAGGCAACCCGGTGCGGGTAACGGGCGCCGACGTCCTCGACGCCGAGCACGTCGATCAGCAGCTGGGAGAATTCGTAGGTGCGTGCTGCGACCGCCTCGGCGCGTTGGGCCAGGTGCTCGTCACCGAGCCGCCTGGCCACCATCGCGTGCTGGTGGGCGATGGAGCCAGCGCACGACCCGGATGGCGTGACGATGATCTCGTGCGGATCGAAGGTGTCCACAAAGTGCCGGATGAGCGGGATGGCCTCGCGCTGGTAGCCGGTGTTGATATGCATCTGCCCGCAGCAGGTCTGCTCCAGCGGGAAGTCCACCCGGTGGCCCAGCCGCTCCAGCACCGTGACCGTGGCCCTGGGCACGGCCGGGAATAGCGTGTCGGCCAGGCAGGTGGCGAACAAGGCGATCCGCATCCCTCGCAGGTTAACAGCGACGGGCCGGGCGAGGGGTTTCGCGGTAGAGTGCCGAGCCGGGCAGCGATCAAGCAGCGGGAGGCCGCAGTCGTCATCATCTGCGCACTGACGTCCGCAGCCACCCTGGCCTGGGTCTACCTGGTCGCCTTCCACGGCGGTTACTGGCGCACCGGCCTCAGGCTGCCCGCCACCGGTGCCGTACCGGGTCCGCTGCCCTCGGTGACCGCGGTGATTCCGGCCAGGAACGAGGCAGACATGGTGCCGGCCTGCCTGCCCACTGTCCTGGCCCAGGAGTACGGCGGCCAGTTCAGGACCGTCGTCGTCGATGACGACAGCACCGACAACACCGCCAAGATCGCCAGCGAACTCGGCACGGCAGCGCCTAGCCGCTCGCTCGTCGTGGTCGCAGCCCGGCCGGCGCCGCCAGGGTGGGCCGGAAAGGTCTGGGCCATGTCAGAAGGGGTTCGGGCGGTGCCTGCTGCTGCCGACTACATCCTGTTCACAGACGCCGACATCGCCTACGCGCCGGGCGCGCTGGACAGGCTCGCTCGCGCTGCGGCGGGCGGCGATTTCGCGATGGTGTCCCAGATGGCGCTGCTGCGCGTCGGCAACCGGTCGGAGAAGCTGCTGATCCCCGCGTTCGTGTACTTCTTCGCTCAGCTCTACCCGTTCCGCCGCGTCAGCCGGCCGCGGTCGCGCACTGCCGCCGCGGCTGGCGGCTGCATGCTGGTCCGCGCAAGCGCCCTGGCCGCGGCCGGCGGACTCGACCGGATCCGGGCGGCCCGGATCGACGACGTTGCGCTCGGCAAGCTGCTCAAGCAGTCGGGCGGCCGCTGCTGGCTCGGCCTGACCACGGACGTCATGAGCGCGCGGCCATACGACCGGCTCGCCGACATCTGGGACATGGTCGCGCGCAGCGCCTACACCCAGCTGCGCAACTCACTGGCAGCTACGGCCGGGGTGGTCCTCGGGCTGGCCTGGCTCTACCTGCTGCCACCGGCTGCGGGGATCGCCGGGCTGGTCCAGCTCAGCACCCGATCCGGCTCACCTACGGCGGCGTGGCTGACCGCCGCTGGGCTGTCCGGCTGGCTCCTGATGACAGTCAGCTACATGCCCATCCTCCGGCTCTACCGGCTGTCCCCGCTCCGCGCCCTGAGCCTGCCGGTGATCGCCACGATGTACGCGGCCATGACCGCGGATTCTGCCCGCCGCCATCATCGGGGTCGCGGCGGCGAATGGAAAGGCCGTTTCGTTCCCCCGGCCGCGGGCTAGCGCCAGCTGAGCCACGCCGAGTGTCACGATCGCGGCAGCTGTCTCGCCCGAGTACAACCGCGATGGAGCTGTAGCTATCGCAACGTGGGTGACGATGAGGACGACGATCGGCCTGGGTGATCTGAGCGTACAGATCCGCCAAGGCCGCAGTGTACACTTCGGCTTATGGATGTGACCGTCACTGATCTGCGCGCACACCTGAGCGCCTGGCTGGCGCGAGCACGCGAGGGACACGAGGTCGTGGTGACCGACCGCGGTGTCCCGGTGGCCAGGCTGACCGGCCTGGCTACGACGGCAATGCTCGAGCGACTTACCGCCGACGGCGTGATCGGCCGCCCAGCGACGGCGCAGCGGCCGCGAGCCTCCGGGCGCCGCCGCGTGCCATCCCGCCGGCCACTCGCGGGCATCGTCAGCGACCAGCGGCGGTAAGTAGTGTCGCTGGTCTATTTCGATGCCAGCGCGTCGGTCAAGCTGCTGGCCGAGGAGGCAGGCAGCGACCTGGCGGCCCAGCTGTGGGATGGCTGCGACGCGGCGGTGGCCAGCCGTCTGGCCTACCCCGAAGTCCGCGCCGCGCTGGCCGCCGCTGCCCGCAGCCACGACCTCGACGAGGCTGACCTCGATGAGGCCGGGCGGGCGTGGGAAGGTTACTGGGCGGCCACCCGTCCGATTGAGCTCACCGCCGCCGTGGAGCAACACGCCGGCAAGCTCGCCGAGGAGCACGCACTGCGCGGCGCGGACGCCGTCCACCTTGCCAGCGCCCTGGCGATCGGCGACCCGGACCTTGTCGTCGCCGCGTGGGACCGGCGCCTGCACGCAAGCGCGCAGGCCGCGGGCCTGCGCGTCGCGCCTGCACAACTCGACCAGTAGACCCCGCGGGAGCAGCGCTGCGTTCCGACACAACCAGCGCACGAATCCGCCGATCGGTACGCCGCAATGGGGGTCGCGAGCGCGCCGAGGGCCGCCCTGAGCTGGTCGATTTGAGCTGGTCCATCTGCGGCTTGGCGAGATAGCCGGAACCTCATGGCCGACACCTGTTCCGTCAGCGTCGCCACCAGATGTTTCGTCGTTCGCACTTGACAGGATCACTCGTGTAACGGCGACAATGCGCGACCGTCGGCGCTGGTGCGGCGCCCGGGCCCCTGCCAGGGTTAGCACTGCAGCATCCGGTCGTGGCGGTTTCAGGCTAGCGGGCGGGCGGGCACGATCTGATCAAGCCAGCCCCGGCGATGACCGCGGTCAGCTCGAGCGCGCCGGCGTGGCAGCGGAGCGCGTCAGAACGTGAATTGGTCGCAGAAGGGAACCGTTGTGCAAGCCATCACCGCAGGAGACCGTGCCGCCGGTGCCGCCGGGCTCACGCTGTCAGACATCCCCCACCCCCACGCGGCCGAAAACGACGTGATCGTGCGCGTCCACGCGGCCGGGTTCACCCCGGGGGAGCTCGACTGGCCGGGCACGTGGACCGACCGCGCCGGCCACGACCGAGCCCCGAGCGTGCCCGGACACGAACTGTCGGGTGTTATTACCGCGCTGGGCTACGGCACCACCGGCCTGACCGTGGGCCAGCGGGTGTTCGGACTGGCCGACTGGACCCGCGACGGGGCGCTGGCCGAGTACACCGCAGTGGAGGCCCGCAACCTCGCCCCGCTCCCGGCCGACATCGACCACACCATAGCCGCCGCCGTGCCCATCTCCGGGCTGACCGCCTGGCAAGGCCTGTTCGACCACGCCCACCTTAAGACGGGCCAGACCGTCCTAATCCACGGCGCCGCGGGCGGCGTCGGGTCGATCGCGGTGCAGCTCGCCCGCGAGCTGGGCGCCCGCGTGATCGGCACCGGCCGTGCCGGGGATCGCGAGGCCGCCCTTGGCCTGGGTGCCGACGCGTTCGTCGACCTGCAGGCCGACCGGCTGGAGGACGTCGGCGAGGTCGACGTCGCGTTCGACGTGATCGGCGGCAAGGTCCTCGAACGCTCGGCCCCGCTGGTACGCGCCGGCGGCACGCTCGTCACGATCGCCGGCCCGCCGACGGTGCGGCCCGCCAACGGCCGGGCGATCTTCTTCGTCGTCGAGCCGGACCGGTTCCGGCTGGCAGACCTCGCCGAGCGGGTGCGGTCCGGGCGGCTGGACCCGATCGTCGGGGCCGTGCGACCGCTCGCCGAGGCGCCGTCCGCGTTCGCCCCGGACCGCCGGGTATCCGGCAAGACGATCATCCGGGTCAAGCAAGGCGGATAACCGAAAGATTCGCCATCGCCAGTACGGAACCGATCCATTGAGCGCCATGCAGCGGTCGGCGGTTGCGCAAGACAGCGGCCCTGAATCCCTGCCAGGGTTCGCGGCCCGAAGGTCAGGCTCCACGCCCGCGCATTGCGGTGCCGATGAAGCTGTGAATGCCCGGCTCTGCCGCGAATCGGCTCTCCTGCCTGGCGCCTGGGTGACCGTGTCAGGTCAACTTAAGTGCGGCGGGCGCGCAGGGCGTACGACGTCGGCAGGTACTGGTTGTTTGCCCTGCTGCAGACCCTGCTGGCAGCCGGAGGGCTCGGCCGCGTGACTACTGCCGGCGCTGCCGTTACGTGCGCCGACGCTGGGTGTACCAATGGCGGTCAGCGATCGGTTCCACGGCGAGTACGGCGAGCACGGAGAGGCCGGCGCAGGCCGCGACGACGACATTGTGGCCCGCGGTTGCGCTAAGGGCGGCGCCGAGTATTGCCACGGGCGGCCGCAGCAGCGTGAGGGGTCCGAGGATGACGGCCGACGCGAGGTAGCGCTGGCGCCAGCCCAGCACCGCATAGCAGGCCAGGGCCGCCAGGACAAGCAGGGCGTAGGGGGCGTAGATGGTGAGCATCGCTTCCCCCGCGCGGGTGAAGGCCTGGATCCGCGCGTGATGCAGTATGACATCAGCGCATACCAACGCGATCACGGGAGTGAGCAGAACGCAGACCAGCCCGGCGCCCCGGCGAGCCGCCCGGTGATCGGACTGGCGGTGGTCAATGAGCCCGGTCCGGCCGGCCGAGGACCGGAAGCTAGCGAAGGCGCCGTCAAGGAACGCCAGCGCGAGGAGTCCGGCGGCGACCGCGGCCGTCATGCCCGGATTCCCGTGATCGGCCGCAGCACGTCCAGTCCGCGAGGATGCCACCGTGAGCCTTCGAGCACGCGCGCGTCGTAGCCGGGCGCGCCTGCTCTGGCCGCGGCCTCCAGCACCTCCGCTGGATGCGCGCGCCGCGCCGACATGACCCCGTCGTGACGAGAGACCGGCTCACGCATTCGGGCCTGATGAAACACCCACGCCCCGAGCGTGGACCACACACACGGGCCGATGTCCCAATGAGCGAACGCGGCCACCCCTAGCCTGGCCTGCCCGGCGAAGAACTCTTCCAGCACCGGCTCCGGCAGGTGGTGCATCAGCCCGCTCGAGATGACAACGGTCCGGGCGCCCTCCTCGACCGCCACATCCGGCTCAAACGCATCACCCCGGACGAAACGGCAGCTCCATCCCTCACGCTCGGCCAGCCGGCCCGCCTCCGCCACCAGAACCGGATTGGTGTCGACGCCGACCAGCTCAACATCACCACCCAGAGCCGCCGTCGCGGACAGCCATCGCACGACGAATCCCAGACCGCACCCGACATCGACCACCCGAATAGCACCACCACCCCGCCGGCGGAGATCGGCGACCAGCGGCCCCAGCAGCGCGGCGACACGGCGACCGAACTGCAGCTCCTCACCAAGGCGCTGCAACTCGCAATGCACTCGAACCCCAAGCGCATCCACATAACCAGCATCGAGAACACCATCCACCGACGGCATGCGCGCAACGATCCGTGCTGCCCGGCGCTGGCCAAGACCGGCCAGCCGGGCCATCACCTCAGCCTTCACCACGGGCAAACGCGCGCCATCGGCGCCAGCCGGCCACAGCAGATCAGTGATCTCCAGCTGGCCAGCAATCATGCCGACCAGTTAAGCGCACCCCGGAACGCTGGCCGACCAGGCAGGGCAGTGGCCCCGCATCGTTTTCGCGGGCCGTGTCCTACCGGCTGTGTAAGTGACGTCGCCTGACGATGCGCCGCAGCAACAGTGCCGGCAAGTCTGAGGGCCATAAGCCCGCGCGCCCGGACCGATTCGTCCCGCCCGCCGGCAGCTAGCGGTGTCGGCCGATCGGCGTTCCTTGCCGGCCGGCCGGCCGACATGTCATCCGGTCGGCCGGATTCATCTAGCCATCCGCCCGATGGCGCCGCCGGACCGTTGTGTCCCAGGGTGTGCTCTAGTCGGGCCGTCTGTGCCGACCGGACCGAGGCGAGAGGGTTCGCTGCTCGCCGTACTGGGAGCCAATCTGATGCTCAAGTGCTTCGCGTTTCTTCAGAATTCTCTCGCTGACCGGCTCAGCGAAGACCGCGGTGCCACCGCGGTGGAGTACGGCCTTATTGTGGCTCTGATCGCCACTGTGATTGTTGCCTCGGTGGCCGTGCTCGGTACTACTGTCGCGGGCTGGTTCGACAACGTCCGAGCCGGTTTCTAGAGCGCGCAAGAGCTAGCCTTCGAAGGCCTCCGGGGGCGGGCAGGCGCACATCAGGTTCCGGTCCCCGTAGGCCTGGTCGATCCGCCGTACCGGCGGCCAGTACTTGGCCCGCCGGTCGCCGCCCGCCGGATAGGCAGCGGCCTCGCGGTCGTACAGGTGCTTCCAGTCCCCGCTGATCAGCATGCTCGCCGTGTGCGGCGCGTTCCGCAGCGGGTTGTCGGCCTGGTCGTACTGCCCGGACGCGACCTTCGCGATCTCTGCCCGGATCGCGATCATCGCGTCGCAGAACCGGTCCAGCTCGGCCAGGTCCTCGCTCTCGGTTGGCTCCACCATCAGCGTGCCGGCGACCGGAAACGACATCGTCGGCGCGTGGAAGCCGTAGTCGATCAGCCGCTTGGCCACGTCTTCGGCGGTGATGCCGGTCTGCGCGGTGATCCGCCGCAGGTCCAGGATGCACTCATGGGCGACTAGTCCGCCGCGGCCGGTGTACAGCACCGGATAGTGCTCGGTCAGCCGCTTAGCCACGTAGTTCGCCGACAGGATAGCGACCTGAGTCGCCTGCCGCAGCCCGGCGCTGCCCATCATCTTGATGTAGGCCCAGGAGATCGGCAGGATGCCCGCCGACCCGTACGCCGCGGCCGCGACCGGGCCACCGTGCTCGGCACCGGGCAGGAACGGCGCGAGGTGCGCCCGCGCGGCCACCGGGCCGACGCCGGGACCGCCGCCGCCGTGCGGGATGCAGAACGTCTTATGCAGGTTCAGGTGCGACACGTCCGCGCCGAACTTGCCCGGCCGCGCGAGGCCCACCAGCGCGTTCAGGTTCGCGCCGTCCACGTACACCTGGCCGCCGGCCGCGTGCACGGCCGCGCAGACCTCCCCGATGGTCTCCTCGAACACGCCGTTGGTGGACGGGTAGGTCACCATGATCGCCGCCACGGAGCCCTCATGCGCCGCGAGCTTGGCGTACAGGTCGCCCATGTCGACCGCGCCGTCGGAGCCGCACTTGACCACCACGACCCGCAGTCCCGCCAGCACCGCGCTCGCCGCGTTCGTGCCATGCGCGGATTCCGGAATCAGGCAGACGGTCCGCTCCGGCTGGCCGTTGGACCGGTGGTAACCGCGGATCGCCAGCAGGCCGGCCAGCTCGCCCTGTGAACCCGCATTCGGCTGCAGGCTGACTGCGTCGTACCCGGTGATCTCGGTCAGTGCCGCCGCCAGCTCACCGATCAGCTGCCGGTAACCGAGCGCCTGATCCGCGGGGGCGAACGGGTGCAGCCCGGCGAACTCAGGCCAGCTGATGGCCTCCATCTCCGCCGCCGCGTTCAGCTTCATCGTGCACGAGCCGAGTGGGATCATCGAGCGGTCAAGCGCGATGTCACGGTCGGCGAGCCGGCGCAGGTAGCGCAGCATCGCGGTCTCGCTGCGATGGCTGGAGAAGACCGGATGGGACAGGAACGGGGTCGTCCTGGCCAGCTCGGCTGGCAGCGCCTCGGCCGGCTCGGCGGGCAGCGAGACCGGCTCTCCGGCCAGTGCGGTCGCGACCGCCGCGAGCTGCTCATCGGTCGTGGTCTCGTCGCAGGCGACCTGCACAATGTCGGGGCTGGCCCGGTACACGTTGAACCCGGCCGCGGCCGCGCGGGCGACGGCCTCAGCCGCCTGGCCTGGCATCGTCAGGCTGACGGTGTCGAAGAACGCTGCTGACCCCGTCGTGTATCCGGCGCTGCGCATCGCGCCGGCCAGCGCCGCCGCCTTGCGATGGACGCGCCGGGCGATGGCAGTCAGGCCGTCCGGTCCGTGGTAAGCCGCGTACATGGCCGCGATGATCGCGAGCAGCACCTGGGCGGTGCAGATGTTGCTGGTCGCCTTTTCCCGGCGGATGTGCTGCTCCCTGGCCTGCAGCGCGAGCCGGTAAGCAGGCTGCCCGTCCGCGTCGACCGATACGCCGACCAGCCGCCCCGGCAGCTGGCGCTTCAGCGAGTCGGTGACGCAGATGTAGCCGGCGTGCGGGCCGCCGTAGCCCATCGGCACGCCGAATCGCTGCGTGCTGCCGACGGCGATGTCGGCGCCGAGTTCACCTGGCGGGGTCAGCAGCGTCAGCGCGAGCAGGTCGGCCGCCACGATCGCGAGCGCACCGCGGGCGCGGGCCGCCTCGATCACCGGCCCGAGGTCGCGCACTTCGCCGCTGGCACCGGGATACTGCAGCAGCACGCCGAACAGCTCACCCGTCAGGCTGCGCGTCGATCAGCTCGGCCGTGACCGGGCCGGTCACCAGTCTGATGCCGAGCGGCTCGGCCCTGGTCGCCAGCACCGCCAGGGTCTGCGGCAGGCAGTCAGCGTCGGCCAGGAACACGTTCCCCTTGCCTGCCGCACGGCGCGCCAGGGTCATAGCCTCAGCCGCCGCGATTGCCTCGTCTAGCATCGAGGCGCCTGCGACCGGCAGGGCCGTCAGATCCTCGATCATGGTCTGGAAGTTCAGCAGCGCCTCGAGCCGGCCCTGAGATATCTCTGGCTGGTATGGCGTGTAGGCGGTGTACCAGGCGGGGTTCTCCAGCAGGTTCCGCCGGATGACGGCCGGAGTGTGCGTGCCGTAGTAGCCCAGGCCGATCATCGACGTGGCGACCGTGTTCAGGCGGGCCAGGCGGCGAAGCTCGGCGAGCGCCTCCTCCTCGGTGAGCGCGTCAGGCAGGCTGAGCGACCGGTCGGTGATGCCCGCGGGCAGCGCGGCTTCGGTCAGCGCATCCAGCGCGGGGTAACCAACGACCTCAAGCATCCTGGCCTGCGCGGCCTCGGCGGGTCCGATGTGACGCTGAGCGAATTCCACGGGAGCCTCCCCAGGGCGGGCAGTGAGCGCCGCTGACGTGTGGTGACGGTCTCCCCCTCTGTCAGCTCGCTGCCTGCGGCCTCCAGAGTGCGCACGACGGCTGGTCCTGGTGCCTGAGAGGTTCCGGGGAGGTTGCCCCTTCGGCGCCCGGCGCTGGCTGCGCGAGACTCTCCCGGCCGACGTGTTCAGCCATCCCAGCCTACCCGAGCGTGTCAGCCGCCGCCTGCATCCGCCACCACACCCCTTGCAGCGCGATCGGCTTATGTGGTTATGTCGGCAATACAATTTCCGGCCGGAAGGCCACGGGGTACGCCATGTTCTTGCTCGCGCCACTGCACTTGCTGATCGCCCTTATCCCGGCCGCGATCGGGTTGCTCATCTTGTACTGGGTCGTCCGCCTGGCCGTCCGGCATGGCATCCGAGACACGAAGAAGTAATCCCGGCGTGACCGCAGACATAGCCAGCCGGCTCTGCTATGCCCGAAGCTCGGCTGGCATGCTCATCGCGGAGATCGAACTGGCGCCGGAAGAGGCCGACGATCTGACCGAACTGGCCAGCGAAGCAGCACGGCAGGGTGCCCGGCGGCTCTGCGTCTACAGCATGGCTGAACTGGGTGGCGCCGGATTCGAGCGTCGAGAGGGCTACCGTCGGGTGACTGCAGCCGACGCGCGGCGGCCCGGCGGCCCGGCGACACTGGAGACCTGGGGGACCCGGCCGAGCCCTATCTGGCGGTTGGCTACCGGGTGGCGGAGGAGTGCCCAGGCTGGGAGGTCGTTCTGGTCCGCTGGGCGACCGCACCTGCCTCCAGGCCGAGCGCCAGGCGCCCGGCCATCTCGCCGTCGCCATGCGGGCTGCCCGATCACGCGTGTTCCTGCCCGCATTTGGCAACTGCATGGTGTTACCGTCGATGAGTGGTTTATCCGTTGGCTGCGGCTCAGGCGCGCCTGGGTGAACTCGTCGCCGAGGCGCGGCAAAGCCACCGTCCGGTCACCATCAGCGAGGACGGCGAGCCGGTTGCCGCACTGATCAACATCGATGACCTCACAGACCTTGAGGATCGCGCTGCGCTGGCGGCGCACCTGGCGGACAAGGCCGCCGGGCGAGACGGGATAAGACCTCGATGAACTGGATGCCGCACTCGACCGGATCGATGCAGCGACCTTGTCGTGAGCCAGACCGTCGTTTTCCGAGAGACGGCGCTTCGTAACCTAGCCCGCATTCGCAGTCAGGATAAGGACCTGTTCGCCCGGACGCGTCGAGCCGTCGCGGTGCTGGCTGATCAGCCGTATCCGGCGGGCGCGGTCGCGTGGGGTGCCTCAGGCATCTACCAGTTGCACGCAGGCGACATCCGGGTCCTGTACGAAGTCGATGATGAGGCGGCGACGGTGTACATCATCAACATCGGGGTTATCTCCTGATCCCGATCGCTCGCAAGTGCAGGACTAGACCGCGTCCCAGCGGAAGACCCGGACCGAGATCGCTATGAACACCGCCGCCAGGCCGATCAGGATGCCGATGGCCGGCAATGCCGACGCCGGGCCCTCGCCCCTGGCCATCACGTCCTGCATCCCGGTTACCAGATAGCGGAGTGGCATCGCGTAGGACACGTCCTTGATCCACGAGGGCGCGTAGTCCAGCGGGATGAAGGCCCCGCCAAGGAACGCCATCGGCAAGATGATCAGGTTCGCCACCGCAGTCGCTGCCTGCTGCGACTTAGCGAACGAGCCGACGAGCAGGCCGATCGCCATGAACGCGAGCGTGCCGCAGATCACCACCGGGATGGCCATCCACCAGTACGAGGAGAGCCGCAGCCCGAAGTACGGAGTGGTGGCGATGGCGATGAACACCACCAGCTCGGTCATGGCCACGGCAATGGTAACCGCGACCCTTGCCAGCACCACCGAGCCGACGCTGACCGGGGCTAGCCGCAGCCGCCGGAGCAGCTTGTTCTCCCGCCAGTTCACCAGCGTGATCGCAGCGCCGAAGGTGCCGCCGGACGCGATCGCCCAGCCCAGCAGTCCCGGCGCCAGGTACTGGATCGGCTTCAGCGACTTGTCTTCCACCTGCTGCGTGGTCAGCTGGTAGGCGCTCTTGGTGCCAGCGGCGGCCGAATCTGCCTGTTGCACGAGCGAGCTGAATACAGCTTGCACGATGCCCGCGGTGGTCTGATCCGCGATCGAGTAATGCACCACCAGGGTGTGCCCGTGCTGTTGCACGGCCGCGTCGTACGTTCCCTTGCGGACATCAGCCAGCGCCGTCTGCAAGTCCGAGCTGTGCGCGATAGTCAGCACCTTGCTCAGCTGGCTGGGTGCCGCCGCCTGAGCCTGATCAAGCAGGCCAACCTGGCCGACCTCCAGCACCGTTACATGGGGCGAGCTCGTGTTCTTGTAGAGCGAGCCGAACAACAGCAGGAACAGCACCGGGAACAAGATGGTGAAGAAAAGTGCGGTCCGGTCCCGGACGAAGCCGAGGAATATGGCCCGGGACAGGCTCCGGAAGGAGGTCAGCCTCATGCCCGGTACTCCCGTCCGGTCAGCTGCAGGAACACGTCTTCCAGCGTCGCGCCCTGGACGCGCAGCCCGGCCAGCGCGCTGCGGTCGGCGAGGCCGGCGAGCACGGCCGCGGGTTCGCGGGTGGCAATCGTCAGCGACACCCCGTCATCGGTGACGCCGGTCCCTGGCGCGTCGCCTGACCGCGGCCCGGCAAGCTCGGCGGCGGCGTCCTTCGTGAGCAGCCCGGACTCGATGCTGATACGGACGGGGTGGTCGATCTCGCGAACCAGGGCAGCGGGCGGGCCGAGCTCCAGCACCTTGCCGTGATCCATGATCGCGACGCGGTCGCACAGGGTTTCGGCCTCGTCCATGTGATGCGTGGTCAGCAGCACGGTCCGGCCGTCGGCATTGATCTGCCGGAGCAGGTCCCACAGATTGCGCCTCGCCTGCGGATCGAGCGCGCCGGTTGGCTCGTCCAGGAAGACGAGCTCCGGGTCGTGCACGAGCGCGCAGGCGATGGACAGGCGCTGCCCCTGGCCGCCGGAAAGCTTCTCGGCTCGGACATTGGCCTGATCGTCCAGGCCGACCACGCCGAGCATCTCGTCGGCCCGCCGGGCGGGCACCCCGTACAGCGAGGCGAACGTGCGGATCTGCTCCCGTGCGGTAAGGCGCTCAAAGAAGGAAGACGACTGAAGCTGCACGCCGATCCTGGGCAGCAGCGCCGGGTTCCGCGGCCAGGGCGGCAAGCCGAACACGCTTATCTCGCCGCTGTCTGGCTGGCGCAGGCCCTCGAGAATTTCCAGTGTCGTGGTCTTCCCGGCCCCGTTCGGCCCGAGGATGCCGAAGAACTCGCCTTGTTCGACCTCGAAGCTGATGCCGTCCACGGCAACCGTAGTTCCATAGGCCTTGCGCAGCTCACTGACGACGATGACCGGCACCACCACAGGATAACACGATATAACTTGATACGCCGGGAATTAGCCGAGGAGCGGCAGCTTGGCGGCCAGCGGGCCTAGGTCGGACCGGTCACCGGCAGTCACCTCAACCCGGCCAGTGCCCTTGAGCGCGCACGTGGTGTCGTCCCAGCTGTCCGGCAGCGGCACGCCGGCCAGGCCTTCCAGCACGTGCCGCACCGTCGCGAGCCCGGCCGGATCAGCGGCGGGGACGCCCGGCAGCGCGACGCTCAGGTCGAGGAAATGTATTACGGCTTCGACGATCAGGGTGGAGATGAAGTCCTCGGTGCGCAGCGTGTGCCCCTGCGTGGCGACCGCCGGAAATGGGCAAACCCTGGCCGCGCGCACGGCGGCCGCGGCCGTCTCCTGCCACTCGCCCGCCAGCTGGCCAGGAGCATAAGCCGAGGCGATAATCCGGACCTGCCGGGCATGCCGCGCCGGGCCATCCGTGCCGGGCTCAGCTGAGCTACCGCTGCCGGCCGAGAACGGCCGCCAGTACGAGACCGCGTCGTTATCTGGCGCGGCTGAGGACGGACTGGCAAGAGTCACCAGTGCCCGCCGGGCGTCCAGCAGCTGGTGATACAGCACGTCGCTGACAGCCCACCCGGCGCACCGGGTGGGCCGCAGCGCGGTGGCGTCGGTCAGGCCCGTGGCGACCTCGGTCAGCTGGCCGTAGGCCGCTTCCAGGCCGAGCTCAAGGGAGTAGCGCGCGCCCACGGCACGTCATTCTGGCCGTCGCCGATGGCCAGCCGCGACTGAATTTCGGCGGCTAAACCGGGCAAAGGGGACTATCGGCTGCCTCGCGATGGCTAACCGGTCTTGCGGACCCGGCGCTTAGACAGTTCGTCGGCCGCAATGCCAGCCGCCGTGGCTTCGTCATCATCGGCACGCTCGGACGGTAGCTCGGCGAGCGTGCCCTCGACCTCCTGCCAGACCCGGCCGAGTGCGATGCCGAAGACGCCCTGACCGCCCTGGAGCAGATCGACAACCTCGTCGGGGGACGTGCACTCGTACACGCTGACGCCGTCGCTCATGAGCGTGACCTGCGCGAGGTCAGCGGCACCGCGGGAGCGCAGGTGCGCCACGGCGGCGCGGATCTGCTGAAGCGATATGCCCGTGTCGAGCAGCCGCTTGACGACCTTGAGCACCAGGATGTCGCGAAAGCCGTACAGGCGCTGGGAGCCGGATCCGCTGGCCGCCCGCACGCTCGGCTCGACCAGGCCAGTCCTGGCCCAGTAGTCAAGCTGCCGGTAGGTAATGCCAGCCGCCGCACACGCTGTCGGGCCGCGATAGCCAGACACCTCTGGCTCGACGACAACCGCTTCGTCAAACAGCAGTTGCTGCTCGCCAGCCTGCCGGGCAGCGGCTCCGCGCACCTTCGGCGCCGCTCTGTCGCCCCTCGTCACCGCCACACCCACCTCCGGCCCAGGGCGCCGGGTGCCTGGGTACACCATTCGCACGTTAGGCCGCTGGGCGTAGCCGCGTCAACGATCTCGGCGGCGCGTCGCGGCCCCGGCCAGGCGCGCTAGGTTGACCGGCCAAAATCCTCGGGCGTGATGGAATCCAGGAACTCCCGGAACTTCTCGACCTCGTCCTCCTGCTCGTCCGGGATCGCGACACCAGCCTCGTCAAGAATCTCGTCCCGGACGAAAATCGACGCGCCCGTGCGCAGCGCGAGCGCGATCGAGTCAGACGGCCGTGCGCTTACCTCCCGGCCGTTGGAAAAGATCAGGTCTGCGAAGAAAATACCGTCTCGTAGCGCAGTGATATTGACAGTCGTGAGCTGGATCTCAAGCGCCTCGAGCATGTCGCGCATCAGGTCATGTGTCAGGGGCCGCTGCGGCACCATGCCTTGCTGGGCGAAGGCAATGGCCGTCGCCTCGTTAGGCCCGATCCAGATCGGCAGGTAGCGCTCCCCTTCCGTCTCCTTCAGCAAGACGATCGGGTTGTTTGTAGCCATCTCTACCCGGACGCCGACGACCTCCATCTGCCTCACGGCGGCTCCGTCCCTGTCCGCGCCTGCGCGCTGCGATAACTAGCGGGTGCGCCTACTGGCATTCCCCTTCCGCCTGCAGGCACTCCCTTTGTCAAAGTACACCCGCAAACGGGGCAGGCGGCGTCATGGGCGTGGCCGTTCATGCACTGGCGCCTTCCAGACCGCGGCGGCCACAGTCAGCGGCGGCGGCAGCCTCGGCAGCACCGGTCTCGCGGAGGCCAGCCTCGGCTAGTGCGCCGTCCACGAGCGCTCCGTGTAGCCGCAGCACAAGGGAAGTGAGATCGCCGGCGGTCCGGCCGGCGAGCTCCCTGGCACCCGCCGCCCGCTGCCGCAGGATCGGCGCGACGAGGCTCTCGATCATGGCGGTCTCGCGCTCGGCCGCAGCTCGCACTGCCCGCAGGTGCCTGGCCTCGACGCCGTAGGCCGTTAGCGCCACCGCGGTCCTTGCCACCTCGAGCGCGTCGGGGCCGTACAGCCTGCCGACGCGCCGCAGCAGGCCGAAGGTCTCCAGCTCGGTCAGCAAGCCCTCGGTCATCCCAGCTGCTTCGAGTAGCTCGCGCCGGGTCAGCGACGCAGCCGGCCCGGCCGGCCCGGCCGGGAAGGCGACCGGCCTCGGCTCGGCCGGAGCCCGAGCCGAGGCGGGGGCCGGGTCAGCCTGATCGAGCCTGGCCAGCCGGTCCTTGATCACTTTCAGCGGCAGGTACTGGTCGCGCTGGGCAGTCAGGATGTACTTCAGGCGCTGCACGTCCGCCGCGCCGAACCGCCGGTAACCCGATGGCGACCGGGCCGGCGTGATCAGGCCCTCAGTCTCCAGGAACCGGATCTTGGAGACGCTAATGTCAGCGAAGTCAGGACGAAGCTGGGCGAGAACCTCGCTGATGCCGAAGTATCCGCGGGCTGGCTGAACGCTCATCGCCCCGCCCGCTAGCCTCCGCCGCCGTACTCGGCCTGCGTCCGGGGCGACATCAAGAAGGTCAGCCGGAACTTGCCGATCTGAACCTCGTCGCCGTCGTTGAGATTGGCTTCCTCGATCCGCTCGCGGTTGACGTAGGTTCCATTCAGGCTGCCCACATCCCTGACAGTGAACCGGCCGCCCTGCCGGTAAAACTCGGCATGCCGCCGTGAGACGGTTACGTCGTCGAGGAAGATGTCGCTGTCAGGGTGGCGCCCGACCAGCGTCAGGTCGCTGTCCAGCAGGAACCTGCTGCCGGCGTTCGGGCCGCGGCGGACGGCCAGCAGGGCGGTACCCGGCAGCAGCGTAGCCACTGCGGCGTAATCGGCCGAGTACTCATCCCCCGGTTCGCCGTCAAACTCGCCGCCGCCGAGCGAGATCGTCGAGGTGGTGTCGGCGACTCGCTCGCCGGGCCGCCGCACCAGTGGCGTACCGCAACGCGAGCAGAACCGCGCGCCGTCGGGATTCGCTTCACCGCATGCCGTGCAGTAGACGCTGGGCATCAGGTCGCTGAGCCTCCCATTCGTCGGATGGGTGACGGGGGCGGGAGCAGTGCCGACCGCGGGAGCAGTGCCCGCCGCGGCCGGTAGCCGAGCGTAGTCCGCTGACGCGTTCAAGGCTACCTGCGCCGAGCCTTGGCGGTCCAAGCGCCATACGCGCCGGGAGCCCCAGGAACGACGCCAGCCCGGCACGGAACGCGGCCCGGTGCCGGAAGCGCCGCCCCCCGCGGTTTCCGGTCTCCCGGAGCCCCGCTGGGCGTCATCGCGACGCCGTCGCCACATCCTAGACACACCTCCGCCGTGCGAACATCACCCAAGCGATCCGGAGATTGTCTCACGGTTGGCGGCACTCCCGCGGCCAGTCGCAGGTGGGCACGGTGAGAGGGGGTCAGCGGCCGGCTCGTTCCACCACGGCCGCCCACTCATCCAGCAGAGCCTGGGCGCTGTCGGCGTCCTTGGCCTCGGCCCACAGATGCGTCACCGCCTCCGACGGATCAGGCAGCACCAGGATCCAGCCCACGTCCGGCTCGATCACCCGGACGCCGTCGGTAGTGTCGATGGTCTTGTCCCCGGCTGCCTCAACCACGGTCCGCATCACCATGCCCTTGGCTGCCCACGGCGTTGGCATCGAGCGCTTGAGCAGGTTGGCCTCGGGGATCCTGACCTCGATCTGGCTGAGCGTCAGCCTGGTCCGGGCGACCAGGCCCAGTAGCTGGGCGAAGGCGGCGATGCCGTCGATGGACCGGGAGAATCCCGGTACCACGAAGCCGCCGTTGCCGTCCGCGGCGAAGATCATTCCCGGCTTGGCGGCCGCCTCGTACAGGGCGTGCAGCGACGTCGGCGTCCACTCGACGCTGACGCCGTGGTACCGGCAGACTTCCTCGGCCACTCTGGTCGTGGTCACCGGCAGTGCCACCCGGCCACCGCCGCGCTCGGCGGCGATCAGGTCGAGCACCACCAGCAGCGCGCGGTCGTCACTGACCAGGGAGCCCTTGTCGTCCACGAGCGCTATCCGCTCGCCGACCTGGTCGAACCTGACCCCGAACGCGGCCCGCGACGAGGAGACGAGCTCGGCCAGCCGGTGCAAGTCGGCGCGCACCGCGGCCACCGACTGAGTCGGCGACGACTCGTCCAGCCGGTTGTTGACGGTCAGCACGTCGACGCCGATCTTCCCGAGCAGGCCGGGCAGCACCAGCGACGTGGTGCCGCCGGCGCAGTCGACCACCACCCGCAGGCCGGCGTCGTAGACCCCGGTCATGTCGACCGAGCGCAGCAGCTCGTGCGTGTAGGCCTCGATCACCCTGGGCGGGTAGGTCAGCTCGGCGATCTCGCCGGGGAACGCCCGGCGGTACTCCTGCCGGGAGAACACGCGCTCCAGCTTTCGCTGCGCGGCCGTGGACAGGTCCGCGCCGCCAGCGTCCATGAAGATGATGTCCAGCGACTGCGGGTCGCCCGGCGTCGTGCGCAGCGCGATCCCGCCGCTGCAGTCGCTGCGCGCGGTCTCGAACCTGGCCAGCGGCATTGGCTGGGCCTCCAGGTCGATCACGTTGATCGCGCTGGCGTTGAGCGCGCCGTGCACCGCGCGCTTCAGCGCCCTGGCCGCGCGGGATGCGTCCCGTGCGGTGGTAACGACGGCGCCCTTCTTCAGCGTGGTCGCGTACGCGCTCGCCAGCCGGACGCACAGCTCCGGCGTGATCTCCACGTTGACCAGGCCGGACACGCCGCGCGGGCCGAACAGGGTGCGCTGGCCGCGCGACTCCCAGATCACGCTGGTGTTGACCACCGCGCCGGCCTCGATGGTCTTGAACGGGTAGACCTTGACCCCGGCGGACACGTAGCTGTCAGGCTCGATCACGCACTCGTCGCCGACGACCGCGCCCTCTTCGACCCGGCACTGGCTCATGACGTCGGTGTTCTTCCCGATCACGCAGCCGCGCAGCTGGGCGCCGCGGCCGATGTACACGTTGTTGTGCACGATCGCGCGGTGCAGGAAGGCGCCTTCCTTGACGATCACGTTGCTGCCGACGACGGTGAACTCGCGCAACTGGGCGCCCGCCTCGATCTTGGCGTAATCCCCGATGCACAGCGGCCCGGTCAGCACTGCCTCCGGGTCGACCTCGGCGCCCTCGGCGATCCAGACGCCAGGCGAGACCTCGAACCCGTCGATCTCGACGTTCACCCGGCCGGACAGCACGTCGGCCTGGGCCTTGAGGTAGCTCTCGTGCGAGCCGACGTCCTCCCAGTAGCCGTCGGCGATCCAGCCGTACAGCGGCGCGCCGTTCTCCAGCAGCTTGGGGAAGATGTCGGCAGACCAGTCGACGACCTGGCCAGCCGGCACCTCGGCCAGTACCTCGGGCTCCATCACGTAAATGCCGGTGTTGACGGTGTCGGAGAAGACCTGGCCCCAGGTCGGCTTCTCCAGGAATCGCTGGATCTTGCCGTCGTCGTCGACTATGACGATGCCGAACTCCAGCGGATCCGGAACGCGCGCCAGCGCCACCGTCACCAGCGCGTTGTTGTCCTTATGGAATGCAATCAGGTCAGACAGGTCGATATCGGTCAGCGCATCACCGGAGATCACGAGGAACGGCTCGTCCCGCAGCGCATCCTCGGCGTTCTTCACGCTGCCGGCCGTGCCCAGCGGCGTCTCCTCCGTCGCGTACTGCAGGCTCATGCCGAAGTCCTCGCCGTCGCCGAAGTAGTTCCGCACGATCGAGGCGAGGAACTGCACGGTCACGACCACCTCGGTGAGGCCGTGCTTGCGCAGCAGCCGCAAGACATGCTCCATGATCGGCCTGTTGACCACGGGCAACATCGGCTTGGGCTGGTTGGCCGTCATCGGGCGCAGCCGGGTGCCTTCTCCGCCTGCCATCACCACAGCTTTCACGGCGCCACCACCGGCTTCACGGCCGCCAGATCCCCTTCCCTCAGTTCACCAGGCGCAACTCACCCGGGTGCCAGACCGGCCGGGCCAGGGCCAGCCAGCAGGCGCCTGGCCTGCACCAGGTACAGCATGGCTGAGCACCAGTACAGGGCACTTCCCCAGATTGCGAAGCTCCAACCAGCCACCCTTGCAGTCTCGGCGTAGCTGGCGACATGCGACCCCAGGAAGAGCAGCGGAAATGCGTACAGCAGGCAAAGTGTCGCCGTCTTGCCGACGAAGCTCACCTGCAGGGATCCCCACCCGCGCCTGCGCACGACCGCCAGAACGGCGGCCATCAGCAGCTCGCGCACGGCGAGCACGGCCACCAGCCACCACGGGATGATCGCACGCACCGCCAGCGCGATCACCGTCGCCACGATGTACAGCCGGTCAGCCGCCGGGTCCAGCAGCTGGCCGAGCCTGCTCTGCTGGTTCAGGGCCCTGGCGATCTTGCCATCCAGCCAGTCGGAGAATCCGGCGACGACAAGCAGGCCGACCGCCCACCAGTCGCCCGTCGGCGATCGCAGGCCGAGGACCAGCCACAAGAACACCGGCACGCCGAGCAGCCTGGCCAGGCTGATCACGTTGGGGATCGTCAGGATCCGCTCGCCGGCGGGCTCGGTCATAGGCACCTCGCATCCTGGTGGCGCCACCGCTGACCCTATCTTGACCGCGTTCTGCTGGTGCAGACTGACCTGGTGCGGACACGACTGATTGCGCTCATCGCCCTGCCCCCCGCGCTCGCGATCGCCGCTTGCGCCGGCCAGTCAGCCGCCGGCGGGGCCACGTCCGCCCCGAAACCCGGCCGCGCAGCCATCGGGCGGCCCACGAACTGGCTTCAATATCACGGGAACGCGGCCCGGACTGGCGAACTGAGCAGGTTGCCCCCGGCCGGACGGCTGAGCGTGGCCTGGTCTAGGAAGCTCGGCGCGGCAGTTTACGGCCAGCCGCTCGTGATCGGCAGCACCGTGATCGCGGCTACCGAGTCGGACGAGGTGTACGGCCTGAACCGAGCCACCGGAGCGGTGCGCTGGCACACCAGGGTCGGCAGGCCGCTGCCGATCGGCCGGCAGCCGTGCGGCGACGTGAACCCGCTGGGCATCACCGGCACGCCCCTGTACGACCCGCAGACCAGGCTGGTGTACGTGGTCGCGCAGAACGGCCGGACCGGCCACCGGCTGGCTGCGCTGCGAGTGTCCAACGGCCGCATCGCGTTCAGCCGGGCCGTCCCATCGCCCGACCACAAGCCGTTCTATGACCAGCAGCGTGGCGCGCTCGCGCTCACTCACGGGCACATTTACGTGGCCTTCGGCGGCCATTACGGCGACTGCGGACCGTACATCGGATCGGTGGTGGCCATGCCCGCCACCAGCCGCGGCCCTATCTGGTCCTACCGCGTCCCCACCAGGGCGCAGGGCGGAATCTGGGCTGCGGCCGGCCCAGTCGTGAGCAAGTCGGGGACTATCTACGTTGCCGTTGGCAACGGCGCGGCAACCAAGCCGCCGTACGATGGCAGCGATTCGGTCGTCGCGCTCACGCCGCGGCTGAGGCGGATCGGCTTCTTCGCCCCGCGCAGCTGGGGCGCCGATAACGCCGGGGATCTGGATCTCGGCGCCATGTCGCCCGCGCTGCTGGCCGATGGCCGGATCGTGCAAGTAGGCAAGCGCGGGACCGGCTTCCTGCTCAATGCGGCCCACCTTGGTGGCATCGGCGGCCAGCTCGGGAAGGCCCAGGTCTGCGCGGCCTTCGGCGGCGCGGCGGTCAGCGGAACGACGGTATACGTGCCGTGCACAGGCAGCGGCCTGACGGCGGTGCGCACGACGCGGACGACCATCAGGGTCCGCTGGCGCGGCCCGGCAGGCGCATCGGGCTCGCCGGTGGTCGGCGGCGGCGCGGTCTGGGTCGCCGACTGGAACGCTGGCAGGCTCTACGAGCTGGCTCCAGCCACCGGCAAGGTCCGGCACCAGATCAGTCTGGGCGGCCCGCTGCCGCACTTCGTCTCGCCGAGCCTTTCCGGCAGGTTGATCCTGGTGGGAACCATGACGGGCGTCGTCGCGGTCGCCGGGGCCTAACCGGCCTGATCGGCCGGCAGGACGTGCAGCTCGACGTCGCGGGCAACCCTGGCCAGCTCGCGCAGCACTGGATAACGGCCTGCCGGGTTAGGCTGCGCCCGGGCCAGCACCACCTCGGTAACCTCGGCGCCGGCGGCGTAGCCGGCCAGCGCCTGCGCCGGGGACGGGCCGGCCAGCAGCACGAACTCGCCGCCGAGCTGCTCGGTCAGCGCGGCGTACCCGGCCAGCAGCTCATCGGACTCGCTGCCCGCCGGTGACGGATGCGCTGTCGACGGCCGGACCGTCACAGTCCGGAACATGCCGTCCACCTGGGCAGCCAGCGCTGCAGCGCGCCGGATCAGCGGCTCCATGCCTGGCCGCGGCGCGGCGCAGGCCGCGATCGACGGCGGCCGCTCTTCACCGGCCAGTGGCACCGGCTGATCCTCACCGGCGTACGCAGCCAGCCGCCGCTCGCCGTGCTCGGCAACCAGGCGGAACGCCCGTTCCCGCTCGTCACGCAGGTGGTCCGCCTGATACGTGGTGGCTAGCGCCTGGTCGACCTGATCAGCGGGGACAATTTCCCCGCGCCGGACCCGGTCCATCAGGATCGACGGATCCACGTCCACCAGCTCGATCTCATCGGCGAGGGCAAGCAGGGCCCGCTCGTCGAGCAAGGCGTCCAGCCGGCCGATCTGTACCGTGCCGACCACGGTGATGCCGGCATCGGCGAGCCGGCGGGCGCCGGCGAACCTGCGCTCAGCGCCGGCAGTACCGCCCGTCAGCTCGTCGATGCAGACCACCTCAGGACGGCGGGCGAGCACTGCCGCGGTGTCCAGGGTCGGTTGGTCTCCGTTAGCACCGCCGTCGCGGATCAGCTCCAGCTGCTCCAGCTCCGCGGACACGTCTTCCCGGTCCCTGGTCTCGACGGCGCCGACCACGACATCGGTGCCGCGGGACTGGCGCCGCAGCGCCTCCTGGAGCATCGCGGTGGTCGTGCCACAGCCCGGCGCGTAGCCGAGGTAGACCCTGATCGCCCCGCGGCGCCGCGCCCGGACTGGCGCGGTGCCAGCGGACGCGGCCCCGTTCCCGTCCGCTTCACGGTCGGCCGACCCGGCGGCGGCCTGCAGGTGCAGGTGCACGCCGGGGAGCTGGCTGGCAAGCCGCTCCAGCAGGGTGCTGCGCCACCGCTCGAATAGCCCGGCGGCTGGCACGGCGAACACGAGATGCCGGGCGTTGATCTCCTGGACGGCCGAGATCACCGCGGCGGCGGCGTCGCGGCTCTCCCTGATGAGCACGCTGGCGCCGGTGGCGGCAGCCTCGGCCTCGACCCGCCCGGTCAGCACCGCGGCTGGTGGCCCGTGCGTTGTAACGCTCGGCCGGCTGAGCGCGAGCACGCAGCAGCGCGCGCCCCGCCGCCGGGCCAGCCGCACGCCGCGCGTCACCAGCCAGTCCACCTCCTCGGGCCGCCAGACTGCGACGAGCACGTCCTGCGCACCGCGCTGGCGCTCGGCGCCGACGCCGCCGTCGGGCAAGGTCTGCGCGACAAGCCGCAGGCCGAGCTCGCGCATCGCGGCGAGCCGGGCCGGCTGGAACTCCGTGTGCAGCGCCGCCTGGATCCGGTCGGGCGGGTAAATGTTGCCGTGCAAGAGCCGCTTGCGCAGTGCCTCCGGCGAGCTGTCCACGAACTGCAGTGCGTCAACATCGGCCAGCAACTCGTCGGTGATGCTCGCCGCAGCGGGATGACCGGTGATCGCCTCCACCTCGCCGGCCACCCGCTGCACGTCCGCCACGTCGGCGCTGCTGATCACATGGATGCCGGCCGCCCGCAGCGCCTCGATCGCTATGGCATGCCGGCCAAGGTCGTCGACAAGCACAACGGCGGGCTTGCGGGCAAGCAGCGCGGTGACTTCCATCTCCGGTGCCTGCTCCAGGCCGCCGATCTCCTCCTCGGTGTGCTGGCGGCCGCGGGTGTCGACGAAGCCGATGACCACGTCCTCGCCCTGCGCCCGCAGCGCCTGGCCTTCGCGCAGCATCCGGAACGTCTTGCCAGAGCCGGGTGCGGCACCGAGATACAACGTCAGCTGCCCCCGGCCGGCCGGGGTGGGCGCGTCCGCGAGAGTTGCGCCGATGCCCTGCTTCTCCCTGATGATCTGTCCGCGGGTCGCGTCGTAGTCGTACAGCTCGGCGTACCGGCCCCAGTTCACCGCGACGTCCAGCTGCCGCGCCGCGTCTTCGGCACCGAAGCTGTTGCGCAGGATGTCGGTGAAGAAGCCGGCTGGCAGCGTGTCATCCAGGCTGCCCCGCAGCCCGCTATAGATCGTCCGGACCAGCGGCGCACTATCGAGCGCGGCCCTGGCGAAGATCTCCTTGCTGTCCTGGATGCTCGCCCCGGCGAAGACCTGGCCGTTCGCTGACAGCTCGAGCCGGTCGCCGCGCAGGTCGGCGAAGCCGAGCAGGACAAGCGCGTCGACAAGCGGCAGCAGGTCGTCCACCTCCAGGCCCAGGCTGTCGGCCAGGTCGGCCAGGTCCGCCGACCCGCCGTGCCGGCCCAGCAGGATCTCGGCCAGGCCGGACAGGCCATCGACGGTCGCCCGCGGCAGCGGGGTGTCGCTCACCGTGCCTGTCACGGGGCCGCTCGGCGCGGCCGGCTGCTCGGCCGGAGCGGTCCGCTGCGTCATCATCCGGTAGATCTGATCCACCAGCTCGTCGAATTCCGGGGTCCGGCGGCGCCGCGGCCGGGGCAGCGGGTTGACCATGTCGGTCTGGATCCGGCCGGGATTGGTGCCGAGCACGAGGATGCGGTCGGCCAGCAGCACCGCCTCCTCGATGTTGTGGGTGACCATCACGATTGTCTTGGTAGGGAACCGGCGGCCTTCCCACAACTCCAGCAGCTCACCGCGCAGGTTCTCCGAGGTCAGCACGTCCAGCGCGCTGAACGGCTCGTCCATCAGCAGCGCGGCCGGCTCGACCACCAGAGCTCGGGCGAAGCCGACGCGCTGCCGCATGCCGCCAGACAATTCCTTCGGATAAGCGGACTCGTAACCGTCCAGGCCGACGATGTCGATGGCGCGCAGCGCGCGCTCGACGCGCTCTCCCGGCGCCACGCCGCGGGCCTCCAGGCCGAGCTCCACGTTCTGCTGGACCGTCAGCCATGGCATCAGGGCGAACGTCTGGAAGACCATCGAGGTCTCCCGGTTGGTCCCGGTCAGCGGCTTACCGCGGAACTGCACCTCGCCCTCGGTCGGCGCCATCAGCCCGGCAATGCAGCGCAGCAGGGTGGATTTGCCGCTACCGCTGCGGCCGAGCAGCGCCACGAACTCGCCCTGGTGCACATCCAGGCTGATGTCCTCGAGCACCGGCAGCCCCCGGCCGCCCGGCCCGGAGAAGGACTTGCTGAGCGACCGGACGCTGATCAGTGGTTCGCTCATGCCAGCGCGAACTTCGTCTCGGCGAGGCTGTACAGGCGGCGCCAGAGCAGCGCATTCAGCCCGGTGACATAGAAAGCCATGACCAGCAGCCCGGCGAACAGGTTCGGCAAGTTGGCCGTGTTCTGCGCTATGAACGCGCCGAGGCCGCTCGCGGCCAGCACGTGGTTGTTATAGGTGACGTACTCGGCCACGATGGTCGCATTCCACGCCCCGCCGGCGGCTGTGATGGCACCGGTCACGTAGGCGGGGAAGATGCCGGGCAGTACGAGCCGCCGCCATCGGTCCCAGCCGCGCACGTTCAGGTCGTCCATCGCTTCCTTCAGGTCCGACGGCACGGCACTCGCGCCAGCGATCACGTTGAATAGCACATACCACTGGGTGCCGAGCATCATCAGCAGGATGCTGCCGTAGTTCAGGCTGACGCCCAGGTCGATGAACAAGGCAATAGCAAACGGGAAAATGAAGTTCGCCGGGAAGCTGGCCAGTACCTGGACAATCGGCTGCATGAACTGCGCCACCCGCGGGTTGAACCCGATCCACACCGCGACCGGGATCCAGATGACCGACGACACGGTAACGACGACGGCGACCCGCAGCAGAGTGAGGAAACCCAGCCGGAACGTCTGCCCGAAGACGGCGAGCCCCTGCGGGCCGCCGGCCACGAATCTCAGCATGCTGTACAAGCCGTAGCCGAGCGCCACCGTGACCACGACGGCGAAAGCCACGTCCCCGGCGCGGCGCCGGGCCTGGGACGTCGCCAGGCTTGCGTCGTCAATGCCGGTCAGTGCGCCCATGGCCCGGTTGAGCGGGCTAGCCACCGCACGCTTGCCACGGCCAAGCGTCACGGGCCAGTTCGACCGGCGCAGAGCGGTCAGCACGAGTGACTTCTGCTTCTGGCCGGACTCGGTCTGCTCCACCCGGAACTTCTCCACGTAGGCCACGAGCGGCCGCCAGAAGAAGAAGTTGACGACCAGGATCATGATGATCATGGTCAGGATGCCGTACCCCACGTGGCCCAGGTTGCCCTGCCGCTCGGCGACGCCGACGTACGATCCGACGCCGGGCAGCGTGTAGTGGCGGCTGCCGATCGTGATCAGCTCGGACGCGGTCAGGAAGAACCAGCTTCCGCCGAAGCTCATCATCCCGTTCCAGACCAGCCCGATAGCCCCGCCGGGCACGTCGATGGTCCAGAAGCGCTTCCACCGGGACAGGCCCATCAACCTGCTGGCCTCGTCGAAGTCAGCGGGCTGGCTTATCAGCGAGTGGTAAAAGGAAAAGGTGATGTTCCAGGCCTGCGCGGTGAAGACGGCAAAGATGGAAGCCGCCTCCAGGCCCAGTTCGGAACCGGGGAACAGGACCCTGGTAAAGAACGTGACAGTGACGGCCAGGAAACCGAGGACCGGCACGGACTGCAGGATGTCCAGCGCCGGGATCAGCACCCGCCGGGCGCGGCGGTTGCGCGCCGCCAGGTAGGCATAGCCAAAGCTGAAGGCGTAGGAGAAGAACAGCGCGACGAACATGCGCAGCAGGCTGCGAGCGGCGTAGTACGGCAACTGCGCCGGGTCGCTGCTGATCGTGGTGACGGAGGCCGGGTGAAGCGGCGCCTTGGCGCCGGCGGCGACCTTGACCACGGCGTAGATGAGCAGCACCACGGCCAGGCCGATGCCGACATCCACTGGCCGGAACCGGAGCCGGTCCAAGCTGTCCCGGCTAGGAAATGTCGGAGTGACCGCCACGGGGACATCATGCACTGTGCAGCCTGAGCGCTGTGTGGCGGATACTCAGCGAAAACCCAGCGAAGTCCTAGGCAATCACCGCAGACGCCCAGGGATGGGTCGCCTAGCGTTCTGCATGCCTCCCGCAGTGGCGGCAGGTTAACCGAACGACAGAACGCGAGGATCTGCGATGCTCCATCGCTCGAAGTCAAGGCTGGTTGCGGCAGCCGCCGTAGCCGGCACGGTTTGTGCACTCACCGCAGCCGGCGCGGCCCAGGCGGCGCCAGCCAAGCCCCCGTGGACAGGCGCCGGTACGGTGCCCGGCGCCTTCACCAACGCCACCCCCGGGTTGTCCGCCATCTACCGTACCGGCCAGGGCGTCCGCGGCACGTTCGTGACCTGGAAGGGCCAGAACAGCAACCAGGTCCTGTACAAGTTCAAGATCGCAGGCAAGTGGTCCGGCACCGGCTCCGTCCCAGGTGCGCTCAGCACCACTTCCCCCGCGGCCGCCTTCTACATCGACCCGCACGGCGTGGACGCTGTCGTTGTCGTCTGGAAGCGGCTGCACAGCACCAACATCGTCTACTCACAAGGCGAGCTGAACACCACCGGCGGGATCAAGTGGACCGGTCCGCAGACCATCAAGGTCGGCAAGGACACTCTGGCGGTCAGCTACAGCGCGCCATCGGTGTACTTCCCGATCAACTCCCCCCACGGCCGGATGCTCGTGTCCTGGCGCGGCCCTGGTAACCACGTCCGGTACGAGATCGGCTCGCCGGCCGGCCGCGGCTTCAACTTCGACGCGTCTCACTGGATCGGCGGGTCCAGTGCTACCTTGACCGATCAGGCGCCGACGCTCACCGAGCTCTCCGGTGCCGGCGGCGACCCTAACAAGAGCAACGTTTACGTGTTCTGGAAGACGCCGGGCGTCAGCGGCGCCATCAGCTACGCCACGACCCCCGACAACGTCGGCAGTGGCCTGTCCGGCAACAAGGCGATCCCCTGGACGCTGCAGGGCTCGGTGCCTGGTGCGCTGACCACGGCGGGCCCGGCGGCCGCGACGGACGGCCTGCACAACAATGGCCCGATGCTGCTTGCCTACAAGGGCCCGAGCGGGCTCAACATCCGCTATCAGGTCCTGAGGGCCGGAGTGTGGAGCGCAGTGGGCTACGTCAACGGCCCGCTGGCCACCTCGGCTCTGGGTCCGGCACTGCTCGACGGCGGCCTGCTGGCCAACGTCGCACCCGGCAGCGCGCGGATCTACCTCCACCTGTTCACCGGCTGAGCAACAAATCCCCCAGGCAGGAACGGGGCCCGGCGTCACGCCGGGCCCCGTTCCCAGTCAGCAGCGGGCCGCGATGAAAGCGGCAAGCGTGCCGACCGTTTCGAGGCTGTCCAGGTTGAGGTCCTCGGCGGCTACGTCCACGCCGTAGCGCCGCTGCACCTGGCGCAGCAACAGCGTGCCCGCGAGCGAGTCAAGGCCAACCCCGCCGCCGAATAGCGGCGTCTGCGCCGCGATGGCGTGCAGCTCCGCGCGGCCGGTCACCTCGGCCAGCATTGCGCGCAGCTCGTCGGCGACCGCATCCTCCCTCACTGCGGCACCGTCACGGGTGCTTTCGCTCGGCTGCCCAGTCCGGCAAGCCGGGCAGCGGGCCGGCCAGCGACCGGGCGAACACGGCGCGGCCGTCGGGCGCTACCGTGCCTTCCTGCGCCCGCAGCCCGGCGGCAGCGAGCGCCAGCCGCATGGGCACGTTGCGCTCGGTGACCAGGCACGGTATCTGCAGCTCGCTGGCTCCCGCCGCGGCCGCCGACCGGCACAGCCAGGCAAGCAGCGCCTCCAGGGCGCCGCGGCCGAGCGCCCGGCAGGACATCATGACCAGCGGCACCGACCACCGGCCGGCCTCGTTGCGTGTCATAATCGCCGCGCCCACGAGCCCGTCGTCACCGTAGTTGTCCGCCAGCGTGACGGTGGCGACCAGCTGCGCCGCCGACCCGAGCAGCTCGGCCAGTTCGCCCTCAGTTACCGGCTGGCCCGCCGAGTTCAGCTGGTGCGTGCGGACCGAGAGCTCCTGCAGCCTGGCCAGGTCGTTCGGCCGGGCCAGGCCGATGGTCACCCGGGTACCCACCCGCCGGAGGAACTCATCTCGGCTGCCGCCGAAGGCGCGGGCATCCGCCTGGCGGCGGCGGCGCTGCGCATACAGCTCGCCGCGGCGACGCGCCTCGGCTGTGATCACAGCCGGGCTGAACTGCGGCCAGCCAGCGGCCTCGGCTGCGTCCTCGGGAGTCAGCACGAGCACTGACGGCAGCTCGGCGGCGACCTCGGCTCGTTCCGCCATGTCGTCATCGACGAACGCGATGGCGTCCGGCGCCAGGCCGAGATCGGCCGCGATCCGGCTGACCGACTCGGCCTTGCTGCCCCAGCCGCACTCGACGGCGGCGAACTCCAGGCCGGTGACCTGCCGCACGTAGTCGGCGGCGGCGGGCGGGTTCCTGCTCGCCAGCGCGTGCAGGATGCCGCGCCCGGCCAGTTCCCGCAGGACCGCGACCATGTGCGGGTCCGGGCGCGGCCGCTGGTCCTCCAAGTAGGTGCCGTCGAGCAGGGTGTTATCGATATCCCAGACTACGCACTTGATCACTGGTCGCCCGGTCACCGTGGTCTCGGTCATCGTCCTTTCCGCTCCATGGTCAGGTGCGTCGCGGTGAACCCGAACTTGCGGTAGAGCGCGCGCATGCCGAGGTTCCCGGCGTGTACCTTGCCGGTGACCTGGGTCATCCCCTCCCGGTCGGCCGCGTCCAGCACCGCAGCCATCAGCAGCTCGCCGACCAGGCTCCGGTCGTCGATGCCCGACACCGCCAGCGACCTGAAGTTGCCGTACCTCTCGCCGGTCAGCGAGTTCGTGCGGGCCGACAGCCAGGCCCAGCCCACCGGCTCGTCCGGCACCTGCCGGGCCACTGCGACCAGGGTGACCTCACCGGGCTTGCCCAGCGCGCTGGTTACCCGCCTGCGGTGCAGCGCCGGGTCGGTAATCGCCTCGTCCGCGAACGAGATCACCGCGATCTCGATCTCGTACCCGACGATCGCCTCGACGTCAGCCTCGGTGGCCGGCCGGATCAGGTAGCCGGTCATCGCTGGACCAGCGCCATCGGCCGGAACACCGTCCCGCGGCACTCGGGGCAGCCGGCCGCCTGCAGTGCGGCGATTTGCGGCCAGCTGCTGCCAGGGCCGACGGTGTGCACGGCCTTGCACTGCGCGCACCGGTACGGCCTGGTGGGGACGGCGCGGTTGTCCGCGGTGTAGAGCGCGCCGGCGTACTCGCCGTCGATCAGCGGCCGCGCGCCTGCCGCGGTACGCAGGTGGTACAGGTTGCTCGTGCCCGCCAGCACGCCCGCGCCGAGGTAGCTGTTAAAACCCGCCGTCAGCGACCGCGTGACCAGCCCCATCGCCGCGATCGAGCGCTGGACGGCAAGCGTCTCGTCCGGCCGCCGCGCGCCGAAGGAGAAGAACACGTGCCTGCCGGGCTCGGCCGCCAGGGCGGACACCGCGCGGCTGAGGAACAGCTCGGCTCCGGCGACGGTGTACGGCGGGTCGGTCAGGACGACGTCGAAGCCTCCGGCAAGGCCAGCCGGAAGAGGCTGCCTGAGGTCGTGCCGGACCAGTTCCAGCGGGACGCCGGTGCCACCAGCTTGGCTGCCGATCCACCCAAGCACGTCCGGATCCGCGTCGACCACGGCCAGCCGCCGGATCGAGCCGGGATGCCCGCGGTAGGCAGCGAACTCGGCGATAGCCAGGCTGATCAGGTCGTCGTCGCCGAGCAGCAGGATGCGCTGGCCGGCCAGCGCATGCGCGTCCGCCAGCCGCAGCACCCGGCTGATCTTGGTCGCCACCGTGCAATGGGTCTGATCGAGGTCGGCCTTCGCGCCTGGCGCGCCGTCCGCGCTGCGTTGCAGCGTCGCGGCCAGGCCGGCCAGTTCGGGCGGGATGACGATGCCGCGGCCGCCGCAGTCGGGGCAGGCAGTCCGAAGCGGCGGCCCGCCCGCCGCCGCGGCTACGGCGACCCGGCCAGCTGCTGTCAGCCGCACCGGCCGCTGTGAGTCGACCACGCCGCGCCTGCGCAGCTCGTTGCAGGCCGCCGCGACGATGGGGACCGGGAGCTCAGCCAGCCTGGCCACCTCCCGCACGGCAGCGGGCTCGGCCGACAGCACCGCGGCCAGGATGTCGCGGATACCGGGTTCGCCCTCGGCCAGCCCGACGGCAGCGGCGACCTCGGCCACCACGGTGTCTATGTCGTTGCGATCAACATCCATCGGTAGGGTATCGTCCCACATCATGCCGGGCATGGACGCCGCGAGCAGCTACGCCGACCTGCGGCGGCAGGAAGCGATCTCGCCGAAATCGCTGTATGCCGTCGATGCCCGGTACGCGGCTGACGCGCCGGTTACCGAGGTTGCAGAGCTGACCGACCTGGCCATTGCCGCCGTTGAGGCCGGCGGCGGGCACATACTCGATACCAGTCACGTGATGTTTCCGAATGGCGCGATCACGCTGGTGCTCATCCTGGCGGAGTCACACCTGAGCATTCACACCTGGCCGGAGGAGAACCTCGTCGCGCTTGACCTGTTCAGCTGCGGCGCGATTGACGGGCAGCGCGTCATCGACGAGCTGACGGCGTCGCTGCGCCTTGCCGAAGTCCGCGTGCACCGGGTCGAGCGCGGGCTGTACCGCCCGGCCCGTTAGTACCGGGCGACGCGCCGCCGGCCGGGGGTCATTAGCGCCCAGATCATGAATACGTCGACGGCAATGACGATTAGTGACCAGATCGGTCGATACGGAATGAACATAAAGCTGCCGATTCCGCTCAGCACGGCGAGTATTACTCCCACTATGCGCGCCCAGAGCTTGCCGGTAAACACCGCTATGCCGGCGGCAAAGACGACGATGCCGAGTATGAGCTGGGTCCAGCCCCAGCCATGCACAGTCCAGTGGTAGGGGTAGGTCCCGCTGACGACGGTGAAATAGCTCGCCCTGGTGATCGCGGCGATTCCCACCAGGATGCTGAGCACCCCAGAGATGATCATCAGCGTGCCTGCCAGTATCCGGCCCGTCCACGCGCCAGGGCCCAGCTGCGTCTCGGCCTCGTAGCGCACTTGAGTAGTGCTCACGTCAATCCCCCTCTGACTCGGTACCCAGGCGACGCTACGGACGCCGCGTTGCTCGCGGCATCATCCAGTCCGGGTGAACAACAATGAGAATCGGTGGCCGGGTCGAGGACCGCCTGGTCGGCGGAGAGTGCCCGTACGGGGGCTGCGTTCCTCCAAGATGATGATCAGGGCGGCGCAGTCGGTGAGCCATCAGGGCGGCCAGTTCACCGTCGAGCTGGACGCCAGCGCCCGGACCATCGAGACCGATGAGCACCTGCGCGCCGCGCCCGGCCTCTGGGCCATTGGCGACGTCACCGGGGAACGACGGCTTCATCAAGCTGGTCGCCGCTAGCGGGCGCGGCGTGCTCGTGGGCGCGACCTCAGCCGGTCCGGTCGGCGGCGAAGTGCTGAGCATGCTCACGCTCGCGGTGCACGCTGAGATCCCGGTGCAGCGGCTGCGGGAGATGATCTACGCCTATCCCACTTTCCGCCGCCCGGTCGAAGACGCATTGTCGCGCCTGAGCTGAGCCGCTAATCACCCGGAGCGTATGACGCCGGGCATGGCCGGGCGGGAACGGTAGGGACGCCCACAACGCCAGGAAGGATGACATGAAACAGAGTCCGAGTTCCTCGTCGAGCAGCTTCCAGCTCAACAGCACGCCGATGATCGTCAGCGCGGCCCTGATTGGCGCTAGCGCCATCGTCGGCTTCACCGGCATGATCGTCGGCACCAGCGCGATGGTGTCGGCGACTCGGCAGTGGCTCCGTGACCTGGATATGCCAGCCGGCGAGGTCGTCAAGCAGAAGCTGGGCCACGCGAAGGCCGCGACCGTGGCAGGCGCCAGCGCCTGGCAGCAGCACCAGAACAACGTCCATCGCGCGCACGCCTGACCTCATAATCGTGCCGGGCGGTTCCGCGGGGGGCCGCCCGGCACGCAGTACCGACGAACAGTAAGAGCCGGCGATTAGCTGGCGTGCACTCGCGCATTCTGCCCGTTATGCGCCTCATGCTCCTTGTGCCAGGCGTGTGCGCCTGCGCTGGTAGCGGCCTTGGTCGCGGCCCACTTCTGCTTCACTACCTCGGTCGGCGGCTGCTCTTGCTCGTTGATCCAACGGAGCGCAGCGGCCAGCAGCGTCGAAGAGCTCACGGCGAAGCCGACCACGCCGAGCAGCGCGCCGGCGCCCATCAGCGCAGCCCCGATCCGCAGCGGGCCAGATTCCACCCTGAATCTAGTTCCGGATTGTTCCTTCGCTTTCATTGGCACCTTCTTCGTCGAGGTTCGCGATCGTCTCTTTTCCCCGACGAGCTGAACCGGCCTCATCCTCAGCGGGTGATTCAGGCGGGCTGTCTGATCGCACCGGCGTACACTAAAAGCGTGCAGGGACGGGCGATCGTGCGCCTGCGGGCGCTGCTGCTGTTTGATGCGCTCTTCGTTGCCTCGGCCGAGCTTGTCGCCTGCTGGCAGCTGGCCTCGCACACCCTGACAACGCCGTCCGGCCTGGCCACGGCAGGCGCTATCGCACTAGCCGGGCTCATCGTGGCCGTCTTCGCCCAGTCACGCTGGCTGGCAGGCGCGGTCGCGGCGGGCCCGATGCTGCGCCGGGCAGCGGCGCTGCGCCATAAGTCCAGGGCCGCCGTCTTCCAGCGCCAGCTCAATCCCGATGCGGCCGGTCACGCCCGGCCCAGGGCACCAGCCGCCGTCCCGGCGGCTGCCTGACCGTCGGTCCCGCCGCCGCCTCCAGCTGATCCCCGAATCTCCCGACCCGCTGGAGGGTACTCGTCATGCTTGGATTCCTTAGCGTCCCGATGGGCGCGGCCTATCACGTTGTTTTCGCGATCGCCCAGTTTCTCGCCCCGCTTCCGGCCGGCTTCGCGACAGCAGCGGCCATTGTGGCCTTTACCGTGGCCGTACGACTGTTCCTGTTCCCGCTGAGCTACCGCGCGTTCCGCGGCCAGCGGGCGATGTCCGATTTCGGAGTTAAGGCTCAGGAGCTGCGCGCTCACCACGCCAGCCAGCCTGACCGGCTGCAGCGGGAGCTCACCGAGCTGTACCGGCAGGAGAGCTCGGGCCTGCTGGCCGGCTGCCTGCCGGTGCTGCTCCAGCTGCCCGTTTTCAGCGTCATGTATCGGCTGTTCCTGTACCGGACGGTGGCCGGCCACCCGAACGGGCTCTTGGCCAGGGAGCTGCTCGGTACGGCGCTCGGCAGTCACTGGCTGACCGGCGCCGGCCCGGTGAGCGTGCACGGAGCCTTGTTCCTGGTTTTGTTCGCGCTGCTGGCGGCCGTCGCGTTCGTGACTGCCCGTAGCACCCGTGCAGTTACCCCCACGGCATCGCCGGCCGCGCTCGGTGCGATCACCCGACTCCTGCCCTATGCCACTGTGATCATCGCCGCGCTCGTGCCGCTCGCGGCCGGCCTGTACCTCCTCACGACGACGAGCTGGACAGCGGCCGAGCGGGGGTTCTTGCGTCGCCGTGCTAGCGAGCAGCGGACAGGTAGGCCGCCGCGGCTGACTGTAGTGCGGCGGCAAAGGCGGCATTAGCCGGATGGCCGGCCGCGCCGGCCCGGCAGGCAATAAGGGTGCGCCGCCGGGCCGGCAGCGCGGCCATGGCGACGCCATCGGGGCTGTCGGCCAGGGCGAGCTGCGGCACCAGCGCTACCCCCTGCCCGGCCGCTACCAGGGTCAGCACAGCGGCGAAGTCGTCCGCATAGTGCCTGATCCGAGGCGTGAATCCGGCCGATTGGCACAGCCGGAGCGCCATCAAATGGCAGAGCGTGCCAGGGCTGCCGACGATCCACGGCGCCGCGCTGCAATCCCCAGCGAGCCCTGGCCCGGTTCCGCCGACGCCAGGAAGATCGTCTCGGTGAGCAGCGGCAGGGTTTCGAGCGCGGGATCAGGTGTGGCCGGAACGTAGTCGTACTCCTGCACGAGGGCACTATCGAGCGCGCCCGTCCGCAGCGCATCCGGCACGCTGGCCGGGTCAAGCTCGGTCACGTGCAGTTCCAGTTTCGGGTGCTCGGCGCCGAGCGCGACCAGGGCGGCCCGCCAGCTCGGCCACCAGCTGACCCCACTGTCGTCGGCGCTCTTCGCCGAGCCGAACCCGGCGGTGATCAAGGCAGTGCTGCACCGACGCGGGGAGATCCCGACGGCTGCGGTGCGACTGCCGCTGCTGCCGGCGGGAGCGGCTGCTGCTGACCAAGCCATGGCGACGGTGGCGAACCTGAGCGAGTAGGTTAGACCCGACCCGACCGGAGGGAGGTTTGCGCGTGGGTGGCGGGGTCGAGCACCTGGTCCTGTCGGGACCGGTGCTGCTGGCGATTCCGGTGGCCGCTGCGGCCGGGGCCATTACCTTCTTGTCACCGTGCTGCCTCCCCCTCGTGCCTGGTTACCTCTCCTACCTGACCGGCATGTCCGGTACCAGCGTGCCGACCGGCAATGGACCGGAGCCGAGCGACGATGCACCGGTGCCCGCTGCTGTCGGAGCCGGTGCAGTCGCGACGGCCACGGTCCCGACAGCCCTGGCGGCGGTCCGCGGGCGCAGCCGCGTGATGCTGGGCGCGTTCTTGTTCATCCTCGGTTTCTCGGCGCTATTCGCACTCGAGGGCGTAACTGCAGCGACCCTGGGTGACACTTTGCGACTGCACTCCAAGGGCCTCACGCAGATCCTTGGCGGCCTGATCATCGTGCTCGGGCTCCTGTTCATCGGCGCCTTCGACCGGTTCACCTTCGCAGGCCGCATCGTGAAGCCGAGTGTGCGGCCGCGCGCCGGTCTGGCCGGCGCCCCGCTGCTGGGGGTGCTGTTCGGGCTGGGCTGGACGCCGTGCAGCGGGCCGACCCTCAGCGCGGTGCTGGCTCTCGGCGGCATCAGCGGCACGGCGCTGCGCGGTGGGCTGCTCGCGTTCGTCTACGCGCTCGGGATCGGGATCCCGTTCCTCATCGTGGCGTTCGCGTTCCAGCGCGGTGTCAATGTCTTCGGCTTCGCCAGGCGGCACGCCCGGCTCATTACCATGATCGGCGGGGTGATGCTGATCGCAGTCGGGCTGCTGGAGGTCACCGGAGCCTGGGCGAGCGCGATCACGTGGCTGCAGGTGCACTGGCTGAGCGGCTACACGACGCCTATCTGAGCAACGCCAATGCCTGCCAGGGAGTAGCCAGCGTGTAGTCGGCCGCCTCGGCCGCATCGTACTGATGGCCCCAGGCGGCGGCCGCGCTGATGCTGCCCGCTGCCACCGCCGCGCGCAGGTCAAGTGGCGAGTCCCCGATGTAGGCAACCGCGGCGGCTGGCACGCCCAGCCGCTCGGCGGCCAGCAGCACGCCGTCCGGGGCCGGCTTGGGCCGCCCGGCCTCGTCGCCGCCGACCAGGACGTCGACGCTGACGCCCGCGCTGGCCAGTAGCATCGCTGCCGCGCGCTTGCTGGCCCCGGTGAACACCGCGATGGCGTGACCGCTGGCCCGCAGTGCGCCCAGCACTTCCGGCACCCCTGCATAAGCGCTAACGGCGACGCCAGCTAGCTCGCGGTAGTAGACATCGTGGTCTGCAGCGGCCAGCTCGCGGCCGGCCAGGTGCGCGAGAATCGTCTCGGCCGGGCCGCGTGCGTAGCTCGCGACCACCTGGTCGGCCGTCACCGGCGGACCGCCGAGCTGCGCGATCGCGGCCACGAAGGCGGCCGGAACGACGCTGCTGGAATCCAGCAGAGTTCCGTCCATGTCCCAGACGAGCTGCCGGACGGCCAAGGCCCTCACGCGCCGCGCGGCGGCCGGTAGTCGGCGAGCGTTCCTGACCAGTCGACGAGATCGTGGCTGACGTGCGGAAAGCGAAGATAACTAGCTGAAGTCACTCGTCGATCATAGAGTCGGCGCCATGCGGCTCGCGCCTCCAATGCTGCGCAATTGCGCAGTATTAGAGATGACTGAAAAGGGGTTGTATGCATCAGGCGCGGGTGCCAGACTCACGATGTGGCATTCGCGCCTGATGGCGGGCTTCCGGATTCCAGCCGAGACGGACACGCTGGTCAGCGCTTCACGAACAGGTCGGCAAGATATCCTCTGCCGCCTTCCTTATTAACTGCCAAGTATATCGGTCCTAGTGCCGCATCAAGGGAAATAGCGTCGCGCGAGTTCATCGCCGAAACTGCGCGCATTGCCGAGGCGGAAAGTCAGGCACTGTCCCGGAAAGCGGCGGAAGCAGCCATTACGGCGGCTGACCTTGACCCGCTACTGATGAAAGAATCCTTCGCGCGGCTAATGTCCGAGGGACCGGCGGTGATGGAGTATTGCTACGCTCGCCTTTTTGCGGCGAAACCCGAGATACGCCCGATGTTCCCGATGGCCATGACCGCGCTGCGTGAGCATGCGCTCACGGCATTCGAGCGGCTGATCTGGTCCCTGGACAACGAGTCTCGGCTATGCGAGCTGCTAGATCAGCTCGCCAGGGACCACCGGCGCTTCGGCGTGACCGAGCGGCATTACGACGCGTTCTTCGTCGCCCTTCGCGACACCGCGCGGCACTTCCTCGGACCGGCCTGGACCCCGCAGACCTCGGACGCCTGGCAGGCCACGCTCGGGTTCATGTCGTCGACCATGCGCCGGGCAGCCGACCGCGACGCGAAGGTCACGCCACGGTGGTGGATCGCCGAGATCGTCGCGCGCGAGCTGCGCTCTCCCGGCGTCGCCGTGCTCAAGCTGCGGCCGAACGAGCCGCTGCTGTATCAGCCTGGCCAATACGTGCCTGTACAGGTCACCAGGTGGCCGCGGACCTGGCGGCCGTTTTCGATCGCCAACGCACCACGGCCGGACGGCCAGCTCAGCCTGCATGTCCGCGCCGTCCCTGGCGGCCTGGTCAGCAACGCCCTGGTTTATCACTCGCAGGAAGGCGACTGCGTGCTGCTCGGCGCCGCGGCCGGTGGCATGGCGCTCACCGATTCCGACCGTGATCTGCTGTGCGTGGCCGGCGGCACCGGGCTGGCGCCGATCAAGGCGATCATCGAGCAGGCGCTCGCGCTGCGAGCGGCAGGTCGGCGGCGCAGGATCACCTTGTTCTTCGGCGCCCGGCAGCACTTCGATCTGTACGACTTGGACGACCTGCAGCTACTTGAGTCGGCCTGTCCTTCGTTCCGGGTGATCCCGGTGCTATCCGACGAACCGGGATTCAGCGGGCTCACCGGCCAGCTGCCGGATGTGGTCGCTGCACGCGGACAGTTCGAGGACACCGACGCTTACATCTGCGGGCCTGCCGCAATGGTCGCAAACACGGCAGCCATCCTGGCGGAGAGCATTCCGGCAGCGCAGATCCACCACGACCCGCTGCCTTACAGGTAGGTGCCGAAGAAGCCGAAGATCCGCTGCCACGCGTCGGCAGCGTCCTCCGGACGGTAACTCATCTTCGCGATCTTCGCCAGCGCCGCCCCGGCCCCCGCCGACTCGGTCATGAACCGGTGCCCGGCGCGGGGATATACCTTCACGTCGTGCGGGACCCGCAGCGCCGACAGGGCGCGCTCCAGGCGCTCAGGATGCTTTGTTCCCATCGGATCGCGCCCGCCGTAGCTAGCCACAACCGGGCACGCCCCCGCCAGCACCGACTCGGCATCGTCGGGTACCTCGCCGTAGTTGACCGAGGCGACATCGAAGCCGGACCGCGGCGCGCACAGCAACGCGAACCCGCCTCCCATGCAGAACCCAATGACGCCGGTTCGCCCGGTGCAATCCGTCCGTTCGGCCAGGTACTCGCGGGCATACTGCAGCGCCGTAAATGCAGGGCCGTGCCGCGCATGCAGTTGCCGGAAAGCGCCGCGAATGCACCGCACCCAGGGCTTGCCGTCATACAGGTCGGGCGCCAGCGCCAGGTAGCCGCGCGCCGCGAACTCGTCGGCCTTCCGGCGAATGTCATCGTTGAGGCCGAACGCCTCATGCACGACAACGACAGCGGGCCAGGGACCGGGCGACGACGGCGGAATGGCGAGATAAGCAGGCCAGTTGTCGCTTGCCGCCGGATAACTGATATCGGGCATGCGGCAAAGCTTGTCATTCCTCCCGGCACAGGCGCAGCACGTTGGCGATGATCTGATGACCGGCGCGGCCGGCCGTGGTCAGGATCGACTCGGGATGGAACTGCACCGCCCACCGGCCGCGGCCGGGATCCTCGATCGCCATCACCACGCCGTCCGGAGTCACGGCCGTGACCTCGAATCCGCCGGTTACCTGCTCGGGCCGGGCGTGCAGGGAGTGGTACCTGGCCGCAACGAACTGGTCCGGCAGTCCGGCCAGCAGCGCGCCGCCTAGCACCTGCACCTGTCCGGGCTTGCCGTGCACGGGCGTGTCCAGCAGGCCAAGCGAACCACCGGCGTGCTCGACCATCGCCTGAAGCCCGAGGCAGACGCCGAATGCGGGCAGTCCCCGCTCGTCCAGGGCGCTGAGCAGCTTGTCGCAGTCGAAGTCGGCCGGCGCCCGGCCCCGGCGACAGCACCACCAGGTCCGGGTCGAACTCTTCCAGGAGCCCGGTATCGAAGCCCGCGCGCAGCGTTGTCACCTCGGCACCTTGCTCCCGGAAGTACCCGGCGAGCGTGTGCACGAACGAGTCCTGATGGTCGACCAGAAGCACCGTCATGCCGTCTCCGGGGAGTGCATCCGAAGCCTGGCCAGACGCCGCGGCGTGACGGACGGCCGCGGCTGACGCCGGACTCCGTTCCCCTCCCGCTTCGGCGAGGGTCTCCAGCAGCGCGCGCGCCTTGAGCACGGTCTCCCGTTCCTCGTCCTCCGGATCGGAATCGAACAGCAGCGTCGCGCCGGCCCGGACCGCAGCCACTCCGCCATGGATGTGAGCCGTGCGCAAGGTGAGCCCGGTGTTCATGCCTCCGTCGAAGCCGACCATGCCGACGGCGCCGCCGTACCAGCGTCGCGGCGCAGACTCGTGATCCTCGATGAACTGCATGGCCCAGTTCTTCGGCGCGCCGGTCACCGTGACCGCCCACATGTGGGTGAGGAACGCGTCCAGCGCATCGAAGCCGGGACGGAGCGTGCCTTCCACGTGATCGACAGTGTGGATGAGCCGGCTGTACAGCTCGATCTGCCGCCGGCCGATGACCTTGATGCTGCCCGGCACGCAGATCCGCGACTTGTCGTTGCGGTCCACGTCCGTGCACATGGTCAGCTCCGACTCTTCCTTCGGGGAGCTGAGCAGCGTGCGAATCGCCTCGGCGTCGGCCAGCGGGTCCTCCCCGCGGGCGATCGTGCCCGCAATCGGGCATGTCTCCACCCGGTCACCGGTCACCCGCACGTACATCTCCGGCGACGCGCCGACCAAGTACTCGTCGTCGCCGAGGTTGAGGAAGAACTCGTACGGCGCCGGATTGCGCTCGCGCAGCCGCTCGAAGAAGGCGGCCGGGGCCGGACAACGGGCGTAGAAAGTATGGCTCGGCACCACCTCGAAAAGGTCGCCGCAGGCGAACTTCTGCCTGGCCCGCGCTACGACGCGGGCGTAACTGCCCGGCACCGGATCGGCCGGAAGTTCGGTGGAACGGTGACGCGCCGGGCCGCTCCCGCCGGTCGGCGGGGCGCCGTGCCGGGCCAGGCCGATCGTGCTCCCGGCGGTGGTCTCGAAATCAAAGCTGAACGTCTGTGCCGTCTCCCGCTTGCGGTCCACGGCGTAAACCAGGTCGGGCAGGTGCAGTACCAGATCGCGGTCGGCCGGGTCGCGCCGGATCTGCTGGCGCACCGGCTCGAACTGGAACGCCAGGTCGTAGCCGAACGCGCCGTACAAGCCCAGGTGCGGGCTCGGCCCGGCGAGCGCGGCGATGACCTCGCGGAGCGCGGAAAACACCGTAGGCCGACGGCTGCGCTGCTCCTCGGTGAAGATAGCGTCGGACCCGGCAACGGTGACCTGTGCCCCGCCGTCGCCGGCCTCGACGTCGCCGACCTTGGCTAGCGCGGCAGCTATCACCGGCATGAGCACCAGACCGCGTTCGTTGACCGCTTGCGCCGTGATCGTCCGGCCGCGCGCGACGATCTGCACCGGCGGGTCCAGATAGGCGATGTGCCAGCGGCTGTACCGCCCCGGGTACTCCATGCCCGAGCTGAGCACGCCGCCGCGCCGGTCCTGGACCTGACGGGTAATCTCGGCCAGCTCGGCCGGGTCGAAGTCCTCGACCTGGCAGTGCACGCGCACCCCGCCTGGGGTCAGGTAACTCGGTGTCTGCTCCATCTTGGCCTCGCGGGTCTCATGCCCGCCAGGACGGCGGCCACGAAGAATAAGGCGGCCGCCTGGCCTGGCGGTCGCCTTGATCCTGGTCTGCTTAGCTGTGTTGCCCAGCGCGAACCTGGCACCGCCTAATGGCGGCGCCACCAGCCTGCGGCAAGCTGCGCTGTCATGCGCCGAAGCTTAGCCGGCCGGGGCCGAAACGCGACTTCGACGGTTCAGGCCGAGTAGACGACCGTGATCGAGATGCTGACCTGCTGCTTACCGGGCGATATCGGCACTGTTGCGGCTTTCGCGCTAGGGGCGGCGAGGCCGTTGAGGCCGTAGTAGATCGGCGAGGCCTGCTGCTCGGGGGTGATGCTGACGACGGGTCCCAGCGGTTCGCCGAGGGCCGCGGCGAACTGAGCGGCCTTGGCCCGCGCGTCCCGGACGGCAGCGGCGCGTGCGGCGGCCAGCAGCTTGCCGGTGTCGGTCAGGTTCAGCGACACGTCGTCGACGGTCACCGCGTTCCCGCCCGCGTGCACCGCGGCCTGAATCTGGCTGCCCGCCCTGGCGAGGTTGTTCAGCGTGGCAGTCAGCGATTCGCTCACCTGGTAGCTGACAGGGACCTGGGAGTTGCCCTGGTAGTTCGGGTAGATGGACAGACCGGACGTCTGGATATCGCGCGCGCCGACGCCGCCATTTCTCAGCGCCGCGGTCACGTTGAGCGCCGCCTGGTTCGCCTCGCTCAGTGCCGAGCTGACCGAGGCGCCGTTGACGGACACCCCCATCGACAGCAGGAGCTGGTTGGGCGTCCCGGTGACGGTTCCGACTCCGGTAACGGTGATCTTCGCGCCCGGCGCGGATGCTGCGGTCAGCGTCGCGCCATGGCTTTGGCCGGCAGAGCCCTGGCCCTGGCTGGCAGCCGCCGGGCTGCCGCGGCTAGCCCCGATGGTGAACGCGCCGACGAGTAGCGCGGCCGAGGCGACGCCGATCGCCGCGGCCCGGTAACTGGGATTGGTGCTGATCGACATGGCTGGGCTCCTGCTCCGCGGGGAACGGTCTTGCCATTGCGACGCAGCGCGCGTTCGCCCGGTTCCATCGCAAGCTCACCCAGTTGCCACTGCGGTTCGGGTCCGATGACACCACTGTCGAAATGGCTCTGGCCGGAGCCACCGGATGGGTGTCCGGCTATACCAACGCATTTCCCCGGTCCTGCCTGGCGCTGTACCGGGCCGCCATGGACCAGGACATGAAGACTGCGGTCCAGCTTTACCGGCAGCTGCACGCTTTGCTGCGGTGGGACTCCAGGCCTGAGTTCGTCCAGGCCATCAAGTTCTCGATGGACCTGGCCGGCCGGTACGGCGGCCCGTGCCCGTCCGCCGCGCATGGCTCGGAGAGCTCGCCTCGGTGCTGCCGGCCAGCAGAGCTTCACCGCGGCTGCACGGCGGCAAGTATCTGGTTCACCGTCTGCTGGATCTCCTGCTGCCGGCCTGGCATGTCCTTGCTGGCGAAGTTGTGCAGGATCTCCAACACGGCGTCCTGCCCATGCAGGATGTCGATCTGCAGCTTGGCCATCTCGTGCAAGGCGATCAGCGTCTCGTGGTCGGCGATGGCCCGCTTGTCGCTCGCGGCCTGGGCCCGGTTCGCGCTGACCTGCAGCGAGATCATGATCGACAGCTGCGGCAGGTTCAGGATGGTCAGCAGCAGCGGCCACGGCGTCTTGTCAAAGCCGACGATGTTGCCAAGGAACAGCCACACCACGACCCCGATGGTGATGCCCAGGAACACCCACATGGAGCCGCAAAGGCGGTTCACCCCATCGGCGATCTTATCGAGCAGGCTGCTGCCCCGGACGTGGTCGGAAAGCACCAGCTTCGGCTTGTGATCTTGCGGAGCCTGCCTGATCGCCTCGGCTCGTACGTGCAGGTCACTGAGTTGATGCTTGATATCACGCCGGGCCGACGCGTCGGTCGGCGGCTTGTGGACGTGGCCGTTCACAGGCGCAGCCGGGACGGGCTGCTGTTGAGTTTGCGTCATCAGCAAAACGTAGGCGCAAATGGGCTATTACCGCCATAGTTCTTGGTCCTATCTGCCGACGCACTCTGCGGAGCCGGCCAGGATTGCTACTAACGCAGCCGCGAAGAGGACGTGGAGATGCAGGTCACGATCATCGTCAACGGTCAGCCGCGCGAGCCCACCGTGCGGGCTGGGCAGAGCCTGCTCGAACTGCTGCGGGACGATCTTGGCCTCACCGGGCCCAAACTCGGCTGTGACGAGGGTGCGTGCGGCGCGTGCACGGTGCTGATCGGCAGCCGGGCCGTGCAGGCCTGCCAGGTGCCAGCAACCGAGGCGGCCGGGCAGCGAATCACCACGGCGGAGGGACTGGCAGAGGACGGCATCCTGCACCCGGTACAACAGGCCTGGCTGGAGACCGGGGCCATGCAGTGCGGCTACTGCACGCCGGGCTGGCTGACCGGGACGGCCGCGCTGCTGGCCCGTGTTGCCCACCCGGACGACGACAGGATCGACGCCGAACTGGCTGGGCACGTCTGCCGGTGCTGCACCTATCCGCGCATCCGCCGGGCCGTGCACCGCGCGGCCGAACTGATGGCGCAGCCCGAACTACTCGAGCCGGTTCCTGATCCTCCGCCGTCCCGGCCGGCAGGCCTGCCCGGCGATGTCAGCCCGACGCGGCCCTGGGACCTGACCAGGCAAGACGCCAGCTCTTTCGCCGCCGTGATGCCGGAAGGGCTGATGGCCGTGGTCGCACCGGACAGCGACGGCGGGCCCAGCGTGCCTGACGACGCCTGGGTGCACGTCGGCGCTGATTCCGCGATCACTGCGTTCACTGGCAAGGTCGAGGCGGGCCAGGGCACCCGGACAGCCTTGGCGCTGCTGGTGGCCGAGGAGCTAGCCGTGCCGCCCGCCGCGGTGACGGTGGCGATGGCCGACACCGACGCCGCGCCGTTCGATTACGGCACCTTCGGCAGCCGGTCCATGCCGCACGCTGCACCGCCGCTGCGCGCGGCCGCAGCCGGAGCGCTCCGGCTGCTGAAGGATATCGCCGCCGCCAGGTTCGGTCTGCCCGCTGCCGATCTCACCGCCGGCAACGCCATGATCGCCGGTCCCGACGGAGCGCCGAGCGCCAGTTACGGCGACCTCGTCGCCGGCCTGCGCCGGGCCGAGCGCGTGCCCGCCGACGGACCGGTGACTCCGGCGGAGCAGTGGCGCTCCGCGGGCCGGACCGCGCGGGCCGTGGGCGCGGCCGATGTCGTCACCGGCGCCAAGCACTTCCCCGCCGACCTGCGCATCGACGGCATGCTGCATGGCTGCGTGCTGCGCCCGCCTGCGCACGGGGCAAGCCTGCGCCGGGCCGACACCACCGCCGCCGAGGCGCTGCCGGGCATCCGGGTGATCCGGGCCGGCTCGCTGGTCGGTGTGGTCGCCGGCGACCAGGCCGCGGCCCGGCAGGCGCTGGCCGCCGTCGAGGCCGACTGGACCGAGGTGGCTGGGCCTGGGCCGGCCGAGCTCGATGCTTTTCTCCGCGCGCATCCAGCCGAGGGCGAGGGGTTGATGGTCTCGACCCGGCAGGAGACCGGTGATCCCGACACCGCCCTGGCCGGCGCCGCCGTACGGCTGGACGGCGAGTACCACGCCGCCTACGTCGCGCACGTGCCGCTTGAACCGCGGTCCGCGATCGCCTGGTGGGACGCAGACCGCCTTACCGTCTGGACGTCGACGTCGACCCCGTTCCGTGCCCGCCGCGAGCTTGCTGCCGGATTCGCTGTCAGCGAGGAGAACGTGCACGTCATCGTGCCAGACTTCGGCGGCGGGTTCGGCGGCAAGCACGGCTCGGTGGTCGCGCTGGAAGCGGCGCTGCTGGCCCGTTCGGCCGGGCAGCCGGTGAAGGTGCAGTGGAGCCGAGCGGAGGAGTTCACGGCCGGTTACCTCCGGCCGTATGCGCTCATCGAGGTGGCCAGCGGCGCGGACGAGTCGGGCCAGCTGACGGCGTGGACGTTCACCAACATCCACTCGGGGCCGGCAGCCCTGGGGACGCCGTACCAGATTCCGAACCAGCGGATCGCATACCAGCCCGCCGACGGTCCGCTGGCGCGCGGTTCCTACCGTGCGCTGGCCGCGACGGCGAACAACTTCGCGCGCGAGTCGCACATGGACGAGGTCGCCGCGGCCGTGGGCGCCGATCCGGTCGAGTTCCGGCGGCGGCACCTCGCTGATGAGCGGCTCGCGGCGGTGCTAGCAGCGGCCGCCGACGAGATCGGCTGGGGACGTGATGACCAGGCCGGCCAGGACGCAGATGGCCGGACCGGGACCGGGATCGCAATCGGGATGGAGAAGGGCGGCCGGGTGGCCACGGCCGCGCGGCTGCGCGTCGGCCCGGACGGGACGCTCCGGCTCCTCCGCCTGGTCACCGCGGTCGACTGCGGCGCGATCGTGCACCCGGACGGGCTGGTGAATCAGGTCGAGGGCGCGGTGGTGATGGGCCTCGGCCCGGCGCTGTTCGAGCAGATCCATTTCGCAGCGGGCCGGATCCTCAATGGGTCCATGACCGATTACCGGGTGCCGCGACTCGCCGATGTGCCTGCCGACCTCAAGGTCGTGCTGATCGACCGGCCTAATGAGCCGTCAGCAGGCGGCGGCGAGGCTCCCATAATGGCGGTCGCGCCGGCCATCGCCAATGCGATCTTCGCCGCGTGCGGCGTCCGGCTGCGCTCGATGCCGCTCGTCCCGGCCGGCCGGGTACCCGGAATCGGGGCCGACCGCGGCTAGTCTTCGTCCAGCTCCCGCAGTTCCATCCGGGCGAACTTCGCCAGCGGATGCTTCGCCGCGACCTCGGTGGCTTCCGCCATGTCCTTGCATTCCAGCAGGTCGAACCCGACGATGAACTCCTTCGTCTCGGTGAACGGGCCGTCGCTGACCAGGACTTCGTTGCCGCGTACCCGCACCGAGCTTGCCTCCTCCAGCGGCCGGAGCGGGGAACCCATCAGCCTGACGCCGCGGCCGTCCATCTCCTCGACCCACGGCTCGACTGACTCCACGTCGCCCGGCCCGGCTTCACCGGCCTCGATCTGGTCGCTGACCGGCTTCTCGAGATAGATCAGCATCATGTACTTCATCGAGCTCTCCCATCCTGTTTGCCACGTACCATCCGCACCGGATTAGAGCACCTTGCCGGGGTTCATGATCCCGGCCGGGTCGAGCGCGTTCTTGATCGCGTGATGCACGATCATGGATTCCTCGCCGAGCTCGGCCGCGAGCCAGCGGCGCTTGATCATGCCGACACCGTGTTCTCCGGTCAGGGTGCCGCCGACATCGAGCGCGGCGCGGAAGATCTCGTCCGCAGCCGACCACACCTCAGGCGGCACCTCCGGCAGCCCCCGGTCGAAGACAAACACCGGATGCAGGTTGCCGTCGCCTGCGTGCGCGACAGTCGCGATGAACACGCCATGCCGCTGCGCCGCCTGCTCGATCAGCGCCACCATCTCGGGCAGCCTGGTTCGCGGCACGCAGACATCCTCAACCAGCGCCACGCCGAGCCGCTCGACCGCCGGGTAAGCCAGCCGGCGCAGGTCGAGTAGCTGCCGCGACTCAGCCTCGGACGCGGAGACTTCGGCTAGCGTGGCACCGGACTCAGTGCACAGGTCACGCATCCGGCGGACAACCTGATCCGCCGAGTCGCTGTCATCCTGCGCGATCAGCAGTGCCTTGACGCTGTCGCCGAAGCCGGTGCCCTTCCAGTCATCGATGGCGTGCAGGGTCGCCGCGTCCATCAGCTCGAGCATGCTCGGTCGGATCCTGGCAGCGATGATGGCGGTCACCGCCTGGGCGGCGGCAGCGAAGCTGGGGAATCCGGCGGCGACCGTGCTCGGGTAGCTGGCCGGGCGCAAGCGCAGCCGCAAGGTGGCCGAGGTGATGACGCCGAGCGTTCCCTCCGAGCCGACGAACAGGCTGGTCAGGTCGTACCCGGTCACGCCCTTCACCGTCCGGCGGCCGGTCCGCAGCACGGACCCGCCAGCGAGCACCACTTCCAGCCCGAGAACCGAGTCCCTGGTAACGCCGTACTTGACGCAGCGCAGGCCGCCCGCGTTTGTGGCCAGGTTCCCGCCGATCGTCGCGATCTCATAGCTCGACGGATCGGGGGCGTACATCAGCCCGTGCTTGGCGGCGGCCCGGTCAAGATCAGCGTTGAGGACGCCGGCCTCGGCGACCGCGATCTCGTTGGCCGCGTCGAGCTCCCGGATGACGGTCATCCCGGCCACGGAGAGAACGATGCATCCGTCGATCGCAGTCGCGCCCCCGGCCAGGCTTGTCCCGCCGCCTCGCGGCACGACCGGCACAAGATTCCGCTGCGCCCAGGCGAGGGTGCCCGCGACCTGCACCGCGCTGCTAGCCACGACGACGCAGCGCGGCATGCCGGGAGTAATGGCCGGCGTCTGATCCCGCCGGTAGGCGTCCATCAAGTCGGGATCGGTGATGACCCGAGCGCCTTGCGCGGCCTCGCGCAATCCGTGAAGCTCGTGCCTCATCCTGTCCTCTCACGGCCGAAGCACTTATCGTAGCCTGGCGCCGATGACTGCCCACTTCATGCCGATGGGCCAGCTTGGCCCGGCCGGGCCGCCGGTGTCCCGGATCGGCCTTGGCCTGGCCGCTCTCGGCCGCCCCGCCTACATCACCAGCGGACGCAGCGCCGACCTGCCGGATCGCAGCGTGGCCGGACTGCGCGCGCAGACTTTCTCAGTACTGGACACCGCCTGCGCGGCGGGCCTGCGGTACTTCGACGCGGCCCGATCCTACGGCCGGGCCGAGGAGTTCCTGGGCGACTGGATCGCCGAGCGCGCACATCGCGACGCCGTGGCCGGATCCAAGTGGGGATACCGCTATACCGGCGACTGGCGGCTCGACGCACCGCAGCAGGAGGTCAAGGAGCACTCGCTGGCGATGTTCACCAGCCAGCTAGCCGAGACCCGCGCCCGGCTCGGCCCGGCGCTCGCGATCTACCAGGTGCATTCGCTCACCGAGGACTCCGGACTGCTTGGCGATCGCGGCCTGCTGGCGGCGCTGGCCCGGCTGCGCGACAGCGGCGTGCTGATCGGCTTCTCGACTAGCGGGCCGCGCCAGGGCCAGACGCTGCGCCGCGCGATGACGGTCACCGTGGATTCCAAGCCGCTGTTCGCGGCCGCCCAGGTCACCTGGAACCTGCTGGAGCCATCAGTCGGTGCCGTCGCAGCCGAGGCAGCCGAGGCCGGCCTGGCCATCCTCGTCAAGGAAGCCGTCGCCAATGGCCGGCTAGCACCCGGCGGCGACGCGACCGGGCCGTCCTCTCCGCTGTCTAAGCTCGCCGCCAGCCAGCACGTGACACCCGACGCCGTCGCGCTAGCCGCGGCACTCGCCCAGCCCTGGGCCACCGTTGTGCTCTCCGGCGCTGTGACGTCAGCCCAGCTGACGGGGAACCTAGCAGCGCTACGCGTCACCGGACCGGCCGCGGCATTCGACCTCGGCCTGGCCGAGCCTCCGGAGGCCTACTGGTCGGCCCGGTCAGCCCGGCCCTGGAAGTGACTCAGTCGATATGCGGGCCGAGGCCAGCAAGCGCTCGCCGTCCAGCAGCCAGATTCGGGTGTCGAGCTTGCCCTCGTCGACGACCAGCCGCGGCGTGCAGCCGGGCAGGATCGCGCGGTGGTACTCCATCACCGCCACCGACGGCAGCCGGCCGTCGCCCAGCACGTCCTCAACCGCAGCCCAGTGGATCGCGTTGTTGACGTGCCCGGCAGTGTCGAAGTCGGCGGCCCGCAGCGGCCAGTCCCGGCTGGCGATTCCGTTGCCGTTGCCTGGTGCGGGCCGGTCGTGGGTCAGCCGCGCTGACACCGTCCGGCCGCCCGCTGCGCCGCCGTAGACGCGCAGGAACGGTTCCGACAGCGGCACTGGCCGGCCGCTGTTCCTGCTCACGGCCGCCCAGACCGCGCTGGCCTGGACTAGCGAGCCACCGGGTCCGGCTATGGTCGTGGTCCGCTCGGCCCACCGCGCGCCGGTGCCCGAGCAGAACGTCCGGATCGACAGCCGCTCCCCCATGACCGGCAGGGCGGTGACCGTCAGCTGGCAGCGCCGCACCAGCCAGACGACCGGCTCATCAAGGCCCGCCGCCGCGACATCTTCTTCGGCTGCGGTCTGCAGGTAGCGCGCCAGCGCGTCCAGCCGCAGCCGGCCAGACGGGGAAACGTCGGTGCTGCGGACGATGCGCCTCGCGGCGTAGACCCGGCCGTCGGCTGGCTCCGCCAGGAAGGCGGGCTGCGGCACGGTCAATCTGCGGCGGCCTGTCAGTGTGGCGGCGATGACACCGAACCTGGTGGCGGGATGGTGCCCGGTCCCGTTATCTCGCACGCCAGTGTGCCCAGAGGGTCGGCGTCGAGCCGGGGAGGCGCGAGGGTCGGAGCCGTCAGGAAGGCCGGTTGCTCCAGGTCGAGCATGTCCAGCATGGCGTTGGCGTTGGCGTCACGGTGGGTCATCGCTGCCAGGTTCCACTTGGCCTCGACCAGCGCGCAGATGCTCGTGTGATCGAAGACCTGGTGCGAGACGTAGTTCGGCCTCGCCCACGGAGAGACGACGGCGCACGGTACCCGGAAGCCGTACTGGGCGAAACCGTTATACGCAGGTACGCCTGCCGGCGTGTCCGGCGGGATGTTGTCGGGCGGGATGGCCGCTGGCGGCGGTACGTGATCGTAGTAACCGCCGTGCTCGTCGTAGTTCCAGATCAGCAGCGTGCCTTCCCAGCCCGGCCCGTCGATAACCGCGTTGATGACCTTCGCGGCGAAGTGCTCCCCGGTCGCGATGTTCTGCGGGATCTCCTCGGAACCGAGGAGATAGTTCGGCTCGACGAGCGAGAAGCCCGGCAACTGCCCGGCCGCGGCGTCATCAAAGAAATGCTCGATGCCGACGACGTTTGTGCCCACATTCCTGGCGTAAAGCTCCGGGTACAGCTCCGTGGTCGAGATCACGCTTCCCAGGGTGGAGCAGTAGTCCTTCCAGGTGATCCCGGCGTGGTCCAGCCGGTCGAAGATGGTTCCGTTGGGCGGGTAGGCGATGAAGGACGGAATGGTGTCGTCGATCATGCCGAGCGAGGTGGCGGAGATGAGGTAGCGCCGGTTAGGGAAGGTCGGTCCGAGTAGCGAGCAGAAGTACCGGTCCGCGATGGGGAACTGGCGCGCTAACGAGTAATAGAACGGCTGGTCGGCCTCCTGCCAGTAGCCCATTGCAACCGGTCCGCTGCCTGACTCTACGAAGCCCGAGTTGCGGCCGGCGGCGAACTGGGTGTGGCTGTCCTGCCAGTTCTGGGTCGGCTTGCCGTGCAACTGGCAGGTCGTCGGCATATGAAATGCGTGCTGCACGTCGCCATTGGCATAGGGATTCGTGGCGGTCGGCAGCCCGTCCGTGCCAAGCTGGAATCCATCGGCTCCCGGTCGAGCCAGCATGCCGAGTTTGTTGTCGTAGGAGTGGTTCTCCATCATCAAGACGACTATGTGCTTGATCTTCGGGATGGTGTCGGTGCCGGCCGGCAGGTCTGGGTAGGGAAGCGAGCCGGGCTGGCGACCGACCACTGGCGCTGCGGTGTTTGTGCCTCCGGCCTCAGTCACTTGTGCCCTCCGGGTCTGGGGTCTGCTATTTAGCGCAAGCATGCCGAACAAAGCCATCGCTGTATAGCACGAAGGTTCATGAGTCGGTGCTGACCCGCCTCAGCGTCGCGGGGGAAACGGGCCAGGCCAAGCGTGGGCGCGGGCGCGCCGAGGCACGGGGAGCACCTTGCGCTGGTCTAGGCCCAGGTAGTTACACAAGATCCTGGGGTCCTTGGTCCTGCCAATGCTGGTACGGACCGACGGCCCGTACCTCCGGCGAGCCTGCTTGACCGCCTCGCCTTGCAACCAGGCGATAGCGGCGTCCCGGTCAAGGAACGCGGGCGGCTCGGTGTCCCTGCTCACTTCCAGCCCTCCACAGTCCGCCGGCATCTCAGCTGGCCGGCTAGACATAGCCAGTGCCCCGCATCAGCCGCGCCAATCGGCGGCGCGCCACTTGCATAGTCAGCATGTGTCGGCCGCGGCTGCCTCGGTGACGATCGCGAACGTCCGGCATGATTGGCGACAACTGCCTCTGCGGCAAGGCGGCGTTCCGCTCTGGGCAGCCCGCAGGCGTCGACGAATATCCGGAATCGTTCCGGCAACCGGCGAGGAGGCAGGATGACATCCTGGCGTTCCACCCGGGCGCGGGCGCCTGCCTTTGCCGGATAACACCCAGCCGCTGAACGCCCGGACGCTCAGGTACTGGAGCGAGCGGCTGCCGACGCCTGCCTACGACCGCGACCTGGTCACGCCGGGCGTAGTCCACTTCGGCGTCGGCGGATTCCACCGGGCGCATCAGGCCATGTACCAAGACCGGCTGATGAACCAGGGCGCGGGGCTGGACTGGGGCATCTGCGGCATCGGGGTGATGGCAGCAGACCTGCAGATGAAGCAGGCGCTGGCGGCCCAAGACGGCCTTTACACACTTATTCTCAAGCACAGCGACGGGACCTATGAACCGCGGGTGATCGGCTCCATCGTTGAGTACCTGTTCGCGCCCGATGATCCGGAGGCCGTCATCGAGAAGATGGTGGCGGAGACGACACGGATAGTGTCGCTGACGATCACCGAGGGCGGTTACAACATCAACGACGCCACCGGCGAGTTCGATATGGCCAACCCGGACGTGCTCCACGATCTCGGCCCTGGGGCGATACCGCGGACCGCGTTTGGCCTGATCACCGAGGCGCTGCGGCGCCGCCGCGACCAGGGGCTAGCGCCGTTCACGGTCATGTCCTGCGACAACATCGAGGGCAACGGTCAGCTGGCCAAGCGGGTGCTCACCGCCTTCGCCCGGCTGCGTGAGCTTGACCTTGGTGACTGGGTCGAGCGCCGGGTGCGATTCCCCAACTCGATGGTCGACCGCATCACCCCGGTGACCACCGACGCTGACCGGGCCGAGGTCCGGGAGTGGTTCGGGATTGACGACCGGTGGCCAGTCGTGTGCGAGCCGTTTACGCAATGGGTTCTGCAGGACTGCTTCTCCGACGGGCGGCCGCCGTACGAGCAGGCCGGCGTGCAGCTCGTCGATAAGGTAGAGCCCTACGAGCTGATGAAACTGCGGTTGCTCAACGGGAGCCACCAGGCCATGTGCTACTTCGGTTACCTGGCTGGCTACCGGCTCGTACACGAGGCCGCTCAAGACCCACTGTTCCGGGACTTCCTGCTGGGCTACATGGACGAGGAGGCCACTCCGACCCTGGCCCCGGTGCCCGGAATAGACCTGACCGGGTACAAGCACGCCGTCATCGAGCGCTTCTCCAACCCGCAGGTCCGCGACACCATCGCCCGGTTGTGCGCGCAGAGCTCGGACCGGATCCCGAAGTGGCTGCTGCCGGTGGTACGCCAGCAGCTCGCCTGCGGCGGCGAGATCAGGCGGTCGGCCGCGGTGGTGGCGAGCTGGGCGCGCTACGCCGAGGGCGTCGATGAGCAGGGCGAGCCGATCGACGTTGTCGATCGCCTCCGGGACAGCCTCACTGGGCTTGCCCGGTGCGCGGACCCAGACGCCTTCATCGCCAACCGGGACGTGTTCGGGGATCTGGCCGACGAGCCGCGCTTTGCCGACGCCTACCGGTCAGCGCTCGCCTCGCTGCGCCAGCGCGGGGCGCGAGCAACGTTGGAGGCGCTGGTCCGCAGTTAGATTGACATCTTCTCGGGCGACAGCGGCCGCCGACAAACCTGGCAGCCATGCCAGGCAGGACTCGCGGACTACGGTTAATCGGGAGCGAGCAGGTCGTCGATGGCAGCGACCGGCACGACGTCCTGAGCTGAGGCCGCGAGGCTTGGGTCCACCGTGGCCAAAGCGTCAGCTTGCAGCCGAGCGATTGCGAGGTACTCGGCGTCCCGGAGCGTGTCCCAGTCATGCCGACGTGCAATCTGCCACGCGGTGCGGCGCGACACCCGATCACCGAGCAGCCGCACTCTTATCTCGGTTATTCGCTCGTGTGCTTTCAGGGCTGCCGCTTCAGTGCGCTTACCTGCACGGACGTCGCGCAGCAACAATTCCAGCGCCTCCGAGCGGATCGAGTTCGGTGCGACCAACTGGTGGCCCGGATCGACGCGAAGCTCGGCGTCCACGAGGTGGAGCAAAGTCGGTGCGTCGATCACGTAGCGAGCCATGGACTCAGCTTAGCGACCCGGCTAGTGCGCAAATCTCATGCTTCGCGAAGCAAATTCGCAGCTCAGCGGCCACAACGGAGAGGCTTGAAGACTTCATGAGAGCTCTTATCTGAGCCCGGACTGTGGAAGTGGGTCGGGACCAGGCCGGACATGCCCCCGTTGAATGTCTGGCCCGCAGTCGGCAACCTCTCCGCAGGCGATACCAGGTACGTGTGATCGCTTGCAGCCGCATTGCAGCAGCCTGTCCGCAATGCGGCTGCGAGACCATGAAGTCATACCGGCAGACTTTCCGGTAAAGTTCCCGTCCTAACGGTCGACCTGACCGGCCCCATTCGCTAGCGACTTCGAGGCCGGGAGGGTGCGTGAAGGCAGACCAGCCGCCAGCAGGCGGCGAATTCGGCGACCTGCTGCGGCGGCACCGGCTGATGGCTGGCCTGAGCCAGGAGGAGCTCGCCGAACGATCCGGGCTGAGCGTGCGGACGATCGCGAACATGGAGCGCGGCCGGACCGCCCGGCCGTACCGGCAATCGATCCGGTCGCTAGCTGATGCGCTTGAGCTGCCTCAATCGCAGCGGGAGCACCTGGTCCGGGCATCCCGTATGAACCCGGGGGCTGGCCTGGACCCCGGCCCAGACGAACTCCGCGCGGCCGCGACAGCCGGAGTCGTTGGGCGCGCCGAGGCCGCCCCGACCATTGTGCCCATGGGGGTCAAGTACTCGCTTCCGCCCGACACAGAGACGTTCACTGGCCGGGATGGGGAGTTGGACCGGATGATCGCGGCACTGACTGAGGCCGCACGGGCCAACGGAATAGTCGACGGTGTGGTTGCGATGCGGGCGATCTGCGGCATGCCGGGCGTGGGCAAGACCGCACTTGCGGTACATGCGGCGCATTTGGTCGCGAACCGGTTCCCTGACCGGCAGCTCTTCGTCGACCTCCACGGCCATACACCCGGCCGAGATCCAGTGGCTCCCGGCGATGCGCTCGCCGATCTGCTGGCAGCGGTCGGGGTTGATCCCCAGCACATGCCCGCCAGCCTGGACAGCCGGTCAGCGCTGTGGCGGGACAAGATGGCCGGGCAGAAAGCGCTGCTGGTCTTGGACAACGCTGCCAGCAGCTCCCAGGTCGCCCCGCTGCTGCCGGGCTCCGGCGGATGCCTCGTGCTCGTGACCAGTCGCCGGCACCTAGCTGACCTGCCAGGCGTGGTAGAGCCGCTTCTCCTGGAAGTGCTGCCGCCACAACAGGCGCAGGAGATGTTTGTCCGGCTGGCTCCACGCGCCTTGATCGATCCGGCGGCCGTCGCGGAGCTAGCGGCGCTGGCTGGTTACCTGCCGCTGGCGATCAGCCTGCTGGCCAGGGTCTACGCGCGGCATCCCACCTGGACGCTGCAGGACCTGGTGGCCGAAACCCAGGCCAAGCTGCTCACGCTCACGGCCGAGCATGCCAGCGTCGCGGCGGCATTCGAAGTGTCCTGCCAGCACCTGGAGCCGGCCTGGCGGCGCTTCTTCCAGTGCCTGGGCTTGCATCTGGGCACCAGCGTGGATGCATACTCAGCCGCAGCGCTAGCCGGGGTGGCGCCAGAAGAGGCGGCGCGGTTGCTGGACCGGCTCCACGCCGAGGGCCTGCTCACCGAGACCGGCCATCGCCGTTACGGCATGCACGACCTGATCCGACGCTTTGCCGCCGACCGTGTCGCCGGGACGATGACGACCGAGGAACGCCAAGCGGCGCTGACACGCCTGCTCGACTATTACCAGCACGCCGCTGTGTGCGCGAAGGCTCAGCTGCCCCGTCGGGCTGGCACGATGCCCGTCGCCGATCCTGCGGTGGCGCCGCGCGCAGTACCGCCCCTTGCGAACGCTGACCAGGCGCTGAGCTGGGCAAGGGCCGAACGGTCGGCGCTGCTGGCCTGCCTCGACCTCGTTACCAAAGCGAGGCAGAGCGCGCGCGTCGTAGCGCTCACCGATGGGATGGCTGAGCTCCTGCGCCGGGACGGCCCATGGGAAGAGGCAGGGACCCGCCATGCTGCCGCCATCCAGGCCGCTCGGGACATCGGTGACCGTTCCGGTGAAGCCGGTGCGCTGCTCGATCTGGGACAGCTGCGGCAGCTCACCGGGGACTACCCGTCCGCAACCCAGCTCCTGGCCGAAGCGCTGGGCATATTTCGTGACCTTGGAAACTGGTCTGGCCAGGCCACCGCACTGCACATCTTGGGCCTCGTGCGGTTGCTGACGAGCGAATATCCGGCCGCCACCGAACTCCTAGCCGGCGCGCTGGCCATATTCCGTGACCTGGGTGACCGGCTCGGGCAGGCCGCGGTCCTGCACCGCCTATCAGAGGCAAAGATGCTGACCGAGGACTACAGCGCCGAAGCCGCGCTGCTTGGTGAGGCGCTTGGCATATTCCGTGACCTTGGTGACCGGCTCGGGCAGGCCAGCGCCCTCATCCGCCTGCAGGATGCCCTGGTGCGGACCGGCGACTACAACGGTGCAGCCGAGGTAATCGCCGAAGCGCTCGCCATTTACAGTGACCTGGATCACCAGACCGGCCAGGCCCATGCCCTCCTCCGCCTGGGTTATGTGCAACTTGAAACCGGCAGCTATCTTGCTGCCGCCGCGAACCTAAACAGGGCCCTAACCATTTACCGTGCCTTCGGTCACCGGATCTTCCAGGCCAACACCCTCACGTTCCTGGGCGACATGCGGCGGCGAACCGGAGATTTCGCTGGCGCGGCTGAGGCCCTCACAGAGGCACTGGCCACGTTCCGAGACCTCGGCCAAAAGCTTGGCGAAGCCAACGCTCTTTCCATCCTTGGAGACGTGCGGCTGTCGGACGGTGACCGTGAGGGCGCGGCACGGCTATTGGCCCTGGCCTTGGCCATCCACCGTGACACCGGCAGCCGACTCGGGCAGGCGATCACCCTCACCTACCTCGGGCGCCTTCACCGGCTGAGCGCGGACTATTCGGCCGCAGGCCAGCACCTGACTCAGGCCATGGAATTCTGCCGCCACCTCAGCTACCGCGCGGGCGAAGCGGAAGTCCTCAATGAGACCGGGACACTGCACCACGTCCGGGGTGACCTGGCCAGCGCCGCGGGATGCCATCAGCAAGCCTTGCACCTGGCCCGCCAGATCGGCATGCCCACCGAAGAGGCACGCGCTCTGGCCGGCCTAGGCCGATGCGCCCGGACGGCGCGCGATCACGCAGTAGCGTCTGCCTGCCTGACGCAGGCGCAGGCAATCCTCCAGCGCATCGACGCCGCCGAAGCAGCCCGGCTAGCCGCGGAGGTAAGCGCGCTCACCATGGCCGAGACACCAGCCGTCATGCCGGTAGCTGACCTAGGGCGGTCGCCGCGATAGTGCCAAGGCGCCATAGTCCCGGTCGACAAGCACTCCCAGCGCCACCGCTAGGCGCCGGCGTTTCCGCGGAAACGCCGACAGCGGAAAAGGAAACGACTGCCTCAGAAGAGCGAGCGGCGCCCGACCCGGTGATGACCCCCGCTAGCCTGGCCGACGCCCTGCTCGAGGTCGCAGTGCGTTCCTTGGGGAAAGATCGACCGCGCCAGCATCCCGGATATCCATCAGGTCGTCGTGCCTACCACGATGCAACATGTCCTTCAAATGCCGCGCGAACGAACTGTCGGTACTGGCGGCTACGCTCAAACACATGAGCGAAGAAGCATTAACTGCCAGCGAGACCGAAGCCGCCATGCCGCCGCTAGAATGGCTGGAGACGCAGATCTGCGAGCTCGCCGGCCACCTGACCGCCGCCACCGCCCGGTTCCTGGTCCTGCTCGGTGACTTCGACGACCGCCGTGGCTGGGCATCCTGGGACTTCAATTCGTGCGCCGCCTGGCTGTCGTGGAAATGCCAGCTCACCGCCGGCACCGCCCGCGAGCACGTCCGGGTGGCCCGCGCCCTGCGGACTCTGCCGGTATTGTCAGGCGAGTTCGCCGCGGGGCGGATGTCGTATGCGAAGGTCCGGGCGCTGACCCGCATCGCGACCCCGAACACCGAAGGCCGCCTCGCCGAGCTAGCCGGCCCGATGACCGCCAACCAGCTGGAACGATTCGCCCGCGCGCACCGCAAGGTCAGCCGCGCCGACGACGGCTACGCCGCGACGATGCGCCGGGTCACCTGGCGGCAGGAGGATGACGGGTCGCTGGCGATGACGGTCCGGCTGCCGCCCGCCGACGGCGCGGTGGTGCTGCAAGCCCTGCGCGCCGCGACCGGCGACCTCGAGCACCCGAATAGCGTGTCCGCGGAAACGCCCGCCCCAGAGAAGGAAAAGACTGCGTCCGACGATGTAGCAGTGCCCGAGCCCGTGGCAACTCCTGCCAGCCTCGCCGACGCCCTGGTCGAGGTCGCCAGTGCCTTCCTCGGCGACAAGATCGACCGCGCCAGCAACCCCGACATCTACCAGGTCATCGTGCACGTCGGCACCGATGCCCTGACCGCACCTGAGCCCGGGCACCCAGCACACCCCGACCGGTGCCACATCGAGGACGGCCCCGCCATCAGCCCCGCCGCCGCCCAGCTGATCTCTTGCCTCGCCACCGTCAGCTGGATGCTCCACGACCACCTCGGCAGCCTGATCGACGTCGGCAGGCGGCACCGCACCCCGCCGCCAGCGCTGCGCCGCGCCGTGCGCGACCGCGACCGGTACCGGTGCCAGTACCCCGGCTGTGACTCCCGCAGGACCGACATCCACCACATCCAGCACTGGTCCAAAGGCGGGAAAACCAGGCTTAGCAACCTCATTTTGCTCTGCCGAGCGCACCACGTCATCATCCACGACAGCGGCTACCTGATCACCGCCGCCGCCGGCGGCTTCACGTTCACCACACCGGGCGGCGAGGCCATCCCGAACTGCCCGCCACTGCACCAACCCGACAGCGATATCAGGACCTGCCACGACGCCCGGATCACGCCCGATACCATCATCCCCGCCTGGTACGGCGACAAGCTCAACCTCGGCCTCGCCATATCGACCTGCTTCGCTAACGCCAAGCTTGCCGAAGGACGCGGCCGAGCCGATCAGCCGACGTCTCGCGTCCTGAGCCTGGTCTGATGTGGCTCGCCGGGCGGCTCCTCGATACCGAAGCTGAGGATCCGGGTGGGATGGATCCTGATGACGGACGCGTCGTTCGGGCGTTCGGCCGCCGAAGCAACGGCTTCGGCGTTCCCTCGAATTTCTAGGAACCGCACGCGCCACGGCTGGGTGGAAACGATGTCGTCGACAACGAGGGCGGCTCTGCCATCGCGACTGACGTTCCGGAATTTCTGACTGACCGACATCCGGAAGCCGTGGATGTCGATCGTGCCAAGGTCGGCGTTATAGCTGAAGCCCACCGGCTTGACTTGAGGGCTGCCGTCGGGCTGGATCGTGGCCAGCCGGCCAAGCCGCTGTGACTGCAGGTAGCCGATCTCCGCGTCCGTAATTGCCATCTCGTCCTCCGTCACCCGTCCGAGCTATTCATCGCACATGGTGCCACCCGCCTGTGATCTGGAGAGAATGCGACTCATGGACGACCACGCTGCGACCGCCGAAACAGGCATAACACCGTTCCGCATCGACATCCCTCAGGCCGACCTGGACGACCTGCGCGACCGGCTGATCCATACCCGCTGGCCGGACCAGCTGGCCGGCGTTGGCTGGGATTACGGCATCCCGCTGGATTACGTGCAGCAGCTCGCCGAGTACTGGCGCACCGGCTACGACTGGCGCGTCCACGAGCAACGGCTGAATGAGTTCCCCCAGTTCATCACCACCGTCGACGGGCAGCGCGTGCACTTCCTGCACGTCCGCTCCCCCGAGCCGGACGCGATGCCGCTCATCATCACCCACGGCTGGCCGGGCTCAATCGTCGAGTTCATCAACATCATCAGGCCGCTGACCGACCCGAGGACGAACGGTGCGGATCCGTCTGACGCGTTCCATCTGGTCATCCCCTCGATCCCCGGCTTCGGGTTCTCCGGGCCTACCCGTGAAACCGGCTGGAACATCGACCGCATCGCACGGGCCTGGGACGAGCTGATGCGGCGTCTCGGCTATCCGCGCTACGGTGCGCAGGGCGGCGATTGGGGTTCGGCGGTCTCCAGGGAGCTAGGCATTGCCTTCCCCGAGCATCTGATCGGCGTGCACCTGAACATGCTGTTCCCCCAGGGGCCGAGCGACCTGCCTGATCTGACCGACGTGGAGAAGGCCCGTCTGCAGGCCAGGCAGAAGTTCCTGGCGACGGGCAGCGGATACTTCGCCATCCAGTCCACTAAGCCCCAGACCCTGGCCTACGGGCTTACCGACTCACCGGCTGGTCAGCTCGGCTGGATCACCGAGAAGTTCGGTGAATGGACCGACGGCGGGCTGCCGGACGAGGCGGTCGACCGCGACCAGCTCCTGACAAATGTAACGCTGTATTGGCTGACGGCCACCGCAGGATCATCGGCCCGCATCTACTACGAAGTGGCGCACTCGGCCGGCTTCGGCTCGCCCGGCCCCTTGACGGTGCCCACCGGCGTGGCCGTCTTCCCACGGGAGATAGCTCCGCCGATCCGGCGGTTCGCCGAGTTGTCGAACAACATCGTGCACTGGAGCGAATTCGACCGCGGCGGGCATTTCGCCGCTATGGAGGTGCCCGACCTCCTGACTGGCGACGTGCGCGACTTCTTCCGGCCGCTGCGCTGACTCAAGCTCAGACCTGCTACTACGTGAGCTTTGTATTGGTTCGGCGCGGTTGCCCCAGCGGGAGACGGATGCCGCTGGCCACTGGGCTCGAGCCAGACCGGGCCGGCTTTATCCGCGGTGCCAGGGGCATACACGTGGCTAATGAAAGTCTTGGCACAAGGCAGCCGGGCCTGGCTGGCATTTGCCGCGGCCGCCGTGCTGGTGGCGGCGGTGTCAATCACGGTGGCGCTGCTGGTTACCCCCATGCAGCAAGTCGCCGTCGCCGGTCAGACGGTGAGCGTGGGGGCCGCCGCCCCGACCCTGAGCGCCTCCGGCCCCGGTGAGCTGGACCTGTTCGGCCAGAGCCTGCCTACCGGGATCAGTTTCCTGGGACCGGTACGGCCACGGCTGGCGCTGACCCACATCACCCTCGGACAGCAACTCGGCTCCTTGTTCAGCAGCCAGCGCCCGACCACCCCTAGCCATGTCATCGGCCAGGCGCTGGCCGCAGGCTGGGTCCGGTACTTCGGCTGGGAGATCGTGATTACCGCCGGCTTTGCTCTGCTGCTGGCGGGTGCGTTGGCCGGCTGGGCACGGCTGCCAATCCGGCGCACGGTAGCGGTGCTTGCGGCGTTCCTGGTCTTTACTGAGCTGGTCAACGTGGGCGGCATCATGATCACCGCCTTCACGGCCCCGGCCCGGCTGCGGCACGTCGGATCCGTCGAAGCCTTGGTCGGTCAAGCGCAGCTGCCGCCGGTCCGATCCGCGCCCGGACCGGCCCGTCCCGCGGTGCAGGCCGTGGTCATGGGAGACTCAACCGCGGCCGGGCTGGGCAACCCGCAGGCGCTACACCCAAGCCGGCTCGCGCGGTACTGTCAGCGAAGCCCGCAAGCTTACGCCGACGACCTCAGCCAGCTCTATAACTGGCACGTGCTGAACTTGGCCTGCAGCGGCGCCACCATCCCGGCCGGGATACTCGGCCCCCAGCACCTCTCAGGCTTCACTGCTCCGACGCAGCTTTCGGTGGCCAAGAACGCCAACCACGCCTCGGTGCTGATAGCCAGCATCGGGGCTGACGACGTCGGCTGGTCGGCCTTGCTCCGACTTTGCACAGTAACGCCGACTTGCGACAACAATGCCGCTACCGCGTACTTCCAGCAGCGCTTGGCGATGTTCGCCGTGCACTATTACCAGCTCTTGCGCCAGCTGGCAGAGCTGCCGTCACACCCCACTGTCTTGATCAACCTTTACTATGAACCGTTCGACCTGCAGCAGCATTGCCTGGACACCGTCGGGCTGACGCCCGCGAAGGAGAAGTCCTTGATCGTCCTGCTGAATGCGCTCAACGACGTCCTGGCAAAGGGCGCCAAGGCATCCGGCCTCGATCACGGTGCACCCCGACTTCACCGGGCACGGGCTGTGCGACCCCAATTCGTTCGTCCAGGGGCTATCCGGCCCGGCTCCGTTCCACCCAACTGCAGCCGGCGAACTTGCTATCGCGCTGGCCGACCAGGCCGCGCTCAGCCAGCACCCGGCCCCGAGCCCGTCGGCAAGCCCATCCCCGAGCGCGAGCACTTCGCACTGATCTTGGCGCATGAGCCGCGGCCGGGCCGCCGCCTGCCGGTTCACGGCCGGAGACGCAGATACCGCGGCGGCGCTTCGGCCGGCGCTGGCAACACGAGCGGAACGGCGCCGGGCTGGATAGCGCCGAGAATGGACTGATGCCGTGCGCCGGTGGCCGCGGTGACCGATCCGGGCAGGCCATTCCAGGACAGGAATCCGAGCACCGCAAATGCCACGGCTTCCTTTGCTTGCGTGGGCACACCAAGGTCGGCTGTGGTCAGCACCCGTACGCCGGGAATCGCCTGCCGGAGCCAGCCCAAGGTCGTCGCGTTCGAGCTGCCGCCGCCTGACAGCACAAGCTCAGTGAGTCCGTGCTGTTTCACGGCCTCGGCCAGCAAATCGACGAGCAGCCTGGTAACGGTGGCGACGACGTCCTGGCCGGCTGGAACCGGGCTGATCCCGGCCAGCATTTCCCGCAGGTAGGCAGCGTTGAACAACTCGCGGCCGGTACTGCGCGGCGGCGGCAGCCGGTAGAAAGGCTCTGCTTTGAGCCGGTCGAGCAGCGCGTCGCAGACCTCGGCGCGGGCAGCGATCACTCCGTCGGCGTCGAACAACTGGGTGCCATCAGTCGCCCACGCCGCCGCCGGGTCCATCAGGGCACCCGCAGGCCCGACGTCGTACGCCGTGATCACCTCCGCGTCATCGACGACCGTGAGGTTCGCGATACCGCCGAGGTTCACGGCCGCGGCCGGGCCTGGCCGCCCGGCCAGCAAGAGCAGGTCGAACATCGACACCATCGGCGCACCCTGGCCGCCTGCCGCAAGGTCCCGGCTGCGCAGGTCCGAGATCACCGGCAAGCCCAAGCGTTCAGCCACCGCCGCGGAGTTGCCAAGCTGGAGGGTGCCCATTGCCCGTCCCGCTCCGTCCACCCAGTGGAAGAACGTCTGGCCGTGCAGCACGGCGAAGTCGGCCTGGCCAGCCGCTAGATCACTAGCGGCTGCCGCGAACGCCTCCGCATAGGCATTGCCAAGCTCCGCATGCAGCTGGCAGAGTTCGCCTGCGCCCGGCTCCCCGGGCGGCATCGCCGCCACAATCCGTTCGCGCAGGTGCCGGCCGAACGGGATGCTGAGCACACCACGGTAACCGCAGCCGAGTTCGTCGCCGTCAAGCTCGAGGTCGACGCAGGCAACGTCGATGCCGTCGACGGATGTCCCGGACATACAGCCCAGCACTCGCGCCCGGCGTGGTTGTGAATATGCAACTACTCTGGACCTCATGCCGGAAAACAGTAACATGGCTCCGTCGCCATGAGCAGCGAGTTGAGGAGGGCGGCGGTGCCAGCAGATCCGCAGCCAGCACCGCTGCGGCCAGGCCCGGCTCCGGAGGCAGCGCGGTCCAGTACCGAGATGCGGAATGACCGGACGACGGACATCGACACGGTAGGCACGCTGGAGCTGCTGCGGCTGCTCAACGCCGAGGACGCCCTGGTAGCGGGCGCGGTGGCCATGGTCCTTCCCGCACTCGCCGAGGTAGTCGACGTCACCGCCAGCCGGCTCAGCGCCGACGGCCATGTGCACTATTTCGGGGCTGGCTCGTCTGGCCGGATCGGCGTCCTCGACGCGGCCGAGGTGGTGCCGACTTTTGGCGTCGAGGCAGGGGTGTTTGTCGCTCACCATGCCGGCGGCGAAGGTGCTGTTGCGCAGGCGATTGAGGGCGCCGAGGACCGTCAGTCGCTAGGCAGCCAGGCCGCTGCCGGGCTCACCGCGGCTGATGTGGCTATTGGGCTATCGGCGAGCGGCCGGACTCCGTACGTCGCGGGCGCCCTGCACGCCGCGCGCGCGGCAGGCGCGCCGACCGTGCTCGTGAGCAGCAACCTCTCCGCGCCGCTGGCGGCATTCGCGGACTACAGCCTGCTGGTGGACACTGGCCCGGAGGCGATAGCCGGGTCGACCCGGCTTAAGGCCGCCACCGCCCAGAAGATGATCCTGAACTCGTTGTCAACGGCCGTTATGATCAAGCTCGGCCGGACCTACTCCAACTTGATGGTGTCGATGGCTGGCACCAACGACAAGCTTCGCCGGCGTCAGGTGCACATACTGATGGAGACATCGGGAGCCACCGAGGCTGCCGGCCGAGCTGAGCTGGCTCGCTGCGGAGGCGATCTCCGGCTGGCGATGCTGTGCCTGCTTGCCGGGCTGGCGCCAGGACCGGCGGCGCAGGCGCTGGCCGCTGCAGACGGCAGCGTTCGCGCGGCGCTGGCGGCGAGCGGAGCCGGGCAGAAGTAGGGATCGGAGGTGGCGGTGGCAAGACCTAGCGGTGCGCTCAACCTCAGCGCGCAAGATGTGCGGCGCGAGTCGCCGTCGGCGGAGCCCGGCACGCCCGAGGCCGGGGACGACATCCTGGTCACTATCAGGTCGCTGCTGCCCGAACCTCGCGCCGGTCGAGCAGCGGGTGGCACGGCAGGTGCTCGAAGATCCGTTCGGCACTGCGATGCAGGCAATATCAGAGCTAGCCGCCTCGTGCGATACCTCCGCGACGACTGTCGTTCGGTTCTGCCGCGCTGTGGGCCTGCGGGGTTATCCCGAACTGCGGATCGCCCTGGCGGCGGCGGCCGCACATGCCGACCGCGCGGCCCGCGTTGAGCCGTCGCACGACATCCTGCCTGGCGATGACCCGGCCACGATCGCGCATAAGATCGCCCGCGCCGACGCCCGTGCCGTCACCGACACTGCCGAGCACCTGGACATTGACGTGCTGGTCCAGGTCGTTGACTGGCTCGCCAGCGCCCGCCGGATCGATATCTACGGAGTGGGCGCGAGCGGTTACGTCGCCCTGGACTTGCAGCAGAAACTGCAGCGCATCGGCAAGCCGGCATTCGCGTGGCCGGACCCGCACATGGCCATCACATCAGCCGCCTTGCTCGGAGCTGCTGACGTTGTCGTCGCACTGTCGCATACCGGCACGACGGCCGACATCATCGATGCGATGCGCGAAGCGAGCAGCCATGGCGCCCGCACCGTCGCCATAACTAACTTTCCGCGGTCGCCGATAGCCGCGGCCGCAGGTCTCGTGCTGCTCACTGCGGCCCGCGAGACAGCCTTCCGCTCCGGTGCGATGACCAGCCGAATTGCCCAGCTCACGGTCGTTGACTGCCTGTTCGTTGTGCTGGCCCAGCATGACTTGCCTGCCAGCCGCGACGCGCTGGAGCGCACCTACGAGGCAGCGCAAGCGAAGCGGACCAGGCGCAGCAGGCGACACTCGGCCAGATAACGCAAGCCGGCCAGTCTCGATTGGTGACTGCCTGCTGCACTCGGCCGGGCTGGTACCGCACCGGCCCTACTACGAGATGTGCGACGACCCAGCGGAGATCAAGCGCGCGTCATGGCGGACCTTGCTGACGCTCGGCCCGGACCGGTCAGCTACAGCGATCTCGGCTTCATGCTGCTCGGCTGGGCAGCGGAGGCATGCGCTGACGAGCCGCTTAGCGATCTCGTCACACGCAAAGTGCTCGAGCCGCTCGGCATGACCGCCACCGGCTATCTGCCGAAGGCTCCGCTGAGGAAGATCGCCGCGACTGAGCAAGACGGCGATCAGCGACCTGGTCGCGGGCTCATCTGGGGCGAGGTGCACGACGGGAACGCCTTCGCCCTGGGTGGCATCAGTGGTCACGCGGGGCTGTTCGGTCCGGTCGCAGATCTTGGCCGGTACGCCAGCGCACTGCTCCGGCCGGGACGGCATCCCGTCCTGACTGCTGAGACGATTGCCCTGGTGACGGCACGGCAGGCCGACACGGGCGGCGAGCCGCGCGTGCTGGGCTGGCGGGTGCGACCGGACGCCTGGGCAGCTGGCCAGCCGACACGATGTGGCATACCGGGTTCACCGGCACGTCCATGCTCTTCGCGCCTGCCCTCGACGTCGCGATGATACTGCTGACCAATGCCGTGCACCCCGTGCGCAGGCTGGCCGACACCCCGGCCATGCGCAGCAGCATCCACCAGGCAGTCCGGGCCGTACTGGAGTAGGGCTCAGCGCATACCATTGGCCTAGTGGATACCCGCGAGTGCGCACAATGCGGTGCCTCGTTCGCGCCGCGCCGTGAGCATGCGCGTTTCTGCTCTGCCAGATGCCGGGTCGCCTGGAACCGCCAGGTCGCGGACAATCGTCCGGCCGGTGAGGGCGTACTGGACTGGTCACTCGCCGCGATGCGCGAGACGACTAGCCGGCTGCTGCGGGCCAGCGGCTTCAACCGGCCGCATGCCTATACGGTGATCACCGAGGCAGTGTGGTGGTGCACCATGGTCGATGCGACCCTGGTGCGCTATTACCCGGACATCTACAGCGCTACCCTGGCGGCCAGCAACGCCGCGGAGCGCCAGGTCATCGAGGATACCTTCGCTGGGCTGCGGTTCGTGCGCAACCAGATGGGCTATAAGGCCGACCCGGACGACTTCATCCATCCCTTGCGCGGCTCCGGCTCGGCCGGCGAGCTGATCGCGGCCTGGACCTGGAAACCAGTGCCCCAGCCCTCGCTCAGTTCGCTGCCGCAGCGCGGGCAGGACTGGGAGATGACCCGTTACCGGGCGTATCAGGCCCAGCTAGCGGGCAATCCGATCGGGGACACCTTCAGCCGGGCAGCTGACTTCCTGCGGCGAGCCTCGGACGCTAGCCTCAGCCACGCCTAGCTGCCAAGGAAATCTTCGACGACGGCTGCCAGCAGCGGGGACGAGAAGATGTTGTAGTGCGTGAGGCCCGGCAGGATGGCCAGGCGCATGCTGGTGGGCAGTGACCCGTCCCAGCCGCCGTCGGTGAGGCCGCCGCCGAGCAGCGCGAAAAACTCGGCCGCATGCCCGGGCGGGATGCTGTCCGCGTCGCCGTACACAAGCAGGGTCGGGTTGGCGATCGTCCTAATCTCCTCACTCCAGTCATAAGGAACGCGCAGCAAGTCGCCAGTCTTGTCCATCAGCGCCGGGAAGGCATGCAGGTCGGGCGCAACCGCTAGCCACTGCTGGTACATCGGCGAGTGGCGCATCTGCTCCACGCCGACACTGCTCATCTGGTCCATCCCGGCCAGGACCTCAGGGAACCAGCCGTCGCGGCGATGCGGTATCGATACGGCGGCGAGCCGCCGGACCGATTCGGGGTGCTGGATGGTGCACCGCAGACTGGCATTGCCACCGAACGAATAGCCCAGCAGGTCGGCCTGGCGCAGGCTGAGGTGGTCGATCAGGGCGGCGATGTCGTCCCCGAAGCTCTCATAACGGAACGGGCGCGTCGTATCGCGGGTGTGGCCGTGGCCCTGCAGCTCTATCGCGATGACCCGCCGCTTCGCGGCGAGGTGGTCGAGGAGATCCGCGAACATGCTGGTCAGGCCGAAACCACCGTGCGTAACGATCAGCGGCACCCCGCCCTCGCCGCGGCTCTCCCAATACATGTCCACGCCATTGACTGGTGCGTACCCGGCCGTCACCTGGCTAGGCATCGATTGCCTCCTTCTTTCGCCTGCCAAGAAGGTACTCGGGCAGACTGACAGCCATGGATGCAGACGTGGTGGTCATCGGTGCGGGCGCGCTTGGCCTCAGCACGGCGCTGCATGCGGCACTGCTCGGCCGGTCGGTGATCCTGGTCGAGCGGCGCTGGCCCGGCGCGCGAGGCATCCGGCCGCGCAGCCGGGTTGTTCAAGTCCGTCCAGGCAGACGAAGTTGCGGACGGCGCTGGCCCGGCGCAGCATCGAGCGGGCGGTCAGCTTCCCGGACTGGGCGGGCGTGCAGCTTGAGGTCGTTCGCTCGGGCAGCTTCCTGGTCGCCAGGACCAGCGCTCACAAGGACTACCTGCGCCGGGAAGCGCGCCAGTCGCGGAGCTGGGGCGCCGATGTGCAGGACACGGTGCCGGCCCAGCTGCGCAGCCGGCTGTCGTACTACCACGGTGACGACGACGCGCTGGCACTGTGGTGCCCGGAGGACGTCTACATCTCCGAACCCGCTGCCCTGATGAGGTCCTACCAGGCCGCATGCCAGCTGCACGGCGTGCTGTTGCTCGAATCTGAGGCGGTCGTCGACATCACGCTGTCGGCCGGCCGGGTCGCCGGAGTTGAGACCACAAACCGGACGATTGCCGCGCCGACGGTGGTTGACGCGGCCGGCGCATGGACCCGGCAGCTAGCCGAGCTGGCGGGCGGCCGGGTCGCCGTCGCGCCGGTCCGGCACCAGCTCCTGATTACCGCGCCATCGGCTGACGTCGATCCCGACGACCCCATCCTGCGCGTCGTGGACGCCGCTGTGTACCTGCGGCCTGCCCGTGGCGGGCTGATGTTCGGCGGCTTCGAGTCCGCCCCGCTGCCGGTGGATCCGCGCGCAGAACCAGCGTCGTTCAGCACCGAGGACCTCGACCTCGACCTCGAGGTACTGCGGAAACTGGCCAGCCAGGTGGCCGCCGAGGTGCCGCTGGCTGCGGAGGCGCCAGTGGCGGAGCACCGGGGCGGGCTATTCACAATGAGCCCCGATGGCAGGTTTGTCGCCGGGCCGCTGCCCGACGTACCTGGTCTGTGGGTGGCGAGCGGCTGCAACGGATCCGGATTTTCCTCCTCGCTGGCCATCGGGGAGGCACTGGCGGGCTGGCTCTGCGGCTCCCCCGGCCGGCTCGATATCGGCGCGCTGTCGCCCGCCAGGTTCGGCCCGCTTACCGAAGAAGCACTAGTGGCAGGCGGCAGCTGGCAATATGCCCACTATTACGATCCGGCCGACCAATCCGGGCCGACGATGACCGCGAATGGCGGGTATGGGCACACCAGGTAACCCGGTGTCTGAGCGATTGGGCAGACCGGGGGGCGACGAGCCGGACCTCGATCTGGAGGCGCTGCTCGGCCGAGTCGCGCGCGGCGATCAGGCTGCGTTCGAGGCTGTGTACGACCGCGTCGCCGGCCCGGCATTCGGGCTCATCCGCACGCTCGTGCGCGATCCAGCCCAGTCCGAGGAAGTCGCGCAGGAAGTGCTCCTGGAGGTCTGGCGCCAGGCCGGCCGGTTCGACCCGGCCAAGGGCAGCGCCATGACCTGGGCGATGATGATCGCCCACCGGCGCGCCGTCGACCGGGTCCGGTCCGCAACGGCCGAGGCTCGGCGCGACCACAAGTCAGCTGCCGGAGCGATAATCAGCGCCGACGAGGTGGCCGAGACGGTCGAGGACAACCTTGAGCGCGAGCGAGTCCGGCGCTGCCTGGAAACACTGACCGATGCCCAGCGCGAGTCGGTCACGCTCGCCTATTACGGCGGCTACAGCTACCGCGAGGTCGCCGGACAGCTCAACGTGGCGCTCGGGACCATCAAGAGCCGCATCCGGGACGGGCTCATCCGGATGCGCGACTGCATGGGGGTGATGTCATGAGGCTCCGGCCCGGACACGACATGCACGCTCTCAGCGGCGTTTACGCTCTTGACGCGCTCGGCGCCCGTGAGCGCGAGCGATTCGAGCGCCACCTGGCCCGCTGCCCGTCCTGCCAGGTCGAGGTGCGCGGCCTGCAGGCAACAGCCACCCGATTCGCGCTGGCAGCCAGCGCAGAGCCGCCCCCGCGGATGAAGGGGTGGGTCATGGGCGCGGCCGCTCGGACCAGGCAGCTGCCACCGGTGCCTGACGTCCCGCCGCTGCCAGCGCCGGGACCGGTCTGGCTTCGGCGAATTGCGATTCCGGCTGCGGCTGCATGCCTGGCGCTAGCGATCGCGCTCGGAGTGCTGCTCGGCATCTCACGCAGCCAACTCAGCGCCGAGAATGCGCGGCAGCGCGAGATTGCTGCCGTGCTGAACGCGCCCGGCGCACGGATCGTGCACGGCCGGGCCGCACCGAGCGGTTCTGCCGCCATCGTGCTGGCGCCTGGGCTGCACCGGCTGGTGTTCACCAGCACGGGAATGCCCAGCCTGCCCGGATCCGAGGTCTACCAGCTGTGGGTAATTGGCCCGGCTGGCACGACTACCGCCACCTCAGCGGGCCTGCTGACGCGCATGGCCGACGGCACCACGGTGCCGGTGCTGGCGTTCGGGCTGGCGGCCGGAGACCGGATCGGCGTCACCGTGGAGCCTGCAGGCGGCACCAGCAAGCCGACGACGACCCCTGTCGTGCTCATACCGCTGCCATCCTGACGCAGCGGGGCGCTAGGGAGCTGCCTCTACCAGCTTGGCCGTCAGCTTCAGATCGGCCGGAACCGCTGGCGGGTAGTAGGCGGTCGGAATCGGGGCGACGATGTCGATCGCGACGATGTCCGCCCCGGCTTCGGCCAGCCGTACGGCATGCGACTGGCCTTGCCCGCGCGCCGCACCGGTGATGAACGCTACCTTGCCCTTGAGGTTCTTCATCGCTGCTGCCTCCCTCCTCGTCATCCCACCCTGACCGGCAGCCCGTGTCAAGAAGTACCTATGAATCATCATCATGAATCTCTTGACAGCAGCAGGTTTGTCGCGCTGGAATAACAGTGCTCGCTGGAATGACAGTGCTGGTAAGGGCTGAGGGAGGACGCAGTGGCACGCAAGTGTGAAGACCGGGTAGCCGCTGTGACCGGAGGCAGCCGCGGAATCGGGCGCGCCATCGCCGAGGCGCTGCTGGCCGAGGGGGCGAGCGTCGCCATCTGCGGCCGGTCACCTGAGAAGGGCAAGGCGGCGCTCGACGAGATGGGTGCGGGCGACCGCGGTTATTTCCTCGCCTGCGACGTCCGGCAGCAGGACGAGGTGGAAGGCTTCATCGACGCCGCGGCCGGGCACTTCGGCGCGCTGGACATCCTGGTCAACAACGCCGGCGGCACGGACGGCTTCGCCAGAGTCCACGAACTCAGCGATCAAGCCTGGAACAACGCCTTGGCGTGGAACCTGAACTCGACCTTCTGGGCGACCCGCCGGGCACTGCCGTACATGCTGCGCAGCCAATGGGGCCGGATCATCGCCATCTCGTCGGTCGAGGGGAAGCAGGCCACCAAGCCGACGCTGAGCCACTACATCACTAACAAGCACGCGATCAACGGGTTCGTCAAGGCCGTCGCCTATGAATACGGTCCCGACGGGATCACATCGAACGCCATCTGTCCCGGCGCGATCGAGACCGACACCATGCGCGAGGCCGGCGGCGCGGCTGCGGCCGCCGCCGGCATCAGTTACCACGCCTTCCTCGACAACTACGCGCAGGAGTCGATGATCAAGCGGCTCATCGCCGCGGAGGAAGTAGCAGCGATGGCGGTCCTGCTGGCGAGTGACGCCGGCGCCGGCATTACCGGGGCGCTGCTCAACGTAGACGGCGGCAGCGCCCCGTGGTGAGGGAGAGAGAATGACAATGCCAACAGGCACCGCCCCCGCGTACACCGCCACTGGCTACATCGATGGCCGCTGGGTACTCGGCGAGGGCGAGCCGTTCGAGGTGATCAACCCGGCAACCGAGGACGTGCTCGCCGCTGTTCCCGCTCTCACCACGGCCCAGGCCGACCAGGCGGTCTGCGCCGCCGCCCGCGCGTTCAGCACCGGACCATGGAGCCGGGTGTCAGCCAGGCAGCGCAGCGAGCTTCTCCACCGGCTGGCCGACCTGCTCGAGCGTGACCAGGAGCGGCTCATCGATCTCATGATCGACGAGATCGGCACACCGCGGGCTGTCGCATCCTTCATGCAGGTGCCGTTCCCGATCCGCAACTTCCGCTGGTTCGCCGACGCGGCAGCGGGGCTGGCCGCCGGGCCGGACCAGTGGGTTCCCGCGACGGCGGCCGGAGAAGGCACTGCCACCCTGCTCACCAGGGAACCTATCGGGGTTGTGCTGGGGCTCACGGCGTTCAACTTCCCGCTGAACCTCGCCGCCTGGAAGATCGGCGGCGCGCTCGCTTCCGGCTGCAGCATCGTGCTGATGTGCTCCCCCAAGTCGGTCCTGACCACCACGGCGCTAGCCGCCCTGATCGAGGAGGCGGGCTTCCCGCCAGGCGCCTTCAACTTCGTCTACGGACCGCCCGGTCTTGCCGAGCACTTGTGCAGCCACCCGGGAATCGACTTCGTCACCTTCACTGGCTCTGCCGCGGTCGGCAGGCGCATCGTCGAGCTAGCGGCGCCCACGTTGAAGCGGGTGGTCCTGGAACTCGGCGGCAAGTCCGCCGATGTGCTCCTGCCCGGCAGCGACGTTGCGTCCCTTGCGATGCGCTGCGTCCTCGGGTGGACCGGCAATGCGGGTCAGGGCTGCAGTTCACTCACGCGCACGCTGGTGCACCGGCCGGACTACGACCGCTACCTGACGGCCGCCGTCGCCTCCGCCGAAGCCCTCGGCTGCGGCGATCCGCACGATGAGAAGACCGTCGTCGGGCCGCTCGTCTCCGCGGCGCAGCGTGCCAGGGTGGCAGGCTATGTCGACCGGGCCGTCGAGGCCGGGGCGCGGGTCCTGACCGGTGGCAGGCCGCCCCAGGCGTTCGGCAAGGGGTACTACTACGAGCCGACCGTCGTCACCAGCGTCGCCAACAGCGCCGAGATCGCGCAGGACGAGCTATTCGGCCCAGTGAGCGTCGTGCTCCCGTACGACGACATGGACGAGGCCGTCGCGCTGGCCAACGACACGATCTACGGTCTCGCCGCCAACGTCTGGGGGCCCACCGCGGCCGCCGTCGGGGTCGCCCACCGGATCCGGGCCGGGACGGTGACCGTCAACGGCGGCGGTCCGATGCTCGGTGATCACCCCTGGGGCGGATACAAGCAGAGCGGACTCGGCCGCGAGGGCGGCGTGCTGGGGTTCGCGGAGTTCTTCGAGACCAAGCACATCCTGTGGCCGCTGGACCAGCCGGCCTGACGTTCCCTCATCAATCTGCATGACAGGAGGCAGCCGCCGTGCTACAAGCCGCTGAGGTGGACCAGTTCCGGGTTATCGACACTGACACGCACGTTATTGAGCCCTATGACCTATGGACATCGCGGCTTCCGTCGCGCTGGCGGGATCGGGCTCCGCACGTCAAGTGGGACGAGAGCCGCCAGGAGGACGCGTGGTATTTCGGCACCGAGCGGATCGGCGCCGCCGCTTCGGCCGCTCAGGCTGGCTGGCGCGAATACCCGCCAGACCATCCGCCGCGGCTGGCCGACGTCGATGTCGCGACCTGGGAGCCAACGGCCCGGCTGGCCCGGATGGACGAGTACGGCATCTGGGCGCAAGTGCTCTACCCGAACGTGGCCGGCTTCGGCGCCGGGAAGCTGCTCACGCTCGGTGACGGCGAGCTCATGCTGGCCTGCGTTCAGGCCTATAACGACTTTCTCGCCGAGTACTCCGCTGCCGACCCGCGGCGCTTCGTTCCCATCATGGCGCTGCCGATGTGGGACATGGATCTGTGCGAGAAGGAGATAGTCCGAGCGGCAGCAGCCGGCCACAAGGGCGTGATCATGACCGGTGAGCCGACCTTCTGGGGGCTGCCGCCGATCGCCGAGTCGTACTGGGACCGCCTGTGGGCGCTGTGCCAGGAGATGGAACTCGCCGTCAACTTCCACATCGGATCGGGGGACATGTCGATTTTCGACCATGCCGCCCCCAGCGCGGGACCGCACGCCAACTACGCGGGCTTCGGGCTGCAGTTCGGGCTGGCGAACGCCCGGGTCATCGCGAACCTGATCACCGGCGGGGTCTGCCACCGGTTCCCGTGCACCAAGTTCGTGTCAGTCGAGAGCGGCGTCGGCTGGATCCCGTTCGCGCTTGAGCACCTGGACTGGCAGTGGCTGAACTGCGGGGTGCCGCGCGAGCACCCGGAGTATGACCTGCTGCCCAGCGAGTACTTCAAGCGGCAGATGTTTGGGTGCTTCTGGTTCGAGCGCGCGTCGGTCAGGTCAGCGATCGATCAGATCGGCCCGGACTGGATCCTGTACGAGAGCGACTTCCCGCACCCGACCAGCATGGCGCCCGGGTCCGGCGACCGCCGCCGTGCAGCCGCGCGAGTACATCGCCGCCGAGCTCGGCGACCTCTCCCCTGAGGTGCTCCGCAAGGTGCTGCACGACAACGCGGCAAAGCTGTACCACCTGGAACCGCTCGGCAGCGAGTGAGGAGACGACCCCCCATGGCCGATTACCCGACGCTGGAGGTCGACCTGACGGCCAAGGTGGCCCCGGCGACCGAGCACTGGCAGGAGATCGACTCGCTGCGGGAAGCACATCGCTTCTTCTGGAACAGCTATGGCTCCGGCTACTGGGTGCTCACCCGGTACGACGACATCCGGGAGGCGTCCAGGAAACCGGACCTCTTCTCCAACCACTCGATCGTGGCGACCGACCCGGAGCCGGCCTACCGGTTCCTGCCGTCGTTCGTCGATCCGCCGCAGCACATTAAGTACCGCAAGCTGATGAACTGGTGGTTCGCTCCTGCGGAAGTGCAAAAGCTCGCCCCGAAGATCGCTGACATGGCGCGCGAGACCGTCGAGCCGCTGGTACCCGCGGGGCGCACGGACTTCTGCGCGACGTTCGGCGACCAGTATCCCGTCAAGGTGTTCCTGCTGTCTGTCGGCCTGGGCACCAGCGACGCTGACTTCTTTGTCTCCTGCGTGCGCCGGATGTCAGGTGCGATCACCGGCCGGGAGAAGATGTCGCCAAGATGATGGCCGCGTGGGGGGAGATTGCCGCCTACTGGACCGACATGGTCGCGGCCCGCCGGGCACAGCCGCTCGATCCAGACGTCGACTTCGTGAGTCATATGTGCCGCAGCGAACTGGACGGCGCTCCGCTGCCGGACGCTGATGTGATCGACATCATGGTCACGCTGACCCTCGGTAGCCTGGACACGCTGAAGAGCCAGCTCGGCTGGTGCTTCTACCACCTGGCGACGCACGCGGAGGACCGCAAGCGCCTGGTCGACGAGCCGGAGCTGCTGCCCGGCGCGGTCGAGGAGTTCCTGCGCGCCTACCCGATCGTCCCGATGGCCAGGAAGGTGACCACAGACGTCGACTTCCATGGCTGCCCGATGCGCACAGGCGACATGGTGCTGCTTACCTACCCGTCGGCGACGAGGGATCCCCGGCAGTTCCCCGATGCGGACAAGGTGATCATCGACAGGTTCCCGAACCGCCACATCGCGTTCGGCGCCAGCGAGCACCGCTGCCTTGGCTCCCACCTGGCGCGCGCTGAGCTGCAGACCGCGATCCGGGAGTGGCACAAGCTCATTCCCGAGTACCGGCTGGAAACCGACGATCCCCCGCTGGCCCATGGCGGTCAGATCTCACTGCTGAACCTGCCGCTGGCGTGGGATTGAGCCGAGCCGCTCACCGCCGGTGACACCTTTTTGGGAGGGAACGGGCATGCGGTTCGGGCTGTCGGTCTACGACATTACGGCGGCAGAGCTGACGGAACTGGCCATGGCCGCTGAGGCCGCCGGCTTCGAGAGCTTGTGGCTTGGCGAGCATGTGCTGCTGCCGGTTGATTACCGCTCGGTGCATCCGACCCGTGAGCCCGAGCAAGAGCAGGCGGCCCGGATCGTGGCCCCAGACACTCGCCTCGTTGATCCGCTTGTTGCGCTGGCCGGCGCGGCCGCACGGACTAGCCGGCTGCAGCTTGGCACCGCCATCTACTTGCTGCCGCTGCGCCACCCGCTGGCGGTGGCCAGGGCGGTGCTGACCTTGCAGGAGCTAGCGGGCGGGCGGCTGCTGTTCGGCGCGGGCGTCGGCTGGCTGCGGGATGAGTTCGAGGCGCTCGGAGTGCCATTCGGCGACCGGGCTCGTCGGTTTGAGGAGAGCCTTGAGGTGCTGCGAAAAGCCTGTGCGGGCGGCGTGTTCGCACACCGTGGCGACCTGTATGACTTCGGGCCCGTCCAGCTGACTCCGCAAGCGGTCCACGTTCCCCTCATACTCGGCGGGAATACCCCGCCAGCCATGCGCCGGGCCGCGACGCTGGCGGACGGCTGGTTCGCCTCCGGCACACCGTCGCTGACCGAAGCCGTCGAGCTGGCCGCTGAGCTAGCCGCCGCGCAGGCCGCCGCAGGGCGATCTGTACCCCTTACCACCTATGTCCGCGCGTCGCCGCCTCCGCCCGCTGATATCGCGAGGTACGAGGAGGCCGGCTTCAGCCAGGTGGTCTTGTGGGCGCATGAGCTATGCCCGCCGGGTCCCCATCGCTGGGACCCGCTAGTGGCCGCGGCCGCTGAGCTCGGCATCGTCGACCGGGCCCGGGGATGACCGCGCTGCAGTCGACGGCCGGTAGCGACCCGCGCGCGGACCCCCCGAGCGTTGAGGCTTTCGCGGCCGCCGCAACGGACTGGCTCGCGGCCCGGCTGGCGTTGGCCGACCCCGGCCAACGTGCATGGGGCGAGGGCAGCGACGACGTCTCGGTTTTCCACCGGCTGTCCTTCGCCGACGAGAAAGCCCTACTCGACAGGGCCATGGCCTGGCAACAGGAAAAGTACGACGCCGGCTACGGAGCCATCACCTGGCCGGCGGAAGACGGCGGGGCTGGCCTTAGCCCCGCGCACGAACGCGTGTTCAGCGAACTAGAAGAGGGCTTCGCCACGCCGGAGACACACGAGACATTCGCGGTGACCGTCCACCTGGTCGCGCCAACCGTCCGCATCTTCGGCACGGCCGAGCAGCGTGCCCGGTTCGTGCGCCGGTTCCTGCGTGCCGAGGAATTGTGCTGCCAGCTGTTTTCCGAGCCGGGCGCGGGCTCCGATCTGGCGGGCCTGGCGACCCGTGCGGAGCGGGACGGCGACGACTGGGTGATCAACGGTCAGAAGGTATGGAGCTCGGGGGCGCAATTCGCTGGCTGGGGCGAGCTCATCGCCCGGAGCGACCCGTCGCTCCCCAAGCACGCCGGGATGACAGCGTTCCTCGTTCCGCTCGATGCGCCGGGCGTGCAGATCCGTCCGATCCAGCAGATGTCCGGCGGGTCTTCGTTCAACGAGGTGTTCCTCACCGACGTACGGATTCCCGACGAGCTGCGGCTGGGCGATGTCGGCCAGGGCTGGAAGGTAGCTCTCACCACGCTGGGCTTCGAGCGCGGCGGCAGTGGCAACCGCGGAGTCGGCGGGTCCTGGGAGCAACTGCTCAGCCTGGCCCGCTGGCTTGGGCGCACAGGTGATCCGGTCATCCGCCAGCAGCTCGCGTCGGTGTACATCCACCAGCAGGTCCGCCGCATGAACGCAGCCCGGGTGGCTGCAGCAACCGCGGCCGGCCAGCCGCCCGGACCCGAGGGGTCAATAGGCAAGCTGCTATGGGTTGCCGGCATGACCGAGATCGGGCAGGTGGCGGGGAGCATGCTTGGCGCCCGGCTGATCGCCGACACCGGCGAGTGGGGCACCTTCGCCTGGAACGACCATGTCCTCGGCGCGCCCGGCTACCGAATCGCGGGCGGGTCCGACGAGATCCAGCGGAACATCATCGCCGAGCGGGTGCTCGGGCTGCCCGGTGACGTGCGCGTGGATCGCGACGTGCCGTGGCGGGAGATACCCCGGTAGGACTCGAGCACGTTCATCGCCCGCGGTTGCTTCGCCGGATCAGTCTGCACTCCACCCGCTATTGTCGTGTCATGACTACTGCGGCCGCAGATCGGCCGCTCTGTCGTTAGCCGGAGCTGTCACTGCGTTAGTGATTGTGCCGGCTGTGGCGTCCGCGGCCAGCAGCACGGCGCGGTCCGCCGACAATGGCCCCGCCGCGACAGCGTCTTCGGGAATTGCCCGGGGCTGGGGATACGACTTCTACGGTGAGCTGGGAAACGGGAGAACAGCCGAGGACTACACCACGCCGGTCGCGGTGCGGTTGCATGCACACATCAAGGTCGCCGCTGTCAGCTCGAGCTGCAGCGGTGGGCTGGCCCTGACAACCGCTGGGCGTGTGCTCAGCTGGGGTTACAACAGCGACGGCCAGCTCGGCGATGGCTCCGTTTAGCAATAGTGACGTCCCGGTCAGCGTCAGGCTGCCCGCTGGGACCAAAATCAAGGCAATCGGCGCAGGCTGCAATTACGGCCTTGCGCTGACAACCACCGGCCGTGTGCTGGCCTGGGGCAGCGATTCGGCAGGGCAGCTGGGCAGCACCGGACCCGACCGCACGATCCCGGTCAGCGTTCCCATGCCGCACGGAGACAAGATCAAGGCAATCAGCGCTGGCTGCGACTTCGGATTGGCCATCACTACCACTGGTCGCGTGCTGGCCTGGGGCGATAACGCCTACGGCGAGCTCGGTGACGGTGGCACGGCGAGCAGCCGCGGGCCCGTCACTGTCAAGTTGCCCGGCCGGACCAAAGTCAGCTCAGTCAGCGCCGGCTGCAACCAGGGCTTCGCCGTCACCACTACCGGCGGCGTCCTGGCCTGGGGACTCAACAGCACCGGACAGCTGGGCGACCGCACCAGGAAGCAGGCCGACAAGCCGGTGAAGATCGGGCTCCCGCGCGGCAGCAAGGTCGTGTCGGTCAGCTCAGGGCTCGACCACACCCTGGCCGTCACCACCGCCCACCGCGCGCTGGCGTGGGGATACAACACGAACGGCGAGCTTGGCAACGGCGCGATCGCGAGCACCGATAAGCCGGTGAGCGTGCGGCTGCCACCAGGAACCACAGTCCGGGCGGTGAGCGCTGGGTACGACTACAGCCTGGCACTCACGACCACAGGCCGGGCGCTGGCCTGGGGACTCAACGCCAGCGGGCAGCTAGGCGATGGCACGATCAGCCAGCGGGACACCCCCGTCACGGTCAAGCTTCCCGCCGACGTCATCGCCGTTGCCGCCGCGCAGGCTGGCTCGCAGAGTTTCGCGATAATCCGCTAGCTGGCGACTCAGCCTGATGACAGCTGGCTGGGTCGGCGCTGCTCCATCCAGCCCGGCTCCATGATCTTTTCGGTGATCTTCCACGAGCCGTCGACCCGGCGCAGCTTGTCACGGTAGCGGGCCACGATCAGCGTGACCGCGCCGTCATCGCCAACATCGGTCTGGTGAGACGTGTGATAGGTCAGCGTGCTGGCCTCGTCCGGGCCAGTGAAGTCGATGTGGTAAACGGTCAGCTTGTGATGCTGCCAGGACTTGTCGGCAGTCATCCCGTCGATCCACTTGACGATCTCGTCCGCGCCAGTGAGGTCCGCAACAGTTGTGTAGACGCCATGGGCGTCGTCGGTAAAGAGCGAGCGCAAGGTAGCAAAGTCCTTGTAGTCCACCGACGAGGCGTACCGGTACAGCACGTCGCTGATCTGCTGGCGGTCGATGAGCCAGCGCAGTTCGTCCTGGCTTACCGCAGCGTCCGGGGAGCCGACACGGTCCATCGAGCGCTCCTCATCCCTCAGTCATGGTGATCGCGCCCGCCGGGCACGCTTGCGCGCCTGCCAGCGCGGCCGCCACCAGGTCACCTGGTATGGCTCGGTTGCGGCCTCGGTCAGCGCTGTAGCCCTCGTCGTCGGGCTCATACACGTCCGGGCTCACCGTGTAGCACCGGCCATGACCAACGCACTGCTCCGCATCGACCGAGATCCGCATCCGTCCCCCTCAGTCCGCCAAGCGCTTCCCTTTCAGCGAAATGAGGATATCATGATTATCATCACAAGGGAAAGTCCCTGACGACGTTACAACCGCGACTCGCGGCCGAGACCTGGGAGATCCCTAGGGATCATTACCATTAAGGCTCGAGACTCCTGGGGGTACATTGCGCAGTATGGAAGTCTTGCCTGCCGAGGACGCCGCGCCGCCCGGCGTTACTGGGCGCAACCTATGGGTCAGCCTCGCGCAGTCCAATGCGGACACCACGGATCAGCCTCGGCGCGCCGCCAAGACGGCCGAGACCGTTGCCGCCGCGATCGTGCGGGACATCGTGTCCCGGAACCTCAATCCCGGCGACACGCTGCCGTCCGAGGCGGCGATGCTCGCTCACTACCGGGTCAGCCGGGCGTCGTTGCGTGAGGCGCTGCGGCTGCTCGAGGTCCAGGAGCTGATCCGGCTCAAGCCCGGACCCGGCGGCGGGCCGATCGTGAGCGCGGTCGACCCGCGCAACCTGGCCAAGATCAGCACGCTGTATCTGCATCTCGGCGGTGCGACATACCAGGAACTGTTCGAGGCTCAGGTCGTCATGGCGCCGATCAGTGCTGAACGCGCGGCCCGGAACGGTGACCGGGAGCTCGTGCGGGCCACACTCAAGCCGTTCTTGCTAGAAGAGCAACCGGTCCAGGGCCCTAGCTACTGGGCAGTCACCAACGAGTTCCACGGGTCGGTGGAAGCGCTTGGCGGGAACCGGGTTATCGAGCTCCTCACCCGCATCGTCGGCAGCATCTGGCACGAGCACATCGTGACGCGCATGGATACCCAGGCGATCCGCGAGAAGATTCACGAGGAACACCGGGAAATCGCCAGGGCCATCATCGCCAGGCAGCCGAACAAGGCCGGGCGGCTGATGCACGACCACTTTGCCGGCGTCGTAGCCGAATACAGCCGGCACTGGCCGGGCCGCTTCGACGAACTCATTGAGTGGGACTGACAGCCGACATCTGGCGTGGTACCACTTCGGTACTATGTGGTCATGGCGATGAACCTGCGGCTTGACGACGAAGACAGCGCTCTGCTGAAGGCCCTGGCGGAGGCGGAGCACGTCTCGCTCCACGAGGCTGCGCTGCGAGCCATCCGCCGCAGCGCCCGCGAGCTCGCCCACACTGACAGGGTGCGCGAGGCGACTGCCGAGATGCTCGACCGGTGGGGCGAGGTACTGGACAGGCTCGGCCGCGCGTGACCGATCCCGCTCCGGGCACCGAGTACCTCAGCCTGGAAGACCTGCTGGATCTGGTGAACGCGCTGGGCGCCGGCCCCGTCCGGGATCTCGGCCTGCTCGACTCTGCCTGTCACCGCCCGCAGGCGAGCTTCTTCGGCCAGGAGGCGTATCCGACGCTGGCAGCAAAGGCGGCCGCGCTGATGCACTCACTGGCTTGCAACCATGCTCTCGTCGACGGCAACAAGCGGCTTGCCCTGCTGGCCACAGTGGTGTTCTTGCAAGTCAACGGCTACACCCTGGACCTGACCGACGACGAAGCATTCGATCTCACCATGTCCGTGGCCGCAGGCCAGCTAGATGCCGACGGGATACAGAAGCGGCTTCGGCTCGCGCAGGCACCCCTGTAGACGAAGTACGTCCCCAGCAGCGCGACAGCGATCAGCCAATGGCCACTACGGCCTGGTCCAGCTCTGGTCAGGAGCGATCGAGCCCCGAACTCCGAGTACCTGCTAATCATCAAGTCCATCGTAATCATGATGAGGAAAGTATTGACCGCCGCCGTCGGCTCGGGTGATACTCCGTCTAACCAAATGGACCTCGGTCGCGGGCAGGAGACCCCGGCCTCCTGGCCGTCCCGACCTGGCAGGTGGGACATTGCCATGAAGCTACAGAAAGCATGTATTGGCGTACTGGCCATCGCGTGCGTGGCGGCCGCATCAGCATGCGGCTCCTCATCAACCTCCGCGAACAGCTCCGGCTCGCCTTCAGCGAAGGCCTCGAATGCCACGCTCGACAGCAGTGGCGTAACGACTGCCAAGGCAGCGGTGGCCGCTGCAACAACCGAACCCATGAACATCCCGGCGACCACTCCGCTCCCGCATGCTCCGAAGAAGGGCGTCAAGGTGGCGTTCCTGACCTGCTCGGCGGCGGCATGCTCGCTGCTGAACCCGGGCTTCACTGCTGCCGCGAAGGCGCTCGGCTGGGATCCCACTGTGATCACTTACAACAGCGCGACGCCGGGCCAGGCAGTCCAGCAGGCCATCGACGCCGGCTACAAGTACATCGCCACGACGAGCATCACGCTGAGCACGATCACGCCCCAGGTGCAGGAGGCAAAGGCCAAGGGCGTGGAGTTGTTCGGCGCCTACACCGGCGACACCCCCGAAGGTGCGAAGAACGGCCTGTACGGCGTGGCCCAGAACGGCGCCGGCGACGTCAAGACGGGTGGCTTGATGGCCGACTGGATAATCGCGAACTCTGGCGGCCACGCCAACGTCGTCTACGTCGACATCTCGCTGTATCCGTCGCTCGTGGCGCAGGGCCAGGGCGCCGCGGCCGAGTTCAGCAAGCTCTGCCCGTCTTGCAGCTTCGCCACCCTGCCGGTGAGCATCACCCAGCTCGGTTCCGGTCAGGTCCCCTCCGCCATCGTGAGCTACCTGCAGTCGCACCCCAGCGTCAACTACCTGTACCTGTCCTTCCAGGATCTCGACGCTGGCGTCGCGTCGGCACTGCGGACGGCCAACCTGACCAGCAAGGTCAAGATCGTTGGCACCGAGGCAGAGGCGGCGCAGCTGCATGAGATGGTCAGCGGCCAGGAAACGATGTGGTCGATCCTGCCCGAGCCGTACGTGATGTGGGAAGTGGTCGACTGGATGGCAAGGGCGTCGGAGGGCGTGCTGACTCCGGCAGCGCTGGCCGCGACCGACGAGGGCGTCGCCTTCATCGTCGACACGCCATCGGCAGCCAGCGCCCAGCTGGCCGCCAACGGCGGCAACTGGCCGGGCCCAGTGAATTACCAGACGCTGTTCAAGAAGTTGTGGCACGTCGGCTGATCGGCCGGCTGACTGCTGCGATCGGCCAAGACACGCCATGACACTCCGGCTTCGTCACCTGACCAAGTCCTTCGGCGGGCAGATCGCGCTGCGGGATGTGGACCTCTCCGTTGCCTACGGGGAGGTCCACGCCCTGGTCGGTCAGAACGGCTCGGGCAAGTCAACGCTGATCAAGGTGCTGTCCGGATACCACCAGCCGGACGCCGGGGCAGCAGCCGAACTCGACGGCCAGCCCTTCCAGCTCGGCAGCGCCAGCGCTGCACGCGCAGCGGGCCTGCGCTTTGTCCATCAGGATCTCGCCCTGGTGCTGCAGCTCAGCATTCTCGACAACATGATGCTCGGCCGCACCTACCCGGTCGGCATCGGCGGTCGCATCCGCTGGCGCACTGCTGCCGAGCTGGTGGCCAGCTACCTGCGCCAGGTCGGCGTGGATGCGGATCCCAGGTCTCCAGTTGGTGCGCTCAGCCTGACCGAGCGGAGCGCCGTCGCGATCGCGCGGGCACTGTCCGACACTGGCCACGGGCGCCTGCTCCTCGTGCTCGACGAGCCTACGGCGGCGCTGCCGTCGGACGACGTAGGCCGTCTCCTCGACGCGGTCAGCCGGCTCCGTGCCGACGGGCATGGCGTGCTCCTCGTCTCCCACCACCTGGGCGAAGTTCTTGACATCGCCGACCGGATCACCGTGCTGCGGGACGGCCAGGTCGCCGCCTCGGTCACCCGAGGCGAGGTCGATCACCGGCGGCTGACCGAGCTCATCGTTGGTCACGCTGGACTTGTCGCCGACGCGGTCGCCCATGGCGGCGGCCAGGACCGGCGCGGACAAGACCCGGTGCTGCGGGTCCGGCAACTGCGGGGCGGCCGCATCCACGGGCTGGACTTTGATATTCGTCCCGGCGAGATCGTCGGGGTAGCCGGGATAACCGGCTCCGGACGAGAGTCGCTCGCCTCGCTGCTCACCGGTGGGCTCCTGCACGATGGCGAGGTCGAGATCGCCGGACGCCAACTGCATCCGGGTCAGCCACAGCGCGTGCTTGCCGCCGGCGCCGCGACGGTGCCCGGTGAGCGAGCCCGGTTCGGTGTGTTTCCCAACCTGGCCGTGCGCACGAACATGACGATCTCGATGCTCGGCCGGCACAGTCGCTGGGGCCGGATCTCCCGCGAGCGCGAACGCGAGGAAGTCAACGAGTGGATCGACCGGCTGGGCATCGTCACCCAGGGCCCCGACGCGCCAATACACAGCCTCTCCGGCGGCAATCAGCAGAAGGTACTCGTCGCCCGCGCGCTTCGGACGCGGCCGAAGGTACTGGTGCTGGACGATCCGACGCAGGGCATCGACATCGGCGCGCGCGCCCAGATCCACGACGTCATCGGACGCTGCGCCGCGGACGGCATCGCAATTCTGCTCGTCTCCACCGACAGCGACGAGCTTGCCGACCTCTGCGATCGAATCCTGATCCTGGCCGGAGGCCGATGCGCGCGCGTCCTCGAGCGCGGACCAGCGCTGACGGCGAAGTTGATCGACATCAGCCAGCTTGAGGCAAAGCCAGAGCCTGATTTCGCTGCCCTGGCGCCCGGCGCCGAAGGAGAAGCATGAACACTGCGACCGCCACCCCGGTCAAGCCGGCAGGCCCAGCCAGCCGGCGCAGGCAATTCCAGTTGCCGGGCTTGCGCCGGTTCAGCGCCGTCTACCTGTGGATCGTTTTCCTGATCCTGTTCGGCATCCTGCAGTTTCACTTGTTCCTGACCGTCAGCACGTTCCAGGTCGTGTTCTCGCAAAGCGCCGTCACCGCGGTCCTCGCGCTGGCATTCCTGGTTCCGCTCACTGCCGACACCTACGACCTGTCCATCGGCGAGATGATGTCGCTGACGATCGTCTTGATGAACTGGCTGACGCTGCATACCTCGCTCCCGATCGGGGTCATTGCCGTCCTGGTCGTCATCACCTGTGCCGCGATCGGTGCGGTATCCGGCTTCATAGTCGTCAAGCTCAGGGTCAACTCGCTGATCGCCACCCTCGGCATGAGTGAGGTGCTCAGCTCCGTCCAGCTGTACATCTCGCAGAACCATCAGATCGCCGGGTCGTTCTCCAGCCTGTTCGTCGACATCGGCAACGGCAAGGTGCTCGGGATCCCGTACCTGGACCTCTACATGATCGCTATCGCGGCGGTGCTGTGGTTCGTGCTTGAGCAGACGCCAGTCGGGCGCCGCCTGTTCGCCGTTGGCGGCAATCGAGAGGCGGCCAGGCTGGCGGGCATATCAGCCGACCGAATCATCTGGGGGTCGCTTATCGCCTCCGCGGCTATTGCCTCACTCGCCGGGGTCATGTACACCGCGCAGGTCGGCGCCTACACCAGCGACATCGGCCAGGGCTATCTGTTCCCCGCGCTCGCCGCGGTGTTCTTCGGCGCATCGCAGCTCTCGCAGCGGCCCAACGTGTGGGGAACGCTGATCGCCTACTTCGCGCTCGCGTTTGGCATCCAGGGGCTCACGCTGCAGTTCGGGGCCGGCACGTTCTGGGTCAGTCCGCTATTCCAGGGCGTCGCCGTGATCGGCGCGGTGGCCATTGCCAGCAGCCGGGGCGCGATCGGCACCGGTGGCGACAGCCGCGCTATCCGGCGGTTGCTGCGATCGCGCAGCTCGGCTCAGCCGTCCGCTACTGCCGTCGATTCCGAATAATCATCATCATGAAATCTTGACAGCTGTCGGCCGCGGCAGTTGGATTACAGGTAAGCGCGAACAGCAGAGGATGTCATGGCGATGGGCGAGCGGCCGGTGGCCGAGTACCCGGATGAGCGGCGACGGCCGAGGCCGCGCCGCGGGCCCCTGGCCGGAGTCCGGGTCGCTGACTTCTGCTGGATGGGCGTCGGCTCGGTCGCGACGCGCCTGCTCGCCGACTTCGGCGCCGAGGTCATCAAGATCGAGGACCGGACCCGCATCGATACGCCGCGGAAGCTGCCGCTGTACAAGTCCGAGCGGGCCCGGAACTTCGGCGAGGAAGTCGTGGGCGCGGACCCCGACAAGGGCGGCCTGTTCAACAACTACTGCCGCAACAAGCTCGGCGTCACCATCAACATGCGGTCACCTGAAGGCCGCCTGCTCGCCGAGCGGCTGATCGCCGCCAGTTCGGTGGTCACGGAGAACTTCGCTCCCGGCATCATGGAGCGCTGGGGCCTGACCTACGAGCGCCTCACGGACCTGCGCCCGGATGTCATCTACGCCCGGATGAGCGGATACGGGCACAGCGGCCCGCACGCGGCTTACCGCAGCTACGGCCCGGTTGTCCAAGCGGTGAGCGGACTGTCGTTCATCAGCGGCCTGCCCGGCCGGGAACCATCCGGATGGGGTCTGTCCTACATGGACAACCAGGCGGCGTTCTACAACTCAGCCGCCATCTTGATGGCCATCCGCCGCCGGACACTGACCGGGGAGGGCACCGAGATCGACGTTTCGGCGGTCGAGACAGGCATCTCACTGCTCGGTCCGGTGCTGCTTGAGGTCACGGTCAACGGACGTGTCACGCGAGGGGCGGATTATCCGACCGGCAACCGGCTCGAGCATCCCGCCGCCGCTCCGCACGGCGTGTACCCGGCCAGCGGCGATGACCGCTGGGTAGCGATCGCGGTCTTCACCGACGACGAGTGGTCCCGCCTTGTCGACGCGATGGGGCGACCCGCCTGGGCTTTCGACGAGCGATTTGCGAGCCAGCAGTCCCGGCAGGTCAATCAGGACGCGCTCGACGAAGCGATCGCCGCGTGGACCTGCCAGCGCGACCGCCATGAGGTGATGAAGTTGCTGCAAGACGCTGGCGTCCGAGCAGGCGCAGTCCAGAACGCTGAGGATCTTAATGAGACCGATCCGCAGATCGCCCACCGCGGTGTCTTCTTCGAAATGGACCACCCTGTCATCGGCGAGGCCCGGTTCGAGGGCGTCCCGATGCGCTTCTCCAGGTTGACCGCCGACAACTGGCGGTCGGGTCCGCTACTGGGCGAAGACAACGAGTACGTCTTCAGGGAACTACTCGGCGTCGGCGCTGAGGAGTTCGCTGAGCTCGCGGCGACGGGAGTGATCTGATGGCCGCGGGGAACGGCGCCAGCCGACAGCAACCGACACCGTACGGGGACCTGAGGGTCGCCGAGCTCGCCTGCGACCCGGCCGGCGAGGCACTGGGCAAGCTGCTGGCGACGATGGGTGCCGACGTCATCAAGGTCGAGCCACCCGAAGGAGCGCCGAGCCGCCATGTCGGACCGGTCGCAGCGGGCGCTGGCGACGACGACCCCAACGCGAGCCTCACCTTCTGGTTCTACAACACCGGCAAGCGCAGCGTGGTGCTCGACTACCGGACCGGCGATGGCCTGGACCGGCTGCGCGGGCTGCTGCAGCGGACCGACGTCGTAATTACCGGTTGGCGCCCGTCGGAGTGGGCCGCGCTCGCCATCACCCCGGCCGGCCTGCGCGCAGGCAACCCCCAGCTGATCCTGGTCAACCTGAGTCCGTTCGGCCTCGACGGGCCATGGGCCGACATGGTGAGCTCCGACCTGGTAGGCCTGGCACTCGGCGGTCCGCTGAACAGCTGCGGCTACGACGACCACTCGATCCCGCCGATCCGGCCCGGCGGTGACCAGGGATACCAGCTGACCGCCAGCTTCGGTCATCTCGGGGTGCTGCTCGCATTGCTGGAGCGAGATGAGACCGGCCATGGACAGGTCGTGGACGTCGCCATGCACGACTGCCTGTCCGTCAGCGCGGAGCTGGCCAATCCGTACTGGTTCTACCCCCGGGTGCCAGTGCACCGGCAGACATGCCGGCACGCACAGCCCAGCCCGACGCAGCCGGCCTTGTTCGCCACCGCCGACGACCGTTACATCTATTTCGCACTCATCACGTCCGAGCAAAAGCCCTGGCAGAGCCTGACCGAGTGGATGGAATCCAAGCGCCTGGCGGCCGACCTCACCGATCCGGCCTACGACGACCCGGACTACCGGCTGGCAAATTTCGCGCACATCCAGCAGATCGTAGAGGTGTTCTTCTTGCTCCAGCCAGCCAGCGACATCTACCACGAGGGTCAGCAGCGCGGCTTGCCGATCGGAGTGCTCAACGCCCCGGAAGACCTGCCGCACGACGAGCATCTGCTGGCCAGGAGCTTCTTCGTTCCCGTCGATGACGACGCGCCAGGAGGTCCGCACCTTTATCCAGGGGCGCCCATCCGCTTCTCGGCATTCGCCACGCCAGCCGTTGCGCGCGCCCCGCGACTCGGCGAGCACACGGCCGACGTGCTCGGAGGGGCAACGTGAGGGCGACGAGCTGGCAACCTGGTGCCTGCGCCATCGCCGGGATCGGGACCACTGACTTCAGCCGAGACTCCGGCCGCAGCGACCTTACCCTGGCCACGCAGGCAGTGCTCACCGCGCTCGACGACGCCGGCCTCGACCCGTCGCACGTCGACGGGATCGTGCGTTGCGACATGGACCTGGTCCGCCACAACGACCTGGCCGAGGCACTGGGCATTCCGCAACTCAGCTACTGGGGCGAATGCGGCCCAGGAGGAGTAGCCCCGTGCGCCTTGGTCGGCCAGGCGGTCGGGGCGATCCTGTCCGGGCAGGCAACTACCGTCGTCGTCTTCCGCGCGCTGAACGGCCGGTCGGGCCGGCGGTATGGCGCCACGCCCACCGCGGCGGGACAGGCAACCACCGGCGGCACAGGGTCATACGACGAGTTCTTCCTGCCGTATGGACTCCTCACGGCAGGGCAGATGTTCGCCCTGATGGCGCAGCGGCACATGATCGAGTACGGCTCGACCCAGGAGCAGCTCGGCTCGATCGCCATTGCCTGCCGGGACCGGGCGCTGGCCAATCCGGCCGCGCAGATGCACGGCCGTCCGCTCACCATGGACGGCTACCTGTCAGCGCGGATGATCTCGTCTCCGCTCCGGCTGTTCGACTTCTGCCTGGAGACAGACGGTGCCGCCGCCATAGTCGTGACCAGTACCGACCGAGCCAGGGACAGCCGGCATGGCGCGGTCCTCATCCACGCCGTGGCGCAGGCCAGCGTGCCGGGAACGCAACCAGGAGTCATGTTCCCCGCGCTCATGCGGGACAGCATCACGTCGCTGTCGTCGCGGGCCGTTGCCGATCTGCTGTGGTCGCGGTCCGGACTAGGCCCGGATGACGTCGACGTGGCGCAACTCTATGACTGCTTCACCATCACGCTGCTGTTGCAGCTAGAGGACTACGGCTTCGTCAAGCGGGGCGAGGGCGGCGCGTTCGCGGCCGAGGGCGGCATCGGCCTCGACGGCCCGCTGCCGTGCAACACATCGGGCGGCCACTTGTCCGAGGGTTACATTCACGGCATGAACCACGTGGTCGAGGGCGTCCGCCAGATCCGGGGCACCTCCACGGCGCAGGTTCCAGGCGCCGAGGTCAGCCTCGTCACATCCGCGCCGCCGCCGGCCAGCAGCGCACTGATCTTGGCGGTGGACCGGTGACGGCCCCCGCCGGGCCGCACCGGCTGGCGCCGGCCACAACCGACCCGGATACCGGCGGCTTTTTCGAGTCGGCCGCGCGCGGCGAGGTTGCGCTGCGGTTTTGCGCCGACTGCGGTGCCGTGCTGCACCTGCCCAGGGCCTTCTGCTATCACTGCGGCGGCTGGAACACCCGCTACCGGGCCGTCGCGCCGCGGGCACGGGTGTACTCCTGGACCGTGGTGGAGCATCAGGTTCACCCGGCCTACCCGGCCCCGTACACCGTCGCGCTGGTGGAGCTCGCCGAAGAGCCGGCTGCCCGCCTCGTCAGCTTCCTGCCCGGCCGGCCAGCACTGCGGGCCGGGCAGGAACTCCAGGCCTGGTTCGAGCGGCTTGACAACGGGACGGTGCTGGTCCAGTGGCGGCCGGAAGGTGCCGGAGGTGAGGCAGCGTGACCGCGGAACCGACGACGCAAGCCGTGCCGGTAGCCGGCGGACTATTCTCCTGGCCCGACTGTCCGCGGCTGATCGGCAGTATGTGCACGGTCTGCGGCATTACCACCTTCCCTAGCCAGCAGTCATGCCCGCGCTGCACCGGGACGCAGCTCCGGCAGGTGCCGCTGGCCACCACGGGGCGGCTGTGGACCTGGACGGTCCAGGCGTTCGAGCCCAAGCCGCCGTACGCCGCAGACGGTCCCTTCGAGCCATACGGCGTTGGTTATGTGGAGCTGGCCACCGAGGACGGAACCGGCGCCGTGCTCGTCGAGTCCCGGCTCACCGAGACCGAGCCCGGCCGGCTGCACATCGGCGCGCCGATGAAGCTGGCGTTCGTCCCGCTGCGGCGCGATGTGACCGGCGCCCAGGTCGTGACCTTTGCCTTCGAGCCCGTCAGCGACGCGGCCAAGTAGATAGGAGCGCACCGTGGACGTCGCCGTGGTCGGAATCGGCATTCACCCGTTCGGCCGCCACCCAGGGCTGTCCGGACGGGCTCAGGGAGCCTACGCGGCCAGGCAGGCGCTCTCGGATGCGGGCATCGGCTGGACCGATGTGCAGTGCGCCTTCGGCGGGAGCATGGCAGCGGGCGGCGCCGATACTCTCGTGAGCGATCTCGGCCTCACCGGACTGCCGTTCATCAACGTGCACAACGGCTGCGCCACCGGCGGCAGCGCGCTGGCGATGGCCGACCGGGCTATCCGGTCCGGTGATCACGACGTGGCGATGACGATCGGCTTCGACAAGCACCCGCCAGGAGCGTTCAACGCCGACCCGGAAGCGAGCGGCCTCGGCCGGTGGTACGGCGAGACGGGCCTGATGCTGACCACGCAGTTCTTCGCCATGAAGATCCAGCGTTACATGCGCGAGTACGGTATCTCCGCGGGGACTCTCGCCAAGGTCGCGGCGAAAGCATTCCGTAACGGCGCGCGTAACCCGAACGCCTGGCGCCGGCAGCCGCTCTCTGAACAGGAGGTCGCCGCCGCACCGATGATCAGCCATCCGCTGACCAAGTACATGTTCTGCTCGCCCGGCGAGGGCGGGGTGGCGCTTGTGCTCTGCCGCGCCGACCGGGCCCACCGGTACACCGACCGGCCGGTGTTCCTGTCGGCAGTGTCGTTCCGGACCCGCCGCTTCGGCTCGTTCGAGGTGTTCAGCCCGTGGCTGTCCCCCGACCGGGCCGAGGGCCCGACCATCGAGGCAGCGCGGGCAGCCTTCGAGATGGCCGGCCTCGGGCCCGCGGACGTCGATGTCATCCAGCTTCAGGACACCGAGTCCGGAGCCGAGATCATGCACATGGCCGAGACCGGCTTCTGCAAGGACGGCGAGCAGGAGATGCTCATCCAGTCCGGCGCGACCGAGATCGGCGGCGCCATGCCGGTCAACACCGACGGCGGGTGCCTGGCCAACGGCGAGCCGATCGGGGCCAGTGGCCTGCGCCAGGTCTATGAGTGCGTGCTGCAGCTGCGCGGGGGGGCCGGCCAGCGCCAGGTGCCGGGCGAGCCAAAGGTTGCTTTCACGCACGTCTACGGAGCGCCAGGGATCAGCTCGTGCGCGGTACTTACCCGGTGAGGAGCTGACATTATGGGCAGGATCGCGGTCGACCTGACCGGCAAGGTAGCTCTCGTCACCGGCAGCACCAGGGGCCTCGGCCGCCGGATGGTGTCGGCGCTCGCTGACAGCGGCGCCGACGTCGTCGTCACCAGCCGGAATGGTGCCGCTTGCCAGGATGTCGCCGAGCCAGGTGCGCAAGGAATCCGGCCGCCGTGCCCTCGCCCGGCCCTGCCACGTCGGCCGGTGGGAGGAGATCAGCGGCCTTGTCGACGACGTATACGCCGAGTTCGGGCGCGTCGACATCCTGGTGAACAACGCCGGCATTTCCCCGCTGTACGCCTCGCTCGACGCGGTCAGCGAGGAACTGTTCGACAAGACGATCGCGGTCAACCTCAAGGGTCCGTTCCGTCTCAGCGCGCTGATCGGAACGCGCATGGCGGCCGGCAGCGGCGGCTCCATCATCAGCATCGCCAGCACTGCCGCGATCAAGCCCAGGCCGGCCTACCTGCCCTACGCCGCGGCCAAGGCCGGCCTGATCAGCATCTCTGAGGGACTGGCCAGGACGTTCGGGCCCACGGTCCGCTCGAATGTGGTCATGGCCGGGCCGTTCGCGACCGACATAACCGCGGGCTGGGACTGGGACGCCTTCAACGCGCGGGTCAAGGAATTCGCCCTGGCCCGCATCGGCGAGCCCGATGAGATCGTCGGTGCCGTCCTCTACCTCGCCAGCGACGCCGCGAGCTACACCACCGGCGCAGTCCTCCGGGTCGATGGCGGCGAGCCGTGACCGGGCGCCAGCTTACCGATGTCGCGCCGGTCCGGCCGGGCGAGGACCTGGACTGGGCGCGCGTCGCCGCTTTCCTCCGGGACAGGCTGCCGGACCTCGATGGCGAGCTCGACGTGATGCAGTTCCCCAACGGATCGGCAAACCTCACCTACCTGCTGCGGTTCGGCGCTGTGCCGCTGGTGCTGCGACGTCCCCCGTTCGGCCGGGTCGCGCCGGGCGCCCACGACATGGCCAGGGAGCACCGGGTTCTGTCTCGGCTCTGGCAGGGCTTCCCGCCCGCGCCGCGGGCCTTGCTGCTGTGCGAGGACGACGGCATTGTCGGCTCGAAATTCTTCATCATGGAATACCGCTCCGGCGTGGTGATCTGGGACGCGATCCCTGAGACGATGCGCCACCACGCAGGCGTCGCCCGGCGCGCGGGGTTCGCCGTCGTCCGCGCGCTCGCCGATCTGCATCAGGTCGATTACGCCAGTTGCGGGCTGTCAGACCTCGGCCTGCCCGACGGTTTCGCCGCCCGCCAGGTGCGCGGCTGGCGCAGCCGGTGGGACGCGGTCGCCCGCGGCGACGCGCACCCGGTCATGCTCGAGGTCGCCGACCTGCTCGAGCGCACGCTGCCGCCACCGCAGCGCGCCGCGGTCCTGCACAACGACCTCAAGCTCGACAACTGCCAGTTCGACCCCGCCGATCCCGACCGCGTGCACTCGGTTTTCGACTGGGACATGGCTACGCTCGGCGATCCGCTGGTGGACCTCGGCACGCTGCTCAACTACTGGCCCGATCCCCGCGATGAACCCGGCGACCGCGGGGTCTATCCCGATGGCCAGGACGCGCTCGGCCTGCCATCGCAGGACGAGATCCTTGCCGTATACGCCGACGCGACCGGCCTCGATCTGACCGCCGCCGGCTGGTACCAGGCTTTCGCCTGCTGGAAAACGGCAATCGTGCTGCAGCAACTGCACGACCGTTACCTGCGCGGCGAAACTGCCGACGAGCGCATGGCCAGCAGGGGTGACCGGGTTGCCGAGCTCGCCGCTCGGGCCCGCCGACTGCTTCGAAGGAGCCGAATGTGAGCTGGGATTTTGACACCGAACCCGACTTTCAGACGCAGCTGGACTGGATCGACTCCTTCGTGCGCGACGAAGTGGAGCCGATCGATCACCTCATCGCGCACGGCTACAACATGGCCGACCCGGTACGTCAGCGGCTCATACCCCCGCTGCAGCGCCAGGTCCAGGAGCGCGGGCTGTGGGCCTGTCATCTCGGCCCTAACCTCGGCGGCCCTGGCTTCGGGCAGCTGAAGCTCGCGCTGATGAACGAGATTCTCGGCCGCTCCCACTGGGGACCGATCGTCTTCGGCTGCCATGCGCCAGACTCCGGCAACGCCGAGATCCTCGCTCACTACGGGACGCCCGAGCTGAAGAAGCGTTACCTGGAGCCGCTGCTGAGCAACCAGATCGTATCGGCGTTCTCGATGACCGAGCCCGCCGGCGGCTCCGATCCCACCGGCTTCGTGACCAGGGCCGTGCTGGACGGAGACCAGTGGGTAATCAGCGGAGAGAAGTGGTTCTCCTCACACGCCCGGTTCGCGTCGTTCCTCATAGTCCTTGCGGTTACCGAGCCTGATCTGCCGCCGCACCGGCGGATGTCGATGTTCGTGGTGCCTACCGACACGCCCGGCGTGGAGATCATCCGCAATGTGGGGATGTACGGACACTCCGGTGCGGGCACGCACGCCTACATGCGCTATAACGACGTGCGGATACCCGCTGACCACATTCTCGGCGGGCGCGGCCAGGGATTCGCGGTGGCGCAGACCCGCCTCGGCGGCGGCCGGATCCACCACGCCATGCGCACAGTCGGGCTGGTCCGCAAGGCGTTCGATGCCATGTGCGAGCGAGCGCTCTCCCGGCAAACCCAGGGCGAGGAACTGGCCCGCAAGCAGCTCGTTCAGCAGATGATCGCCGACTCGTGGATCCAGATGGAGCAGTTCCGGCTGCTGGTCCTGCGCACCGCCTGGAAGATCGATCGGTGCAACGACTACCGCCAGGTGCGGGCGGACATCTCGGCGGTCAAAGCCGCCATGCCGCAGGTACTGCACGATGTGGCAGCGCGCGCGCTGCAGATCCACGGCTCGCTCGGGGCATCTGCGGAGATGCCGTTCGGGGCCATGGTCATGGAGTCATTCCACATGGGCCTCGCGGACGGCGCGACCGAGGTGCACAAGATCGCGCTCGCGCGCGCGGTGCTCAAGGGCTATAAGCCAGTATCCGGCCTGTTCCCGACCATGCATCTGCCGCGGCTGGAGGCCGAAGCACGCAGCCGCTACCACGAGGTCCTGGCCGAGCTGCAGAGCGAGGAGGTGTGAGGTGACACCGACCGCCGAGGTCAGGAAGTTGCCTCCGGGCTCGCGCTGGCGGAGCGCGGTGTGCGAGGCCGAGGTGGTCGTCGTGCGGGCGCCGGCCGGACCGGTGAGCCTGCGGATCGGCGGTGCGGACGTGCTCGCATCCGACGGCGCCAGGCTCGACGGCGCGCGCCTCGACGACTCCCTCGCTGACGGCACCCTGCTTGGCAAGCGTTATCACGACGAGCTGAGCGGGCTTGAAGTGCTGTGCACCAAGTCCGGGACAGGCCCGATCACGGTGGATGGACGGCGGGCCACGATCATGGTGCCCAAGCAGCTGCCGCCTCCGACTGAACCATGAACATCGCG
>CAVQCR010000011.1:0-351605 GCA_963711055.1 uncultured Actinomycetota bacterium | reverse complement strand
TGCACGTTTCCTTACTGTCGCAGGCCAGCCGACTGGCTGCGGCTGCCCGCAGCCAGTCCCACAATCGCACCGAATCATGCCTGACGGCAGGCAGCTAGCGGTTGATGCGGCGGCGGTTCCCGGCCGAGACCATGATCAAGCAGAATCTGACGGGAACAACCAGGTTCCTCGGCGGCAAACAGAGGTGTCTATGTCACGCACGAAAGGCCGCCTATGACGTCTCATAACGCCCGGCGCAGCCCGGCTGCCCCGGGTGTCCCAGAGGGTCCCCCCAACGATGTCCTGGACGGGCGGGCAACCGCCGACGACGCGGAAATCATTAGCCGGTCGCTGGCCGATCCCGAGCAGTTCGCCGTTCTGTTCCGCAGGCATGCTCCAGTCATTCAGCGGTACGTGACGCGCCGGATCGGTATGGGCGCCGCTGATGACGTCGTCGCTGAGACGTTCCTTGTCGCGTTCCGGCAACGCGCTGACTACCAGGCCGACCGGAGGGATGCGCTGCCGTGGCTGTACGGAATCGCGACAAACCTGGTAGGCCGACACTGGCGCACCGAGCTTCGGCAACTGCGGCTGCTAGCCCGCACCGGCCTCGATCCGGTTGCCGAGCCCTTCACTGACCGGGTCGATGCAGCTGTCAGCGCCACCAGCGAGGCGGCCAGGCTTGGTGCCGGGCTGGCCAGGCTGCCAGTCGCGCAGCGCGATGCCCTGCTGCTAGTGGCCTGGAGCGGCCTGACGTATGACCAGATTGCGATAGCAACCGGAGTGCCGCTTGGCACCGTGCAGTCCCGCGTGAACCGCGCCCGTACCCGGCTGCGGCGCGCGCTGGCAGCAGCCGACCACGACGCCCTCGTTGCCGCGCCGGCACCGAGAACCACAGCCCTGACCCGGCCGACCGCACGAGGAGAGCTGCGATGAACGAGGTTGAGCTAGTTACTGCCTTCCGCGCCGAGGTCCCGCTGACCGACGTCAGCCCGCAGGTCAACGAGGTAGTGATGACGGTCATCAGGGATCGCGCGCATGGCCGCACGCCCCGGTCGGCACCGCCCCGGCGCCGGCCCGTGCGGCCGATCGTGCGGCGACCGCTGCGGCTGGCAGTTGCATGCCTGGTCGCCAGCGCGATCGCTGCGGCCGGAGCCATCGGCTTCGCCGTCACCCGCGGCCCGGCCGGTCCGGCCGAGATCGCGTGGTCCGGCCGCCCGATGGCCCCCGCTTCCGGCATGATCTACCGAACAGTCGGCCGCGCGCGCACTGCAGCGCAGCTCGTCGATTACGCGACCCGGCTGGCCTCGACGGCCCCCGCGACCGCGCCTGCCCCGCATGACTGGATCTACGTCAAGGCCGAGTACGCGGACTCGACTGCTGGCAGCGGCGGGTTCCTGTTCGGCCCGCCGAACGAGCGAGACGTCAGTCTGCAGTGGATCAGGGCCGACTGGCGCGAGTACGCGGACTATGCCGGGCACATTTCCGCCAGCCTTGGGCCGCAAGCTGTGGTCCATGGCCACCTCGACTTCAGTCCCGGTGGCGGCGGGACACTTGGCGGCTGGAAGAGCATCAGCTACTCGTACCTGAACTCGCTGCCGACCGTGCCAGCGAAGCTCGAGGCCATAATCCTGGCCGACAACAACCCGCGGATGCCCTGGTTCGCGCCCGATCGCAACGTGGCGATATTCAACGCCATCTCGACGCTGCTGATCGGACAGCTGGAAGGCGTGTGGATGCCGCCGAAGCTGGCGGCAACCATGTACCGGGTCCTTCAGACGCTGCCCGGTGTGCATTTCGATAGCGCCACCGACCTGGCAGGCCGAACCGGCCTTGGCTTCTACCTGGTGATCGACGGCTGGTACAAGCAGGAGCTGGTCATCAACCCGGTCAGCTACACCTACATGGGCGACCTGACCGTGGCGATCAGGGCACACGAGAGCGTCGCCACGGACGGTACCCGGCGGATAGCAGAAGGCCAGGTCCTTGGCTGGGAGGCGCTGCTTGAGTCCGCCATCGTGCCGCGGCCAGGCCAATTGCCGTAGCGCGAGTGCGGCCGATGGCCGGGCACTAGAGCAAATGCTTACTGGCGAGTAATGTCGGTGGCATCGCCGCAAATCGGGAGGACCGCCGTGAGTACCTATGAGCACTACACCACGCCGGTAGCTGCCGGCACCTGGGATATCCCGGCGGCCGGGGCAGCGCGGTTCAGCTGGGAGTACGACGACGGACGGAGCCGGCTGCTCGACCTGTACCAACGCGGCAAGGACAAGCAGTGGGATGCGGCTAAGCGAATCGATTGGTCTTTGCCGGTGAACCCGTGCAATGTGATGGAGCAAAGCGACGAGCTGAACCCGATTTACGGGTCGCCGCAGTGGGAGAAGCTGAACCAGCGCGAGCGAGATGAGCTGGGCCACCACCTGTCGGCCTGGCTATTCAGCCAGTTCTTGCACGGCGAGCAGGGCGCGCTGACGGTGGCCGCCCGGATCGTCGAGTCAGTGCCGGACATGGACTCCAAGTTCTACGCGGCCACCCAGACCATGGACGAGGCCCGGCACGTGGAGCTGTACGCCAGGTTTATGCGGGAGAAGATCGGGCTGTATTACCCGGTCAACCCAGACCTGGGCAAGCTGCTGGCCGATGCGCTGTCCGACTCCCGGTGGGACATGCCATACCTGGGCATGCAGGTACTGATCGAGGGGCTGGCGCTGGCGGCGTTCGGCGTGCACCGGGACTTGTCCAATAACCCGCTGGTCACCCAGCTGCTGGCGTACGTGATGCAGGACGAGGCCAGGCACGTCGCCTTCGGCCGGCTGGCGCTGCGCGACTACTACAAGGAACTGACCTCAGCCGAGCGGGCGGACCGCGAGGAGTTCATCGTCGAGGGTTGCTACTTGATGCGCAATAGGTTCACCGGCCGCGAGGTGTGGGAGCGGATGGGCTTCGACGTCGAGGAGTGCGTCGCGTTCACCGACCAGTCGCCGGTCCAGCAGGCGTTCCGGACGCTGCTGTTCTCCCGGATCGTGCCGTGCGTCCGTGACATCGGCCTGTGGGGACCGAAGGTGCAGCACGCATACGCGGATCTCGGCGTGATCGACGCCGCCGACAGCGACCTGGACGTGCTCATGCACGCGGACGAGGAACTGGCCGAGAAGATCGACCAGGAGAAGTACGCGGCCGAGCTAGCGGCCCGTCAGGGCGAGGTCAGCGAGGCAATCGCCGTGGCCGCGGACGGGTCGTAGCCAGCGGCGACCGGGTCTACGCGGGCGTCACCACAGGTCCCCGCCGGTCAGCACGTACAGGAACGGCACCAGCGGAATGAGAGCGAAGATCGCCCAGGCCAGCTTGGCGGCAGCAGAGATGTCCCGGCGGGTGAACAGGTCGATCCAGATCAGCACGACCGCCAGCGGATGCAGGAAGCACAGCAGAAGCTCAATAATCTTCTTCACCTGACCCAACGTACCCCGCTGAGGTGAATTCAGCGGCGGCTGGTCCGGGCCGTCCTGTCCCCGCGCCAGGAACCACTGGCTGCGCCGGATCTAGCTGCAGGTTGCAGCGTGGTCCTGGCCGGCCACGCTGTTCTCGCATCGCATGCAATGAGCATCGCTGAGACGCAGTCGCGGGTGCCAGGATGGTGACCGCAATCAGGCTGCGTGCTAGCACCAGGACGGTTTAGGACGCCTGCACCCTGGCCAAGCAGGCCTTGGCCATGCGAGAACTATCTGGATGAACGGCATAGCTGCGCCGCTTGGGCGCCCCATCAGCGTCTTTCTCGCAGACGACAACCTGATCGTCCGGGAGGGGGTCCGCGCGCTCATCAATCGGAGCCCTGATCTTGAGGTCACCGGCGTCGCCGCCAACTATGACGAGGTCGTGGCCGGCTGTGCGGCCGCCCAGCCGCAGGTACTTGTGACCGACATCCGGATGCCTCCCTCGTTTCGGAACGAGGGGATCGACGCCGCAAAGGAAGTACGCAAGCGCCATCCCGGCACCGGCGTGGTCGTGCTGTCCCAGTACGACGATCCCGAGTACGCGGTGGCCCTGCTCGCCGAGGGTTCGGCCGGCTATGGCTATCTGCTCAAGGATCGCGTGGCCGAGGGCAGCCAGCTCGCCGACGCCATCCGCAGTGTGGCGAGCGGCGGCACTGCGCTCGATCCGGCAATCGTCGAGGCCCTGCTGCAGCCTGTGATCGCGCCGGGCGGCCTGCTCCCCGGTGAGGAGGAGCTGCTGGCCATGATCGCGGCAGGCAAGCCCATTAAGGCGATCGCGGTCGCCAGGAAGATGCCCGCCGAGGCCGTCGACGCTGAGGTTGAAGCGGTGTTCGTGAAGCTGGCGGCCGGTGTCTCGGCCGGCCAGCAGGGGGCCCTCCAGCGGCTCCGGCTGCTGCACCAGGCCATCGTCGACCGGGAGGAGCAAGGCGAGACCCTGTCGAGGCTGCTGCCAGGTGGCCTCGCGGAGAAGCTGCGCCAGGAGTCACGGCCGATTGGCGAGACCGAGCGAGTCATCGTGACGGTGCTGATGAGCGACGTCCGCTCGTACTCGACCATCGCCGAGCACGCCGATCCGAGCCAGCTGGCCGGGCAGCTCGGCACGCACCGGGCGGCCATGAATCGAGCGATCCTCGGTCAGGCCGGAACGGTCATGCAGTTTGTCGGCGATGCGGTGATGGCGGTCTTCGGCGCCCCGTTCCCTCAGCCCGACCACGCGGACCGCGCTGTCGCCGCAGCTGTCGCCATGCATACCCTGCAGGCCGAGATCAATCGCGGGTGGGAGCGAGAAGGGATGCCCGCATTCGGTCTCGGTCTCGGGCTGTCCACTGGCGAGGCCGCAGCCGCGCTGCTCGGGTCAGCCGAGCGGCTTGAGTACACGCTGGTCGGCGACACGGTGAACCTCTCCCAGCGACTGCAGCAACTGGCGGCAGCCGGCGAGACTGTGCTGTCCGAGGCGACAGTGAAGGCCCTCGCGGCACCGGTCGGCTTGATCCCGCTGCCGGCCCAGAAGGTGAAAGGCCGCGACACCCCGGTGGTGGCCTTCAAGCTGACGCAGCCGAGCCCCGGCCTGCCCGACCTTGAGCCCGAGGGAGTACACCATGACCACCGCTGACCTGGCGCTGCATCTGCGGGGCGTGCGCAAGACCTTCGAAGCAGAGAATGCGCCGGTGCGCGCACTGCGCGGCGTCGATCTCGACATCGCCCGCGGTGAGTTCGCCGCTCTGACCGGACCGTCTGGCTGCGGCAAATCAACCCTGCTGAATCTGGCTGCCGGACTGGATGTTCCCGATGAGGGCACCATCATCGTGGCTGGCGAAGAGGTTACCGGCCAGGGCGAGGATGACCTGGCCCGGATGCGCCGCCGTCATATCGGCTTCGTGTTCCAGTTCTTCAACCTGCTCGACGGAGTGACCGTGCTGGAAAACGTGGCTCTTGCGGCCATCATTGCCGGGCGCAAGCGCCGCTCAGCCGAAACCAGGGCGCGCGACTTGCTCGACCTGCTTGGCCTTGGCGACAAGGCCAGCACCGTGCCGGGCGTGCTGTCCGGCGGGCAGCGGCAGCGGCTGGCAATTGCCAGGGCACTGGCTAATGAGCCCACCCTGCTGCTCGCCGATGAGCCAACGGGCGCGCTGGACTCTGATGGTGGCCAAGAAGTCATCGAGCTGCTTCGCCGGCTGCACGCCGGCGGCCAGACCGTCTTGCTAGTGACGCACGACAGCCTCGTCGCCGACGCCGCCGAGCGGATTGTGCGGATGCTGGACGGCCGGATAGTACCTGGCAGCCCCGTTGATCAGCAGCAGCCGGAGTCGACGATCCCGGCGCCGTCACGATGACCCGCATGCCTGCCCAGGTCCGAACCTCCGGAGACAGCGAAGCTGGCCGCCACCATTCGGCGGGCACGAAGGTTCGCCGGGCAGGAGCTGCCGGGACCGACAGCGGAGCCGCTCGGAGGGTGCTGACCGGCGTGCTTGTACCCGTCGCTGTAGTCGTGCTGGTCGTCGTCGCGCTCCGCACTCCCGTCCATGGCGGCGTTTCCGACCTGCAGAAAGTCGCCGTCAGCCTGGTGCTGACCGCGGCTGTCTCGGCCGCGGCACTGGCCAGGGCGCCCGACCGAACACCGCAATGGCAGGTGGCCGTCGCCGCGATTGTGGCGGCCGTCGCCGTTGCCTGCTACCGGCTGGCCGAGCACGTCGGAGGCAGCGCCCGGCACGAGGCCCTCGCTGCCTGCACGGTCGGGTCGCTGCTCGTGATCGCCACCTCAATGCATCTTGCCCTCGGGCTGCCGGATGGCCAGCTGACCCGGCCGCCGCTAGTCCAACACGGCCTGGCCGGTCCCGGACGGCCAGCCCGGCCGAGCAGAGCTCGGCGGGTATCGGTTCTGCTGTGCTACGCCACGGCCATCGCCGCAGGTCTGTTGCTGGGGATCGCTGGCCGTACGGTCAGCGTGCCCGCTGGCGCCCTGGTGTGGGCCGCGGCGCTGGCCATCACGCTTCCGGCGGTCCGAGCGCGCTACGTGGCGTCTTCCGGCCGCGACCGTGAGCGGCTGCAACTGATTGCCGCGGGTGCTGTGCTGGCCGCCGGGCTCGCCCTGGCGGCCGCTGTCCTGCACCTGCTGGTGGCCTGGCCAGCGCCGCTGGCTGCGACCGCCGCAGCCTGTACCGTGCTGCTACCGCTCGGAGTCATCGCCGGCGAAGTACGCCCGCTCGGCCCGCTGGCCGGACGGGCGCTGGTCCAGCTCATTGCCGTCGCGGGCGTGACCGCGGTTATCGCGGCCATCTACCTGATCGTCGTCATGGGCGTGGGCCGGGGTCCGGCGACAGCAACAGACCGAGAGTTGCTCGGCCTATCGATGGTGGCGGCGGCCATCGCGGCGATCGGTTACCTACCAGCGCGGACGCGCTTGCTGGCCTGGGCCAAGCACTCGGTCTACGGCGCGCGCGAGGCTCCCGACGAGGCGTTGCGTACCTTCGGCAGCCGCCTGACCAGGGCGATCCCGATGGACGAGCTGCTGCTGCAGCTCGCGGAGTCGCTCCGCAAGACGATGGCACTGACCAGCGCTGAGGTGTACACGGGCACCGGAGACGTGCTTGAGCGGGCGGTGTCGGTGCCGGATGCCGGTCCGCGGTCAATCGTGCTGACGTCTCGGGAGCGGCCCGTTATTACCCGCGCGGGCGTGTCGGGCAGTGCCTGGGCTTCGGTCTGGCTGCCGACTCTGCTCGACGGCCGTGAGCGGGCTCAGCTCCGGGTCGCCCCGGTCAGCCATGCCGGCCAGCTCCTGGGCCTGATCGTGATCGAGCGACCCGCGGACGGGGACAGCTTCGCCGACGACGACGAGCGCGTTCTCACCGACCTGGCCCGGCAGGTCGGCCTCGCATTCCACAACGCCCAGCTGGACTCGGCGCTGCAGAACACGCTCGACGAACTGCGGGCGCAGGCCGAGGCACTGCGCGAATCTCGGGCCAGGATCGTGGCCAGCGGCGATGCTGAGCGGCAACGGCTGGAGCGCAACCTGCACGATGGCGCGCAGCAGAACCTGGTCGCGCTGGCCGTCAGCCTGCGGCTGGCCCGTGACGTGCTCGCGGACGAGCCCGAGGCGGCCGCGCACTTGCTCGACCAGCTGGCCGACGATCTGCGCATCACCATCCAGGAGCTGCGCGACCTAGCCCACGGGATCTACCCACCGCTGCTCGCGGACAGCGGGCTTGCGAAAGCCCTGGAGGCGGCCGCCAGCCGGAGTCCGCTCGCCGTCCGGGTAGTGAGCGGCCTGGCACTGCGCCGGTACTCTCCGGATATCGAGACTGCGGTTTATTTCTGCTGCCTGGAAGCCATGCAGAACGCAGCCAAGCACGCGCCCGGCGCCGCGGTCGAGCTGACGTTGTGGGAGGAGTCGGGGGGCCTGCTGTTCTCGGTTGCCGACAACGGGCCGGGCTTCGACACCACTGCCGGGCGCCCCGGCCGCGGCTTCATGAACATGGCCGACCGGCTCGGTGCGATCGGCGGCACGGTGCGCTGCCAGTCAGCGCCAGGCCAGGGCACATCCGTACAGGGCGCCATCCCGCTGGGCTGACAGGCCGGCCAGCGCCCGCGGGCGGGGGCCGCTGACCAGGCCCGGCCCACTCAGACCAGCCCAGGCCAGCCCGCGACGCGATGCTCCCAGACTCGGCGCAGCAGGTCAGCGCCAAGCTGCTCCTTGTTGAGATAGCCGACCGCGCCGCTTGAGCGGGCGGCGGGCGGCAGGTCGCGCATGTCATAGGTAGAGCACAAGATGACCACCGTCTCCGGGTGCGCCGCCACGATCTGCCGGGTGGCCTCAATGCCGCTCATCTGCGGCATGTTGATGTCCATCAGCACCAGTTCAGGGCGCAGCCGGGCGACCAGCTCGATCGCCTCGTGCCCGCTGCTCGCCTCGCCGGCCAGCTCGAACTCGGATAGGTGACTCAGCAGCGCCTTAGCCGCATTCCGGAACGGTGCCTGGTCGTCGACGACGAGCACGGAGTGCGAGCGGGCCACATCGGCAGTCTCGCATGCCCTGGCAGCGGAGCCGAGGGTGCTGGCCTGTGAAGGCCAGGGGGGCCAGCCTCCCGGCTAGTCGGCGGCCTGATGCTCGCTGAGGTACAGCAGGACGGCCTTGACCCGCCGGTTCACGTCCCGTTCCTCGCTGAGGCCGAGCTTGGCGAAGATCGAGTTGGTGTGCTTCTCGACCGCGCGCCCGGTGACGAACAAAGCGGCGGCGATCGCCGAGTTGCTCTTGCCCTGGGCCATCTCGGCGAGGATATCCAGTTCCCTGGGCGTGAGGGAGGACACGCCATGCTGGCTGTCCTGCGCCCGCGACCGGACTAGCTGGTCCACGACCATCGAGTCGATCACCGAGCCGCCCGCAGCCACGGTCCGGATCGCCCGGGCCAGCTCGTCCACGCTGCCGATCCGGTCCTTCAGCAAGTAGCCGCGGCCCGCCGAGCCGTGCTCCAGCAAGGCGACGGCGTAGGCAGGAGCGACGTACTGACTGAGGACGACAACGCCTATGCCCGGATGATGCCGCCGGGACCAGGCCGCAGCCTGAATGCCCTCGTCGGTCCCGGTCGGGGGCATCCTGATGTCAGTCACGATGACGTCGGGGCGCTCGCGCTCGATGAGAGCCAGCAGCCCCGGCAGATCGCCAGCGGTCCCGGCCAACTCCATATCGTCATTGGCGGCCACGAGCCGGGAGATGCCCTCACGCAGCAGCACGTGATCTTCGGCAAGGACCACTCGGATTCTCGTCATCGCGGCAAGATCGTACGCGCACCTGCCCGTTTCCGCAGCGCAAGGCTGCTCCGCGGCCGGGTCACCGGAAGCTCCCTCCCTTGCGTTGGTGGTGCCGCCACCACTGCCACGGGCAACAGAGCGGTTCACAATGGCGCCATGGGAATCGCGTTGTATGCGTTTGCAGCGACCTGGCGCCGTTCTTGGCGGATGACGATGATTGTGGCGCTGATCGGCGGACTGCTCGGGGCGACCGCGCTCGCGTCGCTGGCCGGGGCGCGCCGGACCGAGTCGGCCTACGGCCGCTACCTCCGGGCGGTCAAGGCCAGCGACGTGATGATCGATGTGCCGGGCCCGTTGCTGCCTGTTGTCCGTGAGGTGGAGGGACTTCCCGGCAAAGTGTCCGCCATGGCCTGGCTCGGACTGGACGCGCTGCCGGTCATCCACGGGAAAGTCGATCCTTCATTCCTGACCGCCGCGCTGGCCGGCAGCCTTGATGGCGAGTACTTCCGGCAGGACAAGTTGACGGTCCTGGCCGGGACGGCGCCGCGGTTAGATTCGACCAACGAAATCGCCATCACGCAGCCGATGGCCCAGGCCTTCAATCTTCATCCCGGCGATCACATGACCTGGCAGTTCTACCGGGCAAAGCTTGTGAACGGTCTCCCGACCAATGCGCGGCCGGTTGCGTCCCAGCGAACTACGTTCGTCGTGACAGCGATCGTGGCGATGCCGCCAGCTCTCGGTGATCAGCTTGATGACGTGGACGGGGCCATCCTGCCGCCCGCCGCGACGGCCGGGTACCTGAACGGTGAGTGGGCGTTCGGCTGGGTGGACATGCGGCTTCGTGATGGTGATGCAGGCGTCCCGGCCTTGCGGCGCCAGCTCGCGACCTTGGCTCGCGGGCTGACGAAGAAGTATCAGTTCCCCATCACCTTCGCCATTCGCCGCCTGGCCATCGTGAAGCGTGAAGCGCAAGAGGCGATCGAACCGCAGGCGGTCGCGCTCGCCATTCTCGGCGGTCTGATCGCGCTGGCCCTGCTGGTCCTGGTCGGCCAGGGTCTGGCTCAGCTGCTCAGCAGATCGGCCAGTGAGGGGGCGGTCCTGCGGGCAATTGGAGCGACCCGCGCCGAGACGGCGACAGCCCTGGGCGCACCAGGCATCCTCGCCGTCGCTGGCAGCGCCGTCTTGTCGGTGGCCGGAGCCATCTCGCTATCACCCCTGGCGCCAGTCGGCCCGGTGCGCGCCTACGATCCGCAGACCGGAGTCCGGGCCGACTGGCTCGTGCTGGGAGCCGGAGCACTGGCCATGCTGCTCGCGCTCGGCGGACTCCTGGCCTGGCTGTCCTGGCAGGCAGCCGGCCAGGCAGCCGAGCCAGCCGCGGCCCGGCCGCTCGCGCTGATGACCACCTCGCGCCTCAGCGGTCTGCCCATTACCGTGCTGACCGGCATGCGCTATGCGCTGGAACGCGGGTACGGACATCGGCGAGCGCCCGTCCGCGCGACGCTCGCGGGCTCCATCGCTGCAGTCACCGCGCTCAGCGTGTCGCTGGTTTTCAGTTCCAGCCTGAACGGCCTGGTCACCCACCCGGCCCAGTACGGCTGGGACTGGACCACGCTGGTCCAGTCCCAGGGCGGCTGGGGTTCCTGGCCACCAGACTCCGTGGCGGCGGTCATGGCTCATCAACCCGGCGTGACCGGATGGTCGGAGTTCGGTTTCAGCCAGCTGACCATCCGCCACCAGGAAGTCCCGGTACTCGGCCTCCTGCGCCAGCGCGGCGCGGTGCAACCGCCGACTACCACCGGCCACCCGCTGGCCGGGCCCTATCAGCTCGAGTTCGGCGCAGTCACCATGCGCCTGCTTGGCCTGCGAGTAGGCGACCAGGTCATGGTCAGCGGCGCGAGGCGGCCGTTCACCGTGGTCGGCACGCTCACACTGCCGTCTTTCGGGACCGTCCTGACCGACCACGTGTCCCTGGGCCGGGGCGCGATGATCTACGAGAGCACGCTGCTAGCCATCCAGGGCTTCCCGCCCTACACGGAGGCGACCTTCAACTCCAGCTCCGCGAACGACGCGGTCAGCAGTCCCTCGTATCCGTCGGCGTTGGCGATCGATGCCCTGTCTGCTGCAGACGCACGGCGTGCTGCCGCCAGTGTGCTGCGGCGGGAGCCGGACCAGACTCCCGGCGGGATGTACATGCTGCCACCCCAGCAGGGAGCCCAGATCATCAACTTCCGCCAAATGGGCGGCCAGCCGCTGGCCATCGCTCTCGGGGTTGCGGTAGCCGCCTTGCTGGCTCTGGCCCTGACCATCGCGGCCTCGGTCCGGCAGCGCCGACGTGAGCTTGCACTGCTGAAGTCCCTGGGCATGCAGCGCGGCCAGGTCCGCGCCGTGATCGCGAGCCAGGCGACGACGACCCTCGCCGTCGCATGCTTGATCGGCGTGCCGCTCGGGATAGCCGGCGGCCGTTGGGCCTGGACGGCCTTCGCCGACGAGATCGGCGTCGTGCCGGCGCCGGTGGTGCCAGCTGCCGCACTGGCCATCGGTGTCCTCGCGCTGGTGGCGATCGGCAACATCCTGGCAACCTGGCCCGCTGGGACGGCCGCCCGGACCTCGCCGGCACGCCTGCTCCGGTCGGAGTAAGCGCGGCCCGCGATGGCGCGCGGGGCGAGGCTGTCCGGCGCCGGGCGGTCCCGTTACCATCAGGTTCGTGAACGATCTTGTCATGCCTCGCTTCCCAGCCAACTTCACCTGGGGCGTCGCAACAGCTGCTTACCAGATAGAGGGCGCGGTGGCTGAGGACGGCCGCGGCGTCTCGATCTGGGACACCTTCTGCCGGCAGCCCGGCGCTGTCAGAGACGGGCAAACCGGTGACGTCGCTGCTGACCACTACCACCGCTGGGCTGAGGACGTCGCCCTGATGGCCGAGGTCGGCATCGACTCTTACCGGTTCTCCCTGGCCTGGCCGCGGATCCAGCCCGGTGGCTCCGGAGGCGGCAATAAGGCCGGGCTCGACTTCTATGACCGGCTGACCGACGGGTTGCTAGCTGTCGGGGTCAACCCGATGCCGACGCTGTACCACTGGGACCTGCCCCAGCCGCTGGAGGACGCGGGCGGCTGGATGGCGCGCGATACCGCCTACCGGTTCGCCGACTACGCAAGCCTGGCCGCGGACCGTCTCGCCGACCGCATCCCGCTGTGGATCACGCTGAACGAGCCGTTCGTGGTTACCGCGTTCGGCTACGCGCTCGGCATCCACGCGCCTGGCAAGGCGCTGATGCTGGATGCGCTCGCGACCGCACATCACCAGCTACTCGGCCACGGACTGGCGACGGCGGCCCTGCGCGCCACCGGGGTCAGCCAGGTGGCGATCACGAACAACTACTCCCCTGCCTGGCCGGCCTCCCAGAGTGCGGCCGATCTGGCCGCCACAGCGGCCTACGACGCGCTTCACAACCGGCTGTTCACCGACCCGGTGCTGCTGGGCTCGTATCCGGATCTGTCGGCGTTCCGCGTCCCGAAGGGCGGGCTCGACTGCGTGCAGGACGGGGACCTGGCGATAATCTCGGCGCCCATCGACGCGCTCGGGGTGAACTACTACAATCCCACCCGGTTGTCTGCGCTGCCGGACTCGCCACTGCCGTTCCAGCTCGAGCCGATCCCCGGCTACCCGGTCACCAACTTCGGCTGGCCGGTCATCCCGGCCGGGCTCACCGAGATGCTCACGACGCTGAATGATCGCTACGCCGACCGCCTGCCACCCATCTACATCACCGAGAACGGCTGTTCGGTAGCCGATGAGCCGGACGCCAGCGGCGTGATCGATGACCAGCCGCGTATCGCCTACCTCGACGGGCACATCAGGGCAGTTTTCGACGCGATGGTGGCGGGTGTCGATGTGCGGGGCTACCTGCTCTGGACGCTGATGGACAACTTCGAGTGGAGCGAAGGCTATCACCAGCGCTTCGGCCTCGCGTATGTCGATTTCGTCAGCCAGCGCCGGACGCCGAAAGCATCGTTTAGCTGGTACCGCGACATGATCGCCGCCCAGCGAGCCAGCTGTTAGCCGGCGCCGTTGACCGCTACGACGGCGTACGCCACGCCAACACTATGTCGATTTCAGTGCCGCAAACCGCTTCAAATAGGACACGAGATTGACTGCAACCTGCATACTGTTGGTCGCCAGCGGGGTCAGTAGGCCAGAGCAGGAGCCTGCCGGAACCACGCGCCGTCGGTAAGCGCGGAGGCCATGAAGTGAGCCACGTCGGCGCGGGAAATCTTGCGCCCGCCAACTGGCGGGTACTCGGGCCGGACCCGATACTGCCCGGTGAGCGGCGTGTCCACGAGCCTCGTCGCGCGGACCATCGTCCAGTCCAGGTCACCGGCGGCGGCGACTGCCTCCATCTCGCGCACGTCGGCGAACGGCGTGGCCAGCACCCGCGGCAGGACCCACTTGATGAGCGCTCCGGTGTCCGGATCACCCTGGATGAATGCGCCCGCCGCCGAGACGCAGATCAGCCGGCGGTCCCGGCCTTGTCCATCGCGATGACGATATTCCTGGCGGCGCTGGCAAGCAGGCCCGGCGTCTTTGCGCCACGGGGGCCGAGCGCCGACATGACCGCGTCCGCGCCGGCCACAGTGTCCGCCACTGCCTGGCCATCGGTCGCGTCGCCGCGCACCACAGTGAGGCCCGTAGCCGACAGCACCGACTGCGGGCTGCGGGCTAGCGCGCGCACGTCGTGCCCGGATTCCAGTGCCCAGGTCAGCACGTGACTGCCGATCCGGCCGCTGCTTCCGAGTATCGCGAGCTGCATATCAGCTCCCTCCGGTCAACGACGTCTGCTCTGTCGGCTCACGCCTCCTGCCTGCGTCGGCATCGTCACCAGGGTGGCCGCCGGGCCGGGCAAGGACGAACAGGATGAACGCGTAGCAGGCTAGGGCCACCGCCGTGCACGTCGCCATCGCCATCGACGCGCCAGCACGCTGGCTGCCGACGAAGCTCGCTCCGCTCACGCTGGCGCCAGCCATGCACAGCAGCGCGACCACGGCGGGGATGGCGAGCACCGGCGACCGCGACGCGATGCCGCGGCCTGCCGCCGCGAGCGAGCCGACGACGAGCAGCAGGCCGAGAACGGCGTGCACGCCGAGCGCCGCCGGGCCCTGCGACACGGCGCGGCCGATCGCGGGGACGATACCAGCTCCGCGATCGTCGGCCGGGATCGTCGCGTCCAGGTTCACCGCCATGCCCAGCAGCAATTCGCACAGCAGGGCTATCGACACCGCTAGCGCCTGCAGCCGCAGCCCGCGTCGCTGCCCCCCGGCGCGGCCGGCCCGGACCGCGCGCTCCGGCTCAGACATCGGAGTCTCCCTGCTCACGCGAACCGCCAATCACGGCAGGCTGGGCCGCCACCTCGCGGCGAACGCCCGTCTCGCGGGCAGCGTCGGCGTCGCCGCCTGGCGCGACACGGCGCCGACCCACACCGGACGGCCACGCCAGCATCAGCAAGCCGCTCAGGCCGAACACGCCGACCTGGAACCACAGCGTCCGTACCAGCGAGGCGGCGAAGTCGAGCCGGACCGCGGCGCCGCCGGCCGCAGCCAGCTCGCGGTGCACTCCGGCTGGCAGCCCGGCCGAGGCTGCACTCGGCTTGCACGACGCGGGCAGGACGGTCGGGTCGGCGGCGACCAGCCGGTCATGCAGGCACACGCCGAACTGGTCCATGACGCGGCCCGTACCGGCGGCAGGCAGCCCGGCGGCGACCAGCCCGGCTCGCAGCTGCGGCGCGACGGCAGCTGCGGCGGTAGCCGCCTGCGTGCCAAGCATCCCGAAGAAGATCACGCCGATGACCGCGATTCCGATCGAGTTGCCGACCTGAAGCCCGGTGTTGAACAGGCCGGACGCTGAGCCCGCGTGCTGGCCGGGCACCCTGGCCAGCACGATGTCGGCCAGCGGTGCGATGACCGCGCCCAGGCCGAGGCCGGCCGCAACCAGGCCGGGCACGAGGTCCCAGGTAGTGACCGCGACTCCGTAATGGTGCACGATGCCGATGATCGCGGCCATGCCTGCCGCGATGATCAGCGCGCCCGCGATCGTCACTCCCCGGCCGAAGCGGGGTGCAAGCCGCGCGGCCGCGCCCGACGACACCAGGACGCCAACCGAGAACGGCAGGAAAGTGAGTCCCGCGTGCAGCGCCGTGAAGCCCAGGCCCAGCTGCAAGAAGAGCGTGAGTACGAGCCCGAACGAGGCAATCCCGAGGAAGAAGGTAACGGCGACCGCCATACCCACGCTGAACGCGCGCTCGCGGAACAGGCTGAGCTCAACCAACGGCGAGCCGTCTCGGCGCGACTTGACGCGCTCGTAGAGCACGAACAGGACGAAGACCGGCACGGACACGGCCATCGAGACGAAGGTCCAGGTTGGCCAGCCGAACTGGCGGCCCTGCACGAGCGGGTACAACAGGAGCAGCAGCGCCGCGCTGATGAGCGCCACGCCGACTGGATCAAGCTTCGGCGGCCGGGGCGCCCGTGACTCGCGTACCAGCACGGCCGATGCCGCTACCGCGATGATGCCGACCGGCACGTTGATCAGGAAGATCGGCCGCCAGGTAAGCCCGAGCAGGTTGTGCTGGATCAGCAGTCCGCCCAATAGCGGGCCGCTCACGGTGCCCAGCCCGGCGGTGATGCCGAAGCCCGCTAGTGCCTTGATCCGCTCGGCGGGGGGGAAGATGACCTGGATCACCGCCAGTACCTGCGGGACCATGATGGCGCCCATCGCGCCTTGAGCGACGCGGCAGGCGATCAGCATGCCGGGGCCGGTTGCTGCGCCGCAGAGGGCCGACATGATCGTGAATCCGGTGACGCCGATCAGGAACAGCCGTTTTCTGCCGAACGTGTCGCCGAGCCGGCCGCCGGTGATCAGCAGCAGCGCGTACGCGAGCGTGTAGCCGGCCAGCGCCCATTGGACGTCGGCGTAGCTAGCATGCAGGTCCCGCTGGATCGACGGGATGGCGATGTTCACGATGGATACGTCGAGGAGGTTCATGAACGCAGCCAGCAGCAGGATGACTAGCGTCAGCCACCTCCGCGGGTCAGGCTGATCACCTGACAGCGGCGGAGGTGCCAGGATCTGAGAGTCGGTAGCCATAAGAGATCTCCGCTCAGGAGGAGCTTGCTAGTTATGTAGCCAACCTAGCGTCTTAGATTGCTATTGTCTAGTTAACTTAATTATTAGGAGTCCTAGGGATGATGAGTGACCTGCCGGGACCGTCTGACGACCCGGGCGAGACGGCGGCTGAGCCGCAGCCAACGGGGTCGGGGGACCAGGCCTGGCAGGTGCCCTGGGCGGAGGAGACGGTCGGGGAGGCTCCTTGGGCGGTAGGGGAAGAGGCTTCTGGCTGGAGTCCCGAGCGCCGGCTGCTGGCGGTTGCGTTCGCCGTGGCGGTCCGCAAGACCGGGTCCTTGATGCAGGTCATGGGCCAGGCGGCTGCCGACAGGATCGGCATCAATGCCACCGACTTGAACTGCCTGAACATACTCAGCTTCAGCGGGAAAATGACGGCAGGTGACCTGGCCAGGGCAACCGGCCTGACGACCGCGTCGATTACGGGCGTCGTCGATCGCCTCGAGGCCGCGGGATTCGTGAGCCGAGAGCGCGATGCAACCGACCGCCGGCGCGTGGTCGTTGCCATCTCACTTGACCGGGCGCTGCGCGAGGTGGCCCCGGTGTTCGCACCAATGGTCGCCGACTGGCAACTTCTCGGCAGCCGGTACTCCGACGATGAGCTGCGCCTGATCGTGGAGTTCTACGGCCAGATGGAGGAGGTCATCCGCAAACACCTGAGCCGGCTGCGCGAGCAAGGACCGGACTGAGAGCCTGACGGTGCGCAGACCCATAGACCGACACTGTGACCGCAACGACTGACCGCGGGGAAAGAAACTAGTGCCCGGCATAGCAGTCCAGGACGGCGCGCCGCCAGCCCAGCACCCGCTGGACCCGCTGACCGCGGACGAGATCAGCCGAGTGGCGTCCGCGTTACGGTCCGAAAAGGGCCTGGACGAGCGCTGGCGGTTCGCCTCGATCGAACTGGCCGAACCGTCCAAGGACCTGCTTGCGGCTGGTCCTGGCGCCATTACCAGGACGGCTCACGTGGTCTGCTGGAACAGGACCGACGGACGGGCCTACCGGGCGCTGGTGTCGCTCGCGACCGACAGCGTGACCCGCTGGGAGCACCTGCACGGGCAGCAGCCGAACATGACCGTGGACGAGTGGCACGAGTGCGATCAGATGCTGCTCGGCCACCCGGCGGTTATTGATGCACTGGCCCGGCGGGGCATCACCGACATCAGCCGGGTGCTGACGGACGTCTGGGCGTACGGTGCTGAACTTGTGCCGGAGCGGTATCGCGGCCTGCGGCTGGGCTGGGCAGATATCTGGGAACGCGGCAGCGCGGACGGCAACCCCTATGCGCACCACGTCACCGGGCTGCATCCGGTGGTGGACCTGAACCGGATGGCACTGCTCGAGATCGAGGACAGCCGGGACGCCGAAGGCGGCGCCGGACGGCCGGAGGTGGCCGGCGAATACCTGCCGCGGCTGCTCACCAAGCCGCTGCGAAAGGTCAGCCCGCTGCAAGTGCAGCAACCCGCGGGAGTGTCGTTCACCCTGGACGGGCGGCTGCTGCGCTGGCAGAACTGGGAGCTGAGGCTCGGCTTCAACCACCGCGAGGGCCTTGTCTTGCATACCGTTGGCTTCCGGGACGGCGGGCGGCTGCGCCCTATCGCGCACCGGATGTCGTTCGCCGAGATGATCGTGCCGTACCGAGATGCGAGCCCTGACCATTACCGTCGCACGGCGTTCGATATCGGCGAGTGGGGCCTGGGCTTCATGACGACCTCGCTCGAACTCGGCTGCGATTGCCTAGGCGAGACCCGCTACCTGGACGCGGTAGTGCACGACTCATCAGGCGAGCCGCGCACGATCCGCAACGCCGTGTGCATCCATGAGGAGGACGACGGGATCTTGTGGAAGCACGTCGATGAGCGCACCGGCGCCGAGGTCCGCCGGGCCCGGCGGCTGGTGATCTCGTTCCACGTCACCGTCGCCAACTATGAGTACCTGGTCTACTGGCGCTTCTATCAGGACGGCAACATCGAGTGCGAGGTGCGGGCGACCGGGATCATGGTGACTTCGTTCTTCCCTCCCGGCCGCCAGCCAGCCACCGGCGCCCTGGTCGACCAGCGCACCTACGCGCCGTACCACCAGCACTTCATCGTGGCCCGCCTCGACCTGGACGTGGACGGCCGGGAGAATACGGTGTTCGCGGCGCAGGCGCGGGCCCTGGCCACCGGGCCCGGCAACCCCTACGGGCTTGCACTGGTCATCGACGAGACGCCGCTGCGGACTGAGGCCGAGGGCAGGCAGGACGCCAGCTGGCAGACGCAGCGCAGCTGGAAGATCGCGGCTCCAGCCCGCCGCAACGGCCTTGGCGAGGCGCCTGCCTACAAGCTGGTCCCGGGCGGCAGCTTTCCGCCGATGATCGAGCCGTCCTCGCCGGTGCGCAGGCGAGCCGACGTCATCGGGCACACGCTCTGGGTCACGCCGTACCATCCGGAGGAGCGGTGGCCGTGTGGTGAATTCCCGAATCAGAGCGCGGCCGACACCGGGCTGCCAGCCTGGACCGCGGCGGACCGGCCGATCGCCGACGCCGACGTCGTGCTCTGGTACGTGTTCGGCCTGCATCACATCACCCGGCCCGAGGACTGGCCGGTGATGCCGGCAGACCGCACCTCGTTCTGGCTGAAGCCGTGGGGATTCTTCGACCGGAACCCGGCACTCGACGTGCCGCCGAGCCCGCATCCGCAGCAGGGTTAGCACTAGGGTGCGATCCCATGAATAGCAAGCCTGCGCGGACCGCAGCGGGGCCGGACGTCGTTGAGATCTACACCGACGGCGCGTGCAGCGGCAACCCCGGCCCCGGCGGGTGGGGCGCCGTCCTCAGCTACCGCGGGAAGACCAGGGAAATGTCCGGCGGCGAGGCCGCCCCTACCACCAATAACCGGATGGAGCTGATGGCCGCGATCCGGGCGCTGGAGGCCCTGACCAGGCCGTCAGTGGTTCGCCTGCATACCGACAGCATTTACGTGCGTAACGGGGTCACTAGCTGGCTGGCCGGCTGGAAGCGCAACGGCTGGCGGACGGCGAGCAAGCAGCCGGTCAAGAATGAGGATCTCTGGCGCCGCCTTGACGCCGCCGCGGCACCGCACGACGTGCAATGGCTGTGGGTAAGGGGACACGCCGGCGATCCGGGCAATGAGCGGGCTGACGCCCTGGCCAACCACGGCATGTCTGAGGCAGTGGCTAGCTCGCGCCGCTAGGCGATCAAGGAAGAAGGAAGCTCGCCCTGGCGAAGCAGCTGCCTCACCAGGGCGAGCGCGATGACCGGTCCCCCCGGATTCATCTGAATGGGTCCCCCGCTACACAGGATGACACACCCGTTACAGGCGGTTGCAGGAGGGGTGGTTCCTACATCATCGACTCTGGCCGGACTTTTCGCCTCTTGCCTGCGCTCCCGAGCGCCTGGCCAGCCTGATCCAATAGACCGCATGGGACGCCTGGATCGGCAGCTGGAGTTCATTGCGGAGGCGGGACGGCTGAAGGGCGTGCAGCGGCAGACGACGCTCACCGACCCGGCCCGCCGGGAGAACTCGGCCGAGCACTCCTGGCACCTCGGTCTCATGGCGCTCGCGCTAGCCGAATACGCCCCGGCCGGCACCGACCTGGCCAGGGTAGCCGCGATGCTAGCCGTGCACGACTTGGTCGAGGTGGATGCCGGTGACCTGTTTGCCTACGCCGGCGACGCCGACCAGGTCAGGCAGCGCGCGGCGGAGCGGGCCGCGGCGGAGCGGATATTCGGCCTGCTGCCGCCAGACCAGGCGCCTGGACTCCGCCAGCTCTGGGATGAATTTGAGGAACGGCAAAGCCCTGAGGCTAGGTTTGCCAGAGCGCTCGACCGCCTTGCGCCGATGCTGGAGAACGTGAAGGCCGGCGGCGGAACGTGGGCCGAGCATGGTGTCAGCGCCCAGCAGGTCCTCGAGAAGGTGGCGCTGATCGAGGAAGGCTCGCCCCAGCTTGGACGGTTCGCGCGAGCCATGATCGGCCGCGCAGTGGGTGATGGAATACTCGCGCCCGTGTCGGAGCGCTGCTCAGAAGAAGATCAGCTTGACCGCAGCGATGACGCCGATCAGGACGACGAAGATACGCAGCGCGAGCGGCGGCAGCCGCCGGCCGTACCGGGCGCCGACTAGTCCGCCCAAGGTCGAGCCAATGGCGATCAGCAGCACGACGAGCCAGTCAACGTGCGCGAACGCGATGTAGACAATGGCCGCCGTGCCGTTGACCACCGCGACGAGGACATTCTTGGCGGCGTTGACCCGCTGCAAGCTCTCGTCCAAGAAGGTTCCGAGCAGTCCGATGACCAGCACGCCCTGAGCCGCGCCGAAGTAGCCGCCGTAGCTGGCCGAGGCGAACACGCCAGCGCCGAGTAGCAGCCCGGTCCGCTCGTTACCCGGCTGGGCGGCGCCGGCCTGCTCGGCTCGCCGCCGCCGTCGCGCGATGATCCGGCCGCTGAGCCAAGGCTGCACCACCACCAATGCGCAGGAGATCAGGATCAGCGCCGGAACGATGACCTGGAAAGAGGACGACGGCAAGGAAAGCAGGGCGGCTGCACCGGCCACGGAGCCAGCGGCGGCGATCACGCCGAGGCGGATCAGCCGGCTCCGCTGGCCCGCAAGTTCCCGGCGGTATCCGATGGCGCCGCTGACGTTACCGGTGACCAGGCCGACGTTGTTCGACACATTGGCGACAATAGGCGGGATGCCGAATGCGAGCAGCGTAGGAAAGGTGATCAGCGATCCGGAGCCGACGACGGCATTGACTGCACCTGCGGATCCGCCGGCCGCGAAGATCGCGAGTGCCTCAGCCGGACCCACGAGTTTCCTGCATGACCATGATCGTAGACGAGGCTAGAACCGGTCAGATCAGAACAGGGCCTGGTCACGGTGATTACACCGCGCGCGCAGACCAGCGAGACGCCCTGCGCTCTACCAGGAGCGGGACGCCGAAGCAGCGTGACAAGTTACGCTCGGTAAACACGTCGGATACCGGCCCGGCCGCCAGCACCGCGCCCTTCCGCAGCAGCATCGCGTGCGTGAACCCTTGGGGTACTTCCTCGACATGGTGCGTCACCAGCACCATCATGGGCGAGCGCGGATCACGCAGCAGCTCGGTAATACGCTGGACCAGGTCTTCCCGGCCACCGAGATCAAGGCCAGCGGCCGGCTCATCCAGCAGCAGCAGCTCAGGGTCGGCCATCAGGGACCGGGCGATCTGAACTCGTTTACGCTCGCCTTCCGACAGCGACGCAAACCGACGCCTGATCAGGTGCGCGCAGCCCAGTGCGTCCAGCAACTCGACTGCCCTGGTGACGTCGAAGGAGTCGTAGTCCTCTGCGTTCCGGCCGAGTATGCCGTACGACGCGGTCAGCACCAGATCGATGACTTTCTCACCGGGCGGCACCTGATCCGCGATCACGGCGCTCGACATGCCGATCCTGGTTCGCAGGTCGGCGATGTCGGCCTCATCCAGAGCCTCGCCGAGTACCTCGACAGTCCCCTGAGTGGGTGCCAGCAAAGTAGCGGCTACCTGCAGCAGGGTCGTCTTTCCGGCACCGTTCGGCCCGATGACTACCCAGCTCTCGTCACTATGCGCAGTCCAGTCGACGTCTCGCAGCAGTATCGATCTGTCCTGTCGGACCGTTACCCCGCGCAGCCGGAGTACCTCAGCCGCCATCCAGTTCCCTTCGAGTGCCGCCAATCTCAGCTCGAACTTACGGCATGATCGACGGTGCGGCAGGCCCAGGGAGTTAACCCTGCTGGCGCACCGCGAACAGCGCTGCCTGGGTCCTGTCTGCCACGCCCAACTTGGCCAGCACCGCGCTCACGTGCGTCTTGACTGTCTTCTCCGACACGGTGAGAATGCGCGCGATCTCGCGGTTCGACCGGCCGTCGGCGAGCAGCGTAAGCACCTCGCGCTCCCTGGCAGTGAGCGCGTCGAACCCGCGGGCGCCAGCACCTGGCCGGGCAGCAACGAGGCTCGCCGCCTCCGGCGCCAGCACCGTATGCCCGTCGTGTACCGAGCGGATGGCTCGCACCAGCGCATCGGGATCTACGTCCTTGTACAGGAACCCGGCTGCGCCAGCCTGGAGCGCCACCGCCGGACCAGCGGGTCCGGCGGCGCTGGTCAGCACCAGTGTCTTGGTTGGCAGGCCGCGGGCGCGCAACTCGGCCAGCACGCCGAGGCCGTCCAGCACAGGCAGCTTGAGGTCGAGCAGCAGTACGTCCGGGTTATGCGTCACAGCGAGGCTGATTGCTTCGGCACCGTCCGCGGCCTGGCCGATGAGGGCCATGTCGTCCTGGACCTCGAGAAGCACGGCCAGGCCCTGCCGGACCACCGGGTGGTCGTCGGCAATCAGCACGGTGATCATGTCAGTCACCGCGGACCGCCTGACCCCCGCCGCTGCGCCCGGATGCGGCGGGAACGCTGAGCCGGACTACTGTCCCGGCGCCCGGAGACGACGTCACGGTCAGCTTGCCGCCGGCTGAAGCCGCGCGTTCGCGCATGGAGGCGAGCCCCAGGCCGGACTGCGTCGTGCTCGCATCGAAGCCGTTCCCGTCATCACGTACCTCCAGAACAACCCTGCCCGGCCGGCCCGCCAGCGTCACCGTCACCGCCTGCCCGCCGGAATGGCGCAGCGCGTTCCCGATAGCCTCCTGCGCCACGCGGTAGATGACGGTCTCACGGTGGGGGTCGAGCGCAGGCAGGTCGCCTGCCTGCACTTGTACGTCGGTTCCGTAGGTCCGGCCGGCCATGACGGCATAGCCCCGCACTGAGCCGGCCAGCCCGCCTGCCGCGAGCTCCGGCGGCGCCAAGCCATCGATGACCGCACGCAGCTCAGCATGCGCCTGCCCGGCCAGGTCAGCGACGCTGCCGATCTCCTCGACGGCTCTGGCCGGGTCGCGGCCGACCAGCACGGCCGCCGCCCTGGCCTTGGCCCGCACGCTGAAGAGCTTCTGCGAGACCGCATCATGCAGGTCCCTGGCCAGCCGGGCGCGTTCCTGCAGCACCGAGAGCTCGCGGCCGCGCTCGTACAGCCGGGCATTGGTCAGCGCGATCGCGGCGTGCGCGGCGAACAAGCTGACCAGCCGCTCGTCGCGCTCGGTGAACCCGCCCGGCTCGGTCTTGCAGGCGGCGAAGATAAAGCCGAGTGTCTGCCCACCGTCCAGGATCGGAACGCCCAGCACGTCGGTGAGCTCGGGATGCGCGGCCGGCCAGCCCCAGAAACGCGGGTCCTGGCGGATATCGGCGAGGCGCAGGGGCTTGCCTTCGCGCAGCATGACCGCCAGCATGCCGTGCTGGCGCGGCAGCGGGCCGATAGCCGCCTGTTCGCGCGCCGTCAGGCCGTCGACGACAAACTCGGCGAACGTTTCGGCGGCGCCTGGCACACCAAGCGCCGCATAGCGAGCCCCGGCCAGCGACCGGGCTGAGCGCACGATCATCTGCAGCACGTCGCGTACGGAGAGCTGGCTGGCCACGGCCAGCACGACCTTGCTGACATGCTGGAAGATCTCGTCCTGGCCGGCCGGCGGTCCCGGATCAGCCTGGTGGCCCATGCCATGACGGTACCGGCCCGGCGACAGATGTGAATCAGGCGCTGGTCCTAGGCCTAAAGTCGCAGGCCAGCCCTGGCCGGCGGCCGATGTACTCCGGCGGCTTGCTGCCTAGCGTCGATGCCATGAACACTTCACCAGTAGCAATCGTGACTGGAGCCTCCCGCGGCCTTGGCCTCGCCCTGGCTGGCGGGCTGGCCGCGGCTGGCTACCAGCTGATCATCGACGCGCGCGACGGCGACGCCCTGGAGGCCGCCGCCGCGGAGATTCGCGCCCGGCATGACCTGCCACGCTGCGCCATTCTGGCGCTGCCGGGCGATATCACCGACGTCGGCCACCGTGCCGCACTCGCCACTGCCGCGGCCGAGCAAGGCGGTGCCAGCGTGCTGGTCAACAACGCCGGCACGCTGGGCGCCAGTCCGCTGCCAGCGCTCGCCGAGTACCCGCCAGCGGCGCTGCTGGCCGCGTTCGATGTCAACGTGGTCGCGCCGATCGCACTGACCCAGTTGGTGCTGCCCGACCTGCGCAGGCTCGGCGGGTCGGTGCTGAGCGTCACCTCCGATGCCGCCGTCGAGGCATACGCCGGCTGGGGCGGGTACGGCGCTGCCAAGGCTGCGCTCGAGCAGGCGTGCAACGTGCTGGCCGCCGAGGAACCAGCGGTGCGGGTCTGGTGGGTCGATCCCGGCGACATCCGCACCCGGATGCACCAGGAGGCTTTCCCCGGCCAGGACATCTCGGACCGGCCGCTGCCAGCAGCGGTGCTGCCGGGATTCTTGCGGCTGATCGCCGAGCGGATGCCAAGCGGCCGGTACCGGGCCGCGGAGCTTGTACCAGCCGGGGCGGCGTCATGACCATCTCGCTGGACCTTCCGGCCGGCGCTGCCAGGCTGCCACCTGAGCTCGAGGCCCATGAACCGCCTGAGGCCAGGGGCGAGCCGAGGGACGCAGTAAAGCTGCTTGTCAGCCGGACAGCCGCCGGTGAGCTGAGCCAGCACGCGTTCACCGAGCTGCCGGAACTGCTGCTGCCTGGGGACTTGCTGGTAGTGAACAACTCGGCCACGTTGCCCGCCGCGGTGGCGATGGCTGACCAGCTGAGCGTGCATTTCTCGACCGCCATGCCGGACGGCGACTGGCTGGTCGAGTTGCGGTCCGGGCACGGCAGCACCACCGTGCCGTTCACGGGCGGCACACCGGGTCAGCGGTTCTGCCTGCCCGGCGGCGCCGTGCTCACCCTGTACCGGCCGTTCAGCAGGCGGCTCTGGCACGCCCGGCTGTCCACCGCGGTCATCCCCTATCTGCTGCGCTACGGCGCGCCGATCCGGTATGCCTACGTTCCGGTGCGCTGGTCGATCGATGCCTACCAGACCGTGTTCGCGATCAGACCGGGCAGCGCAGAGATGCCCAGTGCCGCCAGGCCGTTCACGCCGGAGATCGTGACCCGGCTCGTCGCACGGGGCGTGGCCATCGCGCCGGTGACCCTGCACACCGGCGTGTCATCGCTGGAGGGCGGCGAGGACCCCTATCCGGAGAGCTACGAGGTACCCGCCGCAACCGCGCGGCTGGTCAACCTGACCCGGCAGCACGGCGGCCGGGTGATCGCGGCCGGCACGACGGTGGTGCGAGCGCTCGAGACCGCGGCGTCGCGGGCCGGGGGAGATCGCCCTGGTCCGGTCGTCGCATCGGCCGGCTGGACATCTCATGTGGTCACGCCGCAGACCGGGGTCGCAGCGGTAGACGGGCTGCTGACCGGCTTGCACGAGCCCCGTTCGACGCACCTGTGGATGCTGGCTGCGTTCGCGCCGGCCGGACTGCTCGAGCGCTGCTACCGGGCGGCAGCCGCAGGCGGCTACCGCTGGCACGAGTTCGGCGACGTGCACCTGCTGCTGCCGTGACTTCGTTACCGCTCACCCGCCACGAAGTAGGGCTCGACCGATGTGACCCCGAAGCCGCTGCCAGCGGGTACAGCCACCTTGACCGACCTGGTCACCGGATTGAACCAGACCAGGGAGTTGTGGTCCTGGCAGGCTCCAAGCCGCTCGACGAGCAGCTGCGACCGGGTCGCAGTCACGATGAGGTTGCTTCCCGCGGTGCTGCCCGGCACGCTGATGATCCTCGCCGAGCCGTTCGCCAGCTGCTGTGCGATCACCACCGTCCCGCACGCGCCGAGTGCGTCGAGGTAGAGCCCGCTCGACAGCCGCCAGGCGTTGAAGTCACCCTGGTCCGGGTTGCGCGGGCCGCGCTGCGGCGTCAGCGGCGACGGCGCCGACCCGCTCGCCGGGACCAGCCACAGCCGCGGCTCAACACTGGTTGAGGTGCAGCTCGCGAGGATCGAGCCAGCACTCCACCACCGCATGGGCTCGCAGCCGAACTTTGTCTTCGGGACCGGCAGCCTGCGAATGACCCCGCCCGCATTGCTGACCAGCTCCAGTCCCGTCACGGTGCCGATCGCCAGCGTCAAGCCGTTCGGCTGATAGGCAACCGAAGTGAGACCGCGAGCAGAAGTCAGCACCTTCTGCAAGTGACCGGTCAGGTCGTAGCGCTCGAAGCTGATCTTGGGATCAACGCTGCCCGCGGCTTCCTTACTCGCCAGCAGGTTGCGGCCGTCCGGGCGGGTGTAGCCCAGCGCCGATACAGTCAGCGGCAGCGGGAAGCTCGTGACGCGCCCGGTGGCCAGCTGCAGCTGATGGACCTGCTGCCGAGTACCAAAGGCCCCCGAGGTGAACACCGCTCGCTTGGCGTCGCCCGACCACGCCTGCAGCGTCCAGCGAGCCTGGGCACTGTGCGCAGGCCAGTGCGCGAGCGTGTACCGGCCGCCCTGCGGGTCGACCAGGTAGAGCGTCGCTGGGCCGGTCTTGGGCTTGCGGCCTTCGCCGCCTGAGCTGGCCGAGTACAGCGCGAGCGCCCAGCCTGGCCCGATCTTCGACCACGGCACCCGTGACCGGCTCCCGGTCTGGCCCGCGCCGAGCACTCGGGCTCCGGCCGGGTCATGGCCATCAGCGTGCGCGACCGCAGCACCAGCGCTGCCAGCCACCAGCCCCAGTACCAGCCCGGCAGCGAGCATCGCCCGCCGGGACCTGCTTGCTGCGCTCACCGGCATTGACGTCCTCCCCTGTGACAGCCCCGCTGCGGCCGCGTAGTCCTCGCATGCTGATTATGCGGGGCCAGCTGCTGGCCATGAGGATATGACCGGGAACTCGCCGGCCCCGTCGCCACGGGAAGTACCCGGCCGCTGCCAGCCGGACCGGCGGTGGATAGCGTTAACAGCGCAATGCCCGGTCCGCAGATCACGCTGCTGGTGACCCTGACAGGCCGCGACCGGCCGGGGGTCACCTCTCGCTTGTTCGGGGTCCTCGCCCGGCACGACCTCACGGTCATCGACGTCGAACAAGTCGTGATCCGGGGCCGCCTGGTCCTCGGCGTGTTGCTGGCCTGCGGCGCCGCTCCGGACCTGACCGCAATCCACCATCAGGTGACAGGCCTGGGCGCCGACATGGGCATGGACGCCGAGATCACCACGGGATCCGGCGAGCCGCCACCGCGGCGGCGCGGCAGGCTGCATGTCACAGTCCTCGGCGGGCCGCTTGAGCCGTTGGCGATCGCCTCAATCGCGGGCCGGATCGCCGCCAACGGCGCCAACATCGACAGGATTACCAGGCTGGCCGACCGCCCCGTGACCTGTATTGAGTTCGAAGTCTCCGGTGCCGACCCGGTCACCCTGCGCACGGTGCTGGCCCGTGACTCGGTCGAGCTCGGCGTTGACATCGCGGTGCAGCCGGCTGGCCTGCACCGCCGGGCCATGCGCCTGGTCGTGATGGACGTCGATTCCACGCTTTTGCAGGACGAGGCGATCGAGCTGCTGGCCGAGCGCGCCGGCTGCCGGACCGAGGTTGCGGAGCTTACCGCAGCCGCTATGCGAGGTGAGATCGACTTTTCCGAGGCGCTTCGCCAGCGAGTCGCACTGCTTGCCGGACTTGACGCTGCCGTCATCGATGACGTGCTGACTGGCCTGCGGCTAGCACCCGGCGCGCGGACCCTTATCCGGACGCTGAAACGGCTCGGATACCGGTGCGGAGTGGTGAGCGGAGGGTTCACCCAGGTGACCGACTGGCTCACCGTGGAGCTCGGCCTGGACTTCGCCGAGGCCAACACGCTCGACATCGTCGACGGCAAAGTCGCCGGACGCGTCATCGGCCCGGTCGTGGACCGGCAAGGCAAGGAGCGCGCGCTACGGCGATTCGCCGCCGAGGCGGGCGTGCCGCTGAGCCAGACCGTCGCTGTCGGGGACGGTGCTAACGACCTCGACATGATCTCGGCCGCCGGGCTCGGCATAGCTTTCAACGCAAAGCCCGCCGTGCGCGATGCAGCCGACACCTCCCTGAGCGTGCCGCACCTGGACGCCGTCCTGTATCTGCTCGGCATCTCCCGAGACGAGGTGGAGGCGGCCGATGCCGAAGATGCGTCGCTGCTACCCGGCAGCGAGCCGCGGACAGGCCCGGAGTCACGATCGGTCCACGGCTAGGCGCCGGGGTCGGCGGCTGCCTGCCGCGGCGACCAGGACGCGATCAGCTCGCCTTCGCCGGGGGCAAGCTGAGCCCACTGTGCAGGCAAGGCGATCACCGCGATCGCGCTCGTGGGAAAACGGGGCTCGCTGCCGGTCAGCTGCCCGACTAGCCCAGCCGCAGCCGGGTTATGCCCGATATACATCAGCGTCCGCACGCTGGCCGGGGTCTGCCGGATGATTTCGGTTACATCCTCGCTGTCAGCCTCATAAAGCCGGCGGTCCGTGGTGACCTCCGGTTCGCCGCCGAGCGCCGTCGCGACGTATTGCCAGGTCTGCCGGGTCCGCCGGGCGGCTGAGCAGATCACCGCATCCGGCCGGAAGCCAGCCTGCGCGAGCCATGACCCAGCCGCGGCGCTGTCGTGCTTGCCACGCGGCCGGAGCGCACGCTCGAAGTCAGGGCCGCCGGGCAGCTCGCCTGCCTTGGCGTGCCGCATCACGATCAGCCGGTACGCCTCCCGCATGCGTCCATCGTCCGCTAGATCGGCCGCCTGCGGCTGGCGGCGCGCGGAGAAAGGCGCAGGTTAGCCTCCTGGCACAGGACAAACGAGCGGCAGGTCATCAAGACCTGCCGCCCGCTTTGCTGCCGCCGACCGCGCGGCAACCGGGTCGCTGCCTTGGTCAGGCGGCAACCTTGTCGGCCGGCTCGGCAGTTGCAGAGTCGCCCCCGGTAATGGAGGTCGAGCGGCGCTTGGCGACGACGATCGCCGTCACCACGATGGCGAAAGCCACGATCGCGACCGCAGCCCGCAGGCCGAGGTTGCCGGTGTACTCGACCACGCTCGTGGCGATGAGCAGTGACACCAGGTTCATCACCTTGATCAGCGGGTTGATCGCCGGACCTGCGGTGTCCTTGAACGGGTCGCCCACGGTGTCCCCGATGATCGTTGCCTCGTGCGCCGGGGAGCCCTTACCGCCGTGATGCCCGTCCTCGACGAGCTTCTTGGCATTGTCCCAGGCGCCGCCCGAGTTGGCCAGGAACACCGCCATGAGCGCCCCTGCTGCGATAGCCCCAGCCAGGTAAGAACCGAGCGGTGCGTAGCCGAAGGCAAAGCCCACCGTGATCGGCATCAGCACCGCAAGCAGGCCCGGAGTGGCCAGTTCGCGCAGCGAGTCCCTGGTACAGATGTCCACGACCCGGCCATATTCGGGTTTCTCGGTGTAGTCCATGATGCCGGGGTGGGTGCGGAACTGCTCCCGGACCTCGTACACCACCCGGCCGGCCGCCCGGCCGACTGCCATGATCAGCAGGCCGGCGAAGAAGAACACCACGGATGCGCCGATCATCAGGCCGAACAGGTCGTTCGGGGCGTCGATGCCCAGGCTGAACCCGTGCAGGTGCTTGGCCAGCAGCTCGGCCGTGACCTGGGTGCGGAACGCACCGAACAGCGCTGTCGCGGCCAGTACCGCAGTCGCGATGGCGATGCCCTTGGTGATCGCCTTGGTGGTGTTGCCTACCGCGTCCAGCTTGGTCAGTACCTGTGCTGCCTCGCCCTCGACCTCGCCCGACATCTCGGCAATGCCTTGTGCGTTGTCCGAAACCGGGCCGAAGGTGTCCATCGACACGATGACGCCGACCGTGGTCAGCAGGCCGGTGCCGGCCAGCGCCACCGCGAACAGCGCGATCGTTGGGTTGCCGGTGCCGAGCAGGAACGCACAATACACCGCGCCACCGATGAGCAGCGCCGAGTACACCGCCGACTCAAGCCCGACGGAGATGCCGGAGAGGATCACGGTGGCCGGGCCGGTCAGCGAGCTCTCGCCGATTTCCTTGACCGGGCGGCGGTTGGTCTCGGTGAAGTAGCCGGTCAGCAGCTGGATGGCGCTGGCCAGCACCAGGCCGACCACGACGGCCCCGATGGCTAGCAGCCGCGGGTTGCCGCTGTGGAGCGCGATCGCACGGCTAACGTTATGCAGCCCGCTGAACTTGGATGGCAGGTAGATGAAAGCCGCGATGACGACCAGCACGAGCGAGATAACCGCCGAGGCGAAAAAGCCCCGGTTGATGGCGGTCATGCCACTGCGGTCGTGCTGGCGCGGGGCCACGATGAAGATGCCGAACACCGCGGTGATCACACCTATCATCGGCACGATCAGCGGGAAGACAAGCCCCTCGTTGCCGAAGGCGACCTTGCCGAGGATCAGGGCTGCCACCAGGGTGACCGCGTAGGACTCGAACAGGTCCGCGGCCATCCCCGCACAGTCGCCCACGTTGTCGCCGACGTTGTCGGCGATGGTCGCCGCGTTGCGGGGGTCGTCCTCGGGTATGTGCTTCTCGACTTTGCCGACCAGGTCGGCACCCACGTCGGCAGCCTTGGTGAAGATTCCGCCGCCCACCCGCATGAACATGGCGAGGAGTGCGGCGCCGAAACCAAAGCCCTCCAGCACGCTGGACGCGTTGCCCTTATAGATGAGCACAACAACGGCGGCACCGAACAGGCCGAGCCCGACCGTGAACATGCCCGCCACCCCGCCGGTGCGGAAAGCGATCCGCATCGCGGGGCGCTCGCCTGCCTCCTTGGCGGCAGCGGCGACCCTGACGTTGCCGCGGACCGCGAGCCACATGCCGGTGAACCCGGTAGTTGCGGAGAACAGGGCCCCGACAAGGAAGAAGATCGACCGGCCGAACCTAACCGACTCGTTGACTGCCGGCAGCACGAGCAGCACGAAGAAGATCAGGACGACGAAGACGCTCAGGGTCCTGAACTGGCGGCGCAGGTATGCGGCCGCGCCTTCCTGAACGGCCTTGGCGATCTCCTGCATCTTCGGCGTACCCTGACTGGCCGCCAGAACGTCTCGGACCAGCCAGCCCGCGACGGCGAGCGCCATCAGCGCGATGACGGCCACCACGGCTACCCAGGCCAGGTTGCCGCCACTGACGGTGGCCGTGCTTCCCGCCAGGGCGAGGTTGTGCGACATCCATCCTCCTTGACAGGGGATTACAAGGTAGTACCGGGCCGACGCAAATGGCACAGTCTGGTGGGCTTAGTTCGTAGCGACCCGGCGCCGACTGCCGATGAGAAGGCATGCCGAGCCGACCAACGACGGTGCCGGGAGTCTACGCATCGATGTAAGCCGAATGTGAACCGGGTGCGGTTACTTACGCAGTCGCGACGAATTTGTGACGTAACGGTGCCCTGCCGGTGATGGCCGCCGCCCATCTCGCCGGGGTTAGCGGGCTCCGGCCGACGGCCAGCTCATCCTGATGCTGGTGCCAGCCGGGGTTTCGCTGATCTGGACGTTATCAGCGAGGCTCTCGATGACCGCGATGCCGAGCGAGGCAGGCAGGCCAAACCCCGACGGACGGCTGTCCAGGCCTTCAAGCTGGGGGCCGGGCCCGGCCGAACCAGCCGGCGCCGCCCGTCCGGCCGGCTCGGCTCCGCCAGCTGACCCGGCCGGCAGCGCGTCCGCAGCACAGTTATCGGTGACCTCGACCTCGAAGCGGCCAGCCAGGTCGGTCAGGGCGAGCCGCACTGGCTCGGTCGGACAGTAGAGCTGGTGGCCCTCGACGGCGCGCGAGCACGCCTCGCCTACCGCCAGCCTGACCTCGTCAAGCAAGGACTCGTCGACTCCGCTGCGCCTGGCCACGGCGGTCGCTACCAGCCTGGCCGTCCGAACGTGAGCCGGCAGCGCGGTGAAACTCAGCTCTACTGTTGCCATCTCGGCCTCGCTAGCCCGCCCCGGCGGCCTACTTCTCTGCCCGGCGAGCCGCGATAGCCTCGTCGACCGTGTCGTGAATGCCGAAGACCTTGGTCAGGCCGGTGATCCTGAAGATCTTCAGGATTCGCTCCTGGGTGCAGACCAGGTCGAGCGAGCCGTCGTGCGCCCGAACCCGCTTCAGCCCGCCAACGAGAACGCCGAGCCCGGTCGAGTCGAGGAATTCGACCTTCTCCATATTGACGACTAGCTGATAGAAACGGTTGTTAACTAGCTCGATCAGCAGTTCACGCAAGCGCGGAGCGGTGTACACGTCGATCTCGCCCTCAACATCGACGATCTCGATGCCATCCTTGCTGTGGTGGTCCAGCTTCAGATCCACAAGTCCTCCAGCGCCAATTACGGCGGTTATGTCCAGCGGCGGTTTGCTCGGCCGTCTCCCGTAAGGCGTGCCCTGTCGCGCATTCAACCACGCCCTGACGTTATTCCTATACCAGATCGCCGTCGCGGGCACCTTGCGTCGTGAGAGACACTGGGATCCGATGTCACCCGTACCGCCGCTTGTCCCCGGCGAAACGCTGTTCAGCGGCGCTGATTCGCGCCCGGCAGCGGCAATTCTCGCGGCTGGGGCGCGAGCCGGCAGGCTGACATTCCGGGCCGAGCTACCGGGGCGTGCGGGCAGCCGCGCCGACTGGCCGGGCTGGGTGCCCGCCGAGCTCATTGATGCCCTGGCGCGAGCGGGCATCACGGCACCGTGGCAGCACCAGGCGGAGGCAGCCGACCTGGCCAGGTCAGGCCGCAGCGTGATCATCTCGACCGGCACGGCGTCGGGCAAATCGCTCGGTTACCTGCTGCCCGCCCTGACCGCCGTGCTTGATGGGGGAACCGCCCTTTACGTAGCGCCGACGCGCGCTCTGGCAGCCGACCAGCTCAAGCTTGTGCGCTCCCTTGGACTCAGCCGGGTGCGTGCCGCGGTCGTCGACGGCGACACGCCGTGGGCCGAGCGGACCAGGGCGAGATCGCACGCCAATTACCTGCTGACCACGCCAGACATGCTGCATCATTCGCTACTGCCCCTGCATGCCAGGTGGAATGGCTTCTTCCGGAAGCTGCGCGTGGTGATTGTGGACGAGTGCCACACCTATCGAGGGGTGTTCGGCTCCCATGTGGCTCACGTGCTGCGGCGGCTGCGGCGGGTCGCCTACCACCACAGCGCCGGTGAGCCTGTCTTTGTCCTGGCGTCTGCGACTATCAGCGAGCCGGCCCGCTGCGCGACCCGGCTGACTGGCCGGCCCGTGCAGGCTGTCAGTGCCGACGGCGCACCCCGCGGTCCGCTGACCTTCGCGCTGTGGGAGCCACCCTTGACCGGCGCGCGAGGGGAAGCTGGTGCTCCGGTTCGACGAGCCGCTACTGCCGAGGCAGCGCAGCTGCTGGCCGATCTTGTCCGCTGCCACGTGCCGGCGCTGGCATTCGTCCGGTCCCGGCGCGGCGCAGAATCGGTGGCTCTGTCGGCCCGCAGGCACCTGGCCGATGCGGGCGCGGCCGCGCTAGCCGACCGTGTCGCTGCCTATCGGTCCGGCTATCTGCCAGCGGAACGCCGCGCACTGGAGGAAGCGCTCCGAGCCGGCGAGATTACTGGCCTGGCCGCCACCACCGCGCTGGAACTCGGCGTCAACGTGACCGGGCTCGACGCGGTACTGATGGCTGGCTGGCCCGGCACCAGGGCGGCGCTCTGGCAGCAGGCCGGCCGGGCCGGGCGCGCGGGCCGGGATGCGGTTGCCATCCTGATCGCACGGGACGACCCGCTCGATACCTACCTGGTCCATCATCCGCAGGCGCTACTCGGCGCACCGGTCGAGGCGACCGTGCTGGACCCCGACAACACCTACGTGCTAGCGCCGCACCTGTGCGCGGCGGCGGCAGAGCTTCCGCTGACCGGGCATGACCTGGCCGCTTTCAGCGCCGCAGCAGGGCCGCTTGCCGCCAGGCTGGCCGCTGATGGGCTGCTGCGAGCCCGCGGCGGCCGCTGGTTCTGCACTCGGCAGGGCATTGGCATGCGGACCGGGCTGCGCGGGACTGACGGTGAGCCGGTAAGGATCGTCGAGCTGGCCACCGGGCGGCTGGTGGGAACGGTAGACGAGCCGTCCGCGCATTTCCTCGCGCACACCGGTGCTGTCTATCCGCACCAGGGAGATATGTACCTGGTCAGTAAGCTCGAGCTGGCCGAGCGGATCGCGTTGGTGGAGCTCGGCGATCCCGGCTACGCCACCGTCGCAAGGGAGATCACCAGCATCGACGTCCAGGCCGAGCTGACCAGATCGGACTGGGGCGGGGCCGAGGTGTGCTTCGGCGACGTGCTGGTGACCAGGCAGGTGGTGTCCTACGCCAGGCGCAGCGCCGAGACTGGGCTGCTTATCGGCGAGGACGTCCTCGACCTGCCCGAGCGCAGGTTGCCGACCAGGGCTGTCTGGTGGACGATCTCGGCTGCTCAGCGGGCCGGGCTGGCGGCGTCCGGCGTCGACCTGGCTGGCGCCGCGCACGCCGCCGAGCACGCTGCCATCGGCCTGCTCCCGCTGGTGGCCGCCTGCGACAGGTGGGACGTCGGCGGGGTATCGGCAGATGTTCACCCGGCGACAGGAAAGCTGACAGTGTTCGTATACGACGGCCATGCTGGCGGTGCCGGGTTTGCCGAGCGTGGCTTCGCCGCAGCGTGCCAGTGGCTAGCCGCCACCGCCGATGCCATTGACAGCTGTGAATGTACAGCCGGTTGCCCTTCGTGCATTCAGTCGCCAAAGTGCGGCAGTGGCAATCACCCGCTGGCCAAGCGGGACGCGGTAACCCTGCTGCGATGCCTGCTCGCTGGCGCGCCGCCGCTGGGGATCCGGCCGGAGGAGCACGCTCGGCCCGACGAGATGGGTGCTGACCGGCGACCGATTGACCACGGCGCAATGAGCCTGGCCCCGATTCACCAGGCAACGATCAGCCGGAAAACGGGCTAGCCCCGCCAGCCCAGTCCGAACATCGCGGCGACTTGTGTCCGGACATGGGGCGACCCCCGTCGGGGGGGAGAACGGGGGTCGCCAGACGGTCCGGCTCCGGGGGGGCAGAGCCGGGTCCGTTACACAAGAAAGACTAGTTGCAATCGGGGCAAGTTACCAGCCGGTCATGCCGAACCGCAAAGGGTTCTGGTGCTTTCCCCTATGTTGCCGGACCTTGGGCACATCCGTCGAGGGTAGTAGCGCAACTACGGCTGCTTTTTCTTTGGCCCAGACAAGACCATCATCTCCAGATCAAGCACGCTCGCGTTCGCGCCGCCGTTTTACCAGCACAGGCTGATCAACTGCATTCACGTGCTATGCGGCGCTGCGCACAATTGAACTTTCGCCTCAGCGGCGGCGGTCAATACCAGATGGAGCGGTATGCGAGCAGGTCAGCGCGCTGCCCTAGGACTCGGCCGCTACCGGCAGTGTCGGCTTTTATGACTACGGCCAGGCGAAAGCCGATTACGCCGGCGACTCGCGGCTCAGCGTGAGGACAGCGCGCCAACTGTTACGCCTCCGGCGACTCGGTGACCGACCTGCCGCTGCGGGAGGTAGCCGGACGTCCGCATGTGGTGAACCCCGGGTCGCGGGCTGTACCAGCTCGCCAAGCTGCGCGGCTGGCCCGACCTGGCATGCAGCCGGGCCGGTCCGGAGGGAAGGCAGGCTGCATGTGAGCAGCGTGATCGATTCAGATAACGAATCGATCACGCTCGGGGCTTTTCAAACCCGCCGCAGGCCAGTAGAAAGGAACCACGGACGGACATGAAGTCCGTACACGGCAGCCGGGTACCCACGCGCGACCAGCCGCGGGAGGCGTGCCGCGGCAGGCGAACTGGGCAGCAGCCTCGTCCGCCTACCACGGCAGTGAAGGTGCACGCTTGGTAGCCCGGCTTGACGTGTTTGGTGCGACGGCGCCCTGCGGGGCGCCGTTTGCATGTCCTCACGGGCGGCGATTGTTGGCGCCGGTTGGGATTTCTGTTGAGCCTGCTATCTCACGATCAGCCCGGTTTGTCGTCGGCGTGCTGTGGTTTTCCGCCGGCCTGGCTCGGCCACGGCCGGCTGATCCGAGCTCTTCGATTGTGCCGGACCCTGAACTACCCGAGGAAACGCTGACTCAGCGGCTGCCCAAAATCCGCTCTGCGCGCACCCTTGTGAAGTGCGTGTTTTTGCCAATTCCGGCAGGCCGGCTCCGGTGGCCATTGGGTATAAGCAAGACTTTGACTTAACAGCATGAAGAAGAGGGAGGCATCTATGGCCGATCCGGCGGTCAGGCGCACGTCTGCGGGCGTGGCCGATCAGTCCATCGGCGATCTTGTGTCCGTCGCGACCAGGGACATCTCCCAGCTGGTCCGGTACGAGCTAGATCTGGCCAAGCTTGAGCTCAAAGCGGACGCTAAACGCCTTGGCATCTCGGGCGCGCTCGTCGGGGTGGCGCTATTCGCTGCCTGCCTGGTGCTGATGCTGCTCTGCTTCGCGTTCGCGTTCGGCCTTCAGGCGGTGGGAATCTGGCTGTGGGCCGCATTCCTGATTGTGGCCGGGGTCTGCATACTGCTCATCGCCGCCGCTGCATTGATCGCGTTTCGGATGGTCCGCCATGTCGATGGCATGAGCAAGACCCGGCGTAGCGTTGCCGATGGCATCTCCGTGTTGCGCAGGCGGCCGAAGTCAGGGTCGGCCGTGTCCAAAGCCAGCGCCAAGACGGGCTAGCGATGGCCCGCGGCAACGCATCCATCTACCTCAGCGGCCCATGGTCGCACCGGTCGGTGAGCGCGAACGGCACGCGGTTTCACGTTGCCGAGAGCGGCGACGGCCCGCTCGTGCTGTTGCTGCACGGGTTCCCGCAGTTCTGGTGGACCTGGCGGCAGCAGCTCAGCTCGCTGAGCGAGGCTGGCTATCGTGCGGTAGCGCCCGACTTGCGCGGCTACGGCGGCAGCGACAAGCCGCCGCGCGGATACGATCTGGTAACCGCCGCGTCCGACGCGGCCGGGCTGGTGCGGTCGCTCGGCGAAGCCAACGCGATTGTCGTCGGTCATGACTGGGGTGGCCTTATCGCCTGGACGATGGCCACTTACCACCCCAAAGTAGTTCGCCGTCTGGCCATTGTCTCGATGCCACACCCGCTCCGGCTACGGGCAGCTGTGCTGTCCGCACCTTTTGCCCATGCCAGGAGCATGACGTATGCGCTCGGATTCCAGCTGCCCATGCTGCCGGAACGCCGCCTTCTGAAGGATGGCGCCCGCCGGGTCGGGCAGCTGCTCGAGGCGTGGTCAGGACCTGGCTGGCCGGACCCGGAAACCGAACGGCGGTATCAGGACGCGATGAGCGTCCCGTCCGTCGTGCACTCCGCGCTTGAGTACCACCGCTGGTACCTGCGGTCGAGGTTCCGGCCGGACGGTATCCGGTACACCCGGATGATGCGCTCGCCGATCCAGGCCCCGACGCTGCACCTGCACGGTGCCCTCGATCCGTGCGTCCTGCCGAACGCGGCCCGCGGGTCCGGCGTGCACGTCGAGGCGCCTTATCGCTGGCGCCTGCTGGACGGAGCCGGCCATTTCCCGCACGAGGAAGTGCCCGAGCGCTTCGACCTGGAACTTCGGTCTTGGCTGGCCGACCCAGAGCCGGAACGCTAGCCCGTCATGATGCATGCTTCCGGCCGGACTGACAGCGGCAAGGGCGCCGATCGCAGGGACCGGGACGCCGCGGGCCGAGCCCGGAACGCCCGGCCGCGTGATCAGCTCGGCAGGCCGTTGCCCAGGGATGCCGCAGGTGGCGTGGTACCTGCCGATCAGGCTGCCCTGCCTCCGGCCGAGGCTCTCGCCAGCGCCCAGCAACTGCTGGATCAGGGCCTGCCCTTTCATGCGCACGAGGTCCTTGAGGCGGCGTGGAAGGCGGCACCGTCGGCCGAGCGGGACCTCTGGCAGGGCCTGGCGCAGGTCGCTGTCGGCCTGACGCACGCCCGGCGCGGCAATGCCCACGGCGCCGTGACACTGCTGCGCCGCGCCGGCGGCCGGCTGGCTCGCTACGCGGCTCCCGGCCCGCACCATGTGGACGTCGCCGGCCTTGCCGCTCGATGTGATGAGCTGGCCGCCCGCATCGAGAGCACGGGCCTGAGCGCGGTGCGGGAGACGGACCTGCAGCTGCGGCTCGTCACGCCAGCCGGGGAACGCTAACCCTGGCAGCGCTGGGTCGAGACCGGTGCGTACTTGCTCGCGCCCCTGTCAGCATCACTGGTGACCTCGCTTGCCGTGAGAGCGTAGCCCGTCTCGGGGTATGCCGTCGACGCGGCGAACACCACGCCGTATACGCGGCCATCGGGCGCCAGCAGCGGACCGCCGGAGTTTCCGGGTTGCACGAGGGCTCGCAGCTCGTAGATCTGCCGGTCCACCTGGCTGGTGGCATAGATGTTCGGCCCCAAGGCAGGGAGGCTGCGGCCGACCCGCGCCGCGCCGAGAGTGAGGCGCGGGCTATCGAGCGGATAGCCGGCCACGGCGGCGTTCGCCCCGTCAGCTGCCGCAGCGGCGAACCTGAGTGGCCTGGCGGTCAGGCCGGGAACATCCAGCACGGCAATATCGCGCTGCGGGTCAAACAGTACTACCCGGGCATTGAAGTCTCCGCCAGTGCTGGTGTAGACATACGGGCCGTGCGTCACGCCCGCTACGACGTGCGCATTGGTGAGCACGTGGCCCGGCGAGATGACAAAGCCCGAGCCCTCAATCTGGAGCGAGCAGGATGTCGCGAGACCCTTGATCTTCACGATGCTCGCCTTGTCCAGCGCAATCCCACGGGAATTCAGCACCGCGGCGTCGGCTGGCGAGAGGTTCAGCGCGTTGTCCCCGAAACTGAAAACCGGTGAATACAATCCGTTGTTCAGCAACATCTTGAGCGCCGGGAACACCGGGAGGTACAACGTTCCGCGTGGCATCAGCGCATCTACCGTCCGCAATACCGCGGAGTTGCTGACCTGCCGGGCGACGAGCGGGAACGGCGCTCCAGCCACGAAGGAGCCGATCAGCCAGGCGACTACCAGAACGGCCACGACGTTCACTGCAGCGCCGCCGAGTGCGTCAACGAAGGTCGCCGGCCGGCCCGTCACTCGGGACCGGACCGCGACGCCGATCGCGGACGCTATCAGCATGCCGGCGACCGCAGCGACGAAGACCACCAGGATGGCGATGAACGCCTGCCAGGGTGCGCTCTTGGCGACCAGCCTGGAGATGCCGGGTGCAATGTAGGCGCCGGCGGCGACACCGACGACGAAGCCGGCCAGGCTCAGCACGCCGATGATGAAGCCTTGCCGGTATCCGGCCACGGCGAACGCCGCGATGAGCGCAAGCAGTATCAGGTCGAGCAAGTCACCGGGCACTCACTCAATTTATAGGGCGGCCGGCCGCGCTGCGGCCCTGTAGGGCGCCGATTCGTCAGCTGGGCGCAGCTGGCCAGCCAGCCGGGAGCTCGCCAGCGCTGAGCGCCGTTATGCGGCTGGAGTCCCACGGTTCCTCCCAGCCGCCGAGCGCCAGCAGCCGGTCGAGCAGCACTGCCGTGAAGCCCCAGATAATCAGCCCGCCCGCCCGGAAGGCCGGGCCCGGCAGGCCAGCCGGATAGCGGATCATCATCCGCGTGGCCGGGCTGGCCAGCTCGGCCACCGGCACCCTGAGGACCGCGGCTATCTCGGCGGGGTCGCCGGGAGCAACCGCGCCGGGCGTGTGCCACCAGCCCAGCACCGGAGTCACCCGGAAGTCGCTCCTGGGAATGTAGAGCTGGGGTAGCACGCCGACGACCAAGACGCCGTCCGGGTCGACCCCGGTCTCCTCGGCAGCCTCACGCAGGGCCGCTGGCACCGGTCCGCCGTCGACCTCGTCGATCGCGCCACCAGGAAAGGCGGGCTGCCCGGCGTGCTTGCGAAGATCGGCTGCGCGCTCGATGAGTAGCACATCGGGACCGTTCGGACCGGTGCCGAACAAGATCAGGACTGCTGCGGGCCGGCCTCCTGAGGCCGGCGGCCGCAGGGCCGCAGGCACTGGCATTTGCGTAGCGGATTTTGCCAGCCTGGTCAGCCAGTCCGGTGCCTGATCAGACGCGTCCCCGCCGTGATCTCTGCCCGCACCTGCGGTCAAGAGAACGGCCCGGTCTTGACGAGCTTGCGGGCCGTCGCCGCATCGGTCGGCCCCTCGCCATACGACGGGCACAGCGCTGCGGCACCGCAGGCACCGCAAGCCGGCCTGCGGGAATGGCAAACCCGGCGGCCGTGCCAGATCAGCCGGTGCGACAGCATCGTCCACTCGCTCTTGGGAAACAGCGAGCCGACTTCCTGCTCGATCTTCACCGGGTCCTGTTGCGTGGTCCAGCCGAACCGGTGCGAGAGCCGGGCAAAATGCGTGTCGACAGTGATACCCGGAACGCCGAACGCATTGCCGAGCACCACGTTCGCCGTCTTGCGGCCTACCCCAGGCAGCGTGACCAGGTCGGTCAGCCGAGCGGGCACCTTGCCGCCGAACCGATCGCAGAGCGCCTGGCCGAGCCCGATCAGGCTGGTGGTCTTAGCGCGAAAGAAGCCGGTCGACTGGATAATCCTCTCGACTTCGTCGCGGTCGGCGGCCGCATAGTCCTCTGCTGTCCTGTATTTAGCAAAAAGAACTGGCGTTACCATATTGACCCGCTTGTCAGTGGTCTGCGCACTCAGGATCGTGGCGACCAGCAACTCAAGCGGGCTGGTGAAATCCAGTTCGCAGTGGGCGTCCGGGTACAGGACGGCAAGTTCCCGGTTGATCTTGCGGGCCCTGCGGACCAAAGCGGTGCGAGACGACGGTGGTGGAGGCACGTGCCTAGCCTATGCAGCCGGATACGGGCACCGGGCCAGCCTGCGATGCCAATCGGTAACCGGCCGGCCCAGGATGACTCAGGCGGCGCGAGCCCCCTTGCCGATCTCCGCTGCCCGATGCACCAGCATCTCGGTGACAGAACCCACAGTTCCCGTCAGACTCCGGCCGGACGCCGCGCGTCGCACCACGAGCTCGGCAAAGCTCAGCGCCTCCGCCGCGACCCGCTTCGTCTCGTCCGATTTCATGATCGCCTCGACCGAAGCGCGCAGCCGTTTCAGGCCATCCGGCCCGTCCTTGCAGCCAGCCAGGTAGCCGGCTACGAAGCCAAAGAGAGTCTCCATGATCGTGCCCTGCCTCTCAGGGGGTGTACAGAAAGCTGGCGGGCTGGGTCCGCCACGGTCACATATCCCGCAGTTCTAGGTACCGCTTGATATCCGGAATTGACTGCACAATCGCGGCGAGAACCGCGGCCAGCAGCGCCGCCTTGACTAGCCTCGTGATCATCGTTCCCCTCCTTTCGGTTGCTCGGTTACCGGCCTGCCGTGCTCAAGGGGCCGCACTTCATCGGGCGCGAAGTAGAGGAACCGGCCATGATTGCGGTTCAGGTCCGCTGCCGGATCATCAGCAGGCGTGACGGCCAGGTGAACCTGGCCATCGACGTCATGCAGGACGGCTTCGACGATGGCCTCACGGTCGGCCAGGAACAGGTCCTGTGCGTCGGCTCGCCTGGTTCCCGGTTGCATCAAGACCCTAGAGCCGCGGGCGATGCGCACGCCGTCAACGAGGACGGAATCCGTCTCTGGCGACACCGACGCGTCAGAACCGGGGTCCCACCAAGGCACCGATGGGCGGTCGGTGACTTCGGGCGCGGGCCAGTCGATTCCGTCGCCAGGCTCGGACCGGAATGCGGCCGCCCCGGCCGGTGCCGACTTCAGGTAGCGGATCGCGCCATGCATCCGCTCGAGCAGCTGCGGTGGCATGTCCTCCAGCCGGTCGATCAGTTCGGCGGCGCGGCCGTCGGTCGCCCGCGCCAGCTGCTTCTCGGCGTCGGTCAGGGCTAGCGTCCGCAGGGTCAGGATCTCGTCGATCTCCGTCCCGTCGAACAGGTCGCCAGCGCTCTCCGCTGCGATTTCCGGATGGTCATAGAGGATGATCGGCGACGACAGCATCAGGTCACGGCAGTCGTCGGGACCGGCCAGGACCGGCCAGGTGCCGACGTTACGGCAGGCGGCGACGGCGGCGGCCGCCCACTCCGGCGGATCGGTCAGGGACAGGAACGAACCGCCAGGAGCGCCGATCAGGGAGTGGGCGGCGATCATTGCGCACCTGAGACCGTCATCCCGGCGGGTCAGTCCCGCCAGCGGGGTTGAGGTATTTTCCACCAGCACCCGCAACCGCAGCGCGTGATACGGCCCGGCGACGCGGTCCGCGTGCAATGCGATCGATCCGTCGAGTGCGCCCCATCGCCGGATCAACCGGCCCGCTGGCCGGCCGCCGGAATCGGTGAGCTCCTCGACCGTCTCACCGGCCCCGATATGAAACTCGACGCGGGTATCCGTACCGAGCAGCTCCCCGACCGTTGCCGTAACGCGCTGCTCGCGCTCAATGGCCTCATCCCAGGACGTGTACTCTGCCCCCTCGACGTGCAGCGTCCCCACGTCGTGCAGCTCACCGCTCTCCGGCGAGACGCTCTGTGCGAGCCGCCGCTGCAACTGCAGGAACCTGACAAGGACCCGTATCTCCGCATCGTCGGCGCATTCGAGCAGGCATTCCGTTTGGCTAGAGCTCGCCTCGTGCGGATCGACCAGGGAATAACCCGGTGGCATCAGAACGCCGAACTGGAACCGAGCCTGATTCTTTTGGGCCGCCTTGTGGTACGGGTACAGCAAGTAGCCCTCATACAAGATCGCGTCCGCAACCTTGCGCGCATGATCCAGATGCTCGGCGTTGAGGCTCATGAGGCGTCTTCCGCTCGGTCAGCCGCCTCAGACAGCAACGTCAGGATGGTGGCCTCCCAGGTGGGCAGCCCCCTGGCCAGCTTGAACCTGAGAAGTTCATCGAAGGTATAGGTGCTCATCCGGATCCATGCCGCATTCGGGAAATGCGCGTCGATGGCCTCGCGCCAAACGCTGACTGGCAGCCGGTAGGTCGCCTCTTTGCTCCACGGCACCTGAGTCACGGACATGCGGCCATCGGCGATGCTGAAGATCGTGCCGCTGAACAGCAGCAGTAGCGGCGCTTCCCCATCGTCGAGCCCCGCGAAGTAGCGGGTTGCGCCGATTTCCATGTCGTAGGTCAGCGGCACGGGGAGTTCAATGTCAGTGCTGCCGGTGAAGCCCGGGACCATGATCGACAAGTTGATGAACTGGACCGGCTTGAGAGTGTCAGCCCAGCGCTGCGTCTCGCCGAACAGGTCGTTCAGCCGCTCCGCTTCCTCATCGGAGTAGCGCCGCCGGGCCGGCTCTATCCGGATCTGGCAACGAAGCGCGATCGCCTCGACCCGCTCACCGGTCGTCTCGCTGATCCGCAGCGACATGAACATGGACGGCACGACCGAGTACTTGTCAGCGCGGGCGCCTGTGCAGTCGAATACGAGCTCAGGCACCCGAGCTCGCCTGACCCTGCAACGTGTCAGTGCGGACATGCCGGGCACGCTTGCGCACGTCGGCCAGGAACGTGGCGATACTGTCCCGCGCCTCGGTGCCGCCGTCAAAGCCCCGCCAGTACAAGCGCATTCGCCCGGCGAGCTCGTAGCAGGCGTCAATGGGCACGAGGAAGTACTCGACACCGGCGTCAGACCGGCTGATCAGGGCCGCTTCAACATCTGGTTCGGGCGCGCCTAGTAGCGGATAGTCAGCGACAAACCGCGCCCACAGCTGCAGGTCGAGCCGACATTCGGTGGCACCAGCCGGGCTCGGGTAGAAGCCCATCAGCTCGCCGCCGCTGCGCGAGCTACGCAGAAAGAACGCCAGCGCAACGGGAATCTCGAGCTGGTCCCACTCGGCCGGCGTCATCACCCGGTCCGGATCGTGCAGGTACCGGTCGGGCACCGCTCGGTACTTGCCGCGGCCCGCCGTCGGCAGGGTGAACAGCAGGTAACAGGCGCGGCAGGCACACAACAACGACGCTACTTCAAGGTCGGCGATGTGACCGTGCTCGGCCGGCACTTCGGTGCTGCAGAGCTCGCATCGCTCGGCGGCTTCCGGCCCGGCCGTCAGCGCGGCTGCCGATGGTGCGGCTCGGTGCTGGCGCCGCCGGAGGCTTGACGAAGCGGCGCAGGCCGGTCTGCCCTGTCATGATGGCACCGCGTCCGGAACGGCAACCCGTACTCCTTGGCTGTCAGCAAGCAATGGCAGCGGGTCGAGGTGCAGATCGGAGCCGTCGGTGCTGCGGCCGGCCAGCCTGACGTTGTACTTGGCCCCGCAGCCGGGGCAGGAGAGCACCTCGCGATCGAGATGGCCGTCGGCCATGGAGGCGCCGCACCCGGCGCAGCAGTCGCGGTAGGCGTACAGGGTTCCGCGCACTGAGCACAGCAGGACTGCCACTCCTTCGGCCGTGGCACTGACCGGCCTGGAACTCGGCGGCCCAACATCGGGCAGCGTCACCCAGCCGACCCCGTTCCCTTCCTGAACTGGGGTTTCAGCCGGGCGCTTGCCGATCTGCAGCAGCTTCGGCTCCGGCGGGGCCGTCATTCCTGCCACCACCACCTCGCAGACCTCCGGCGCGGCATCCTGTACCGCGCCGGTGATCGCAAGCTGCACGGTGACGGTCGACGACGGGCAGCCGTGGCAGCTGCCTTCGAGCTGGAGTTTGGCGACGCCATCGAAGACCCCGAGGTACGTGACGCCGCCAGCGTGCGAGCCCAGGTACGGGCGGACCCGGTCCAGCGCCCGCTGGATCCTCGCGTCCACATCGAGCGGGTGCAGGTCATGGAGCAGCAGCAGGCTTTCAACCAGCGGCTCGTCGGCTAGCTGGGCAAGGATAGCCTCGCCGGGCGGCCCCTGAGCCTTGAGCGTGCTCACAATCTGAGTCAGCCCGTCGCCGTACATTGCCGACCAGCAGGCTTACCAGTTCCTCCGCGGCCGGCGCAGCGTTACCGAAGCCGCCCGAATTGAGCGCACCGAGCAGTTCCTCGACTCGTGCGCTGACTGTCTGCACGCCGGTCATGCCACTCGCCTCCGTGTACTGGGCGGCTGCCGGGCTGACGGGTGCGCTCGCTGCAGCCGTCGCAGCCGCTGGATCTGGACTGGCCCGGGTCGGCTCATCCGGGCCAGTCCAGGACTATCAGGTCGACAAGATGGCTGCCATCGGCGAATGCACCTTCTGCAGGGCCTTGCCGTTCCCGAGGTACATGTGCACGCCGCAGGGCAGGCACGGGTCGAAGCTGCGTACGGCCCGCATGATGTCGATGCCCTTGAAGCGCTCGGGCGGGTTCTCCTCGAAGATCGGGGTGTTCTGCACCGCGTCCTCATAAGGCCCTGGCGTTCCGTAGCTGTCACGAACGCTCGCGTTCCATGGCGTCGGCGGGTACGGATGGTAGTTGGCGATCTTCCCGCCCCTGATCACCATGTGGTGCGAGAGCACGCCGCGTACGGCCTCGGTGAAGCCGCAGCTGTTGGCCTCATCCGGAACGTTGAACGGCTCCCAGGTCTTGGTGTGACCCGCCCGCAGCTCGGCAAGTGCCTTCTCCATGAAGTGCAGTGCGCATGCGGCGGCGTAGGCCTGGAAATAGGTCCGGGCCCGGTCCCGCTCGATCGCGTTCGATAGTGGCGCGCCACTGGCATCGGTCGGGATCTTCCACTCGAAGGTGACTTCGGGCTTGGTGACGGTCCGCGGCAGGTTTATCAGCACGCTGTTGCCGGTCGACTTGACGTAGCCAAAGTCCACCAGGCCGCCCTGCGCCGTCGCCCAGAGCCTGGCGATCGGGCCGCCGCCGGTGTCCGCGGCTAGGTGGTTCTCGCCGTCGAACCACCGGGGCGACATGACCCAGCTGTACTTGTCGCCGAAGTCGCGCTTGGCCGGCCTGGGGATAGTGTGCTGGTTCCACGGGTGCCTGCGGTCGACCGGGTTACCCAGCGGATCGCGGGTAACGAACATCTCCTGGTCTTCCCAGTCCTCGTAGTAAGAGCTGCCAAGCAGGATGCGGATGCCCAGGTTGATCTCTACCAGGTCGTTGGTCAGCAGTTGCCCGTCCCTGATCACGCCGGGGCTGACGAACATCTTGCGGCCCCAGTTGGTCATGTGGTCGTAGCGGAAGTCGCAATGCTCGGGATCGTTGAGGCTGCCCCAGCAGACCATGTCGGCGCGCCGACGGCCAACCTCCTCGTAACCGGGCATGGCCTGGTAGAAGAAATCGAACAGGTCGTCATGCATCGGTACGACGCGCTTCATGAACTCGACGTAGCGCATCAGCCTGGTCAGGTAGTCGGTGAAGAGCTGCACCGTCGGCGTGGTACCGACGCCGCCGGGGTACAGCGTCGATGGGTGCACGTGACGGCCTTCCATCAGGCAGAACATCTCCCTGGTGGACCGGGACACCTGGAGTGCCTCGCGGTAAAACTCGCCTTCCAGCGGATTGAGTGACCGCATGATGTCGCCGATGTATTTGTAGCCGTGGTCAGCAGCGTGCGGGCATTCGGTCCGATTCGCCAGCTCCATGACGCCGGGGTTGGTCTCGCTGACCATCCGCTCGCAAAAGTCAACGCCGACTAGGTTCTCCTGGAAGATGTTGTGGTCGAACATGTACTCGGCCGCCTCGCCGAGATTGATGATCCACTCACCCAGGTGCGGCGGCCGCACGCCGTAGGCCATGTTCTGGTTGTAGACCGAGCAGGTGGCGTGGTTGTCGCCGCAGATGCCGCAGATTCGGCTGGTGATGAAGTGCGCGTCCCTCGGGTCCTTGCCCTTCATGAAGATGCTGTAGCCGCGGAAGATCGAGGATGTGCTGTGGCACTCCACTACCTTCTTCTGCTTAAAGTCAATCTTGGTGTAGATGCCGAGACTGCCGACGATCCTGGTGATCGGATCCCAAGCCATCTCCACAAGGCTGGTGTCTTCAACCGCTGTCATTTCCGGTTCCTTCTTCCGCTGCAGAGCGCGGCGCGGCCCGCAGGCACGCTGCCGCCAGGGGATGTCACCAGGTCTTCTTGTAGCCAGTCAGGAGCTCGTCGCTCTTCTTCCGCCACTTGGGCTCTTCGTCGGCAGTCTTGGCGGTGAAGCTGCGCAGCGTGCGGATAACAGTCCCGTACAGGCTGCTTGCAGCAGTGGACACGCGAGCGCCCGGCGGCTCGTCCATGAATGGCATGAACTTGTCGGGGAACCCCGGCATCGTGCAGGCAATGCAGATGCCGCCGACATTCGGGCAGCCGCCTACGCCGTTGATCCAGCCGCGCTTCGGCACATTGCACTTCACCACCGGACCCCAGCAGCCCAGTTTCACCAGGCACTTGGGCGAGCCGTACTCATTGGCGAAGTCGCCTTGCTCGTAGTAGCCGGCCCGGTCGCAGCCCTCGTGCACGGTCGCGCCGAACAGCCAGGTCGGCCGCAGCGCTTCATCAAGCGGGATCATCGGGGCGGCGCCGGCCACCTGGTACAGCAGGTAGAGGATCGTCTCGGACAGGTTGTCCGGGTGGATCGGGCAGCCCGGCACGCAGACGATCGGCAGCCCGGCCTTTGACCGCCAGTCCCAGCCGAGGTAATCAGGCACCCCCATAGCGCCGGTCGGGTTGCCGGCCATCGCGTGGATGCCGCCGTAAGTCGCGCAGGTGCCGACAGCCAGGACGCAGATCGCCTTCGGCGCCAGCCGGTCCAGCCACTCGCTTGTCGTCATGGGCTGCCCGGTAGCCGGGTTGTTCCCGAAACCGCACCAGTAGCCCTCGTCCTTGATCGCCTCGTTCGGGATAGAGCCCTCGACCACCAGGACGAACGGATCGAGCTCGCCGCGATCGGCCTTGTGCCACCACTCGATGAAGTTGTCCGCGCCGGTCTCCGGACCGCACTCGAAATCGATCAGCGGCCAGTGCACGGCCACCTTGGGCAGTCCCGGCAGCGCGCCGAGTGCAATTTCCTCGATGCTCGGCTGGGTAGCCGCGGTCAGCGCAACGGAGTCCCCATCGCAGCCGAGGCCGCCATTCATCCAGAGGATGTGCACAACCGGCTCGGCGGTGTCGGCCTGCGCAGGATTGGCCTGTCCTGGGTCAGTCTGTGTGTCAGCGGCCATGGCAAGGCCACCTCCTCGCTTGTGTACTGGTCGCTTGTGTCCTGCCCGACGCTGGCCGCGTCGGCACCGGGCTGGTCCGCACCCCAAGGCTGGTCGGCACCGGGCCGACTGTAAGCCGAGCGATCTCGGCCTGGTCGGTACGACAGGTGTGGCCGGCCGCGTCACTAAGCACGAGGCATAATGTCGCGGCGCGCTCCCGAGCGGCTGGCCGGCGGTTGTACGGTTCCCCGAATGGCGCCGCGAATATCCGTGCGGCCGGCAAAAATGCGCCTACGTAGACCCCCACAACGCACCTCGCCTTCGGTGATGCGCGGACGTCGTCATGCTAGACCCGGCGCGATGCCGTAACAAGAAGTATCGGCCAGTTCACCGGACAGAAATGTCTGGCCGCAAGCTGACAGCTCCGCCAAAACCTGCCAATCTCTGGCAAAGCGCAGTCAGTCATTTATGACTGGTGACGAGACAGCAAATGGCTCGGCAAGGCGCTAAGCGGCACGCGGGTAGCCGCTGCGGGTTCCAGATGCGTCCGGTACCACGTACATTGACAGGCAGCCCTGCTGTGGCGCGCCGTGGGGTGACTGCCAGAGGGAGACTTGAGCGGTGGCGGAGCCCAGCTACGGAGCTGCGGGAGACCAGATTGAGGTCGTCCCTGTTGTCGTGCTCTCCCAGGTGTTCCCGGCGCGCCCATCATCCATCCCGGACATCAGGGACTTCGTTCGCCGCTGCCTGGCCGAGTCGCCGCTGACCGAGGAGGGCACCCGCCAGGTTGGGCAGACCGTGTTCCGCGCGCTGCTCGACGCGGCTGGTCCGACCGGCTCCATCCAGGTCGCGTTCCGCATCTTCCCCGAGCACGTAGAGGTCGACGTGCTGCATTCCGACACGGCGATCCAGTCGCCGGTCATTCCCGGACCGCCGGTGACCTACCCGCAGCCGACGGCAGCCGGACGCCCAGGCACAGCCAGCCAGGCAGTCGATGACGAGTCGCGCGGCGTAGCTCGCCAGCCGCCAGCGGCCCTGCACGGATTGCCATCGCTGCGTGCGGCTGGCCAAGCCGACCAGGCCGGAAGCCGCGCGCACGATGACTCCCCAGCGACATTCGCGGAATGGATGTCGAGCGCGCTTCGCCGCGAGGGCCTCACCCAGCAGGCGGCGGCGCGGCAGCTCGGTGTTTCAGTGAAAACTGTGAGCCGCTGGGTCGGCGGCGCGACCGAGCCCAGAATGCGCGACCTGCGGCGTATTCAGGAGGTCTTCGGCGAGGTTCCGCTGCCGTAACTGGAGCACTTTCGTCCGGCAATTGCGGGATTGGCCAGACCTGTCTAGCCAGTTTGCTAGACGTCCCCCCACATGTGTCCTACCGTTCTGCTATGGCGATGCGCGCTGGCCACCGCGAGTTCGGCCCGGACCAGGGCCGGATCACGTTACGGACCTCCCGCGACGGGCTGGCGGCCTCAGCAGGCCACGACCTGACCATTGACGCGGCCAGGTGGTCCGGCGAGCTGGTCGTCGGCCCTGACCTGGTGGCTGCTAGCCTCAAGGTCACAGTCGACCTGGGCGCGCTCGTGGTGCGCGAAGGCACTGGTGGCATTAAGCCGCTCTCCGACCGGGATAAGCGGGAGATCTCGGTGACCGCTCGCAAAGTACTCGGCGTGGACCGCCATCCAGAGGCAACGTTCACCGCTTCCGGCTTCGAGGCCGGGCCGGACGGTTCCGGCGGTGTCGTCGCCGGCTCGCTCGCCCTGGCCGGTCAGTCCAGGCCGTTGCGGCTAGAGGTGACGGAGGCCGGTCCCGGCCGGTACCGGGCCACCACGACCGTGCGGCAGACCGACTTCGGGATCAAGCCGTACTCCGCCTTCCTCGGGTCGCTTAAGGTCGCCGACGCTGTGCAGGTTGAAGTCAACCTGGATTTGTCCGACGTCGCAGACCAGGAGCCGGCGGCATGACCGCCTCGCACGAGCGCCGGTCACGCCCTCCTCCTGGTCTCGCCGACGAGCAGGTCAGCAGTCTGTTCGACCGCCGGGACCAGCCGGTGCGGGAGTTCGCGGAGCAGGCTGCGGCGGTGGCGGCGGCCTGCCATCAGATGGCGATCAGGTTCCACCAGGGCGGCAAGCTCGTCGTATTCGGCACTGGCGGCAGCAGCCCAGACGCCCAGCACGTGGCGGTCGAGTTCGTGCACCCCGTCATCGTCGGGAAGCGGGCACTGCCGGCCATCTCTCTCACCTCGGATGTAGCCACCGTAACCGGGATCGCTGCCCGGAGCGGCATGGCTTCGATCTTCTCCCACCAGCTTCGCTACCTCGCAGCTCCCGCAGATATCGCGCTGGGTATCTCCGCCGACGGCAACTGTGCCAGCGTGCTGTCGGCGATGCTGACCGCACGGGACCTCGGCCTGCTGACGATCGCGCTAGTAGGCGGCGGAGGCGGCGCCGTCGCCGCTTCCCCGGCAGTAGACCATCTGCTGGTCACCCGGTCTACCGACCCGCGCATCGTCAAGGAAATGCAGGTCACCTGTTATCACGTGCTCTGGGAGCTGGTTCACGTCTTCTTCGAGCAACCTGGGGTGCTCGCGCCCGGGGTGGTCGCGTGAACGTACCCGAATGCCACGACGAGGTCTGCATCACCTGCTCGGATACCGCTGTCCAGGTCACAGTCGTGCAACTGCTCGATGACGGGATGGCGCTCGTCCGGACCGGCCAGGGCAGCGAGGAAGTCAGCGTGGCGCTGGTATCGGCCAGTGTCGGCGACGCCATCCTCGTGCACGCCGGTGAAGCGATCGCGGTGCTGTCACGATGAATCCCGTCTCGAACAACGGCAGCACGCCTGCGGGCGCCATCGAGCCTGGCTCGATCGAATCGCTCTATCCGTTTTTGTACTCCGGCACGACAGATGTATCCGTCGTGCTCGAGCAGGTACGCCAGTCGACAGTGGCCAAGGCCGAAGAGATACGTCAGCTGCGCCGGGCGATCCGGGATGCCGACGGCTCCAGGCTGCTGGCATGCGCAGGGGAGATGGCGAGCCGGTTTGCAGCGGGCGGGCGCCTGCTCGCGTTCGGAAATGGCGGCAGCGCGACCGATGCCCAGCAGATCGCGACCCTGTTCCTGTACCCGGGCGGTATTGCCAGGCCGCTACCTGCGCTCAGCCTGGCCAGCGACGCTTCGGTGCTCACCGCGCTGAGCAACGACATCGGCGTCGACGTGGTCTTCGCCCGGCAGATCGCGGCCTTCGGCCGCAAGAGCGACATCGCCGTCGGCCTGTCCACCAGCGGCAACTCCGATAACCTGCTGCGTGCCTTCGACGAGGCCAGCAGGCGCGGGATGCTGACCGTCGGCATCGCCGGGTACTCCGGCGGCAGGATGGCGGAACTGGACAGCATTGACTACCTCTTCGTCGCGCCGTCGACGTCTGTGCACCGGATCCAGGAAGCGCAGACGACCATGTACGACGTGCTGTGGGAACTGTGTCAGGCCGCGCTCGGCCCGGCCGGCAGCGTGGCGGGAACGCCATGAAAGGGAAGGTGCTCATCGCCGGCGTCGGCAACATCTTCCTCGGCGACGACGGGTTCGGCGTCGAGGTGGCGAACCGGCTCGCTTCCGCCGAGTTGCCGGACTGGGCACAGGTGGTCGACTACGGCATCAGGGGCATGCACCTGGCCTACGACCTGGCTAACGACTACGCCGCGGCTATTGTCATCGACGCGGCGGCCCGCGGCGGCCCGCCCGGCACCGTTTACCTGATCGAGCCTGACCTCACTGCGGCCGCGGTAACCGGTGCCGACAATGACGTGCTGGCCGGCAATCCGCTGTTCAACGCGCACGGCATGCAACCGGACGTCGTGCTCGGCATGCTTGGCATGCTCAGCGCGGAGGCCAGGCAGGTCCTCATCGTCGGTTGCGAGCCGGCCACCGTCGAGTACGCCATCGGGCTCAGCGAGCCAGTCGCCGCGGCCGTTGACGAGGCAGTCCGGCTTGTCCTTGAGCTGATCGCCGACGCGGCGGAGTCCGGCGACGGGCACCTACTAGTGACGAAGGAGCGGGCATATGTGCCTCGGGATTCCGGGTGAGGTGATCGAGTTCCTTCCTGACCAGCCGGACCTCGCCAGGGTAGATATCAGCGGCGTCAAGCGGGTCATCAATGTCGGGCTGCTGGCGGAGGAGCAGGTCGAGCCGGGCGACTGGGTGCTCATCCATGTCGGGTTCGCGCTGTCGAAGATCGACGAGGCAGAGGCTGCCGCGGCGCTTGAGTTCCTAGCGGGCATCGGACAGGCCTACGAGGACGAACTGGCCGCGCTCGCCGAGTCCCGGATCGAGTAGGAGACGCAACGATGCGATTCGTCGATGAGTTCCGTGACGCCGACAAGGCGCACGCGCTAGCAGCCAAGATAGCCGGGCTGTGCGAGCCCGGCCGCGAGTACAAGCTCATGGAAGTGTGCGGGGGGCACACGCACACCATCTACAAGCACGGACTCGAGGACTACCTGCCTGAGCAGGTCACGCTCGTACACGGGCCGGGCTGCCCGGTCTGCGTCATCCCGATGGGTCGAGTGGATGACGCGATGGCGCTGGCCGGCCGCCCAGACGTGATCATGACCTCGTTCGGCGACATGATGCGGGTGCCGGGAAGCAACGGCTCCTTCTTTGATGCCAAGGCACGCGGCACTGATATCCGGATGGTTTACTCGCCCCTCGACTCGCTGAAGATTGCCCGGCAAAATCCGGACAAGCAGGTCGTCTTCATGGCCATCGGATTCGAGACAACTGCGCCGTCGACGGCGATGACGGTGTTGCGCGCGGCGGCCGAGGGACTGGAGAACTTCTCGGTCTTCTGCAACCACGTAACGATCATCCCCGCGATCAAGGCCATACTCGACTCTCCGGACCTGCGCCTGGACGGCTTCATCGGTCCCGGCCATGTGTCCACGGTCATCGGCTGCCGTCCCTACGACTTCATTGCCCGCGACTACGGCAAGCCGGTGGTAGTGGCCGGCTTCGAGCCGCTGGACATCCTCCAGTCGATCTACATGCTCATGCTCCAGCTGTCACAGGGCCAGTCGGCAGTGCAGAACCAGTACTCCCGCGTCGTGCCCTGGGACGGGAACGTGGTCGCACTCCGCGCTATCGGGCAGACCATGGAACTGCGGCCTTACTTCGAGTGGCGCGGCCTGGGCTTCATCTCCCATTCGGCACTCCAGGTCCGTGCGGGTTACGCACAGTTCGATGCCGAGAAGCTCTTCTCCGTGCCAGGAGTCCGCGTCGCCGACCCCAAAGCGTGCCAGTGCGGCGAGGTGCTCAAGGGCGTGCTGAAGCCCTGGGAGTGCAAGGTCTTCGGGACTGCCTGCACGCCGGAGACGCCGATCGGCACCTGCATGGTGTCGCCTGAGGGCGCCTGCGCTGCCTACTACAACTACGGTCGGCTGACCCGGCAGCGGGTGAAGGAGGCGACCAGGTCGTGACCCCCAGCCATGTGGACCGGTCCGGCGCGCCCGCCGGGCTCGACCCGGGAGTCAGCGAGCTAGACAGCTCAGCAGAAGTGGTGCCGAGCGCAGGCTGGGTACAGGACGCACTGCGTGAGCACGCGGAGCAATCGGCAGGCTTCGAGCGCCGCGGTTCGCCGCAGCCGCTTCCCGGCACCGTCCGTGAGGAGCTCGTGCTGGAGCGGATCGACCGGGCGAGGCGCGCCCGGCCTCGGGTCAAGGAAGAGCGCATCACGATGTCCCACGGCGCCGGCGGCAAAGCGACGCAGACGCTGATCGAGGCGATCTTCTTGGACACCTTCCGCAATCCGTTGCTTGAGCCGCTGGAAGATGCCGCGCGGCTGCATGTCAACGGCGCCACCGTCGCCCTGACCACCGACTCCTATGTCGTCAAGCCGTTGTTCTTCCCCGGCGGCAACATTGGCGATCTGGCGGTGAACGGCACGGTGAATGACCTGGCCATGGCGGGCTCGGTGCCCCTCTACCTATCGGCCGGCTTCATCCTGGAGGAGGGCTTCGCAGTCAGCGATCTGACCCGGATCGCCGCTTCCATGCAGGCGGCCGCTCAGGCTGCGGGCGTTCAGGTGGTCACCGGTGACACGAAGGTAGTCGAGAAGGGCAAGGCCGACGGCTGTTACATCAACACTGCCGGCGTCGGGATAATCGAGCACCGGCTCAACCTTGGCGTCGCGCAGGCCCAGCCGGGTGACGTCATCATCGTCTCCGGGCCTATCGGCGACCATGGCGTCACGATCATGCTCGCCCGCGGTGAGCTCGACATCGAGGCCGACATAGTTTCCGACACCGCTCCGCTCAACGGCCTGGCGGCTGACTTGCTCGCCGCCGCGCCAGGCCTCCGGGCCATGCGCGACGCTACCCGTGGCGGCGTGGCAACCATCCTGAACGAGATCGCGACCGCGGCGGGCGTCGGCGTGCAGGTGTCCGAGGAGGCCATCCCGGTCCGGATGGAGGTGCGCGGCGCTTCGGAGCTGCTCGGCATCGACCCGATGTATGTCGCCTGCGAGGGCAGGTTCGTGGCGGTCGTCAGCCCGCTGGACGCCGACGCCGCCCTGGCGGCGCTGCGCGCGCATCCGGGCGGCAGCCAGTCCGCCGTGATAGGGACGGTGACAGCCGAGCCGCCCGGCATCGTCCAGCTCAAGACGTCGTTCGGCGGCACCAGGATCGTCGATCTACTCGTCGGCGACCCACTGCCGCGGATCTGCTGATCGCGCGAGCCGCTGAACAGACCGGGAGAGCCAGGCAGTGCACGAACTAGCCATCACCGAGGGACTGGTAGACGCCGTCAGCGAGCGGCTGCCCGGCCAGCGGGTCACGTGCGTCCGGCTGGAGATCGGCGCCCTGTCCGGTGTCGTCGCGGACTCGGTGCGGTTCTGCTTCGACCTGGTGACCGAGGGCACCAACCTTGAGGGCGCGGCGCTGGAAATCGCCCAGCCGCCCGCAGTGTGCCATTGCCGGATTTGCGGCGAGGATTTCGCGCCGGACGGCCCGATCGTGATGTGCCCGTGCGGGAGCGCCGAAGTGACAATCCTTGCTGGGCGGGACCTCAAGATCACGTCAGTACAGGTGGCTTAGTTATGTGCGGAACGTGCGGCTGTTCTTCGAGCGCCCTGATCACTGTGCTGGCACCCGTTCATAACGGCCAGCGTGAGCACGCCCAAAGCTCCGCCGATCACGTGCACGATCACGTCCATGCGGGGCGCGACCACGGTCCGGCCGAGGGTTCAGCCGACTCCGGCCGGACCATCGAGATACAGCAGAAGGTGCTGGCCAAGAACGACGACCTGGCCGAGCAGAACCGGATGTGGCTGCGCGAGCGTGGCATCCTGGCGGTCAACCTGATGAGCTCGCCTGGTGCGGGAAAGACAACGCTGCTGGAGCGCACGACGAAGGGCCTGGCCGGCCGCCTATCGATCGCCGTGATTGAGGGCGACCAGGAGACTGCGCTGGACGCCCGCCGCATCCTCGCGGCTGGCAGCCCGGTCGTGCAGATCAACACCGGTGTCGGCTGCCACCTGGACGCCGAGATGGTCGGCCGGGGACTGCGCGGGCTCGACCCGCCGAGCGGTTCAATCGTGGTCATCGAGAACGTCGGCAACCTCGTCTGCCCGGCGCTGTTCGACCTCGGTGAGGAAGCCCGGGTCGTGCTCGCAGCGGTGACCGAAGGCGCCGACAAGCCGCTGAAGTATCCGCACATGTTCCGGCAGGCCGACCTGGTGCTGCTGAACAAGATCGATTTGCTGCCCTACGTTGAATTCGATCTGAAGCGGTATATGTCAGACCTCCGGCGAGCGGCTCCAGACGCGCTGCTGCTTGAGCTCTCGGCTACGACCGGCGACGGAATCCAGGCCTGGTACGACTGGCTGCGCCGCCGCGTGCCCGCCCCGCGCGAGTAGCCAAGGAACTGGCGTGGCAACGATCAGCGGTCCTGCGCCGCGGCCACGGCCACCTGCCCGAAGCTGATGCCGCCGTCGTTACAGGGGACCCGGCCGTGGAGCAGCACCCGGAACTTCTCGCGTTCGAGGCCAGCGACAACCTGGCGGGTCAGCAGCAGGTTCTGGAACACCCCGCCGGACAGCGCTACCACGCCGAGGCCAGTCTGCTCGCGCAGTCGCGAGCAGACGCTGACGATCACAGCCGCGACCCCGTTGTGGAATCGCGCCGCGATGATAGGCGCTTCGGTCCCGGCGGCGAGGTCGTCAGCAGCAGCCCTGATCAGGTCTGCTCCGGCCACCCGCAGCGAACCATCCTGATCGGAGACCGAGGCGGGGTAGCCGCCGCGTTCACTGGGGTCGGCGAGCTGCTCGAGCTCGATGGCGGCCTGGCCCTCGTAATTGACCGCGTCGCGGACGCCGAGCAGCGCGGCTGCCGCGTCGAACAGCCTCCCGGCACTGGAGGTGAGCGGCGAGTTGATGCCCCGCTGCGCCATTGCGAGGACAGCGTTCCACTGGCCCTGGTTACGGTCGCGCACCGCGAGCTCACCTGGCGGGCCATCCGGGTAGCTGGCGCCCAGGTAGGACGCGGCCATCCGCCAGGGTTGCCTGATGGCAGCCACTCCGCCAGGCAGCGGCACCGGCTCCAGGAACCCGGCTCGCTCGAATCTCGTCAGGTCAGCGATCAGGAACTCGCCGCCCCAGATGGTGCCGTCGGTGCCGTACCCGGTGCCATCGAAGGCGACCCCGATGACCGGCCCGTCCTCGCCATTGTCGGCGACGCACGAGGCGACGTGCGCGTGATGGTGCTGTACGCCGACCAGCACCGCCTCAGCAAGCGCAGGACCGGCGACCACGCCTTCCGCCATCTGAGCCGCGTACTTGGTGGACAGGTAGTCCGGGTGAAGATCGTGGGCGATCACGCGCGGCTCAATATCGAAAAGGCGCCGGAAGTGCTGGATGCCATCGGTGAATGATCGCAGCGTCTCGGCGTTCTCCAGGTCGCCGATGTGATGCGAGACGAATGCGTAGCTCTCCTTCGCCAGGCAGAAGGTGTTCTTCAGCTCGGCACCGCAGCCGAGCACCGGTCGCGGAACCGGCCGGCTGAGCCAGAGGGGCTCGGGCACGTAGCCGCGAGATCGCCGGATCACGGTCTGCTTGGCGCCGAACGAGCGGACCACGGAGTCATCGGTGCGGATGTGGATGGCCCGGTCGTGCAGCAGGAACGCGTCGGCGATCCCGGCCAGCCGGGCTGAGGGCATCGGGGTCGGTAAAGGCGATCGGCTCATCGGATATGTTGCCGCTCGTAGCCACTATCGGGCCGTCGGCCGCCTCCACCAGCAGATGATGCACCGGGGTGTAGGGCAGCATGAGGCCGAGCTGGCGGTTGCCCGGTGCCACTGCCGGGGCTATCCGCGCGTCGGCGGCAGGCGCCTTCGGCAGGAGCACGATCGGCCGCCTGGCGCTGCCAAGCAGCGCGGCCGCCGTTTCGTCCACGTCGCAGAGCCTGCTGGCGGCCGCGACGTCGGACACCATCACGGCGAAGGGCTTGTCCTCCCGGTGCTTGCGCGCTCGCAGTGCGGCCGTGGCGGCCACGTTTCCCGCATCGACGATCAAGTGGTAACCCCCGAGGCCCTTGACGGCCAGCACCTGGCCAGACCGGAGCATGGCGGCCGCGGCCGCGATCGGATCGCCGGCAGTCAGTGGCGTGCCGCCGGCGTCGACGAGCTGCAGTCGCGGCCCGCAGGCCGGGCAGCACACAGGCTGCGCATGGAATCGTCGGCTAGCCGGATCGTGATACTCGGCCGCGCACTCTGCGCACATCGGGAAGCTGCTCATCGTCGTGTACGGGCGGTCGTACGGCACGTCGCGGACGATGGTGAAGCGCGGCCCGCAGTTGGTGCAGTTGATGAACGGGTACTTGTACCGGCGGTCAGCCGGATCTGCCAGCTCGCGCAGGCAGTCAGCGCAGGTTGCGCTGTCGGCAGACACTAGAGTCCGGCGCGGTCCGCCCTGCTGGCTGGCCGCGATGGCGAAGCCATCCGCGCCGGTCAGCTTCAGATTTCTGGTAGTAACGCGCTCGATCTTGGCTAGCGGTGGTGCCTGGCGCTCGAGCAGGACGAGGAACTCGCGAACAGCCTCCGGCGTACCCTCGACTTCCGCGAACACGCCGTCGACGTCGTTGCCTACCAGCCCGCCGAGGCCCAGCCTGGTTGCGAGCGAGTAGACAAAGGGCCGGAAGCCGACGCCCTGCACTATGCCCTCAACCCGGACCGCGGTCCTGACCCGATCAGTCACTTCACCAGTGTGCCCGCAGCCAATGCCCATCGCATGCAGCGGTCATGCGCCGGCGCATGCGGCCCGGCAGCAGCAGGCAGTCGTCGCCTGCACGACCGGGTCCGCAAAGCCCAGCGTGAACTTCCCGCCCTGCACCAGCCCGAGTCAACCGGACTCCAGCCGCCACCAGCTCGTCCAGGATCGCCGGCACCGCGGATTCATGCCGATCGCCGTGCGAACCGGGGGAAGTGGCTGTGCATGGCCAGCTTCCGTTCCTGCGCGTCACGGCCCCGCCGGTCGCGAGCGCGAAGACCGCTGCGAGCATCGGGATGGCCGTCAGCATGACCAGCGAGGCCACGATACGGCCGAAGCGTTCGTGCGGCGTCACATCGCCGTAGCCAACAGTAGTAGCCGTGGTGATCGCCCAGTAGTGTGGCTGGGCCCGATCAGGCGGAACAGGAGCGTTATCACGGACTCATCGTGCCTTAGCCTGACGCCGCCCGTTGGCCCACGGGTAGCGAACGCCAGCTGAAGGGTAAGAAGGCAGGCGGGGGGCTTTCGATGATGCTGACTGCGCTGGCGGCTGCGGCCACGCATGACACCTCGGCTTTCACCGCCAGCGATGGAGCACGTGGCGCAGGGCTTTGAAGCGCTTGGCGCGGTTATCCTGGTGGCGGGCGTGGTGTGGTCGATGGTACTGGCCGTGCTGGCCTGGCGCCGGTCAAGACAATTGGCTCACTGTTACATGGTGCTGCGCCAGGCTTTCGGCGGCACGCTGCTGCTTGGCCTGGAGACCCTGGTTGCCGCCGACTTGATCCGGACCGTCGCGGTCGCCCCGACGCTGGACAACGTGCTGGTCCTGGGCCTGATCGTGCTGATAAGGACCTTCCTCAGCTTCTCCCTGGAGACCGAGATCGAGGGCGTCGTGCCGTGGCGGCGGGCCCTAGCCAGCGGGGCCGGTGCGGTTCAGCGGGCCACGGTAGCCGCATCCGGGTCGCACCAGCCCGACGCCCGCTAGCGCAGGCCGGCGAACAGATCGTCCTCAGGCACTGGAGCGCCGGTGGAGTCGACGGCCCGGATGAAGCTCTCCCGGCCGAACGCGGTCTCCGCAATCTCGGCGGGGAGCTTGCTGAACCACGAATCCTGAATCTGGCTCGCGTGCGCGAACAGGGCCTCCCGCTTGCGCGCCAGCACCGGCCGGATGTCGATGGTCGTGGTAATCCGCTGCTCAGCGGCTTCCATTTGCTGCCGTTGCTCCGCGGTGAACTCGCGCTGATCCGGCACGTCCGCGCCGAGCTCGCGCAGGGCTTCCCAGACCTTGCGCCAGTCACTGCCGCGCATCGCGCTCTGATAGAACTTCGCCGGTGTCCCGTTGGCTGCTACCGCGGCCGCGGCGGCCAGGCTCGCGTGGACGTGGTCTGGGTGCTGGTACATGCCCTTGTCGTCGTAGGAGATGACGACCTGCGGCTGGTAGGTGTCGATCAGGCCGCTGATCCGGCCCGCTACCTCGTCAAGCGGCACGTTGCAGAACGCCTCCGGCCGGAGCCTGTACTCCCACTCGGGCATGCCTGAATCGTGGTAACCGAGCAGCTCGAGGTGGGTGACTCCGAGGATCTTGCAGGACTGCCGCAGCTCGGACAGCCGCAGCTGTGCCACTTCTTCCTTGTCGTGCCCATCCTCGCCCGGCTTGACTTGGCCGGGGGCGTCGCCGAACTCTCCGTTCGTGCAGGTTACGACTACCGTGCGGACACCCTCGTCGGAATAGCGGGCCAGCACGCCACCGGTGCTCGATGCCTCGTCATCTGGGTGCGCGTGCACGGCCATCAGGGTCAGTGTCTGCGTCATGTTCCCAGCCTGCCGCATCAATCTGCCGAACGCACATCGGGCCTGCCCGCCCACCGAACGGGGCTGCAGCCCGCGGTGGTAAGCAGGATTGATGGATGAAGAGCACGACGCGAGGGCCAGGCTACTGGCCGAGCGGCAGGCCGCGGTTGATCGGCTGGCCGGCCTTGACCGCGAGTTCGCTGGCATCGTCGAGGCGGCCGGATCAGCGAACGCTGACGACGAGCATGATCCAGAAGGAGCGACCATCGCCTTCGAGCGGCAGCACGTCGCTGCGCTTCTCGGCCAGGCCCGCGAGCAGCTCAGGCAGCTAGACGCCGCATTGCAGCGCCTCGAGGACGGCAGCTACGGGCTGTGCGCACAATGCGGCAGGCCGATCGGCACGGCGCGGCTGGCCGCCCGTCCCGCCGCGGACACCTGCATCATCTGCGCCGGCCAGCGCGGTCGCCGACGTGCCGGGTGAGTAACCCTGGGGTCGGATTTACCCGACATAACCGGCCGGATCAACTAGCCAGGCTCGGAGTCGCCGTTGTCCGGGCCGCGTGGCGGCTGGCCGCCCGGTTCCGGAGCACCAGTGTCGGCCCGGTTGGGCGCTCGATGAGGCTGGCCAATAGGCTCTGGCCGCCACAGGATGCCGAGTGTGCCTTGAGCAGCCCGGGTGCCGTGCTTTCCGCCGCCGGGCCCGCGCAGGACGAACGCGATCCCCACCGCGATGACCGCGCCGATCATCGGTCCGAGCAGATAGACCCACCATGCGGTCCAGTCATCCAGGACCAAGGCCGGGCCCAGCGACCGGGCTGGGTTCATGGATGCGCCGCTGACCGGCGCGCCGAAGAGCCCCGCTAGCGCAATATAGCTACCGACCCCGAATGCAGCGACAGCGCCGAGTTGCTGTGCCCCGGAAGCGGTGCCCAGGACGACGCTGATCAGTCCAGTACTCAGCAGCACCTCCCATGCCAGCGCGATGCCCGGCGAGATGCCGGGTCCTGGCAACGTCAGCCCGGCGTTGCCGTGCTTCCCGATGAGGGCGACCAGCAGCAGCGTCGCGAGCACCGCACCGGCCGCCTGCGCGGCGATATATGCCGGCACACGCCGCCACGGGAAGTCGTTGCGAAGCGCGAACCCCACCGTTACCGCCGGGTTCAGGTGCGCTCCGGATACCGCGCCCATGAACAAGATGACTGCCATGACCATCAGCGCCGGCGCAACGACTCTCGCCGGGCCGGGGACGACGTCGCCGCCGAATCTGGCGTTCACCATGCCGGCCCCGACGGCAACGATGACGAGCAGGAATGTACCGAATAGCTCGCTGAACAACCGGCGCCATTCGTAGCTGGTATCCCAGAAGTCGAACTGCCTGGCAGCCGAATTCGGGTGGCCGATAGACCGCAACGCGACTTCGGTCTGCTCGGCGACGTGGATCCCGACAGTGCCCGGCGGGTGCTGACTGCTGATCTCTGGCCTCCCTCGACTGATCTCCGGCCGCTATCGGCCGGACGCTCCGTTGCTGTTGTGCAGGCGAGCCTACGACGTGTCAGCCCGGCGCCGCAGCCCCGAGCTGAACCAGCCGTATAACCTCACCCGGATTGGCTCTGGCCGGCTCATGCTCGTCGCCAGCAGCTCGTTGCTCATTGGCGCGGCCGGCGCCTCCGGCACGGCGATCGCGTCCGCCGCAACTGCCCATGCACAGACCGATTCGACGACGTTTGTTAACAGGTCAGCGAAGGTCGTCGACGAGGCTAAGCGTCGTCAATGGCAACGGGATGGCCGGGTTCGCCATCGCCAGGACGGTCCGCGGCTGCCGCTGACGATCGACGCGACCTAGCCGTCGGCCATCCGGTCCAGGATCTGGGTGACCAGCGTCGCGGGAGTTTGCGGGTGAAGGAAGGCGAACCTGGCAACGGTCTCGCCTTCCCATGCCGTCGGGGGAAGGAAGGCCACCTGGTCGTCGAGGAGCTTGTCGGCCCAGGCGGTGTAATCGGCATGCAGCCAGCCTGTCCGGCGGAACAGCACGACCGAGAGGTCCGGCTCGCGGATCAGCTCGAGATAGTCCCGCGACTTGATCTCGACGGCCGCGAGCCGGGCCAGCGTGATGGCGGCCTCGATGGCCTCGGCATAGGCGCGCACGCCGTGCACGCAGAGCGAGAACCACAGCGGCATGCCTCTGGCCCTCCGGGTCAGGTGGTAGGCGTAGTCGGTCGGATTCCACTCCGTTGGCTGCTCGTGGATGACATCCAGGTAGCTGGCATCCTGACGGTGCACGGACCGGGCCAGGGCCGGATCGCGGTAGACCAGAGCTGCACAGTCGTAAGGAGCGAACAGCCACTTGTGCGGATCGACTACGAAGGAGTCAGCGTGCTCGATCCCGGCGTAGGCGGACCGGACACTCGGCGCAAACAGGCCCGCCCCGCCGTATGCACCATCCACGTGGAACCACAGCTCGCGCTCGGCCGCCACCGCCGCGAGGCCCGCTAGGTCATCGATGATGCCGGCGTTCGTGGTGCCCGCCGTGCCCACGACCGCCGCGAGCGAGCCCGGATCGGCGTCAGCGGCAATAGCGGCGCGGACGGCGTCGCCGGTAAGCCGGTGGTCGGCGGTCGGTACAACCAGTGGCTCCATCTCCAGCAGGCGCAGCGTATTGCTGACAGATGAATGAGTTTCGGCACCGACCACCGCGCGCCAGCGCTGGCCGGTTTGCGATCGGCCGCCGGGCGCTGCTGCAGCGCGGCGCTTGGCGACCTCGCGAGCGACCGCGAGGGCGGACAGGTTCGCCGCCGACCCGCCCGATACGAAGCAGCCGCCGGCCGCCGCGCGGCATCCCGGCCCGGTCGGCGATCAGCCGGAGCACCTGGTTCTCCGCGTGAATCGCGCCGGCTGCCTCCAGCCAGGAGATCCCCTGGATCGAGGCACACGAGATCAGCATGTCGAAGAGCAGGGACGCCTTGGTCGGCGCGGCCGGTATGAAGCCAAGGAACCGCGGGCTATCGGCGGAGATCACGGCGGGGGCGAGCGTCGCCGCGTAAGCGCCGAGCACCTGATCCGGGTCGTGCCCCTCATCGCCGAGCAGCCCAGCGACGGCGAAGTCGAGCTCGGCCGGGTTCCGTGAGCCCTTGTCCAGCGGGACCGGATCCAGCCGGAGACGGTTCTCGGCGTAGGCGAGCACAGACCTGATCATCTGCTCTGTCGTGCGGTCGACGCTATGCATGGTCGACAAGCTAGTACTGCCGGACGGAGTACGCACTGGCGGTGTGGCCGCCGCCGCCCGGACCGGCCAGGCTTGTCTGCCCTCACGCTTCTGCTGGCTCGCTCACCCAGCCGGAGAAAACCGGCAGGCCCTGCCATGGGTTCTCCCCGCTCGGCGCAGTCCCGGCGCCTTCGCCGGGATCGATTGTCACGGCCACCACCGCATACGGGTGCCCGAACCGAAGCTCGGCGACCCGGTGCTGGCGCGAGGAGAGCCTGGCGCTGGCGAGCACGCCGAACCCGGTGACCGCCGCCGCTTCAAAGCCCGTCCGCGAGTACGTCGCCCGGACCGCCTGTTTCGCCTCCCACGGGTCATCCCTGCCGGTCAGTGCGTGCGCGGCCGCGCCGAAACCGAGCGCTGGCTGACCTAGGTCATGCACTGAGCTCGCCGACCAGGCCGGCAGTACGGCGGTGATCCGGTCGGCCGTCGCCGTCTGCTCGCGCAGCTGCCAGCACGGCGCGTCGCCGAGCGGCAACTCGGCCAGGCTACGCCGCGCGATCTGGTTCCCAGTCGCGTGGTCCATTCCGATCCGGTGCGCGACCGCGAGAACGCTGCCCGCTGGCACTTCTGGCGGTGCGGCCACAGAGACGACGAGCAGTCCACCCGCTGCGGCAGCGATGTGCACCGCGACGTCGCCTGCCTCCGGAGTTATCGCGATGAACTGGACATGGGCCGCCTGCGCAGCACGGTCGGGCGTGCGCAGGACCTGGCTTACCTGTCCCGGCCACCGACTATCGGAGCCCAGGCTGGCGGCTGGAGCCAGGTCGAACGGCACCAGCCAGGACACCTTGGTCGCGAGCGCGGTGGCCAGCACCAGGTAAAGAGCGGGCGTCCATTCGATCGGGAAGGTGTCGACGAGGCCGAAGGTATGGTCGCGGGCCCAGCGGTCGAGCGCGGCCTGATCGGGCAGCTCACCGCAGGTGACCTGCGGCGGCAGTCCCCGCCGCCAGGCTGCGAAAGTGGCCGGAAGCGGCGCCCATGAGGCCGTCCACACCGCGGCCGCGGCCGCCACCAGCGGGTGCGGATCGGCCAGCAGTCCGGCGGCCGCCGCTGCGGCGGCATCAACGTCGCAGTCGAGCACACCGCTGAGCGTTGCCCTGTCGTTGCCGCGCGCCGCCGGGCCAGCCAGTGCGAGTAGCAGCCACGCTCCCAGCGGCGAGGCCACGTGATGCTGCGTCCCGATCGCCGCGTGCAGCCGCGCGGCATAAGCCGCGACGCGGTCCGGCACGATGCTTGCCTGGGTCGTCATGCCACTACTGTTCCCCCTCAGCCACGTCGCCGCATCCTTGGCCCGGCGCGCACAGGCCTGACCGGGGCGGGCCGTATCGAGTCGCCGGGTCGAGCGGCTGGCGAACGCCGCTGGCGTCAGCCGGCGGTCGTCGTACTCGCCGGGCTGGCCGCGCGGCTCGGCTCGGGCTGGCGGCGCCGTCCGAGCAGGACCAGGCTCATCACCCCGGACGCCAGCACGAGCACAGCCGACAGGTAGAGCGCAGCGTGCAGTCCAGTCTGGAACGCGGAGTAGGTTGCCTGGATGACTTCCCGTACTTCCTTGGCGTTGAAGCCCCCGGCCTGGCTGCTGTTCTTGCCGCTCGACGGGACCGCGCCGGTCTCGATCGCGTTGATCACCAGTGTCTGATAGAGCTTGGGCACGCCCAGGTGATTCAGGCTGGTGACTAGGTTGGAATTCAGCCGCGATGCGACCAGCGCGCCGAGCACCGCAACCCCAGTGATAGCGCCCACCTCGCGGCTGGTATTCGCCGTCGACGCCGCCATGCCAGAACGCTCGGGCGGCACGGCGGACAGCGCGGACGAGGTGGTCGGCACCACCGTGGCGCCGATCCCGATGCCGGCCAGTGCCAGCGACGCTGCCAGAGGCAGGTAAGACGGGCTGGGACCGATGGTGATCGAGGTCAGCAGCAAGCCGCCGCTGAACAACAGGCAGCCAGCGAAGATGGACCAGCGTGGCCCGGCCCGTGTCGACAGCCGGCCAGCCACGACGGAGGCGATCACCATGAGCACGGTCATGGGCAGGAACACGAGGGCTATCTGGTAGCCGGAGTCGCCGGCCACTTCGACCAGGAACAGTGCAGAGAAGAAAAACACCGCGAAAGTGGCGAAATACGCACAGAACGCCACTACGTTTGCGGTGAAGAACAACGGGATCCGCAAGAACTTGAGGTCCAGCAAGGGATGGGCCGCACGGTGCTCCCACCAGAAGAACGCGACGAGCGAGGCGACGCACAAGCAGAGCAGGGCGATCACCGTTGGGGAGCGGAAGCCCGAACTCTCCGCCGAGATCACTGCGAAGGCCAGCGCGGAGATGGTAGCCGCAACAAGAACAGTGCCGGCGATGTCCACCCGGCCAGCGTCCGGATCGGAGTTCTCCGGCAGCACTATCACCACGCCGATGAGCGCCAGCAGCCCGAAAATCACGTTGAACCAGAAGATGGCCCGCCAGTCCCAGATGCCGACGAGCGCACCGCCGACCACCGGCCCCAGCGCAAGCGCCAGACCAGATACCGCCGTCCACGTACCCAGTGCCCGGTTCCGGCTCCGCTGGTCTGTATAAACGTGCCGGATCATCGACAGCGTGCCTGGCTCGCAGGCCGCAGCACCGAAGCCCATGACGGCGCGGCCGGCGATCAGGACGCCGACGTTGGGAGCCAGCGCCGCCAGCACTGACCCCGCGCAGAAGATCGCGACCCCGATGATCATGACCCGTTTGCGGCCGAATTCGTCGCCGACCATCCCGAAAGCGAGCATCACGCCAGCGAAGGTCAGCGCGTACGCCCCTACGACCCATTGCAGTGAGGTGACGCCGGCTTGCAGCTGGCTCTGCACGTTGCCCAGAACGATGCTGACAATCGTATTATCCAGGAATGTCAGGAAAAGTACGGTACAGAGAACCGCCAGCGCAAGCGAGCGCCCACCGTAGCGAGCCGAAGCTGCCTCGCCTTCGGACACGTCAACTGGGCTGACCATGGCGCTGCCTAACTCTGGGCTGGAAAGATGTTCTTGCGACGATGGGACTCATGCACGACCGCTAGATATGCCGGTTATTACCCATACAGCCATCCTCCAACTACCTTTCAGCTTCCGGCATTCCACGCGCGGGACGATCCTCTCGCACTTCGCAGTCCACCCGTTAGCGGCAAGGTGACGCCCGTGTCAGCTTGGCAGCGTGTCAGGCGCTTGGGCGGCGTGGCCAGAGCCGGGCCAGTATCCCAGCACAGCGGGCGAGAGAGCCAACGGCCGCGGCGTCGACCATCGCCTCCCCCGGCCGCGACGTCTCTCGGCGGAGCCCCTAGGCTACCCGGCGGACTTGCAGGGTGCGGGCAGGCCCGACGTCTTGTTGCCGTTCTCCAGGGTCAGCAGACTGCAGAAGCTTGCCACGCCCACCTTCCACGTGCCGTCCTGGTGCACAGCGATGCCCATCTCGTTCTTCAGCGCTGGCGTGCCGGCGATCAGAATGTTGTATTTAACCTTTGCCTGCGAAGATGTCACATTCGTGACCGCAAGCACCTGGGCCTTGGCGTGCGCGGCCAGGCCAGTGGCCGCGAGAACAGAAGTCGGGAACATTGAGCCGTCCTGGAGCAGCGTGGCTCTCTTAGCGACGGGGGTCGACGCGTCGAAAAAAGTCTCCCAGTTTGTTGTGATGGTAGTTGCCGCGCCCGTGGACGAGCTCCCCGTGCTGCTGCTGCCACACGCCGTGGCGACCGCGGCGAGCGCGCAGGCAGCGACAATCTGTGCGATATGCCGATGAGAGCTCATGCAGCGTTCCTCCAACTATTCCTCAGCGGGCGGCATTACTGCCCCGGCCTGATCTTCTCGCATTTGTACTCTGGCAGTTAGCCGCCAGGTGACGGCCGTGTCATGCTTGGCATCGTGTCGGATCTAGCAGCACTGCGGGACCGCATGCGCCAGTTCAGCGCTGAACGGGACTGGAGCGGCTTCCACGACCCGAAGTCCGTGCTACTGGCCCTGGTCGGCGAGGTCGGTGAGCTCTCCGAGCTATTCCAGTGGCTGCCCGCCGACGCCGCGGCCAAACTGGCCGCGAACGAGCCACTGCGCAGCAGGGCCGCGGAAGAGCTATCGGACGTGCTGCTGTACCTGATACTCCTGGCTGACGTACTGGATATCGATCTGACTGTGGCCGCGAACGCCAAGCTTAGCGACGCAGACCGCCGCTACCCGGCCGGGCTATCGTCACCTGGTAGTCGGGCACCCGGCTAGTCAGGCGCCTGGCCAGCAGCCACAATCGGCTGTCCCCATAGGGATTGCAGTTCGCGGTCCACAGCGGCCGCCAGCGGGGCCATCGGCACCAGCGATGGCGATCGCGTCCCGCGGGCCAGCTCGCAGTGCGTCAGCTCACACTGGGCCAGCGCCGCTGGACCGAGGAACCGGGTCAGCTGCCCGTAGCTATGCTTGTCGTCGCGCGCCAGCCGGTGATGGTGCATCCGCAACGGCGCGTACAAGTAGAGCCGATCGCGTGCTCTGGTCACGGCGACGTAAAACAACCGCTGTTCTTCCTCCAGCCCGGCCGGACTGGTCAGTGCCATGTCACTGGGAACCGCGCCGTCGACGAGCTGTGGCAGGTGCACGACCGGCCATTCGAGGCCCTTCGCTGAGTGCACGGTCGAGATAACCAGAAAGTCATCATCGAGCCGCGGCCGCCCAGCCAGGTCGGACGCTGAAAGCGGCGGATCGAGCGCTAGCTGTACCAGCGCGTCGTGCAGTGACGGGCTTGCGGCCGCGGCATCGGCCAGCCGCTCCAGGTCAGCAAAACGCACCGCCGCATCCGGGTAACGGGCAGCCAGCGGCTCGCGCAGCGCCGCCAGGATCGTGGCCGCACGGTCCGCGGTCCGTTCCTGGCTTGCCGCCTCGGCAAGCTGGCCTACTGTGCCCGTTACGGCCGGGGCGGATCGCTGCGGCAGGGCCACCTCGGCATCGGGCCAGCGCTCAAACTGGCCCGGATCGGCGATGCGGAGCATCTGGATCACCCGCCGCGCGAGCACCGGCCCGACGCCTTCATGGAGCCGGAGAATCCGGAACCACGCGAGGTCATCGGCCGGGTTCGCGACCACCCGCGCGGCCGCGAGGAAGTCCTTGACGTGGGCCGCCTCGGTGAACCGCAACCCGCCGTACTTCACGTAAGGAATCCCGCGGGCGGATAGCTCGATCTCGAGCAAGTCGCTGTGATGCGCCGACCGCACCAGCACTGCCTGCTGCTGGAACTGCACGCCCGCCTCATGGCTGTCCAGCACCCTGGCGCAGATCTCGCGGGCCTGGGTCGCCTCGTCGTGACAGCGCACCAGCATCGGGCGCTGCCCCGGGCCGCGTTCCGCGGTAAGGGCGAGCTCGAGCCCGTCCGCCTGCGGCCTGATCTCGTTGGCCAGCCGGAGCACGGACTGGTGCGACCGGTAGTTGCGGGAGAGCCTGATGACAGCCAGGTCGTTGAAGTGCCGGGATAGCGCGCGCAGGTGCTCCGGATCGGCGCCGCGGAATGCGTAGATTGCCTGCGCGTCGTCGCCCACGCAGGTCAGCCCGGTGCCATCGGGACGCAGCAGCCGGACGATCTCCGCCTGTACGGCGTTTACGTCCTGGTACTCGTCGACCAGGACCGCATCGAAGAGGCTCCGCAGCGACGGGCCTGCCTGATGATCGGCGAGCGCCGCTCGCCAAAGCAGCAGCAAGTCATCGAAATCGACCAGGCCATACCGCCGCTTATAGGCGACGAAGTCGGTGAACAAGCCCGCCAGCTGCGCGCTGAACGGAACGCACCACGGATACCCGGCAGCGACTACGTCATCAAGATGTATGCCGGTGCTGACGCAGCGGGTATAGATGTCCGCGCAGGTCGCCGCGCGGGGCGTGCGCCGGCCGGCACTGGTACCGACAAGCCCGTTAGCGTCCCGGAGCGTATCCATCACGTCGGCCACATCCGCCGGATCGACCACGCTGAACTCGGGCGGCAGGGCGAACGCCTCGGCGTTCGACCTGATGATGCGGTGCGCGACGGCGTGGAAGGTGCCGCCGAAGATCCGTTCGGCCGCCGCGCCATCCGGGGGATGAGCCCTGGCCAGCATGTCGTCAGCGGCGCGCCGGGTGAAAGTCAGCAGCAGGATCCGGCTGGGCTGGATGCCCTGCTCCCGCAGCCAGGCGGCGCGCGCCACTAGCGTGCCGGTCTTGCCGGTGCCCGCGCCAGCGAGAATCAGCAGCGGACCACCTTGATATGTCGCTGCCCGAAACTGGTCAGCATTGAGCCTGTCAAGAACGCTAGCCGGCCCGCTCATGGACATTGCCTGCTCATGGACACTGAATGTAGCCAGCGCTACCGACAACGGGTCCCGTGCGGAAAGGCCAGCGAATGACACAAGTTGGATCATCGTCTTCCGGTGGATCACCGGGCGGTGCGCGCCCGAGTGAGCGAGTCGCTCTCGTTACCGGCGCGTCAGCTGGTATCGGCCGCGCGTGCGCCGACCGGCTGGCCCGAGCGGGCTGGGCCATCGCCGGCGCCAGCAGGCGCGGCACCGGCTGCGATCGCGCCGCCACAAGCCCGTGGGCAGGTCTGGTCATGAACGTCGATGACGACGCGGCAGTGGCGGCCGGCGTGGCCCAGGTCATTCAGCAGCACCGGCGCCTGGACGCGGTTGTCGCCGCGGCCGGCTGGGGCGTGGCCGGCGCTGCCGAGTTCACCAGCATCAGCGCGGCCAAGGCTCAGTTCGAGACGAACTTCTGGGGTTGCGTCAGGGTCGTTCAGGCAGCGCTGCCGCAAATGCGCGCACAGCGCGGCGGCAGGATCGTGCTGATCAGCTCGATCGGCGGCGTCATAGGCATCCCGTACCAGGCTTATTACAGCGCCAGCAAGTTCGCGCTCGAGGGATTCGCGGAGTCGCTCGGCTACGAGGTTGCCCCCTTCGGCATCACGGTGACACTGGTGCAGCCTGGCAACATCAAGACCGATTTCACCGCCAGCAGACAGACCGACGATGCGGCCGATGGCGATCACGTGTATGCGGCCGCGATGAAGAGAGCGGTCGAGGTCATGGAGCGCGATGAGGCCAACGGCGCGCCTGCCGAGCTGGTGGCGGCAGTGGTTCAGCGCGTCCTCGACACAGCCCGGCCGCCCCGCCGGGTCTCGGTTGGCAAGGCTGGCGAGCGAGCTGGCCTGGTCGCCAAGCGGGTGCTGCCATTCCGCGTGTTCGAAGCGGCGGCCAAAGGAAGCCTGGGGGTGTAAGGGGACCCCGTTCCCCTCTTCATCGCCGGGTGCGTCTTAGGCCGCGCTGGATCCAGTGCGGCCTTGCCGGTCTGGCGGCGGTCACCAGCCGAGTTCGCGCAAGCGGGCGTCCGAGATGCCGAAATGGTGGCCGACCTCGTGGACCACAGTGCGGCGGACCTGCTCAACGACCTCAGCCTCGGTGTCGCAGATCGCGCAGATGGCCCGCTGGTAGATCGTGATGCGGTCCGGCAGCACGCCCGCGTAACCGGTCGTGCGGCTGGTCAGCGGGATGCCTTCGTAGAGGCCAAGCAGGCCGCGCGGGCCGGGGCCGTGCTCGACCAGCACGGCCACGTTCCGCATCAAGTCGCCCAGTTCCTCGGGCAGCGAGTCCAGCGCAGTCGCCACCATCTGCTCAAACGACTCGGCATCGACGATGATCACGGGCTTATTCTCCGACAGCCGCCAGCGCGCTTTTATCCTGGTGGGCGTGGTCTTGCCTGAACCGTCCGTCCGACCCCCTCGCCCGACTCCGGCCCAGGTCGCCGCGGCCTACGGCCATACCATCCCGGACCTGGTGGCTCCCGGCCTGCGGGTGCTGTTCGCCGGGATAAACCCGAGCCTGTATTCCGCGGCCGCCGGATATCACTTCGCCCGGCCGGGCAACCGGTTCTGGCCGGCCATGCACGACTCTGGTTTCACCAGCCGCCAGCTCGCACCGTGCGAGCAGCACCTGCTTCTGCAGCTAGGGCTGGGAATCACCAACGTTGTCGCCCGCGCCACGGCCAGAGCAGCCGAGCTGGACGCGGGCGAGCTGCGGGCCGGCTGGGAGCAGCTGACGGCACTCACGGCGCAAATCGGGCCGGCGTGGCTGGCCGTACTGGGGGTGACCGCGTACCGAGCCTCGTCCGGGCGGCCCGCAGCTGCGGTCGGACCGCAACCTGATCGAGTCGGCGGGGCGAATGTCTGGGTCCTGCCGAACCCGAGCGGCCTGAACGCCCACTGGGGCGCGGCTGGCCTGGCCGAGGAGTTCGGCCGCCTTCGAGTTGCGGCCGGATAGGGCTAGCCTGAGTGCGGCCGGCACCCGATCACGACGGTGGCGCTGAGTTCATCGTTGGCGACGACTCGCGGCCGGAGGCCAGCGCTCGCTACCGCGGCCGCGGTAAGAGGAGCCTGCCGCTCGCTGGTCTCGATCAGGAGGTGACCGTCCGGGGCAAGCCAGCCTGCGGCTCCGGCGGCGACCCGGCGCTGGATTTCCACCCCGTCCGCGCCGCCATCCAGCGCGACCAGCGGCTCGTGCAGACGCGCCTCGGCGGGAAGAAACGCGACCTCACTGGTCGGCACGTAGGGCGCATTGGCAACCAGGAGATTGACTGCGCCCCGTAGCGCGTCCGGTAGCGGCTCGTACAGATCGCCCTGGTAGACGTGGCCACCGCGCGGTCCGAGGTTGGCGGTCGCGCACTGGACCGCCTGATCGTCGACGTCAGCCGCGTGCAAGTCGGCCACGCCTAGGGCGGTGGCCAGAGCTAGGCCGACCGCGCCGGAGCCACAGCACATGTCCAGCACCACTATGGGGAGAACGGGGCCAGTTTCGGGCTGCGGCCGCCGGAGTGCGACCGCCTGGGCGACGAGGAACTCGCTGCGGCGGCGCGGGACGAAGACTCCCGGCTCAACCAGGATCCGCAGGCCGCAGAACTCGGCCCAGCCGAGGACCTGCTCCAGCGGTAGCCCCGCGACCCGGCGCTCGACCATCACCTGGAGGTCGGCACCGGTGTCAGCCGCTGCCATGAGCAGATTGGCCTCGTCCTCGGCGAACACGCAGCCGCCCGCGCGCAGCCTGGCAACGATCTCGGCCCAGGATGGGCTTGCGGTCACCGCATCCTTACGGACGGTTAACGGCCGCCTAGAGCTTGCTCAGCTTCGAGCAGGGGACGGGGATGCGCACCCTGTGCTGCTGGCCAAAATCCACGAGGACAGCGACATCGTCTTCAACGCTGAGCACGGTTCCGAGACCGTACTTGTCGTGGGTCACCAGATCCTGGACGGCAAAGGTCTCCGCTGGCGGCAACGGAGTCTGATTGTTGAAGGGACTTCCGGGCAGCAAGCGCCTTGGCGCCGGGCGGGTATTCATCAATACCAGTATGCGCCCTTCGGAGTGAGAGCGTGACGCGGATCCCCGTGATACTTCGCACGCACTGCTTGTAAGCCGGCCGGCGCTAGCCATGGAAGGCCGGTCCGAGTGCGATGCGCCTCGATCGGCTACAGCCAGGGCTGGCCGCGGCCAGGGTTGCGATCCAGTGCGCCCACGTGCGAGCCTGCCTGCCAGGAAGTGCCACAGGACGGTGGGAGACATGGGGTTCTACCAGACGCTCGTGTTGCCGCGGATTATCAATACGGTCTGCGGCGCCGCGACACTCCAGCCGCTGCGGAATCGGGTCTGCGAGGACTTGGCCGGGGACGTGGTCGAGATCGGCTTCGGCTCCGGGCTGAACGTGCCGTTCTACCCCGCGGCCGTCACCAGCGTATCGGCGGTCGAGCCATCCGATCTGAGCTGGAAGCTGGCTAGCAAGCGCGTCGCGGCAGCCAGTGTGCCAGTGCAACGCGCCGGTCTCGACGGCCAGTCGCTGCCATTTGCTGATGACAGCTTCGACGTAGCGCTGTCCACCTGGACGTTGTGCACTATCCCCGACGTTGCCGGGGCGCTGCGAGAGCTGCGCCGGGTCCTGAAGCCGGGAGGATCGCTGCACTTCCTCGAGCACGGGCTGGCGCCTGACGAGCCGGTCCGCCGCTGGCAGTATCGCCTGGACCCGCTACAGCAGCGGGTCGCCGGCGGGTGTCACTTCACCCGTCCGATCATTGACCTGCTGACGGCGGCGGGCTTCACCCTCGAAGAGGTGGACGTCTTCTACGAGAAGGGCGGCCCGAAGTTCGCCGGGGCCGACTCCCTGGGTATCGCCCGGTCCGCCTAGGATCCTGGCTCCCGCGGCGACCGGTCCCGGCACCAGGACATGAACGAATCAAGGCCCAGTCACTGAGCCGGGTGGGGAACGCCAGACGCCTGCTCCACGATTCAGCAGTTTCCTCTATTTTAGTTTCGAAACGATCATTTACCTCTAAGGGAGCGGCACGCAGGGGCGGCCGCAACGCTTGTTGCGGACCCCCGTAACATCGATCGCCACATTGGATTCGGGTCCCCGTCTCGTCCTTAGTGACGGGAAGCGGAGGCTGGCATCATGAAATACCCGACAATCGCTGGCGCGGCGGTAATGCTGCTCGCCATAGTAAGCTGCGGGGGTTCCAGCGGGTCCACCAGTTCCGACGGGGCGGCGAGCTACCTGGCTGTCAGCAATTCAAAGGTGGCTTTCATCCATTGGCAGGCCTCGTCCCGCGGTGACCTTCGGGGCACAATTACGTACCGCAATGTCGGTGGTATCGCACCGGCCGAGAAAATGTCGGTTACCAGCGCGCCGTTCACGGGGACCATCAGGGGCAACTCAGTCAGGCTGACATTCGGAACCTTGTACTTCCTGCATACGGGGGCTGACGGCACGCTGAGCGGCGGCAGATTGACGCTGCATCTCCCAGGATCCGACGGCGCAATCCGGCAGGTCACGTTCAGCCAGTCCGACGTGACCAGCTATCACAGTGCCATCACGTCACTTCATCGTACCGTCGGGCACGCCAACCAGCTGGCCGCGCACCAACCGGGCCAGCAAGCACAGCCGGCGAAGGCGCAGGCCGAACAGGCCGCTCAGCACGACCTCCGCGCGCTCTACAACGACTCCAGCCTGGCGGCCGGCGGCAAGTTCGCGGGCAGCATTACCCGCTTCGCTCACGACATTCAGACAGCAGAATCCGACCTGGCAACCGAGAAGCACGATGCCTCCGGCGCCAAGGGCTACTGCAAGGCGGCCTTTACGGTCACGGGCGACTCTCAGTCGGTTGACGGTGACCTGGCCGCAGTACAGGGCGACGGGAAGACCCTGATGGCGGACGTCACTGTCGTCCGTAGTGATATCGCGACCGCGGAAGCGGATGTACGACACCTAGGCAAAGCCAGGCTCTCGGCGCCGAGTTCGGCCGCCACGGAGATCGCCAGCGCCAAGGCCAACGTCAAGCAGGCGATAGCGGCGGGAAACTCCTACATAGACCAGATCAACGCCATCGACGCCCATGCTCACTCGATCGCCAACAAGATGGCGACGGGTGCATGCTCTGGCGCCAAATCAGGTAGCTCGACGACGCCGGTCTCGCATATCAAGTGAGCTCAGCACCGTTGTGGTGTCCGGCCGTGGCGCCGGGTCGGGCACCCCAGTGCGAGTCGGCGACGATGCCAGCCCCGGAGCCCAGCCAGATCTCGGCTTACTTACCGCCGTACCGGAGCACGACCTGCCAGACAGCCGGCGTTTCCGGGCTGACGTCATAATGCTGCGGGCCGACCAGCCGCGCCAGGTTCCAGAAGATCTCGCCGCTGCAGGCGTTCGCGTCAGCAGTGCTGTAGACGTCTTGGTAGAAGACCGCGCGAGACATCGCCAGCCGGTTGTAGGGCTGGCCGGTGTAGGTGGCGTCGCCGACATACTGCGGTTCGCCGAACTCCTCGTCGAGCGCGATCTTGTGGATCGAATGGATGGTCTGGATGTAGCTGCCCTCGTCGGCTAGGTCAGCCTCCGAGTAGGTCTTGAAGCCGGCCACGTCGTTGTGCGGCAGCGCGTAAATCGGCTTCCACCACTGCGGGTAGCCGTTGTTCATGTTGTTGAATCCTCCGGCCGAGATCAGATGCGTCGGGTCGGCTGCGTAAAGCGCATCGGTCAGGGTCCGGTAGAACGCCTCCAGGGCGTACATCTGGGTCTTGTCGACGGGGAACGCCGGCTCGCCGTCGATGCTGTACTCAGCGATCGCGGTAACGCCTCGGTAGTGGGCTCCCACGGCCTGCAGGAACGGCAGCCAGAGCTGGGCATCCTGCGGGTTCTCTCCGTGCGACTCCAGCAGCCACTTGTAGGCGGACAAGTCCATCACGACGTGCATGCGGTGGGCTGCGGCCTGGCAGACGACGTCGTCGAGGTTGCTCCAGATCACCGGGTCATTCCACGTCTGCCCGGAGCCGCTGGCTGTCCACTCGTCCGTGGGCCGCGCGAGCGTCTGACCCGCGGACCGGGCCAGATTCAGGACCTTCGTGACATAAGTAGGAAACGTCGGCTCGTTCCAGCTTGCGCCGATCGGGTACATCGTGAAGCCGCGGAAGGTCCTGGGCTTCCCGCCGATGACGAACTGGTCGCCCCGCTTGATGACCTTCCTTACATCGTGCTGAGCGCTGCACTGGAAGGGCGGCAGCCCGGAGGACGCCTGAGATACCGGCGCGATGCTCGCGTGCGCCAGCCCGGTCTGCGTCAGAGCGAGGGCCGACAGAGCCGCCATGAACATACCGAGCTTGCGATAGCCCACTGGTACTTTCCCTCTCTTAGAGCAACAATCCGTCCGCAAAGGTACGCGATTCGGTCCGTTTTGTCGTCTGTGAGAGTTACGCCTTCTGTGTGAGTTACATCACTGTCTCAGCCGCTCTGAGAAGCTTGGTGGTGCATGCACGAATCGCGACGAGGGAGTCTTTACGGTCGGCGGGCCCGGCCGGACGGCCTTGAGCAGCCGCTCCATGCGGCGCCTGGCCGCGAACAGCCCGCGGGCCTGCGGGCTGATCTGGCCGCCCTGGCCGGCTCAGCGGACCTGTCTGCCGGTCGCGCGCAGGAGCAACGGCCAGCCATCTGTCATCTTGGCGGCCGCTGCGTGGTCTGGGTATTGCTGCGCTAGTGCACGGGCGCATATCTCCGCAGGCGGGCGGAACGGAATCCCAAAGTCCGCGAGGTCATCATCGGTGTTCGCCAGCAGCTCCACGCAGGCCCTGCCGACAAAGCCGGCGGCATCTGTCGGCCCGGTGGCGCGATAAGCGCAAACATGAGTACTGGCGCTGGTCGCGCCTTGACATTCACGCCTCGGTTAGAGAATTCTAACGGTTAGTGAATGCTAACCGAGATGCTGACCGATGGGGTGCGCTGGCAGACGGCACACGCCTGGCCATCGTGGCACGCCTGGCTGAAGGGCCCTTGGCTGTGGGGAAGCTTGCGGCCGAGCTGCCGGTTAGCCGGTCGGCGGTGTCTCAGCATCTAAAGATCCTGAAAGATGCAGAGCTGGTGGAGGATATGGCCGAAGGGACGCGCCGGATCTACCGGCTCAACCCAGTCGCCCTGGCGGCACTGCGGGATCAGCTCGATACGTATTGGCAGCGGGCGCTGACCGGATATGTCGAGGCCGCGGAAGCGCCGGATAGGGATACAAGGGAGGCCTGATGGCTCAGACCGACGCAGCGACCGTCCGCAAGAACATCGTGGTAGATGCGCCGATCGAGCATGCTTTCACCGTGTTCACCGACCGGTTCGGGGATTTCAAGCCGCCCGAGCACAACATGCTCGGCGTGCCGATCACCCAGACGGTGTTCGAGCCCAGAGTCGGCGGCAGCATCGTGGACCAGGCGGCGGACGGCAGCGAGTGCCGGTGGGCCCGAATCCTCGCCTTTGATCCGCCGGACCGGGTGGTGTTCAGCTGGGACATCAGCCTACGGTGGACGATCGAGACCGACCACGCTCAGACCAGCGAGGTCGAGGTGCGGTTCTACGCTGAATCGCCCACCCGCACCAGGGTGGAGCTGGAGCACCGGCACCTGGACCGGCACGGCACTGGCTGGGAGGCAATCACTGACGGCGTGGACGGCCCCGAAGGCTGGCCGCTGTACCTGGACCGGTACGCCGCTCTCGTGAAGGAAGGCAACTGACATGCCGCCAATCGTTACTAGCGCCGAAATCGACCGCTCGGCCGCCGAGGTCTTCGTTTACGCCACCGACCCGGCCCGGTTCAACGAGTGGCAGAGAGGCGTGGTCGACGGGCACATGGATGGCCCCGGTGACGGCGCCGAGGCCCAGGCAGTCGGCGCAAAATGCGTAACCACCCGGCGTATCGGCGGAGCTAGCCGCCCCTCCACATCCAAGTTGGTGCACATCGACCCGCCCCGGACCTGGCGAGTGGAAGGCCTCGACGGCCCAATCCGGGCAGCGGTCGACGTCTTGGTCGAGCCCGTGACCGACACCCGCTCCCGGCTGACCATCAGTGTCGACTTCACCGGCCACGGCATCGGCAAGCTCTTGGTGCCGCTGATGGTCCGCCCCGAAGCACGCAAGGAGATGCCCGGCAACATGGCTGCGCTCAAGCAAAGGATGGAAGCGAGTTAGGAGACCCAGCACAATTCGGGGCGGCGGATCGAGACCGAATACACGCCGTCACGGTATACCGCCAGCAGACACGTCCGGTCCTGCTGGAGGGGCGAAGAGGTCATCGACAGCATGTTCGCCAGGCAGGGCAAGCATGCGTAGCGCTGAGTTTGTCACCCACTTTGTCACCCAGTCGGGTCTGCGGGCTGGGCTGAATGGCTGGGCCGGGTGTCTGAGCTGGACAGGTCCTCACATTTGGCGGTGAGCTGCGAGAACGGGTGCTGATGGCAGGGCTGGCCACAGGTTTAGCGGGCCGCGTCCACAGTTTTATGTGGTGGTTTGGCGGGTGTGGCGGGCCGGGACCGCGGGCCGGCGCGTGAGTCGCGGTTCGGCGTCGGCGATGGCCAGGGTCAGGGCTTCGAGCTCGGCGACCAGGGCGCGGAGGCGGCGGTGGTTGTCGAGCCATTGCCGGTAGTCGTCGAGCTGGTCGTCGGGGACGAGCCGGGTGACGGTCTTGCCGCCGGCCTTGCGGGTCCACTGCCAGTAGGGGCCGTGCAGGACCGGCGGGTCGGCGTGGCAGCGGCAGCCGGGCTTGCCGCAGCGGACGTGCCGCTGGATGAGTGTGCCGGGCAGCGCGAGGCCGAGGCTGGCGAGATCGGCGGCGATGCGCTCGGCGCGGGCCTGCTGGCCTCTGGTGGGCGACACGTTCTCATCGTCGCACGCAGCATCCCCCGCCCCTGGCATGTCTTTCAGTATAAATTACTGTATGAAGACGGGAGATGCGGCCGGGTACATCGCCGCCTGGCGTCCGTCGTCTGTGCCGCCGGAGGCGGCCGCGTTCGCCCGGCTGGTCGTGTCGCAGGCCGCGCCGGCCGGGCGGGACCGGGCGAAGAGCCTGCTGTGGGCGGCCGGGAAGCTGGCCGGCTGGGCGATCGGGCTGGGCCTGGAGCCGGCGCCGCAGGTGCTGCTGCACCCGTCGGTGATCGAGCGGTTCGCCGCGCACGCGCCGGGGCTGTCGGGGCCGGCCCGCCGCACGCTGCGCACGAACCTGCGGTTCGTTGCCCGCGCCGTGGTCCCGCACCTGGACCCGGCGGACGCGCCGCTGCCCCGCGAACGCGCCAAGGCCCCCTACAGCCCCGCGGAGATCAGCGGCTACCTCGCGCTCGCGGCTGCGCAGCCCACGGCGGCGCGGCAGGCCCGCGCCACGGCGCTTGTCTGCCTCGGGGCCGGCGCCGGGCTGATCCGATCCGACCTGCGGAACGTCCGCGGCACCGAAATCAGCTGCCGGTCCGGCGGCGTCATCGTGACCGTCTCCGGCGGTCGCGCGCCGCGGGCAGTGCCGGTGCTGGCCCGCTACCACGGCCCGCTGCTGGAGGCGGCGGCGTTCGCCGGCGACCGCCTGCTCACCGGCGGCACGGACGCAGGCCGCCGTAACATCAGCAACCCGCTGACCCGGTCGCTGGCCGGCGGGACCGGGCTGCCGGCACTGGACACCAGCCGGCTGCGCGCCACGTGGCTTGCTGACGTTGCCTGGCTTCTCGGCCTGGCGACGTTCATGCACGCGGCCGGGATCACCTGCTGCCAGCGACTGGGCGACATCATCGCAACGCTGCAGCCCGCTGCTGAGGCCGACGCTGTCGCGCTGCTCGGCGCGAGCAGCCGGTGAGCGTCCCGCTGGCCGTGCTGGAGAACGTCATCGACGCCTCCGGCGTCGCGCCGCGGATCGAGGGCCTGCTGCCCGCCGGCGTCCGCCGCCGCCAGCTGACCGTCCGCACCTTATTCCTCGGCATGCAGCTCACGCTGGCCGATGCCCGGCCCGCGCAGCTGACCCGGGTGCACGCCGCGCTCACCGGCCTGCCCGAGGCCGACCAGATCCGGCTCGGCGTCACCGCGGTCTGGAAGACCGGGCCGCACAAGCTCACCTACCGGCAGGTCGAGCACACCTGCCGCCTGATCACCCGGGCGCTGGCCAAGGACGAACCGGACGGCGCGCCGGGGCAGGCCCTGCAGTCAGCGTGCGACCAGCTGCTGGAGGCCAGCATCCCCGCACTCCGCAAAAACGCCAGCACCGCGCTGGCCGGTGACTGGACCGACGTGGAGTCCTGGTCCCGCCCGCCCCGCCACGGCAGCGCCCGGTGCGCTGATCCCGAAGCCGCCTGGGGCCACCGCAACTCAAACCTCCCCGGCCCCAAAGGCGAGATGTTCTTCGGCTACTTCCTGTCAGCCGTCATCATGACCACCGAGGAGAACGGCCCGGCCGTGCCCGAGCTCGCCCGCCGGATGACCCTCGCCGGCTGCGACCACGACCCTGTTCGCGCCCTGGCCCCCACCCTCGAGAAGATGCCCGCAGCCGGGATCCCGCTCGGCGACATCCTGGCAGACTCCGGCTACGCCCACCGCGACGCGCAAGCATGGGCCATCCCGCTCCGCCGCGCCGGCGCCCAGCTGGTGCAGGACCTGCACCCGCACGACCGCGGTCCCCGCGGCACCCATGACGGCGCGATCGTCGCCAACGGCAACCTCTACTGCCCGCAAACACCCAGCACCCTGCTGGAACTCGGCCCGCTGCCGCCCGGCGCCACGCCCGAAGACACCGGCGCGCACGACCAGCAGACAGCCGAGCTATCCAGGCACAAGCTAGGCCGGCTGACCAGCGACGACACCGACGGCTACCACCGCGTCACCTGCCCCGCCGCAGCAGGCAAGATCCGCTGCCCGCTCCGCCCGGACTCCATGCTGCTGAGCCGGGACCGGCCAGAGATCCTCGACCCGCCCGGCCACCCGCCAGCCTGCTGCACCCAGCGCACCATCACCGTGCCACCCGGCGTCGCAGCCAAGACCCGGGTCGCGGTAGGGACCGCCCTTGCGGGCGGCCCCCCGCACAGATCCCAGCGTGCGGGATTACCGCACTGGGCTCCTACCTCGGGTGCATAGCGGCGAAGCGCGCTTCGGGGAACGGATGCAGCACGCGAACAGGCGGTAGCCACCGTTTGTGGATCCGGCGCATCCGTGCCCAGGTCAGGCGCCGGCCCTTCTGGCTGCGACGCCGCAGCACTTTGAGCCAGTGCCGGGTGGCCTGGTTGCGGAAAGCCTCGACCGCCCTGCTGTTGCCAGGCACGCCGTAGTAGGCCATGTGCCCGCGCACCACGCTGGCCAGCCAGCGGCCCTGCACCGGAATGGGCTGATGCATGCGCCGCCGCAGCTGGTCTTTGACCTGCTTCAGCTTCGCCCGCATCCGTTTGGCGATCGTGATCCGCTTCACCCAGAACTGCCCGCCCTTCGCCGTCGCGCAGATATGCGTGAACCCGAGAAAGTCGAACGTTTCCGGCTTGCCCTCGCCCCGGGCTGCCCGGTTGCGGACGGCGAACCGCCCGAACTCGATCAGCCGGGTCTTGTCAGGGTGCAGTTCCAGCCCGAACTTCGCGAACCGCTCGCGCAGCCCGGCCAGGAACCTCTCAGCGTCCCCGCGATGCTCGAACCCGACGATGAAGTCGTCCGCCCAGCGCACGATGATCACATCACCGCGTGCCTTCCGGTTTCTCCACCAGTCGGCCCACAGGTCCAGGACGTAGTGGAGGTACACGTTAGCGAGCAGCGGCGATGCCGAAGCCCCCTGCGGTGACCCGCGATCACTATCGGTCCAGGTCCCGTCCTCGATGACTCCCGCGGCCAGCCACTTGCTCACCAGCCGCAGGATCCTTTCGTCCGCGATCCGGTGCCGGAGAAACTTGCCCAGCCAGTCCCGATCGAGCTGGCCGAAGAAGTCGCGGATATCCGCGTCCAGCACCCAGTTCACTTTCTTCCGGTAGATCCCGGCCGCCAGCGCGTCCAGCGCGTCATGCGGCTTGCGCCCTGGCCGGAACCCGTAGGAGAAACCCCGGAAATCCTCCTCGTAGACCGCGTTCAGCACTTCGACGACGGCCCGCTGGACAATCTTGTCCTCCAGCGTGGCGATGCCGAGCGGCCGCTGCCGCCCGTCCGCCTTCGGGATGTACGCCCGCCTGCCCGGCGACGCCCGGTAGCGCCCTGACTGCACCCGCTCATGCAGGTCCCGCAGATTAGCTGCCAGGTCCTGCTCGTACTCCCGCCAGCGCACCCCGTCCACGCCCGGCGCCGCGTCCTTCTTCAGGGCATCGAACGCCAGCATCAGCCGGTGCACGCTGACATGGTGCAGCAGCGCGGTGAACCGCGCCTCCTTATCCTGTTCCGCTACCTGCCGCACGCGGTCCAGCGCACTTGACACACCAGGCCCGGCACTGAGTCCGGGGCGTGTTTTGCCGTCCGCGTTCCCCTTGGCTCGCTCCCTTCCCTCCCCCGCCTCCGCAGCCGCAGCCTTGTTCGGCGGGTTCGCAGGTACTACGAAGCGATCCGACTTCCCGTGCCCGTTCACCTCAGGATTACCGCCTTAGCGTTCCCTGAGCGTCCCGCCCGGTGATCAGCCAGGCGGGCAGACACGGGATCTCCCGGTTCTCGCGCATGAAGGTTCCGCACATGCCATGGTTCTCCGACCGCGCGGGGTCCGCCAGCAGCTCGCGATAGCGCCACCAGCGATGTTGCCTTCCACCTTTCTGACAGCGTCGGCACCCCGGATTTCTGATTTCGCGGCTCAATAGCCCGGCCTGCACGTGCCCCTGTCAACGCTTCGCCACGCCCTCGCGGGTCGTCGACGCATGACTCGGGGCCGCCGTGGGTCGCTAATCCTTCGGCGCAGAGCTCTTCCATCTCCTCCTCCATGCCGGTTTATCCCGGCGCTTTCCAAAAACACGACTACCCCTCAGCCGCGCACCGGCAGTCCTACAACCGGCGCACCAGCGCCGAGCGGGCCTTCTCCACCATCAAAGACCCCGCCACCACCAGCATCGCCCGCGGCTGGTGCCGGCTCACCGGCCTCACCCCGCTCATGCTCTGGATCGCCTGCCTGCTCGTCGTCCGCAACCAGCGCATCCTGGCGGCGTTCGACGCCCGCCAAGCCGAAAACGCCCGCCGCGCCGCCGCCGGGCTCCCCCCGCGAACCCGCAAACGGCGCCGCCAGACGCTCGCCATGCTCGCCGCCGACCCGCCATAACACCCCGCGCCGCGACCAGCCCGCACAGCCCGCCCCATTCAGCACCGGTCCGGCCACCGCGCGCCAGCACTCGCACAGACCAGGCAGCAGCCAGAACCACAACATCAAACCCGGCCCGAGGCCGCTACCACGGCCCGTCAGCGCCACCGTGACCGAATGTCAGTGCCATATGTGAACATGGACGCTGGTGAAGTGTGAATACCTCATGGAGCCGCCTATCGGAATCGAACCGATGACCTATTCATTACGAGTGAATCGCTCTGCCGACTGAGCTAAGGCGGCGCACGCTGCGGTCAACCGCGCGAGCCACAGGAGTCTACCGGCCCGCTGAGCCTTCCCGCGAACTACCGTGCATGGCCTCGTACGCGTGGCGCGAGCCACAGACGCTGGCTTTCGGACACGATGTCCGCCTGCCATCCTCGGCGAGCTTGACGATGATCTTGTCGCCGGGCACGTTGTGACCGGTCACGGTTCCCGGCCCCTCAGGCGTCTCGACGGCCTCGCCCATGCGCGGCGCCGATGCCCGGAAGTCCTGGTACAGCGGGTGCTCGTACTTCAGGCAGCACATCAGCCGGCCGCAGGCACCGGCGATCCGCAGCGGGTTGACCGGCAGGTCCTGGTCCTTGGCCATGCGCACGGAAACGGGCTCGAAATCCTTGAGGAACGTGGCACAGCACAGATCGCGGCCGCACGGTCCGATGCCGCCCTGCAGCCTGGCCTCGTCCCTCGGCCCGATCTGGCGCAGCTCGACTCTGGCCCGCAGCCGGGCGGCCAGATCCTTCACCAGCGCGCGGAAGTCGACCCGCTGCGGAGCGCTGAAGTAGATGGTGAAGACGTTGGCCTGATCCACGTAATCGACGGCAATAATCTTCATCGGCAGCTCGTGCTCGCGGACCAGCCTGCGGGAGGCAACCCGCGCTTCCGCGCGGCGGGACCGATTGACCTCGTCCCGGCTCAGATGCTCGGGCGTGGCCAGGCCTGCACAGATAGGCAGGCCGGTGATGTCGTCATCTACCCACTGGGGCGCCCAGATGCACTCAGCCACCTCCGGCCCAGTTTCGGTCGGAACTAGGACCTTGGTGCCGACCGCAGGCTGGAAGGGGCCCGGATCCAGGTAATAGAGTCGCCCACTGCGCTGGAAGCTCACCGCCATCATCATGCCCACGCCACCACATTACGGGGACGTAACGGATTCCGCCCCTCCCTGCGGCTACTGATCGCTACCCGACAAAGTGCCCGCCGCACGCGCGCTGGCTACCGGAAGATCGCCAGAAGCTCGTCGAAGCCGAACGGGCCACGAGTGGCAACGTGCTGGATCTTGCCATCGCGCACCCATCTGAACACAGCGGATCGGTTCTCGCTCAGCTACGCGGTTGCCTGCAGTCAACCGACTTTCGCAGCCCGCGTGGACCCTTTTCATCTGGTTTGTGGCTGCGGAATCGCGGAGCCGATGAAATGTGTGTGGAGGTTGGCCGACGGACTGCCTCAATGTCCGCTAACGGCGCTTCGTTCCGGCACCCCTGGTCGCAGCCGCCCTAGCGGGCCAGGGCCAGGGCCATCTCTTCGACGGCGAGCAGCGGGGCGACGTTTGCCGTCAGCCGCTGCCGGCACCGCATGATCGCCTCGATCCTGCGCACGGTGTCGGCCGGGGCCGAGGTGGCGGCCACCTGCGTCAGTTCCTCGTCGCGGGTCTCATTGGCCAGCTCGACCGAGGCCCGCAGCTGAATCGCCAGCACGTCCCGGTAAAAGCCCGCCAGATCGAGCAGCGCCCGGTCCAGCGAGTCCCGCTTGACCCGCGTCGTGCGTGATTTCTGCCGGTCCTCAAGCTCCCGAAGCGCGCCCGCACCGCCACGCAGCGCCGACGCTACGCCCTTGCCGGTCGACCCCTCCCCGAATGCCCGCCGCAATGCCTCGCGCTCAGGCTCGTCAAGTTCCTCAGTAACGGCTGCGGCTTCCGCCTCGGCCGCCTTGACCAGGGCGGCCGCCGCTTTCAGCGCCTGGCCCAGGCTTCCTACCTGAGTAGGCACCCGGAGCACCTCGCTGCGCCGGCGGGCCGCCTCCGGATCGGTCGCCAGTCGCCTGGCCCGCCCGATGTGCCCCTGGGCAGCGAGGGCGGCGGATCTCGCTCGCTCGGCCGGCACTCCCTCGCGCCCGAGCACCTCGGTGACCGCTGCGGTCCGGGGCGTCCGCAGGGTGACGAGCCGGCAACGGGACCGGATCGTCGTCGGGAGATCGTCGGCGTACGGGGCACAGAGCAGCCACACGGTCCGCGGGGCTGGCTCCTCGATCGCTTTCAGCAGCGCGTTTGCGGCTTGCTCGGTCGCCCGGTCGGCGTCCTCGAACAGCACGATCCGCCACCGGCCGTAGACCGGCGCAGTCGCTGCCTTCAGCACGAGGTCCCTGGTCTGGCGGACTCCGTAGGAGAGGCCGTCAGGCCGCACGAGGAGCACGTCGGCGTGCGTGCCGCCGGCCACTTGACGGCAGGACTGGCATTGCCCGCAGCCCTGCCATTCGCAGAGCAGCGCGGCGGCGAAGGCCCGGGCCGCCAGCGACCGGCCAGAGCCGGGCGGACCGGTAAACAGCCAGGCGTGCGTCATTCCCGCCGTGCCGAGACCCACCGGCGCGGCTGCGTCGGCTACGTGCCCGCCTGCCCCGCCACTCCGGCCTGCCTGGCTCGCTGCCACCGCGCGCCGTAGCTGACCGACTGCGGTCTCCTGGCCGGTCAGCTCGCCGAATACGGCGCCGCCCATAGCCGCCAGGCCAGCGGTCTCTGCCGCACCGCTGCTATTCCCCACCATTGTCAATCCCGCGCCACAGATCCCGCACCGCTGTCAATCCCGAACCGCGGGGAACGACCCGGTGTTCTCCTCGGTAGCCTGCGGAACCGGGTCCGGCAGCACCTCGCGGACCCTGAGCTGAATATCGCGGCTGATCTCGGCTTCGGGCCGGGCGGCGTCCAGTACCAGGTAACGCGATGGCTCAGCCTCAGCCAGGCCGAGGAAGCCGGTCCTGACTCGCTGGTGAAAGTCCATCGGCTCGGCCTCGAGCCGGTCCGCGGATGAGCGCCGCCTGCCGAGGCCGGTTAGCGGCGGCAGATCGAGCACGATCGTCAGATCCGGCATCAGGCCGCCGGTCGCCCACCGGTTCAGTTCGGCGATGTCGGCTATCGCAAGCTGGCGCCCGGCACCCTGGTAGGCGAGCGAAGAATCGACATAACGATCTGTCACGACGATCGCGCCACGTTCGAGCGCCGGAATGATCACGGACTGAACATGTTCGGCCCGGTCCGCCGCGTACATCAGCGTCTCAGCCCGCGGCGCGAGGCCGGCGTGGGCATTATCCAGGAGCAGCGCACGCAGCCGCATGCCGATCTTCGTGGCGCCGGGCTCGTGCGTGGTGACCACGTCGAAGCCCTGGTCGCGCAGCCAGATCGCGAGCAGCCTGGCCTGGGTCGACTTGCCTGCGCCCTCGCCGCCCTCCAGCGCGATGAACACGCCGGGCCGACGGACAGGCTGCTCCTGCGGCGGCACCCCGTTGAGGTCGCCGCGCGGGGTCTGCTGCGGCCTGCCGCGGAACACCGAGGCCAGGTCGGCCCACAGCGGCACGCCCTTGCGGTCATCCATCTGACGGTACGATACCCGGCCGAGCAGCACGGCGACCACGGCGGCGACGAGAAGGACAAGGTTGTACCCGAGGTTCCGGTATACGGCGCCCCCGATGTGGAGTGTGGTGATGTGCGCGGCATGGGCGAGCGCGTTAAACGCTCCGGCCAGCGGCGACGCGATCGCGATCACGGCGAACAGGATCACCCGGATCGTCGACTGCAGGAATGCGAAGGTCCGGCCCCTGGTGTAGTCGTCGACTTCCAGGCCGATCACCGTGTAGCCGGTCACGTAGGCGGCGCCAGCGCAAGCCCCGAGCAAGACGGTCAGCACGATCGTCAGGGCAAGGCTGGGTATCAGGGCGATCAGAGCCAACGGAACGGCAGCGCTCGCTATGGACACGCCAAACAAGCGCCGCCGGGAGAAGCCCCCGAGGATCCGTGGCCCGAGGAACATGCCAATGGCCAGTCCGAAGAAGATCGCCGCCCAGACGGCGCCCCAGCCCGCGCTACCGCCCTGCAGGGTGTCCCGCACGTAGGACGGCCCCAGGCCGACGACCACGCCGCCGGCTGCGAACGCGCCCGTCATTCCGAGCAGGATGCCGCGCACTACCTTGGTCTGGCCAAGGAACTGCCAGCCTTCCCAGATTGACTTGAGCACCGACGGCGACGAGATCGCGCCCGTTGGCCGCCGACGGAGTTCCTTCAACATGTAGATCGTCAGCGCCGACACGCCGAACGTTGCGGCGTTGAAATACAGCGCGAGACTGACCTGATTTGTGACGAAGTAGTGGGCAATATGACTGCCCAGCAACGCAAACAGCGAGAACAGCAGTCCGGCCACCGGGGCGGTGCCATATGTGGTGAACAGGCTCAACTGGTTGGCCTGCTCGAGTTTGGCTGGCGGCACGAGGTTCGGCACCGAAGCGTCCTTGGCCGGCGTCCAGAACAGGGATGCGCACGAAGCCAGGAACTGGACCAGGTACAGCCAGGTCAGCTGGTTGGCGAAACCGACAGCGAGGTTAAGGGGGATGGTGAGGTAGAGCAAGGCCCTGACCACGTCGCCGATGATCATGTTGAGACGCCGGTCGAACTTATCGGCTACCGCGCCCGCCAGCGGCCCGAATAGCAGGGCGGGCAGTAGTGAGGTCAGCCACACGCCGCTGACCGCGTACGCGCCGCCGGTACGGCCGCCGAGCTTTGTCGCCAGGAACGACAGGGCCAGCAGGCTAAGCCAGTCCCCCAGGCTGGACAGCGACAGCGCGATCCAGAGGCGGCGGAACGACGTGATCGACAGCACGCCAGATCCACGAGCGCCCAAAGGGGATCTAAAGTTCACTGCGCCAGGGTATAGGCCCGGCCACGGAACGGTCGCGTTCGGCCATAAGCTGCCTGCCCCACTCATGACAAATCATCAGGGAACGGGGCCGCGAAGATCCGCCGGGAGACCGCAGGCTCGAGGCCGCGGGGCCGGCCCGGAGAGCGTGGCCGGGCTAGCCTGCCGCGGTACGCTCACGCACTCGGGTGCGCTTCGAGCAGTGCGGCCGATCGACTTGCGGCCGTTCGCGCGCTCGGGCCGCCAGGGCTGGTCCCGAGCGTTGGCCTAGCCCGCGGCCTTCTTGGTCCGGCTCGTCTTGGCCGCCCCGGCCTTAGCCGCTCGGCCGCCCGCCTTGGCCGTGCCCGCCTTTGCCGTGCCCGCCTTAGCCGCTCGCCGTTTCGGCGCGGGCGCAGCCGCGCGGCGCTCGGCAAGTAGCTCGATGGCACGCTGCGGCGTAATCGACTCGATGGTGTCGCCCTTGCGCAGCGAAGCGTTCGTCTCGCCGTCGGTTACGTAGGGCCCGAAACGGCCCTCCCGCAGGACGATCGGCTTCCCGGTCGCCGAGTCCTCGCCGAGCTCCTTCAGTGGCGGCGCAGCAGCGGCCCGTGCCGCCCGGCCGCGCGGCTTGGGCTGGGCGAGGAGCGCCTTGGCCTGGTCCATCGTGAGCGTGAACATCTGCTCTTCGGACTCCAAAGAGCGGCTCTCCGCACCCTTCTTGACATACGGACCATAACGGCCGTTCTGCACGGTTACTGGTTCTCCGTCCAGCTCACCGAGCGTTCGCGGCAGGGTCAGCAGCCGGAGGGCGTCGTCCAGCGTCACGCTGTCGAGGTCCATCGACTTCAGCAGCGACGCTGTCCGAAGCTTCGCCCTCGTGCTGGCAGCGCCCTCCTCTTGCACCTCAGTGACGTACGGCCCGAACCGGCCGTCCTTGGCAACGATGGTCCTGCCCGTTTCCGGGTCGCTGCCGAGGATCTTGTCCCCGCTTGGCCGGTCGAGCAGCTCGGCCGCGAATTCGGCAGTTACCTCATCGGGCGCCGTGCCGTCGGGTATGTTCGCCCGCTGGCCGTCCCGCTCCAGGTACGGCCCATACCGCCCGACCCTGACCACGATGTCCGAGCCGGACAGCGGGAACGAACTCACGTCGCGCGCATCGATATCCGACAGGTCGCTGACCAGTTCCTTCAGGCCTTCCTCGCCATCGGAACCGAAGTAGAACCGGCGCAGCCAGGGCACCCGTTCTGCCTCGCCACGCGCGATTTCGTCGAGCGCGTCTTCCATCCGCGCGGTGAATGCGTAATCGACCAAGTGCGCGAAGTGCCGCTCCAGCAACGTAACGACCGCGAACGCCAGGAACGACGGGACGAGCGCGCTGCCCTTCTTGAAGACATACCCGCGGTCCAGGATGGTCCCGATGATCGAGGCATACGTGGATGGCCTGCCGATTTCCCGGTCTTCCAGCTCCTTGATCAGGGTCGCCTCGGTGTAGCGGGCCGGCGACCTGGTCGCGTGCTCGGCGACGTCCATCCGGAGCACCGTCATCGGGTCTCGCTCCGCCATCGCTGGCAGTCGGCGCTGGTTGTCGTCGAGCTCGGCATCCGGGTCGTCCGAGCCTTCGACGTAAGCCTTGAGGAAGCCGTGGAAGGCGATGACCTTGCCGGAGGCGCCGAAGTCCGCCTGCTCGCCCTGGCTGGAGGTGCCGGTAATGCGGACCGAGATCGACTCGCCGGTCGCGTCCTTCATCTGCGACGCAACGGTGCGCTTCCAGACCAACTCGTAGAGCCGGAGCTCATCGCCGGACAGGCCGGAGTGCGCCGGGGTCTTGAAGGCATCGCCGGCCGGGCGGATCGCTTCGTGCGCCTCCTGGGCGTTCTTTACCTTGCTGTCGTAGATGCGCGGTGCATCCGGCACGTACTCGGCTCCGTATAGCTGCCGTGCCTGGGTCCTGGCCGCGTTCAGTGCGGTCTGCGAAAGGGTGACCGAGTCGGTCCGCATGTAGGTGATATGGCCGTTCTCATACAGCCGCTGCGCGACCGACATCGTGTATTTGGCCGAGAAGCCCAGCTTCCTGGACGCCTCTTGCTGCAATGTCGTGGTGCGGAATGGGGCATAGGGCGAACGACGATACGGCTTGCGTTCGACCGACTTTACCGAGAATGAGGAGCTTTGCAGCCTGCCCGCCAGCGCGGCGGCGGCTTCGCCGTCCAGATGCAGGATGGCCTGCTCGGTCTCGTCGCCCGCCTTGCCGTCGACTCGCAGTTCGCCAGTGGAGGTGAAGTCCCGGCCCTGGGCGATCCTCCGGCCGTCAACGGACACCAGTGTCGCGGTGAAAGAGGACACGTCTGCTGCCGCTTGCGCATTCTGCGGCGCAAAGTCGGCCTCCAGGTCCCAGTACTGCGCTGCCCGGAACGCAATCCGCTCGCGCTCCCGGTCGACGACAAGGCGCACTGCCACCGACTGCACGCGGCCGGCCGACAACTGCGGCATGACCTTCTTCCAGAGGACGGGCGACAGCTCGTACCCGTACAGCCGGTCCAGTACGCGCCGGGTCTGGTATGCCTCGACCTTGCCCTGGTCTACCTCACCTGGCGAGGCCACCGCGGTTGCGATGGCCTCGGGCGTGATCTCATGGAAGACCATGCGGCGGGCTGGCACCCTGGGCTTGAGCACCTCCAGCAGGTGCCACGCGATGGCCTCGCCCTCGCGGTCCTCATCAGTAGCCAGGAGCAGTTCGTCGGCATCCTTCAGCAGTTCCTTGAGCTTGGAGACCTGCTGCTTCTTATCGGAGTTGACGACATAGAGCGGCTCGAAATCGTGGTCGACATCCACGCCGAGGCGAGCCCACGCTTCGCCGCGATATTTCATCGGGATCTCAGCAGCCTTGTCAGGCATGTCGCGTATGTGGCCGATGCTGGACTCGACAACGTAGCCCTTGCCGAGGAAGCCAGCGATCGTCCGCGCCTTCCTCGGCGACTCGACGATAACCAGCTTTCTACCGCCGTTAGCCCCGGCCTTCGGGCTCTCGGCAGTTTCTTCCTCGGTCCCTGCTGCCACGTCTCCCACCCTTTACATCCAGCAATCGCCCAGGAGGCTACCGCAGCTAAACCTGCGGCCACCGGGCGCACTGGCCCTTTCGATAAAGCTTGTAGCGGCTAGCTAGCGGGCTAGCTGCTCGCTGCGACCCCGTTCCCTCTCCAATGGGGCTAACTCGCGTTGTGCGCCATCGTGTTCCCTGCGCCTGCCCCAGCCTTCGCGACAGATTCTGTCAAGAGGATTGAACCATCCCGGCTTGCGCGCACAATAAGTTGATGACTGAGTACTCCTACCGTGTGCTCTACTTGCCGCGGGGCACCTCCAGGGACGCAGCTCGTCGCATCCTGACCGATCACGCTGAGTATGGCAACTGGGAACTGTCCCGGCTGCGGCTGTATCCCGACGGAAGCCGTAAAGCCACGCTACGCCGTCTGATCATCCGTCAGGCGCGGGCCCAGCTGGCGTTCGGCCCGCGGCAGTCCACTGGATCCGGCTACTGACGCCAGGAGATGCGGCCGGACCATGCAGGCCGCGAGCCGGCGCAGGCGCTCGGCCGCGGGCCCGCCAGCTGCTAGCCGACGGGCCCGCGCGCGATGAGCCATCTATGTTCTCAGGCCTGGTACCTGTTCTGGACGTACTGCTTCCTGGAAGGAGCTGACTGCCCCAGGTCAATCGCGCACCGAAACCGGGTGCGACGGGAGCTTGCTGGCCATCCTGCCGATGCGGGGTGCCCGCGCAGCGTGCCGTGGCGCGCTGCGGCGCCACTCCGGGCGCCGGCTGGCGTGCGGGTCTGAGAGCTTGTGCTTGCTGCGGTGGCCGTTGTTCTTGCTGTCATGCGCATGCGCGCCCTCGTCCCGCCCGTACGTCCCGGCAGGTGCCACGATCTCGGCCGATTCATCTGCCAATGGACCGGGCATTGCGGCTGCCGAGCATTCGCTGCTGGCGGAGGTAGCTGCCGCCATCGCCAACGCACCGTCGCGCGAAGACTGGGTAACACGACCCCGACGCACCCGACGCAGACGGCGCCGCGGCCCGATGGCCATCAGCAGGCAAACGCCGGACAACAGGGTGCCGACGGCGAACCCCTGGACCGCGCTCGGGGCCAGCAGCCCCGAACCGAACCCGGACACGACAGCTGCCTCCTTCACTGCCATGGCGGCAATACCATTCATAACTAATCCTTTTCGTCGCTTAGTGCATTGATCACTCAGTTGACTCCGCTTGCAAATGCTCTGGGCTCTCGACCACTTACTGAGCGTTACTTCCGTTGAGCTGACTGGCCCGCCTGGTTTGCCGGGCAGGCGGGGCTGGCTTACCTGGTCGCCGACGGCAACGAATGGGTTAGACGAATAAATGATCAGCGGTGGCCACGGCCGGGTACGCCGCTAAGGCAACGCCGTTAGCCGTGGCCACCAAAGCGGGCACATGCCCGCAGCCGGCCGGGAGGGTCACGGAGTCCGGGCGCCTGGTCCGCGCGCTGCCCGTCGCGGCGCCGTGCCGCCGAGACCAAGCGCGACTGCGGAGCGGTGTGGCCGGACTTCGACCCTGTTCCGGCAACACGGGCGACCCTCCTCATCTGGCCGGCTGGCGCTGGCCACAGAGAGATCGTCCCAATGACCCGCCATGGTGCGAGACCGCTGACCGGTGCGCGGTAGAAAAGGGGGTTGCGCCCGGCGTTTAAGCCCCGCACAGTGAGTCACGATAGCACTACTCAACGTGCATACGTCAATAAACGATAAGACGCCCGCATCCTGACTCATCCCGTCAACCTGGCCAGGCCGAGCAATACTGCACTGACCTCGGAAAACGGCTAGCAACGGTCAAGGAAATTGTCGAGCACGCGCACCCCGAAACGGAGCGCGTCAACCGGCACGCGCTCGTCTACGCCATGGAACATGCCCGCGAAGTCCAGCTCGGGCGGCAGCCGGAGCGGGGTGAAGCCGAAGCAGCGGATGCCGAGCCGGGAGAACGACTTCGCGTCCGTACCGCCGGATAGGCAGTAGGGCACCATGCGGCCTTCGGGATCTTCCGCGTGCAGCGCCGCCGCCATGGCTGCCACCAGGTCACCGTCGAAGCTGGTTTCGACGGCAATGTCACGGTGAACCTGCTCGCGCGTCACGCCGGGCCCGATCAGCCCGTCGACCTCGCGGAAGAACTCCTCCTCATGACCGGGCAGGAACCGGCCATCGACCTGGGCCGCCGCGAACTGCGGTACCACGTTCACCTTGTAGCCAGCCGACAGCATGGTGGGGTTGGCTGTGTTGCTGAAGGTAGCCCCGACCATTTTGGCGATCGGGCCGAGCTTGCTCAGCATCGCGGTAACGTTCGCCGGATCGAATTCGACGGCCAAGGCGCTACAAGCCTCGCGGGCGAAGGCGAACGCCGCCTCGGTCTCGCGCACTGGCCACTCGTACCGCCCGAGCCGCGCGACGGCCTCCGCGATCTCGGTAATCGCATTGTCGCGTTGCAGCATGGAGCCGTGCCCGGCCGTGCCGCGCGCGGTCAGCCGCATCCAGGCCATGCCTTTCTCCGCAGTCTGAAGCAAGTAGAGCCGCTTGCCGCCGATGGTGACGCTGAACCCGCCAACCTCGCCGATGGCCTCCGTGACGCCCTCGAATTCGGCTGGATGATTCTCGACGAGCCAGCGGGCGCCCCAGCTACCGCCCGCCTCCTCGTCCGCCAGGAAGGCAACGACGACATCGCGCGGCGGGCGGCGACCCTCAGCCAGGCGCTGCCGCAGTACCGCGAGGATTATGGCGTCCATGTCCTTCATGTCGACGGCGCCGCGGCCCCAGACGCAGTCCTCGGAGATCTCGCCCGAGAACGGATGCACCCGCCAGTCGGCCGCGTCCGCGGGCACGACATCCAGGTGCCCATGAATAAGCAGCGCTGGCCTGGACGAGTCCGTTCCCTCGATCCTCGCCACCGTGCTGGCACGCAGTTCATGGGATTCGAAGATCTTGGCTTCCAGGCCCGCTTCGGCCAGCAGGGCGGCAACGTGCTCGGCGGCCGCACGTTCGCCCGGGCCGGAGTGGTCGCCGGGATTGCTGGTATCGATCCTGATCAGGTCGCTGGCCAGGGTGGCCACCTCGTCCTGGGCTGCGGTGCCACGGTCGCTGGGGACGGATACGTTGTCGGTCATCTCGCCATCGTTGCACCATCTGCCGGGTGCTGCAGGCCGGCCCGGCGGCCAAAGCCGCGTCGCAGGAACCTGCCCACATTTGCTATCGTGAGGCCGGCCTAGCTTCAGACCAGGCCCACGTCCGGGTGGCGGAATAGGCAGACGCGCTAGCTTGAGGTGCTAGTGCCCCAAAAGGGCATGGGGGTTCAAGTCCCCCCTCGGACACGTTCGAAAGACCAATGCTGACCAGCGCTCATGACGCTGATCTCTGTTCGAACGACTGGTTCGGGGCCGTCCGCTGATAAATTAGCCGAAGCCCGAGCCGGGAGTAGATCTCTGTCTTGTCGGCGGGCCTGGCGTCGCGCAGGACCACCAGCAGGGCAACATCAACAACCAGCACATCTACCTAGCCCGGTACCTAGACTTCTTCCCTGCTGGTGCAATCGGGACTCACAGCAAAACAGCGGGCCAGGGCACACCCCTGACGCTGCACTTCGACGGCCTCCCTGACACCGCAAAGACCGACATTGATCCCGTCCACAAGATCTTCCGACTCCGGGGCAGGCACTGCCGGGAATTTTTGAGCGGAATGGGCTCCGTCGATCCTGCACCTCCTGCTTACGGTCGGGCAGCCGGAGTACACAGCCCTCACGCGCTTGGGGTTTGTGCCACGCGACTCCGACCTGAACCGGGCGCGGCGTGCGGCGAATGTGTCGAACCCATAACTGGGCACCCGCAAGCGACCCGATTCCGTCTGGTGTGAAGATACGTGCCGTTTTTGCCGGTCAGGCGACCTGCCTGGTCGTGGTCGTTGAACCGATCGGCGATAAATCTTTCGGCACGTGCGTCGGGTTCAGGCCGATCCCAGCACGTTTGCGATCAGCGCTCGCATGCGGGTATAACGCTCGTCGGCGGCCACTTCTGAGAGGTGCTGCTCACCAGCAAGTGCTTGCATAGCATGGCCATTTCGGGCACTGAAGAGAGTCCGGACAATCTCGGCGGCATCCGCGCGGGCGCCACTGGCAAAGTCCCCAGGCCTAAGGCTTGCTGCATAGGCGATTTCCAGGCAACGCCAAATGTCCGCTATATCCGTATCCTTGAACCGGACTCTTGTTGCGAGGCTCTTAAGCACCAGGGCGCTCACCTCGTCGGCGATTGGCAGCTCGCAGTCCAGCGTCTGCCCATTCAGCCGACGCAGATTGAGCGCCAGTGATACCGCCGGGCGAGCTGGTGCGAGATGCTGGCCAGGAACCTCAGTAGAGATCTTCTCCGACCTGAACGTTCTCGTGAGCGCGGCTCGTGTACGCGGGAATGAGCACATCGATCAGCGCCTCCGGGCTTGGAGAATCCCTCTCGCCTTCCACTCCCACCGGGATGTCTACAAGTTTCCGCGCGAAGCGGTTGCCAGCGACCTGTATATAGCTGACGTCCTTGAGCCGAGTGACAACGTGCTGATCTCGAACCACGATCGGCGGAATGCCAAGGTCGACGTCCCCAGTCTCCCGGTAAAGACCGGCTCCGAGCTGCCAGCGGGCGGCAAGCATGGTGACCATGTGGCCGCCGATGACTCGGTAGTCCGCAGCTAGATCTCCGAGGGCCCCGGCCAAGTCACTTAGGGCAACATAACCGAGATCATCGGCAACTGAGCTTGCACCGAGTGCGAGCCTGGTCAGTGGCGTGCTAGTAGCCATTGCCGTAGCCTCCCGGCAGCCTCGAGGCGGTCGGCTCCACCCAGGTCCTGGAGGTCCCAGATCTGCTGGAGAGGGTCAGCCAGAGGCACGTCATTGCCCTGGATTTGAGCCTCTAGCGCACGGAACGGAAAAACAGACCGATCACCAGGCATGCGCACAATGACGTTGGCGTCATGAGAGCCCCGCGCGCTGACCAGATCAAGTTCGGCCGGGTCGATCGCATGCTTCGTGTACAAGATCACCAAGCTGGGCCGACGCCAGTGCACGATAAGGTCCGGGGCGACGTCAGCAGACACGACTATCTGGTGCTGCGAACCGGCTACCTGCCCAGCGCGAATGGCTACAGCAGTGGGAGATTCAAGGCTATAGCAGTATTCCTCCGAACCTCCAGGGCCGGGATACTCCGCGAGAAAGCGATCCAGCAGTGCCTCTCGGCGGGGCTTCCAGTATCCGTCCGACGACCGCTCGACGAGATCGAGATCGTACAAATGACGCAACACCTGAGAAACCCGCGGCTGAGAGATCCCAGCCTGCGCCGCGAGCGCGGTCGCGCCCGGCTCCTCGTCCTCACCGTCGACGAACTCCACGAGAGCGCGGATGATCGCGAAGCTCCCCGAGCCACGTGGCAGGGATCTTCGTTTGGGCGCTGGCCGGGTGGCAATGCGCCGTTGGCGGAGCAATAGCCCAGGCGCACGCAAGTCGAAGTTCCCCTGGTCATCGGCCCACGACCAGCCAGCTCTAGTCAAGATCGCGCCTAGGGACTCCGAGACGAACGGAGCGGCTATCAGCGGAAACCCTCGTTCGGTCAGCTCGTGCCGTGAGCGCTCTAGGCTTTCCACCTCATGCGGATACGGAGCTCGTCCCTTGACCTGCACCGCGAACCGCGCATTGTGCCCGTCGGAGGCCACGTCGAGGACCGCATCGACCGCCGCGTCGATAGCCTCCGCGGTCTGGTCCTCGACCTTCAGCCCGGACTCTCGAAGCCATCTCACAGCCTCCATAAGCATAGCTAGATTATAAGCACTGTGATGATCGGCCAGGAATGCTAATGGCAAGGCAAGTGACAGCCGTCCGGATCGACCGCTCCTGCCGCGACGACGAGGCCGCGCTGCCTCTCATATCCGTAGCGGCGTAGCCGTACGTGCGCGCTCGGCCGACTAAAGCCCAAGCTGCCACCGGATGCTATGTTGTTCACGCTCGCCAAACGCTCGCCGCGCAACGGAAGCCCCGCAGGGATCGGTCCTGGCGGGGCTTTACCCGATCTCGAGAGTTCACAACCGGTGGCCGATGCGCGTGCCGAAAGGCCCGGATGCTGGACCAGTGCCGCCAGGCCAAGGGATTGCTCACCTGACCAGTGGACAGCTCTCCTGACCCTATGTAAGATTCTTGCATGGCTGAAGATTTCCGTATCACTGTCGCCGTCGCGCGAGTGCTGCGCGAGTTCCTCGTCGACGCCGCGCGAGCCGCGCTACGGCTACGACCTGATGCAGAGCACGGGGTTTCCGAGCGGCAAGCTCTACCCGATCCTGGCCCGGCTGCAGCACGCGGGCTGGCTGGACAGGAGCGCTGAGGAGATCGACCCATCGCAGGAAGGACGGCCGGCGCGCTCCATGTACCTGCTGAGCGAAGCGGCATCGAGGCCGCGAGGCAGGAACTTGCCGCACTGCAGGTGCAGCTCGCTCTGCCGGGACGGACGATGCGCCTGCAGGCTGAAGGCGGCGTTGCATGAAGACGGCTCTGTTCGTCGCGGGCGCCTGTGTCACTTTGCTTGTCCTGCTGGCCAAGGCGGTCATAGGCCGGATGCTGCAGGAGAAGGCGGCAATGCGGCTCGGCCGCATCCCGTTCGCCCTTATCCGCCTGGCAAGTGCCCGGCTGCCGCGGGAGCTCCGTGACGACGTCGCCGCGGAGTGGCGCGCGGAGCTGGACTTCGTGCTCAGCGGCACCGACGGCGAGCCGATCACCCGGCTGCTGCGCGGCATCCGCTACTCGGCCGGCCTGCTGATATCCGCGCCAGCCATCGCCGATAGCCTCCGGGGAACTGGCAGGCGCCTCCTGCGCATCGCCCGCGCCGTCGGCGCCGCCGGCGCGACCGCGTACGCCGTCTGGCTGCTCGTCTACAGCTACGACTACTTCCAGCCGCACTACGGGTTCGCTGCTCGTGCACGGCTGGGCCCAACCCGTTCCGGGACCGAGTCCTGATCAGTGGACAATGACCGGTGTCAGCTACATCTGCGCCGCGGCCGGGATCCTTGGCACCGCCGTAGTTCTCGCCACGGGCTATTGGCTTATCGCGAACCTGAATGTCCTCTGCTTCGTCGCGGCCGGCGTCCTTTCATTCATGGGAGGCGGCCCGCTTTACTCGATAGTTGTTGCCTCGGCGGTGTTCTGCAGCCTCGTCTCGAGTGTCCCGCTTCAAGCGAGGGCCCGCTGGCGCTCGCGCGATGCCATGCGCAGCGCCCGGCCAGCCTAGCCAGCCCGGGATCCACGGGCCCTGATTGAACTCCAGTAGAGATCGACGCCCCGCCTGCCGCGAGCGCGGCCGTGCCTGAAGTTCGCGTGACTGTGCCCGGCATGGAAAGCGAAGCAGACGACGACGGCAACGATGATGATCGTGATCATTTCCTGGTCTCCTGGATTGCTGGGTGCTTACTGCGGCGGCCTCGTAAGCGGCGGTCAGTTCCAACCACGCCACCGCCTCCGCGCGGGTCAGCCGGGCGTCATCACCCACCCACCGCACCGATGACCGAAGGAGACGGAGGTAATTGCAGAGGACGCGGATGTTCCCGCACCGGCCGATGCTGGTCTTCACGTCACGCCCGTACAGGGCACGGGCGCGTGCGAGCGCCTGCGCCTGCAGCCAGGACACCGCCGCCTCGCGGGTGGGAACGCCGTGCCAGGTCAGCTGCTCCCGCGCCGCGTGCACGGCGGTGTTCCGTCCGTGGAGGAACGCCGCCAGGAGGATGAGCGGCACGTGGATGGCTGGCAGGTAACGGGCGAGCCAGCGCGGCAGGTAGAGGTCGGTGACCGATGCATGCTCGGCGCCGAGATGATCGGCGACATCGGTGAGCGGGCAGCGGAAGCCGTTACCGGCGAAGACCACGGCCTCGGCCGCGACGACGCCAGCCGCGATGGCAGTCCGCCGGTCGGATTGTCCCTTGAATCCCGTGTAGAGGACGTACATCATGCATGACTCGATAGAAAGCCAAGCCGCCGTGTGAACGGCCTTGATCGCCGCGAGGGAGCTCTCTTGCGCTCCCGGATCCTGTCGTTGTGTCTGCGCCATGCTGTGCCGGCTTCTCTGCACTCTCGTCTGCCTAGCTGCTCGCCCGGGAGCGTTAGCGCCCGCGGATCCGTAGGTCTCACTGAGCGCCGGGGCGGCCGTCCAGGGGAAGGCCGAGCTCGTTATTGAACCGCCCGGAACGTGGTGGCGTTCAAGGCCGGACGTAGTCGGCGCCTGCCTATCGAGCGCGGGCAGCCGGGAAGTTGTCCGGTCAGGTGAAGATGATCTGGCCGCCGGCGGCGAGGTCGTAGAACTCGCCGACGGTGATGATGTCCTTGACCTGGTCGATGAAGTCGTCCTTGGTCAGGCCGAACAGGTCGACTGATGCCTTGCAGCCGTACAGGCCGGCGCCGGTGTCGGCGATCATCTCGATGAACTCGGGGATCGAGGGGATGTCGAGCTTGCCCATCTTGTGGGCCATGTAGTGGGTCATGACCGAGGACACGCCGGGCAGGCCGCCGGCCCAGGTGGCCAGGTGCAGGCCGGGGTTGCCGACGGTGGCGAGCTTGATGTGCTCGTGCCGGGCCTTGTGGATGGCGTCGAGGCCGAAGAAGGTGAAGAACAGGTTCGCCTCGATGCCCTCGGCGCGGGCGCCGTTGGCCATGATCAGCGCCGGGTAGATGCCCTCGAGGGAGCCCTTGGACACGATGATGGAGACCTTCTCGATCTTGCCGTTGGCGCTGGTGCCGTTGCCGGTCATGACGCACCGTCCTGTCTGGTTCAGATGCAGCCGCGGGGCTTGGGGATGCCGGCGATCTTCGCGGCGATCTTGGCCGGCCCCTTCGGGAACAGCTGGTAGAGCTCCTTGATGCTCACCCCGGAGGTCTTGCCCAGCGCGCGGACGCTCGGGCCGGTGCCCTTCTCGGCGTACTCGTGCCGCATGAACTTGATGACCTGCCAGTGCGGCTCGGTCAGCTCGCCGATGCCGTTCTCGGCGGCGATCTCGCGGTGCCATCTCCTCGCGCCACTGCTGCGGGTCGGTGAAGAAGCCCTCGTCGTTGACGGTGACCTCGGTGCCGGCGTAGATCTTGGTGGGCATGGTCAGCCCCTTTCTTCCGTGGCCGGGTTGTGCGGCACGTGGCTGTCGACGGCAGCTGCCTCGAGCCGCTTGCCCGCCAGCGGCATGTCAGCGCCGATGCCGGGGATGTCGCGGCCGGGCAGCAGCATGTGCCAGTAGAACCACTGGAACGCGAGCTTGCCGAGGTGGTTGAGGCGGGACTCCTGCAGCAGCGGCAGGCCGACGCGGCCGGGGAAGCGCCCGGGGACCGGCTCGGTGTCGTAGTTGAAGTCGATCAGCAGCGCCTTGCCGAAGCCGCTTTCGATGAAGCAGTTGGTATGGCCGTCGAAGCTGGCGCTCAGCGGCTCGCCGGCGCAGGAAGCTGACGATGTTGCGGGCCAGGATCTCGCCTTCGAAGTGGGCGACCGAGCCGGCCTTGGAAGCGCGCACGTCGGCGGCGTCGCCGATGACGAAGACGTTCGGGCTGGCCTTGGCCTGCAGGGTGTGCTCGTCGGTCGGGACGAAGCCGAGCGCGTCGCCGAGGCCTGGCGAGCGGCCGACGTAGGCCTGGCCGCCGTGCACGGGCACCGTCACGGCCAGGTCGAAGCCGACCTCGCGGCCGTCGAAGGAGACGAGCCGGCCGCCGTCGGCGTCGACCTCGCCGGTGTTGAACTCGGTGACCAGCTGGATGCCCTTGTCGTCGAGCATGCCGCTCAGCTCGCGGTTGCAGACGGCCTTGGTGAACGCGCCGTCCAGCGGGGTGACGAAGGTCATCTCGACCCGGTCGCGGATCCCGCGCTCGCGGAAGTACCAGTCGGCCAGGAAGCAGAACTCGATCGGGGCGACCGGGCACTTGATCGGCATGTCGACGACGTTCACCGCGATCCGGCCGCCGTCGAACCGCGCCAGCGCGTCCCGCAGGGCCACCGCCCCGGCTGGTCGTAGAACGTGAAGGCCTTGCCCCGCCCAGTCGCGTCGGCCAGTCCCTCGGTCTCCCCGGGCAGCAGCGCCGCGCCGGTGGCGATGACCAGCACGTCATAGGGCAGCACCGTGCCGTTGTCGAGGTGGACCCGGCGATGCGCCGATGTCCACGTGGCTCGGCCCCGCTCTGGCTGGTAGCCGACGCCGTCGTGCAGCTGCCGCCGCCCGCGAGCGCACGATGCTCCTCGGGGCGGACCTTGCCGAACGGGACGAACAGCAGGCCGGGCTGGTACAGATGATGGTCGTCGCGGTCGACGACGGTGATCTCGTCCTCGTCAGCGAGCTGGCGCCGGAGCCTGTTCGCGATCAGCGTCCCGCCGGTCCCGCCGCCGAGCACCACAATCTGCTTCGCCATGACACCAGCCTGCCGTTCGCGCCCTCGGTCCGGCCACCGCCAAAGGTCCCGCCGAACGCCGGCCAACGGCACCGGCGGGAACCCCGGGCGCGCGGCATCCGGTGCTGGTCGCCGCCGCGGCAACAGGAGTCGGGCTGGTCACCGGGTTCTTCGGCGTCGGCGGCGGCTTGGTGATCGTCCCCGCCCTGGTCCTGGTCTTCGGGTTCGACATGCCCGTGGCCGCCGCCACCTCCCTGGTGGTGATCGCGATCGACAGCGCCGCCGCCCTCGCGGCCAGGTTCGCTCACGGCGCCATAGCCCTGGATTGGCCTGTCACCCTGATCTTCGCCGTCGCCCCGATCGCCGGGACGCTGGCGGCGGCCGCCTGGCCGGCTGGGTCAGCCCGCAGCGCCTGAGCACCGCCTTCACCGTCCTGGTCATCGGCGTCGCGGTCTATACGCTGGCTCGGGGCCTGCCGGGTCTCGGCTGAGATACCCCGCCGGGTATAATCGTGCTGGTCACGGCAAGGACATTCCATGAAGGTCGACGAGCAGGCCGCGGTGCCGGTGTTGAACCGGCTGCGGCGGGCGCAGGGCCAGCTGGCCGGGGTTATCGCGATGATCGAGAACGGGCGGGACTGCCAGGAAGTGGTGACCCAGCTCGCCGCGGTCTCCCGTGCCCTGGACCGGGCCGGGTTCAAGATCGTCGCCAGCGGACTGCGGCAGTGCCTGGCCGGTGACGGTGGCTCCCCTATCACCGAGGAGCAGCTGGAGAAGCTGTTCCTCAGCCTTGCCTGACATCAGCCCTCGGCTAGCGCCGGCGAACCGCACGCCCGGCCTCAGCCTGGTCACAACGACTCCAGGCGAATCCGCACGCTAAGCGGACCGCCCAGGAGTATCGAGCAGCCGGAACTGCGCGACTCATGAACGCACAGCCCGTTACCGCGCCCAACGGCAGCCCTGCAGCGCTGCTATGCCGTGGCAGGATCCTCAAGGGCTTCACGCTGGGCTGGAACGTCGCGACATCGTCTTCCTGGCCGTCGCGCGATCAGCGGCCCCGGAGTACCCGGCGCGTTTGACAGGTGGCACCCCGATCAGCGTCGGGACACGACAGCCAGGCGATCCCAATCACGCCCGACAGCATGACCGCTTGCGTCGCCAACGAAGCCTCCGGCACCGTCACGCCCATCCAGACCGCAGATCAGGCCCCACCGATCAATGATCGCGCCTCTGCGGGGCCGACTACGAGATCGTGAAGGTCGCCGCCCACCTCGAGTCGACCCGACTGTTCGATCCCGCCGACCTTCACCGGCTCGAAGCCGGCCGTTCGGATCAACCGCTCGACTTCCTCGCCAGCACGGTCGTCGTCGGTCGCGTAGAAGAGGACCGCCGGCTCCGGTGACCGGTTGCTAGAGGACTCGAAGAGATCGGCCGACATGGTTCCAAACGCCATGGCCAAGCGCGCCCCCGCCGGCAACCACCCGGCCACAACCTCGCCAGAGGATTGCCCTTTCGGCAGGAGACGTGAGACGTTACCTTGCGCGTCGATGCCGAGCGGGTTGCTCGGAACGACCACGAGCCTTGTCGGTGAGCGAGTCGGCGATCTCGTCTATGACGCCCTTCAGCACGGTAAACCGCAGCGCGAGGACGACGGCATCGGCGCCCTGCAACGCGTCGCGGTTGTCGACGGCGACGACCGCAGCGCGACCGATCTCTGCAGCCAGCGTTCGTGCCGACTCATTGTCGGCGCTCGAGAGCCGCAGGGTCTCGCCGCCTGAGGCGAGCTGGCGGGCGATGACCGATCCGATCCCTCCAGTGCCGATGATCGCGGTGGTCATGACCGAACCTCCTCAGCGTCACGCGGTGGATCGAGACTCAGTGTCCGGGGACTGGCCACCGTCGATGTGAGGGATTGCGCCGGTGATCTCGGCATTCACTCGGACTCCTCGGCGGGCGTACTCGATGGCCAGTGAGCGGGCGACCAGTCCCCCTCTGGGTCCGTGGTTTGCCCCACTTCGATCAGATGACCGTCGGGATCGCGGATGTAGCAACGGATCTCGTACTGGTGCTGTTTCGGCGGCGTCAGGAATTGAGCACCCCGGGCGCTCCATTCGGCGTACACGGCCTCGATGTCTTTGACCCGGATATTGAGGAAGCTGCTGACCCGGTCGGGATCGCGTGGCGTCTCCAGGGTGACCGCCGGCTTGTCGTCGGTCGGGCCTCCGCCGACATTGATGATGATCCAGCTGTTGGATAGTGCGACATAGGTCGCGCTCCCCGGAGAAGACCACCCTGCCGCCGAGTACTTCGGTGTAGAAGCGCCGAGAGCGCTCGACATCGTCCGAGACGATGAAGTGGGCCAGCACAATTCCCTCTGGGGGCGGTGGGAGCTCGGCCATCTGGCACCTCCACTGGTTGGGTCTCACACCCCGCTTACGACGGGGTCTGCAGCCGATGTTACTAGGAGTAGGCGCTCGGTCTCTTTCCGCGGCCGCGGAAGCGATCCGGACCGCGGGCGGCGGCAAAGGCGGTGCTGACCGCGGGGCTGTCCCCCGCGGTGCCGACGGCTAAGCGCGTTTCAGCCGCACCTCCCGCCCAGCCATCCTGCGCTTCGGTGCCGCGGCGCCGCTTGTCGTACCCGGCTCACTGGCACTGCCAGCCACCGCGCTCGCCGCCGGGCCGGGGACCTCCTTGGCCGCCGCCCGGACGCAGCGTGCTCGGCGGCGCGGCGGACCTGACGCATCAGCAGCTCGGAGGCCGCGATCAGCGAGAACAACGGCCACGTGGCAATCACGCGGCCCGTCATCGTCGGCTCTGCAACCGCCACATCGGCCGCCAGGCTCACCGCGCTGCCCGCCGCCAGCAGCGCCCACGGCAAGAACCCGCCCCGGCCGCCGCAACCCAGCCCGCTGCCCATGCATCTCTACCAAAAGGTGCATATGCAGGTACGACACGGTCCCGGCGATCGGCGCCAGCATACCGACGCATCCGATCGTCGCTCGCCGATCCACCTGTCGGCCCGCCCGGTCTCCGCGGGCCTCCAAGCGCAAATTCACCAGTCAGCACGCATTGGCTTTCGGTGCAGTCCCCACTCGGACACTGAGTTCCCCAGGTCAGCGTCATAGGACAAATTCAGACCGGGCCCGGACTACGAACAAACTACTTCGCGCCATTGGCGCGGTCGGATTCACCGTCGCAGGTATCTGGCCATGACCGGGACGTGCAAGGCCGCGCTGGCGTGATGGCGCCGCGAACCCGGTCGGTGACGGTGTAACGCCCCCTGGTGGGTTGCGACGTTTCTAGCATGACATGAGGGTTTGTGTGGCAAAATTCCAGCTCAGTGACCGCCGTCGGGGGCAGCACTACTCGGATCCAGACTTTTCAGCCTTCCTCCAGGTGGACGTTGTCGTCTGGTTGTGTTCACGGCAGCGCCTGGCGTGCCTCTGTCTCCCGCGGACACCTCTAGGGAGAAAGGACGCCAATGCGCAGTCGTTACCGCATTCCCTTGGCTGTGGCAGCAGTACTGACCCTATTAGGCCCGTTCGCCGCTTCAGCATCTGCGCAAGCCGGCACTACGACCACGGCACCCCCGGCTGTTGCCTACCAGATCAGCGTCAGCCACGACGGCTATTCGGGCGACACCACCATCACGGTGCCGCTCAAAGTCCGGTGGAAGAAGCAGTTCGCGGGACCTGTGTCCTACCCGCTTATCGCAGACGGCAAGGTCTTTGTCACGGTCGCAGATAACGGCGGCAATTACGGCACCACGTTGTATGCCCTCAGCCAGGCCACCGGCAAAACCGTCTGGTCACAGCCGATCAGTGGCACATACTTCTGGTCCAACGCGGCGTATGACGGCGGCCACGTCTTCGTCCTCAACTATGACGGCCTGCTGCGGAAGTTCGATGCCGCGAACGGCACACTCGACTGGTCTGTGCAGCTTCCTGGCCAGTATTCGTTCTCCAGCCCGCCTACCGCTGCCGGCGGGGTCGTCTACACCGGCGGCTCGGGTAGCGGCGGGACGGTCTACGCAGTCAGCGAAAGCACCGGAACGGTCCTCTGGACACAGCCGGTCGCCAACGGCGATAACAGCTCACCGGCGCTGAGTGCAGCTGACGTGTACGTGTCCTACGCCTGCGGCCTCGTCTATGCGTTCGACCGTGTCACCGGCCAGCAGCGCTGGTTCAGCAATGGGTCATGCGAGGGTGGCGGAGGTAAAACGCCCGCCTATCACGCGGGCGCGGTGTACGCCAGGGACTTCACCGGGAACAAGATCCTCAACGCGGACACGGGTGCGTCGCTTGGGACCTTCCAGGCTGACCCGGCACCGGCATTCGACGGGAAGATCGGCCTGTTCCTGAGCGCCGGTACGCTGCAAGCGGCCCAGGGCACGAAGACGCTCTGGACATTTGCCGGGGACGGCGGGCTCGACACGGCGCCGATTGCGGTCGGCAACACGGCGTACGTCGGGTCGTCGAGCGGAAAGCTCTATGGGCTTTCCGTCCAGACCGGGAAAGTGGTCTGGAGCACCAACGTGGGCGCATCGATTCCCGCGCCGGACGAGCAGAACGTCTCGCAGCCGCTGACCGGGCTCGCAGCAGGGCAAGGACTGCTAGTGGTCCCAGCTGGCGACGAGTTGGCCGCCTACGGGTGCTGACCTGATGGTTCGGACTGAGGACGTCCGGTCGGCCGACGCGGGCCGACCGGACGTCTGGCGCTGGTAATGCTCCCTGACGAGGGAACTCACGTCAGCCTCCGACGTGCCGCTTCGACCACACCGGACGTGGCCCTGGGCGCGCATTCGCCGGTCAGCTCGCATTGCTCATCGGTGCGCTTGTCCCTCGGACACCCACATGACCCGAGGGTCAACCGCAGAAGTGGCAGGGATGAGCCCGATGTCGGGCATCAGTACGTTGTACGGCGCAGCGCGCACTCCTGATGGGGTTGCCCGGTCGGGGATTACACCGAGCGGTAGTAGTGGTCTTGATCGAGGTCTTCGAGCAGGCTAGGCCCGGTCGGCTCCCATCCGAGCAGCTCGCGGGTGATGGTGGCGGTGACGGGGCTGTCCAGGGCGACGAAGTGGGCCATGAAGCCGAAGTGCTCTGGGGCGTCTTCGGAGGCCACTGAGCTCGTCGGGATGTCGAGGTGGCGGCCCATCGCCTCGGCGATCTCTCGGAAGGGAACGCCCTCGTCGGCGACGGCGTGCAGGACCGAGCCGGCGGGAGCGGCTTCAACGGCCAGGCGCGCCAGGCGGGCGGCGTCGGAGCGGTGCACCGCGGGCCACCGGTTGGTGCCGTCTCCCACGTAACCGGCCACGCTCCGTTGGCGGGCGATGCCGACGAGGGTGGCCACGAACCCGTTGTCGCCGTCGCCATGCACAGTCGGCGCGAAGCGCAAGACCGACGAGCGGACGCCGATGCCCCTCAGCGACAGGGTGAGCAGGGCGGTGGCCGCCCGGCGCCCGGCCGGGTTGGCACGAACCTCGGGGCTCGCGACCAGTCCGTCGTTCTCGGTGGCCACCCGCCCGGCGGTCAGGCCGATCATGCCCGAGGCGAGCACAAAGGGCCGGTCGGAGCCGGCGAAGGCGGCACCCATGGCCTCCACGGCCCGCCGGTCGGCGCTTCCGGCGGCGGCGAAGTTGCCGCCAAAGGCCAGCTCGTGCTGGAAGGCGAGGTGGATGACCCCGTCGGAGTCGTCGGCCGCCTTGGCCAGGCCCTCGGGATCATCGAGGTCGCCCCGGTGGACGGTCGCGCCGGCGGCTTCCAGGCGGTGTGCTGATGCGTCGGAGCGCGCCAGGCCGACCACCTCGTGGCCAGCGCCAAGGAGTTCGGGGACGACGGCTGAGCCGATCCAGCCCGATGCGCCAGTGACAAAGATTCTCATGACGGACCTCCGTGGAGCTACAGTGATGTCGGTGACAGTCATCACTGTAGAGCTGATGTCAGTCACTGTCAACACGGCAGCCCCGGCGGAGCCGGCGGGTCATTGCGTGGCTACCGGCTGACGCCGCCGCACGTGCCCGGTTTCAACCATGGACCTAGCTGTCCTCGACGACTTGAGAACACCTGTCCTCGATGTCCAGGAACTAGGCACCCGCTCGGGCGCGACCGTTCCGCGCGGCCGGCGGCGGCAGCTTAACCGAGGCCAGTTTCACCCTGGCCAGGGTGATAGACCCCGCGGTGCCCTGGTCGTGCGAGGTCATCGCGATGCCGGCCAGTAGCCGGCCGGTCATGGCGATGGCGACCGACGAGCCGGGTACCGCGGTCCAGGTCTTGCCGTCGGCCGAGGTGTAGGCCGTGTAGTAGGTCTTCGGTCTGGAGCCGGATGCGGTATACCGCCCGACCATCAGGTACACGGGCACGGTGCCGGGCATCAGCAGTTGGTTGGTGGCGGCGCCGAGTTTGGTACGCCATTGCACGTCGATTCCATTGCCAGGTGTGATCATCGCCGCGTAGTACGGCGAGCCAGCCCGGATGCTGGCCCGAATCATCACGCCTGCCTTGGACCACGGACTGACCGCCTGCTGGGCGGTGACATCGGCCGAGACTGTGCCGTCCCCGGCCTGCTCTCGCCAGTCGAAATGGAAACTGTCGGCTGTGGCCCAGATGTCACCGCCGCCCGCGCTTTCGTTCCAGATACCGCGGTACGTGAGCTGGTCCTGGCCGGGCGGCAGCGCGCCGCCGATGTCCGCGCATGACCAGGCTTTCGGGCAGATGAACGGCGGCGCGTTAGCCCCCGGCACCGAGGCCAGGTCATCCACGACCGACGTGGCGGTGATGGTCTGCTGGTAGGAGTCGGCGGCGATGCCGGCGACCAGCTTGCCGGGCAGGCTCAACCGTACGGTGGAGCCGGAGACGTAGGTCCAGTGCTTTCCGTCGGTGGAGGTGTAGGCACTGTACAGCACGATGTGACGGGTCGTATCGGTGTAGCGGCTGGCCATTACCCAGATCGGGGTGGCCGCCGCCGGGCTCCCCATCACCTGGCCGGTCTCGGCCGCCTCCTTCGGGCGCCACTGCACCAGCACGCCGTGCTGCGGCGTGATGAACACGGCGTAGTAGGGCGCCTGCGGGTCGGTCGCGCTGGACCGGATCATGACGCCGGTCTTCATCCACGGGGTGGGCGAGGAGCCCTGGGAGAAGATCCGGGCGCTGACCGTCCCGTCGCCGTTCTTCGAGTTGGCCGGGTCCTGCGGGAAGCTCTGCGAGATGAACCGGAAGTTGTCATACACCGACCAGATATCCGAGCCGCCTGCCTGGATGTCCCAGGTGCCCGCCGGGGTGCCGGTCTGCGACGGGGAAAGGTAGACCTGGTTGCCCGGCAGGATGTCAACGCCGATGTCGTCGCAGCTGAACGAGGTTGGGCAGATCCCCGGGGGCTGAGAACTCGCCGCCGTCATCGCGACGGCGTTGTAGCTGACCGCCGGGGTGACCCGGGGCGCGGCGGCGGTGGCCGCCAGGCCCGACAGGTAGGAGGTCCCCATGTCGATCGCGGCCGTGGATCCGAGCACGGACGTCCACGTCGTGCCGTCGGTCGAGGTGAGCGTGGAGAAGAAAGTCCGGGCGGGGCTGAGGCGGGTGTCCTGCCACCGCACGATCCGCACGTATGCGGGCGAGGTCACCGACGGGAGGGCAAGGTGCGCGGTCCGGTTCGGGACGCCGTCATAGCTGCGCCACTGGACCGTGGCCGACCCGCCCGGATTGAGCAGCACGGCGTAGTAGGGGGACGTGGGGCTAGTGTTCGCCCGCATCATGATCCCCTCCTGCGCCCCAGGGGGGTTCGTGGCTGTCGTGACCACGTGCGCACTGAGCGTCTGGTTGCCAGACACCTGCCGGTAGACATAATGCAAGGCGTCAGACGGGCCCAGGGTGATGCCCGTGCCGGTGCCATACAGCGTGAGCGCCGTGGCACTGGTCGCCGTGGTGTCGCCGCGCGGGCTCGGGTTCCCGATGTCGGTGCAGGCCCAGGTGGCCGGGCACGGGTCCGTCGTGGCTTGCGGCGCCATTGTCGTGGTCAGGCTGCCGATCGCGGTGTTGCTGAACGCTGTCGTGTTCGTCAGCGTCGCAGCCCCAGAGTTCACATACAGGCCGGCGTGCGTGGTGGCAGGCAGGTCGAGGTCGGCGGTCGACCCCGGGACTAGCTCGTAGTGGGCGCCGCCATCGACAGAGACCCCGGTGCTGAACAGGTTCCCCCGGCGCTGGATCATCACGTACACCGGCAGAGTGACGGGCAGGACCCTGGTCGCCTCGATCCGCGGGCCGCCGAACCCGTTCCAGTACCAGATGATCAGCCGCAGCGCCCCGCCGCCATCGGCTAGCGCGCTCGGTCCCTCGAGCACCGCGTACTCCGGCGAACCCGACACGGTGGACTGCCGTACCATCAGCCCGCCGTTGGGCCTGGGCTCGGTCGCAGTCACCGGTGTCTGGGATACGATCTCGGTGCTGGCCTGGAAGTTGCCGGTGACCGGCTGGGAGACGAAACGGCCCTTGTCCGCCGTCCCGCTTTCAAAGCCCGATCCCGTCACCGAAAGCACGCCGCCGCTGGTACTCTCCGAGCCGGCCAGGCCGGGGTTGCCGATGTCCTGGCAGGTGAACCCCTTCGGACAGTTCGGGTCGGGCGGCGGGGTGGTGACCACCGTCCGCGGCCCGAAGGCATACAGCTCGCCGTTCTGCGCGTTGACGAAGAACTTGCCACGGGCCACCGAGACCGCCCCGTAGACCGGTGCGGGCAACTGGTAGCTGTACAGCAACGCACCGGTGGCCGCATTCAGCACCTCGAAGGTGCTGCCCTCTGCCTCGGCGATCATGCCGTTTACGTAGGCCGGGGAGCCGATGATCGCCCCCTCGGTCTGGCGGCTCCACAGGACCTTCCCTGTGCCGGGGTTGAACGCGGTGATGGAGCCGCTGGAGCCAAGGCTGTTCGATACGTTGCTGCCCCCGGCGTAGTAGAGCACGCCATGGGCGAACACCCCGGAGGCTATGGTCCCGTCACCGCAGGTGGGACAGTCGCCGCCGATCGCGACCCGGTGCTGCCAGATCGGCCCGGCCGCCAGGTCATTGCGGTGGAACGTGTACAGGACGCCGTTCTTGTTCGCGACCGACAGCAGCGGATGGCCTGCCGAGTCAGTGGTCAGCGTCGGCGTCGTGCCCCAGTCAGAATCCGACACGGAAACCTCGAACGGAAGCTGCCAGACGCTCTTGGTGGCCAGCGTGGTCGCATCGAGCGCGACGAGCGCATCGGACTGGGTCTGGGTGTAGTCGTTGAGCGTGCCGGTGGACACGAAGATCGTGTTGGTGGGCGCGTCGTAGGTGGGCGATGTCCACACGCCGCCACCGACCTGCCCGGCCGGCACGAAGTAGTGCGTAGCGACGATCTGGCCCTGCTGTGGTCCGGAGATCGCGACCTTCATCAGCTTGCCCCGCACCAGCGGCGCGTCGCAGTTGCTGGCGATCCCGATGTAGGCGTAGTGGCCGACGATGAGCGGGCTGGACCAGTTGTAATACGCTCCGGCCTGGGTGTTGAGGCCGGTATACACCTGCCACTCCACGGCGCCGGTGGCCGCGTTGAGCGCATACCAGTAGGGGCCGCCGCCGCCGACATACACCACGCCGCCTACCACCGCTGCCGACGACGTGATGCCGATAACGTTGGGGTCGCACGCCAGGTCGGTCGTCTGGCCGAGGAACGTCTTCCAGATCAGCGTGCCGGTCGTCGTGTTGATGGCGTACTCATAGCCATCCCACGACCCCACGTAGGCGGTAGTGCCGACGATGCTCGTCGAGGTCGCCATGGGGCCGCCCGTCTGGTAGGCCCACTTCAAGGTCAGGTCGGGGGCCTTGGCCAGGCTGAGCGCGGGATCGGTGGTCGCTGCCGTTCGGGAGGTGTTCTGGAGGAACATTGGCCAGTCCTGGTAGCCCGCCGCCCGCGTCTGTACGCTCGCGGCTGCTCCGCTAGCCGTCCAGGCGCCCAGCGCGGCGCACAACAGCAATCCAGCGCCCAACGCTGCGGAAAGCCGGTGCAGGTGCTTTGTCACGATACAGCCACCACCATGTGGACCCCTGGAATCCGGGCATCACCTGCGACGCCTGACGAAACGGCATATTACCGAGAACACGCGCAACGGTACCCCGTGGCGACCGAGGCATGACCGTACCATTGCCACTTGGTTAAGGCCAGGTGACCGCGCTATACGCGGCCCTTCGTGATTTCGCTGACTGCACCCGTGACTCGCCACCGCGCCTGCCACAACCGCGGGTGAACCCGGCAGCACCCGCCTAGCCAGTGGAGCCCACCAAGCGCCTTCTAGGCGCCATCAGCCCGGCGGTCCTCATCGCGTTCCATGGTCGTGAAGATCTCAGCGATTTCGGCGAGGTCGCCGACCTGGCCAGCGGGCGGCAAGTCGTCCCGACGGTTCAATTTGCCCACCTGGCGCTTCGGGCCGAGATTCCGGCGCCTCCAGATCGGGCCATCTAAGTCGCTCATTTTCATTGTCGGCTCGGTCCTGTCTGCGGGAGCTATCCAGCGAAATGTGAGGCGCTTTAGTTGACGCGCATAAAGGTGCGTAGGTTGACGTAGTTCTGTAGCTACTGTGGGCTACTCCACTTACTCCGTGATCTGCTCAGCCGGAAGCGACTTCGCAGCCGTGAAGAATCTCTCGAGCTGCGGTTCACGGCGCGGCCTTAGCCGCCCTCTGGAGCTCAGGCTGACTGGCAGCGGGTAACCGTCGATCTCGGCGGGCCAGCGCGAGTGGTGACAGGTCAGCTGAAGCTGCTCTCCGGCTTCGGCGCAGCCAGGAACGTCGTCGAGTACGGCGGCGAGCAGGCGGGCGATATCGGCTGCGGCGTCGGGTCGCCCTAGGCCGCCCGAAGCCGCGCGCATAGTGGCGAGAGCGGCCGGATCATCCCGCAGCCGGCCGATCTCCGCAGCGAGTTGGCGCGTGCGGGGCGCGTGGATGCCTGCGCCCGCTTCGACCACGTACTCGACGTTGCCCTCCTCCTGGCCGGGCACGTAGGAGGTGAGCACGAGCGGCGCGGCGCAGCAGGCTGCCTCGGCTATCGTGCCGGGTCCCGCCTTGCCCACGACGATGTCAGCACACCGCAACCAGTCGGCCATGTTGTCGACGAATCCGTGCACCGTGAGCCGGCCATCAGCCCGTGCTGCGAGGCGGGTCAGCCGACCCTGAAGCGAACGATTGCGACCGCAGATGACGGCGATGTCCACATTCTCGACCCGGCGAAGGACGGCGGCGGTGCGGCGGTAGATGTTGCCCGAACCTTCTGCACCACCGGTCACCACGACGAGGAACTGGCCGCGGAGGCCGAGGGAGCGCTGCAATGCGTGCCGCTCGGGGCCACTTGCCGGCATTCGGCAGAACTCTGTTGCGACTGGCAGCCCTATCTCGGCGTAACGTTCCGGCGGCATCCCGTCCTGCCGGCAGCGACCCGCGATTGTCGCGGACGGTACGACGATGCGATCGACCGCTGCATCGCGCCATGACAGGTGCGTTGTGATCAGGTCAGTGACGACTGTGACTACCGGCAGCCGCGCGACGCTGTGCTCGCGCACGCGCACCGCCGGCTCAGCCGTCATCGGGTGGAAGGCCACGATCATGGCGGGATTACAGGCTGCAACGGCGCGAGCGACGCTCCCGTATGCGGGCGATAGCAGCGTCCGCCGGAGGCAGCCCAGAGCCCTCGGCGACCCGGACACGCGCCAGAGCACGCCCCACAGCCATGGCGCCAGCCGGATGTTCGGCCCGTACAGTGCGACAAGCCACCGCAGCCGGCGCGGGGCACCGGGGCCGCGCAACGGGTCGCAGATCAACGGCGCGAAACGGCCGGGGTACGCGCGAGTAAGCGCTTGAGCCACGGCCGTCGCAGCGCTACGGTGCCCGCCTCCGGTGTCACCGATCAGGAAGAGCAACGGCACCGGTGTATCCGTGCGGCTGGTCATTTCTCACCCGGTCCGGTTGACGCCAGCATTTCGTAGAGGGATTCCCATTCCGTCAGCCAGCGATCTCGTTCATGACTGCTGATCGTCTGCACGCTGGCGGCCGACATTCCCGCCCGCAAGCGCGAATCTGAGCTGAGCCGGTCAAGGTAGGCCGCGAAATCGCCGGCACGGCCGGGAGCGGCCAGGTAGCCGTTGTGCCCGTGCCTCACCAGCTCACCTAGGGCGCACGCGTCGGCGGCGACGACGGGCAGGCCAGTCGCCATCGCTTCCATGGTCGTGAGGCTCTGCAGTTCCGCCTCAGACGCTATGGCGAAAATATCCGCCAGCCGGTAGAGGCCCGGCAGATCAGCCGGGGGCACGAATCCGAGGAACCTCACGTTCCTGGTCAGGCCTAGCCGTTCAGCCTGAGCCCGCAGCCGGGCCTCGTCCGGTCCGGTGCCCGCGATGGCCAGTTGCGCGGCGGGACGCAGCCGCACCGCCGCGTCCAGGAGAACGTCTACGCGCTTCTCAGGGCTAAGCCTGCCAACCGACAGGATCAGCGGCCGGTCGGCTTGCAGTCCGTAACGATGCCGGAGTCCAGCGTCGGCCGGGCCCGGAGAGTACCTGCGCAGATCGACGCCATTCGACACGACTCTGGACGGCACCCGCAGCCCTCGCTCGCGCAGGAGCCGCAGGGCCGTGACAGTAGGCGCCGTGACGTGGGTGCACCTATTCGAGAATCCGACAACATGGCGATAAAACAGCGCGTCGACAATCGGGGAGCGCCGCTGCACCGATGGCCGTACGTTGTCCGGCAGGTAGTGATTTGTATATACCACCGGTATGCGCTGCCGGCAGGCCCCCATCCGGGCCGTGACACCCAGCGTCACCGGGGAATGGATATGGGCCACGTCGGGAGCGAACGCGGCAATTAGCTTGTCTGCTGCTGAGCGTGAGATAACGGCCAGCCGCATGCCCTCATACCATGGCCACCGCAGTGAACCCAGGTGGGTGACGCTGACTTTGGCGTCGGTGTCGAGCCAGCCCCGTGTGCGCGGACTCGGCACGACAAGCGCCACTGCGTGCCCCCGGCCTGCCAGGCCCTGCGCAAGCTCCCTGGTGACTGTCGGTACGCCGCCAACCATGGGTTCGTACTGGTCAGTGACTACCATGATGCGCACCTGCGCCCTCCTGACGGCCAGTCGTTGGCGGCGCGATCATGGCCGGGCTGCGGCTGGATCGGGATTGCCGAGAAGGATGCGGCCTGCCAGGGCCCTCGTGCGCGACATCGGCCGCGAACGGAAACGGTCGATCAGTCCGGTGGACAGATCGACCGCGAGGCCTATGGCCGCTCCTTCAGCCGAGCCGCCCATGTTGCCCGCGAAGTTGCCCGCGGTGAGGTAATCCAGGTAGCTGCCATGCCCTGGAAGGATGATGGTTGTGTTGAACACGCAGCCAAACAGCACACCAAAGATCGACGGTAGAACAGTGACGTTTTAGTAGCTGCCCGGTCGTGACGATCGGCACCCAGGTGCGGCGCCGCCGCGCCGCACCTGTCTTGGCAGGCAAGGCCCTGCGCTCCGATCATCTGAGTGTCTGCACAATGGGACGCATGCCGGGCGGTCGTCGCTCGATCCTCATCGACGCGCGAGTGAACGCGTTCCCGGGTGCCCATGGGATCGCACGGTCGGTGATGAAGCTCGTCGCCCACATGAGCGAGCCAGCCGACGGCCTGGCGCTGCGAGTACTCGTCAACGATCGTCGTGAGCAGATCTTTCCCCTGTCAGAGTTGCCAGCGCATGCCGACGTAATCGGCACAGACATCACTGCGGGCGCCGTGCACCGCTGGTGGGAACTCGCCAGCATCATCCGGTCGGCCAGCCCGGCCGTCCTGTATATCCCATACTCACCGTTCACTCCGGTTATCAGGCCGTGCCCGTTCGTAGTGACGATTCACGACTGCACGCTTGAGAGCGATGTGACCTTCGCAGGCAACTGGGCTCGTCAAGCAGGCGCGCGACTGCTAACGAGGCTGGCGCTGCAGCGGGCAGCCGCCGCGACGGCGCCGAGCAGGGCGAGCCTGGACGAGCTGCTGAAGCATTACCCGGCCGCGCCCATGCCCACGCTCGTACCTAACGGAGTTGACATCAGGCAATTTCGGAACGTCACTGCGGCGGCGGTGGCTGCGGCGCGAAGACGCTACCAGCTGCCCGAGAACTTCGTTCTCACTGTCGGTGCGCACCGCCCACACAAGAATCACGACATCCTGGTCCGCGCGATAGCCGGGATGCCGGGTCATGTGTCCCTCGTCATCGTCGGCTCGCGCGATCCGAGGTTCGCCGATCCGCTGCCCAGGCTGATCGCCGAGCTGGGGCTGGAGTCCAGAGTGAAGCTAGTGCCGGAGGTGGCCGAGGAATGCTTGCCTGCGGTGTACCGGGCGGCGTCGGTCTTCGCGTTTCCGTCGCTTTCCGAAGGATTCGGAATGCCGGTGCTCGAAGCAATGGCGGCAGGCGTTCCGGTCGTCATGAGCGAGATCACGGCGCTCGCCGAGATAGCCGGGCCGGCGGCAGTGATGATCCAGCCGCGCGACGTGACCGAATGGACGGCGGCTTTGACGGCGGTCCTCTCCGACGCGGAGCTGGCCAGCCGCTTGGCCAGCGCTGGCGCGGCTATAGCGGCCGAGGCCAGCTGGGAACGAGGAGCCGCAGCCCTCGGCAGCCTGCTGTCCGCCGTGGCCGCCGCGCAGCTGGCTCGACCGGGCTGACCGCGGTCGCCAGCGCACGGCCCCTCGACCTCGGTTGCGGCGGCCCGGTCATGCAATCATCACTCGCACGCCCGCCTCGGCGAACCGCGCTACCTCTTCCGCGGCGATGCCAGCGTCGGTGACAAGCACGTCCACATCCGCGGCCGCGCAGATCCTCGCGAACGCCCGCCGGCCGACCTTGGAGCTGTCGGCAGCAACTACGACCAGAGTGGCCTGACTGGCCATCAGCTGATTGGTGCTTGCCTCTCCCTCATGCTGGGCCATCGCGCCCGCGGCGGCATCGATCCCGTCGACTCCGAGGATCGCGATATCGATGCTCACTCTCTCAAGGACGCCGGTGGCCAGCGGCCCGGTCAGCTCGTACGACTGCGGACGGGCCACCCCGCCGGTCACGACGATCTTGATGTGCTGCCGGACCGCTAGCTCGGTGGCGATGTTCAGCGCGTTGGTCACTACTGTCACGGCCGGCATCCCGTTAACGGCCGTGAGGTCGGGCCTGGTAGCAAGTCGCCTGGCTACCTCGGTCGTAGTCGTACCGCCGTTCAGCCCTACCACCTGCCCTGGCTGCACGAGCCCGGCCGCTACCACGGCGATCCGCTGCTTCTCCGATGGATGGCGCTCGGACTTGTATCGGAGTGGCAGATCGTAGGTCACGCCCTGAGCGACTGCCCCGCCGCGGATCCGGGCCAGCATCTGCTGGCTGGCAAGCTCGTCAAAGTCCCGCCGGATCGTCGCCGCCGACACGCCGAGTTCCTGGGCTGCGCGCTCAACCTGCACCTGACCCTCGGCCGCGAGCAACTCCAGCAGCTGATTCCAGCGGCGGTAGCGGCTCACACTGCTCTCCCCGCTTCCCGCACAACGTGGAGCAATCGTGACACCTCATCGGCTAGGGCCTCCCGGCCTGCCGAAAGATACCGCCGAGGGTCGGTAACGATGTCGTCGCCCGCCAGACAGCCACGGACCGCCGCGGTGAAGACCTTGTTCAGCTGGGTCGCGATATTGATTTTCGTCAGGCCGGCCGCGATGGCCGCGGCGATGGTCTCGTCGGGCACGCCCGACGAACCGTGCAGCACGAGCGGGACCGGTACCTCAGCGTGTATCGCCTTGATCAGCTTTAGGTCAAGCACGGCGTCACGGGTCAGCATGGCGTGGGAGCTGCCGACGGCAACGGCCAGTGCGTCGACGCCGGTGGCCGCGACGAAAGAGGCAGCTTCATCCGGTTTGGTGCGTGCTCTCGGACTGTGTACTCCGTCCTTCCCGCCGATCTCACCAAGCTCTGCCTCGACCCAGATATCGCGGTCGTGGGACCACGCCGTGATCTCGGCCGTGGCCAATACGTTGTCGGCATACGGGCGCTGGCTCGCGTCGTACATCACCGACCCGAACCCAAGCTGGATCGCGTTCCGGACCAGCTCGTCGCTTGTCGCGTGGTCTAGGTGCACGGCTACCGGGACGGCCGCCGCCGCTGCGACCGCCAGCACCGCCTGCCCGATCGGCGCGAGCGCGCCATGGTAGGCGACGCAGTTCTCGCTGACCTGCAAGACGACCGGGGCTTCCGCCGCCTCGGCGCCCGCGACGATGGCTTCGGCATGCTCGATTCCGATGACGTTGAACGCCGCCACGCCACCGCCCGCGGCGCACGCCGCACCGATGATGTCGGCCATGGGAACGACTGCCATCAGGGCTGCTCCAGCTCCGTAACCTGAACGCTTTCGAGCGCGCGGAGATAATCCGGGTAGGAGAACTCACCGGCCGTCTCGGCGGCGGCAGCGGCCGAGCCCAGAGCGGCCGCGTGCTCCAGCCGCTCGGGCCACGAACGCTTGAGCACGTGACCATGGGCAAGTCCGGCGACCACAGCATCTCCGGCGCCTGTCGGGTTCCCGGTTACCGGCTCGGCGGCAGCGAGCCAGCCGCCCTCCGCGGTCACTGCCACTAGCCCGGCTTCGCCCAGCGAAACGACGACCGCCTCCGGGCCATAAGCTCGCAGCTCGCGCGCGGCCTCGACGACAGCTCGCAGGTCAGCCGGTCCTGCCCAGGGCACGATGCGGCCGACGGCGGCCGCGAGCTCCTCGCGGTTGGGCTTCACTAGCGCTGGCCGGGCCGCTGCGCCGCGCCGAAGGGCATCGCCGGAGGTATCGAGGAAGCTCGGCACGCCAGCGGCCGCGGCTGTCCGTATCAGCTCTGCGTAGGTTCCGGCCGGGAGCCCGGGTGGCAGGCTGCCCGATAGCACGACGGCGTCGCAGCCGTCGAGAGCCTGGTGGTAGGTGGCGAGGAACCGGGCGTACTCCGCCGCCGTGATCTGCGGGCCGGGTTCGTTGAACAGCCCGACATCATTGCGCTTGGTATCGACTACCGCGAAGGTGCGCCGGGTCGTGGCCGCGATGTCAGTGAAGACTGCGGGCACGCCTGTCGCGCCGAGAGCCAGTCGCACTTCGTCACCGGTGCCGCCGCCCACCATGCCGAGCAGCAGCACGTCCGCGCCCAGCGCGTGCAGCGTCCTGGCAACGTTCACGCCCTTGCCGCCTGGCCACCGCCCGTACGCTGGCCGGCCGGTTGACGCCCGCCCAGTCCACGCCGTGGACGTGGTGCGTGACGTCGAGCGCCGGGTTGAGCGCAATGACCAGTATCACGGCGAGACGAGGATGACCGAGCGGGTCAAGTTCCGCGGCCGGTCCGGATCCATCCCGCGGGATCGTGCGATCAAGGCCGCGAGCCGCTGCGCTCTGACCAGCTCAGCAAGCGGGACCTCGCCGGACTGCCAGGGCAACCCGCCTGCCGCGGTGACCTCGTCGATGAGGCCGTCGGGCGCCGGGCTGAACAGCCACACGACGCTGCCTGGTCCGGTCACAGCGATGGGGCCGTGCCGGTACTCCATCGCGGGGTAGGCCTCCGTCCACAGACCCGCGGCCTCCCGCAGCTTCAGCGCCGCTTCGCTGGCCAGCCCGCAGGTCCAGCCGGTGCCAAGGAACGTGAACTGCCGCGCTCCAGTCAGCTCAACTGGAAGCGCGCTGGCGAGTACCCGGTCCGCTGCAGCCGCCATCGGCTCGATGTCATGACCCAGATGAGCGAGCAGGAGCACCAGCTCGCTGGTCGCGAACCTGGTCTGCACGACAGATTGCTCGTCCGCGAAGTCCAGGGCGATCACGGCGTCTGCGCCGTTGGCGACGGGCATGGCTGGGTCAGCGGTGATCGCGACGGTGCGAACCGAGCCGCTCAGCATGGTCAGCAGCCGGAGGATCTCGGTCGTGGTGCCCGAACGGGACAGCGCAAGTACCCGGTCGTAGCGTCGCGACAGCGGCAGCTCCGACGCCGCGAAGGCGTCCGTCTCGCCCTGGCCTGACGCCTCACGTGCCGCCGCGTAGGCCTGCGCGATGAACCACGACGTCCCGCAGCCGGTCACCGCTACTCGCTCGCCCGGAGCTGGCAACAAGCCAGCCACGTCGCTGGCCAGCTCGGCAGCCTGCCGCCAGCAGGCCGGCTGGGAGGCGATCTCCGCCTCGATGCTGCCGGTCGGCCCACGCTACGTCAGCCACGTCCGCTCTCCTTGCCACTGTGCCCGCCTCCACTCCTTCTTGTGCCCGCTGCCTGATCTGCTAGCCTCACGTGCCTGCCAGCCCGGTGGCCGCAACCGACCGGATGAAATACCGCTGCGCCACGAAGAAGATGATCATCATTGGCGTCAGGCTCATGACGTTTCCGGCCATCAGCAGCGTCCACTCGGTACTGTGCGCGCTCTGGAACATCGCCAGCCCGAGTGGCAGCGTCATCTGGCCGGTCGAGGTGATGACGATCAGCGGCCAGAGGAAGTTGTTCCAGGAGTCCAGGAAGGTGAGCGCGGCCAGCGTCGCCAGCGCAGGGCCCGACAGCGGCAGCACTACCCGCCACAGCACCGTCAGCCTGCTAGCGCCGTCCACCCTGGCCGCCTCCTCGTACTCGAGCGGCAAGGTGCGGAAGAACTGGCGCAGGAAGAAGATCCCGAAGGCCGTTGCCGCATTAGGCAGGATCAAAGCGCCGATGTGGTTGATCCCGACGGACGCGAGCAGGTGGACGCCAAGCCATTTGGTGATGATGAACTGCGGGATCATCGTCACCTGGAACGGGACCATCAGCGTGGTCATGATCAGCGCGAACAGCAGCCCGCGGCCGAGGAAGCGGAACCGCGCGAACGCGTACCCGGCGAGCGAGCAGAGCACCAGGTTGCTGATGACCGTGGTGACTGCCACGACTGCGCTATTGATGAAGAACCGTCCGAACGGCGCGGCCTGCAGAGCCTGCGGATAGTTACCGAAGTCGAGTTTGTGCGGGATCAGGATCGGCGGGAAGTGCAGCGCCTCGGCTGGCGTCTCGATCGAGGTAACGATCAGCCAGGCGAACGGAAAGATGAGCACGATCGTGGCCGGTATCAGCACCAGGTGCCACGGGCTGAACGGCAGCCGGCTCCGGCGCCGCCTGGGCAGCGGGACTGAGGTCGCGGTCACGTCAGGACCTGTAGTAGACGAATCGCCGGCCCGCCCGGAACTGGACCGCGGTGACCGCGATGATGATGACGAACAGGAAGTAGGCGATGGCGGACGCGTAGCCGAAGTTGCCAGTCGAGTTGGTGCCGAATGCCAGGTTGTACAGGTAGTAAACGAGCACAGTCGTGGAGTTCAGCGGGCCGCCCATGGTACTCAGATAGACCTCGTCGAACAGCTGCAGCGCGTTGATCGTCAGCCAGACGAGCAAGAACAGCGACGCCGGGCTAAGGAGCGGCAGCGTTATCCTGCGAAACGTGGTCCAGCGACTGGCTCCGTCGATGGCGGCCGCCTCGGTCAGCACTTGCGGGACGCCCTGCAGCGCTGCCAGGTAGATGACCACGGCGAAGCCGGTCCAGCCCCAGATCGTCATGAGCACGATGACGTACAGCGCTTCGGAAGGGGAGTTCAGGAACTGCTGCTGCGGGATGCCGAGCACGCTGAACAGGTAGTTCACGATGCCGTAGGACGGATCGAACAGCCAGATGAAGACCAGCGCCTCGCTGATGGTGGAGATGGCCATGGTCGCGTAGGCGGCAGTCCGGTAGAGCGAGATGAACCTGATCTTCCTGTTCATGGCCACCGCCAGGAACAGCCCCACGACCATGGTGCCCGGCACGAACAGGGCCGTGTACACGACCGTGTGCTCCAGGGCCTGGGCGACGACCGGGTCGTGCAGCATCGCCCGGTAGTTCGACAGGCCCACGAACGGCGTGCCCGCCGTATACAAGCTGCTGCGCTGCAGCGACATGATCGCGGACCACACGATGGTAACGACCCCGAACAGCATGATGATCACAACGGCGGGCGTCACGAACGCCCAGCCGGCCAACTGCTCCCCGGCGCGGGGCCGCATCACGCGGCTGACCGCAGGCTGGCGCCTGCGGTCGCGCGCGGCGGCGATCGAAGTCAGCACGTCAGGAACTCGGGTTGCCGGCCAGCACCTGGTTCACTTGCTGCGCCGCGGTGGCCAGCGCTGCGGCCGGCTGGCTCTTGCCAAGCAGCACTGACACGATCATGGTGCCGAGGATCGTAGAGACCTGCGGATAGGTGGCCAGCTGCGGCCTGGCCTGCTTGACGTTGCCCAGGTTGGCGATGAAGGCGTCCACGCCCGGCAGGGCAGCGTTCATCTTCTGGGCAAATCCCGGCGAGTTCTGCACCGACTGCCGGATCGGCAGGTCACCGGTCGCCAGCGAGAAATAGGTAGCCTGTGCCGTGGCGGTGAGCCAGAGCAGGAACTTCTCCGCCGCTGCGACCCGGGCGCTGCCGTTATTGAACACCACCCAGTTATCCGGCCCGGAGATCGTCTGGTGCCCGCCGCTGGTGCCGGGGAACGACGGCATGATCTGCACGCCGTACTTCACGTTGGGGAAGGCGGACAGATCCCAGGGACCGGTCACCAGCATCCCGATCTTGCCGGAGTTGAAGACGTTCGCATACTCGGAGTCGCTCGGGTCCAGGTACATGGACTTGTCGGTCACGGCCATGGTCTGCAGCGTCTGCAGTGCCTTGAGCCCGGCCGGTGAGTCGAACGCCGCCTTGGTGTCAGCGGGGTTGAGGATCTGTCCCCCGGCTTCCCAGAGCAGCGCCTCCCAGTGCCAGACCGTGTCCTCGGTGCCTGGCGTGACGTAGGCCGTGCCAAACTGCTTCTTGGCCGGGATCGTCAGCTTCTTCGCGTCGGCTACGAACTGGTTCCATGTCCAGTTCGGCGCTGGCGGCTGCAAGCCTGCCGCTGCGAACAGGGTCTTGTTGTAGACCACCGCGAGGTTGTCCACCAGCGCGGGAATGCCGATCACCTTCCCGTTGACGGTGGCCACGTCCCGCTCGCCGGTCCAGAAATCGGTCCAGTTCACGCCTGGCTGCTGTACAGCCTTGGTCAGGTTCACGACCTGCGGGATGCGGGCGATGTTCGGTGCCCACGAGCCGTACACATACGCGATGTCCGGCTGGCTGCCGCCCTTCACGGCGGTCAGCAGCTTGGGCAGCGAATCGTCGTTGTTGACGTAGAGGCTGGTGACCTTCTCGCTGGGATTCGCGGCGTTCCACTTGTCGAGCAGGTGCTTGAACGCATTGGCCTCAGCGCCGGTGTAGCCCTCCCAGATCTGCAGCCCGGAGCTGGTGCCACCAGCGGTACCGGAGCCGCACGCAGCCAGGCCGAAGGCGGCAAGAGCAGCCGCCAGTGCAACACGCAGCCATTGCTTCCCCATGCGGACCTCTTGAAGGGTCTTGCGCAAATCTCGAATGTTCCCGACATCATCGCTCACCAGTAAGTACCGTTGTCAACCCCTTCAGTGCTTCAAGTAGTGATTAATTAGCGCATCAAGACGCACGACTTCATGCGCGGTCTTGCTCATAGCACGCCTGAATGCAACACTGTCGAGCTGTGGTCAAGGTTGCGTTCATCGGCGCTGGCAGTATCGAGTTCACCCGCAACGTCGTCACTGACTTGTGCAGTTATCCCGAGCTCGCTGGTGACCTGCACCTGGCGCTGCACGACATCAGTCCTGACCGGCTCGATTTCGCGGCTACCCTGACCCGCCAGATAGTGGCCCAGACCGGGTCTGGCGCGAAGGTGTCTGCGTCCCGCGAGCGCGGGCCGGCCCTGGAAGGTGCCCGTTACGTTATTAATGAGGTCCAGGTGGGCGGCTACGCAGCCACCCGCGCGGACTTTGAGATCCCGGCCAGGTACGGGGTGCGCCAGACGATCGGCGACACCCTGGGCATCGGCGGGATCTTCCGCGGGCTCCGCACCATTCCGGTGGTGACGGCGCTGGCAACGGACATGCTCCGGTACTGTCCGCAAGCCTTCCTGCTCAACTACTCCAACCCGATGGCCATGCTGCCGTGGGCGGTCTACCGGGGCACCGCGTTCGGCAACGTGTTCGGGCTGTGTCACTCGGTCCGGGACACGCATGCGTTCCTGGCCGGGCTGGTTGGCGTGAGCCCATCCGATGTGCGATTCGTGACGGCGGGTTTCAATCACCAGGCATTCGTGCTGGTTTTTGAGGGTAACGGGGTCTCGCTGTATCCGCGGTTGTCCGATGTCATCGACAGCTCGCCGGAACTGCAACGGCGGGTCCGGGTCGAGATTTTCCGCCGATTCGGGTACTTCCCCACCGAGTCGAGCGAGCATTCAGCCGAATACGTGCCCTGGTTCATGCGGCACGATGACCAGCTAGACCGGTACCGGATCTTCGTCGGTGATTACCTGGCCAGGTCGGAGGAGAACCTCGCCGAGCTCGAGTCGCTGCAGGCCCAGCTGAGCGTCGGCACTGACCTTGATCTGGAGCCGACCGATGAGCTTGCCTCCCAGTTCATCCACTCGCTGGAAACCGGGACCGAGCGCGAGATCTACGTCAACGTCCGCAACGACGGCCTGATCGCCAACTTGCCACCGCAATGCTGCGTCGAGGTACCGTGCGACCTGTCAGCGGGCGCAGCGACACCGCGGCCAGTTGGCGCGTTGCCACCCCAGCTAGCCGCGCTGAACCGGACCTTCCTGAACGTCGTCGAGCTCACCGTGCTGGCGGCGCTTGAGGGCCGCCGTGATCACGTCTACCAGGCCGCGCTCCTGGACCCGAATACGGCAGCCACCCTCACGACCGCGCAGACAGTCGCGATGTGCGATGAACTGCTCGCCGCTCACTCCGAACTGCTGCCACCCGGCCTAGCCCGTTAGCAAACCGGCGCCAGCCGGAGGAAGGAGCCGCGGATGTCCGGCTCGCGATCCGGTGTTGCCCGGTTGGTGGCGGGACTCGCCGCCGCAGCCCTCGGCGTCAGCGTCGCCTCGATAGCGCCCGCCGCTGCCTCGGCCGTGCATTCGCGGGCGGCGGCACGCGCTCTCCCGCGTCCCCGCCACCTTGGCCGGCTGCGAATCACCGGCCAGCTACGCGACGGCGGTACGGTCACGGCAGCGGGCCTGTCCTGGCATCCCGGCAAGCTGCCGCGCGGCGACAAGCTGCTCACCTTCGCGGTGGGCTACGCCTGGCGTGCGTGTCTTAGCAGCCAGAAATGCGCTCGGGCGGCCGACTCGACAGCGACACCGTTCGCGGCCCGGCGGTATGTGGTCGGTCATGCCGATACCGGCAAACGCCTTGCGGTGACCGTGACCGCCACGGAGGTCGTCGAGACCAACCCGGCGACCTTCGCGTTCAGCGTGCTCAGCTCGTCGGTCAGCGTCATGACCGCGGCACGGGCCCGCGCCTACCCGGCCGGCCGCCCGCCGGCGACCGAGTTCGTGAACGGCACCCCGGAACGCCAGACCGCCTCTCCTGAGGAGTACTTCCAGGTAGATCCCGCGCACTACAGCGCCGTCAACGGCGTGGCCACTGAGCGGTTCCGGGTCGACGGCGGTCCCTGGCGTGCGCTGCACAACCGGGCCTTCTATACCGGCAAGCTGGATGTCGGCCGTCACGAGGTGCAAGTGCGGACTGCCGACTCGGCCGGGGCAACGATGCTCAGCTTCCGCTGGCGGGTCGTGCCGATGCCGGCCCCGGTCGCTTGCCAGCCCCGCCTTGGCCGTCGCGACTGCTGGTATCCGCCCCACCTCAACTGCTCGCGGCAAGCCAATGCGGTGGGACTGGCAGATCGGCCGGGTCAGGCCGCTGCAGCGAACCGGCCGGCGCGCTGTCGACATCTACGACATTGACGGTTTCCTGACCACGGCCGCCGAGGTCCGGACCATCCATGACAGCTGGCAGGCCGCCACCCTGCGGCACCCGAGACTGATCTGCTACCTGGACCTGGCCTGGGAAGACTACCGTCCTGATGCCAGCCCTGGCAGGTTCTTCCCGGCCGCCACGCTCGGCGCGGTCTATTACGGCTACCCGCAGGAGCGCTGGGTCGATTTCCGCCAGCTCGACGCGCTCAAGCCAATGCTGGACGAGCGGATCAGGATGTGCGCCCGGAAGGGCTTCGACGCTGTCGAACTCGACGACATCGACAGCTTCGATCCGCCAGCGACGACCGGCTTCGAGCTCACGCCCGGCGACGCGCAGAACTACCTGGCCTACGCCTTCAACGAGGTCCACCGGCTCGGCATGACGGCACTGTGGAAGAACTCGCCGTACCTGAGCTGGTGGGGCCGCACGTACACCGATGGCGCTGTGGTCGAGGAATGCTACATCTACGGGCAGTGCCTGGCGTCGCAGCTGCGCGGCAGCACGCAATATGGAATCACCTGCACGGCCTTGCGTGGCCGGACGCCGTGCGGCTGGGACGACTTCACTACCGACCGGACGAGCCGCCAGCCCACTGGCAAATGGGTTGGCGAGGCCGAGTACTCCGCCGACAATTACGTCTGCAACCCCGGCCAGCGCTGCGCGCACAAGCGCCTGTTCCGCACGTTCTGCGCCGCTGTCTATGCGCCGCGCTACGGCTTTGCCGCGGTCAAATTCGACGTCAACCTCGACGGGAGGATGTTCTACCCCTGCCCGACCGGGACCTGACGGTGAAGCGATCTCCGGTGCTAGGCCCCGCCACAGAGGAACGCGGCCGGCCAGACCCCTTGTAGCTCCCGAACTCAGCTGCTGTGCTGCCAGCCGATGCCAGGGTTGGCCTGCCCCGTCAGGGGAATGTCGCGGGACGCCGCGCGTTCCTTGCTCTCCCAGGCCTCGATGGTGCGCAGCACGTCCTCGGTGTAGATCTTCAGATGCTGCCGGTAGACCTCGCTGAACGTGCGCAGATAGGCCAGCTCGGCTTGCACGGCGCGCCGTTCCTGGTCGGTCTGGGGCGGCAGGCCGTCGAGGTCCATCGCGTCGACGGCCGCTGCTCGCGCCCTAGTCCGGGCCTCTTCCAGCAACATGTCGGCGTGCTGCTGCGCCTGGCCCATGATCTCGTCGCGCCGGACGCGGGCTTCCTCGGTCAGCCGTCCGCTGTATGCCTGCGCGTCGGCGACGTAGCGGTCGGCGGTGCGCTGGGCACTGGAGAGGATCCGCACCGCATGGACATGCGCGTCGTCTTTTCCGAGCAAGATGGCATCGTTGCCGTTTTCCTTGCCGAGGATCCTGCGCCGCAGCCGCTGAACCTCCTGCCACAGCGAGGCTCGCTCGTTGATCAGCCGCACCATCTCGGCGTGCACGTCGGCGAGGAATGCGCGTACCGGCTCTTCCTCGTAGCCGTTCCGGCCCCAGCGAGTCAGCGGGAAGGTGACCGCCCGGAGCTGATCCGGAGTCAGCCTTTTCTGCTCGTCGTACCAGGCGTCCGATGTCATGGCTCACTCCACCCGAAGTCCTCGACGTGTATCTGATCGACCGGCATTCCAGCTGCGGCCAGCTGCGTGGCGGTGTCCTGCACCATTTCAGTCGGACCGGCTAGGTAGGCGTCGTGGCCCGACCAGTCCCGGTAACCCGCGACGAGCGACGGGAGCGTGCCGGTGAGTCCGGAGAACTGGCCGGCCGACACGGCGGGCACCACCGTAAGCCACGGATGCTCGGCGGCCAGTTTCTCGAGGCTGGGGAGGTCGTACAGGCCTTCAGCGGTTCGGGCGCCGAAGAACAGGTGCACCTTAGGGGGCTGCCGCAGGCCGGTCACCTGCTCCAGCATGGACTTGAGCGGAGCCAGCCCAGTGCTTCCGGCGACCATCAGAATGTCCCGGCCGGACGCGGTGTCGAGCCGCAGGACTCCGACCGGCGGCCCGAGCCGCAGGTCGGAACCCGTGGCTGTGCCGGCCGTCAGCGCCATACTGACGGCCCCGCCGTCGATCAGCCGGATGTGGAAGTCCACGCTGCCGTCAGGGCGGGGCGCGTTCGCCATCGAGTAGTAGCGCCAGAGCCTGGGCCGCGCCGGAGATTCGACGGCAACTGACTGACCCGGCAGGTACTCCAGCCTTGGCTCGGTCCGCACGGTCAGCACGGCGACGTCGTAAGCCTTGCGCTCCTGGGCGATTATCTGGCCGGCCCAGTGCGCCGGATGATGCTGCTCGTCTTCCTTCGCCGCCGCCGTCATGATGCTGGCGATCAGCTCATACGCGCCTTTCCAGTCCGCCTCCAGGTCAGCGTCCCAGGCGTCGCCGGAGAAGTGCGCGAAGGTAGCCAGGAGGCTGTCACCGACCGCGTCATAGTGCTCAGCCAGGGTGCCGAACTTGCGGTGGCCGCGGCCCAGGTCTCGCAAGAACACAGCGAGTCCGTCCAGGTTGTCGACGCTGGAGACGATGCTCACGAGTGCGTCCACCAGGTGGGCGCGCTGGGCTTGCATGGATACCGGGAACATCGAACGCGTTTCCGGGTACTTGAGGAACAGGTCGGAGTAAAAATGCAGCGGTACCTCGTCCCCGTGCATCGCAATGCGGGCGAAGCTGCGCTTGAGCCGGGCGATATCCAACGAGCCGCCTTTCTCGCGACCCCAGGCGGCTAGCGATTGAGCACGTCAGGGCGGACAGTCTCGACAACAGCCAAAGCGGTGGTGATATCTCCTTCGGCGACACCAAACGCGCGCAAGCTGCTGCCGAGGTGACTGACGACCCGGTCGAAATGAGCGTCGGTCAACCCGGGCAGCTGAGCGTGCGCAGTCCTGAGGTCGCGGCCCGTATACGCGTGCGGTCCGCCGAATGCCAGCGCCAGGAACTCAGCAAGCATGACCGCCTGCTTGCCCATATCGACGGTGGCGAAATACGGGCCAACCAACTCGTCGGCGAGCATTCGCCGGCAAAGCGAAGCCATCACCAGGCGCATCGGCTCGCGGTCGCCGCTCAGCAGGTCATACAGGCTCGCGTCAGTGGTCACGGCTCACCTCAATCACGGCACCTCAATCACGGGGCACCGGGGTCATAGGGACCTCGGCCGGCCCGGAGGAGTCCGTCCCCTCCTTGACCGAGACGGTAATGCTGACCCCGTTACCTCGACGCTACCTAGGTGTAACCCGGTCGGTGGTGCGCGCCGCGACGCGATCCGGCGCCAGGTTGGAAGCGGCAGGTGTGATGATCGGACACGTGGCAAGACTGTTCGCCGTCAGCGACCTGCACGTCGGCTTCGCCCAGAACCGGCAGCTGGTATCCGGCCTGCGCTCGCAAGAACACGATGACTGGCTGATCGTGGCTGGAGATGTAGGAGAATTCGCTGCCGACATCGAATGGGCGCTCGGCACGCTCAGCGAGCGATTCGCCAGGGTCATCTGGGCACCAGGCAATCATGAGCTGTGGACTCACCCGCGCGAGCCGCTCAGCCTGCGCGGCGTCGAGCGGTATCAGCATCTAGTCGAAATCTGCCGCGGACTCGGCGTGATCACGCCTGAGGACCCGTACCTGCAGTGGAATGGCGATGGCGGTCCGGCCGTGATCGTGCCGATGTTCTTGCTGTATGACTACACCTTCAGGCCCAAGGGAGCGACATCCAAGGCCCACGGCCTGGAGCTCGCCTACGCCGCTGGCGTCGTGGCCACGGACGAAAGGCTGCTGCATGCCGATCCGTATCCGAGCGCAGAGGCATGGTGCGGGGCGCGGCTGGCCGAGACCGAGCGCAGGCTGTCCGGGCTTCCCGCTGGCGGCACCACCATCTTGGTGAATCACTTCCCGCTGGTCGAAGAGCCCACCAGGGTCATGCGGCATCCTGAGTTCGTGCAGTGGTGCGGTACCGTGCACACGGCCGACTGGCCGGTGCGATACAGCGCCGCGGTGGTCGTCTATGGTCACCTGCATATTCCGCGGACGACTTGGCATGACGGCGTGCGCCACGAGGAGGTATCGCTGGGCTATCCCAGGGAATGGCGGCGGCGCGCGACACCGCCGACTCTACCGCGCCAGATACTGCCGCAGCTGTCTGGCAGCCCATGAGGCTCCTAGGAGGCGGCGACCGGCGCTACGCAGCCGGCTGCCAGGCGCGCTGCGTAGCCTCGGGGATCCCCCACCAGCCGAGCGCGGTCAGGCGGTCGTCGTCATCGACAGCGCCGAGCACCCGCCATAGCGCTACCACGTGGACGAACATCGAGTCCAGCAGGTCCTCGTCGTCGTCCTGGTCGTCCTCGTCCTCGTCGTCCTCGTAGTCAGTCACGTACTGGGCGAGTTCGTCCTCATCCGCCGGCGTGCCGGGGCCGCCCTTGGCCAGCGCTGCGGTAACAGCGAGCCAGTCAAAGTGCTCCAGCGTGCAGAGGGCAACCATGGCCTGTTCATCGTCGGTCAGATCGTCGTCGTCAGCTCCGCCGCCAGCGACCGGCGGCAGCTCGTCCTGCGGTGAGACAAGGCCGGCCGCAAGCGTCAGCCAGAGCTCGGCGTCGTCGGTTGGCAGGCTGCGCGGATCCAGGCCGCCACAGGCCGCGAGCAGATCACGGGGCCAGCCGGGCACCTTCATCGCGGCTCGGAGGCGATTGCAAGCCGCGTGCAGCTCGTGCTCGGGAATGGCTCGCTCCGGCAGCTCGGCCAGCACCTCGCGCAGCTCGTCGAGGGCATCGGCCTCGACGGCGTCCCACTCAGCCGACAGCGCTTCGTCCTCTTCGTCAAGGACAACCCACATCGGGATCCGCCCATCAGCCAGCGGTGCCATCATCCAGTCCTCTTGCAAGCGTCGATGATCACGCAAGGCCGGCGCGCCTCCGGTCAGGAGCGCATCCGGATCGATCAGGCTGTCCGCGAGCAGGCCCTCCAGGTAAGCGACGAGCAGGTCGAACACCTCCGCTTGCGCGGGGCTGCGGTCGGCTTCCTCGTCCCAGACGACCATGCCGAGCATCGAGGCAGGCTCGGTGCCCGTTGCCTCGAGCCAATCCTGAACGTCACCAACGGTGGCCGCCCGATCAGCGATCTTCTCGAGAATCACGGCCGCACTGTCCCAGAAGGCGGCCGACAGCGGATTCCCCGCGTCGATCAGCTGCCTGCGCAGGACCGGCAGGGCCGTCAGCGCATCCCGCGACGGCACCGCGAGCAGGCCGCGGGCCACATCACGCCGGGTCAGCTGCGCCGCTGGACGTCCCGACGAGGCCGCAATTGTTCGTGCATCTAGCACCACGATGTCAGCCTATGCGCCGCGTGGATCCGGGACCGGGCCAGCTCCGAAATCCGGGCAGATTCGCACCGCCGCAATCGTCAGGCGCCGGCGAACCGCGGAGTTCTCTTCTCCGCGAACGCGGCCACGCCCTCCGCGAAGTCCGCCGAGCCGGCCATCTGTTGCTGGACCTGAGCCTCAAGCTCAAGCTGCTCGTCGATCCGGCTGTAAAGCCACGCGTTCAGCTGCTTCTTGGCGCCGGCATAGGAACGCGTCGGCCCGTTCGCGAGCCGCCCGACCAGCTCCTCCGCCCGCGGCATCAACTCCTCGTCGGGCCAGGTGCGGTTGATCAGGCCCCAGTCGAGCGCTTGCGCACTCGACAGCCGCTCGCCGAGCAACGCCAGTTCCGCCGCCCGCGCGAACCCGATCCTGGACGGCACCAGCAGCGATGAGCCGCCGTCCGGGACTAGCCCGATGTTGACGAAAGCCAGCACGAAGTACGCAGACTGGGCGGCTACCACCAGGTCGCAGGACAGCGCCAGGGAAAGCCCGATACCGGCCGCCGCCCCGTTCACGGCGGCCACGACGGGCTTGGGCATCTCGCGGATTCCGGTGATGATGGGGTGGTACCGCTCGGTCAGCACCGTGTAGACGTCTGGGCCGCCATCGGGTGACTGGGGCCGAGATTCGCCGAGGTCGGCACCGCTAGAGAACGCTCTTCCCGCTCCGGTTATCAGCACGGCCCGTACCGAGCTGTCGGCAGCCAGCTCCTGCACGGTGTCTCGCAGCGCTATTCCGAGCTCCTCATTCCACGCGTTCAGTTTGTTGGGCCGGTTGAGCTCGAGCTTGGCAGCCGCGCCGCGGCGGTACAGCCGGACGGTATTGATGTCACGGTCCAGCTCGAAATCGGTAGCTGAGGTCATGACTGGCAGGGTAGTACGGCGTAGGAGTAGCGCTCCGGCCCACCGCAATTGAAGAGCCCGGTGACACTCGTCCCATTGGTCCTGTCGCCGGTCACCGTCTCACACCTGTTTCAGGGAACCGGGCTACCCTAGTTCACTGACATGATCCTGGCGCCCTGACGGAACGTCCTGACGGGAGCGACCGACCTGGATGGATGATTAGCTTGTGCCGCAGCATCAAGACGCTTCGTGAGCCGTACACCGAGCACGTGACTGACGCCGACGTACGGGCCGCCGCGCTCCAGTATGTCCGCAAGATCAGCGGGTTCCGCGCCCCGGCCGGGCACAACGCCCAGGCGTTCGATGACGCCGTCGCGGCTGTCGCGACGGCTACCAAAGACCTGCTGGATCACCTTGAGGTCCGGGGGCAACGGGCGGCATCGGCGTCCTGACTACTGCGCAGGCGGACCGTCTGAGATCCTCGCACCGACGACTACCGGGAGAGCTGCCGTGCCTGAAGACTTTAATAGCAAGATCATCAAGGAGTTCCGCGCGAATGGCGGGAAGCTCGGCGGTCCGTTCGAAGGCGCGCCGATACTGTTGCTGCATACCCGGGGCGCCAAGACCGGCTCCGAGCGGGTGAACCCCATGATGTACCGCGAAGTCGACGGCGGCTACGCCGTGTTCGCGTCTAAGGCCGGAGCGCCCACCAACCCCGACTGGTACCACAACCTGGTCGCCAATCCGCAGGTGCAGGCAGAGATCGGCACCGAGACCGTCCCGTTGACCGCGCGGGTGGCCGGCGATGACGAGCGCGAGCCGATCTGGTCCGCGCAGAAGGCCGAATATCCGGGCTTCAGCGACTATGAGACGAAGACCAGCCGGAAGATTCCGGTGGTCATCCTCGAGCCGGCGCGCTAGTCCTCGCGGTCGCTTACGAGCGCGACTTCGACCTGCCTCACGCCACCGTCCCCGATCTCCACGGTCAGCAGCACGGCGCCGGAATCCCCGGCCAGCCGGACTGTGCTGCTGGTCTCGCCGTTCCCGGCAAGGTAGCAGTCCAGTCTGCTCGGGCCGGCCCATGCAGCCGCCGTGCGCAGCCGTCGCACGACCGGGCCGACGGCGAGACCGCTGTCGGCGACGAGCCCAGGCGGCCAGGCTGGCACACTCTCGCCGAGTGCCGCGGTCAGCAGGCCGATGGCCGCTGCCAGTGCCGAGTCTGGTCCCGGCGGCACCGCCAGTACTAGTTGCTGCACTAGCGGCTCGTGCAGCGGCGCCAGCCGGATCTGAGCGCTCACCGTGCCGTGTTCACCGGTCAGCCACCAGCGGCAGTGCGCTGGTGACTCAGACTCTTCGGGACGTTCCGCGTCGCGGTGAAACTCGCCGATCCGCTCCCGCACCCGCGCGACATCAGCCCGGCGCGCTGGCCTGGGCCGGTCCAGGTCCACGTTGGCGGCGAACAGGCGATCGGCAAGCGAGTCGTCCCAGTCCTGAAGCAGGTCACAGATCGCGTCCCGGGCTGCCAGCGTCTCCGGCCAAGGGCCGCCTGGTGCCGGGACTGGCCCGCGCCGCAGCTGGTCGGGTGTCACCGGCGACTTCGCGGGCTTGCCTAGTTGCGCCGCGAGCAGCTGGCTCGCCAGCACCCCGGCGCCCGCGTAGGTGCCGTTCGCCAACACGATCGCGCCGAGACCGGTGGCCGGGTGCCAGCGCATCTGACTGCCGTAGCCGGGATAGCCGCCACTGTGCTGGACGATGGTGCCGAACGCGCGGTCCTGCTCAGCGAACAAGCCGAAGCCATAGCTCAGGCTGGCGGGACCGGCGAAGAGAATCGCGGGCACGTCCGATGGCACCGCGACCTGGCCGAGTTGCATTTCGCGGCGGGCCGCCCGGCTCAGCGGATGCCCGTCCGCTGGGGCCGAGCGAGCGGGAAAGGCGGCCGCGAAGCCCGCTACCCAGGCGGATAGGTCCCGCACGCAGCTGAAGATGCCCCCCATCGGCGCGAACGCCCCGCACGGGGCAGGTTCGAGTTCGACCCAGGCGCCAGTCTCGCGGGCATAACCGCGCGCGAGCTCCGCTGCGTCGAACTCGGCTGCCGTGAAACCGGTCCGGTCCAGGCCGAGCGGGCCGAGGAGGCATTCGCGGATCGCAGCCGCATAGTCCATGTCCGTGACCGCCTCGATGACCTTCCCCAGCACCGCGTAACCCAGATTGGAGTACTCGAATCGTGTTCCCGGCGCCCAGGCGCATCGCGCGCCGCCGTCGGCCAGCAGCGCGGCGAACGCGTCCGGGTCAAGGCCCTGCTGCCGGTCACCCCACGGATCATCGGTGGGAAAGCCGGCCGTCATCGTCAGCAGCTGCCTGATGCTGATCGGCAGGCAGTCCGAAGCCGGCAATTCCAGGCCGCGCATCTCGGGCACGTAGTCGAGCGCGTGGTCGTCGAGGCGCAGCGCGCCTTTGTCGCGCAACAGCAGCAGCATCGCCGCGGTGAAGCTCTTGGTCATCGACGCGATGCGGAACACGGTGCCAGCGTCGGGCACCGGCCCGCCGATCCAGCGCTCGCCGCAGCCGCCCGAGTGCACGAGTTCGCCATCCGCCACGATCCCGTACGCCAGTCCTGGCTGGCCGCCTCCCGCGGCAAAGCGCCCGGCAATCGCATCGAGCGCGCTCGCGTCCACCGCTGTCACGTCTGCCGCCATCCACTCGGTCCAACCGTCCGCTGACCGTGCGCCGCCACGCCCGGCCGACCGTGGCCGTCGGATGTGGGCCTCGGCCATGCTCCCGGACAGAGCCGGGCCGGGCAGGGCTAGCCGGCCTGGCCGGGCGCGCCTGCCAGCAGCGTGTCCGCCCCGATGACCTCGTCAGGCAGGTCGATCAGCCGGCAGCCAACGCGGATCTGGAACCTGGCCTGCGCAGGAGACGATACGCCAGCGAGCCAGCGCCTGGTGGCGGCGCCGAAGATGGCCTGCACGACCGGCAGCACTTGACGCTGCTCTGCGCTGATCGGCTGGCCCCGCTCCGGCCACCTGCTCAAGCATCTGCAGATGCAGGCCCTCTACCCGTTCGATGACCTCGCTATAACTCCGGCTCGTCTCGCTGATAACCCGGCTGAGGGCAGCGGTGAGCCTCGGCTCGCGCTGCTCCGCGCGGAACTCACGGAGCAGGTGACCGGTTACCCGGTCCCGGGCACTCGCGCCGCGCGGCACCTCGCCAGTCACCCTCACCAGCGCGTCCGAGTAGCGGCTGAGCAGTATCGCCAGCAGCACGTGATCCTTGGCCGGGAAATACCGGTACAGGGTTGCCACCGAGACGCCGGCGCGCTGCGACAGCTCTTTCATCTGCAGCGCGTCCTCGCCGCCCGCCGCTAGCATCGCCGTCGCGGCAGCCAGAATCCTGTCGTGCCTGCCGTGTTGGGCGGCAGTCGATGGAGTGGCCGGTCCTGCCTGTGGCACGCGGCTAACTCGCTTTCTGGAATCCGTTCTGCTTTTTGGGCTACTGCCAGGCAAGCCGACTCACAGGCGGACGACGAGCGGCGCCCCGCGGACCGGCCTAGATCCCCAGCTCGTCCGCTAGCCGGTCGAGCTGCTCGCCCGGCGGCCCGAACAGCACCTTGTTCGACAACCCGTTCTTGTAGTAGAGGTGCGCGTCGTGCTCCCAGGTGAAGCCGATACCACCGTGCAGTTGGACAGTGTCCACGGTCGCGTCGGCGTAAGCGTCCGCGAGCATCACCCTGGCCACGGACGCCGCGACCGGGAACCGGCCGGGTTCAACGTCACCGGCCCGCGCGGCATCCCGCATCGCGGCATAGCCGAGCTCCCAGGACTTCTCCATGTCGGCGAGCCGGTGCTTCACCGCCTGGAACGCGCCTATCGGTTGCCCGAAGGCCACCCGGATTTTCGCGTACTCGCTGGTCATGTCCAGGCATGCCTTCATGGCTCCGGCAGACTCGGCGGCCAGCGCCAAGTTGGCGAGGTCCGCGGCCGCCGCGAGCGCCGCGGCTGCATCACCCGCTAGCGCGCGAGCTGGCGTCCCGGCCAGCACGATCCTGGCCAGTGAGCGGCTGTGGTCCACCGCGGTCAGCCGGGCCTGGGTTAGGCCGGCAGCGCCCCCGTCGACCAGGTAGATCGCGAGACCGCCCGAACTTTGAGCAGGCACCAGCAGCAGGCCCGCCTCGGCCCCGTTCAGCACCGGGGAGATACTGCCGGTCAAGGTCACCGCGTCGCCAGCTCCGGACGCCGTTACCTTGCCTGCTGAACCGCTGGCCAGCGCCAGCGTGGCGATCAGCTGTCCATCAGCGATCTTGGGCAGCAGTTCGCTCTTGGCTGGCTGGTCCTCCATCCGCAGCAGAACCTCGGCTGCGAGCACCGATGCCAGCAGCGGCGACGCAACCAGGCCCGCGCCGAGCTCGACGAGAGCGACGGACAGGGCTGACACGCCCGCGCCGGAACCGCCGAACTCCTCGGGAATGGCCAGGCCGACCAGGCCGAGCTGGGCGCTTAGCTGCTTCCACACGTCGGCGTCAAAGGGCTCGCCTGAGGTGATCAGCTGGCGCAGCGAGGTCAGCGGGCTGCGGTCGGCGACGAATCGGCGCACCGAGTCGGCCAGCGCCAGCTCGTCTTCGGTGAGTATGAGTGTCATCGTGGCTCCTCCGCCTTAACCGTCTTTGCGCTGCGTGCCCACCCGCAGCTGGTTGAACGGCGTAGCCCGGTCGACGCCTGGGTCCTTAGCCAGGCCCAGCACTCGCTCGCCGATGATGTTCCGCTGGATCTCGCTGGTGCCTCCGGCGATGGCGCTGCCGGGAGCCGCGATGATCATGGTGGTGACCGCCTCGAACTCGTCGGCGTCGAACCCCGCGAGCTGATCGCCGAGAACGTCAGCGGCTACGTTTCCGGCGAACCGGCCGAGCTCGGAGCCGGCCAGCTTAGCCACCGATCCGCGTGCCCCGGGCAGCCGGCCAGCCATCGTTTCCTCGCGCAGCATCAGCGCAAAGAGCTGCACGGCGCGACCCCTGGCGTAGAGCTCGGCGAGGCGGCGGCGGACGCCCTGGTCGCTGGTCCGGCCGAGTCCGGCGGCGAGGTCCCGCAGCGACTCGAACGCGAGGGGACTCGTGCGGGACGACCCCATCGTGCCGATCGCGATTCGCTCGTGCCGCAGCATCACCACGGCCGCATCCCAGCCCTTGTTCTCCTCGCCGATAAGCGCCTCTGCGGGCATCCGGACGCTGTCGAAGAACACCTCGTTGAACGGCGAGTGGCCGGTCGCGACCTTCAACGGCCTGACCGTGACGCCGGGAGCGTGCATGTCGACGATAAACATGCTGATGCCGTTGTGCTTGGGCTTGGTCGGGTCGGTGCGCGCCAGGATCGCACCGTAGTCGCTGTACTGGGCGCCGGAGGTCCACACCTTCTGCCCGTTCAGCACCCAGGTGTCGCCGTCGCGCACGGCGGTTGTCTGCAGGCTGGCAACGTCCGATCCGGCACCGGGCTCGGAAAACAGCTGGCACCAGATCTCCTCGCCCCGGAGCATCTTCGGCAGGTAGCGCCTCTTCTGCGCCTCGGCTGCCGACTTCCAGGATGGTGTTCCCCGGCATGCTCAGACCAATGAAGAACGCGCCGGTCGGGAGGTCGTAGTCGCGCGACTCCTGGCTCCAGGCGATCTGCTCGGCGCTGGTCAGGCCCTGGCCGCCATATTCCTTTGGCCAGGTGATGCCGGCGAACCCGGCATCGTAGAGCTTGGCCTGGAACGCTTTCTGATCCGCGAGCGTGGGCTGGCCACTGCCCTCCTCGTCGCCGCCAGCCCCCCGGCGCGGGGCGTTAGCCGCCAGCCACGCCCGTGCCTTGGCACGGAAATCCTCGCTCATCGGCGCACCTCTCGTTTATCGCAGCCCCGCTCCGCTGGCGCCTTCCGCCTGGACTGCGTGCTCGCGGGGCGGGGCCAAAAACTGAAATCAGTTATACTTCTTGCCTGGCTCCGAGCGAAGCACGGCGCCAGATCCCATGTCAACCAGGGCATGCCCATCCGTCGCGTTTCCTGAGGGAACGAGGATGCGCTGTGGCAACTCGGGCTTGACGCCCGGCGAGCCGGGATGGCGCGAAGGGACTCCAGACTGATGCAGGTGACCGGCACGCGGCAGCGTGAGGCATGGCAGCGGGCGGAGTTCCCGCCGGTGGAACGAGTCACTGCGGGCGTCTGGTCGGTACCGGTGCCCATCATCGGAAACCCGCTGCGTTATGTGCTGAGCTACCTGATCGAGCATGACTCGGGTTTCGTCATGATCGATCCCGGCTGGAATCACGCGGACAGCTGGCAGGCGCTGACAACCGGGCTGGCCGAGTGCGAGATCCCGCTCAGCGCGGTGACCGCCGTCTTGATCACCCACGTCCATCCGGACCACCACGGCCAGTCGGGCAAGGTGCGCGAGTTGTCTGGCGCCTGGGTCGGGATGCACCCGGCGGAGGACGCTTTCCTGGAACTTCAGGGCAACCGCGGGATGATGCACGACGGCATGGCGGCCTACCTGCGCTGGTGCGGCGCTCCGACGACCCATCTGGATCAGCTCGTCGCCAGCAGGCAGCAGACCGGCCCGGTCGAGCCGATGGTCCGGGCGGACCGGATGGTCGAACACGGCGACCTGGTCGACGTGCCGGGCCTGGCAGTGCGCGCCGTCTGGACGCCCGGCCACACGCCCGGTCATCTGTGCTTCCATGACGAGACCCACGACCTGCTGCTGACCGGTGACCATGTGCTGCCCCGGATCACGCCGAACGTGTCCTCTTACGACATGACCTCCAACCCGCTCGATGACTACCTCGCCTCGCTGGCCATGCTGCGCGGAATCCAGCCGCGGGAGGTGCTGCCTGCGCATGAGTACCGGTTCACCGGTCTGGACTCGCGGCTCGACGACCTGGCCGAGCATCACCGGGAACGGCTCGCCGAGACCCTGGACATCCTGGTCGGCGCCGGGCCGTCTGGGTTGACTGCATGGCAGATCGCCACCGGCGTGACCTGGTCTCGCGCCTGGTCCGACCTAGTCTCGTTCCAGCGCCAGGCAGCGGTCGGCGAGGTGCTCTCGCACCTACGGCAGCTGCAGTCGCGCGGCCTGACGGCGGAGGCCGACAAGGACGGCGTCGGAATCTGGACAGCGCCAGCGGCCGAATAAACCGAACTTTTCTTCCAAAACGCCGCGCCTCTCGTCTCTATCTGGTGCTGCATGCGACGGATTCGCTGGCCGCCAGTGACTAGCGGTTGGGCGCGGCGGATCCGGGCTCGCGGCGCGCGCTCCTTGACAGGTATGAAGGCGGGCCCCGGCAAGTTGCCGGGGCCCGCCGTTCGCGGGATTGCCTCTGGCCGGATAAGCCGGGTTTACCGCGGGTCGCCAGGCGTTGCTGAACCCCCCGCACCCTCACTACCAGGGCCTGGCTGGCCGGTCATTCCGGCGCTGCCGCCCATGCCTGGCTGGCTGGTCGTGCCGGACTGGCTATACCCGGCGTCCGCGGGTGGCTGACCCGGACCGCCCATCCCTGTCTGGTCGCCGCCCGCAAACTGCGGCTGGCGCCGCATGCCGTAACTAGTCGAGATCACCAGGGTCCCGGCGAGGTGGTCGCCGATCCGCTGCCGGCGTCGCGAGCAGAGCATCACGATCAGCCCGACCAGGCCAGTGAACGGCCAGGTGTACGGGATGGCGTCGAAGATCAGGCAGATCCAGCGGATGAACATCTGCGCCATGCTGGCTGGGCCACCGCCTTTGCTGATGACGCGTAGGCCGAGCCACTTCATGGCGAATGTCTGCCCGTTGTGAGAGGTCGGCCTGATGACCCAGTACCACAGGCCTATCAGCACGAACAGGACGAAGGCGACCAACGCGCCGAGGATGTGCAGGCTGGTCCTGCCGCTGTTGTCGAACGGGATCGACACGAGCGACGGAATGATCGAGACGATGAAGGCGTCGATGAGGTACTGGACAATGCGGCGCCCGGTCACTCGGGTCTCGGCCTCGCTGACTGGGCTCATTCTGCCCGGCTGGCTGCCCCATTGCTGGTTGCCCATACCCCCCGCCGGCTGCCCAGGCACGCTGCCGGGCGGCACATTGCCCGACGGCACGCTGCCGAACTGCTGCAGCTGCCCCGGCGGGGTGCCTTGGGAGGTGCCGGTCCACTCGCCGGGGCGAGCGCTCTGCGGGGCGCCCGACTGCCCGGGCGCGCCCCGTTCAGGCATGCTGCTCATCTATTCCCCCCGATCCACGCCCGCCATGACGACGTTCGCGGCCGCCCCCTGACAAGCTGCCGCTAGGCGTTAGGCATGTGGTACCCGTGGTCACGCTGCAAACACGCGTGCTCACGCCGTGTCACGCGAGATGGCTCTAGATCCCAGGTGGTGAGGAGCCGTCACGCCGCCAGGTCGGTCGCCTGAAACTGCCAATAAGGGAAATTTCTGGCTTCTCGATCCGACCATTTGCTACCTGCACGTGACCACGTAACGTGGACGTAGCGCATCCGGAGACGCCCCGATGAAACTCACGCTGGACCTGCACGACGTCTATAACCGCGGCCACGACATCGACCGCGCTCTGCGCGCGATCATCGATGAAGCGGTCCGGACCAAGGCGCCTCTGGTCGAGATCATCCCCGGCAAGGGCTCAGGCCAGCTCAAGAAGCGCGTACTCAGGTTTCTCCAGCAAAAAGAGATCAAGGCGCTCTATCACCGAGTCGAAAAGGACTCCAAGAACTTCGGCCGCGTCTTCGTCCACTTCCGCTGGTAACCGGACAGGGCCGGGCCACAGCGGCGCGGGACTCCGGAGCGGTGCCTCGCGGTGGTGGCACTGCGACCAGTGCCGCCGCACTTGTCCGGGCGGTCGCGGGGGCTGCGCGAGGCCGCAACCCGAGCAACGGCCGGGCCGTCGCAGACCAGCCAGTCCCGGCGATTCCTGGGCGCGCGGCGCGCTGATCCTTCCGGTGCGAGTCCGTCCCCCGAAGCGATGTTCGCACCGCGGGCGGCGGCTGTCCACGATGGCAGCGCTGCTGGAACTGGCCGAACATTCTGAATGGGATTATGCCCGTTTAGTCGAACATGGCAGTATGACCTCATGAAGCTCGTGCTGCGCATCCTCATAGTGGCAGCTGCCCTCTACGTCGCTCACCTGCTGGTATCCGGCATCGAGCTGAACGGCAGCAGCGGCTGGAAGAACGCGGGGACGCTCATTGTCGTCGCCCTGATCTTCGGTCTCGTCAATGCGGTACTCAAGCCAATCATCAAGACCATCGGCTGCCTGTTCTACGTGCTGACGCTCGGACTGATCGGACTAGTCGTCAACGGGCTGCTGCTGTGGCTGTGCAGCTGGGTCGCGGGCAAGCTCAGTCTTCCGTTCCATATCACCGGATTCTGGCCGGCCTTCTGGGGCGCCATCATTGTCGGCATCGTGGGATGGCTTCTCAACCTCATCTTCGACGACCGCGGGCGCTCGCGATCACTGACCGGGCCGGGCGCTCGCTCAGCCCCCCTGTGATCAGCCTGGCGCACCGCCGGCGGCGGAGAAACCTCCTAATCTTCTCCACGGGAGGTAGAGGTGGCGGACCCGTGGCCGGTAGTAGACCTATTTTCTGGTGCTGGCGGCATGAGCTGCGGGTTCAGCCGCCATCCCGGCTTCAGCCTGATTGGCGCGGCCGACGCGCAGGTCGGTAAGCCCAGCTCGGCCGCTGGCTCGCTCGGCTGTAATGCCACCTATGCCGCCAACCTGGGCATCGAGCCGGTGGTCGCCGACCTGGCCGCGGCGAACCCCGAGGACGTGTGCGCAGCGATGGCCCTCGCCGGCCGGCGCCCGGCTGTGCTGGCAGCCTGCCCGCCGTGCACCGGGTTCTCGCGAGCAGTCGCTACCAATCACCTGCGCGACGATCGCCGGAACGACCTTGTCGGCCGGGTCGGTGACTACGCGGCGCTGCTCGAGCCGGACATCGTCCTGATGGAGAACGCGCGCGAACTGGTGATGGGCCGATTCCGCGGGCACCTGCTCCACCTGCTCGACCGGCTGGCTGGCCTGGGCTACGGGGCCCTGGCCGGAACTTACCTGCTCACCGCCTACGGCCTGCCGCAGCGCCGTGAACGGGCCTTCGTGATCGCCGCCCGCCAGCCGCTGGTCGCGCGTGACCTGACCGACCTCTGGCAAGGCTGGCGGGTCGAGGCGAAGGCAACGCATGTCCGGCGCGCCATCTGGGATATGCCGCCGGTCCTTGCCGGCGAGCCGAGCACCGCCGATCCGCTCCATGTCGCGCCTGCCTTCCGGTCAGCCGCGAACCGGGCCCGGATCGCCGCGGTACCGCACGACGGAGGCAGTTGGGCGGACTTGATCGGCCACCGGAACCAGCGAGCGCTGCTGACCCCGGCAATGACGAGGCGGCTTCGCAACGGCGATCTCGGCAGTCATCCTGACATCTACGGCCGCATGCGGTGGGACCGCCCGGCGGTGACGATTAAGCGGGAGTGCGGTCACATCGGCAACGGCCGGTACGCCCACCCGGATCAGGACCGGCTCTGTACGGTGCGGGAGATGTCGATCCTGCAGGGTTTCCCGCGCGACTACCGGTTCACCGGGCCGGTGCAGAACATGTACCGGCACATCGGCGACGCGGTGCCGCCGCTGATCAGCTACCAGCTTGCCGCCCTGTGCCGGTGGATCCTGACCGGTGACCGGCCGCCGCAAGCTGATCTGCTCCTGCCCGGCTGCCACCTGACCGGCAACGACCTGCTGCCTGCCTGACGGCACGGCCGGCGCATCGCGACTAACCCGCCCAGCGGCCGGGGCTGACCAGGCTGATTAGCGGCGATGGCGGTCAGGCCCCGGCGTCGGCTACAGTGCGCAGTATGCAACGACTGCAGAGCATCTGCTGGTGGTGGCCGCGCTAGCGGCCGCCAGTCCTTGCTTTTTCCGACGGCGCGCCCGCTGGGCAGCGCCGTTTCGCATGTCAGCGGCGTGGTCGCCGGGCGGGCTGATCAAACATTCCGAGGAGGAACGCGTCATGCTCGCCACTGCTACACCCTCGCTGCAGGCCAGCCGTCAGCGCAGCGACGCCATCGAAGCTGCCATTGAACGAGATCCGCGCTCGTTTCGCATCCTGACCGGTGATCGCCCCACCGGGGCCCTTCATCTCGGCCACTATTTCGGCACCCTGGAGAATCGCGTCAGGCTGCAGCAGGCCGGCGTCGAGTTGCTTGTGCTGATTGCCGACTATCAGGCCATCACTGACCGGGACGCGTCTGCGGACCTGCCACGAGATGTGCTGGGACTGGTGGCCGACTACCTGGCCGTCGGGATCGACCCGGCCCGCGCCACAATTTTCGCGCACAGCCAGGTGGAAGCACTCAATCAACTCCTGCTGCCGTTCCTCAGCCTGGTCACCGTCGCCGAGATCGGCAGGAACCCGACGGTGAAGGATGAGGTCGCGGCAGCTGGGACCGGAGCCGTGACCGGCCTGATGTTCACTTATCCCGTGCATCAGGCCGCCGACATCCTGTTCTGTCATGCCAACGTGGTACCGGTTGGCAAGGATCAGCTGCCGCACCTGGAAATCGCCAGGACCATTGCCCGGCGCTTCAACGAGCGGTACAGCCCGGCCAGGCCCTACTTCCCCGAACCAGCGGCGCTGCTCAGCGCCGCGCCACTGCTGCTCGGCCTGGACGGCACGAAAATGAGCAAGAGCCGGAACAACTCGGTCCCGCTGCGAGCCACAGCGGATCAGACAGCCAAGCTGATCGCCAGGGCGCGCACCGACGCCGAGCGCGTCATTAGCTACGAGCCTGACCGTAGGCCCGAGGTTGCGAGCCTGCTGCTGCTGGCAGCCCTGTGCCGGGATGAGACGCCGCAGGCCGTTGCCGACCGGATCGGCGCCGGGGGCGCTGCGGCGCTCAAGTACGCAGTGACCGTGGCAGTCAACGACCGGTTCGCCGCCATCCGGGCGCGCCGCGCTGAACTGGACGCTGACCAGGGATATCTGCGCGACGTACTGGCGGCGGGCACAGATCGCGCCCGGTCGATTGCCGCCGACACCCTCGGCGACGTCCGCCGGCTGATGCATTGCAGCTATTGATAGTTCCCGGCACATGAGAGCCGGCGGGCCGCAGTACGGCGGCCCGCCGCCTCTCAGATCCTGTTGAGCTGGATGGGATCAGGCGTTGCTGCCCAGCTTGGCCAGCTCAGCCTGGACCATGGCCTCGTGCTCCTCCTCATCCCGCTTGGCGTCACGTGGCCGCCAGCGACCGCGCAGCAGCGGGATGCTCAGCAGGAAGAAGATGATGCCGCCGAAGCAGATCCAGTACCATGTCCGCCACTGGCCAGGGGACTTGGCAGCCGCTGCCGTCACATCTGACGCGTGGGCCTTCATGTAGGCAATCACCGACGGCGGCACCTTCTGCAGCGCTGCCAGCTGGGCGCTGACGCCAGGCGCAGTAACCTCCGCGATGACCGACGCCGGCACTTGTGACAGCGCCGTTAGCTGCGCGGTGTACGGCTTGAGGGTGTTGAGCGCCGGCGCCACCGCGATCACGCCGTCGATCGCGGCCTTGTTCGCCGAGATCGTCGTCAGCAGGCCTATGCCCTTGCTGCCGCCGCCAGCGGCAGCGATCAGCTGCCCGAGAAGTGCAGGCGGGATCTTGCTTGCCGACGGGTACTTGGCTGCCTGGGTGAACAGCGCCGGGTGAGCCGCGATGACTGCCAGCTCAGGAGCGAACCTCGCCGCGTTCGCGATCTGCGTGGTATCCGCCTTCGCGGTCGCGACGATGCTCGGGTGCGTCGCCGCGAAGGTCAGCGGCGCCGCGTACTGCGTCGCGTCAGCGACGGTCTTGGCGTTCGACCCTGCCCAGACGAGCGACGGGTACTTGGCCGCGTACCCGGCCACGGTGCCGCCATAGTTGACCAGTGGCGTGACCGAGTTGATCACGACCAGGAGCAGCAGGGACGAGGCGAAGACAACGACCCGGATGATCCAGCCCCAGATCGCCAGCCCGGTCGCGGTGGCGGCCGGGTTGCGGTGCTCGACGGTCTCAGTGAAGCTGGCCATCCACGGGGTGTAGGCGACGCCGAGGAAGAACAGCATGATGGCCAGGATCGCCGCGATCGTGCTGAAGCTCGGATGGGCTCCGACCTTCGACTGCAGCAGGAAGAGCACGAGCATGACCGCGGCGCCGATGCCGCCCACTACCATGAACGGCTTTCGGACCCGGAACCTGTCCGAGGTCATGCCCACCAGGATCACCGCGCCGGCGTTGAAGGCCCAGCACCAGTAACCGAGGTTGTTGGCCTGCTTCAGCGTGAAGCCGAAGATCGTAGTCGCGAAGATGACCAGGAAGCCGACCAGGGCATAGTAGATCAGCAGCATGATCGAGACCGCGACGGCCGAGACGATGATGTCGGCCTTGAGCAGCTGCCGCCAGTGGTTCTTCAGCGCAGCCTCGATGTCCAGGCCCTTGGCCCGCGCCTCGATCAGCGCGCGGTCCCGCATCGTCACCATCAGCTGGTCTCGCAGCCCAGGCGACAGCTCCCGCAGCCCGAACAGGGCGATCAGGAACACCACCAGGCCCACGGTGCCGCCGATGTAGAACTCGTGCGTCCAGAACCGCGGGTTGGTGATGACGGTCGGGATCGTGATGGAGCCGACGATCGCGACGATCAGGCTGCCGAGCACCGGACCACTAGTCCAGAAGCCCATGGCGGTGGCCCGGCCGACCTGCGGGGAGAAGTCCCGGATCAGCGCTGGCGTGGCGACCAGGCAGACGCCCTCGACCGCGCCGACGACAAAGCTCTCGATCGTGAAGGACCACTTGTTGGTGGCGGCGGGCAAGATGAAGGTCACGAAGATGCCCGAGAACAACAGCCCGAACACCACCAGGTTCGCGCGCCCGTACCTGTCGGTGAGGCCGGCGAACAGTGAGCCGAAGGCGCCGATCAGGTTACCGAATGCGACAGTCGCCACGTAGAACTTGAAGGACATGCCCAGGTTGCTCAGGATGAGCGTCGACACCGAGCCACCGACGTACAGCTCGTAATACAGCGTGATCGTGGCCAGCACGGTGATCGCCAGGTACATGACCCTGCGACCGTTGTCGGGGTACGAATCCAGCTGCCGGTGCACAAGCGAGGAAAACAATCCCCGTTGCCCGGAGACTGGGTCCGCCGTGGTAGCTGTCATACGGTCCTCCTTGCTGTGACCCGATGTTGCGCCTGGGTTAACTACATGCCGACTAGACGGTATCCCCACCATCACCACGAAATCAACGGTCTGTTTGGCGGCCTTTGCATCACGATCAGGCCAGTGACCTTTGCCTGCTAGCCATCGGCCGGTCTTCCGCCGATCAGGTTCGGCCCAGCGCGGCCAGCCACGGCGGCGGGCGGTCCTGGCATGGTAAGAGTGTGACCCCGACCGATCCGTACCTCGATGCGCCTACCGATCGTGGCACCTCAGCGAGCCATCGCCTGAGCTCCTGTCAGCTGTGTCCGATGGCTGGCTCGCTGGGAAGGGAACGCCTGTCGGCATCGGTTGCGGCCCTGGCATCGAAGCCGTCTCCCTGGCTTCGGCCGGATGGAAGGCGGTCGGAATCGACCTGTCCGAGCCGGCTGCGGCGGGGCCGCCGAATTGGCAGTATGCCTTCACGACGACCGACCGTCCTAGTGGGCACGTCTCCGGCAGCTCCGCAGAACTGCAACAGCGACCTCGACTGGCTGCCCGGCGGGCCCGGTGACGGCTAGGGTGACGCAGGCGGGGTGCCTGACGAGAATGCCCCCGATGTACAGCGCGTAGTGGCGACCGCAGGCGGCCAGGCGCACGCTGCGAGACGGCGCAACGAAGCCATAGACCAGGCGGGCCGATGCCGGACTGATCACGCTGACGGTCCGGTAGGGCCGTGCGCTGGATGCCACGGCCAAGTCGCTTTCCAGGATCTGATAGCGGCGTCCGCCCAGCCGCCATATGGGCACGATTTCGTAGGCGTTGGCGTTCCCGATGAAACCGTCGACTCCATTGACCAGCCGGGCCGGAGGTTGGTCCTTGCCTTGCTGTCCCACTGCATCACGGCAGGTAACGAGGCTAGTGCTGCCCGCGCTGAACGGTGCTGCAAGGGGCGAGCCGATCATTGTCAAGGGGAGGACGACAGCGGCGATGGCAGCGCCCGCGCCGGCGGCTACACCGCTGGCCCGCAGACGTTGCCGACGCGCTGCCCGCCGCACCCGTGCCTCCGCGTCCGGCCACGAACGGAGCGACCATCCCGGATCCTGGAGCAGCGATCGAAGCCTTTCCTCCGTCGTGTCATCACCCTGCATGCGCGTCACCTCCGGGTACCGTTTCCGTCGTCCCTGCCGCCATCAGGGGCCGCAAAGCCGCCAGGCCGCGTGATGCGTGGCTGCGCACTGTGCCGAGTCCACAGCCCAGCAGCCCGGCGATAGCCGGGTCTGGGAGATCTTCGAGATACCGCAGCACGAGAACGGCCCGCTGGCGGGCCGGCAGCGTGGCCAGAGCCCGCCGGAGCACGTCCCATTCCTCGCTTTGCCGCAGCTTGCCGTCGTGGCTCACCGATTCCGGCACATCCCCGAGCTGGACCCGTGCGCCCCATCGGCGCCACTGGGTCAAGTGGGTATTGACCATCACCCGGCGCACATAGGCGTGCGGGTCGTCGGCACTTGCCCGGCGCCACCGGCGCAGCGACTTTGCCAGCGCCTCCTGAACCAGGTCCTCCGCCTCCTGCGGATTGCCGGTCAGCACATGCCCGAATCGCAGCAAGGCAGGCAGTGACCCGGCAATGAACTCCCCGAAGTTCTCGGCTCCGAGATCAGGTTCGGGCACGGGTTTCCTTTCCTCTACCACCCTGACTCGCCAGCGACGCCAAATGTTGCAGCCAGACAACAAGTTCGGGACCTCGGTCTTCTGCGGTGATCGGGCATCGTGCCTGCACCGTGACCCCGCCAGCCCGGACCGGGCTAGTCCAGGGAATGCCTCGGTGTTGCGTTGAATGGGTGCGGGGACCCAGCAACTGCACTGGTCATCAACCCGTCGGCCCTGCCCAGCGGCACCGGCGTGGGCGCTCAGTCGAGGCAGCCGACAAGGCCGGAGTTAGCAAATCCGTTGGCAAGAAGGCCCTAGCCGCGACGGCAAATGGCCTGTGACCTGGCGCGCTCGGAGGGACTCGAACCCCCAACCTTCTGATCCGTAGGCAAGTTCAGGTCATCTAGCGCATCCGGCTGAGTCCGGCTATTCGCGCGTTCCTGCAGGCCAAGGGCCTCTCACATCCGCGTAGCGCTCTCGCGTCCGGCAGCGTCCGTGTCACTCGGGTGACAAAGAAGTGGCCCGCCACGGTGCTACCACGCTATGGCGGGCCCGACGCCTGCAAGGAGGCGCGACCATGACCGCAACCGTACCTATTACTCTTCCGCCAGCCTTAGCAGGACGCAGGCGGTGAATGACTTCAGGGTCTGGCCGGCAGCGCGTTGAGGGCCACGGCCTTGATGAGGTTGGCTACGGGGCCGAGCCAGCGGCTGCCGTCGCCGAAGGACTGGACGAGTGTCCCGTGCGGTGTGAGCACCTTCCTGACCGCTGCCGGAGAATATGTGCCGCCCAGCTGAAGGGCCAGGTCGTAGCGGGCGGCACCGGTGGTGAAGTCCTGCCTGGTGTAGTCGATGACCTGGCCGGCGCCCAGACGGCGCACCAGATCCACGTGGCCGGTGCTGCACACGCCGCTCACCTGGGCTCCCAGGTGTTTGGCGATCTGCACGGCGAAGGTCCCGACGCCGCCCGAGGCGCCGATGACCAGGACGTGCTGGCCCGGCTGGATCGCTCCCGCGCGCAGGCACTGCAGCGCGGTCACCCCGGCCAGCGGCACGGAGGCGGCCTGCTCGAAGGTGAGATTGCCCGGCTTGGGCGCTAGGCTGCCCTGGTGGACGGCGATGTACTCGGCAAAGGCGCCGTGGCCGAAACCGTACACCTGATCACTAGGCCTGAACGCAGCGACACTACTGCCCGCCCACTCCACGATCCCGGCCAGGTCCCCGCCCGGGACCGCGAACTTCGGCTTGCACACGCCCCCCAGCCCCGCACGCAGCAGGACCGGCTCGCCGCGGATGAAATGCGAGTCCCACGGGGTTGGCAGAACTAGCCCGCACCGACACCAGCACGTCCTCCGCGCCGACGGCCGGCATTTCGACCTCGGCCAGCCGCAGGACATCCCGCGGCGCGCCGTACTCGTGCTGGACGATCGCCTTCACCGCGTGCCTCCTAACGGCTCTGCCGTCGCATCAGATCGATAAGGTGGCTCCGCGCGCCTGCCGCACGATGGCTCGGCCACGCTCCGCCGCTGGGCATCATCCGGCCGCCCTGCTATCGGTGAGCTTCCAGCCGCTGACGGACCTGGAGTGCAGAGTCCACATGGAACTGCCGGTGCATGCGCTGCTCCCGTGGCCGGAAGTAGGCGGTCGCCTCCGCCATGGCGATTACCTCAGGCCGGTCAACCTCGTACGTGTGCCCATTGGTCACAATGGTCGCCGAGCCTTTGCAGAGAACGTTCTTCAGCCAATCGGTGCGCTCACCATACGGGAGGGCGATCAAGAAGCTGTCATCATGCTGGGCCGCGATGACCGGTGTCTCGTATGCCCGGCCCGATCGCCGCCCAACATGGCGGACGACCGACGTGCTGGATCCTTCCTGGCCGGCCGACCTCAAAGCGAGCGGCCGCATGGCTCGGGTGAACAAGCGCAAGGCGTTCTGGATGAAACCTGTCATGCCCCAAACGTTCTCAGCGGGTGCAGGCTCGCAGTAGGGCCGAACGGCCTGGAGCCGGCAGGAGGTCTTATGCGGGCCGATAGAGACGCCTAATGACGACCTCCAGGCTCACCCGGCAGATCGCCCGCTGCTCGCGGGCTCTTATGGACGGTTACGAGCCAGCGGCCACATCCGGCGCGCTTCCGGTGCTCGTCCGGGCCGGGTGCTGCGCTCACGGGCCTTGATGAGGCCGTCCTCATGCTGGAGGTCCCCAGCCCGCCGCAGCCGCCGGCGGGCCGCGGTAATCCACATTCCCCGTGCCCGCAGGCACGACTGTCGTTCCCCAGTTCATCAAGCCCCCGCGGGCGACACCGGCCCCTCTGACGGCATGGCGCGACCATTTGTCCCGGCGGCAGGCACTCATGCGGAGCTGTTACCGCTCCTGGGGTTTGGGCGTGTCGGGCCCTGTCCCGCCCGCTGTTTAAAGCGCAGCGCGAAAGGCCGGAGAGCCTGCTAAGCCATGTCGGCAGTAGCGTTAGCGTCGCCCGGCGCGGCAAATGGGCGCAACTGGTCTCGAAAACCGAGGGTGATCAGCGGCTTCATCGGCTATAACCTGGTAACACCGTCCTGTCCGCTTCGCCGGGCCGGTGCGAAGACCCCCACTCGAGGAGGGTGGGGGTCTTCTGCCGCCGGTTGACTGATCCGCTCGCGCGGTTCTGTCACACGTCCCGCAGGGTGGTACTCAAATCATCCTGATTGAGGTGCTGCCATGCAGGCTCGCAACATCGGCGCAGGAGGGGACCGCCGGGTTCGCGGGCAGGACCTGAGTCCACCTCCACTGCTGCTCACCTCGTCGTGCTGTCCGGCAGGATCGTCTTCGCGTCGCGCCCGAATTCGAGCCCGGGCCGCGAGGAGACGGTTGCCGAGCTCACGCCAGGACGAAGCTGCCGGGCGGCATTTCCGGCTTCGTTACTGGCTAGCAGGGGGTGGCCGGGTCCAGGGCCGGGCGGCGGGCAGATTGATCTCGAGGCCGGGGATGCCACCAGGTCCCGGACGGTCGCGATGATCTGCTCGGGAGCAGGCCTCGTCTTTGATGCCCGCGGTAGGTGACTCGCCAGAGCGCGCGCTGCCGCGCAGGGGTACGGAACATGGCCCGGCGCGGGCGAGGCGCGTGGTACTACGCGGCGGGGCCGACCAAGCGCACGAGCCGCTGCACATCAAGTGTTCAGCTGCCCAAGACCACCTACGAGGTGCGCACCTCGGTGTTCTGGCTTACGTCGCTGCCGGCGCTGCGCTGGCCGTTACCCTTCTCCACTGCAGCTGCGGTCGCCGTTGCCGGCGCGGTCCCGCCAGCCTCTGCCTGGTCCGGCACGGTCGCGGCGCCCGCTTTCATGTGGCTGCGCACCGCAGCCGCGGCTGCGCTTGCTGCGGCGATGACGGCTGAGGCGCCGGCGAGCTTGGGCCAGCGCGGGCGCCGCGGCTGTGCGGGCTCCAAGCGCCGAGCAGTAGCGGACAGTAACGAAGAGACCTTGGGCGCGATGTTGTCTTGCACGACCTGCCCGGCCCGCTCGACACGCGGTGCCGCCCAGGAGCGCGTGCTGTCGGCCTGCCGCGACGCCGCTGCTACGGCTTTTCTTGCCAGCGGCAAGGCTTGATCTGCAGCGGGCTGCAGCCTAGCCGCCGCCTGGCGCGCGCCCCGCCGCGTTTTGGTCACCGCGTTTGCGGCCCGGCGGTTTGCTCTGATGCGGGACATAGAAAACCTCCGCGGGTGTGTTTGCGGGCTTTCACACTTCCCGGTTTCGGCCTTGTCAACCATTCCAGGCCGTGCCGAAAAGCCTTTCACCGTCATTGACGGCTGCGACACAGCATCGGCTTGGACAGCAAGCGCTCCCCAGGTCAGTTCCCCCTGCATGGCGCGGGTCCGCTGGGGTAGGTGGAAAGACTGGAGGGTGAGCAGCCATGTCCGTATCGGAAACTGGCCGTAGCAGCATCGACCTGGGCGAAGCCGCGCGGCAATTAGAGCAGGCAGCGCACGATGCCCAGGTGGCCTACGACTGCATCAGCTTAGGCAACCTGGACCGGGCGCATACCAGCGCGATCATTGCCCGCGCGGAGGCCGCTGCCGCCGAGAATGTTCTGCGCGCCGCTCTGGGCCGAGCAGAAACACCAGCGCCATCGGGCTAATTATGCAGCGCCGGATGTCCGCGGATCGGACTGCTCCGCCGAGCGTCTGCTTCACCCAGTGATCGACCCCACGGCCCGTGGCCCGACGACGTGCCGCTGGCCCTCCGCAGTCGCCTGAAGAGGGACGCTGCCGTCACGGTCGGCATGCGCGCAACGCGTGCTCCGCGCCCAACTCCGGCCGGTCTGAATGTGACGGCAAACCCTGCGGGGTTGCCCGCCCTGTAACGAAACTTGAGGTCACAAGCGGGCGCGCGGCAGCTCCGGCGAAGGCCGGCTGGGTGGCCGCCGGTAAGGTGCGGGGCTGATCAGGCGGCCTGGGCCGGGGGCGGGCTGCCGTCACCGGGCGGGATGAGGGTGACGTGGTAGCCGAGCCTGGCCAGAGCCTGCTGGTGGTGGCGGACGAGATGCTCGTGGTTGCGCTGGTCACGGCGGTCGTAGCAGTCGGCGCCGGCGTCGGAGCAGTCGCTATCGTCGGTCATGAGGGCCCAGGCGATGCAGATCAGGGTGTGCGCGAGGGCGACGGCGGTTTTCTTCTCGTTGCCGCGGCCGAACCGGTGCGCCAGGCGACGGAACCGGGCACCGGGGGCGGGTGGCGGTGCGGGCGACAGTCCAGGCCGATTCGACCATGGCCGTGCGCAGGTGCCGGTCGCCCTGGCGGGCGGCGGCCTTCTTCCGCTTGCCGACTGACTCGTTGTCACCCGGAGCCAGCCCGGCCCAGGCGGCCAGCTTGGCCGAAGTGGAGAACCGGGACATGTCCCCGCCAGTCTCGGCGACGATCACCTGCGCGGTGCTCTGCCCGATGCCCGGGATCGTCATCAGCCGCGCGATCAGCCGTTCGAACGGGGCGGCCGCCTCGGCGACTAGCTGGTCCAGTTCGGCGATCTTCGCGGTGAGATGGTCGCGGGCGTCCAGGTGCAGCCGGCACATCTGGCCGTGCACGTCGGTGAACCGGCCGTCGCAGGCCATCTCCAGCTCGGGAATCTTCTTGCGCATCGCCCGGCGGGCCAGCTGGGCCAGCATGGCCGGGTCCCGTTCGCCGGCGATCATGGCCTCGACCATGTCCCACGCCGACATGGTAATCAGCTTGGAGGCCACCGAGTCGATCTTCACCCCGCCGTCTTCCAGGACCTTGGACAGCCGTTGCAGCTCGCTGCTGCGCTGCTCGATCAGCTTCTTGCGATACCGGGTCCGCTGCCGCAGCGCGGCCACCTCCGCGGCCGGGACGTAGCTGGGCCGCAGCAGGCCGTGCTCGTGCAGTTCGGCGATCCACTGGCAGTCTTTGAGGTCTTCTCCGAACTTAGAAATGATCATGAAATGTGGCGGGCCGGCTGGAGCCTTGCCGGGTTGGTGACTGTGCGGCCGGCAGCGTCGGCGAAGCCTGGCATGCCGAGATTGACGGTGGCGCTGCGGCGGTCGGCGATCAGGTCCATCTGGGCGAGCTTGCTCGCGGGCACCGGCGAGGCTGACTTGCAGGCCCTCGGCTTCGCCGAGCCAGCCGGCTTTGACTCGGCTTCGGCGATGCGGTCGATGAGGTTGTCGCGGATCTGGACCAGCCGGGAACGCTCGGCGGGGTCCGGGCGCAGCAGCGGGCAGCGCAGGCAGCTGTGCTCGTGGATGCATGGGGTGGCGTAGGAGCGGCCGCAGTCGCCGAGGGCCACCTTGCGCCGGGCGAAGTGGCCGAGGAACTCGGCCCACTCCTCGTCGGTCGGCACGCGGTATTCCTCCGAGGGCCGCAGGGCCCGGCGGCGGTTGATGAATGCGCGGTGGCCGCTGATGACCTCTTCGGGGTAGACGGCCTTGTAGCCCATGGTGGTGTTGATGTCGCGGTGCCCGGCGACGAGCTGGGCGATGTGCGGCGGCATCCCGTGCAAGATGGCGTCGGTGATGAACATCCGACGGAAGTCGTGGAAGGTGTAGCGCAGCGTGCGGCCGCCGGCGTCCTTGACCCCGATCGCGGCGAGCGCGTGGTCGAGGTATTTGCCGCAGCGCCGTTTCCGAGACCGGCTGGTCCTCGAGCCGGCGGCGGCACTGGAACAGCAGCGGCATCGGCGTGTTGTAGACCCGCTCGTTCTTGTCGTAGGAGACGACCAGCGGCACGCCGGCCCGGCGCCGCGGACCCGGCCGACGATCGTGGCGAGCACGTCGGCGAGTTCGGGGACGACGACGAGAAGGCGCTCCGGGTCGGTCTTGGATGGGGCGATCTGCAGCAGCGGGACGAGCTCGCCGCTGCCGGGCAGCCGGTATTGGATGAGGCTGTGGTGGGACAGCTCGGTCAGTTCCTCGATCCGCATGCCGGTGTGGCGGAGCACCTCGACCATCGCCCAGGTCCAAAACGCCCGGTGCTCTTCGAAGGTCAGGTCCCGGCGCCTGCCGCTGGCAGGGTCCTCGGCCCAGATCCGCCCGGTTGTCTTGGTCCTCATCACCGGCCGGAGCAGCGTCTGCCCGCCGGCGGTGAACGGCTCGCCCGCGGCGGCTGCCGGCGGCGGCGAGCAGCCGCAGGGCGCGGCGCCGCTCGGCCTCGCCCAGGCGGACAAGGGTGGGCAGCACCGGCAGGCGTTCTCGGGTGCGCTGGTCCATGCGGGACTTGCGCCGAGGACCGGTCCTTCTTGTGCGAGACGTCGCTCGCGCTGACCGGGCAGCGCACGGCATGCGGCCCCCAGCGGGCCGGGTCGTCCTCGGCCCATTCGGCGAGGTCGAGGTAGAAGGCCCGCACCGCGCTCAGGACGCTGCGGCCATCGAGCCGGGCGGTCCGGCCCGGCCGCCGCGGCCTCGGCGGCAGTCGCCTTGGCCCTGGTCATCACCCGCTGCTTCCACGCGGCCGCGACCTCACGGGGGAGCTTCAGGGAGTCGATGCCGGGATGGTGCGCCTCGAGATCGGCCCAGAACAACTTGCCGAGCAGGTAGGCGAAGTGCTGCAGCGAGGAGAAGTCGACCGACAGCTGGCGCTCGGCGAGGTAGTCGACGAGGACGTCGCGGACCGGCCGGCAGGCGATGCGGTAGCGGTCGATGAGCTGTTCGCAGCTCGGCTGGCCGCGGCCGGCGAAGACCCGCAGCGTCGCCGGCGCGTCGTCACCGAGACGGCCCCGTCGCGCAGCAGTTGGTAGAACAGCGGGCTCCCGGCATGCCCGTCGCCCCGCCGCGCGTCTGGCGGCGATCTCCAGCAGCTCGACGCAGTCGCCGACGGTGACGTCGGCGACGAGGCCACCTTTGGCGGCGAGGATGAACGCGATCTTGCCGAGCGCGGCCAGCCGGCCATACGCTCCCGTCGATCCTGACTGGCACAACGCGGCCAGCGCGGCGAACGCCTTCGGGTCGCGGGCGCGGGCCATCTCGGCGGCGAGGTTGCGGCGGCGCGGCCGGGCAGCTCAGCAGCAAGCCGAGACCCGGCCGGATCACGTCCGCGCAGATCATCACCAACAGCCCGGCGGCATGAGGCACGGGCATGACGGGCCTGGCGGCGTCCCGGCGCGGCCCGCCGTCCAGGGTCGACGAGACCCCGCCAGTCCGCCGCGTTCTCGGCGCCGCTGGCCAGCCACCGCTCCTGCCAGGTCGCGCCGGGCCGGGCCTGCAGCCAGTTCACGACGGCGACAACGCCCAGGCGCCGGCCCTGCTGGCTGAGCCGGGTTCTCCAGCGCGAACGGCGGTGCCAGCAGCCGGCGCAGCACCTGCTGCCGCGGGCCTGGGTCGCCGGCCACGACAGGACGGCCGGCCTGGGCGGGAAGCGGGCGAGCAGCTCCGTCCAGCGTCTCCGCCGGCTGCGGGACGCCGGCCGTGGACGGACAGGCACCACGCAGCTCGCCAGGTGGCGTGCGGCCCCGGTCACAGCGAGTCCTTGCCGAACAGCACCTCGAGGCTCTCGGCCCGGTACCCCGCCGCGAGCCCCGCGGCAGTGCCGCTCGCGGCGCTGCCGCGCGTAGAAGGCGAGCATCGTCTCGATGACGTCGCCGAGCAGCGGGTTCAGGTACCGCTGGGTCGTCGACAGGTGGGCATGGCCCATCACCCACTGCATGTCGGTGAGCGGCACGCCGGGTCGCGGGCCATCCGGTAGGCCGCGGTGTGACGCAGGTCATGCAGCGACCAGTTCGCCCCCAGCGCGGCGTTCGCCCGGTTGAACATCGCCCGCGTCGCGTCGTAGCTGAGCGCCCGGAGCGGGCGCCGCAGCGTCCACCACAGCGGCTGATCCCGCCCGGCGGGCACCGCCCGCGCATCTGAGCCTGGTAGAGGCGGAGCCAGACGAACGCATCCGGCGAGGCCGGCACCTGCTGCAGGGCGCGAGTCCCCTTGCGGATCACGGTGATCAGCTGCTGTCCCGGATCGGCGTCAGCGACCGTCGCGCCCAGCAGCTCCGAAGCCCGCGCCCCCGTCGACACCTAGAAGGCGACCAGCGCCCGGTCCCGGTGCGAGCACAGCATGGCGAACAACTCATCGAACCCCTCATCGGGGATCATCCGAGGCAGCCGCCGCGGAGCCTTCGGCCGGTAGCGGCCCGGCGCGCTCGCCGGCGAACGGCTGCAGGGGGTTGTGGTGCGCCTTCGCCCGGCCCACGCCGGCCCCGCGCCAGCGGGAACGGGTTGACCATCGGCCCGGTGCCAGCCTCGAGGTGGAAATCGTAAAAGCCGCGCAGCACGCTCTCGGCGTGCGCCACCGTCGCCGGCGCATAACCGCGGCCCGGCGACCGCTTGCCGGTCACCGCATTGGCCGTTCCCGGCGCCGCCGCAGCCCTCCCAGGTGCTCCTCCGCCGGGATACCGCCAGTGCGGCCGGGCCGGCTTGATAGCCAGCCCGATCCAGCAGCAGAAGTCCCTGGCCTCGGCGCTGGTCGCCTGATCCCAGCAGACCCCCGTCGCCCACAAGAACCGCCACCAGCGCAGTAAGTCCATCCCATACGACCGGTGCGTCGCCGCCGGGCGCCCGCACGCAGCCAGCTCACGGAAGAACTCCGCCGCCGGGACGACCACCACACCATCGGCATCGACCAGCCGGAACGGCTCGAACAGATCCCCGGTCGCCTCAAGCGACCCCAGCAGAGGCACCACCAGCCGCGACAGATCCCGCGGCACTTCCCCGTCTGTGATCACGATCAGCGAACGTAGCCACCCAGCTCGCGATCTGTCCGCTGACCTGAGGAACCTCTCCCCGTAGTTCGGTTAACAGGTCGGTCTTGCAGCCCGGTACGTTACGCATGTGCGCGGCGTTGCACACGCGCACTTCGATCCGCTCGCCGAGTGGGAGGAGAACACCAAGCTCAGCTACGCCAACGCGCCGCTGCCGGCCCGCGAATACTTCCGGTACTACAAGGCCCGGGACGTCAACCGCGAGCAGGTTCAGGACTACCGTGACCACCAGCTCACCGCTGGCCGGCGCCGCGGCGGCGCCCGGGGGTTGTCGCCGCGGTCGGTCAACCTGTCGCTCGGCCAGCTGCAGGCCGCCTACGATCTCGCCGAGCTCGACGGCAAGGTGGCGGACAACCCTGTACGGCACGTGAAGCGCGTCAAGTCCGGGACCTCCGACCACGGCACCTGGGGCGAAGACCAGGTGCGGCAATTCATCGCCACCGCGATGCAGGACCGGCTGTTTGTTATCTGGATGATCAGCCTGATCTGTCTGCGCCGGGCAGAGATTCTCGGCCTGAAGTGGTCAGGCATCAGCTACGCCAACGGCACGGTCACCATTGCCCGCAGCCGCGTGGTTTGGGCACACGATCGCCGTCAATGGGAACAGCTACCTGGGCGCACCACGGCCCGCCGAGCTGGCTGTCATCAGTAACACCATCGGGGCGATTTCCGGGCCGTGTGACAAAACTGTGGCAAGACCGGCCTGATTGACCTTCCAAGGCCGATGACAACTGGATAGAGCAGAGCCCTGGCCTGCAGGTTTGCTAGCGCGCTCGGAGGGACTCGAACCCCCAACCTTCTGATCCGTAGTCAGATGCTCTATCCGTTGAGCTACGAGCGCAAATAGACCTCGCATAGTGTACGGCACCGGTGGCTAAACGCGTCGCGCCTGCCCGTTGGTACACCTACGCCGACTCCAGTTTATCTGGAATATCCGCAGGTCAGGGTGCGGGTCAGCCAGTTCGATTGGCAAGCCCGGTTTCCCCAAGCGAGGGATGCGGCTGGTTCAGTCCAGGTCGATACCAGGGTAGAGGGGGAAGTCGGCGAGGAGCTCACTGGCTTGTTGCGAGACGCGGGAAGCCAGTGCCGGGTCCAGGACATGGCTGGCTTTCGACGGCGCGCCGGCCGAGGTGGTGCCCGGCTGTGTCTGACTGAGGACGGTGCAGATCAGGCCAGCGACCACGTCCATCTGCTCAACGCCCAGCCCGCGCGTGGTCAGCGCCGGCGTGCCGATCCGTATCCCGGAGGTGTACCAAGCGCCGTTAGGGTCCCGTGGGATTGCGTTGCGGTTGGTGACGATGCCCGCATCCAGTAGAGCCTGCTCAGCCTGGCGCCCGGTCAGGCCGTACCGGTGCACGTCGATAAGGACCAGGTGGTTGTCGGTGCCCCCGGTCACCAGGGTGGCTCCGCGCCGCAGCAGACCCTCGGCGAGGCTGGTGGCATTGTCAACGATTCGCTGGGCGTAATCCCCGAAGCTGGGGCTGCGCGCCTCGGCCAGCGCGACCGCCTTTGCGGCCATGACATGCGGAAGCGGGCCGCCCAGCACCATCGGGCAGCCCCGGTCCACCTGTTCGACGAGCTCCGGCTGGCAGAGCACCATGCCGCCGCGCGGACCGCGCAGCGACTTGTGCGTCGTCGTCGTGACGATCTGCGCATGCGGCACGGGGTCGAACTCATCGGTGAACACTTTCCCGGCGACCAGCCCGGCGAAATGCGCCATGTCCACCATCAGGACCGCGCCGACCTCGTCGGCGATTTCCCGCATGATCGCGAAGTTGATCTTACGGGGATAGGCGGAATAACCAGCGACCAGGATCAGTGGCCGGAAGTCCTGCGCGGCGCTGCGAACCGCCTGGTAGTCGATTAGGCCGGTCGCCGGGTCCGTGCCGTAGGAACGCTGGTCAAACATCTTGCCGGAGATGTTCGGCCGGAATCCGTGCGTGAGATGGCCGCCAGCATCTAGCGACATCCCGAGCATCCGCTGATTGCCGAGTTCACGACGCAGCTCGAACCAGTCTTTCTCAGTTAGCTCGTTCACTTGCCGCACTTGGGCTTTCGCCAGCGCGGGCGCTTCCACCCGGTCGGCGAGGATCGCCCAGAACGCGACCAGGTTGGCGTCGATGCCAGAGTGTGGCTGCAGGTAGGCATGAGGCGCGCCAAAGAGCGCGCATGCATGCCCGGCAGCGATGGTCTCGATGGCGTCAACCTGGGCGCAGCCCGCGTAGAACCGCCGTCCGATGGTGCCCTCGGCGTATTTATCGGATAGCCAGTTACCCATTGCCAGCAGCACTGCCGGAGAGGCGTAGTTCTCACTCGCGATCAGCTTGAGCGACTCGCGCTGACTGGCCAGTTCGGCCGCGATGGCATCGGCCACGCCCGGTTCGACAGCGCGGATCACCTCCAGCGCGCTGCGATAAGCGATGGATTCAGCGTTCGGCGACTGCATGCGACTCCTTGCACGAGCAGAAGGGCCGGCGCCCTGCACTTGTCCGTGATGACCGGGACGCTGCCTTCCATTGATCCATCACAGCGTGCCAGTCACTGCCTTGACCGATCGTATCGGCTCACCAACCCAGGTCAGCCGCGGGCAGACCGCGTGGCTGCCGCCGCGGACGGTCATCGCGGCGTCCGCACATACCTCGTCAGCACCGCTGCTCCGGTCTGCTCGGCCGACAGACACTCCAGGTAGGCGGGCCGGCTGCCGGCCTGGAACAGTCGCTCCCCTGTGCCGATGATCGCGGGGAAGGTCAGCAGCCGGAACTCGTCGACCAGGTCCGCGGCCGTCAGCGTATGCACGACGCTCAGGCTTCCGGCAATGATGACGTCCCGCCGCTCGCGCCGGACGGCGTCGACCATCTCGCCGTCGATCACTTGTGAGTTCGCCCAGGCCGAGGAGTCGACCAACGTCCGGGTGGCGACGAGCTTCGGTACGGCGTTCATCCGTGCGGCGAAGGGGTCGTCGCGTCCTGGCCACAACCCGGAGAACAGTTCCCAGGTAGTGCGCCCCAGCAGCAGAACCCCGTCGTCCAGGGTGCCTCCCAGCCGGAACTTGTCCCCGGCGACTTCCTGGGGTCCGTGCCGGAATGCCCAGCCGCCCGCTGGCGTGCCGCCGGACCCGTCAGGGTCGGACACGATCCCGTCCAAAGTAATGAATTCGATAACGATGACACTCACGGTGGCCTCCACTTTGTCGATGCTCGCCCGTACATACCAGCGGCACCGGCGCGACTCATCGCAGCCTGCGAAAAATCGCCTAAGAAATCTGTTCGGGCAGCTCGAACGCCTCGAACACCGCCGGATCGGCGAACACGACGTTGCGGGCGATCCGCCCGCGACTGACGGTGAAGACCTGCAGCGTGTGCAACTGGTGTCCGCCACTGAAGTCCGCCGCGTACGCGGCAAACGCCGGCTGCCCGTTGGCGGAGAGCTGTCGAACGCGCCAGCCCGTTCCCCTCATATCGAACATGCGGCGCATGAACAGGCCGTAGTCGCGGCGACCCAGGTACCACAGTGGCACTGGCGGCATCTCCATGACGGCGTCCTCAGCCAGGAGCCGTATCAGGCCCTGGACGTCGGCCGCCTCGAAGGCCCGCACGTATCGCTGGATAGCTGCAAGGGCGTCCGGGTCATCCGGCTCAGCGATCTCCGTCGCGTCGTCGACGTCTGCGAGGGTGGCGCGGGCCCGCTGCAAAGCGCTGTTGACCGCTGTGATCGTGGTCCCGAGCTGCTCGGCGACCTCGGCAGCGCTGAACTCTAGGACCTCGCGAAGCACGAGGACAGCCCGCTGACGGGGTGGCAGCACCTGCATCGCGGCCACTAGCGCGAGTCGCAGGTCGCCCCGCGCTCCAATGTCGAAACGGGCGTCAGGAAACGGCTGCAGCCAGGGAATGTCGAGCGCCGGAGTCAGCGGCGCTTCAGGATCGTTGCTCGGCGCGCCCAGCCCGGACGGCAGTGGCCGTCGCGAGCGGCCTTCCAGCGCGGTTAGGCACGCGTTGGTCGCGATCCGGTATAGCCACGTCCGCGGCGAGGCGCGGGTGGGATCGTAGCGGTCCTGGGCTTTCCACGCTCGCAGCATTGTCTCCTGCACCAGGTCCTCGGCCTCATGGAACGAGCCGAGCATCCGGTAGCAGTACGCTGCCAACTCACCCCGGTATAGCTCGAGGTCCATCGGCCAATAATGGCGCACGCGTCCCAGTCACTCCCAGCCCCGCAAAGGCACAGCACCGCGGCAGCGCGGTCCGCGCCACTCGGGGCCAGAAGCAGAAGCGTTGAGCAGTCGCCGGTGCTTGCTAGGTTCGCCACTCTCGCTTTATACCTAGCAGCAATTCCGCTCGACTTGAGGCAGAGCCCGACTGTCCGCTGCAGTTGGCCACCGCGGCCCGGCAGCCACGGGTTGAGGCGTTAGGCGATGAAGTCCTCGGGTGCACTCTCGCCGATGCGACCGTCCACTGCTTCACGGAGGATGTCCGCGTGGCCAGTATGCCGCGCGTACTCCTCGATCATGTCGAGGATCATCACCCGGACTGTGGGTGTGCGACCGTTCGGCCAGGTGAATGAGGCCGGTCCGTCGAGCCCGCGTTCCTTGATCACCTCTGGCACCAGCTTGCGTGAGCGCTCAACAGCGTCTCGCCACAGTGCGTAGACCTCTTCTGGAGCGTCCACCGCCCCGGTGCGCCAGTCCCAAGAAGGGTCAGCGTCGAAATCCACGGCGTCCCAAGGGGCGCCATACTCCCGGCCCGCGAGCTTCACGGCCAGCCAGTCCGCCTCGACCAAGGCGACATGCTTGATGAGGCCACCGAGCGTCATCGCGCTGGCCGCCGTGGTCGCGCTGAGGCCCTTGTCATCGAGCCCGGCCGTCTTCCAGGCGAACGTGCGGCGGTTGCGCTCGAGAACCACGAGCAGGGACTCGGCCTCGGTGGGGGTCACCGAGGCGTGCGGCTGTTCGGTGGCATCGCTCATAGCGGGGAGTATAACCAGCGGTGCCTGCCCGCACCGCCCTGACCAGGGGCGATGCGGGCTCGCGGGCACATCGAGTCTTGGGTCGAGCAGCTCGGCGCCATGCCATCGGCTAGCGCTCACGGGGCGCCGGAAACGGGGTGGCCTCCGCCGGGCAGCCGCCGGAGTATCCGTCACCCCATGCCGCCCCGGTTCACCGGATCCCATGTCCGTCGCTACGCCCGCGGGCCGCTCAGTTGCGGTCGGGGTGGGTTCCGGTGCGACACGGTGCCCAGGGCAGTGGACGTCTCCGACGCCGGACGGGAAACTGTACGGCGCCAGCCGCGACGTCTGTACCCGCCCCGCCACTACGTGCCCGGATTAGCCGACTACGCCCAGCGTCTGGGGTTCGGTCGACTGGGTAGTTGACCTGCCCCCTGGCGACCGCGTCGATTTCGACCCGACACCCTCGACGTCACTGTCGGCAGCGACTGGCGCCTCGCACCACGTCCTTGACCGCCTTAGCGAGGCCGTCCAACAAGCGTCGGTGGGCAAACTCCGCTAACCGGCCCCGACCAGCCGCCGGGACCACGCGGGCCGCGCTGTCAATAGCCTGGTCGGTGCGGCTGGGCTAACCCCGCTGCCCTCGTCTCCCGGTCCAACCTGCTGACGTGCGGGACCATCACATCGACCGTCGGCATTACCGACGCCGGTCATCGACCAGGCGCGGCACGAGATCTTCGTCGTGGCCGATGAGCTAAAGAACGGCGGGCCCCGCCCACCTGCTGGCCGGGCTGAATGCCGCCACCGGTCAGGTTGAGCTGTCGCAGGACGTGGACCGGCCCGCGGATTCCACCAGCGCCAGGTCGCAGATGACCAGCGCAGGCGACAAGCGGGTACCAGTGATCCACATCTGCGTCACCTCGCGGACAGGCCCCGCAGCTTCAACTCGATGATGTGCCGATTCCTCAACGTCCCGGGCTTCGACCGGGGCAGCGAGACCTTCAGGAGAGTATGTATGTAGGTCATGGCTAACCGGCATTTCGGCAAGCTCTCCGACGTCTGGAAGCACGCCGCCCTGGCGGAGGTCCTGGAGCGCGAGGCGCCACTGCGGTATGCGGAGACGCACGCGGGTTCGGGCGCCTACCCGATCGTCCACGATGGGGAGCGCCAGTTCGGCATCCTGCGGTTCCTGGACGTGGCTGCGCGCTTCGAGGTGCTCGCCTCCTGCCGATACCGGACGGTCGCCGCCTCCTGGCTCAACGGCCATGGTGTCTATCCCGGCTCAGCGCTGCTGGCTATGACCGTACTCGGCGATGCCAGCTCCTACCTGCTGTGCGATCTGGACTCGGGCAGTGCCACCGATCTTCGCCGGTGGGCCCGCGAACTGAGCCTGCACGGCTGCGAGGTTGCGGAGGCTGACGGCATGATGGCCGTCGCGGCATGGCTGGACCGCGCCGCCGGCAAGCCCGGGCTAGTCCACATCGATCCCTTCGATCCAGACGCTCGCGGCCCCGGCGGGTGCTCCGCATTGGAACTGGCTGGGCGCGTTGCAGACAGCGGCACCGGGCTGGTCTACTGGTACGGCTACGACCAGCCCGGTGAGCAAGCCTGGGCCTACACGCGGCTGAGCGTCCTGACCTGCGCACCGCTGTGGTGCGGCGATGTGATGGTCACCGGCACCAGCGGCACAGCCGGTGATCTTGGCCGCGCCACGACACCGGGCACGGGCTTCGGCGTCATCTTGGCCAACGTCCAGGCGGGCACGGTCAGCGCCTGCACCGCGGTGGGCAACGCGCTCACTGACGCATACGCCGGTGCGCTGCTCCCAGATGGAAGCCGGGGCAATCTCATCTTCACAACCAGAACCAACGGCCGGCACGGTGTGAAAGGCCTGGCCGCAGCTTCATTCTGGCGGCGCTAGCTCGTGTAGCCGTTATAAGCGGGCCGGGATCGGTGGGAGGGCTGTTGGCTCGCTGACCGTTGCCGCCCTCCCGCGTTAGTGAGCAGCGCCGATAGCTTGCAGCATCCTGACGGCGATCTCCGGGCAGCCAGGACCACCCTGGGCTGCCCCGCACCTGTTCTTCGGCGTCCAGTCGGCACCGTTCAGCCAGATGCCGTTGACGCGAGCCCAGACCGCGTACCAGTAGTCGCGCACCAGCGTCGCCACCGACAGGAAGCCCTCCGGGCCGTTAGTCGCTATACCGGCGAGGACGTACACCGCCGGGCGCACATCCCGCATGGCGTCCACGTCGGCGTTGATCACCGACTGGAACAGCTTGGGCTTGCCGTCAGCGAACTGACTCTGCATGTCCACGCCCCACGAGCCGCATCTGACCGCCTCGACGTCCTCGGCCTGCATCATCGCCGCCGTGTGGCCGACAGGCGTCTCCACCAGCCGGACACCGGGCCTGTTCATCGCCCGGATGGTCTTCGCCGCACGGCACAGCCAGTACAGCGGGTTGGCCTTCTCGGTGTTAGGCGAGCCCAGCCACCCTTCCAGGTCGTAGAAAATCGTTACGTGATCATGCAGCCTGGCGATCCTCAGCACGCCCGCGTAGGTGGCGCTGATCTGCGCTGGCGCTCCTATCCAGTTGCACGGCCAGTTGTAAGGGCCGCCGCAGGCATCGAACGTCCACGCTGACAACGTCAGGCCGTCGGTCTGTGCTTGCGCGGCGAAACGATCCGCATCGCCAGTCTTGACCAGCCACGCTGGCTTCGCTGGCGCGGATGCTGTCTGGGTGACTGTCGCAGCCTGACAACGGCCCTGACCGACCCAGGCGACGAGCAGCACAGCCGCGATCAGGCCAATTGTCGTAACACAGACAAACTTGAACTTTCCACGAGGTAAGGCGAGCCCGACGGTGATAGTCCTCATTGTGTGCCTCCCCGCATGGCTTGCAGCCTGGTGTACTTGCGCCGACCTGTCCGGCGTAGGGTCGCTGGTCCCCGGCCCGGTCACCGGACGTCCTTACTCGGCTGCCCTCACGTCGTCGGACTCGTCCACGTCCCAGCAGCCGCACTCAAGCTGGGCAGCGGTGCAGGTCCCGCCCGCGACCCGGTGAAGCTGGTGGCGCTGTCCGGCAGGTAGCGGGTCGCCCCGTGACACGGGCACACCGTCGCCAGTTCGTCCGGGTCCGTGGACAGGGCGGGCAGCCCCGACAGCATCAGTCCGGTCTGGATCCGGGCCAGGTCCGGGACGCCGATCTCCAGCAGGGCGTAAGTCCCGTCGGCCTGCTTGATCAGCCTCATGACGACACCGGCTCTCGCGGGTCATCGCACGGGGCGCGGTCGCACGCGGAGACGTGCGGCGGCTTGCGGGCGGGCTCGTACAACTGGTAGTCGCACAGTTGCCCGCCCATCGCGGCGATGACGAACCGGCGGACGTCCTGGGCGTCCTCGTCGTCCATCGGCCAGACGTCCATCAGGACCCGGACGACGGTCATGACGACACCGGCTCGGCGGGCAGCCAGTGAGCGATGACCGTCTCACCTGAGGCAATATCCGCGAGCACGCCCGTGCCCTTGCCGCTGCCGAGGCGGAATCAGACGAGGCGACCGGGCGGCTGCTGGATTACTACTTGCACGCTGCCCTGGCTGCCGGCCGACATTTCTCGCCCTGGGCAACCGCGTACCGCCGCCCACCACCCTGCCTGCCCCCATCCGAAGCGCCGGACTTGTTGGGCATCGGCCAGGCGGCGGACTGGTTGGAAGCCGAGCGGGCGAACCTTGACGCTGCCACTGATCACGCCGCCAGCCACCGGCGACCCACCCATGCCGTCGCCATAGCCGCGGCCATGAGCGGATTCCTTTCCGCGCGCGGTTACCTTGATCAATCCGCCGAGTTCCAGCGCAGAGCTCTGGCCGCGGCGCACCAAGCCGGTGACCGGCTTGGCGAGGCGGGAGCGCTCGCCGATCTTGGACAGCTGCAGCAGGCTGTCAGCGACTATCCGGCCGCTGTAGCCAGCCTGGCCCAGGCTGTAGCGATGTTCGGCGACATCGGTGACGTGTCCGGCCAGGCCTACGCCCTCAACGACCTGGGTTTCGTACAGGTACTGACGGGCGATTACCGAGCCGCCGAAGCCAGCCACCAGCAGGCACTCGCAATAGCTCGCCTTGCCGGCGCGCGCTCGCTGGAGTCTATGGCCCTGGCGAACCTGGGCCTGGTCAAGCAGCTGACGGGGAATCACTCAGCCGCTGCCGCTTACCTGCAACAGGCACTGGCGTTGTCGCACGACCTCGATAACCTGCTCGAACAGGCCTTTATCTTCAATGGTCTAGGCGTCGTTCAGCTTGAGATCGGCGACTACCAAGCCGCCACCGCGAGCCAGCAGCAGGCGCTGGCGCTGTTCCGCGACATCGGACACCTGATGGGCCGGGCGTATGTCCTGAACGACATGGGCCTGGTACACCAAGAGACCGGGGACTACGCGTCTGCCGCCGAGAACCACAAGCAGGCGCTGGCGTGGTTCAGCGAGCTTGGCAACCGGCTCGGCCAGGCGGAGGCACTGAACCGCCTCGGCGAGCTGGCAATGCGGACTTCGGCAAGCGGTCAGAGCCACGAGTTGCACACCCAGGCGCTGGGCATCGCCCGCGACATCAGCGCGGCATTCGAGGAAGCGCGGGCTCTCGACGGACTTGGCCGCAGCTACTCGCAGAATGGCGACCGCGACCAAGCCGCTGCGCACCTGCAGCAAGCGCTCGCGATCTACGAGCGTCTTGGCGTCCCTGGTGCCCGCCGGGTCCAGCAGACTGTCAAGGACGAAGGGCTGAGATCCTGCGATCTGCAGCCATGGGCACCGGTTCTCGCGACCAAGGACGATTAGCGGGCGTCACGGCGCGCGTTACTCGTCATGGGGGCGCGACGACATGACGACAGAACATATCCGCGGTCACCCCCGAACCAGAGCCGCAACACGGCGAGTGTCCAAAGAACGAGCGCGCCGCCAGTGACGCGATCCTGGTCGGTGCCAATACCATCCGGCGCGACAACCCGCGGCTGCTGGCCCGGTCTGCGGGCCGACGGGCCAATCCAGCACGCCGCGGGCGGCGCCGACATCGTCCGACTGATCTACTGCCCAGTCGGCGCAGCCGACGAACTGGCCATCGGTTCCCTGCACGCGCGGATTAGATCGGAGCCATGTCGACGAACCGGCTGTAGTGCCCCTGGAACGCGACTGTAACCGTAGCGGTCGGTCCGTTCCGGTGCTTGGCGACAATGAGATCCGCCTCGCCCGCTCGCGGCGACTCCCGCTCATAGGCGTCCTCACGATGCAGCAAGATGACGACGTCCGAGTCCTGTTCTATAGATCCGCTTTCGCGTAGATCAGCCAATAGCGGCCGTTTATCCGTTCTGAGCTCCGGACCACGGTTGAGCTGTGCCAATGCGACGACGGGCACGCCGAGTTCCTTGGCCAGCAGCTTCAGCGAACGCGAGAGCTCGGACACTTCCTGCTGACGGTTCTCCACCCGCTTCGGCGAGCTCATCAGCTGCAGGTAGTCGACAACGACCAGACGCAAGTCATTGCGCTGCTTCAGGCGTCGGCATTTCGACCTGATCTCCATCATCGACATGTTCGGCGAGTCATCAATGAACAGCGGGGCGTCCACGACCTCGCTCATTCGCCGGGCCAGCCTGGTCCAGTCGTCCTCGCCGAGCTGCCCGGTCCGCATAGCGTGTAGTGGCACCCGAGCCTCGGCAGACAGCAACCGCATCGTAATCTCGTTCCGGCTCATCTCCAGGCTGAACAGCACCGAAGTCAGTCCGGCCTTCACCGACGCCGCCCGGCAGATGTCCAAGGCCAGCGCAGAATTGTGCGTCGGAATCATGGACCTGCTCGCCAAGTAGAGGCTGTCGGCCGCATCGACCTGGACACACCTAACCGGAGCGCTAGGCACCTCGCGAACGCTGACGATCAGGTGTTGACGAGCCCGTCGGGTCAAACTGGCAGCGCTGCGACGCGCATGCGCCTGGCGCCTACTGAGTAGCCCGAATACGTCGTCCATGGGGGCGAACATGACTGTATACACCGACGATTGCTCCGCGCATCCGCGAAGCTTTTGGCGCCCGGGACCGTGCTGCGTTGAGACGCGGCTGCGATATCCAAGGCTCGCTATGAGTTCCCTGATCCCGGCTGCCAGCCCTAGCGCCGTGGTCGACACCTTGATCGAGCCGGTTGGGTCGACCATCCCGGCGCTGTCAAGCAGGCCGGCCAGCAGCGCAGCGCGCTGCTTCCTGCTCGCCCGCAGGTACTGGACCGGAATCTGCCTATCTCCGGCCGCGCCGACCGGTCGTTGGGCCGGGCGGGCAAGCGATGCGAACTCTGAGCATTCTCCGGCTCCGAGCCATGCTCCGAGGACATAAGGCGGTATCGGCAACGCGGTCCGCGGCAGGTCGAGGGAGCCCGCCACCGGGACTGCGTGGTCATAGCCGTCTCCATGCAGGCGCAGCGCAGCCGCGATCTCGCGAGTTGTTAGAACTACTGCCGGTGTCTCGTCGGGAGGCCGCTCGGCGTCAGCGTTGGCGAGTGCGTACGCCAGGCTTCTGCTGAGCACTGGCGGTCGTCAGCCACTGATGCTCGGCATCCGCGACGATCCTGGTCTGATCGTCGAAGACAATCTCGTAGCACGGGCGGCCGATCATGACGTCAGTAGCTGCGACGACTCGGGTGGGCTTGCCGTCAGCTCCGAGCAGCCAGTCGCCGACTTGTACTTCGCCCATGGTCGTCCAGCCCGTCGGTGTCGGCAGTGGCGTGTCAAGCGCCAGCGCCTTCCCGATCGCGGGTCGCGCCGCGATGACGACCATCTGGCCCGGGTGCAGGCCGTTGGTCAGCGCATCCAGGTCGGCGAACCCGGTTGGCACCCCTGCCAGTGTCCCGCCCCTGCTGCCGATCGCCTCGATTTCGTCCAGCGCCCCCGGCATGATCTCGGCTAGCGGCAGGTAGTCCTCGGCGATCCGGCGGTCTGTCACCCCGTAGATCTCTGCCTCGGCCCGGTCGACGAGGTCGTCGGCGTCGCCGTCGCCGGCATATCCGAGCTGCACGATCCGAGTGCCGACCTCGACCAGCCGCCGCAGGATGGCCCGCTCGCGGACGATGCGCGCGTAATAGCCGGCGTTCGCCGCGGTCGGCACTGAGGCGATCAGCGTGTGCAGGTAGGGCGCGCCGCCGACCCGCGCGATCTCACCGCGCCTGGTCAGCTCCGCCGCGACCGTGACGGCATCGGCAGGCTCGCCGCGGCCGTACAGGTCGAGAATGACATCGTGCACGAGCTGGTGGGCGGGCCGGTAGTAGTCATGCGGCTTGATCACGTCCAGCACGTCAGAGATGGCGTCCTTGGACAGCATCATGCCGCCCAGAACGCACTGCTCGGCGGCGAGGTCGTGCGGCGGTGTCCGCTCGAACTCCTCGCCCCGAGGCACAATCTCCGCAACGCTCACCCGGCGCACCTCCCCGATGCCACGCCAAAACCAGACCCGATGCCCGGCCAAATCAGACGAGTAACAGCCGCCAATCCAGCAACGGCCGCACTCGACTCCGGCCAGATTTAATAAACCCTGTTCTATCGAACGCCTCGGACAGTCTTCAGCCACTCCGCTCAGCCGTCGAGTCATGGTGTGCACAGCCCTGTGGACAGGCTGTGCAGACACGCCGCGAGCACTGTGCGCAGCCTGGGGACGCGCATGTGGAAACGCCGTAAGCAGTACTTCGATTGTGGCCGCGGCCTGCGAGAACGTTCTGCACGGGCTGTGCATACAAGATTTTTTCAGCACCGGACAACGCGCCTGATAGCCCTGAGTTATCCACACTGGGAATTTGACGTCCAACGTCACACCCGAAGTTTGGCGAGCCAACCTAGGGCGCCAAGCAGAACTGCATATTTGCCGGGCGCGGCGGAACCGGCCGGACTAGAGTTCGAGTATGTGTTCGAACATCGCGCCAGCCGGCCCGCAGGACGAGGCCCCGGCAGACCTCGCTGCCCGGCTGGGCCGCGCCATCGACGAGTTAGCCGCAAGCGTCGGCCGCGACGAGTCCGGCTGCCCGCAGGTGGCCGAGCGCCTAGCCCGTGCCTGGGCGATGATCACGGGAGCTGATCCGGAGGTCGCTTCGCGCACGGCCCGATACTGACTTGGCCAGCGCAGGAAACGGGTGCGCGCCGGGCTCACGCCGTCCGTTTCCCCCGGCGCCACCGGCGCAGCCTTCCTGTCGGCCAGCACCTGATGGACCACGTTACGTCCGGGAATGCCGGTAACCCCGCCGCCACCGTGCGTCGACGAGCCTGCCTGGTACAGCCCGGGAACAGGAGTGCGCAGGTCCGCGTACCCCGCGGCCGGCCGGGCGTGGAACATCTGGCCGAGGGTCAGTTCGCCGTGGAAGATATTGCCGCCGACGAGGCCGTACTCCTGCTCCATTTCGCGCGGACCGATGACCTGCCGGTGCAGCACGGAGCCTGCGAAGCCGGGCGCGACCGTCTCCATCCTGGCGATCACCCGGTCGGCATAGGCAGCCAGTGCGGCCGGATCGGCCTGCTTGCTATAGGTGTGCGGGACCCACTGAGTGAACATCGACACGATGTGCTGCCCGGCCGGGGCCAGCGAATCGTCGAAGACACTCGGGATGCAGATGTCGGCGAACGGAACGGCGGAGGGACGGCCAGCCACCGCGTCCTGGTAGGCGTTCTCGAGGTCATCCAGGCCTTCAGCGAAAACGATCGTGCCGCCGTGGACTTGCGGGTCGAAGTCGGGGTGACTAGCGAAGACAGGCAGCCTGTCGACGGCCAGGTTGATCTTGACGGTGCCGCTACGGGAATGCCAGCCACGGATGTCGGCGACGAAATCATCCGGCAGAGCCGCGGGGTCGAGCAGGTCGAGGAAAGAGATCTTCGGATGCGCGGTCGTGATCACGATGCCAGCGTCGATTTCCTCGCCGGAAGCCAGCGTCACGCCAGTCGCCCGGCCGCCACTGGTCCTGATCTGAGCGACCTGGGCGCCGGTGCGGATCTCGGCCCCAAACGACCTGGCTGCGGCAGCCAGCGCGGTGGTGACACCGCCCATGCCGCCCCTCGGGAAGCCCCAGGCGCCAGCCTGGCCGCCGGCGTCGCCCAGATGATGGTGCAGCGTCACGTACGCACTGCCGGCCGAGCGCGGGCCGGCCCAGGTACCGATCACGCCAGAGACAGACAGCAAGCCGCGCAGCGCGTCACTCTCGAAGTAGCGGTCGAGCAGGTCCGCGATGCTGCCGGTGAGCAGCCTGGTAATGTCCACGGCCGCTCTGGTGTCCACCTTCCTCAAGTGGCGGAGCAGCAGGCCCTGACGCAGCAGGTCCTGCGCCCGGCGCGAGCCCAGCCGGGGCGGAATCTCGGTGAGCATCGGGCCGAGGATGGCGCCGATGCCCGCCATGTGGGCCTCGTAGGAGTCATAGGCGGCAGCGTCGCGCGCGGAGAACTTGGCGATTTCGCCGTGGCGCTCGGCCGGGTCCGGCGGCAGCCGAAGGTAGCGGCCGTCGGCTCGAGGGGCGAAATACGGGCCCTGCGGGAAGACGTGATAGCCATGCTTCGCCAGGGCCAGGTCGCTGACCAGGTCCTGCGGCAGCAGCGACACCACATACGACAGCGACGTGACCGTGTAGTCGGGCCCGAACGGGTGCTCGCTGACCGCCGCCCCGCCCACGACGTCCCGCCGCTCGCACACGACCGTGCTGAAGCCCGCCCTCGCCAGGTACGCAGCCGCGACCAGTCCGTTATGGCCGCCGCCGACAATCACGACATCCCGGCGTGCAGCCATGAATCAGGAGGTCCCTTCTGCTGTCGGGCTCGGACGACAGCGGGATAACACGACAGCGGGATAGGTGTCGCGCCAAGGACACCTATCCCGCCTGCGATGATGAACCGGCCGCCGCGATCCGGCGCTGGTTCAGTTGGCGGCGACCTCGACCTCAAGGGTCGCGCTCACCTCAGGGTGCAGGCGCACTGCTACCTGGTGCGAGCCGACCGTCTTGATCGGGTTCTTGACCTCGATCTTTCGCTTGTCGAGCTCCGGGCCGCCAGCGCTCCGCACCGCGGCGGCAATGTCGGCAGTCGAGATCGAGCCGAACAGGCGCCCGCCGCTGCCGGCCCTGGTCTGGAGCCTGACCCGGAGGCCGGACAGCCGGGTGGCTGCCTCCCTCGCGTCATCGAGGCTGCGGATCTCGCGAGCCGACCGAGCCCGCTTGATCAGCTCAATCTGCTTCTCCGAGCCGCGGGTCCAAGGCATCGCAAGGCTGCGCGGGACGAGGTAGTTGCGGCCGTATCCAGCCTTGACCTCGACGACGTCCCCGGGGGCTCCCAGGCCGGTTACCTCCTGGGTCAGAATGAGCTTCATCGGCTTACCGCTCATGGCGTCAGTTACCTCCCTCGGCCTAGCGAGCCGTGCTCGTGTAGGGCAGCAGCGCCATCTCGCGCGCGTTCTTGATCGCGGTGGCTACGTCGCGCTGGTGCTGCGTGCAGTTGCCGGAAACCCGCCGAGCGCGGATCTTGCCGCGGTCGGAGATGAACTTCCGCAGCAGCCCGGTGTCCTTGTAGTCGACCCTGGTCACCCGCTCCTGGCAGAAAAGGCAGACCTTCTTCTTCGGCTTGCGGATCGGTGGCTTGGCCATCGTGGTGCTCCTTCGCAGTCCCGGCGGTTAACCGGGATGGTTGGCAGAGCCCCGCCTGTGGCGGGGATGGTCGGTTCGTGAGTGGTACTTGTCAGAATGGCGGCTCGTCGGAGAACCCGCTGTCCCCGGCGGGGTCAGCAGCCCACGGGTCGTCGCTGGGGCGAGCAGCGCCCCCACCATACCCGCCCTGGCCGCCAGGACCGGACTGGCTGCCGCCGAAGCCGCCGCCGTTCGACCTGGTTGACCTGGTGACTTTGGCTGAGGCGTTCCGCAAGGACGGGCCGACTTCGTCGACCTCGATCTCATACACGGTCCGCTTCTCGCCCTCCTTGGTCTCGTAAGACCGCTGCCGGAGCCGTCCCGAGACGATGACACGCATGCCGCGCTGAAGGCTCTCCGCTACGTTCTCCGCCGCCTGCCGCCACACGTTGCACGACAGGAACAGCGAATCGCCGTCCTTCCACTCGTTGGTGGTCCTGTCCATGTACCTGGGCGTAGACGCGACCCGGAAGGTCGCCACGGCCTGGCCAGTCGGGGTGTAGCGAAGCTCCGGATCATTGACGAGGTTGCCGATGATCGTGATGGTGGTGTCGCCTGCTGCCATCGGGGTACTCCCGCTTGCTCGGTCGGGGTTGATGTCGAGCTCTGGCGGCCGTGACCTGGCTTAGTGCAGGTCAGGCCGCAGGATCTTAGTCCGCAGGACCGCTTCGTTAAGATTCAGCTGGCGGTCGAGCTCCTTGACGGTGTCCGGCTCCGCCACCAGCTCGATGACGGTATAGATGCCCTCGGACTTCTTGTCTATTTCGTAGGCCAGCCGGCGGCGGCCCCATACGTCTACCTTCTCGACGGTCCCGCCGGCCGACGTGACGACGGTGAGGAACTGGTCGAGTGACGGCTGTACGGTGCGCTCTTCAAGAGAGGGATCAAGTATGATCATCATCTCGTACTTGCGCATAGACTTACGTGCCTCCTTCGGACTCTGGCGGTCACGGTATTTCCGTGACAGGAGGAGCCGCGCCCGCCGGATCTGAGTGCTCCGGTTCCGGCAGTCCTGCGCAGCGCGGCCAGCTTACCAGCCAGCTGCGACAGTCCTAGCCCGTACGCCAGGCTCCCACCGGGTCTGGGCATGTCCCAGCGCACCGGAGCGACGCGCCCATGAAGCTTCGTGCGAGCAAGTGGTTTTCTTCTGCCGCTGCCGGCGCGACACTGGTACCAGCAGGCCCAAGAGCGATCCAGATTCGTCGTTGGGGGTAGCGGTGCCCGAGGCCATCAGTACGCCGACCCAGAGCCGCTCGCAGACTCGCAGCCGTCCGCAGCGGCTGACTTTCAACAGCGACGGCGAGCGCCATCTGTTACTGAATGCAGTCGCTTTCTTCACCGTCGTCGCGGGCGTAGCAGCCTTCCCGCTCGGCCTCATCGTCAAGGATCACCTGCTCGCGACCATCCTTGGCATGGCTGCTTTTGGCGTGGGGCTGCTCGCCCAGCTGTACTCCGCCACCAGGGAACAGCGCATCGTCATTATGGCCGGGGTCGTGGCCGGTTTCGTCGGGATGGGACTCGGCATCGCGCACGGCGGCTTCGGCTAGACGTCGGGCCTTTGCCGCGCACTTGCGGCCGGGCGCCGGCGCGGCGCCTGCCGCCGGACCGTCGGTGGCCAGCGATACGCTCGGCAGATGACCCGAATCGGTGCGCATCTGCATGAGGGAGACCCGCTAGTCCAGGCCCAGACCCTGGGCGCCGACGCGGTGCAGTTCTTTCTCGGCGACCCGCAGGGCTGGAAGGCGCCCACGTTCCCCCGCGAGGCTGCCGAGCTACGGGCCGGATTCGAGACCGCCGACATCGCTGGCTACGTCCACGCTCCCTATGTCATAAACGTCGCGTCACCCAACAACCGGATCAGGATTCCTAGCCGGAAGCTGCTTGAGCAGCAACTCACGGCCGCTGCCTCGGTCGGCGCGAAGGGCCTGATCGTTCATGGCGGATATGTCACCGCCGGTGCCGACCTGCAAGAGGGCTACGACAGCTGGCGGAAGGCGGTTGAGCGGATCGACCGGCCGCTGCCGATGCTGATCGAGAACACAGCGGGCGGTGATGGTGCGATGGCTAAGGGCCTCGAGGCGATTGCCAGGCTGTGGGACGCCATCGCGGACGCGGCCGATGGCGGCGGAGAAATCGGCTTCTGCCTGGACACCTGCCACGCATTCGCATCCGGCGAGGACCTGACCGGGCTAGTGGACCGGATTAAGGCCATTACCGGCCGGATCGACCTGGTGCACTGCAACAACTCGCGGGACGAGTTCGGCTCCGGCCGAGACCGGCACGCCAACCTCGAGTCCGGTCAGATAGATCCAGGCCAGCTCGTCGACGTCGTCCGCGCAGCCGGCGCCACGGCGATCTGCGAGACGCCAGGCGCCGAAGCCGACGTGCGGTGGCTGAGAGCCCGGCTCAGCTAGTGCCAGACAGCGTGGACGTCGCGCGAGCTGCTGTGGCCCGGCGCGCGTTTCACAGCCGCTGACCCAGCAAAGCTTCGCGTACTTTTATCGCCAGTTGCTGGGGCGTCATTGCGACATTGGGCCGGATCAGCGCAGCTGTGGTCGCCTGTCTACGCGAGGCGGCGGCTACCGCGCCCGTTGTCGGCCCGCAAGGCGGCCCGACTACTTGCGTGCAGGAGGGACTAGGCGACGGCGACGTAGGCGTGGGCGTGGGCGACGGGTTACACGGCTGACCAGTCCCGTGACCGCAGGTCGGCGTGGGCGACGGCGGCGTAGGCGACGGCGGCGTAGGCGTGGGCGTGGGTGAGGGGCCGCCGCATGGCTGGCCGCCGAAGAAGCCGCCCGGCGGGCCGACGCCGCCCGGCGGGCACTTGCACTGCTTGCCGTTGCCATGACCGTGACCGCCCTGGCCCTGACCGCCCTGGCCCTGACCACAGGTCGCCTTGTGCTTCGGCGGCGGCGGCACCTGGTTCCACTTAATGAATGGGATCCCGAAGTCCGGCGTAGGGAGCTGGGCAACCGGCAGCTTCGCGAACGCCGTCGTCATGAACGTGTGCCAGATCGTGGCCGGCCAGGCGCCACCGAATCCGCCAGCGAGGTAGGAGTTGGCCGGCTGAGGCAAGTTGTTGAGCGTCTGGTAGCAGGCCGAGGTGGTCTGGCTGCACTGCTGGTTGGTGTAGAGCGTCACTGCCAGTGCATACTGCGGGATCGCGCCAATGAACCAGGCAGACTGCGCTGTGTCGGTTGTGCCCGTCTTGGCGATGACGGGCCGGTTCCAGGCCGCCGCCGGGTAGCCGGTGGCACCGTCAGCCGCATACGTCGGCTGGTTGTCGAAGGACAGGGCATAGTCCTCGTCAGCCGCCTGCGCTGGCGTGAGCGCCCGGTGGCTGGGGATAGTGACAGTAATGGGCTTGGGACCTCCGGAGATGCTAGCGATCACGTGCGGCAGGTGGTAGACACCGTCATCGGCCAGCGTGGCGAACGTGCTCGCTTGCTCGATGGCCGTGACATCGGTGCCAGACGCACCCAGCGACATGGTGACCGAGCCGGGGTGCTCGCCACCAGAACCGAAAGTCCACTTCAATCCGTACTTACTGGTGAGATCACTGACATCGCCGAAAGTGAAATAGGGCGTTGAGCCAACGCCGAAGCTGGCGGCCTGCTGGATGACGTTGTCAATGCCCACCCGGTGGGCCAGGTCCTCGAATCCGGGGTTTGACGAGATAGCCGCCGCCTCGGCTACCGGGATCCCGCCCAGGCTGCTGGAGTCCGTGGCGGGCCAGTACCCGAGCGGCTCCTTCGCAGCGCAAGCAGCTAGCGAGATCCTGGCTGACAGCTGTAGCTGGGGGAAAGGGTAGTCCGGCGGCACGCAGATCGGCGAGTAGGCGTTCATCACGCTCGTCTTGACGTTCATGCCTTGGCTAATCGCCGTCGCCAGTACGTACGGCTTGAAGGACGATCCGGGCTGGTGCGGAATCTCGGCGGTGTTGTCCCAGCACTGCACCTTGTCGCAGGCCTTCTTGCTCAAGCTGACGCCAGGGCCGCCGTAGATGGCCAGGATGCCGCCGGTCTTGGGGTCGATCAGCGTCGCGCCGACGTGCGCATAAGGCGGAAGCGGGTGGCCGTTGCCCTGGCGGGCGTCGATCTTCATCTGCTGCACGTTCAGGTAGACAGCGTGATTGAGCTGCGTGATCATCGACGGGCTGAACGTTGTGGTGATCTTCAGGCCGGACGTCTGTATCTGAGTCGGCGTGAGGCCGTATCTGGCTTCCAGTTCGGCCTCGACCATGTTCATCAGGTAGTAGCGGTCGCCGGAGAAGCCGCTATTCTGCCCGGCCGGCACGATCTTGACGTTCTTCTCGAACGCCTTCTCGGCCTGCGGCAGCGCGCAGTTCGCGCACAAGGCGTCAGCCTGCTGGGGGGTGATGGCGTTGTCGTTCACCATGCCGTTCAGCACGTACTGCCACCGTGCGACCAGCGCGGTAAAGTCGGCCCCGGCGCTCGGGTCCGGATTGAAAACTCCTGGCGCGTTGGGCATCGAGGCCAGCATGGCGGCCTCCGCGACGGTCAGTTTCTTCGCGTCGCCGGGGCTGGCCAGGTTGATGCCGAAATATTGCTGCGCAGCCGCACCCACGCCGTAGGTTTGCGGGCCGAACGGAACGATATTCAGGTACTGCGTCATGATCCAGGGTTTGGACCGCGCGTGCGCCAGCTTGATGGCCACGAAGATCTCCTTGATCTTCGTGGTGATGGATTGCGACGTGCCGATGCTGGCGTAGGAGTTCTTCGCGTACTGCTCGGTGATCGTCGATCCGCCCTGCAGGCCGCCGCTGCCGAAAAGGTCCTCGTATGCGGCACGGAAGATACCGGGGATCGAGATGCCGCCCTCGGTGTAAAAGTGGCGGTCCTCGGCCGCGACCATGGCTTGCGTCATGACCTGGGGGATCTGGGCCGTGGTCAGGACCTGGCGGCTCTGGCCGTCGTTCGCGAAAGTGCCAAGCAGCTTGCCGTTGCTGTAATACACCGACGAGGACTGCCACAGGGCCTGCTGATCGGCCGCAGACCTGATGGGCGTCATCGAGTAGATGATGAAGAAACCGAGGATGCCAAGCAGCATGAACGCGGCGAATGCCCCGCCGAGCACGCCGAGGACCTTCTTCCAGGTCCAGTGCCGCCACCAGCGTCCGGTGCGCAGCGAGTGCCTGATCCGCTCGCGGAAGTTGCGCGGAGTCTGGTCATCGCCGTCCCAGCCGCCGCCGCGGCCACCACCCCCGCCCCGGCCGCCGCCGCGCCCGCCCCGGCCGATGCGCTGGGTAGTCCCGGTGCCACGGCCGCGGCGATACTCGCCCGGCCAGTCATCGGGCTGGTCGCCCAGCGCGGTACGGCTGCCAGCCGGGCGGTCGTCATATCCGTCCGGACCGCCATAGCCACCAAAACCCGCTGCGGCTGGGCTGCCTCCGGCGCGCCGGGACCCTCGGTAGCCACCGCGATCGGGCCTGGCAGCCAGGCTGGCTGCGGGCGCCAGCCCAGGTTCGTCCTGCGGGTAGTCCGCCGCCCCCAGGGTCCCGAGTTCCCGGTTGCCCCGGCTCAGGGCCGAGCTCCGCAGGCCGAGGCGGTTCCTCAGGTCGTCGGCGGTCTGACTGAAACGCCCGGTCCGCTCGCCAGCGGGCTCCGGGTAACCGCGCCGGCCGGGTGAGCGCCCGTAATCGGCGGCACCGTAATCGGCGGCACCGTAATCGGCAGCGCCGTAATCCGCTGCCGCCCAGTCATCAGCGGGCCTGCTCCACCGGGCCCCGCTCCCCAGCGCCTCGTTATCGCGGCGGCCACCGTGCCGGGATCCGTTGCGCCGGGCGCCGTTATGCCGGGATCGTGGGGCAGCTGCGTCCGGCCCTTGATACTCCACCGGCGGTGCTTTCTCGCTGTCCTGTCCGTTGCCGCGCGCCGACCGACGGCCGCCGCGTGACAGCCGAGCCCGTTCCCCCCATGGAACGTGATCATCCCGCTCCCCGCGGCCACCAGGGCTGCCGCCGGCGGAACGTGCACCGCCCTCACCGCCACGCCAAAAGCCAGCGCCGTCTTCCCACGGAGAGTCGCTGCGCGCCGCGCCGTTGGGCTTGCCGCGCCAGGCGTCGCCATAACCGGCGTTGTCCTGATCCTGCCAGTACGGTCCGGGCAAGTCTGGGTTGCTCACGCGTCCTCGCTGGTCGGGGGTCACGGCGGTCGCAAGCGAGCGGCGATCCGCCAGGAAAACACGTTACCTGCCGATACCTACTATCCCGGCACGTATTGCGTCACGCTCGCGCAAAGAAAGCGCCGCGGCACCTCATGGCGGGAATGCCGCTTACTTGCTGACCTTGGCTCGCCGACCGCGCCGGGTAGTCGGTTCACCAGTGCCGAGCACGTATGAAGTCGCGAGGTGGTTCCAGGCACAACTCTGGCAGACCTCGACCACGTAGACCTGGAACTCTCCATATTCCGTGGCCATTTCGTCTAGCTCGGGCCCGCGCTTGACCCGGCCTTCATATTGGCCTAGCTCGTCGCCGTAGACGTAGGTGACGTGCGTCAGCTTCACCCGACGGCAGATCGGACAGGTGACGTCAGTCGCCTCGCCATGGAACTTGGCGGCACGCAGCAAGTAAGGATGGGCGTCGCAGACATCGGTGACCGTAGTCCGGCCGGCCAGCACGGAGGCAAGGGTTGCCCGCCTGGCCAGTCCGTAGTCGACCACCGATCGCCTCATGCCCGACAGGTTACGACGGAACTGGCCCGGACAGGAGACCTGACTGGTCATCGGCTTGCGCGCGATCGGGACGAGCGCTGCTGCGGCCGATCGCGAGTGAACGCGAGGTACGCGGGACTTGCGCACTAACGCCACAGCGCATATCGTTGCGATGTATCAACTCGATACATCGAGTTTTGCATTATCAGCTTCGCCGAAGCGTCGGCTAACCCGTGTAGCCGAGATGCTAGCTCTGCGTGGATTGCGAGGTGCGAGCGGGTATGACTAGCCAGCGGTCTGGCGTTCTCGAGCTCGCGGTACTCGGCATCCTGCACGAGACCCCGATGCACGGGTACGAGCTCCGCAAGCGGCTGAACTCCCTGCTCGGCGCTTTCCGCGCATTTGGCTACGGCTCGCTGTACCCAGCCCTGAAGGACCTGCTCGGCAAGGGATTGATCGCGGAAGAGACCGTGGCCGATCGCGGCAGGCCGGTCGACCGACCCACGCGACGATCGAAGATCGTCTACCGGCTGACCGCTGACGGCAAGGAGCGGCTGAACGACCTGCTCGCGCAGTCGGGCCCGGCCTCGTGGGAAGACGACGGGTTCGGCGTGCACTTCGCGTTCTTCGGCCTGACCCAGGCCGACATCAGGATGCGCATCCTCGAGGGCCGCCGCAGCAGGCTCGAGGAGCGGCTTGAAGGCTTCCGCGCGGCAGCTACCAGGACCCGCGAGCGGGTCGACAGCTACACGCTGGAGCTGCAGCGGCATGGACTTGAGTCAGTGGAGCGAGAGGTCCGCTGGCTGAATGAACTGATCGCCTCAGAGCGGCAGTCGGGCGCCTGGCCCGGCGTGCGGCCCGGGGATACCAGAGAGAGCGGCGGAGCGAGCACCGTCGTCTAAGTCGGACGACGGCATCGTCGCTGCGCGGCAGAGATAAGGAGCAATCCTCATGGGTTCGGTACGGGTAGCCATTGTGGGCGTCGGGAACTGCGCAAGTTCCCTCGTTCAGGGCGTTGAGTACTACAAGGACGCTGACCCGGCGAGCCGGGTACCGGGCCTGATGCATGTCCAGTTCGGCCCGTATCACGTCCGGGACGTGGAGTTCGTTGCCGCGTTCGACGTTGACGCGAAGAAGGTTGGCCGGGACATCGCTGAGGCGATCGTCGCTAGCGAGAACAACACCATCAAGATCTGCGACGTGCCGCCCACCGGCGTGACGGTGCAGCGCGGCCCGACCATGGACGGTCTCGGCGAGTACTACCAGGAGATCATCACCGAGTCAGACGAGCGGCCAGTGGATGTTGCCCAGGTGCTGCGCGAGGCCCGGGCCGACGTGCTGGTCTCCTACCTGCCAGTCGGCTCGGAAGAGGCGGACCGCTTCTACGCACAGTGCGCGATCGACGCGGGCGTCGCGTTCGTGAACGCACTTCCGGTCTTCATCGCCTCCGACCCGGTGTGGGCAGCCAAATTCACCGAGGCCGGCATCCCGATCGTCGGCGACGACATCAAGTCCCAGGTCGGTGCCACCATCACGCACCGCGTGATGGCCAAGCTGTTCGAGGACCGCGGCGTCGAGCTGCTGCGCACCTACCAGCTCAACTTCGGCGGCAACATGGACTTCATGAACATGCTGGAGCGCAAGCGCCTGCAGTCCAAGAAGCTCTCCAAGACGCAGTCGGTTACCTCGCAGATCCCGCACGAGATGGCCAAGGCCGATGTGCACATCGGGCCGTCTGACCATGTGCCTTGGCTGGACGACCGCAAGTGGGCCTATGTCCGGCTCGAGGGGCGGTCATTTGGGGACACCCCGCTGAACCTGGAGTACAAGCTCGAGGTCTGGGACTCGCCGAACTCAGCGGGCGTCATCATCGACGCCGTCCGCGCCGCGAAGATCGCCAAGGACCGCGGCATCGGCGGCCCGATCCTGTCGGCTTCCTCGTACTTCATGAAATCGCCGCCGGAGCAGTACAGCGACGACGTAGCGCGCGACGCCGTCGACAAGTTCATCCGCGGCGAGCTCGACCGCTAAACGCGCACTTCTCCGCGTCACGGGAGCCCGGCCTGGCTGCGGCTCCCGTCACGCTGTCCGCAGCCGTTCAGCCTCCCGGCCACGATCAAGACCGTCAGAGCGGGAACAGGCCCGTCGGAGCTCACCGCGGCTCGTCCGCTCGGGCCGCCACCCGCTACCCGACTACGGCTGGCCGGGCTCAGGCACGGGCCATAGGCTGACCCTGTGTCCCGGCAGGAACCACTCCCACCGCTGTCAGCGGCAGCAGCCGCGGTACCCGGCCGCGGCGAGCCGCCCGCACCGGCGCACCGTGGCTCGTTCCTGCGTGACCTGCGCGTCGTGTGGGGCGAGCACGGCTTCCGCCGACTGTTGTCTACCCGGCTGATCTCGCAGACTGGCGATGGCATCTTCACCGCCGGCCTCGGCACGTACGTGTTCTTCAACGCCGCGACGTTCCCCAACCCGGCGAAGGGTGCGGCGGCATTCGCCGTCCTTTATGCGCCGTACTCGCTGATCGGACCGTTCGCTGGCGTCTTCATCGATCGCTGGTCACGGCGCCAGATCCTGGTCTACTCCGCCTTGCTCCGGTCGGTCTTCGTGGCACTGACCGCCGGGCTCATGGCCTCCGGTAACCTCGGCCCGCTGCTGTACATCGCGGTGCTGCTGGTCCTCGGCGTGAACAGGTTCTTCCTGTCAGCGCTATCGGCCGCGCTGCCGCACGTGGTGGCCGGGGACAAGCTCGTGATGGGCAACTCGGTGTCTCCGACCGCAGGTGGCACCCTTGCCGCGGTCGGAGGCCTCGTCGGCCTGGGAGTGAACGCGGCCACCGGCGACACTGAGGGCGGCGCGGCCATCACGCTGCTGGTGGCGGGCGCCTGCTACGTGGCCGCCAGCCTGGTCGCGCGAACCATGGGCCGGGACCTGCTCGGTCCGGTCCGGGAGCCAGGCCAGCAGCGGCCACGCCGGCTCCTGGCCGACCTGGGCCTGGTCGCGGTCGGACTGGCGGACGGCGTGCGGTTCGTCAGCAGGCGCCGCGGCCCGGCTGCCGCGCTCGGCGCCACCGGCGGCAACAGGTTCTTTTACGGGATCTTGTTCCTGATGTCGATCCTGCTCTACCGCAACTATTTCTACAAAGGCGTCGCTCCGAGCACGGCCGAGACGCACTACGGCTACCTGGTTGCGGCCGTGGCCGTCGGCTACTTCTGCGCCGCGCTGGTCACGCCGTGGGTCACCAGGCGGCTGACCAAGCCCGCCTTCATCGCGCTACTGCTGGCTGCCTGCGCGGTGGTGATCGGCGGCCTCGGCGGGACCTTCGGCCAGATCACCTACCTGCTGATGGGATTCTGCCTGGGCCTGGCCGGGCAGGCGGTCGCGATTTGCGCTACCACGATCCTGCAGGAGCAACTGCCGGACGACTACCGCGGCCGGGCGTTCTCCTTGTACGACATGATGTTCAATATCACGTTCGCGGCCGGTGCCCTGATCAGCGTTCCGTTCATGCAGCTGAACGGCAAGTCGGAGGCGCTCATCGCGGCGATTGCCGTCGGCTACGCGGTGGTGGCCGCGGCCTACTGGCTGGCCGGGCGTCACTCGGCCGGGCCGGGCGCGGGCGGGAGCTCCAGCCCCTCTGATGCGGCCCAGCGCAGCAGCTCCTGAACCACGGCATCCCGATCAAGCGGGCCGTTCTCGATCCGCAGCTCGAGCAGGTGCTTGTAGGCGCGCCCGACGGTGGGTCCGGGCGGGACCCGCAGGATCTCCATGATCTCGTTGCCGTCGAGGTCCGGCCGGATGCTGTCCAGCTGCTCACGCGCGGCGAGCTCGGCGATGCGCGCCTCAAGGTTGTCGTAGGCCCGCTCGAGCCGCTGCGCCTTCGCCTTATTTCTAGTGGTGCAGTCAGCCCTTGTCAGCGCGTGCAGCCGGGTCAGCAAGGATCCGGCGTCGGTCACGTACCTCCGCACTGCCGAGTCAGTCCACTCGCCGTCGCCATAACCGTGGAAACGCAGGTGCAGCTCGATCAGCCGCGCGACGTCCGCGACGATCTCCTTCCGGTACCGCAGCTCCGACAGGCGCTTGCTAGCCATATTGGCGCCTACTACCTCGTGGTGGTGGAACGCGACCCGGCCGCCCGGCAGCTTGGACCGCGTCTTCGGCTTGCCGATATCATGCAGCAGCGCGGCGAGCCTGAGAACGAGATCTTGCTGGAGGCCGTACCTGGCCTCTAGCTCGATGGCCTGGGTCAGCACGGTCAGCGAGTGCTGGTAGACGTCCTTGTGCCGGTGATGCTCATCTGACTCCAGCCGCAGCCGCGGTATCTCTCGCAGCACCTGCTCGGCCACGCCGGTGTCGACCAGCAGCTCAATGCCGGCCGCGGGCCCGCCCGGCCGGGGCGAGAGCAGCAGCTTGGTGAGCTCGCCCTGGATCCGCTCGGCCGAGACCGTCGGCGGGGCGAGCAGCCCGGCTAGGTCGGCCATCGCCAGGCGCACCTCGGGCACCGCGGTGAAGCCGAGCTGCGCGGTGAACCTGGCCGCGCGCAGCATCCGCAGCGGGTCATCGGTGAACGAGGTCTCTGGCGCGCCGGGCGTGCGCAGAACTTTGCGCTGCAAGTCGGCCAGCCCGCCAAACGGATCGACGAGCTGGTGGTCGGGCAGCCGGGCAGCCATGGCGTTGACCGTGAAGTCGCGTCTGGAGAGATCATCTTCCAGCGACACGCCGTCGTGCCCGACATCCGGCTTGCGGGAGTTAGGCCGGTAGCTCTCGCTCCGGTAGGTGGTGATCTCGAAGATCGAGTCGCCCTTGCGCAGGCCGACGGTCCCGAAACCAATGCCGATCGTCCAGACCTGATCGGCCCAGCCACCGACCAGTTTGAGGATCTGATCCGGCCGCGCGTCGGTAGTGAGGTCCAGATCGCCGGACGTCCGGCCGAGGAACACGTCCCGCACGGGGCCGCCGACCAGGGCCAGCTCATGCCCGGCCGCGGCGAACAAGCCGCCGAGCTCGTTGGCAAGCGGCGACACGGCCGAAAGCAGCGCGGCCGCAGCACGCAGCTGGCGCTCGGTCAGGGATTCTGGATCTGGCTCGGGCATTGAGGATAGGTGTCTGACGTAGCCTGTTTACGGACCGGGAAGCGAAGAGACCCGGGGGGACCTGTCGCAGGATACTGCCGTCGCGTACCGCCGGCTCTCATCGCCGTGCGGTGCCTCAGGCACTCCGCGATCGGCAATAGCATTCTCGGCATGCCCCCGCTGCCCGGACTTCACCTGTCGTCAGGCCTGGGACCTGCAGCGAGAGGTGGCACGAAAGTTGTGAGACGAGCCGGTTGCGCAGCGGCTGCGGCCGTCACGCTGGCTGGCCTTGCCGCGCTTCCGGCCGCGCTGGTGGCCAGCACCGGAGCCGCCGCGGCCACCACCCACGACACCGCCGCCACCCACGACGCCGCCGCCACCCACGGCACCGCCGCCACCCACGACACCGCCCGGGGGTCCAGCTCGCCCGCAGCTGTTGCCATCACCGGCATGCGCCCACGCTGGGCAGGCCCAAAGTCGGCGGTCGCGATCTCAGGATCGGTCACGAACAACTCCAAGGCGCCGGTCGGCGGTTTGGTCGTGCAGCTGTACGCGTCGCCGACCCCGGTCAGCAGCATCGCCCAGATCACGCCCGGTACGGTCCCATATAACGACCTGGCCGCCTTCCAGCCCCTCGCAGGCGCCCGGTGGCGCTCGCGCGAGCTGCAGCCGGGCCAGACGGTCCGCTGGCAAATCCGCTTCCGCGCCCGCGAGATTGGCATGACGCAGTTCGGCGTCTACCCGCTTGTCGCGGTCACACAGAGCCGCGCGGGCGCGGTAATCGGCGCAGGTGGTAGCTACCTGCCCTACATGCCTGGCAACAAGACCCCCAGCTCCCGGCCGAAGCCCGAGCAGATCTCATGGCTGTGGCCGCTGATCGACAAGCCGATGCTCGGGGCGCCCTGGCAGAACGTCTGCACCGCGGCGCAGGCGAGCACACTGGCGCGGAGTCTGAGCCCAGGCGGCCGACTTGCCAACCTAGTCGCTGTGGGTCAGCGCGGCGCGGCCGCCGCGACAACGGCATGGCAGGCCGAGGAGCTGGCCAGCCAGTCAACGCGAAGTAAGGCTGCCCGCGGTGAGCCGTCCCAGAGCCTGGCCGGGCTCCACGGCGTCACCTGGGCGGTGGACCCAGCCCTGCTCGCCAACGTCAAGGCGCTGACGACGTGCCGGTCAAGAGATCCAGGACTGGCACAGGCGGCGACGGCCTGGCTGGCGTCTGTTGGGACGGCCACCGCCGACCAGCCGCTGTTCGCCATGCCTTACGGCGACCCGAACGTGGTCGCCCTGATCCAGCAGAACCACCAGGAGGACGTGAAGAACGGCTATCGGCTCGGCCGGGACGTGACCAAGCGGATCCTGCGCCGTGACGTATCGCCATCAGCCAGCCAGCCAGCCGACGCGTCCGCTCAGACCGCGGCCATTGCCTGGCTGCCCGACGGCACCGCTGCTTACGCCACGATCGAGAACCTGGCCCGCTACCAGATCCAGGTCCGCACCGTAGTGCTGAGTCGCTCTGCCCTCCCGAACGCGCCCGACACTGTCGTGCGAACGCCGAACGGAAGCGGCAGGAGCTCGACATTGCTGCTGACCAACGACAGCCTGGACGCTCTGCTCAGCTCGGCGGGCCCCGCGCCCGGCTCCGTGTTTGCGGCGTCGCAGGATTTCCTGGCCCAGACCGCGCTAGTGGCTGCGGAACAACCCGGCCAGCCGATTGTGGTCGCGCCGCCAGCCCGCTGGGATCCGCCATCGAGCCTGGCCGCCGACGTGCTCGCCGAGACGGCTTCGGCACCGTGGCTGAGCCCGGTCAGCCTGACGGCCCTGGCTGGCACGAAGTCGGCCCCCGACGTCGCCCTGCCCCCGAGCAGCCCAGGTAGGCCCTTCTATCCGAAGAAGGAACTCAGCGGTCTGACGCTGGTCGGCCAGCAGATCTACCAGATAGAAAGCATGCAGGCCTTTCCTGACCCGGATCTGTTCCTGGCAATGGGGGCCATCGAGTCGTCGGCTTGGAACGGGAAGTCGCGCGCGACCGCGCTGGCCATGCTGCACACGGTGACGGGTCAGATGACCAAGGAACAGGGCGCGGTTCACTTTGTGGCGGGCAAGGCCGGCATCCGGATCACTCTGGGCGGCCTGAAGGGCACCGTGCCGGTCTCCATCTACAACCCACTCGACTTCGCCGTCAAGGTCAGGGTGAGGCTCTATTACAGCCAGGCAACCGGGGTCAAGATCGTCGAGGATCCGCCGGTCGTGACGATTCCGGCGGGCAAACCGGAGACGATCAAGCTGCACGTTCAGGCCACGGAGGTCGGATCAACGACTGTCACGATGCGACTGGAGAACGCCAGCGGCCAGCTCATGCCGTCATCGAGAGTGGCACGGATGACTGTACAGGCGACGCAGGTAGGCGTGCTCGGAATGATCATCTTCGCTTGCGCCCTCGGCGTGGTCCTCATCGCGTCGGCGGCCCGCGCGGTCCGTCACGGCCGGCCTGTGGCCGCCGGAGCGAGTACGCAGCAGGATGGCGCAAATACTGATGGCATGGCGAGTGATCAGCCGGGCAATAAGGTCGCGGACGGCGAGCAAGCGCCCAGCGACGCCCTCGATGCAGGCGAGATGGTGGCCCAAGCGGCTACCGTCGTGCCTGAGCGCAGCGAGTTGGGCGCACCCCGCCCACCCGGCCTGTGACAGAGGGAGACCGATTGACCACCCCCGACTCCGAGCCTGACCCGTACGCGGGCGGCGAATCGCAGAGCTGGCGCACCCAGCCTGCGGTGCCGGGCTGGAGCGCGGGGCAGGACTGGTACGCGGGCCCGCATTACGACGACACCGGCTGGCACCTCGATCTGTCGAATGTCGACTGGGGCGACGACGCCAGATACGAGCCGCCGGCACCCCCTGACGCTACGTTCGGCTATGAAAGTCAAGACCTTCCAGAAGGGAACGGGGTCCGTTCTTCCTTCGGCGGCTTTGACTGGACTGCCGACGACCGGGCAAACCGCCGGGACGAGCGGCACGGTGGCAGGCACGCTCGCGGTGGCCGCGCTGGGGCCGACCCGTTGCCGCCTGGACCGCCTGATTACCGCACCAGGCCAGCAAGGGGGCAGGTCTGGGAGGAGCCGCCGGACCACGACTCGGCGCGAACCGGCCGCGAATCAGCTCACTGGGACGAGGGCACTCGCGGGCCGGTGCGCGAGCACCCGGACCGGGATTACGAGGACCGCGGTCCAGGCCGCCCGCCGACGGGCCAGGGTGTCCGGGACGGGTACAGACCGGACCCGCTCGCGCCGGATGGTTACGAGCCCGGCGGGCTGCGGCGACCCGACGGGCTGCGGCGACCCGACGGGCAACGGCCAGCCGGAATGCGCCGCGTCAGCTCGCGCCCGCCGTCGGGCTACGCTGGCGCGCCGAGGCCTGGCGGGACCGGTCCTGGCCCTGGCCGGGCTGGCCCTGGCGGAGCTGGCCCTGGCCGGGCTGGCCCTGGCGGAACCGGGCTGGCCAGCCCTGGGGGTGCGTATACCGACACCACCGACGGATATGCAGTTCGGCCGACCAGGCCTGGGCCGACCAGGCCGCTGCCATCCGGGCGTCGTCGCGACGACATAGGCACGACGTCCATCGTCAGGTCGGGCAGTGTCATGGCGGCAGGCACCCTTGCGTCACGACTCACCGGGTTCTTGCGGACGCTTGTACAGGCTTTCGTGCTCGGCGGCGCGGTTCTGTCGGTGGCCTATAACACTGCTAACACGCTGCCGAACGTCGTCTACAACCTGGCCCTGGGCGGCATCCTTACCAGCGTCATCGTGCCGTTGATCGTCAACGCGGCCAGGCGGAATGCCGACGGCGGCGAGGCATACGACCAGCGCATGTTCACGCTGATCACCATCGCACTGCTAGGTATCACGATCATCGCCATGATCGCCACAGTCCCGATTGCAGACCTCTACAAGGGCGGCATCAGCGATAGCCACGGCAGCAACCAGCTGCACCTGATGATCATTTTTGCCTACTTCTTCATCCCGCAGATCTTCTTCTACGGGATGAGCTCGCTGATCAGCGCCATCCTCAATGCGCGTGGCAGCTTCGCGGCGCCGATGTGGACGCCGGTCGTCAACAACTTCGTCGTTATCGCGATACTGGGCATGTACATGGCCATAGTCAGCGGCGATCATCCGAATCCGAGTTCGGTCAAACATGGCCACATTCCCATTACGTCCGGTCAGCTCGCTCTGCTCGGGATTGGGACGACCATCGGCATCGTCGCCCAGACTTGCGCGCTCGTGCCGTCAATGCGCAGGGTCGGCTTCCGGTGGCAGCCCAGGTTCGACTTCCGCCGGGTTGAGGCGAGCGAGATCGGCCGCATGGCCGGCTGGATGCTCTGCTACATCGCGACCACGCAAGTGGCGTTCCTTGTCACGACGAATGTTGCGAACACGGCGAGCGCCGGCTCTGGATTCACCGCCTATACCTACGCCTGGCAGCTGTTTCAAATGCCCTATGCGGTCGTCGGCATTTCGGTGATCACTGCGCTGCTGCCCAGGATGAGCACCCACGCCTCGGAACGGCGATACGGCCTTGTCCGGCAGGACTTCTCCTCCGGCGTCCGGCTCGCCGCCGCAATTGTCGTGCCATCTTCGCTCGTGCTGGCCGCGCTGGGGTCTTCGCTGGCTAAAGTGCTATTCGCGCACGGCCAGTTCACCGCAGCCCAGGCGCATGCTACGGGTATCGTTTTCGCCGCGTTCTGTGTCGGCCTGCTGCCGTACATGCTGTTTCAGCTCCAGCTGCGCGTTTTTTACTCGCTGCATGACAGCAAGACCCCGGCAATCATCGGCGTCGCCACAATGATCTTGAATGTCACGGCTAACTATGTCGCGCTGGCAGTGCTCCATGGCGGCAACGTGGTCGTGGGCCTCGGCATCGGTTTTGGCCTCGCCAACCTACTCGGCACGGCACTGGCCTGGCGGATACTGAGCCGGCGGTTGCGGGGGCTGGACGGATGGCTGATTGGCCGCTCCCTCGTCCGGATGCACGCCGCGACGTTGCCGGCCGCCCTCATCGTCATCTTGGTCGGGCTGCTGACCCCGAACCCTTACACAACCGTGATCATCGGTGGTGGCCTCGCCGTGCTGTTGTACCTGGCATTCGCCAGGGCACTGCGCATCGAGGAACTGACCAGGCTGACCAGTACCGTAATGTCTAGGCTGCGGCGATGAGCGGCCGACGGACGTCTCCAGCCGGTAACGGTTTGCCGCCTGGAGGCTACGCGCCCTGCCGCCGGGTGGCTACGCGCCTTAGCATGGAGGCCAGTACGTCATTGTCTTATCTGGGACTGTTGACCACCTACGGCCCGCGAGGGGAGGTTCGAGGGCGGGCGCGCCCTTGAACCACGACCATGAGCACGTTCACGTCAGAACCAGGTACGAGACTCGGCGGCCGGTACCGGCTAGAGGACCGGCTCGCCGCGGCCGGTGGGTGGTCTGCCTGGAAGGCGATTGACGAGATACTGGCCCGGCCGGTCAGCGTGATCACATTCGCCGCCGGATTCCCGCGACTGCAGCAGGTGGTGACCGCTGCGCGGGCCGCGAGCCGACTGACCGACACGCGGCTGACCCAGGTGTTCGACGTCGAGGACGACTGGGATCGCGCCTACATCGTGCTGGAGTGGCCGGTCGGCGACACCCTCACCGATCTGCTGGGGGTCGGCCCGATGGAGCCGCTGGCCGGGGCGCGAATTGTCGCGGAAGTTGCCTCGGCGCTGGCCGGCGCGCATGCGGCAGGCCTCGCGCACTTGTGCCTGCGCCCAGACTCGGTGCGCTGGACGGCAGGCGGCGGGGTCAAGGTAACCGGTCTCGGCATCGACGCGGCGCTCTCCGGCATGGCCACCGACGATCCTGCCTTGGCCGACACTGAGGGTCTGGGTCAGCTGCTCTATGCGGCCCTGACCGGCCTCTGGCCGGGCCCTGACTATCCGGGCCTGCCTGCGGCACCGATGGCCGACGGCCAGCTGAGGCGTCCCCGGCAGGTCCGGGCAGGCGTGCCGACTGCGCTTGACGAGATTGCCGGCCGAGCGCTCGCCCTGCCGGGACGTGATGGCCAGATCCCGTTCACCTCTCCGTCGCAGCTGGCCGGCACCCTCGCTGCGGTCATCCCGCCCGTACAGGTCCCGCCGGCCTCGGCCGTCGGCCGAGATCCGCGGCGCGAAGCCGACCGCCAGGCCACGCAAACCCGGCACCAGCCGAACCGCGGCCAGGCACGCACCTGGCAAGAAGAAACCGACCGTCAAGGCGGTAACGCTCCCCGGTATCAGGATGTCCGACCTGGTCGACGCGGTAACGTCGGCAAAGTGGCTGCGCTCACGCTGGCGGTCATTGTCGCGGTAGTTGGCGCGACCGCTGCGGTATATCTGCTGCGCAAGCCGCATCACGGCGCTGCCGCTGGCCACGGCTCCACGCCATCGGGCAGCCCAAGCAGCCGGGTGGTCACGCTGATGCCGCAGTCGGCGTCTGGTTTCGATCCGCTAAACCCCAGCGACTCCGCAGACGAGAACACCGCCCAGGCTCACTACGTGCTCAGCGGGACCGGGGGCGGCTGGAGCACCCAGGACTACACCACCCCCAAATTCGGCGGCCTAAAGGCCGGTGTGGGCCTGATCCTGGATATGGGCAAGCCAGTCAAGATAACGAAGGTGCAGGTCCGGTTTGGCACCGCTCCGGGTGCAATTGTGCAGCTCAGGGTCGGAGGCTCCGACCTCAGGAGCGCCACGACTCTGAACTCCATGCAGACTGTAGTCCCGGCTACCATCGTGTCCGGCGGCCGTACCACCTTCACCGTTACCCACCCGGTTACCGGCCAGTATCTGCTGATCTGGTTCACCAGGCTGCCACGGGATCCCAGCTCGTTCAACCCCAGGTACCCGTATGCCGCCCACGTCTACACCGTCTCGGTCCAAGGCGTCGGCTGACGATTCACTATGATCAAAATCACTGCCTGATCGCCACTTCAGCGCTTACGGGGAGGCCCGCCCGGCACGGTGGGCTGGAGCCATCCGGAGTACTGTCGGGCAGTCAAGAAATTGTCCCATCAGCTGCGGCAATCTCGAAGATGGCGGGGGGAGGCAGCGAGACGGAGCCACAAGAGCACACATCCGGCCGGGTTCCGCTACCCGAGCCGCGCCAGCCTGCCGAAACTCCGCGTCCCGAAGCGCCGAGCGCGCACGCGCCGGTGCCTTTTGCGCCTACTGCCGGATCGCAAGGCCGGGCGCGGGCGGATCTTGCGGCGGCGCAGGCCGAAGGCGGTCCATCGGACGCTGACCTGCTTCGCATGCATATAGACGGCGATCCTGATGCCTTCGGCACCTTGTTCAAACGGCACAAGGACCGGCTATGGGCCGTAGCGATCCGGACGCTCGGGGATCCCGAGGATGCGGCCGACGCGCTCCAGGACGCGATGGTATCGGCGTTCCGCCGGGCTTCCAGTTTCCGTGGCGATTCTGCGGTAACGACGTGGCTGCATAGGATTGTGGTAAATGCCTGTCTTGACCGTATGCGTCGCCGAGCCGCCCGGCCGACCGCGAGCGGCCAGGATGAAGATATGCTCGACGCCCTGGCCAGCGGGAGGCCACTGTCCGACCCATCCGGCACGACCGATACCGCCATGGACGTGATGGCGGCGCTTCGGCACCTTGTGCCCGATCAGCAAGCTGCGCTGGTTCTGGTGGACATGCTCGGTTACTCGGTCTCCGACGCCGCCCAGGTGCTCGGGGTCTCTGAGGGAACGGTCAAGAGCCGCGCCGCAAGGGGGCGAGCCCGGCTGCTGCCAAGGCTCGCACATCTTCGGCCTGGCTCGGTGCCGAGCCAGGATAACCGGAACCAGCCAGCCAGCCAGCGCGTCCAACCTGCGCAGGAGGGGGGTGACGACACGCTATGAAGCGTCATGCCAGCGCCGACGAACTGGCCGACCTTGCCGCAGGCATCCTCAGGCCGCGCAAGGCAGGAAAGATCTCCGCGCACCTCTCAGGCTGCGCCTTCTGCACCGATGTCAGCAACCAGCTCGCGAATGTCTCGAGCCTGCTCGCGACCGTGCCAGTCGCGCCCATGCCAGCGAACCTTTCGAGCAGGATCGAGAGCGCGATTGCCGCCGAGTCCGCGCACCGGCTGGCGAGCGAGCCTGGCACTGAAGCCGGACGGCGCGATTTGCCTGCCAGGGACTCGCACCCGCGGCGGAGCGGCCAAGGCTGGCGCGTCCCCTCACTATCCGGACCTGCTAGCCGCCTCGTAGCTGCCGCTGGCGCGCTGGTGATCATTGGCGCTGGCGGCTACGAGATCGCGGCCCACATTGGCACCGCCAGCGTGACGTCCGGCACCTCCAGCTCCCCTAATTCCGCCGTGGTGGCGCCGGCTCAGCGGCTTAGCGCTGGCCCGAACATTAGTTATCAGCAGGGCAGCCACACGAAGAGCGTACGGACCGTCAGTTCGGCCACAAATTTCACTGGGCCGACCCTGGGCAAGCAGGCGGTTGCGGCTCTAAAGGCGGACCAGGTCAATGTCCCTGCCCCTAGCTCGGGATCGGTCCCCTCATCAGGCGACCGCGCGAAGGCATCCGGGAGTTTCAGCACAGCTGTGCCCACCCATCAGCAGACCAGCTCCACGGCGCAGTCGCGTCAGCTGGCCAGTTGTGTCGAGCATTTCGCGGCTGGGCACAAGGTGCTACTGGTGGAACTTGCAAGATTCGACGGACAGCCTGCGACGATTATTGTCATCGGCGCTACCACGGTCGGCTCAGCCGATGTCTGGGCTGTGCGCCCTACCTGCTCAGCCGCGAATACCCAGCTGCTCGATCACGTGACGGTCGCGCATATCTAGGGCCCGCGCATATCCAGGGCCTGCGCATATCCAGGGGGCCGCGCGCACCTAGGCTTCCTGCTGGGAATCTCCAGGCCCGGCAGGTGGTTGATGCCGGTGCATTTCGAGAGGGGCAGGAGCAAGTGACCCAGGTTCGGGACGTCATCATCATCGGCTCGGGACCATCTGGATATACCGCCGCGCTCTACGCGGCCAGGGCCAGGCTGCGTCCCCTTGTCTTCGAAGGTTCGGTGACGTCCGGCGGCGCGCTGATGAATACCACTGACGTGGAGAACTTTCCTGGCTTCCCGGACGGTGTGTTGGGCCCCGATTTGATGGATCAGCTGCGCAAGCAGGCGGAACGGTTCGGCGCTGAGCTCATCGCGGACGATGTGACCGAGGTGGATCTCAAGTGCGACCCGAAGCTGGTCAAGGCCGGCGAGGACACCTTTCTGGCCAGGACCGTGATCATCGCTACTGGATCCAGTTACCGAGAGCTGGGCGTGCCCGGCGAAAAGCGCCTATCCGGCCACGGCGTCTCCTGGTGTGCCACGTGTGACGGTTTCTTCTTCCGCGAGCAAGACATCGCCGTCATTGGCGGCGGCGACTCGGCCATGGAGGAGGCGACGTTCCTGACCCGGTTCGCCCGCAGTGTGACGATCGTGCATCGCCGTGACTCCCTGCGCGCATCGAAGATCATGCAAGACCGGGCTCTGTCCAATCCCAAGATCCACTTTGCCTGGGACAGTGAGGTTGCCGAGGTGCTGGGCGAGGACCGGGTGACCGGACTGCGGCTGCGGAATGTCAAGACCGGTACGGAGAGCCTCCTGGAAGTTTCCGGGATGTTCGTCGCGGTCGGCCACGACCCGCGCAGTGAGCTGTTCACTGGGCAACTGGCGACCGATAGTGACGGGTATCTGATTGTCGAGCAGCCGTCGACGCGGACTGCCATTGACGGGGTGTTTGCCGCCGGTGACGTCGTTGACAGGACCTACCGGCAGGCGGTGACCGCGGCGGGGACGGGTTGCGCCGCTGCGCTTGACGCCGAGCGCTGGCTGGCCGATCACGAATCCTGACCTGTGCAGCCCGACAGGTCCTTAAGACTTGACGGCCTGCCACGCCCGGCAGGCCGGAACCACGCAGATGGAAGGAAGTCCGAACAGTGGGTGCAACGAAGGCAGTAACCGATGAGACCTTCGAGGCCGAGGTGCTGAAGGCAGAGAAGCCGGTCGTCGTCGACTACTGGGCGGAGTGGTGCGGACCCTGCCGGATGGTCGGTCCAGTGCTGGAAGAGATCGCCAGTGAGCATGGCGAGAAGATCGACATCGTCAAGCTGAACGTCGACGATAATCCGATCGTCACCCAGCGCTACGGCATCATGAACATCCCGACCATGAGCGTCTTCAAGGGCGGCGAGGTCGTCAAGGAGATTGTCGGAGCTAAGCCAAAGTCCGCCCTGCTGCGCGAGCTCGCCGACTTCATCTGATTGGCAAGAGCCTACTGGTCCGGTCCGGCGGTCGACGGATCTGGACCGAGGGGGCCGGTCATTCTTAAGGCCGCGCACGTCGGGACGGGCAGCGCGCGCCTGTAATGCTGCATCTCGTAGCCGGGGCGTCACTGTCGTCCGGCCCGTGGCTGGCGTGCCTGTGGCGCTAATCCCCTTGGTCGTCTTGCCAGCGGCGGTAGAGGTCGATGAAGTCGGCTCGCATCTCCGGGGATAGGTCGTCTGGGGTAACGCTGCCGGTGATCTTGATCGTTGCCCGGATCTGGGCGAGATACTCGGTGCAGTTCGGGCATCCGGCCAGATGCCGTTCGAACCTGCGCCGGTCCCTGGGTCGCAACGCGCCCTCCAGATAGTCCGTCACCAGCTCGACTGCCTGCTGGCAGACCAGCTCGCTAGGTCGGGATAGCTTCCGCAGCAGCTGCATCAGGCCCTCCCGAATTCCGACTCAAGTAGCTGCCGCAGGCGACTGCGGCCGCGGTGCAACAGGACGCGCTGATTGGCCTCGGTAATCTCCAGCACCCCGCACACCTCCTCGCTGCTTAGGCCGTCAACATCGCGCAGCGTGACAACCTCACGCTGCCTGGCCGGCAGGACCGCGATCGCCGACGTAACCCAGTCAGCCATCTCCTTCGCGACGATCTGGTCATCGATGAGATCGAGCCAGTGCTCAGGCGGAACCGCCCAGTTCCCGGTTGGGTCGAATCTTGATGGATCGACCGTCGCTTCCAAGTCGGCCACTGCCAGTGAGCGGCGCTCCCTGGTGCCCGCCGATACCGCCCTGTTCACCAGGATGCGGAATAGCCAGGTTCGCACTGACGATCGGCCCTCGAATTTGCTGAGGCCCCGCAGGAATCCCACCCAGGTGTCCTGGACAACCTCCTCGGCCACGGCCTGGTTGGGCACGTAACCAGCGGCCAGCCGCAGCATGGAGGCCCGGTAGCGCTGGACGAGCACGACGAAAGCCTGCTCGTCGCCTGCACGCAGCCGCTTGAGCAGTTCGTCGTCGGGATCGGGTTGCGCTGTTTGCAGCCTCGCCAGCCTTTCTGTCTCACGGCCATGGGCCGCATGCTCGGTGGGTCGGGGCGCGCGGCCCGGTTCGCTGCCAGGGCTTGGCCGCGGCGGTCGCCCCGGCGGAGCTGGCCGTCCTGCGCGGCCGTCCCGGCCGCGATAGCGCCAGGTCGACTCCGGCGCTATCGCGGCCACCGCCCCTCAACGAGGGGTAGTCACGCCTCAGCCGACCGCGATGCCTTCGCCACCGACGGCGCCCGGCACGATCACGCTGTCAATCTGGGTTAGGCCACCCGAGGAGTTAACGGCGAACTCATCCACTATCCCGGAGCCGCCGGTCTGCACGTACAGGAAACGCCCACTCGGCGATGCGGCCGAATCCACTGTTCCAGCGTCAGTGTTAGTCGCGCCCAGGAGGCTGAGCGCGCCGCCGGCACCGTCCGAATAGCTAGATACGGAAGCGCTGCCTGCGTTAGAGGCGAAGAACAGGCTGCCGATGGCAGTGACCCAGCACGTCGCCGCCTGGCCGGATGGCACGCTGTGCAGCAATGTCGCGGTGCCGGAGGAACTGACTGCGAAGGTCGCCAGCGCATTGGTGCCCGCTTCCGCCACAACGAGGTTGCCGGACGGATCGAAGGTGATTGCGAACGGTACGGTGCCCGGTTCGGAGTTGACCGCTGGTGATGCGGTCAGGTTGCCGTCCGGCTGGACGCCGAACACGTCAATGTCGTTGCCATTCGCCTTCGTCGTTACGACGAGTTGAGCACCGTCCGGCGTGAAGGCTACCTGGCCGGGCGTGTTAACGAACTGGGGCGTGGCTGTCGGGTCGAGGCCGAGTGCCCGGTTCGACCCTGGTATCGGCGCTAGGCGCCCGGACAGGATCCGATATCCCTGGACCGATCCGCCATTCTCGGCGTTCAGAACGTAGACGAGATTGTCGTGGACGGCAACGCTTACCGGGAACGTTCCGCCTGAGCTGATCACCTGCTGGAGCCGGAGATGATCGCCGAATGCGGCGAAGACAGCGACTGTGTTGCTGCCGGCGTTGACTGCGAAGAGCAAGCCCTTGTCGCGGTCAAACTGCAGCGACCCCTGCGACGCCAGGTGGTCGACAACCGAGCCGGTCAGGCTGCCGCCAAGGCCGCCGGTCGAGTAGGCATCGCCATCGGCAAGCGTCCCGTCATGCTCCCTGCGATAAACGACGACCTGATTTCCGGCCGTGTTGTCGGTTTGGACGAACACTGCATCCACACCGCGCCGCTCGAGCGGGTTGGGCTCGCGGTTCCTGGAATGCGTCGGCGAGGCGAATGCCGGACTCGCCAGCAGCGTAACGATGGCCGTTCCCAGCACGGCTGCGCCGCCGAGCCGGTGAATTGCTCTCATGCAGTGGCCTCCTCATGGCTGTGCGCTTGACGCGCCCGTTGATTCAGGCACGCCCTGCACAGTCCCTCGGGAAGGCTCCGCGTTACACCTCCAATCCGAATTGCCGCCAGCCAGAGGTTCCCCGGCCGTTCCCCCCAGCCGAACACAGCACTGCTTCACTTCTCTTTCCTGCTCGGACTGCCAGGAGAGACAAGCGATCGGCCTGGCGCCGACCGGTGCCAGGCCTCGCGGCGTCATGGGCAAATCGGCCGAGTCGTCGCGGCGGCCCCACAAAATGTCAGCGACAGAGCGGATGCGGACAACATGCGCGAGCCATTGGAGGTTGCAAAGGGTGATTTATAGCCAGACGATCTTGTTGTGCGGAGTTGCTTAGGCGAGGCGGAGGGAGCGCTCGGGGGACATCGAGCCGAGCAGGCGCTCAAGGGCGACTTCGACGTCTTCGCGCCAGGACAGGGCGGTCTTGAGCTCGAGCCGCAGGCGCGGGTAGCGGGCGTGCGGCCGCACGGTCTTAAATCCGACTGAAAGCAAGTAGTCGACGGGGACGACACAGGATGGCTGCGTCCATTTCGCGTCCCCGAACGCCTCGATGGCTTTGATGCCCCGGCGCGTGAGGTCCTTGGCGAGGCCCTGGACGAGCATCCGGCCCAGGCCGCCGCCGGCGAACTCGGACATCACGTTCGCCGTCATCAGCAGGACCGCGTCGGCACTGACCGGGCTGGTGGGAAACGCGACCGATCTTGGCGCGTAGCTTGGCGGCGCGTAGGTCATGTAACCAGCGGGCACGCCGTCGACATAGATGATCTTGCCGCAGCTGCCCCATTCCAGCAATACCGACGAGATCCAGGCTTCCTTCTCCAGCGCGGGGTCACCGACCTCCAGGGCCCTGGCCTGGCTGACAGGATCTAGTTCCCAGAAGACGCAACGGCGGCATCGGGGCGGCAAGTCGTCGAGATTGTCTAGCGTGATGCTCGCGAGTCGGCGCGACACGAAGTACCCCTGCGGTCGAAAGCCAGCGCGGGACATCGCCGATGTCCCGCGGCCAGACGGAAGCACTTGAGCGTATCCCCCCGGCCCAGGGCACATCGTACCCAGGGCGGCGGCGCCTGGACCCTGGTGATGGCGTGTTCTTGAACTAACAGGGCGGCCCGACTGGCCGAGCCACGCGACGGTGACGCGCACGGTTTATCCGGGGGACGCGAACCTTCACCCGTCGGCGGACTGAGTTTCACGTGAAACAACGTGCCGGATGTCTGCCGCCAGGGCATCGACTTCGGCCGCGGAGGTGTCGAATGCGGTCATGAAGCGCGCAATGCACCGGTCGTCGGGACCCTCCGACCACACGTAGAAACCCCACTCTCGCTGCAGCGCTGCCGCTCCAGACAGACTCATAGTCGCGAATACCCCGTTCGACTGGACGGGGTACGCGAGGCTAACGCCCGGTACCTGACCGACCGCCGCCGCCAGTCTCTGAGCCATCCCATTGGCATGTCTGGCGCAGGCCAGCCAGAGGTCGCCGGTGAGCAGCGCGTCCATCTGGGCGGCCAAGAACCGCATCTTCGAGGCCAGCTGCATGAGTTGCTTGCGGTGGTACTCGCCGCCGGCAGCCAGCCTGGGTGTCCGCACCAGGACAGCCTCGACTCCAAGAGCGCCGTTCTTGGTGCCGCCGAAACTCAGCACATCCGCGCACGCGGCGATGTCGGCCAGCCCGCAGTCCAGGTATGCCGCCGCGTTCGCGAGCCTCGCGCCGTCAAAGTAGGTGAGCAAACCCTGATCGCGGCTGAAGGCCGATATCGCCTGGAGTTCCGCCAGCGTGTAGCACGTGCCTAGCTCGGTAACCTGGGCGATCTGCACCAGGCGCGGCTGTGCCCTGTGCTCGTCGCCGCGGCCACCGAGCCTGCCTGCTATGAGCTCCGGTGTCAGCTTGCCGTCGGGGGACGTTACCGGCAGGAGCTTGCAGCCCAGGATCCGTTCTGCTGCGCCGCACTCGTCGACGTTCAGGTGCGATGACTCCGCGCAGATCACCGCCTCATAGGGCCGCAGCAGCAGACTAAGGCCGAAGATGTTGGCAGCCGTCCCGTTGAACAGGAGGTAAGCCTGCTCGGCGTCGAACTCGGCACACAGCCGGTCCAGGACGCTCCGGGTGAGCTGATCAGTGCCGTACGCAGGTGCATCACCGGCATTCGCCGCGGTGATCGCGGTCAGGACCTCCGGGTGCACGCCAGCATGGTTATCGCTGCCGAAGCTTGTACCAGTTTGGTTAGCCACGGAGCTGAGCCTAGCGGCGCGCACACGCAGCCCGACTGACGAGGGCGCCGTCGTAGCTGACTTCACTGCGGGCGCGAAGCCGACCGGCCAGGGTGCGTCGCCCAATGCCTCCGGCCCAGCTGAGACGGCCTCAGCCCCGGCGGGATGTCAGACCTGGCGACATGGTGCGCACGATGCGCTCCAGATCATCCAGCGAACCGAACTCCACGACAATCTTGCCCTTGCGCTGACCGAGTTCGACCTTGACGCGCGTTTCGAAGACGTCCGACAGCCGGTCGGCGAGGTCCTTCAGGCCGGGAGCGACCGGAGCCTTGACGCCAGGAGCGCGGGTGCCTTTGACCGGGAGCGCACCAAGCGCGACCATCTCCTCGACGGCTCGCACGGACAATCCCTCGGCCACGATCCGGCGAGCCAGTTCCTCTTGCGCAGCCGGATCCTCGACGCCCAGCAGCGCCCGGGCATGCCCGGCGCTCAGCACCCCCGCAGCCACTCGCTTCTGCACGGCCGGTGGCAGATTAAGCAACCGGATGGTGTTCGAGATGTGCGGGCGGGAGCGGCCGATACGCGCTGGCGAGCTCCTCGTGCGTGGCTGAGAAGTCGTCCAGCAGCTGCTGATAAGCCGCAGCCTCCTCGAGCGGATTCAGCTGCTCGCGATGCAGATTCTCGATGAGCGCGTTCCTGAGCAGGTCGTCGTCGGAGGTCTGCCTGACGATCGCCGGGATGACCGCGATGCCTGCCAGCTGACAGGCGCGCCACCGGCGCTCGCCCATGATCAGCTCGTATCGGTCTGGACCCGCCTCCCTGACGATCACCGGCTGGAGCAAGCCCACGGCCTCAACGGACGCGGCGAGGTCAGCGAGCGCGTCTTCATCGAACGACTGCCTGGGCTGGCGCGGATTGGGCCCGATCGCGTCGACGGCAATCTCGTCAAGGTACGCGCCCGCGATGGGGACACCTTCGTCCGCGGACGCTGGCCCGTGAGCTGCTGGCGCACCTGGCAAGCCCGCCATGTACACCGATGCCGGCGGCCCCGTCGGGATCAGGGCACCAAGTCCCTTACCTAGTCCGCGCTTCGGCTGCGCCATCGTTGGGTCTCCTCACCTCTGGCCGCGGCCCCGATGCGAACACGCCCGGACGCCTCGGCTATCACTCGCCATCGTGCCAGAGCTATCAGCCAGCGGGAGCCTGCACGTTCCGGTACGCCAGCTCCCGCGCAGCCTCGAGATACGCCAACGCGCCGGTCGAACCAGGATCGTAGGTCATCACCGACTGGCCGTAACTCGGCGCCTCTGAAACTCTTACGCTGCGCGGGATAACCGAGCCCAGGACGACAGCGCCAAAGTGGTCCCGTACCTCGTCCGCGACCTGAGAAGCCAGCCGTGTCCGGCCGTCGTACATCGTCAGCAAGATTGTCGTCACGGAGAGTGCTGGATTCAGATGGCTGCGGACCAACTCCACCGTGCGCAGGAGTTGCTCGAGCCCTTCGAGCGCGTAGTACTCGCACTGGATAGGGATCAGCACTTCGGGCGCCGCGACCAGGGCATTGACGGTCAGCAACCCTAGCGACGGCGGGCAATCGATGAAGATGTAGTCAAGATTCGAGGCGTCGTAGCTTGCCAGCGCTCGCGCCAACCTGGACTCGCGGGCCACGAGCGGCACCAGCTCGATCTCCGCCCCGGCCAGATCGATCGCGGCAGGGGCGCAGTACAGGTGCCGGAATCCGGTCACCGGCCGGATTATCGAGCTCAGCGCCTGATCGTCGACCAGGACGTCGTACACGGACGGAATCCCGGAGTGGTGGTCCACGTCCAGAGCCGTCGACGCGTTGCCTTGCGGATCCAGGTCGATCACTAGGACCCGACCGCCGTGCATCGCCAGGCCCGCGGCAAGGTTAACCGCCGTCGTCGTCTTGCCAACGCCGCCCTTCTGGTTCGCGATAGTCATGACCCGGCACGACGGCGGCCGCGGCCACATCTCGCCGCCGGAACGTGCGACGACCGCAGCCTGGGCCGCTCTTGCGATCGGCGTATCTGCAGCGGACGCTCCGGACATAGCAGGGATGACCACGTTTTCCTCGCTCTCGCCTGTCCGCTTATCAAACCCGGCCCCGCCCGCCTGGGGCCAGCCCATTGCCGGGGCAACCCCGCTTACACCCGCACTATCTTTCGCGAGACTGCCAGGCGGCAGGGCTTCAGGGCCTGCGCTGCTGCCAGCGTCGCCAGCGGGCACCGGCTGCCGCACAGGTCCGGTTGTTTCATGTGAAACGTGGGCCAGCGCCCGCCGGACGCGCGCCGGCGCGGCCCCAGCCTCGTCCTCCGAAGCTGCGGACACTGAGCCTAGGGGATGGACGCTCGTCGCAGAACCTGGTTCCGGGCCGCCGCCAAGCGGCCAGCCTAGGCCGAGGCGCACCGCTCGCCGCGCGTACCGGTCCGGAATACTACTGTGTGACATTGCCGCATATTCAGCCGTACCAGGGCGACCGACGGCTGAGACCCCCAGGCCGCCCGGTCGCTCACCACTGCCGGCGTCCGCGTCAGCTCTCGGGCCATCCGGCCAGCCGAGGCCTGGAGCGGAGTTCGTCATCGTGGTGTTCTCCTCAGCGAGCCATGCCCGGCCTAAAGCGGCTTCCCGGCGAGTCCGCCTATCCTCCGCCACGCCGACTGTTCGGACGTGCCTTCCGGCCGACGGCCGCGCCCGGATGGCTGCGCCGACCGCCGCCCTGAACCCCTGCCCGACCCTCCGGCCGACTGGCAGCCCGTCCGGCGCCCGCACCGCTGCCACGCCGCCCCGGGGCAGTGAACATCACCACTGTTGCAGTCACGCTGTTGTCGGCGCTACCCACCTGTGACACCCGTGCGTCGGTTACGCCGAGCCGAGCCAGCACCGGCCGGGCTCGTGCCAGTTCCGCCTCTGCGGACGCACCCTTAATCGCTAGTATCCGACCGCCAGGCCGCGCTAGTCCCAGGCTCAGGCCAGCCAGCTTCTCGAGTGGCGCAACCGCACGCGAGCACACCACGTCAGCCGCCAGGTGACCAGCAAGATCCTCGGCCCGGCCGCGTACGACCTCGACATTCGCGAGGCCCAGCTCGGCCACGCACTCCTCCAGGAAGGCCACCCGCCTGGCCAGCGCCTCAAGCAATGTCACCTTGGCACCCGGCAGCAGCATTGCCACCACGAGGCCTGGCAGCCCTGCTCCCGAGCCGAGATCAACGACGAAGGACTTCGACGGAATCAGCCGCGCGATCACAGCGCAATTCAGCAGATGCCGCTCCCAGACCCGCTCCGCCTCGGCCGGGCCTACAACTCCGCGCTCGACGCCCGCTCCGGTGAGCAGTTGCGCATACTTCTGCGCGACCGGCAGTGCCTCGCCAAAAAGCTCCGCGCCAGCCACTCCCGGCGCGGACTGCTCCGCTGCATCCGTCATCCTGCAGCCCTTCCCCTCAGCCCGGCGTCACCGGCCGGGCTGCAGCCTCGTCCGGGCGCCGCAACCCGCGAATCCGCGCGGCCACGACTCACCCAACCGGCAGCACTACCACGCGCCGGTCTGGCTCCTCGCCTTCCGACTCGCTACGCAAGCCCGCCGCTGCCACCGCATCGTGCACGATCTTGCGCTCGAACGGATTCATCGGCCAGAGCCGCTTTGGCTGCCCAGTCCGGCGTACCTCCTCGGCCGCGTCCTGACCAGCCTCGGCCAGCTCCGCCCTGCGCCGTTGCCGGTATCCTCCGACGTCCAGCATCATCCGGGTCCGGTTGCCCGTGTGCTGGTGCACCGCGAGCCTGGTTAGCTCCTGCAGCGCCTCAAGAACCTCACCGCGCCGACCGACAAGTTCGTCCAGAGTGGCGCCAACGACCGAAACGACCGCCCGTTCGCCCTCGACGTCCATGTCAATATCGCCGTCCAGGTCGGCGACGTCGAGAAGGCCCTCGATGTAGTCAGCCGCTATCTCGCCTTCCAGTTCGAGGTCGGCCACCGACGCCTTCCGCTGCTCGGCCACCTGGTCCTGATCGCCAGCGGCAACCTTAAGGTCCTCGTCATCGTCAAGGTCCTCGTCATCGTCAAGGTCCTCGTCATCGTCAAGGTGCCCGTCATCGTTATCGTCCACGCTGACGGGCCCGGACCCATCGGCTGGATATCCCGCAGTCGCGCCTGTGTAAGCCCCCGCCGCGGAGTCAGCTTCACTCGCGCCAGCCTCGCGGTCGCCAGCCTCATCGTCGCGGCCAGCCTCCTCCGCCACCACGTCATCCTGCTGGCTCATTGCCAGGCTCCTCCTCGATCCGTATGTCGCCCATCCGCCAACCGCACCCTGCCGCCAACCGCACCCTGCCGCCAACCGCGCTGGCCTTGAGTGCACTGTCGGTGCAGAGCCCGGACTGGTAACTGGGTCTGGCCAGCCGCCGCTGCTTGGTTGCGGCGCGGGCAGACACGCGCGTCGCGAAGCTTAGCGCTTGCCCGTTCGTTTGCTCCGCGACTGGCGCTGAGTCTGATGCCTCACGAGCTTAACCTCCGGCTCCGGCTCCGGTTCGGGCTCCGCCCGTCCGCGCCCGAGCCGCTTCAGCACTCCGCTGCTCGCACCGTCCTGCGCTCCGGTCCGCTGCGAGTTCGCCCCGCTGGCCGGGCCGCGCTTCGCGCTCGCCCCGCCTTTCGCCGCCGCGCCGTTCTTTGAGCCCGCACCGTTCGCCGCCGGCCGACCCAGGCGCCCGGCTCGAGCTGCCTGCGGCCGCCTGTGCCGAGCGCCTTGCCTGGCCCTCCAGTCAGCGACCTGGCAGCGGCCGGGCTAACCGAGGCCGGAGCCGCGCCGTCAACCGGAGCCGGCGGCGTGTACGGGATACCGCTTGCCGAGCAGGTACTGCTGGCCAAGGGTCCAGACGTTCGTGGTGACCCAGTACAGGACCAGCCCGAACGGCCAGTACAGGCCGGTCAGCGCGAAGAACGGCATGATGTATGCCATGTACTTCTGCGACGACGCCATCGGGTTGTCCGGCGTCGCGGCCGGCATCATGCCGCGCTTCATGCTCTGCCGGATGGTCAGGTAGGTCGTCGCCATGCTGATCAGCACCGCGCCGAGGATCACCAGCTTGGCGTGCAACGGGACGTGCAGGCCATGCGTGAACAGCACCTTGTCCGAGATCTTGGCGCCAAGGATCTTGGCTTGCGTCCCGGCAGTCACCATCGACCTGGGCAGCCCGTAGAGCGGGACCGTGCCAGGCTTGTAATTCGCGATCGCCCGCAGCACGCTGAACAGGCCGAAGAACAGCGGCAGCTGAAGCACGAACGGCAGGCAGCCCATCAACGGGTTGACGCCCGCCTCCTGGTACAGCTTCATGGTTTCTTGATTGAGCGTCTGCTTGTCGTTCTTGTACTTCTTGCGCAGCGCGGCCATCTGCGGCTGCAGCGACGACATCGCCCGCGTCGTGTGCATCTGCTTGATGAACAGCGGCACCATGACCAGACGCATCAGCGCGACCAGGAGCACGATGGTGAGGAACCAGGTCCATCCGCTGGTCGGGCCGAAGACTGGCTTCAGCACGTCGTAGATGTGCGTGAAAACCCAGCCGACCGCCTCGTAGAGGTAATCCAGTGGATTCGACACCTGCTAGCTCCCTTTTGCTTTGGTCATGACCGCGGCCGTCTCCTCATGAGTGCTGTGCTCTGCTCATGAGTTCGGACTCATCGCTTCTCAGCACTCGTCGCCCGGCCGCCTGTTACTTCAACGCCTGAGACCCCTCGGTCCGTCCCCGGAACTGGATCGAGTCCGCCAGCATGGAACGGATGGCACCGGCTCAGGCGGCGCAGGGCCAGCCACGAGCCCCGCAGCGCACCGTGTACCTGCACGGCCTCCAACGCGTACGCGCTGCACGACGGGTAGAACCTGCACCGCGGACCCAGCAGCGGGCTGATGAACCGCCGGTAGCCGGTCAGCAGCCCCACCAGCACCCAGCCAGCTACTGACAAACTGCGTGATTTCCGGTCAGATCCGATGGTCACCGGCTCGTCACCCCGCCCTGCCGCCGAAGCAAAGCTCCGATTACCAGGTCGAGGTCGGCGGCGAGATCCGCCTGGCAAGCCGTTGCCGCCCGCGGTGCCGCGCGCAACACAAGCAGGCTACCTCCCGGCAGCGACCCCAGATACCCTCTGACCAAGTGGCGCAGGCGGCGCCGGACCCGATTTCGAACCACTGCGGTGCCTACCCGGCGGCTTACGATGAAGCCAACCCTCGCGGGATTCTGCTGCTCGGGCCGCACCAGCAACTGACCGGATAGCAGTGGCCGTCCCGCCTTACTGCCGCGGTCCTGCGCAGACCTGAAGTCGGCCTTGCGGCGCATCCGCGCTGCTGAGGGAAGCATCGCGAGCCCATCGCCGCGCGCCCGTCAGACGCTGACGCGCGCGCGACCCTTCTGGCGCCTGGCTGCCAGCACTGCCCGGCCCGCGCGCGTGCGCATGCGCAGCCTGAATCCATGAGTCTTCGCCCGACGGCGGTTGTTCGGCTGAAACGTACGCTTGCTCACTAGGACTCCAGGTTCCGGCAGGCCGCCCAGCGAAGCTGTGCCCTCCTGCAGGCCGATTTCTTATCAGGCCACTTCTTGTGCCGTGCCGTGCTGCGCTAAATACGTGGTTCGAGTAGATCCGGCAGTGGCACCGACCAGTATCAGGCCATGACGCAACCGCGCCGGGGTGACCGGACCTTTACAAGGTACGCGCAGGCCGGGCAGCCGGTCAAACTCAGGCCCCGATGACAGGCTCGGCCGCCGACCATACGATTTCCCGAACGGACCGCGAACTCCAGCCCTAGGCTGTGGATAGCGCATCTGGGTTGCGTGCTCCGGCACCAAAGGCCACACTCGTGCCGCTACGCGGATGGGCAACCGCTCAACGGACCGGCAACCGCCGGTGCGAGCGGGAAGCCGCCCCGGCCGCGAAAGACGTGCACAACCTGTGGAAAAACCTGTTGATCACATGTGGGGGGCTCGGGTGACCGGCCGAATGAGCGAAGATGACCTCGCCGAAGTCTGGGCTCGCTCACTCGCCGACCTGGCCGGTATGCAGATAGAGCCGCATCAGCGGGCCTGGCTGCAGCTCACCAGGCCCCTGGGCCTGGTCGAGAACACCGCGCTTATCGCCGCTCCCAACGAGTTCGTCAAGGAGCAGCTGGAGACCCGGTTGCGTGCGCTTATCACCAATGCTTTGTCAAGGGAACTGGCCCGCAGCATTCAGATCGCTGTCACGGTCGACCCTGCGGCCACGGCAGATCTCGGCCAGCCCGCCGAGCATCTGCCCGGTGAAGGCACCGGCCTGTTCCCAGGGCCCACAGGCCCGCCGGGTCTCACCGGGCGGCCGAGCCTTAACGGACTGACCGGGCCCCAGCCGGGCAGCATCGGCGCCTTCGGCGACACCCAGTTCGACGACGGCCATTTCGGCAGTACCGGTCGTGATCAGCCTGGGCCGCCGAGAGCCGACGCCGGACCGAGAGCCGGTTTGGCCCCGTTCCCCCCGAAAACGGAAGCCTCGGACACGGTCCGCTACCAGGCCACGTCCGCCATGAGCTGGGCCAGCAGCCGGCCGCCATGTCTACCGACGGGTTCGGCGCGCATCGCGGATCGACCGACGACGCTGGCCTGCACCGCCCGCAGGCAGTTCCGATGGCCGGGCCGCAAGCACCAAGGCCGGGGCAGGCCAGGCTGAACCCCAAGTACACCTTCGACACTTTCGTGATCGGGTCAAGCAACAGGTTCGCGCACGCCGCGGCCGTCGCCGTCGCGGAGGCGCCGGCCAAGGCCTACAACCCGCTCTTCGTCTACGGCGACTCCGGTCTCGGCAAGACCCATCTGCTGCACGCCATCGGCCACTACGCGCAGAGCCTGTACCAGGGGCTGAAGGTTCGGTATGTGAGCTCGGAAGAGTTCACCAACGACTTCATCAACATGATCCGTGACGGCAAGCAGGATGGGTTCCGGCGCCGTTACCGTGACGTGGACGTGCTCCTGGTCGATGACATCCAGTTCCTGGAAAACAAGGAAGGCACCCAGGAGGAGTTCTTCCACACCTTCAACACATTGCATAACGCTGAGAAACAGATCGTGATCTCCTCCGACCGGGCACCCAAGCGGCTTGTCACCCTCGAAGATCGGCTCCGCAGCAGGTTTGAGTGGGGCCTGCAGACCGACGTCCAGCCACCCGAGCTCGAAACCCGGATCGCGATCCTGCGCAAGAAGGCGGTGCAGGACAAGCTCAATGCGCCCCCGGAAGCGCTGGAGTACATCGCCAGCAGGATTTCCACCAATATCCGCGAGCTTGAGGGCGCACTGATCCGGGTCACTGCTTTCGCCAGCCTGAACCGCCAGTCAGTAGACCTCCAGCTGGCCGAGTTCGTGCTCAAGGACCTCATCCCGGAAACACACGGCCCGGACATCACTGCCGCGACAATCATGGGCCAGACGGCGTCCTACTTCGGCCTGTCCATTGACGACCTTTGCGGGACGTCCCGGTCCAGAGTGCTGGTGACCGCACGGCAGATCGCGATGTACCTGTGCCGCGAGCTCACCGACATGTCGCTGCCCAAGATCGGCCAGCAGTTCGGCGGTCGCGATCACACCACGGTGATGCACGCCGAACGGAAGATCCGCTCGCTGATGGCCGAACGCAGATCGATCTACAACCAGGTCACCGAGCTCACCAACCGGATCAAGCAGCAGGTCCTGTCAGGGTGAGCATTGTGCGCCTTCGCATATCGGGCCAGCGCAGCATCAGGTCAGAGGTGCCCGGCCACGAATTGTATTCGTCCGGACACGCAAACTACGCGCGGGGCGCATTCCACGCACACAGGCTGTGGACAAACCTGTGGATGTCCTTGGGACATCCGGAGGAAAACCCCTTCCATCCAGAGGGTAACGGAGCGGTGTCCAGTGGGCGGCCGACCGCAACGCACAGCCGGCCCTATGGTTTCGCCCGGGCCGGCCACAACCGGTGTGCATGGGCGCCGCCGACGCGACCAGCGCGGACGAGAGTTATCCCCAAGATCCACCGACCCTATGACGACTACCAGTTTGTTATTGCCGATATCTACTACTGAAAGATGTCAGCCAACCCGCGCCGGAGCACAGCCGGTTCCGCGCCGCAGATCCGATCAAGACTAGGAGGCCAAGCCGTGAAGATCGTCCTCGAGCGCGACGTCCTCGCTGAGGCAGTGGCCTGGACCGCCCGCGCGCTACCAGCCCGGCCGACGGTTCCTGTGCTCGCCGGAATCCGCCTGCAGGCAACGGATGAGCTCGTGCTGTCCAGCTTCGACTACGACATCTCAGCCCAGGCGACCGTGCCGGTCACGACCGCCGAGCCCGGCAGCGCCCTCGTATCGGGGCGGTTGCTCGCCGAGATCAGCCGCAGTCTGCCGGCAAAGCCCGTGCACATCACCGCGCAGGACGGCCGGGCCGTGCTCACCTGCGGGAGCGCCACCTTCACGCTGCTGACCATGCCCGAAGACGAGTACCCGGCGCTGCCGGAGATGCCGCCGGCAGCCGGCTCGATCGGCAGCGACGCGTTCGCGACGGCGGTGAGCCAGTCCGCGACGGCGGCCGGGCGCGATGACACCCTGCCGGCCCTGACCGGCGTCCGCATCGAGATTGACGGCGAAACCCTGACACTGGTGTCGACCGATCGTTACCGGCTGGCCGTCCGTGAGCTGAGGTGGGCCCCCGCCCGGCCCGACCTGACCGCGGCGATGCTCGTGCCTGCGAAGGCGCTCGCTGACACGGCTCGCTCGCTCACGAACGGAGCACAGGTCTCGATCGCGCTGGCACTCCCCGGAGTCGACGGGCACGGCGGGGAGGGCATGATCGGTTTCGAGGGCGCGGGTAGGCGAACCACCACGCGACTGCTGAGCGGCGAGTTCCCGCGTTACCAGAACTTGCTCCCGAAGACGGTGAACGCGGCGGCCGAACTGTCCACCGGCCTGCTGGCTGAGTCGGTCAAGCGCGTTGCCCTGGTCGCCGAGCGGAACACGCCCGTCCGGCTGGCCTTCAGCGCCGGGCAGCTCATGCTGGAGGCCGGCACCGGCGATGAGGCGCAGGCCGAGGAAACCATCGAGGCGGATTTCTCCGGGGAGGACCTGTCGATCGCGTTCAACCCGCAGTACCTGCTGGACGGCTTGACTGCGATCGACTCCGATGTGGTTCGCATCTCGTTCACTGAGCCCGGCAAGCCGGCCCTGCTCACCGGCAAGCCGGGACCGGACGGCAACCCGGAATTCCGATACCTGCTGATGCCGATCCGCCTCGGTTAGGGTGTTGGGATTCCGGGGTCCTCGGCGGTGTTTTCCGCAGGGTCGTCGGGGGGGGTGTCCCCCCGACTGTGGGTGTCGCCCTGACTGTCGGGCTAGTCTCACCAGGTGTGCACCTGACCCGGCTGGCACTCACTGACTTCCGCAGTTACGCGACTGCGGACGTGGCACTCGGGCCGGGCGTCACCACCTTTGTTGGCGCCAACGGCCAGGGCAAGACCAACCTGGTCGAGGCCGCCGGTTACCTGGCGACGTTCGCCAGCCACCGGGTGGCTACGGACGCACCGCTGATCCGGAAAGGAGCCGATCGCGCCATCGTGCGCGGCGTTGTCTCATCCGCGGGACGGGAAAGCCTGATTGAGATAGAGATCAACGCGGGCCGGGCCAACCGGGTGCGGTTGAACCGCACGCCTGCGACGCGGCCGCGTGAGGTCATCGGCGCGTTGCGCTGTGTGTTGTTTGCGCCGGAGGACATCGCGGTTGTAAAAGGCGACCCGGACCAGCGCCGACGGTACCTCGATGACCTGCTGGTCGCGACGCGGCCGCGGTACGCGGGGGTGCGGACGGACTACGACCGAGTGCTGCGGCAGCGGACCGCACTGCTGAAGTCGGCGAAAGCCAGAGGCGGTGTGCCGGCCGGGGCGCTGGAAGTCTGGGACGATCATCTCGTCTCGGCCGGAGCGGAGCTGACTGCGGGCAGGCTGCGGCTGATCAGCGAGATCCGAGGGCTGGTAGGCAGTTGCTATAGCGCGGTCTCGGGAACCGAGCGAGACACTGGTCTTCGTTATCGCATGTCGGCCGTCGCGCAGGTCCGCGGCGACACGGGAACCGGGCCCGGTGCTGGCACCGGACCGGCGGCCAAGGCCGAGCCGGACCCGGACCCGGACCCGGGCAAGCTCGCCATGCTGCTGCGCGACGCCCTGGCCGAGCGGCGCCGGGCCGAGTTCGAGCGGGCCGTGTGCCTGGTCGGGCCGCACCGCGACGAGCTTGACCTGATGATTGGCGGGCTACCCGCGCGCGGCTACGCGAGCCACGGTGAGTCGTGGTCGCTGGCCCTGGCGCTCCGCCTGGCTGGTTACCAGTTGCTCCGGTCGGGCGGGGATGACCCCGTGCTGATGCTCGATGACGTGTTCGCCGAACTTGACACCGAGCGCCGGAACCGGCTAGCTGAGCTGGTGCGCGACGCCGAGCAAGTGCTGGTCACCGCGGCCGTGCCGCAGGACGTACCGGACGGCCTGGCTGGCGTCAGGTTCAGCGTGGCAGGCGGGCTGATAACCAGTGCCTGACCAGGACTCTGGCGACAAGCTCCGGCGTGCCCGTGATGCCCTGGCCTCGGCGGTGGCCGAGGCCAGGGCTCGCGGCCTGCGCCCCGTAGTCCCTCCGGCTGGCGCTAGTGCCGACGGCACTAGTTCGCGCGGGAATGATGAGCCGCCGGATGGGGTTGTACCAGGAGCGGAGCTGGTCTCCGGAAGACGCCGCCGGGCAGCGGCCCGGCCCGGTTTTCCGGTCCAGCACGGCCATGACGACCCGCAGCCGCTAGCACGTGCAATCGACGGCTTGCTGGCGGCCGAGGGCTGGACGTTGGCTGCCGCCACCGGATCGGTGTTCGGCCGGTGGGCGCAGATCGTCGGCGCGGACCTTGCGGCGCACACGAGCCCTCAGTCCCTCACCGACGGCGAGCTGACGGTGTCTGCTGACTCCACTGCCTGGGCGACCCAGGTGAGATTGCTGGCGGCCCAGCTCGTCCGGCGGCTGAACGCCGAGCTAGGCGACGGCACCGTGGTGCGCGTTAAGGTCCGGGGACCGGTAACGAGCACCAGAAGGCCGGGTGAATGGCGGGTGCGCGGCAGTCGCGGCCCGCGTGACACGTACGGCTGAGCCTGACTGCTTGTCCAGGTAAAATGAACAAGCGCACGAGGGCTGACGCCATGCGGGGGTGTCAGCGGCGGAGTCCCCGTGTTTGCCCTGTTCCAAGAGGAGCTTCTGCTTTGTCCTATGACGCACGTTCGATCACTGTCCTGGAGGGCCTCGAAGCCGTCCGCAAGCGCCCCGGAATGTATATCGGCTCAACCGGCGAGCGCGGGCTGCATCACCTGGTCCAGGAGGTCGTGGACAACGCGGTGGACGAGGCCCTCGCGGGCTTTGCCGACCATATCGAGGTCATCTTGCTGGCCGACGGCGGGGTCTGGTGCGCCGACAACGGCCGGGGCATCCCCGTGGACAACCATCCGGTCGAGAACCGGCCGGCGGTCGAGGTCGTTCTGACCACCCTCCACGCTGGCGGCAAGTTCGACAGCCAGTCATATGCGGTGTCAGGCGGCCTACACGGCGTCGGCGTGTCCGTGGTTAACGCGCTGTCTCGCCGCCTTGAGGTAGAGATCAAGAAGGACGGCTTCGTCTGGCGTCAGTCCTACGCGTACAGCGAGCCGACGGGTCCGCTTACCAGGGGCGAGAGGACTGATGAGACCGGCACCACCATAACCTTCTGGCCGGATGACGCCATTTTTGAGACCACCGAATGGTCCTTCGAGACGCTGTCCCGGCGGCTTCAGGAAATGGCCTTCCTCAACAAGGGCCTGTCGATCAGCCTGACTGACGAGCGGCCGGAGCACATCATCAACGGCGGGCCCCACGTTGTGAGTTACCGGTATGACGGCGGTATCTCCGATTTCGTCCGCTACCTCAACGCCTCCAAGGAGCCTGTTCACGACTCGGTGATCGACTTCGGCGACGAGGCCGAAGGTATCTCCGCCGAGATCGCGATGCAGTGGACCGGGTCCTACTCGGAGTCCGTGCACACCTTCGCCAATACGATCAACACGGCCGAGGGCGGTACTCACGAAGAAGGCTTCCGTTCGGCGCTCACCACGATCGTCAATAGGTATGCCCGCGACCAGAAGTTGATCCGCGAAAAGGATGACAACCTGCTGGGCGAGGACATTCGTGAGGGCCTCACCGCGATCATCCACGTGAAGCTGTCCGAGCCGCAGTTCGAGGGCCAGACCAAGCAGAAGCTCGGTAACACCGAGGCCAAGTCGTTTGTGCAGCGAGTCTGCAACGACCATCTCAAGGACTGGTTCGAGCGCAACCCCGGCGAAGCCAAGGCCATCGTTATCAAGGCGACTCAGGCGGCACGTGCGAGGATCGCCGCACGGCAGGCTCGGGACCTGACCCGCAAGAGCCTGATGGGCGGCTCAGGACTGCCAGGGAAGCTGGCGGACTGCCAGTCCGGCGACCCCGTGCGGAGCGAGATCTACGTGGTCGAGGGTGACTCGGCGGGCGGCTCGGCCAAGGGCGGCCGCGACCCGAAGTTCCAGGCCATTCTCCCGATCCGCGGGAAGATCTTGAATGTCGAGAAGGCCCGCATCGACCGGGTGCTGAAGAACACCGAAGTCCAGTCGATGATCACGGCGCTGGGCACCGGAATCCATGACGACTTCGACCTCGCGAAGCTCAGGTACTACAAGATCATCTTGATGGCCGACGCGGATGTGGACGGTCAGCACATCACCACGCTGCTGCTGACCTTGCTGTTCCGGTTCATGAAGCCGCTGATCGAGGCTGGGCACGTTTATCTCGCACAGCCGCCGCTGTACAAGATCAAGTGGGATGGCCGGAACGTACTGCCGGGCTACGCGTATTCCGACAAGGAGCGCGATGCGGTCATCGAAGCTGGCCTCGCCGAGGGCCGCCGTGACCCGCGGCCGCAGGGCCGGGTCCAGCGGTTCAAGGGCCTCGGCGAGATGAACGCACACGAGCTCTGGGAGACCACGATGGACCCCGCCCGGCGGCTGCTGCGGCAGATAACGCTGGATGACGCGGCCCAGGCCGACGAACTGTTCACCGTACTCATGGGCGAAGACGTCGAGGCACGGCGATCGTTCATCCAGCGCAACGCGAAGGATGTCAGGTTCCTCGACATCTGACCCAGCGCGTCCGGCCCATCACGGCGCCTGGCCGTCGCGTGATGCCACCTGAGAGAAGGGATTGCAAGTGTCCGACGTGACTACCCCCGAAGCGCCTTCGGGAGGGGATCGGACCGAGCCGGTCGACATCCAGGTCGAGATGCAGCGCAGCTACATCGACTATGCGATGTCTGTCATCGTCGGCCGCGCGCTCCCCGACGTCCGTGACGGCCTGAAGCCGGTACACACCCGGATCTTGTGGGCCATGTATGACGGTAACTACCGGCCCGACCGTAGCTACAACAAGTGCGCCCGGGTCGTGGGTGACGTCATGGGTAACTACCACCCGCACGGCGACTCGGCCATTTACGACACCCTGGTGCGCCTCGCGCAGCCATGGGCCATGCGGATGCCGCTCGTTGATAGCCAGGGCAACTTCGGCTCGCCTGGCAACGACCCGGCCGCGGCGATGCGGTACACCGAGTGCCGGCTCGCCCCGCTGGCCATGGAACTGCTGCGGGACATCGATAAGGAAACCGTCGACTTCCGTCCGAACTACGACGGTCAGTCGGCCGAGCCGGTAGTTCTGCCTGCCCGCTTCCCCAACCTGCTGGTCAACGGCTCTGAGGGCATCGCGGTCGGCATGGCCACCAAGATCCCGCCGCACAACCTGCGCGAGGTCGCGGCCGGTGCGCAGTGGTACCTGGAGCACTTCGACGCCAGCGATGAGGAACTCCTCGCCGCGCTGCTTGAGCGGATCCCCGGTCCCGACTTCCCCACCGCTGCCCAGATCGTTGGCAGGCGCGGCATCCGGGATGCCTACACCACGGGCCGGGGCTCCATCACCATGCGGGCGGTAGTGGAGGTCGAGGAGGATTCCCGCGGCCGGATCTGTCTGGTTGTCAGCGAGCTGCCGTTCCAGGTCAACCCCGACAACCTGGCGCTGAAAATCGCTGAGCTGGTGAAAGAAGGCCGGCTCGGCGGCATTTCCGAGGTACGGGACGAGAGCAGCGGCCGGACCGGTCAGCGGCTGGTCATAGTGCTTCGGCGCGACGCGGTGGCCAAGGTCGTGCTGAACAACCTCTACAAGCACACGCAGCTGCAGGACACCTTCGGGGCCAACATGGTCGCCTTGGTAGACGGCGTTCCGCGCACGCTGCGGCTGGACCAAATGGTGCGGTACTGGGTCAGCCACCAGATCGAGGTCATCGTCAGGCGCACCCAATACTTGCTACGCAAGGCTCAGGAACGGGCTCACGTCCTGAGCGCGCTGCTGAAGGCGATCGACCGGATCGATGAGGTCATCGCGTTGATCAGGGCCAGTGAGTCGGCTGCAGCCGCGCTGCAGGGCCTGATGAACCTGCTGGAGATCGATGAGATTCAGGCCAGGGCCATCCTCGATATGCAGCTCCGAAGGCTTGCCGCGCTCGAGCGCCAGCAGCTCACCGATGAGTACGAGGAGCTCATGACCCAGATCGCCGACTACGAGGCCATCCTGGCCTCGCCCGAGCGGCAGCGGCAGATCATCGGCACTGAGCTGGGCGAGATCGCCGCGAGGTATGGCGACAACCGGCGGACGGAGATCATCGCCTACGACGGCGACATGTCGATGGAGGACCTGATCGCGGAAGAGGACGTGGTCGTCACCATCACCAGGGGCGGATATGCCAAGCGGACCAAGACCGACCTGTACCGAGCCCAGCGGCGCGGCGGGAAGGGCGTTCGCGGGGCCCAGCTGAGGACCGATGACATCGTCGATCACTTCTTCGTCACTTCGACGCACCACTGGATCCTGTTCTTCACGAACAAGGGCCGTGTGTACCGGGCCAAGGCCTATGAGGTGCCGGACGCGGGTCGCGACGCCCGCGGTCAGCACGTGGCGAATTTGCTGGCCTTCCAGCCCGACGAGCACATCGCCGAGGTGCTGGCGCTTCGCGATTATGATGTCGCGCCGTACCTAGTGCTGGCGACCTTGTCCGGTCTGGTGAAGAAATCACGGCTCGCGGACTTCGACTCGCCTCGGTCCGGTGGCATTATCGCCATCAACCTGCGCGAAGACGATGAGATGATCGCAGCCAGGCTGGTGTCGCCCGACCAGGACCTGTTGCTCGTCAGCAAGCACGCCCAGGCGATCAGGTTCCGGGCAAGCGACGAGGCGTTGCGTCCGATGGGCCGGGCCACCTCGGGCGTGATAGGGATGCGCTTCACCGAAGGCGACCAACTGCTCGGCATGCATGTCGTGGACGAGGGTGCCGACGTCCTCGTTGCGACCGGCGGCGGGTACGCCAAGCGCACGCCGGCCGACCAGTACCCGGTGCAGGGGCGGGGCGGCCTTGGTGTCGTGACTGCCCGGATCGTCGAAGCCAGGGGCGAGTTGATCGGCGCGCTTATGGTGCATCCCGAGGACGAGGTATACGCCATCACCTCGGCCGGCGGCGTGATCAGGACGGCGGCTTCGGAGATCAAGCTGTCCGGGCGCCAGACCATGGGCGTGCGGCTCGTCAACCTCGCGAGCGGCCAGAGCGTGGTCGCAATTGCCAGGAACGCTGAAGCTATCGAAGCCGATAACGTCGTGGATGCAGCCAGTGGCATCGAGCCGCAAGACGATACCTCAAGCGGCGATGAGCCGGAGACTATCGATGCGGACAGTGTCGGAGTGGGCACGATCGACGCCGACGCTGACATTGACGCCGACGGTGACGACGCCGAGGTGACACTGACAGTTAGTAACGGGGCGGCAAAGCGGGGTGACCATTGTGGTCACCCCGCGCCCTTCAGTGGCGCATGCTGAGATCATGCCTGGTAGACGAGCTCATGCACCGTAGTATTGTGCCGAAAGCAACTCAAAATGAGTCGGCGACGGGGGATGCTGTTTCTGTAATCGGGCAGCGTCTGGATCGAGAGCCGGCGGGGAGCAACAAAAGGGCAGTCTCGGACGTCATGACAATAGCCGTTGCAAGCGGATCCTGGTTCGAGCGAATCAGGCAGTACTGACTGGGGATAACCTCGTGTCAGACAACGGTGCGGAGGAGGACGGGGTGGACAACCGCGTGCAGGCGCCCTCATGGGCGCCCGGCGAAGGTTCAGACGGCAAGGCCCCAGGCCCGAGCCCTGCCGAGGCAGCATCGCCAGCGGCGGACCGCTCTACTGCCGACGCAACTGCCTCAGGCCCGGCCAACGGCAATGCCTCAGCTGCACCTGAAGCAGCCGAGTCCACCTCAGCGGCGAAGCCGAGCAGCACGGTCGGCACGCCCGTGGTCAAAGGTTCCGGTGTCCCGCCGGCCCGGCAGGCTGCGGCGTCAGGATCCAAGCCAGGTTCGGGATCCTCGCCCGGCTCACCCCCTAGGCCCGCAACGCCCGAGACGAGATCAGCGTCCGGGCTCGGTTCGTCCGTGGGAGCGCCGCAACCGGGCATCATGAGTCCGCCCGCGCCACAACCCAGCCCCGCGTTCATTCCCGCCGCGGACGGTGCAGGCAGCCAGACCGCTCCGCTGCCAGGTCCAGCAGACGGCGGCGGGCCCGCGGGCATCGCTGCGCGCCTGTCATCGTCGTTCGCTGGGCTGACCCGTTCGAGCAAGCCCAGGGGCTACCCGCCGACGAGGCGGCCTGCCGGACCGAGGGGCCCTAGGCCACGTGCTACCGGGCTCGGCGCGCCCAGGCCGGGCATGCCGACGGCCGGGCGACCGCAGCCGGGTCCGGGCAAGCAAACCAGGCGTGCTCAGCTGAGCCTGGAGCGCATCGAGCCGTGGTCCGTCATGAAGTTCAGCTTCCTGATCTCGCTCGTAGGCTGGGTCATCCTGGTCGTCGCGGTGGCCATCATTTTCTTTACGCTGTCGAAGCTGGGCGTGTTCCACAAGATCGAGACGACGTGGGGCCTGGTGACCACGAGCAAGAACCACCCCACGTCCAGTGCTACCAGGTGGTTCAGCGCGTCACGCGTCCTGGGCTACACGATGCTGGTCGGCGCTGTGAACGTGATCATCATGACCGCCCTCGCTACGGTCGGCGCGGTGATCTACAACCTGCTCTCGACGTTCTCCGGTGGCATCGAGGTAACCCTCAAGGAATCTGACTGAGCACCTAGTCGCGGCTTGAGGTAACCTAGCTCGGCGTGCCCGATGCGGATGCAACTGGCAGGCATGCGGGCCTGTAGCTCAGACGGTTAGAGCGCTTCCCTGATAAGGAAGAGGTCAGAGGTTCAAGTCCTCTCAGGCCCACACATCGAATCCCCAGGCCAGCACTCCTAGACTCGTCCCAGCGCCGGGCGCTCACGACTTCTTACCGTTTTCTTCGTGCCCGCCGCGTGCCCGATCGGCTCCCGCTGGCCCGCTGGGCAAGGCGCTTGAGCTGACGCTGCAGCACGCCAGCGACGGGAGTCAAGAAAAGTCCGGTGATGAAATGGCAGCACGACGCCAGGACCCAGATCGTTCATAGGGCTGACTGGCGATCAAGCCAGCCGCGGTGGTATGGCTCCTGGCCCGAGATCTGCCGTCATCCAGCGCTCCGGACGCAGGTAGATCGCGACCTGCTCGCCCAGTTCCGCCTCGGCGAACTCGATGTAGGCCGGGACCTTGTCCGGCGGCAGATATCGCGCAGCGATCTCCCGCAACAGCTCATCGGTCCCCGGAACCGTCCGCGTGACCGGACCCTCCACTGATACGTACCGGACTGTCGGCATGACCCGTTCGACCATCAGGCTGAAACGCCTGGCAGCTTCGATGAGCCGGGCCTTCCGGGACCTGGCCTCAGTCAGCACCCACGCCTCCCCGCCCGGCGCGTACTGATACCAGATCGGCACGGTAAACGGACCACGGCCCTGACCGGCCGACACCGACAAAGCCGCAACGTGCGGCTCGGCCAAGAAGAATTCGCGATCGCGTGCAGACAAGCTGCTATCCGCCATGACCCGAGCCTAGGCAGCGGTACTGACAATCTGGCCTGATGGCAGTTACCTAGGGACACGCGTCAGCTTTATTGGAAATGATCTTGCTGTTTGGCCGCCAGTGGTGGCCCTGCCCTCATCCAGAACCGATATCCACCCGGGGGCCAGGATGGCAGCCGAAGCGGTGATGGACCCGCGCCCGAGCCGTCCAAGTCCCGGCCGACTTCAACCCGGCCGGAACCTGTCGCACTTGCACAGTGCGCAGTCCTTGCTGCGCCAATGACGGCGGTGCGCTTCCTCGACATGTCCGCACTGGCACCACTCTGAGCCGGGATCCTCGGTGATCAGCTCCTGTAAAATCCAGATCGATTCCCCTACGTCACGGCCGGCCTTCCGGGCTGCCTCCAGCACGGCGAGCACCTCCCCGATGGTGACGGTGGTGCCCCGGCCAGTCATGGGTTCCTCGTTCCTACCGTGCGCGATGCAGATGTGACGCGGTGCTTGCGGTGTGTGGTTTACAGTCGGCGCGCGATCCGGTGGCTGAACGCGCATTTGCGGCCTTGCTGACGCCTGGGCCGTGCCACCACATGAGTTTGTCGAGTCGGCCCCTGCCTCGATATCGCCCCCTGCGCCCGCGTCGTTGCAAGTGAGCGGATGTCGAAACGCGCCGCCAGCCGTGACCATGGGGCCGCTGCGTTCTCATCAATGTGGCTACACGCGGTAACCAGGGCGGAAGTTCCGGGCAGCCGCACTGACACCCGCGGCCCGCGCATCCCTGCCGCCCGTACACCGATGGCGCCAGGTGCTGGACCTTCCGGCAGTTCGCCGGGGCGGCGGAAATGGCCGGCAACGTCAGGTCCTACGGGCGAATGGTGCATCAACGGCTGACCACCAGCGAGGTCGAGGCCGCCCTCGCGGCCGGTCAAGCGCCGACGTAGGCCGCGAGGTGCTCGCCGGTGAGGGTGGAGCGGGCGGCGACGAGGTCGGCGGTTGTGCCCTCGAAGACGATCTGCCCGCCGTCGTGCCCGGCGCCGGGACCGAGGTCGATGATCCAGTCGGCGTGCGCCATTACCGCCTGGTGGTGCTCGATGACGATGACCGACTTGCCCGAGTCGACGAGCCGGTCGAGCAGGCCGAGCAGTTGCTCGACGTCGGCAAGATGGAGGCCGCTGGTCGGCTCGTCGAGGACATAGACGCTGCCCCTCGCGGCCATGTGGGTGGCCAGCTTGAGCCGCTGCCGCTCGCCGCCAGACAGCGAAGTGAGCGGCTGGCCGAGGCTCAGGTAGCCGAGCCCGACGTCGCGGAGCCGGTCGAGGATGGCGTGCGCGGCCGGCGTGCGCGCCTCGCCGGCGCCGAAGAACTCCTCGGCTTCGGTCACCGACATCGCGAGCACCTCGCTGATGTCGCGGCCGCCGAGGTGGTAGTCCAGCACCAATGGCTGGAACCGCTTCCCCTCGCAGTCCTCGCAGATCGATGTGACGCCGGCCATCATCGCCAGGTCGGTGTAGATCACCCCGGCGCCGTTGCATGTCGGGCAGGCGCCCTCGGAGTTGGCGCTGAACAGGGCGGGTTTCACGCCGTTGGCTTTCGCGAACGCCTTGCGGATCGGATCGAGCAGCCCGGTGTACGTCGCCGGATTGCTGCGCCGCGAGCCCTTGATCGCGGCCTGATCGATCGACACCACTCCGTCCCGGCCCGACACTGAGCCGTGGATCAATGAGCTCTTTCCCGACCCAGCCACGCCGGTCACCACCACTAGCACGCCAAGCGGTATGTCGACATCCACGTCCTGCAGGTTGTGAGCGCTGGCGCCGCGCACCTCCAGCATTCCTGACGGCTCCCGAACGGACGGCTTCAATGCGGCGCGGTCGTCCAGGTGCCGCCCGGTGAGCGTGCCGCTGGCCCGCAGCCCCTCGACCGTGCCCTCGAACACCACCTCGCCACCTTCGGTGCCAGCGCCCGGGCCGAGGTCGACGACGTGCTCGGCGATCGCGATCGCCTCCGGCTTGTGCTCCACGACGAGCACGGTGTTGCCCTTGTCGCGCAACTGCAGCAGCAGGTCGTTCATCCGCTGGATGTCGTGGGGGTGCAGACCGATCGTCGGCTCGTCGAAGACATAAGTGACGTCAGTGAGCGAGGACCCGAGGTGGCGGATCATCTTGACGCGCTGCGCTTCTCCGCCCGACAGCGTGCCCGACGAGCGATCGAGGCTGAGATAGCCGAGCCCGATCTCGCCGAACGAATCGAGGCTTTGCTGCAGCGACGCCAGCAGTGGCCCGACAGACGGTTCGTCCAGACCCCGCACCCAGTCAGCCAGGTCGCTGATCTGCATCGCGCAGGCGTCGGCAATGCTGATCCCGTTGATCTTCGACGACCGAGCCGCCTCGCTCAGCCGGGTGCCACCGCACTCGGGACAGGTGCTGAACGTCACCGCCCGCTCCACGAAGGCCCGGACGTGCGGCTGCAGCGCGTCGAGGTCCTTGGACAGGAACGACTTCTGGATTCTCGGGATCAGGCCCTCGTACGTCAGGTTGATGTTGTCCACCTTGATCCTGGTCGGCTCCTTGTAGAGCAAGTCGTGGAGCTCGGCCTTGGTGAACTTACGGATCGGCTTGTCCGGGTCGTGGAAGCCGGAGCCGCTGAAGATGCGGCCGAACCAGCCGTCGACGCTGTAACCGGGGATTATGAGCGCACCCTCGTTGAGCGACTTGCTGTCGTCGTACAGCTGAGACAGATCGAAGTCGGTGACTGAGCCCCGCCCCTCGCATCGCGGGCACATGCCGCCAGTACGGGTGAACGTCTTTCTCACGGTCTTGCTGGCGCCGCGCTCGATCGTGATGGCACCGCTCGCCCGGACCGAGGGAACGTTGAAGGAGAACGCGTTGGGCGAGCCGATGTGCGGCTGCCCGAGTCGGCTGAAGAGAATGCGCAGCATCGCGTTGGCGTCGGTGGCAGTGCCGACCGTGGAGCGGGCGTCGGCACCCATCCGCTCCTGGTCGACGATGATCGCGGTCGTCAACCCCTCGAGTACGTCGACGTCGGGCCGCGCCAGCGTCGGCATGAAGCCCTGCACGAAGGCGCTGTAAGTCTCGTTGATCATCCGCTGCGACTCCGCTGCGATCGTGCCGAACACCAGCGAACTCTTGCCCGAGCCGGAGACGCCGGTGAACACGGTCAGTCGGCGCTTCGGGATCTCGATGCTGAGGTCCTTGAGGTTGTTCACGCGCGCGCCGTGCACGCGGATGAGATCGTGGCTGTCGGCAACGTGCGGCGCAAGCGACTGCGGGTCCGTCCTCGTGGCCATACTCATCGTGTCTCCATCTGTTAGGCGGGGGCGTGGCCAGCGCACGCGAGTCTAAGCCGGTACGCGAGGCGAACCGGTCACCCCTGCTGTTGCGCCAGCCCGGCGATCTCGAGGGCCTCGACTTTGCCCTCGGTCACGGAGACGTCGCGGGTGTGGCCCAGCCCCGCCGATGCACCGGCCAGCCAGACATCGATGTCGTGGCTGAGCCGATGCTCGGTGTCGCGGTGACGGTGAGTGCGGGAGCGAGCGGTCGGCGCTTATCGGTCCTGAAGCAGCCCGAGTACGTTGCCGTCGGGGTCGGTGACGGTGGCCACCAGCCGGCCTCCACCGACGTCGCGGGCGGGCTCCTTCACGGTGGCACCCGCAGCGGTCACCTCGGCCAGCTTCGCCTCGATGTCCGGCACGTGCCAATAGGCCACCGGCGAGGTCATGCCCTGAGGCCCGCCGCCCGGCACCAGTCCGATGTGCTGGCCCGCGGCCTCGAAGCCAACGTAGTAGGACTCGTCGGCCTGCGGCGGGACGCCGAGCAGGGCGGCGTACACCGCCTTGGCCGCCGCCAGGTCCGAAACGGGATGCAGCACGGTCTTTATTCCCTGCGTAGTAGAGCCGGTCATAGTCACTCCTTAAGTCGTAGAGCTGGTCGGGATTGTCGGGCTTAGAGACGATCGAGAAGTCCGGATAATCAACAGCTCGAACTCCCCGGAAGGCGATATCGCCATTGGCCGTTCGTCTTAACCGCGGCAAGCCCGGAAGAGACGGAGGACCACCGGGCCCACCTCCGGGCGGTCGCGATAGAAGGCCAGGGATGCGTCCGGGTCGTCCTGCGAGAGGCTCGCGTGAATCGTGATGCCCATGGCGGTCACGCTAGCTGCGCCTCGGGGTCCGCGCTTCTCGATTCCTGATCGGTCTGGTCACCTTGTCTCGCGACGCACGACGGCATCCCCGCCGTCGCGTGCGCGGCATGGCGCCCATAGACGCTGACGGCACTCCGACCAGCTCGGTGAAGCGAGTGCTGAAGTGCCCGGCGACGAGCCGACGGCGGATCCGCCTACCGGGGCACGACGTGTTCGTTGGATAGCTTCGCCTGAGTGCCACAGAACACACAATGCGTACTTACACTGTGACAGAACACCGCCGGATTGCGGCCGCAAGCTCAGGTCGGCTGACCGCGAAGTAATCGGCCCTGGCCGGGCGGACCCGTTGCCACGGCCGTCGGGCGCACCGCGCTCACCCGGAGTTTGCATGAATTGTGCAGACGCACCAAGCTTGTGGATTAAGGCGCGAGAGCTACAAGATTCTGCCGCCTCGAAAGGAACGATGTGGGCAGCGAGCCGGAAAGAAACCGTGTCCTCGGCATACCGCTGCGGGCAGTTCAGGATGCCAGGCACGGCGGTCAGCATGAGCAAGCCCCCAGCGGGCTGCGAGGGACGCTTCCATCTGGCAGGCAGGGCGAGGAGCACCAGCGTGTTCTTGGCTTTCCGGTTGACTGGTTCGGATCACCGGACAGCGATATGTTTCGGTCATTGGCACATCCCATCCGCGAGTACAAGCGACGCGCAGAGCGTCGCCGAGAGGTAACTCGGCGCCGATAACGCTTCGCCAGTTTGCGGTTTTGCATCTCGAAGGCCGGGATTATCCTCTCGACCTTTCGGCGTGAGTCAACGGCATCAGCGGAGCGGCGAATAGGAAATGGCGCTCCTGGGGTCTTTCAGGCTATCCGGCCGCGCTCCCAGGGTGTAGCGTCGCTGCCTACCAGCTCAGCTCTGCGCCTTGCGAGTGACCAGGGCCGCCAGTGTCTGCAGAGCCTGCAGAAGACGGTCGCGGGCCCGGTGCCTTGATGATCGCTGAAACCTGCGTAGAAGCGGACTTGTGCACCGTGCTTGTCGTCCTGCTTATGGACAGACCCGGCCGTTCCGCTCGAAGGCGGCGTGGGTCAACGGCATCAACCGGGCCCAGTAGGTCTCCATCTGCTCGGCTACCATCTCGATCTCACGTTGCGGAAACGACGGGAAGGCCGAATCGGGATGACGCACGCGCAGCGACAGGAAGTTCATCAGCGCGCGGGCGTTGCAGGTGGCGTACATCGAGGAGTACAAGCCGACCGGCAGCACCGTGCGCGCGACCTCCCTGGCCACGCCAGTTTCCAACATCGCGAGATAAGCGGCGTAGGACTGGCGGCAGGCGGCCTGGACTGTCTCGGTGACTAGCGCATGCTGCTCAGGGGAGCCGTCGCTGAAGACGTAAGCGCCCGGCTTCCCGGTCTGCACCAGCTTGCGCTCGGGACCGGGGACATAGAAGACCGGGTCGAGCTTGCGGTAACGACCGCTCTCCTCGTTGTAGCTAAACGTGCGGTGGCGCATGAACTCGCGGAACACGAAGATGGGGGCGCTCACGTAGAAGGTCATGGACGAGTGCTCGAACGGCGTGCCATGCCGGTCCCGCATCAGGAAGTTGATCAGCCCGGCCGACCGCTCGGGATCGTCGTTGACTTCCGCGAGCGTCTGCTCACCCTTCGTCGAGACCCTGGCCGCCCAGACGACATCCGCGTCCGACGCCGCGTGCTTGATCAGCTCGACCGTCATGTCGCTGCGGAAGGTTATGTCGGGCACGGTGGCCATTGTCCTCGCGGCGGGCTCTGTCGTCGCGGCGGGCTCTGTCCTCGCAACCACTGTCAGTTCCATCGGGCCCTGCTTTCTCCGAGCGGTCCTTCTCCTGCCACAGTCCGGCCAACTATCATCATGCCGGCACAGGCCGCGGAAGACGGCCAGCCTGGACCGGCGCGCCACCAGATCGCAGCAATTAAGAGATCCCTTAATCCGCGTTCGCTGCGGCTATGGAGCCGGAGTTAGAGTCTCGGGAGGGGGTGCCGCCGGGTGGCGGTCTCTCAGGCCGGAGGGATTCGCGATGAGCGCAAATGCTGATGAGGCTCTCGAAGTCCTGCGAGAGGTGTGGCGTAGCAGCGGGCAGCGCTCGGTTGAGTTTGACGATGCCCCCGGCAGCGGAAAGTCTTGCAAGAAGATGCAGGATGTCGGATTCGATGACTTTGCGGCCGGCGAGCCAGACCTCAGGGCGGCATGGCGGGCGCGGCTGGAGCGCGAAGGCAAACTGGCTGGGTCGGCGGGCAGCCTCCGGGATCTGGTCGTGGGGCAGTCCGAGCCCGCGCCTGAACCCCGCGTGCCGCATGCCTGACTCCGGGTACCGACGGCGAGGAGATTCACTTCGTGGATTACCCCAGCACCGTCGGTGAGTTGACCGGGCAACTGCGTGAGGGCGGGTACATAGCTGACCGCGGGCTGGCCACGGCTTTGCTCGTGTCACTGTCGCTGCACCGGCCGCTACTGCTAGAGGGCGAAGTCGGCGTCGGCAAGACCGAGGTCGCGAAAGTCCTGGCCACTATCTTCGGCCGGCGACTCATCCGGCTGCAGTGCTATGAGGGCATCGACACCAACCAGGCCATGTATGAGTGGGACTACGCCCGCCAGATGCTGCAGATCCGCGCCCTGTCAGAGCGCCAGGCAGCCGACGACCAGGCCGTGGACAAGCTGTTTGGACCAAAGTTCCTGCTCGAGCGCCCGCTGCTATCCGCGGTCAAGGCAGGTGACCAGGCCGTGCTGCTGATCGATGAGATCGACCGCGCCGACGACGAGTTCGAGGCATTCCTGCTCGAGATACTGTCGGACTTCCAGATCACGATCCCCGAGATCGGAACGATTAGTGCCCAGACTCCGCCAGCCGTCGTTCTGACCTCCAACCGGACCAGGGAGTTGCACGACGCGCTGCGCCGTCGCTGCCTGTATCACTGGATCGGCTATCCCTCTCCCGAGCGCGAGACCGAGATCGTGCTCATCCGTGAGCCCGCCGCGTCAGTCAGCCTGACCAGGAAGGTCGTGTCGGCCGTGCACCGGATGCGCGAGCTAGACCTCGCTAAGCCGCCCGGCGTCGCCGAGACCATCGACTGGGTGCGGACACTGGAGTTCCTCGGAGCGGAAGACCTGTCGGTGCAGGTCGCGGCCGACACTCTTGGGTCAGTGCTCAAGGACCGCGACGACCTCGACGTTGTCCGGGAGAACCTCGCGGAGCTTACCGCCGGTGCCTGACCGGGCCGACTTCACCAGCGTGCTGGCCGGGTTTGCCGGGGCGCTTCGCTCCGCCGGGCTGGCGGTAGGCACTGGTGACGTACTGACCTACTGCGCGGCGGCCGGGCTGCTAGATCCAGCCGATCTGACCGACCTCTACTGGGCCGGGCGTACGTCACTCATCAGCAGACCGGACGACATCGTTACCTACGATCGCGTCTTCCGGACCTTCTTCCTGGGACAGGAAGGTGGCGATCGGGCGCTGCCAACGCTGCCAGCCAGCGCGGTCGCCCAGGCCGAGGCCTCGTTTGTCATGCCGGCGACCGAGCCGGGCCGCGCTGGCGCTGAGCAGGAAGCGAAGCTCGGCCTGATGGCTTCAGACGTGGAGGCACTGAAGCAGCGCTCGTTCGCTGCCTGCACGCCAGCTGAGGCCGCAATGCTTGCGAAAATTATGAAGCGGATCAGGCTGACTCCGCCGCGCCGGCGTACCCGACGCACGCGGTCCGGCCCGGATGGTCGCACCCCGGACCTGCGCAAGACCATCCGCGAATCGCTTCGTGTGCACGACGATCCGGCCACGCTGTTCTGGCGGCAGCGCAGAGTCCGGCTGCGGCCGCTGATCCTGATCCTCGACGTGTCCGGGTCGATGGCTGACTACTCGCGCCACCTGCTCCAATTCGCGCATTCGGCCAAGCACGCGGCGGCGAAGGTCGAGGTTTTCTGCTTCGGGACGAGGCTAACCCGGATCACGGGGACACTCGATCATCGCCGCCCGGACGCGGCGCTGGAGCAAGCGGCACGGGCGGTGGTCGACTGGGATGGCGGCACCAGGATCGGCGCGTCACTGGACAGTTTCGTCCGGCTGTGGGGGCGGAAGGGCCTCTGCCGTGGCGGTGTCGTGGTCATCTGCTCCGACGGCCTCGATCGCGGCGACCCTGAACTGCTGGCTGCCGCTATGGAGCGGCTGGCCCGGCTGTGCCACAAGGTCGTGTGGCTCAACCCGCATAAGGGCGACAACCAGGACTTCAGGCCGAGCACGCTTGGCATGATGGTGGCAGTGCCGCACGTTGACCTGCTGCTGTCCGGCCATGACCTGGCCAGTCTGGAGGAACTCGCAGGGCTGCTGCCCACCTTGCATTAGCCCAGCCCGTCGGCCAGCCGGTACCAAGGCAACAGGAATCGTGATCAGATTCCGGTAACCAAGAGGAGTACCCCGGGTGAGGTGGAGCGTAGGCATTGAAGCCGAAAGCGGCCGGGTACTGACTCGCGAGGAGATCGTGGAACTGGCAGATGCGATCGCCACGAGCAATGGCATCGCGACTGGCATCGGCACCAGCCGGTACGGCGCCCAGCTTGTCGTGGAGGCGGCCAGCCGGGACGAGGCGATCGCGGTTGCGACGCAGGCATTCCTGGCCGCCGTCGCGACGGCTGGACTGCCAGCCGCGCCCTTGGTACGGACCGAGGCAGTGGGCGAAGACGAGGAAAAGGAAGAGCTGCCGTGATCCGGCTTGGCTCGCTGGCGGGCTACTCGTTCGAGGGCCCGCGCGTGCTGGCAGGCTGGACGCCGCCCGCTGCGGCTGCCGTCTACGCGATCGCGTACAAGCCCGATCCTGCCGCCCGCCCCGATCGCTATGCAGTCATCTATGTGGGGCACTCTGACGACCTGTCAGCCGAGCGATTCCCGTTCCAGCACCCGCGGGCGCCCTGCTGGATCAGCCGGGCCGGCTCAAAGTGGAAGGTGTACATCTGCACCTACGAGGTACCGGGCGGGAACCGGCCGCACCGAGAGCAGATTGCGCGCGAGCTCGCGGCCATATACCGGCCCACGTGCAATGAGCAGCAGTTCGACCCGGCCTGGAAGGACGAATGGATCGGCGAGTACACCGCGCCGACGACGGGACCGGTCGATCGCCGCGGACCCGGCCAGTCGAGGCGCGACTAACCGGACGCGGTCGCATGGACGTAGGCCGCAAAAGTTGCACAAACCGCGCCGAGGCTGGCTTGACGTGCGCTGGGTTTTGGGCGGCGTTGCGACAGAGCCGCCCCACTTGGGGCTGCTCTGTCACAGCCACGCCCAATGAGCCAAGCAAATCGGCGCGTGAGTACATCCGTCAAAGCCGCATAACGGAAATAAGCCATGAATGGCTAGTCACAAGGTTCGGTGAGCGTGCACGAGGTTCGGTGAGCGTGCTGGATCTGACCGCGACAGGGTGCATGCCGCGCCGGTGACCGCCGAATACGCCGCGCCCGGTGCGTCTGCGCCGCGCCTACTTCGGCGGCGCGTACCCGACTGCGTCGTGCAGTCGCGAGCGGCGCGTCCCGGACGCTGGCCGGGCCGGCTCAGGAACCGCGGGTTCCGCTGGCCGCGGAGTAACCCCCGTCACGATCCCCTCGGCCATGCCATACAGCAGCGGCAGCGCGCCCGCCACCACGCCGCCGGTCTCGTTGATGTGCCCGACGCCAGGCCCGATGAGCTTCGCGTGACCGACGATGGTCCGGACGAGCTCTGCGCACTCCTCCAGGTTCCCGGCGATCCGGGTCAGCAGCGAGCCGACCCAGTACAGGTAGAACGCCAGGCCCGCGACGAGCAGGACGATGTCGACGATAGTCAGGATGACCAGCGTGGTCATGACTTCACCTTTCCGAGCACCCGTCCGAGGAAGAGGTGGTGCTTGAGGCCCTCGGCCAGGACGGCCTCAACGCCATCGGCCACCTGCGGGATGAGCGCGGTGTCGGCGGTGTTGGCGGCGGCCGCCGTCAGCGTGTCGCGCACCTCCACGACGCGCCGGTCAATGATCTTCACGAAGTAGATGAGGAGGCTCAGCAGCGCTGCGACGGCCAGGACCACAACGAAGCCGACGATGATCGTCACGACCCACCAGGTGTGCTCGCTCGACGACATGGCCAGTGTGTGCATCGGCTAACCTCCCAGCCTCTCGCGGCCGCGCTGCAGCCCGCCGATGATGATCGTCGCGTGCTCGATGGTCGTGCGCAGCGCAGCCAGGGGCGCGGTGTTGTGCACAGCGTCGGTGAGGGCGGCATTGATCTTCGGCGCCTCGTTGCCGATCGAGCGCGCGAGCAGCAGGATCGGCACCACCAACGCGACGACGACCAGCACGATCACGCCGCCGATGACATAACCGAGGATCCAGCCGAAGTTGCTGAAGTGACCGGCTCCGGCCGCCACCAGATTAAAACGTTGTGCGCTCATGGCCGCCTATACCGTCTCGCAGAAGTCCCTGACGGGCTTCAGATTGTCGTTAACCGAGGTCAACCGGGCTGGCACGGTGCTGGTCAGCTGGGCTACGGCCTGCACGCCTCCGGTCGTGGCGGCAAGCGTGCCGCGGATCGCCCGAAGGTGGAAGATGACCCGCAACAAGCCGACCGCGGTGATCGCGATAATCAGCGCGGCGATAATCAGTGTCACCCAGGCAGCTGCCGGCATGACTCACTTCCCTTCTGCTCGGTCTCTCGCCTCAGCCAAGGAGCTTCGCGACCGAGCCCGCATACCGGACAGCTCCGACAGATACTTCGCCGATAGTGGCGTCGGTGGTCGCAAGTGCCTCGGGCACGCCCTGCAGCTCTCCAATCAGCGCAACGCCGCCGCTGAGGATCTGGTCCGTCGCACCGCGGATCCGCTCGATGGCGGCAAGCACCCGGTTGAGCAGGAAGATCACAACAGGCAGGATCACCAGCAGCAACACCGCGTTGCCAATCCACCACAAGACCATGGCCTAGTCCTCCTTAGCTGGCCGGCTGATAGGGGGCAAAGAACCGGCGGAACACGCGAAACAGCGCCATCCGCGCGGCGCGCAGGCCGATCAGGAAACCGCTGGCGGGCGCCGCCGTTGCCGCGGCGATTTGCTCTGCGGACTCACCCCGGTCCGTCCTGCTGATCCGGTCTTGCATGTTCGCCGAAAAGTCGCGCATCAGCACCGAGGTGACGTCAGTGATCATGCCCCGCCCGTACTGTGCGGCCGCGCCGGAGAGTTGCAGGTCCTGGGTCACGTCGACCCTGGTGCCGCGGCCGGCTCGCGCAAGCGTCGCGGTGACGACCATGCTCGCCTGGCCGCGGCCACGCTCATCGGCGCCGCTAGCGTGCACGACCACCCGGCTGGCGGCCTCATCTCGCTCGGTGATATCAGCCGTGCCGGCGAACTGAAGCTTGACCGGCCCCATCCGCACCGCTACCCGGCCCTTGTAATGTTCGCCGCCGAGATCTTCCGTCAGCTCGGCGCCCGGCAGGCAGGCGGCGACCTGCGGGATGTTCTGAAAGAACTGCCAGACTTTCTCGACCGGCTCGGCGACCTCGAAGTCGTTCTTGATCAGCATCGGGCATCCCTTTTCAGATAGGCCGCGGGATCCTGCACAAAAGCCCGGCGGCATCCTGCGCCGCAGAAGTAGTAGGTGCTGTGCTCATAGTCGGCGGTCACGGCAAGAGAGGTAACGGGGACCGTCATCCCGCAGACTGCGTCGGTTGCCTCGCCGCCCATTGGGTGCGTGCCCGCAGCTGACGTCGGCGCGAAGTGATCGTGCCCTGCGGTGTCGGCGTGCCCGGTGCGCCCGGCGGCCTCGGTGCCGCCTATGACCGCATCAGTCGGCTGGCCGGTCGCCGGACTGCGCGGGATCGCGCCGGACGCTCGGAGCTGGACGAGCTCGGCCAGTATCGCGACAGCGATCTCGGCGTGGGTGATGCTGCCGAGATCTAGGCCAGCCGGCACGTGCACCAGGTCGAGTTGGTCCTTCGGCACGCCCCGATCGGCCAGGTAACCGAGCACCGCGGCACCGCGTCGACGCGATCCGACCAGGCCGAGATAAGCCGGCTGGGCAGCTGCTGCGCGCTCGATCAGCGCCTCGTCATCGTGACCCTGCGTGGCCACGACCACCATCGATGACGGACCCGCGTCGGCCGCAGTGAAATCCGGCCCGTCGACCAGGTCGGCCCGCCAGCCGAGGGTCTCGGCCAGCGACACCAACGTCTGTGCCATCGGCGAGCGGCCGATTACAACGAGGTGCGGGACTGCCAGCACCGGCTCGATATACACCTGCAGCGCCCCCTCGCTTTGACAGGCGATCGGGACAACTGTCATGCCTTCTGGCACCAGCCCGTCGGCCTGCGCTGTGGCGGGAAACTGCTCCGGACTGCCGAGCAGCAGCAGCCTCGCGGTCCCGGTGGAGATGACCTGCTGCGCCTCCCGGATAACGGACGGCTCGGCGCAGGCACCGCCGATCCAGCCGTGCAGCTGTCCGCTGGCAGTGATGATCGCGCGGGAACCCTGCTGGCTCGATGACGGGCCTTGTCGCCAGACCACGGTCGCCAGCGCGAACGGCTCGCCACTGCGCGCCAGCTCGCCCGCCTGCTCGAGCACTCCCCAGCTGTTGTCCATGGCCACCGGCTAGTCGTCCGTTCGTACTGGCGGCGCCCCGGAGATGTCGCGGCGGTAGGTGATGGCCTCCCAGACCCGGTCGGGCAGCAGCGGCATGTCGATGTTCCGCACCCCGGTTCCTGTCAGCGCGTCCATGACCGCGTTGACGAAAGCGGCCGGGCCGCCCACGGCCGCGCACTCGCCGATGCCCTTGGCCCCGATCGGGTGGTGCGGGCAGGGCGTGACGACCTCGCTGTGCAGCTCGAATCCGGGCGTCTCCCACGCGGTGGGCAGCAGGTAGTCCATGTAGTTCGCGCCCACGCAGTTGCCGTCGGCGTCGAAGGTGATGAACTGCATGTTCGACATCGCGTAGGCCTCGGTGAGGCCGCCCATGATCTGCCCTTCCACGATCATGGGATTGATCCGGACCCCGCAGTCGTCCACCGCGACCATCTTGAGTACGTCCCAGACCCCAGTTTCCGGGTCGACCTCGACCGTGACGATATACACGGCGAACGGCCAGGTCAGGTTCGGCGGGTCGTAGTAGGCGGTGTTCTCCAGGCCGGGTTCCATGCCATCGGGCATGTTGCTGTAGGCCGCGATCGCGCATTCCTGAATGGTCACGCCCCGGTCCGGCGCGCTGCGCACGTAAAACCGGCCGAGCTCCCACTCGACGTCTTCCTCCGACACCTCGAGCAGGTGCGCCGCCAGCTTACGGGCCTTGGCCCTGATCTTGCGGGCCACCATGGCCACTGCGGCGCCGGCCACCGGCGTTGACCGGGACGCGTAGGTCCCCATCCCGAACGGCGCCGTGTCAGTGTCGCCCTCCTCGACCACGATGTCGTCGGCCGGGATGCCAAGTTCATGGCTGACAATCTGCGCCCACGTTGTCTCGTGTCCCTGGCCCTGCGTCCGCGCACCGGTCCGCACGATGGCCTTGCCGGTCATGTGGATCTTCAGCTCGGCGGAGTCGAACATCTTGATGCCGAGGATGTCGTACTCGCGGCTGTTGCCCGCGCCGAGTGGCTCGGTCATGGTCGAGATGCCAAGGCCAAGCAGCCGGCCGCGGGCCCGGGCCTCCGCCTGCTGCTGGCGGAAGTTGTCGTAGTCGATGGCCTTCAGCCCGACGTCGAGGCACTTGCCGTACTGGCCGGAGTCCAGCAGGAAGCCGAATGGCGTCCGGTGCGGGAACTGGTCGTCCCGTACGAAGTTCATCCGGCGGAACGCAGCCTGGTCCATCTTCAGGTCGTCGGCTGCCGCCTGGACCATCCGCTCCTGGAAGAACATCGCCTCAGTGACCCGGAACGAGCAGCGGTAGGCCACTCCGCCGGGCGCCTTGTTGCTGTAGGTCCCGCGCGCGGTGAGATGAGCGACCGGGATGTCGTAGGCAGCGAACGCCGAGTGCATCAGGCCGATCTTGAACTTGCTCGGCTGCGCGTCAGAGAAGAACGCGCCGTGGTCAGCATCGGTATGCATCCGGACGGCGAGGATCTTGCCATCCTTGCGCAGCGCCATCTCGCCCTTGAGGTACACATCGCGGGCAAAGCCGGTCGAGATCAGGTTGCCCGACTTGTCCTCGATCCACTTGACCGGCCGCTCCAGCAGTATGGAGGCCAGGATCGAGCAGACGTAGCCCGGGTAGACCGGCACCTTGTTACCGAAACCGCCGCCGATGTCCGGGGAGATGATCCGGATCATGTGCTCGGGCAACTCGGCAACCATCGCGACGGCTGCCCTGATGATGTGCGGCGCCTGCGTGGTCATGTAGACGGTCAGCTTCGACGTGGCCCGGTTGAAGTCAGCGATAGAGCCGCAGCACTCGATCGGCGACGGATGCGACCTGGGATAATGCAGCGCCAGCTTGGAAACCACGTCGGCGGCGGCGAACGCGCGGTCGGTGCCGTCCCGGTCGCCCACCTCCCAGTTGTAGATAACGTTGTCGGGCTGGTTCTCTTTGTCGTCGCGGATCACCGGCGCACCGTCGGCGACCGCCTGCCACGGATTGACGATCACCGGCAGCGGCTCGTAGTCGACGACGATCGCCTCGCACGCGTCCTTGGCGATGTAGGGGTCGTCGGCGATAACGCAGGCGACTTCCTGTCCCTGGAACCGGACCTTGTCGGTAGCCAGCACTGCCTGGGTGTCGTAGGACAGCGTTGGCATCCAGGCCAGGTTGCGGGTGGCCATCATCTCGCCAGTCAGCACCAGGTGCACACCAGGGATGTCCCACGCTTTGCTGGCATCGATCGATTTGATCCGGGCATGCGCGAGCGGGCTGCGCAGGATCTCCATGTGGAGCATGCCGGGCAGCACGATGTCGTCGGTGTAGTTGCCCTTGCCCCGGATAAACCGGTTGTCCTCGACCCGCTTGCGGCTAGCGCCGATGCCGCCGATCTTGATCTCGTCTACTGCCTGCGACATTTCCTGCTTCCCGTCTTGAGTCAGCTAGCGGACCTGATTCCCGGCGGCCGGCCTGCACTCGCCGGCCGAAGACCGCAGCTTTTGCGCGGCCCACAGCACTGACTTCACGATGTTCTGGTAACCGGTACACCGGCACAGGTTGCCCGACAGCGCCCAGCGCACGTCTTCCTCGCTGGGGTCAGGGTTGGCATCCAGCAGCGCCTTGGCGGCCATCATCATGCCCGGCGTGCAGAAGCCGCACTGGAGGCCGTGCTCTTCCTTGAAGCCCTCCTGCAGCGGGTGCAGCTCGCTGGCCGTAGCAAGCCCCTCGACGGTGCTGATCTCGTGGCCGTCGACCTGGACCGCCAGCATGGTGCAGGATTTGACCGCTACTCCGTCGACCAGCACCGTGCAGGCGCCGCAGTTGGTCGTGTCGCAGCCCATATGCGTGCCGGTCAACCCGAGGCCGAGCCGGATCAGGTGGGCCAGCAGCAGCCGCGGCTCGACCTCAGCGATCTTCTTCTGGCCGTTGACCGTGAACTTGATCCGCCGTACCGGTACGTCCGCCTCGGCTTCGTCGCCGCGGTCCTCGTAGACCATCGTCATCGTCAGGCCGCCCTTTCCGCGAGGTCGCCGAGCCCGTTGTTGCTTGTCCTCAGGATGCGGGTGACGAACGTCGCCACCATGTGCCGTTTGTATTCGGCACTGCCCCGGTGATCGGTACGAGGCCGTGAAGCCGCGGCTGCCAGCTCGGCGGCCTGCCCGATCGACTCGGCCGTCAGCGTCTTCCCGGTCAGCGCGGCGGCCGCCTCGGCGGCGTTAATGGTGGCGCCGCCGACGCCAGTTAGCCCGATGCCGGCCCGCGTTACCGTGTCACCGGATGTTTCGATCGCAACCGCGACACCGACGGTGGCGAAGTCGCCGACCCGCCGCTCGAGCTTCAGGTAGCCGCCGGCCCGCGTGCCAGCTGCGGCCGGCACGATGGCCTCCACGGCGATCTCGTCCGGATCGAGCAGGTTCTGGAACGGCCCGACGACGAAGTCCGCCACCGGAATCGTCCGGCGGCCCGCGGGTCCCTGCGCGACGATGGAGCCGCCTAGCGCGACCATTACCGATGCCCAGTCGCCCTGTGGGTCGGCGTGGCACAGCGAGCCGACCAGCGTGCCGCGATTGCGCACGATCGGGTCGGCAATCAGCGGCGCCGCTGCCGCCATGGTCGGATGGCTGCGGCGCAGCAGCTCGGACCGCTCAAGGTCGGCGTGCCGGCACAGCGCCCCGACCCGCAGCGTGCCGTCGCCGTCGGCGCGGTGGTAGGCGAGGCCGGGCACGTTGTTGATGTCGACGACGAGCGCGGGCGAGGCAAACCGAAGCTTCATGAGGGGAACGAGGCTCTGGCCGCCCGCTAGCACCTTGGCATCGTCGCCGCCTTCGTGCAGCAGGCCGAGTGCCTCGTCCAGTGATTGCGGCGCCTCGTAACGGAACCGCGACGGGTACATTCATGTCCTCCGGTCTGCGGGAAGGGTGCTGGAGAGGCGACGTCAGGATGAGGCGTCGCTCGCCTCGCTTGTTTCGGCTCTTCCGGCATCAATGCCGGCGCTAGCGGCGCCTGGGTCCGCAGGGCCTGAATGGCCCCTGCCCGGTGCGGCCGTACTCGCCGCGGCGGGCAGCGGCGCTGCTGCTGGGTCGGGAACTGCGACTGGCAGCGAGTCATACTCTGGGTCCGGCCGCGCCTGCTGGTGTGGCGGCCACGGCCCGGCAACCGGCTGACCGGCGACCTTCAGGTAATCGATCAGCTCGGGCCAGGCCCATACCGTCGGGCTCTTCCCGGTCTTGGGCGCGTGCTCGATAAGCTCGTAGAGGCGGGGGTTGCCCCGGCTGTGGCCGTCGGACTCAATCCGCATGGTGCCCGCTCCCTGCCCTGGGGCGCGTTTGGGCGCGCCCTTGATGGAGATTGCCTCGCATGATCCGCCAGCCCGCCGGGCAAGGCAACGCGCCAATAAGGTGTTGCTTAAGTTGGTCAGGACAGACACAGGCGTCCGGGCTCGACCAGTGGCGGCAGGACACAAGCGTCCGGCGACCGTGCAGGAATCGCTAGCTCCAGATCGTCACGTATACCGGCGGCCGGAACCTGGAGGGCCGGATGCCCGCAGCGGGAGAGCGCATGAGCTGCATAGCCTCCGGCGTGCCGAGGAAGCGCCGCAGCGCGCTGGCCGCGGTACTGCGGTGCTCACGCTCGAGCAGCGTGACGTGCCAGCAGGCGTCAATCGGAAAGCCGGGCACGTCGGCCAGCGACAGCTCGCCGCGTCGTAGTTGCTGGGAAACGAGGTGCTCGACGGCAGGTGCCACTCCGGCGCCGTCGGCGGCGGCTGCCCAAGCGGCCGTCTGGCTCGGGAACACGCCGATGTTGCTTTCGGGGACGCCCAGCTCGGCCAGCGCCTTGCCGGTCTCGCTGGCCGGATCCGCGCCGGCCGGATCCACCAGCCAGCGCCACTGCCGGGCCGACCCGCGCAGCCGGGCATGGCCGGCCGTGACAGGCACCAGCCGGTACTTGAAGACCGGTTCGCTGACCACGGGCATGTTCGGGTCGTCGCCGGTCAGGATCGGGCCGATGGCAACGTCAGCGAGCCGGTTCGCCACGAGCACGGCCATCTCGCCGGACACCGCGACCCCAGCGGACACCTCCACCGAACCGGCAAAGCGCCTGGTGAATGCCTCCATCAGCGGGCCCGCCACGAACTCGGCGAACGTCGACGTGGCGACCACCCGAAGCTGCTCAGGCGCGCCGTGCGCGGCGCGGACGGCCGCGTGGGCCTCAGCGCCCAGCACGACGATCCGGGAGGCGGTGGCCAGCAACCGGGAGCCGCCGGGAGTGAGCGTCATCCCGGCCGGCCCCTGGTGATCAGCTGATCGCCGAGATGCTGGCGCAGCGCCGACAGCGCCTGCGAGACGGCGGGCTCGCTGACGCCCAGGGCGCTGGCCGCTGCGGTCACTGAGCCGAGGCGAGCAACCAGCACGAAGGCGTTCAGCTGGGTTAGCGTCATAGCAGTGTCCAGTGTGACCCATCGGGGAACTTCGAAGCTATTCCTGTAGTGGTTAGCACGGATTTGCTCGGATTGTCGACGCTAGGGAGGACAGCGAGGTTGCAGGTCCCCGCGCAGGTCGAGTACGAGAAGGCCGCAAGCGTGCAGCACGCCCTGGCGTTGCTGGCCAGGTACGGGCCTGCCGCCCAGATCCTGGCAGGCGGGCACAGCCTGATCCCGATGATGAAGCTGCGGCTGGCGCAGCCGGAGGTGCTGATCGATATCAACGGCCTCACCGACCTCTGCTATATCAACCTCACGGCGCAGGAGCTGCGGATCGGCGCGCTCACCCGGCACGCCCAGTTGCTGGACTCACTGGCAGCGGCCAAGCACTTCGCGATCCTGCGCGATGCCGAGCAGGTAATAGCCGACCCGATCGTCCGCAACTGGGGCACGGTCGGCGGATCGCTCTGCCAAGCTGATCCGTCCGAGGACCTGTCGGCCGCGTTCGCCGCGGTCAAGGGCACGATGGTGATCCTGGGTGGACAAGGCACCAGGGAGGTGTCCGCCAGGGAGTTCCACATCGGTCCGTACGAGACGGTGATCGGGCCAGGCGAGATGCTCACCGAGATCAGGCTGCCGATCCGGCAGCGCGGCGGCAGCGCGTACCAGAAGGTGGCGCGGAGGGTAGGTGACTGGCCGGTCGGGGCAGCCGGGGCAGCGGTCTGGCTTGACGGCGATGTCGTCGCCGACGTTGGCATCGGGCTGACCGCCGTGGGCGCGAGACACTTCGCAGCCGTCGAGGCTGAGGACTACCTGCGCGGCAAAGCGGCCAGCGAGGAGCATCTCGTCGCGGCCGGCCAGATCGCCGCCGAGCACTGTCGCCCGGTCGCTGACCAGCGCGGCCCGGCGGACTACAAACGCCACCTGGCCAGGGAACTCACTACCAGGGCGCTGCGCGAGGCAGTGTCGCGTGCTCGGGCCGGGTCGTGAGATGCCCGCCATCATGAGGGACAAAGTATGAGGCTGGCAGTCACCGTCAACGGGATCGAGTACGCGCGCGAGATCGAACCGCGGCTGCTGCTCATCCACTTCCTGCGCGACGAGCTTGGCCTGACCGGGTCACACTGGGGCTGTGACACCTCGAACTGTGGCGCCTGCGTGGTATGGCTCGACGAGACTCCGGTGAAGTCCTGCACCCTGCTGGCGGTGATGGCAGCGGGCAAGCGGATCAGGACGGTAGAAGGTCTCGGAGCGGGGGCCAAGCTCGATCCGGTCCAGCAGGGCTTCGCTGAGTGTCATGGGCTGCAGTGCGGCTTCTGCACGCCCGGCATGATGATGACGGCCCGCTGGCTGCTCGACCGCAACCCGGAGCCGACCGAGGCGGAGATCCGCGAGGCCATTTCGGGGCAGATCTGCCGGTGCACCGGCTACGAGAACATCGTGCGGTCGGTGTTGTGGGCGAGCCGCGACAGTGCGAGCCGCGACAGTCGACCGCGACAGGAGCCGCGACAGTGCGAACCGGAACAGTGAGGCGCCCGATGCCTGATCACGCTCCCTACGGCTCGGTGCCGCGCAAGGAGGACGCCCGCTTCATCCGCGGCCGGGGCCGTTACGTTGACGACATCACGCTGCCCGGCATGCTGCACGGTGCGATCCTGCGCAGTCCGGTCGCGCACGCTCGCATCAGCTCCGTCGACGCAGCGGCCGCGCGGGCGCATCCGCGTGTTGAGGCCGTGATCACCGGTGCCGACCTGGCCAGGCAGCGCCTGGCCTGGATGCCCACGATCTCCGCCGACGTCCAGGCTGTCCTGGCAACGGACAAGGTCCGATTCCAGGGCCAAGAGGTCGCTTTCGTCATCGCACACGACCGGTACGCCGCGCGTGATGCGCTCGAGCTGATCGTGGTCGAGTACGAGCAGCTGACCCCGGTGATCGACGCCAGGACGGCGCTCGATCCCGGTGCGCCGCTGGTCAGGGACGACTTGGCCGGGCGGGCGGACAACCGCATTTTCGACTGGGCAGCCGGTGATAAGTCGGCCACGGACGCGGTGTTCGCCACCGCGGACGTCGTGGTCGGCGGCGACATGGTCTATCCCCGTTCCCATCCCGCGCCGCTGGAGACATGCGGAGTCGTGGCGGACTGGGATGCCGTCGCCGGGAAGCTGACCTTGTGGGCGACAAGCCAGGCGCCGCACGCCCACCGCACGCTGTACGCGATGATCACCGGGCTGCCGGAGCACAAGATCCGGGTCATCTCGCCCGATATCGGCGGCGGCTTCGGCAACAAGGTGCCGGTCTATCCCGGCTACCTGTGCGCGATCGCCGGGGCAATGCTGACCGGCAGGCCCGTCAAGTGGGTCGAGGACAGGTCGGAGAACCTGATGTCGACCTCGTTCGCCCGCGACTATCACATGCACGGCGAGATCGCGGCGACGCGCGACGGCCGGATCCTCGGCCTGCGGGCTTCGGTGCTGGCCGACCACGGCGCGTTCAATGCAACGGCCCAGCCGTCCAAGTTCCCCGCGGGCTTCTTCCACATGTTCACCGGCTCGTATCACCTGCAGGCCGCGTATTGCCAGGTAACGGGCGTCTACACGAACAAGGCGCCGGGCGGGGTCGCCTACTCCTGCTCGTTCCGCATCACCGAGGCCGTCTACCTGGTGGAGCGCCTGGTCGACATGCTCGCCCGCGAGCTGGGCACGGACCCGGCCGACCTGAGGATGCGGAACCTGCTGCGGCCCGAGCAGTTCCCCTATACCTGCCCGACTGGCTGGCAGTACGACTCTGGCGATTACCCCCGGGCGCTGCGGCTAGCGCTGGACATGGCCGGTTATGAGCAGCTGCGTCAGGAGCAGGCGCAGCGGCGAGCGCGCGGCGAATACATGGGGATTGGCCTCAGCTTCTTCACCGAGGGAGTCGGCGCCGGACCGCGCGAGCACATGGACATCCTCGGCCTGGGCATGGCCGACGGTGCTGACCTGCGGGTGCACCCGACCGGGAAGGCGGTCCTCAGCATCTCCGTGCAGACCCAGGGCCAGGGCCATGAGACGACGTTCGCCCAGATCGTGGCGCATGAGCTGGGGCTGTCGCCGGACGACGTCGAGGTCGTGCACGGCGATACCGATCGCACCCCGTTCGGCCTCGGCACCTACGGGTCACGGTCGACGCCGGTCTCGGGCGCGGCCGCGGTCATGGCCGCCCGGAAGGTACGTGACCGGGCCAGGATCGTGGCGGCGGCAATGCTGGAAGTGGCGGCCGGAGACCTGGAGTGGCTAGATGGCCGGTGGCGTGTGCAGGGCGATCCCGAGCAGGGCTACGGCATCGCCGAGATCGCGATGGCGGCGCATTCCTCACTGCCGCTGCCGGCGGGTATCGAGGGTCATCTGGACGCGTCGGCCGTATATAACCCGCCGAGCCTCACGTTCCCGTTCGGCGCCTATATCTGCGTCACCGACGTGGATCCGGGGACCGGCGTGGTCAAGGTGCGGCGGTTCATCGCGGTCGACGATTGCGGCGTGCGGATCAACCCGATGATCGTTGAGGGTCAGGTGCATCGCGGGCTGGCCGACGGCGTCGGGATGGCGCTCATGCAGGCCATCGCGTTCGACGAGGTCGGCAACTGCCTGGGTGGCTCGTTCATGGATTACTTGCTGCCGACGTCGATGGAGTGCCCGTCCTGGGAGCTCGGCACGACCGTCACGCCGTCGCCGCATCATCCGATTGGCGCCAAGGGCGTCGGGGAATCGGCGACTGTCGGGTCACCTGCCGCGGTGGTCAACTCCGTGGTGGATGCGCTGGCCCCGCTGGGCGTCCTGCATGCGGACATGCCGCTTACCCCGGCCAACGTATGGCGCGCCATCCAGGGCCGCCCGATCCGGCCCGACCTGGCGACCAGCTGACGCGGCCAATACCGGATGATGGGGATATGAGCGATCTCGCCGAGCAGTTGCCGGACGTTCGGACCTTGCTAGCCGCACTGGACGAGGTCAGCTACCTCGCGGACGAGCCACTAGGCACCGCGTTGTTCCTCGCCGCCCGGATGGGCCAGCCGATCCTGCTTGAGGGCGAGCCGGGTGTCGGCAAGACCGAGGCGGCCAAGGCGCTGGCGCAGGTGCTGGACACGCCGCTCATCAGGCTGCAGTGCTACGAGGGCCTGACCTCCGCCGAGGCGCTGTACGAATGGAACTATCCGCGCCAGCTGCTGGCTATCAGGCTCGCGGAGGCCCGCGGCGAGGCGCCGCGCGAGGCGGACCTGTTCAGCGACGATTACCTGCTCGAGCGGCCGCTGCTGGCGGCGCTCGATCATCCTGGCCCGCGGCCAGCAGTGCTGCTGATCGACGAGGTCGACCGGGGCGACGATGAGTTCGAGGCGTTCCTGTTCGAATTGCTGGCTGAGGCTGCCGTTACGATTCCGGAGCTCGGCACCCGCCGGGCCACTTACCCCCCGGTCGTCGTGCTGACGTCGAACCGGACCCGCGACCTGCACGACGCGTTGAAGCGCCGGTGCCTGTACCACTGGATCGAGTATCCGGACACCAGCAGGGTCGCCGCGATCATTCGCCGGCGCGTGCCGGAGGCCGCCGCGCAGCTCGCGAATCAGGTCGCGGCCGGGGTTGCCATGCTGCGGGGACTTGACCTGGCCAAGCCACCGGGCGTGGCGGAGGCGATCAGCTGGACCAGCGCGTTGCATGTGCTGGGCGCCGCGGAACTGAACGCCGCCAGGGCGCAGCAGACTATGGGCGCTGTCCTCAAGTACGCCGACGACATGCGGACCGCACGGGCCGCGGGCTTCGACGGGCTTGCCGGGCGCGCCTTCGTCGACGACGGGCGCGATGGCTGACGCGCAAGCCGGCCCCGGCGCCACTCCCGGCGACCTGGCCGAAATTGCCGCCCGTTTCGGCGCCGCGCTGCGACGGGCCGGGCTGCCTGTTGGGCCTGGCCGAAGCCAGCGTTTCGTCACCGCAATCGCTGTGGTCAGGCCGGCAACCAGGACCGAACTGTTCAACTGCGCGCTAGCGACGCTGGTGTCCAGCCGGGAGGACGCCATCACGCTGCGCGCAGTGTTTACCGGCGTTTTCGGTCCACCGGAAGCGACCGGGCCGCTGCCCGTCCCGGCCGGGAGCTCGTCCGATTCGGTTGGCGCGCCCGAGCCCTGGCAACTGGCCGAGGCTGCTCAGGTAGCACGCATCCACTCAGCGGTTGGCCAGGCCGGGGTTGCTGACAGCGACGCCGCCGATGCCGCAGCCGAGCGCGAGGTAGCCTCGCCTTACCTGGGCAGCTCGGCCGAGCGGCTGGCCGGCACCGACTTCGCCGAACTGTCCGCGGCTGAGCTAGCGGAACTGGCCGTTCTCATGCGCCAGCTGACGCTCGCGGTTCCAGCCCGCCGGTCGAGGCGCCGCCGCCGCCGCCCCGGCGGCCGGCGTACCGACATGCGCTCCACCCTCCGCCAGGCGCGCCGCACCGGCGGGCACGCGTTCCGGCTGATCGGCGAGGTGCCGGAGAAGCGGCCGAGGCGCCTCGTGGTGCTTTGTGACATCTCCGGCTCGATGGAACCCTACGCGCGGGCCATGATCCAGCTGCTTTACTGCGCTGCTGGCGCGGCTGACGCGGAGGTGTTCACGTTCGCCACCCGGCTGACTCGCCTGACCACCGCCCTGGCGCGGTCGTCACCGGCCGTGGCGCTGGCCAGGGCAGCGCAGGCCGCGCCGGACTGGCACGGCGGGACCAAGCTGGGCGCCGCGCTCAAGGAGTTCAACGACAGGTACGGCCGTCGCGGCATGGCCAGGGGTGCTGCGGTGCTGATCATTTCCGATGGCTGGGATACCGGGGATCCCGAGGTGGTCCGTCGCGAGATGGAGCGGCTGTCGCTGGTCGCGTTCCGCATCGTGTGGGTAAACCCGCGGACTAAGAGTGCTGCCTACCAGCCGCTAGCGGCCGGGATGGCGGCGGCCTGGCCGCACATCGACGCGGTCGTCAGCGGCCATTCCCTGCAGGCGGTCGATCAGCTGGCGGCCGCGCTGGCCGACCCGGTCCGGCGCCGCACCGAGATCCGAGCCGACGCCGGCACTTCTTAAGGCCCGATCTAGCAACACCCTGGCAGTTGCGCAACCGCTGACGTCCGGTTTCGACTAGTTTGTTCCTGTCACACTGCCAGGGTGCCCCGCGAACTCAAGCCGAGCGGGCCAGGTCAAAGGTCAGGTGCTAGCCGAATTCGAGTGCCTTGAACGACTTGCGAGGCTTGCGTTTCACCTCGACGCCACCCAGGACACAGGTCCCTTCGATCCGCAGCACCGGAGCATCCGGGCTGGCGGATTCGTCCGTGTTCCCCGCAATGTCCCATCCGCCCAGGATCGCGATGCCGTTGTCGACCACCCTCATCTCGGGCGGAATGGTGATCTCGATCCCGCCGAGCACGGTGGTCGCGCGCAGGACGACCTCCTTGCCGGGCATGATGGCTTCCCGGAAGTCGATCTCTGCGCCGCCGAACACGGTCAGCACGTTGATGACCGGCTCTGCGTGCCACGCGCCCTTGCGGCTGGCACCGCTGAAGATCGCGATGATCCGGCCGGCCCGCCTGGGGCCGACGGACACGTCGACGTCGCTGCCCAGCTCCGTGCGGCCGACGTGCATGGCGCCGCCCGGTTGCGGCAGGTCGTCTAGGAGGGGAACGAGGTCGGCGTGGGTCTTCGCCGCGTAAATCGCGTCCAGGCGGCCTGAGTGCTCCTCGGCCGTGAGACGGCCCTCAGCCAGGGCACTGTTGATCACGGTCGCCGCCGCGTCACGGTCGGCGTCCGAGGCTCGCAGCCGCGAAATCTCGTTGAAGCCCTGGGGGTCCACCCAGCTATTGTCAGGCATATCCGCCGGTAGACGAAAGTCCGCAATCGGAATAGGAGGAGACCCTGATGGGCCACGTGGAGGCGGCGCACCTGAGCCACGCGCTGCCTGACGGCCGGGCACTGCTCGATGACGTCTCGTTTCGGGTCGGCGACGGCGTAGTGGCCGCTCTCGTCGGGCCGAACGGCGCAGGCAAGACCACCCTGCTACGCCTGGTGACCGGGGATCTGACGGCGCAGTCCGGGACCGTGACCTCCAGCGGCGGCCTTGGCGTCATGCGGCAATTCATCGGCGGGATCCGGGACGACTCGACGGTCAGGGACCTGCTGCTGTCGGTGGCGCCGAGCCGGGTAAGGGAGGCGGCCGGTCGCCTCGATGCCGCAGAGCTGGCGATGATGGAGCGGGACGACGAGCCGACCCAGATGCGCTACGCGGCCGCCCTGGCCGACTGGGGCGACGCCGGCGGTTACGACGCCGAGGTGCACTTCGATGCGTGCTGCATAGCGGCACTGGGCATCAGTTACGACCGCTGCCAGTGGCGCGAGGTGCGGACGCTGTCTGGTGGCGAGCAGAAGCGACTCGTGCTGGAGTCGCTGCTGCGCGGCAAGGACGAGGTCCTCCTGCTGGACGAGCCCGACAACTACCTGGACGTGCCCGGCAAGATCTGGCTTGAGCAGCAGCTAGCTGCTACGCCCAAGACGGTGCTCCTTGTCAGCCACGACCGCGAGCTGCTGGCGGCGTGCGCGCAGCGGATCATCACGGTCGAGGACCGGCACGTCTGGGTCCACGGCGGCGGTTTCGCCAGCTACCACGAGGCCCGGCGGGAGCGTAACGACCGCCTCGACGAGCTCCGGCGCCGCTGGGATGAGGAGCACGAGAAGCTCCGCCAGCTGATGCTGATGTACAAGCAGAAAGCGTCCTACAACGACGCGATGGCATCGCGATACCAGGCGGCCGTCACCCGGCTGCGGAAGTTCGAGGAAGCCGGACCGCCTGAGCTGGCCCCCAGGGAGCAGAACGTGCGAATGCGGCTGCGCGGCGGCCGTACCGGGAAGCGCGCGGTCATTTGCGAGCAACTAGAACTGACCGGCCTGATGCGCCCGTTCGACCTGGAGGTCTGGTACGGCGAGCGGATCGCCGTGCTCGGCTCCAACGGCTCGGGCAAGTCGCATTTCCTCCGGCTGCTGGCTGCCGGCGACGTCGCTCACTTCGGTGTTGGCCGCCTGGGCGCGCGGGTGGTTCCCGGCATGTTCGCCCAGACCCATGCGCGCCCCGAACTGGCCGGACGGACTCCGCTGGAGATCCTGATGACCGGGCATGCACTGCTGATCAATGAGGCGATGTCAGCGCTGGCGCGGTATGAGCTGTCGGGCTGTGCGCGGCAGCCGTTCGCGACACTGTCCGGCGGGCAGCAGGCCCGGCTGCAGATCTTGCTGCTGGAGCTGGCCGGGTCAACGCTGCTGCTGCTCGACGAGCCAACCGACAACCTCGACCTGGCCAGCGCGGAGGCGCTTCAAGACGGGCTGGAGTCCTACTCGGGGACGGTGATCGCGGTTACGCACGACCGATGGTTTGCCAAGTCGTTTGACCGATTCCTGGTCTTTGGTTCCGATGGCGGCGTCTACGAGTCAGCCGGGCCGGTCTGGGACGAGAGCCGCGTGCACCGACCGCGTTAGCCGCGGCCTTGCTAGGCTGCTTGAATCTCAAGGGGGCTCGCGCCAACTGACGCGGCCGTCCCGGAAGCCGTCGCCGGAGGGATTCCACGCCGTGAAGAAGCTGCTTGTGGTCGCCGTGCTGGTGCTCAGCGCCGTTGCCGTCTGGCGTAAGGTCCAGGCAGATCGGGCTGAGCTCAACCTGTGGACCGAGGCGACATCAGCTGACGACTGACCACCGGCACGGGCGGAATCATGACTGACACGCCGGGCATCACCTTGGTGTGCTGCGGCGTACTCGGCACGCTGGTGGCCGATGACGGGCTGATCGAGCGGTCATTCGCCGAGGCCATCGCGACACAGGGAGTGGTCACCGGTACGAGCGCATACGCCCGGCGGATGGCTCAGGTGCACCGGCTGCGCGGGCAAGAACCCGGCGATGTGCTCCGGGCCTTGTTCCCGGACAATGAGGCGCGGGCGCAGGCTGCGGAGCTGGCCTTCGATCGTGCGCTGTTCGATGCGATCCGGCGGGCCGAGATCCGGCCGATTCCGGGCGCGCGGCAGGTGCTGGACACGCTGGCTGCTTCCGGCTCCAAGGCCGCGGTCATGACCACGCTGCCGCGCCGGATCCTGAAGCTGGTCCTCGACGCAGCAGGCTGGCAGGGCAGATTCGATGCTGCACTGAGCGCAGAGGACGTTGGCCGTGGACTACCGGCGCCGGACCTGCCGCTGACCGCTTTGCTCCGGGCTGGCGCGGATGATGTGCGGCAGGTAGCAGTCGTGCACGGCACCGGCGCGGGCATGGAGAGCGGCCGCCGGGCCGGCGCCTCACTGGTGGTCGGCGTGCTGACGGGACCGCATTCGGCCGCGCGGCTGCGTCAGGCCGGCGCGACGCATGTCCTGCACAGCATCGCCGAGCTGCCCCGCCTCCTGGCGACCTACGGCCAGGAACTTGGTAAGGAAGATGACGCGGACGGCCCTGCCAAGCAGCGCGCGAAGGAACGCGGCGGCTCAGGGTTTGCACCAACGGGCCGGCCGCACGGCAGGCCGGCAAGCGTCAGCATTCCGGCGCAAGTAGGCACGGAGCGCCGCACTTCAGGGCGGTAAGCATTCGGCCGCAGCGGTCGGCGACGGGTTGGCTAGGTAAGCGCGTTGCCGGTCGAGACGACGATCGCGTCGACGCCGGGCCACTGATCGAGCGGCGGCGGTGCCTGGTCGCGGAGGATCCCAGCGGTGCCGCTGTCTGCGGCAAGCGTCTTGGCGAAGGTCGTGAGCAGGTCCTGTACCGAGGGCTGGGACCGGCCAGCGAAGATGGACACGGTCAGGGTCGATGACGAACGGCTCTATGCCGGACATCGCACCAAAATGGTGTCCCATCGGGATCCACTCGCCGCGGCTTTCCCTGGTCGCATGGCCATTCCCGCACCAAACCAGAGGTGGCTCTTGTTGGCCGTCGGGCGTTGCGGCGCTGCCGGCCAGACCGTCGTGCGCCCCGTTGGCCATCACTACTGGCGCGCGGGCGAAGCCCCGGCACGTCAGTTCCTCGACCGAACACCAGCCGTCCACGGCGGCCGGTCACCTCCGTTGTCGATCCTGGTGCGCGTGGCCCGCTGGGGGAAGGCGAGCGACGTCGCCCACGTACCGGCCATGGAACTAGCAGTTGGGATTCGTGCCGCCATCCGACTGGCAGTTGATCGGCGTGCCTCCGTACACATGGTTAAGCAGATTGTTCAAGTGCGAGATGTCAACGATCACCAGGATCCCGATGATGAGGGCCGCGATGAATCCGACGACGGCGAGCACACCCATGGTTACTTGGACATTGCGCATCTGTCGCAAGTAGGGGAGTTTCAGGTCCTCTGGCGTAAATGCCTCGAACTCCCCGCGCGGTGCCCTGGCCTTCCGGCGTGCATCGGGGACCGGCACGCCCGGCCTATCCGGCGATGCGTCCTGAGGTGTCATGGTGGGTATTCCCTATCCCTATGTCAGTTGCGCGGCCCGGCGCGCCGGAGCTGGCGTTAGCCGTGCAGGTCGGCCGTAGCTGAGTTGGCAGAGCACCATCCATCGATCGACTTCCCACGCCCCGGTCACGTGTTAGCCGGAGGTCTGGTAGCGAACGCGTTAGCCGCGGCTTGAACGTGAGCGATGTACTCGCGCCAGGTAGGTTCGTCGAAATCGTCTTGGTCGGGGCCGCCCTTCCCGTCGATGAGTTCCCGGATAATGTCCGCGTGGCCAGCGTGCTGGGCTGTTTCAGCGACCATCCGGATGAGCAGAACGCCTAGGGTCGAGTCCCGCCGGCCCTCGGGCCAGTGCGCCACCGATCCCGGTGCCTCCAGATCGAGCGCGGTTATGACGCCATCGGCGTGGGCGCAGGCGCGCCGGTAGAGGCCGATGATGTACTCGCTGGACTCCTCTGGCTTGGCCCACATGTCGGCGCCCTGCCATATCGAGCCATCCTCGATCCATGACATGCTCTCTGGAGCCGGGCGGTTGAACGATTCACCCAGGTATCCATACTCGAGCCCGGCCAAGTGCTTGACCAGGCCGAGCAGGTTCGTGCCGGTCGGCGTCATCGGACGGCGACGATCGTATTCGCTCAGGTTGTCGAGCTTGGACAGCAGCGCGGCCCTGCTGGCCTGGAGCTTGCGGTGTAGCTCCTCCTTCAGGTCAGACACGGCACTCCGAACCTTTTCTCCCGGTGTCCACACCAGGACAGCCAACCACCGGCCACCGACAAGCCCGCGGCTCAGCTGAGACGACTCCGCCCGGCGGTGCTGTTAAGCGAACGCGCCGACATCAAAGTCGGTATGCCCTGGCCGCCGTGACTGGCCCGAGCGGCCGCCAGGCCGGCGCATCAGTACCGCCAGGCGACGAGCGAGCGCGGCACCGGGACCCTCGCTCCTCAAGATCAGCGACGGCGCGGGCGGTGCTTTGCCCAGGGCATCCGGATGTGACGCACGGTTGTCGCGTACCGGTGCAGCCAGGCCGGCACCGGGCCATCGGTAGCCGGGGTGATCGTCAGTCCCGCCAACCCGGAGATGATGTCTGCCACCTGCGCCACGCCCTTGTCGTCGGTATCGAGCTGCCGGGCGAATTCGGGCTGACGAAGTTGCCGCAGCCACTCATCGAGGTTATCGACTTCCCAGGGCTGGGTTCTCGGCTCCAGGCCGAGGCTACGGCTATGCAGCCGCCGTACCACGGTCGAGGGCTCGGCCAGCAAGGCGAAGTGGTGCACCTCGCATCCGTCATCGCGCAGCCCGCCCATGATCTCCTGGTGGTGGCCCGCTGCTTACGGTAGACGGTCTCGGTGATCGTGGTCGTGCGGTGGCCACGAGGCTGTTGAGCCCGACGCAGGCGACCCTAGCGCGATGAGTCCGGGAGGCCGGGCGAATAAACAGTTGCGGCCAGCAAAGGTACTGGTGTAGGTCATGGCAGCGACTGAGGAGGCAGCCAGATCGAAGCGGGCCTGCCTGCAAGCAGGTTTTGCGACAGCTGCCGCGGATCGACCGCGACATCAGCGAATGCACGCTGAAGGATGAGCCCGGAGATCCATGCGTCGGAAAGATCATGAGGGCGGCAATGGGTCAGTCCTGCATTGGCCTGCAGGCCTGCTAGGGCCGCTGGATGACCGGCCGTTCCGGCTGCTATGGCTGGCGGCGAGCACATCTGCGGTTGGGTCGGCGTTCGTCCCGGTGGCGCTGGCGTTCGCGGTTCTCGGTATCGGCGGTAACGCGACTTCACTGGGCCTGGTGCTGCTTGCCGGGGCTGTGGCTGGGCGTGGCGTCCTATCAGGTTGCCGGGGTGTGGTCAGACCGGCTGTCGCGCCGCAACCTGATGCTCGGCGCTGACATCGTGCGAATGCTGGTGGAAGTCGCTGTTGCGGTGCTTGCTGCTGGCCCGGCACGCGCGGATCTGGGAACTCGGAGGCGCAAGCGCGCTGATAGCGATCGGCACGGCCGTTGAGGCGACGGCCGCGGTCGGGCTGATTGCCCAGATCGTTCCTGCGGACCGGCTGCAGCAGGCCAACTCCCTGCTGTCGGTCAGCAACAGCGGCGCATCCGTCGCGGGTCCGGCGCTGTCGGGTCTGCTCGTCGTGGCGGCTGGCACAGGGTGGGCGTTTGCGGTCGATGCGGCGTCTTTTGCCGGTAGTGCCGCGTTCCTGCTGGCCATGCCCGCACTCGGCCGGGTGCACGCGGAACGGCGGCGGTTCCTGGCTGAGCTGGCCGCCGGGTGGCGCGAGGTGGCCTCGCGCAGCTGGGCCTGGTCGACCCTGATCGGCAACGCGTTCTCCAACATGGCCTTCGCCGTCCTCCTGGTTCTCGGGCCGGTTGTGGCCCTGCACCGGCTGGGCGGCGCGTCGGGCTGGGGATTCATCTCCAGCGGCATGACAGCCGGAACTCTCATCAGCGGCTTCATTGCCATGTGGTACAGGGCGCGGAGGCCGATCGCGTTCGGTATGGCGGCCTGCATGCTGACGGCGCTGCCAATGCTGGCGCTCGCCGCCCGGCTGCCGCTGTACCTCGTCGTGGTGTCGAGTGTCGTCGGCATGTCCGGCGTCCTGGTGTCTGAACACCAACTGGGACACCGCCATCCAGCAGGTCATCCCGAACGAGTTGCTGTCGCGCTTCAGAAGCTATGACTACCTGCTCGCGTTCGTTGCCATACCGGCCGGTTACGCCATCGCGGGCCCGCTTCAGTCTGCCTTCGGCGCGGACAAGGTCTTGTACGCTGCCGCAGCATTGGCGGTAGCAGCTAACGCGATACCCGCCATGCTGCCAATGGTCCGGGCCGTTGTTCGGCATCCCGACGGCACGATCACCGCGCCATCGAATGGCCTGTCCGAGGACCACACGCTGGCTTAACCAGCCCAGGCTGGCGGTTGCACAGAAAGTTGATCAGCGTTTTCCGCCTAATCACCGGGTGGTCTAAATCGTTCGCGTTGTTCATGGGTATACAAGGAGCACATCTTCGGCTGCCGTTCGTAGCGCCACCGCCGCAGGCCGATGGCGGGCAGTTTCCGGATCACCAGGCAGCCGGCCGGGGCGCTCGCCAGCGTCCTGCCGCTGTTCCGGCGCGAGGAGAGTGACGATGAACCGTGACGCTGAGACCCGGGCAAGGATCGAGGACCACTGGGCCGCATCCGAGCGCGGGGACACCGGCGCCGAGCATGAGATCTACGCCGCCGACGCGGTCCTGGACTACCCGCAGTCCGGAGAGCGCTTCCGCGGCCGCGCGAAGATCCAGGCGCAACGCGGCGGCCATCCGGCGGACCGGCACTTTGCCGTCCGCCGGATCAGCGGCCAAGGGAATCTGTGGATCAGCGAATGCGTGATCACCTACGACGGCGAGCCCACCCATTCGGTAAGCATCATGGAACTCGCCCGCGGCTTCGTCGCGCACGAGACGCAGTACTTCGCCGACCCGTTCCCTGCCGCATCCTGGCGGGCGGCACTGGCAGAGCCGATCCCGGGTAGGTCATCGGGCGGACCAGGACTTGCTCCATGACCGCTTCACGAGCCCGGTCATCCTGACGAGGCGACGTAGCTGAAGCTCACTTCTGGGCACGGCTGGCTGAACGCAGCGGAGACCGCGCTGCTAACGCTAGAAAGAAACACCGCAGGCAGGGGGAAATAGGGTGAGAAACTGACGTCGAGATGACGAGGCAACTCTGGGCGCAGATCCTCCCATACGGGCTCGGCGCAAACGACCACGCGTGCGGGCTCGGTGCCGCATATGAGCGGAACATGAGCGGTTACGGCCCAGCGCCCGGTCACGTTGCGTGGCCAGTCGGGCAACATCCCTGCAGTTCGGCGTTCTCGTGCGAGTAAGTCCGAGTTGCCCGGATCGCGCCGTTGACCTGCGCCGGGATGCCTTGTCCGGCGCCCGATCAAGGCGCCGTTTCGTCGTGGTTACGCAAATGTCCGTTTCAGGCAGGCCGCTGGCGGCTGTCGACAGATCTCGGTTGCCCGTCTGACGCAGCTCCTCCTGTTAGCAATGATGGGTTCATGGCGTTGCAGACAGCGTTCACGGAGTTCTTCTCGTTGAAGCACCCCATTGCCCTCGCGCCCATGGGCGGAGCATCGGGCGGCGCGCTGGCAGCGGCCGTCTCTAACGGCGGCGGGCTAGGGCTAGTCGGCGGTGGACGGGAGGATCCAGGCTGGCTCGACCGCGAGCTGGAGATCGTCGCCGCGGGCACGGACAAGCCCTGGGGTGTGGGGTTCCAGAGCTGGGCGACCGACGTGGTCACGGTCGAGCGAGCGCTGGCGCATCGTCCGTGTGCGGTCATGCTGTCCTTTGGTGACTCCCGGCCCTTTGTCGGCCCCATCCATAGGGCCGGAGCAGCGTTGATCGTGCAAGTCACCGACCTTCAAGAGGCCAGGGAAGCGATAGACGTTGGTGCGGACGTCATCGTGGCGCAGGGCACCGAAGCTGGCGGGCACGGTGGTAGAAGGTCAACTCTTCCGTTCGTTCCCGTAGTGGTTGACCTTGCCGCGCCCACCCCGGTGCTGGCGGCAGGCGGGATCGCCGACGGACGCGGTGTTGCGGCCGCGCTGGTCCTGGGGGCAGCAGGGGCTCTGCTCGGGACCCGGTTCCTGGTCGCCCTTGAAGCTTTGGTCACGCCCTCGGTCACCAAGGCGATTATCGAAGGAGCCGGGGAGGACACCGAGCGCAGCCGGATCTCCGACATCGCGCGGGGGTCGCCCTGGCCGTCCAAGTATCCGGCTCGCACCCTGCGTAACACGTTCTTCGACCGGTGGCGGGGTAGAGAAGACGAGCTTGCTGCTGACTCCGACGCTCAGCAGTCCTATCAGGCCGCCGTGGCCAGAGGCGATCTGCCACTGGAGCCGGTGTGGGCCAGCGAGGCGATCGACCTCATCACCGAGTTGTCTGCGGCGGCGGATCTAGTCGCCGTGCTTGCTGCTCAGGCCGAGGAGGCGCTGGTCAGAGCGGGAAACCAGTGACTACCTGGCCATCCATCCTCAACCGGCAGTCTCTGGGTTATGAGCCGGGCGATGCGCGTTCCGGCGGTCTTTGGTGTGTCAGTTCGTCTCGCTTACCCCGACACGTCAGCACAGCGGGCACCGGCGCCGTTGTTGCAGGCCGAAACGGCGACCTGCAAGCAAGGGTTCAGAGCGAGAGCTTCACAGCCCGGCCCTCACTGCTCCTGGCGCTGCTGCGCGTCGTCAGCGACTGATCTGGGGTCAGTCGCCGGCCAGGTCACGCTGATACCAGGTGCCTGGTCGGCCGCCAGGCTCGGCCGGACCAGTCGGGACGAACCCGGCTTTGGCCAGCACCTTCTGGGACGCGACGTTGTCATAGGTGGTCGCTGCTCTGAGTGTGCGCAGCCCGTACTGCGCGGCCGCGAGCCGACACAGTTCTTGCAGGGTCGCGGTCGCCACGCCACGACCCGCGACTTGCTGTGCGACCCGGTATCCGACCTCGGCGGTACCCTCCTCAAGATCGACGAGGTTGAATCGGCCGAGCACCGTGCCATCCTCGGTGACGAGCACGTGGAAGACGCAGGTGCCAGCCTCCTGCTCGGCCAGTAGGGCGTTGTGCTGCTCGGTGAAGTGATCGAAGAACTCATCACCGCGGTCGGAGATAAAGGTGGCAAAGTACGCGCGGTTCGCCAGTTCGAAGGCCAGCACAGCCGGGGCGTGGTCGGCGCGCAGGCGCTGCAACTCGGGCACCGGCCAACCCTACTCAGATGGTGTACTGCGGTCGCCTGAGCCTCCCCGAGCTGCCGTTGGACGACTCCCTGGAGACCGCTCCCTGACACGCGACGGCTCCGCGCAGACCACCCCTAGCTGGGCAGGTTAGGGACGTGCCCGCTGTATGCCGCCGACGCGGTTTGCTGGCTGCAAATCTTGGCTGGCGGTGCGGAGACGCCTAGGCGCCGTCGCGGACCGCCTCGTCTGGCAGGGAGCCGGTCGCAGCGGCGATCAAGTCGACGGCTTCGTAGACGGTTCGCCCGTTAGTGTCAATGCGGATGTCTCCGACCCTCGCGCGCTCCAGCGATTGACCGTCGGCTGCCGCCTGGTCAGCCACGCGGTCCAGGTATTCGGCTGGCTTCGCCCGCAACGGATCTCCGGGCTGGGGCCAGCTGCCCCCTGAAGCGCGGGACATAATCCGGGCGCGCATTTCGGCGTGCCCGGCGTGAAGCCGGCATACGGTTACTGTTGCCGTGGGCAGGGCACCGGTATAGGTCCGACTTATTTCCTCGGTCGGAACCGGGCCGGTGGCGATGAGGTGCCTGGCGCCGACAGCGTGATAAGTGCGCCACATGGCGGCGAGGTTGCGGGCCTTGAGCAGGTGGTGGCCGGGATCGTTCGCCGCATCGGGCTTGACGAATCCGATCTGGTCAAGATCGATGTAGCCCGCGGTGCGGCCAGCGCGTAGGTATCGCATGTAGAGCTCGAAGCCGATAGTGGATTTGCCGACGCCAGTAGGCCCGCAGATCAACAGGACATTCCCGTCCGCGCCGTCAGCTTCATCGTCGTCACTGGCCCTGATGGTTCCGCCTGACGCCATACGCGGTTCCGGGAGCGCTCCGCTAAAGCCTGGCCAGGTGTGGCACCTGTCCCCTACCAGACCGACCACCTCGGCCACCTTCGCGCCGCTGGTGTCCACGCACACATCAGCGAAAACGCTGGCGTCCATCGCGTCGGCCTCGTTTAGCGTCCCCTGGAGTGTGTCGCCGAGATCGCTGCCCGACCGGCGCCGCCCGACGAACCGATGCACGAGTTCGGCCGGGTCAGCTCGCAGCCGACAGACCGTCACGTCGGCATGCGCCAGCAGCTCGGGGTGCAGGCCGCTGGCTGGGTCAATGACGCCATTCGCGATCACGCACCGTGCACCTGCCGCCTGGTAGTGAGGAAGCATCGCGGCGAAGTTCTGCGCCTTGATCCGCTCGCGACCCGGATCGCCCGGCGGTGCCGGATAGCACATGCACAGCTGGTCGGCATCGGCGAAGGCGGCGTGGATTCCGGCCCGCGCCAGCTCGGTGAAGATCTGCCAAGAGACCGCGGACTTGCCGACTCCGGGCGGACCGGTCAGCCACAGGACCGGGACTAGGTCAGCCACTGACTCCCCAACAGGCTCGAAGCAATCCCGACCGTACCCACAATCGCTACGGCGACAAGCTGCATGCCGATGATCATCACCCGGCCGACGACAACGGTCAATGAATAGGGCGGGGACTCGGACCTGCTCGGCCCTGCTACAACTGCGCCACAGGCCGGCCACCAAGGGTCAGCCGCGGTCACTCACGAGCGAGGCGGGCCAGCCCTTGAGTGGCGACCCAGCGGCGGCGCTGTTCGCCCAGCTTGCACTTCAGCAGGCTGGGCATACCGTCGAAATCCGGGCGGAACGGCTGGCCGCCGAGCATGACCGCGATGCTGACGAGGGTGGCTGGTGCTTGTCTGGGTACGATGTTCCGCTGCCGGTTGGGCAGGTTCTCGGCCGGATGTCGACGGCACGCGGTTGCTGAAAGCAGGTGGACTTTCACCGACGCAGCTAATCTGCCCCGGCCGCGGGGCGGCTCGGCTGACCGCGTAGGCCCGCAGCCGGGCGGCAGGGTAGGCTGAAGAGCCGTTAAGCGGCGTTTGCTGGGGCTATAGCTCAGTAGGTAGAGCACCTGCTTTGCAAGCAGGGGGTCAGCGGTTCGAGCCCGCTTAGCTCCACCCCGTGTTCTTCACATTGCTCCGAGCTTGATGCTCACATATGCCTCTGACATTCTCGCAGTCGCGCTGAGTTGATCTGGTTTTCGCGGGTGTTCGCGGGGCTGGTGCCGGGTTGCCGGGCTGTTTTCGGGTTCGGGGGTGTGCGCTCGCGGGCTGAGGCGTGGCTGGGCCCGGGCTGCGGTGCTGGAAGTGGCGGCTGCTGAGGTGACGCTGGGTTCGCGGGCCCGGTTAGGGCGGCACGGCTGCAGTGCCGGCGAGCTGGCGGCGGCGTTTGCGGGTGGGCGGCTGGGCGGCGGCGCGCGCGTCGTGTTCTTGCCGGGCCTGGAAGGCGGTCAGGATGCGCTGGTTGCGCACGACCATGAGGCAGGCGAGGCAGAGCATGAGCGGGGTGACGCCCATCAGGCGGATCCAGCCGCGGTCGATGCTGTTGACGGCGGTGTCTTTTGATGGCGGCGTTGAGCCGTTCGGCGGCGTTGCGCCGGCGGTAGGAGATCCGCCACGCCTGCGATGGGTAGTGGTGTTTCTGCCGGGTTTTCGGCGCGACGCCGGGCCGGCGGTGATGGTCTGCCGGGTGCAGCAGGCGGGCGGGTGTTCGGGCGGGGTGAGGATCTCGGGCCGGTCCCGGGGCAGTGCCGTAGACGCGGGGCGGAGCGGGCAGCGGACCTTCCTGGTGACGGCGGGGCAGGCCAGCCGGCGGTAGCCGTCGGCGTCCTCGCCGGCGTGGACGCCGAGTTTGTAGCGGGCGAGCTCGGCGGTCTGCTGGTCGTGGGCGGCGACAGCAGCGGTGCTGGCGCCGGGTGGCAGCGGGGCCAGTTCCAGCAGCGCCGGTGGTGTCTTGGGGCAGTAGAGGCATCCGTTGGCGATAATCGCGCCGTGGTGGGTGCCGCGGGGTCCGCGGTCGTTTGGGTGCAGGTCGCGGGCGAGGCTGGCGCCGGCGGCGCGGAGCGGGTTTTCCCAGGTGTCCGGGACGCGGTGGGAGCAGCCGGAGTCGGCGATGATGTCGCCGAGCGCGATGCCGCCGGCTGGCATCGAGGTGAGCACGCCGGCCAGGGCGGCGGCGGGGTCGTGGCCTACTTTCCGGCTGCTTGAAGGCTGGATCGGAAGGGAGGGCAAATGGCGTGCGACCTACAAGGCTATGGGCTCAGCTGCTCGGCCTGCGGGGCGTTATCGTGGGCGGCATCGAAGCCGAGGACGATGACGACGGTGAGATCGCCGGTCTGATCGTGTCAGCGCGGCTGAGGAAGGCGGAGGCCGGCCGATGTGGCGTCTGCCGCCGGCGGAGCGGCGGTGCAAGACTGCCCCTACCTCAACCTTCCGGGCGAGCCGAGCTGGCCGGTCATCGCTGCGAGCGACATCATCACCTGATCACGGTCCAAACCAGGTCGTCAGCGCATCGCGCAATCCCGCATCGGTTCCCTCCCCCACCCAGGCGACGTGTCCGTCGGGCCTGACGAGCACGGCCGACGGCGCGGTCACCTCGCCGACCACCGGGAGCTCCCAGATGCCGGCGTAGGAGGCATCAACGAGCTGAACGCGTTCGGCCCACGGTGCGATGTCGAACCCACCGGCCTGACCGAAGTTGAGCAGCACCGGCTTGGCGCTGTGCAGCAGCCAGAAAACGCGTGATCGGGCCATCAGCGGTCACAACATCCAGGTCAGGCATGCGGCGCCCGAGCAGCGGGTGTCCCCCGCCGAGGTCGTAGGCGACGTCGAGGCCGGAGATCATCGCGGCGATGTGCTTGCGCGGTTGATCCATCGTCAGCACCTCAGCCAGGATCACGCGAAGCGCGACCGTGCGCTCGTCGTTGGCGCCCACCGCTCTCTGCGCCATCGTGTTCTGCAGCACGCGGGCAGCAACCGGATGCCGTTCAGCGTGGTACGTGTCGAGAAGGCTCACCGGTGATGTTCCGTTGACAACCTGAGCCAGCTTCCACCCCAGGTTGACAGCGTCCTGCACGCCGATGTTCAAACCCTGCCCGCCCATTGGAGCGTGCACATGTGCGGCGTCACCCGCGAGCAACACGCGCCCGCCGCGATACGCCACCGCCTGACGCGTCATGTCGGTAAAGCTGGAGATCCATTGCGGGCTGTGCACGCCGTAGTCCTTGCCGTCAACCCGGATGAGCGCGTCGCGGACGTCCTGCAGGGTGGGCTCATCGGTGCGGTCCAGGTCGGGCACGATCAGGGTGACGCCCACCCGTCCATCGTCGGCTGGGCCGATGCCACCACCGCCACGCAAGCCGAATTCCGGCACCTCCTCCATTTCGACCTCGGCAATGATCCAGCGCGTGGTTGGATCCCAGCCCGCGAAATCGATTCCGGCCGCCTTGCGCACAGCGCTGCGGCCCCCGTCGCAACCAACCAGATACTGCGCCCGCAGCGGTGTGCCGTCGGACAGCGCGACATCGACGCCGCTGTCGTCTTGCGTGAAACCGGTCACCTCGCGTTCGCGCAGGATGGGAACGCCCAGCTCGTCGAGCCAGCCGGCCAGGATGCGCTCGAAGTGGCTCTGCAGCAGCGCCATCCCATAGTTGTGGCGGGTGGGGAAGTCGCTGATGTCCATCGGGACCCCAGCGAACGCCTGCACCTGCATCGCCTTCCCCTCGGCGAGGAAGCGATCGACGACACCGCGCTGGTCCAGCACCTCGATGGTGCGGGAGTGCAGACCTCTGGAGCGCGAGCTTTCGAGCTTGAAGCTGGCGCGTCGCTCGACGATGAGGACGTCGGTCCCCGCCAGCGTCAGCTCCGCCGCCAGCATCATCCCCGTCGGACCGCCGCCGGCGATCACAACTGCATGCTCGGACATGCACCACTCCTCATTTCCCCCGTTTGTCAGGAAACTCTGCACCATACCCATGGGCCTGCGGCAAGCCACGGAAGGCGGGACTGTCTGCCCGGTCGCCCCCGCCACCGCCCGCTCAGCGGATAGTAGTCCCGCCGCGATGTTGTTGGCGGGCTTCGTTATAGACCCACTGGGTGTGGACTGCCAGTCAGCGTGCGTCTCGCTGAGCGCCGCCTCTGCACCCCTGCTGAGCTGTGCCTGCACGACGGCGCGGGACCGGTTAACCCGCTCCGACCACAGAGCCGGCAGATACTCGCCGGACGTCGAACGCTGCGCTGTGCCAGGTCCGCTCCGGATCCGCCTGGAAGTCCAGACTGGCCCATGGTTCGGGAGCCGGTTTGCCAGCCACCACCTCAGTGAACCAGGAGTCCTCGACACAGGCCAAGTGCTTGAGTAGCCCGCCTGGGGTCATCGACGAAGGCCGCAGCGTCACCCGCAACTGTTCATCGCTCAACCCCCGACACTTCCACTCCAGCGTCGCCCGCTGATAGTCGAGAAACCAAGCAGCGTCGCGACCTCGCGACCCGCACGGGGCGGTTCGGGCCGCCCATACTCGTCAACCATCACCTCAGACATGAGCCGAACCCTACCGATGACGGCAACGCCCAGTACTTCCTGCCGACGATCACCACGGTCACCGACCTCCGGAACGTCAGGTCGGCCAATGTGGTGAAATGGTGCGCAAGTGACCACGTATCCAGCGCAGCGACGCCAGGCCACGTGCGCGGCGTGGGGATGGTGACAGCCAGGGAGGCAGCGACATGTCCAGCGCGCAGTTGTATGACACCATCGGAGCCACTTACACCGTGACGCGGCGCACCGAGCCGCGGATCGCCGCGCGGGTCTGGGCTGCGCTCGGCGATGCGCGGACCGTGCTGAATGTCGGGGCCGGCACCGGCTCCTACGAGCCTCCCGGCCGTGACGTGACCGCGGTGGAACCGTCGGCCCTCATGCGTGCGCAGCGGCCCGCAGGCGCAGCGCCGTGCGTGGCTGCCGTCGCGGAGAGCCTTCCGTTCCAGGACCAGTCCTTCGACGCCGCGATGGCTTTCTCCACCGTCCATCACTGGCAGGATCCGATCGCGGGCCTGCGCGAGATGCGGCGCGTGGCTCGCCGCGTGGTGGTGTTCACGTTCGACACCAGTGACACCGCATGGCTTCATCGGTTCTGGCTTACTCGCGACTACCTGCCTGAGGTCGCTGACCTCCTGGTCGGCAGGCCGTCGCTGACCGAGCTTGCCCGGGCGATCGGAGCCCGGATGGAGCCGGTGCTCATCCCGTGGGACTGCGCTGACGGCTTCTTCGAGGCCTACTGGCGCCGGCCCGAGGCATACCTGGACGAGAATGTCCGTCGCGGAATATCGGTCTGGGCCACGGTTGGGCCGGACGCCGAGCAGCGGGCAGTGCGCAGCCTCCGTGATGACCTCGCGTCCGGTCGTTGGGCCGAACGCAACCGCGACCTCGTCGCTCTCGATGCGGCAGAGCTTGGCCTTCGCCTGCTCGTAACCTGAACCCCGCCGCAGACTGGGGGCAAGTTGCTGCCCGCACCCCCTGGGCGCGGTGAGCCGCTGCAGTACGGCCCGCGGACCGCCACAGTGATCCTCTACCCGTACGCCGGGCAGTTCCTGTCCTGGCAGCGCACCGCGCATCCGCTGGCGGACCTGGTCGGCATGCCGCTGTCACCGGGGACGATCGCGGCGATCACTGCCCGTGCCACTGGGAAGCTGGACGGCTTCCTGGAGCTGCGCCTAGACCTGATGTGATCGTGGGATCACATCAAGCCACACATCAGCGGTGGCGCCGCCACGGACGGCGTGCAGGTCCCAGCAGCCAGGCTCGGTAAATAGATAGCCCGCGCCCCACTCGTCTCCCGGCTTTTTCTTGCCCGGCCAGATACTGCCCGGCAGGTGAGCGTCTGGACCCCAGAGCAGCGGGTGGCGCGCTCCGTCCGGGCCGATCGCCGCCAATGCCAGCGGCCACGTGGTGCCTGTCATCCGCCAGACGATCTTTTCCTGATCGCCGACGCGGGCGGGCCACGGATGCGGGAACATCAGCAGCCCCCACAGCGTCGCGCCATGCCCGGTTCCCTCCACCTCAGCAAGGAAGGGATTGAAGACGGTCACCGGCGACGCTGGACGGCATTCTGGCGCTCCCAGCGCGTGGCCGCTAGGCGTCGCCTGCGGTGTGGCGGCGGGCCCGGTCGCTGGCTTGGCCGGGTGCGGTGCTACGGCGGTGGTCGTGCAGGCTGGCGCGATGCTCACCGCGCACATGAGAAGCAGTGCTGACGCAAGGCGGCTGCGCACGCAGTCATTGTCCGCCGCGCCGAAGCCACCTGGCCAGTGTCTGAAGGCGTGAGCTCACTTCGTGCGTGACCGGCGGGCACCAGCCAGAGGTTGCCGTGGCGGACTGCGCGGGTATCGCCGCGCGGCTTAGCCCGTGCCGACCACCGCGGCGCTAGAGCCGCAGCCGGTAACGGCCTGCCTGCGCTTTGCAACCTCTCAGGGACCCAAGGCACGTCCCGCATCGCGTTCCAACCAGCGAGACGGCTGGGACGTCATAGGCGTATGTGCGGTGGAGTGCCGCATGTGACGTAGAGAGGTTAAGGGGACTCGATTATGAAGATGTCATTAGGCCGGACGACGGCGCTGGCCGCCGTCCCGATGCTGCTCCTGGCGCTTGGGTCGGGCATCGCCTCAGCGCAGCCCGCGGGCGGGAGCCCGAAGCCTCCGAAGGGGTTCGAGGCGGACTCGGCCAGCTTTGTGTCGGCGCAAACCGGCTTCGTGCTGGGCGCTCGCAAATGCAGCATCCTGCCGTGCAAGGCGCTTCTGGAGACGACCGTCGACGGCGGCAAGACCTGGGCGGCGGTGCCTGCGCCAGCGGTCTCGCTGGTCCCGCCGTTCACTGCCTCTCCGCGGTCCGCGGTAAGCACGGTCCGATTCGAGAACGCGAGCGATGGCTGGCTGTTCGGCCCCAGTCTGTGGGCCACCACCAACGCCGGCAAACAGTGGCACCGGGTACTTCTGCCGGGTGAGGTGGTCGCGTTGGCGGCGTCGGATGGGGAGGTGTTCGCTGCGACAGAAACCGTCAGCGGCGGCCTCGACGCGGCCCGGCTGTATGAGAGTCAGGTGGGCACCACCAAATGGACCCTCGTCCCGGGTGTATCCCCGGCGAACGCGCTGACAGTGTTCGGCCACTCCGTCTGGGCTGGCATCTCGCCGAAGTTGTGGAGGTCCACCGACAGCGGCAAGCACTGGTCCAGGTTGTCCTTCCATTGTCCGCGCATCGCGCTGTCCCCGACTGCGGTGGCAGCCGCGTCGACAGCCAACGTTGCGATTGCATGTTCCGACGAGAGCTACCCGCAGCCCGGCCAAAGCTTCAAGGAGGTGTTCACGTCGGCCAACGGCGGGCGTACCTTCCATCTGGTCGGCCAGCCCGCGGAACCCGGCAATGTCGGCTTGCTGGCCATGCCGCCGGGACGTCCTCGGGTGATCACGCTGACGGCCAGCAGTGGCGCGACCTTCCTCTACCGATCGGTCAACGGCGGCAGTACCTGGAAATACGCGACGTTGTCCGATGGCGGCCTGGGCGTCCGTGACCTGGCCTACGTCTCCGCCACCACCGGTTATGTGATCCATTTCAACGGCGGACCGATCATGGCCAATGGCATGGGCCTGCTGAAGACCGCGAACGCCGGCGCAAGCTGGAAGACCGTAGCTATCCCCTAACACGATCCGAACGGATAGCGGCGGTCCCGTCGTAACAACGGGATCGCCGCTCTCCGCGATCTGCCGGCTTCCAGTCGTGATCGATCACATGTTTGAATATAGGCATGGTCCAGGCGCAACCGCCACGATGGCCGGGTTTCCCTGAGGAGTGCCGCAGCCATCACCCATGGCGGCCCGGCTCTGTGGCCATCACCTGGGAACCGTGCGACTGCGAGGCCGCCCAGGCGGCTCGCGGCGGTCATATCAAGGTCGCCTGCAACGCGCCCGGTTGCACCGAACTGTGGTGGGCCCCGCGCCACCAGCCAGTCAAGATGCCTCGGATTCTCGGACATCACCGGCCCGGATACCGATGAACCGTGACCGGGCTGTTCCTGCCTGCCGTGGCCAGATCTACCAGCAGGACCGCAATGCGCGGCGGTGTCCGTTCGACCCCGCTTCTGTTGGTGCGGCAACCTTTCCGTCGGCACGGAAGTCTTACCGACGTGGAATCGTCGGGGCGGACCGATGCCCTGGCCCGGCTGCACCAGCGCCACTATGCCGAGCTGGTGCGGCTGGGCTTCGGGCTGACGGGCGACTGGGGCCTGGCCGAGGAACTGGCCCAGGAGGCGTTCGTCCGGACCTGGCACCGCTGGAACGCGATCCGCCGGCCCGAGGCAGCGCCTGCCTATTTGCGTACCACGGTCGTGAACCTCGCCCGGTCCGGCGCCCGCATGCGACTCAGGGAGATACGGGCATGGCTCGCCGTGCCGACGTGGACACCAGGCGAACCCGACATCAGCACCGATGTCCTGCGGGCGCTGGCACAGTTGCCGCGACGCAAGCGGGAATGCGTAGTGCTGCGTTACTACCTGGACCTGAGCGAGGCCGACACCGCGGCCGTACTCGGCGTCAGCGTCGGCACCATAAAGAGCCAGACGGCTAAGGCACTCATGCGCCTGCAACCCTTGCTGACCGATACGAGCGCTATGCAGGGAACGGGGTCCGACAAAGGAAGCAGCCCATGATCGATCGCGGCACAACGGCGAGGAACCTGCGGCTCGGGCTCGACCGGGCCGCCGCATCGCACCAGCTGTCACCGGACTCGTGGACCCAGATCGAGCAGCGGCTGGCTAGCCGACGGCGGCCTCGAATGGCAATCGCCGCCGTGGCCGCAGCGGTTGCAGTGGCAGCGGTCATCGCGGTAACCCTCTATCTGCGTCCGCCACTGCCGGCGCCAGCACCGCGGAAGTCGAGTTCGGCGCCATCTCAGCAACTCGTGGTGGCCAGCCGCCTGCACTTTGCCCGGTTCGTGTTGCCGGTAGCGGCCGGAGCCGGTGCAGTCTGGGTTGGCGGTCTCAATGTCACCTACCGGGTGAACCCGGCGACCAACAAGGTCGTAGCGACGATACCGACTCCCGGAACCGACGAGTTCAGTCAACTGGCCATCGGAGCTGGCTCGGTCTGGGTGTCCGGCGGCAACATGCCGGGGTATCAGCTGGGCGTCTACCGCATTAACCCGCACGACGGCAAGGTGATGGCATTCATCACGCTGCCAAGGTACGGATTGCCTGGGCCTATAGCCATCGCGTACGGCTCGGTCTGGGTCGCTGGCGGCAACCTGTATCGCATCAATCCGCGCACGAACCGCGTTGTCGGGCCGCACTTCGAATTCGGTACCGACATCGGCCCGATAGTCCCGGCGGCGGGCGCGTTGTGGGTCACGAGCACCAATGGCGGCGGCTCGGTATCCCGGATAGACCCGCGCACCGGCGCCTCGGCCTCGCTGAACCCAGCCGTGTGGAGCAAGATCACTGATATTGATGCCAGCGGCGCAGGTTCGCTCTGGATGAGCGGAACGAACGTAGTCGACCGCGTCGATCCCGCCACGGGTCGCATTACCGCGGCCATATCGCTCCCGGGCGTCGACAGCGTCTACTTCTGGCGCAACTCGGCCTGGGCAGTGACGTCATCGTCGACCGGGACGGCAAGCATTGTCCGGGTCGACCCCGCCACGAACAAGGCAACCGGCACAGCGGTCGCGCTCGGTTCTGGGCCGGAATCCGTTGCGGCCGGCCCGACTGGCATCTGGGCGGTCAATGTCAGCCGCCAGCAGCTGCTGCACCTGGTGCTGCGAACTATTCCGCGCGGTTGATTCGGGCGCTAGCACTGGCATGTGCCGTGCCTTCGTTTCCCGCCGCAGGAGCGGGATCGGCCGCTTCCCAGCGCTATGGGCTGAGAATGCGCCCCGCTGTGCGAGGGTGACGATCGCCGCCGGATCTAGGCCGCGCCGGGCGCGGCGACCTCGGCGGCTACCACATCAGCAACGATGCAGGTGATGTTGTCGGGTCCGCCGCCGTCCATGGCCAAGGTCAGCAACTCGCCCGCCGCGCGATCGGGATCGCTGACGGTGACCAGGATGCGGGCGATGTCCTCGGCCGCAGCTACCGCATGCAAGCCATCGGAGCACAGCAGGTAACGATCACCCGGCAGCGTCTCGCGCAGTTGCAGGTCAGCCTCGGCGTCGTCGGCCATCAGGGCCCGCAGCAGCAGCGAGCGCTGCGGATGGGAGCTGACCTCCTCCGGCGTGATCTTGTGGTCGTCGAGCAGCGACTGCACCATCGTGTGATCGTGGGTGATCTGGAAAACCACGCCGTCGCGTACCAGGTAGGCGCGCGAGTCGCCGACGTGCACCAGCCCGAGCTGTGAACCCGACCAGACCAGCGCGGTCAGCGTAGTGCCCATGCCGCTGAGTGACGGATCGGAGGCGACGATGTCGCGCAGCCTGCCGCTCGCGCGACGTACTGCGTGGTCGAGCGCGTTCATGAGCTCGCCTGCAGGGATCTTGGTGTCCAGGGGCTTCAGCGCCTCGATTACGGCCGCGCTTGCTAGCTCGCCGCCCGGATGGCCCCCCAGGCCATCCGCGACCGCGAGCAGGCGAGCTCCGGCGTAACCGGTGTCCTCGTTGTCCTCCCGGCACAGCCCGGCGTCGGACCGCACCGCGTACCGGATCGCCAGCGTGTTCTGGGCCTCTTGCATTGCAGCGTCCCTTCCGGACAGGTACCCGATGAGGAAGGTAGCCAGGTCGCGCCTTGCGGCTGTCTCCTTCTCGACCTGAGTCCAGTACGCCGCCAGTTCAGCCGCCGCCCGGTTGGGTTCCAGCGCGGCTACCAAGCGGATCCGGGCCAGTGGCATGCCAAGGCGGCGCAGCCAGGCGACCAGCCTGGCCTGCTCCAGTTGGGCCGGCGCGTAGAGCCGGTACCCTGTCGCAGGGTCGACCACCGTCGGGCGGAGCAGCCCGAGCCCGTCATACAGGCGCAGCGCCTTCCGCGATAGCCCTGACGCGCTCGCGAACTCCCCGCTGGTCATCAGACCGACTGGCATGTCCCTCCTCATACCGGACACGCTGCCCGGCCCAGTCAGGCTCGGCCCGGCCCTAAGGGCCAAGTCAAGCCGCTGCCAGCCTTCCCAGTGGCGCGCATTCGACACTACGAGCGACGCGGCCGCAGCTGGCTGAAAGAACCGACAAACCTGCCCTTAAAACTTCTCGTAAAGGCCGTCAGAACCAGTCCGGGATGTATGGCATCCTGACCGCCATGACCAGTCGCGAAGTCGCGGGACGGCTCGGCGCGCCAGCCCGGCAGGCCGCCATCAAGGTGCCGGAAATCACCGCGTGGTTCTGGATAGCGAAGGTACTGACCACTGGCATGGGCGAGGCTATCGCGGATTTCACCTACTTCCGCTACGGCAAGGCGCCGACCGCGGCGTTCGGCGCCGTCCTGCTCGTGGGCGCGCTGGTCCTGCAGTTCCGCTCCAAGCGCTACAACACCTGGATCTACTGGCTCGCGGTTACCGCGGTGGCCGTCACCGGCACGATGGCCGCCGACGGGCTGCACCTGGTGGTCGGGCTCCCGTACAAGGAAACCACGGCGCTGTACGCTATCGCGCTGGCGATCATCTTCGCCGCCTGGTACCTGACCGAGGGAACGCTGTCGATCCATAGCATCACCACGTTCCGGCGGGAATCGTTCTACTGGGCCACCGTCATAGCCACCTTCGCGCTCGGGACGGCGCTCGGGGACCTCACTGCCGTCACGTTCAAGATCGGATTCTTCTCCTCGGCCGTTCTGTTCCTCGTGGTGATCGCGATCCCGGCAGTCGCCTGGCGCTTGGGCATGAACTCTGTGCTGGCGTTCTGGTTCGCCTACACGGTGACCCGGCCGCTTGGCGCGTCCGTCGCGGACTGGCTGGGCGTGCCGCACAGGCTGGGCGGCCTGGACTGGGGCCGCGGCGTTGTCGCTGTGGTCCTGGCCGTGCCGCTCGTGGCGATCGTCGCGTACATGGCCGTCTCCGGAATCGACGTCGCCGACAAGGACCCGGCTCAGTTCCCTGGCCGGGCGCGGCACCGGGCAGCTTGACGCCGTAACCTCGGCGCTTCGCCTGTTTAGCGACTTTTCGCCGCGCCGGTTACGTTAAGCCACCGAACGTATGGAAGTTAAGTGTGGCGGGGCATCTGCGCGCGCCAAATTGCCACGGTCGGCAATGTTTTTGCTCGGCACGAGCCATAAACGCGAATTCAAGTGCCGATTTTAGAATTCGTCCCGGCCCGGCTTGCGCCGCTGTCTGACCTGCTGAGTCTGGCGAGTAAGCCGTGCTCGGAATCGGTCTTCTGGTACCGTCTACTTGTCAATATCTCAGCAATTTCGAGGGAATGTAAATCGCCCATTAACGTCCCGGCTTTGCCATTTACCTAATAGCAGGGCGGAGCGGTTCTTCGCAAACCGTGCGAGGCGAGATGTAACGGGCATGCGGGGGAAACGGTTGTGCTCCGGAGAACGAGGTGAGGCGGGGGCAGTCTCCTGCAGGCAGGCTGCGAGTGCCAGCTCATGCAGGCGGCCTGCACGCGCAGGAGCGGATGGTATTCGCGCTGATATTCGGGCTCATGGCGGCGTTCGTTGGCGTGGTGACGATATCGGCGGTCAAGGCCAGGAACGAGCCTGGTGTGACGACCCCGGCAGGCGTTCCAGACGCCACCATTTCGGGGGGTTCGGCGGCTAGGACCGAGCGACCCGCGAACCTGAACCTGCGACTGGCAGCGGCATTGCGGCCAGAAGTCAGCACGGACCCTGGCACGCTGGCCGTCGGCGTTTTAGACACCGCTACGGGCCGCCACGCGGTCTACAACGCGGGCGTCCGCTTCCGTACCGGGAGCGCCGTGAAGGCCGACATCCTGGCCACGTTGCTACTGCAGCACCAGCGCAACGGGACCACGTTCGTAGCCCATGACGCCGCCCTGGCCACCGAGATGATCGAGAACAGCAGCGACAGCGCCGCTAGCTCGCTGTGGCGGCTCGTCGGCGGCGGCGCTGGCCTCGAAGCTGCTAACCAGGTGCTGAAGCTGACGCACACCAGCCTGGGCACGGCCGGCCGCTGGGACCTGACCAGTACCACTGTCGGTGATCAGCTTCAGCTACTGACCGACCTCACGTCGGCCAGATCGCCGTTGGATTGGGCATCGCGGGCCTACGCGGTCAGCCTCATGGAGCACGTGGCGCCGGGCCAGCGGTGGGGAATCCCGGCCGCGGCGAGCCCTGGTACCAGATACGCGGTCAGGAACGGCTGGCTGCCAGATCCGCGCCTGCTGGCCGTCGACAGCATCGGGATTGTCTGGCGCGACGGCCAGCAACTGCTGATCGTGGTCCTGTCAAAGGACAACCCGACCAAGGCGGCTGGCATCGCACAGGCGCAAAAGGCGGCGGTGACAGCGGCCGAGGTGGTCACGGCCAGTAGTTCGTGACGCCAGCGGACAGCCGGCCGCCCATGAGCGATCTTGGCTGGCATCCCGGCCACGACAACCTCGTGGCCACCTTCAAGCCAGGTCGGCTAGCCTGACTTGCCTGAACGCTGCTGGCCGGTTCAGTGCCGGTCAACCAAAGCCGCGTTGCCTTCCGGACCGGGGTGAGAGCGATGATGCTGACGATCGCCACATCACACCGGCCGGCCACCGACCTCGGCTTCCTGCTGCACAAGAACCCGGACCGGCACCATATCGCCGAGCTCAGCTTCGGTACCGCGCATGTGCTGTTCCCGGTCGCCGCTGCTGACCGGTGCGAGGCGGCGGTACTGCTGGAGATCGACCCGGTGGGCCTGGTCCGGGGCGGCCACCGCCAGGCCGGCCAGGCGAGCCTGGCGCATTACGTCAACGACAGGCCCTACGCGGCCTCGTCGTACCTCAGCGTCGCGCTGGCCAAGTTGTTCGGGACCGCAATGAGCGGCCGCAGCAAGGAAAGGCCAGAACTCGTCGAAGCGGCCATCCCGCTGGAGATCGGGCTGCCCGTGGTGCCGTGCAGCGGCGGCGCGCCGCTGATGCGGCGGCTTTTCGAGCCGCTTGGCTACCAGGTCGCCGCGACGCCCGTAGCGCTTGACCCCCAGTTCCCCGAGTGGGGTGACAGCCGGTACCTGGCAGTGACGCTGGCCGGGACGCTGACTCTCCGTGACGCTTTGGAACACCTCTTCGTGCTGCTGCCCGTGCTCGATGACGACAAGCATTACTGGGTAGGCACCGACGAGGTCGACAAGCTGCTGCGCCGCGGCGGGCAGTGGCTCGCTGGGCACCCGGACAAGGACCTGATCGCCCGGCGCTATCTCCGGCACGACCGCCAGCTCACCCGGGCAGCGCTGGCCAGGCTAGTCGCCGACGAGGCAACCGACCCTGATCGCGCCGACGCCGAGAACGACGCGGCGGAGGAGGCAGCCGAGCGCAAAGTCGGCTTGCACGACCAGCGCATCGCAAGCGTCGTCGCGGTGATCACGCAGGCCGGCGCGGGGCGGGTGGTCGATCTCGGCTGCGGGTCGGGGAAGCTGATGGCCGCGCTGCTCAAGCACGCCAGCGTGCGGCAGGTTACTGGCCTGGACGTGTCGCATCGTGCGCTTCAGGCCGCAGCGGGCCGGCTGCATCTTGACCGGATGTCGCCGAGGGCACGCGCCAGGGTGGACTTGCTGCACGGTTCGCTGACCTACAGCGACGGCAGGCTGCGCGATTTTGACGCCGCCGCTGTCGTCGAGGTGATCGAGCACCTTGACCCGCCGCGGCTCGCTGCGTTCGAGCGTAACGTCTTCAGTCACGCGCGTCCTGGCCTCATCGTGCTGACAACTCCCAACGCCGATTACAACGCCTTGTTCGGCGCGCTGCCGGCCGGAACGCTCCGGCATGCCGACCACCGGTTCGAGTGGACCAGGGCCGAGTTCGCCGAGTGGTCGGCCGCGGTGGCCGCGCGCAACGGTTACCAGGTCCGGCTGTCCGGCATCGGGCCGGAAGACGCCGAGCTGGGCAGCCCGACCCAGATGGCGGTGTTCAGCCAGTGACCGAGCCGACCATAGAACCGGCCGCAGGGCCAGCCACGGAACCGGCGGCGCCGAGCCCCGGCACGGTCAAGATTCCTGACCTCTGCCTGGTGGTCCTGATCGGGATCACCGGCTCCGGTAAGTCAACGTTCGCGGCCAGGCACTTTGCCCCGACCGAGGTCATTTCCTCAGACTTCTGCCGCGGCCTGGTGAGCGATGACCAGAACGATCAGTCAGCTACCCAGGACGCCTTCGACGTCCTGCACTTCATCGCGGCCAAGCGGCTGACGGCCTGGCTGACCGTCATTGACGCCACCAGCGTGCAGCCGGAGGCCCGCCGGGCACTCATCGCGCTCGCGCGCGAGCATCACGTCCTGGCCGTGGCGATCGTCCTTGACGTGCCCGAGCAGACCTGCGCGGCGCGCAATGCGCTGAGGCCCGACCGTGACTTCGGCGCTCATGTGCTGCGGCAGCAGCACGCCCAGCTCCGCCGCGGCTTGAAAGGCCTGCGCCGGGAAGGCTTCAACCGGGTGTACGTGCTGTCCGGCGAGGCTGACATCGCTGCGGCTACGGTGACCCGCGAACGGCTGTGGAACGACCTGCGTCGACCGGCACGGGCCGTTCGACATCATCGGCGATGTGCACGGCTGTTATGACGAGCTCGCGCTGCTGCTGGATCGCCTCGGCTATCAGGTGACGGCGGACGGGACAGCAGCCAGTCATCCGGCCGGGCGCACCGCAGTGTTCGTCGGAGACCTGGTCGACCGCGGCCCCGCCACGCCAGCAGTGCTGCGACTGGTCATGGGCATGACCGCAGCCGGTTCCGCGCTGTGCGTAGCCGGGAATCACGAGGCGAAGCTGGTGCGGGCACTGCGCGGCCGGAACGTCACTGTCACCCACGGGCTTGCCGAGAGCCTGGCCCAGCTCGCGGCCGCATCCGACGGTTTCGCGGCCGAGGCGACGGCGTTCATGGACGGGCTGCTCGGCCATCTTGTCCTCGATGACGGCAAGCTCGTCGTAGCGCATGCGGGCCTGCCGGCGGCGCATGCACGGCCGGGCCTCGGCCGCGGTGCGCGCGTTCGCCCTGTACGGCGACACAACCGGTGAGACCGACGAATACGGGCTGCCGGTTCGGTACCCGTGGGCCGAGGACTACCGAGGCCGCGCGATGGTGGTGTACGGGCACACGCCTGTCCCGGAGCCTGAGTGGGTCAACGGCACGATCTGCCTGGACACCGGCTGCGTGTTCGGCGGCAAGCTCACGGCGCTGCGCTACCCGGAGCGCGAGCTAGTCAGCGTGCCGGCCGCCCGGGTGTACTACGAGCCGGCCAGGCCGCTGATCCCCGCAGACGCCAGGCCGCGATCAGCACACGCTGAGGCCGGTTCAGCGGACCGGCGACCAGCGCCCGACGGTGCCGGGCGCGACGCCGCCGAGCTGAACATCGACGACGTCATCGGCAAGCGCATCGTGCAGACGCGGCTAACTGGCGGCACCGTGACCATCCGGGACGAGAACGCGCTCGCCGCGCTCGAGGTGATGAGCAGGTTCGCGATCGACCCGCGCTGGCTCATCTACCTGCCGCCGACGATGGCACCCACGGCCACCGCTAGCCAGCCGGGCTTGCTGGAGCACCCGAGCGAGGCGCTCGCCGCCTTCCGGGCCGACGGCGTGCCCGAGGTGGTCTGCGAGGAGAAGCACATGGGCTCGCGCGCGGTCGTGATCGCCTGCCGGGACGACGATGCTGCGAAACGGCGGTTCGGCGTCAGCGGCCCCGGCGCGATCTATACCCGGACCGGGCGAGCCTTCTTCCCCGCTGAACCGACGGAGCGGGAGCTGCTGGGCCGGGTGACGACGGCGCTTACCGGTGCCGGGCTCTGGGCGGAGCTGGACACCGACTGGGTGGCGCTTGATTGTGAGCTGTTGCCCTGGTCAGCCAAGGCCGGCGAGCTGCTCCGCAGTCAGTACGCACCGGTAGCGGCGGCTGCTTCCGCCGCGCTGGCCGCGTCCGCTGCGGCAACGGAAGCGGCGGTGAGCCGCGGCGTCGATGCGGCCGCGCTGCTAGCGCGCATCGCGGACCGCCGGGACCAGGCAGCGTTGTTCGCCGACGCCTACCGCCGGTACTGCTGGCCGGTCCACAGCACCGCTGACCTGGCGCTGGCCCCGTTCCAGGTGCTCGCGAGCGAGCAGGGCGCGTGCTCGCGCTCCGGCCGCACGCAGTGGCACCTCGACCTGGCCGAGCGGCTGTGCGAGCAGGATCCGGTGACGTTCCGCCGGACGGCGGCACTGCCGGTGAGGCTCGGCGACGACGCCAGTGAGGCAGCGGCGACCAGGTGGTGGGAGGAACTGACGGCTGCGGGCGGCGAGGGCATGGTCGTCAAGCCGGCCGAGGTCGTGCACCGCGGGACCGAGGGGGCTGTCGCAGCCGGGCATCAAGTGCCGCGGCCCGGAGTACCTGCGCATCATCTACGGGCCCGAGTACCTGGCCGAGGCGAACTTGTCCAGGCTGCGGAGCCGTAACGTCGGCCACAAGCGCTCGCTGGCGTTGCGCGAGTTCGCGCTCGGCATCGAGGCGCTGGAGCGGTTCACCGCTGGCGAGCCGCTGTATCGCGTCCACGAATGCGTGTTCGGCGTGCTTGCGCTGGAGAGCGAGCCCGTCGACCCGCGCCTGTAGCGACGCGGCCAGCCCTGCTAGGACCCGTTCCCCTGATAAAGCTCTCGATCAGGCGGCTGAAGGCCCAGCGAGGCTGGACGATGCCCGAGCAGGAGTTGGAGTCGATCGCGCCGGGGCAGCGGCCGTTGTCTCGCTGGATGGCCCAGATGGTGATCAGGCTGATGGGGTGCTGCCGGGCGTAGTAGAGGATGTCCTGCACCTCGCTGACGTAGGTCACCTCGGTCTTCCTGGGGAAGTCATCGATGCCGGGCAGCAACGTGATGCCGATCATGCGCCAGATCTGCCGCGAGCTCAGCCGCGGTACAGGTGCGCCAGCTGCCGGTGCGTGCTGTCGAGCGCTTCGATGGCCTCGGTGCCCATGTCGGAGTCGCGGTTGCTGTTGTAGTAGTCGAACGCCATGATGTTGACGACGGCGATCCTGACGCCGTGCGCGATCGCGCTCTTGACGATCGCCAGGCAGTTACCGGGCAGGCCACCCGGCTCGACGCCCAGCGTCAGCACGATCTGCACGCGCCGGTGAGTGCGGGCCGCCCATCGCTGCAGCAGCGCGATGGCCTCACTACGGCGCGCGATGCCGGCCTTGTTGTTCAGCGAGTTCGCCTCCACGTCCATGTCCAGCCGGGTAACGCGGTATGTCGTCACCACCGACTCGTAGGCGCGGGCGATCTTCTGCACGCTATGGCAGGAGTCGGCGATCTCGGTGCCGCCCTGGTCGGCGCTGTAGCCGCCGAATGACGGCACCACGTCGCCGCCCATCTGGCGGAGTGCGGCGATCTGCCGGATGTACCTGCCGCCGGGCCGGACGAGCTGCTTGCGGGAACCGTTCCAGGCCAGCGTGCACGAGCCGCGCTTCAGCGTCTGCAGGAACGCAAGGGTGAGGTAACGGGCTCCTGACTCGCTCGCGCCACGCCTGCGATGCTGTCGCTGGTCCAGGCCTCGAAGTACGGCGCGTACACCAGCCGTGGGCTGTGGCGCGATCCGCCTGGCCAGCTGGCAGACGCGGTCGCGGCGCGGCCGCCGCCAGAGCTGTCGGCCCAGGCGGCCGTGACCGAAGCGGCGAGCAGGAACCCGGCGCAATGCAGCGGCCAGGCCGAACCTGGCAGGCCTGGACCAGGTACGGGGCGGCGTTCTCATCGGCTCAGCTCCTCTGCACGTGCGGCAGATTCGCGCCTACTCCGACTTGACGGACTTCGTGGACTTTACTGCTGCAGGGCGGCCATGCCAAGCATCGTGCGTCCCGGTCTGAACGCGCGGCCAGTCGCTGTCCCGCGTCCCGGTCTGAACGCGCGGCCAGTTGCGGGCCGCGGGCTGGCAGGCAGTGGGACCGCTCGCCTCAGGCCGGCCGCACCGGGCGATAAGCAGGCCGCCACCTGAGCGCACGAACGCGCGCGCGCGATATCGTCGCCGAGGTCGGCGAGGGCCACGCCGTCAGCAATCGCCGCCCGGGCGACCGCCTCAGCCACCGCGAGCGAGGTCTCGCGCAGCGCCGCAACCTCGGGCAGCAGCGGAGCGCCGGGCGCGGTGACATCGACGAGGCTGGCCACCGCGTGCGCCGGCCGCGCTCAGCATGCCGTCGGTGATCCGGCTGGCCCGCGCTGGCGATGGCGCCGAGGCCGAGGCCGGGGAACACCAGCGCGTTGTTGGCCTGGCCGATGACGTATCTCGTGCCCAGGTAGTCCACCGGCGGGAACGGGCTGCCGCATGCCACCAGCGCCCGGCCGTCCGTCCATTCGAGCAGGTCAGCCGGCTTGGCCTCGGCCAGCTGCGTCGGGTTGGACATCGGCATGATCACCGGACGGCTCGACGTGCGCCGCCATGTCCGCGACGATGTCCCTGCTGAATGCACCGCTCGGGCCGACGTGCCGATAAGCACGGTCGGCCGGACCCGGCTGACCACCTCGGCCAGCCCGATCCCGCCGATCGACTCGTCACGCCGCCAGCCGGTCACCTCGCTGGCCGGCCGGGCATAGCGGCGCTGATCCTCGGTGATCGCGGTCGTCCCCGGCCATGATCAGGCCGTGCCGGTCGACGGCCCAGAACCTGGCCCGCGCCTGCGTCCGTGTCAGGCCGGCGGCAACCATCGCGGCGGTGAGCTGGTCGGCGATGCCGATGCCGGCGGTTCCGGCTCCGAAGATCACGATGCGATGGTCGGCGAGCTTGACTCCGGTTGCCCGTACCGCGGCGAGCACGGCGGCCAGGTTTACCGCGCCGGTGCCCTGAATGTCGTCATTGAAGCTCGGCAGCTGATCGCGGTAACGGGACAGCAGCCGCCTGGCGTTCACGGGATCCATGTCCTCCCAGTGCAGCAGTGCACGCGGAAAAACGCTGCGCACCGCGGCCACGAAGGCGTCAAGGAACGCGTCGTACTCGGCGGCAGCCACGCGCGGGTGCCGGTTACCGATGTAGAGCGGATCGTCGAGCAGGCTTTGCCGGTCGGTGCCGACGTCCAGCATCACCGGGCAGCGTCCGGTCGGGGTTCATGCCCGCCGCGGCGGTGTACACCGCGAGCTTGCCGACGGCGATGCTCATGCCACCGACGCCCCAGTCGCCGATGCCGAGAATCGCCCCGGCGTCGGTGGCGACGATCAGATCCATGTCCTCGGCGCCGAGTCCGGGCGCTCGGAGCGACTCCTCGATCAGCTCCGGATGGTCTACCGAGAGGTAAACGCCACGTGGGCGCCGGTACTCATGGCTGTAGTTCTCGATCGCTTGCCCGACGGTCGGCGTGTAGACGACCGGCAGCATCTCGCTCAGATGATCGGAGAGCAACCGGAAGTAGAGGACCTCATTGCGGTCATGCAGCTCATTCAGCAGCACGTTGCGCGCGAGGTCGGATGACTGCCTGAGATACTGCGCGTACACCCGGCTTGCCTGCTGGTCAAGCGTCATGTGCCCGGCCGGGATCAGTCCGATCAGGCCAAGCTCGGCGCGTTCCTCGTCGCTGAAGGCAGTGCCCTTGTTGATCCGCGGCTCGGCGAGTACCTGGCGGCCCCGGAGCGTCGTGCGCCAGGCGCCGTCCTCGTCCAGCCACAGTGTTCGCACCCGGTGCCGTGCCCTTTCGCTGTGTCAGTCCGTTCGCCGCTGGTCCCGTTGCCGTGCTGCCTTCCATGATGCAGTCCGCGGTCAGATCGCGGGGGCGAGTGCCTTGCGGAAGTAGTCGATGGTCGGCACCAGGCCTTCCTCAAGGGATACCTTGGGCTCCCAGCCGAGCAGCTCCTTAGCGCGGCTGATATCCGGCCTGCGCCGGGCCGGATCGTCGGCGGGCAGCGGCTGGTACTCGATAGGCACCTTGGTGCCGGTGAGCGCTTGGACGCGGCTGGCCAGTTCCAGCATGGTGAACTCGCCCGGGTTGCCGAGATTGATCGGCCCGGTTACGTCGGGAGCCGAGTTCATGAGCGCGATCAGGCCGTCGACCATGTCGCCGACATAGCAGAACGACCTGGTCTGCGAGCCGTCTCCGAACACGGTCAGGGGCTTGCCAGCTAGGGCGCGCACGATGAAGTTCGACACCACCCGGCCGTCATTGGCCAGCATGTTCGGGCCGTAGGTGTTGAAGATGCGGGCCACCTTGATCGGCAGCCGGTGCTGACGGTAGTAATCGAAGAACAGCGTCTCGGCGCACCGCTTGCCCTCGTCATAGCAGGACCGGATGCCCGTCGGGTTGACGTTGCCCCAGTACGACTCGGTCTGCGGGTGCACGGCGGGATCACCGTAGACCTCGGAAGTTGAACTCAGCAGAATCCGGGCGCCTAGCCGCTTGGCCAGCCCGAGCATGTTGATGGAGCCGTGTACGCACGTCTTGGTGGTCTGGACCGGGTCGCGCTGATAGAAGACAGGCGACGCCGGGCAGGCGAGGTGGTAGATCTGGTCTACCTCGACGTACAAGGGGAACGTGACGTCGTGGCGGATCAGCTCGAACCGCGGATTGCCGAGAAGGTCGATCAGGTTGTGCCGCGAGCTGGAGTAGAAGTTGTCGACCACCAGGACGTCGTGGCCGTGCTCGAGTAGCCGCCGGGACAGGTGAGACCCCAGGAATCCCGACCCTCCGGTGACTAGTACGCGCTGCCCGAAGGGTTCCTTCGCACCAGGCCGGCCGACGTTAGCGTCTGAATCCACTACCGCTCCTTGGGCTAAGCTGACGGCTGACCATCAGGGGGTTGACGTGCTGAGCCCCACGAGCCTATCGGGGCTCTTATCCTGTTTATCCGGTAAGGTCGTTTGCTATGAAGCTGTCGATCCTGATGCCCGTGTACAACGAGTACACGACCCTGGCCGCTGCGGTGAAGGAGGTACTCAGCGTCGACTTCCCCTGCGAGACCGAGCTGGTCATCGTGGACGACGGCAGCACAGACGGCACCAGGGAACTGTACCCGTCCCTGACCGACGATCCGCGGGTCAGCGTGCACATGCACGACCGCAACCAGGGCAAGGGAGCGGCGATCCGCACGGCGGCGACGCTGGCAACCGGCGACTACGTGATCATGTGCGATGCCGACCTCGAGTACTCGCCCGCCGAGATCCCGTCGCTGCTGGCTCCGGTACTGGCCGGGGACGCCAAAGTCGTGTACGGGACCCGGACTTTTGGCAGTCACAATTCGTATTCCTACATTTACGTGATCGGTAACAAAGGCGTCACGACATTTGCCAACGTCCTGTTCAACTGTTACATCAGTGATCTTGAGACATGCTTCAAGCTCATTCCCGCGCCGCTGTACCGGCAGCTGGACATCCGGCAGACGGGGTTCGGCATGGAGGCAGAGGTTACCGGCAAGCTGCTGCGGCGCCGGATCCCTATTTATGAGGTACCGATCACCTACAAGGCCCGCAGCCGCGAGGCAGGCAAGAAGCTGACGTGGCGGGACGGCGTCGAGGCCGTCTGGATTCTGCTCCGTATCCGGCTCAGCCGGCTCAAACCGTCGACGTAGCCGCAGGAGCGGGCAGGCCGCTTGCGCCAACGGCTGGCCGGTGGCTTTCGGCGTGGGCTACAGGTCCCCTGACCACAGGGCGCGAACCGAATCAATGGTGTCGGCTTCGGCCGGGCTCTTATCGGGCCGGTACCTGAGTACCCGCGCGAACCTGAGCGTGACCCCGCCCGGGTACCTGGTGCTGGCCTGTACTCCGTCGAAGGCGATCTCGACCACCAGTTCCGGCTTCACCCGGACCACGCCGCGCTGCGCACGGCCCGGCTCTGCGTGCTCGGGGGCGGCTAGCTCAAGCAGACGCTCCGTCTGCCAGCTGAGCAGCGCATCGGTCAGTCCCTTGAACGTCTTGCCCAGCATGACCATGCCGCCGGTGGCCGGATCGCGAGCGCCTAGGTGCAAGTTGGACAGCCAGCCCTGGCGGCGGCCGTGCCCCCACTCCGCGGCAAGTACCACCAGGTCGAGGGTGTGCCGCGGCTTGACCTTGATCCAGTCGCTGCCGCGCCGGCCTGCGCCGTAGGGAGCCTCGACAGCCTTCACGACGACGCCCTCGTGGCCGCGCTGCACCGCGTCAGCGAAGAAGTCCTCAGCCTCCTGCGGCTTTCGCCGTCAGCAGGCGCGGAATCACCAGGTCCGGAGCTACGGCAGACAGGCGGGCGAACCGCTCGCTCGCTGGGTAGTCAATCAGGTCCGTCCCGTTCAGGTGGAGCGCGTCGAACAGGAAGACCGTCAGCGGGATCTGGCCAGGCTGGGTTGACCGCCCGAGGCCAGCCGGCCTTCGCGGACTGGCCGGGGTGACTGCGTCGACAGGTGCTGGCGGGCTTGCCGGGCCGGCGGGCTGGCGGCGGCCGCCGGGCCTGCCTGGCTGGCGGCGCGTGCCGAGGTCACCTGGAATGGGTATGGCCGGCCGTCCGGCCGCAGTGCGACGGCCTCGCCGTCCAGCACGGCGGCCGAGACATCCAGAGCCCGGATGGCCGCCGCGACCTCGGGGACCCGGTGGGTAACGTCATCCAGCGTCCGGGTGAAGACCCGCACCTCGTTACCTTGCCGGTGAACCTGCACCCGGATGCCGTCGATCTTCCACTCCACGGCCGCCGGGCTGATCCGCGCCATGGCCGCCCTCACGGTTGGCGCGGAACTCGCCAGCATCGGCTTGACCGGCCGCCCGACCTGGAGCGTCACGTCGCCCAGCGCGGTGGCTGGCCGGTCCGGATCCAGGGCAGCGGTCGCGGCGTCGAAGAGCGAGCCGGTGAGCTGATATGCCCGCCGCACGGCGGCGACGGGCAGTCCGGCTGCGCGGGCGATCGCCTCGGTCATCACGCCGTCGAGGGCGCCCTGGCGCAGGTCGCCCGCGAGCAGGCGGACAAGGAAGTGCCGTTCCGCCGGTGTCGCCCGGCGCATCAGGGCTGCGAGCAGCCGACGGCGCTCAGCTTGCGAGCCAGCACCCGCCTGGGCGCCGATCTGGCCGAGCGTCTGATCAGTCTCGGCCAGCGTGAGCACCGGGTTCGCGACTTCCGGCTCGTCCGCCGCGGCGTCTTCGCCGAGCAAGTCGGTGAGCGCCGCGTAGCCGACGCCAATCTGGCGCTGCGTCAGGTCGCCCGACAGGAACGCGACGGCCACCGGGATCTCCGCCGCCGGAACCTCGCGCAGCAGCCGGGCTATTTCCTCGATCTTGGCGAGCCGGCCGGGCGTGGCGGTGACCGCCACGGACGCCTGCACGACCGAATCCAGCAGCATGTGCCTACAGCCAGCCCTTCCGCTGCGCAACTGCCACCGCCTCGGCCCGGTTGCGTGCTCCGAGCTTCTGGATAGCCGGCGAGAGGTGATTGCGGACACTTCCGCGGGACAGGTACAGCCGGGCAGTCATAGCGGCGCGCAGGTAGCCCGGCCGGTCGAACGTCGTTACTATCACCACCTTGGCTGGCAGGCCAGCTTCCCGCAACTTGCTGGCGACCTCAATCCCGTCGGGACCTGGCATCTCGATGTCGAGGACAGCGACGTCAGGCTGAAATTTCTGGCACATGGCGATCGCCTCGTGGCCATCAGCAGCCTGCGCCACGACCTCGATATCTGGCTCCAGCTCCAGCAGCGCCACTAGCGCCCGGCGGACCATGGTCTGGTCCTCGGCGATCATTATCCGCACAGACACGCCCCCATCATGGCGTGACGGGGTCTGTCGGGACGACCACCCTGAGCCGGAAACCGTGCGGCGGCACGCTGCCGGCGGCGATCTCGCCGCCAAGGTTACGAACTCGATCAGTGAGGCCAGCCAGACCCGACCCGGCAGGCCCGGACCTGGCCAGCAGCGGGCTGCAGCGGGCGCGATCGTCTGGGGGCAGCTCGTGGATTGACCGGACGAGCTGGTCCCGGCTCCAAGCCGGCTGCCTGGTCCTGGGAGCAGTCCCGCGCGCAGCGCAGGCTTGACGTGTTCGTCGACCTGCGCGACACGTGCCGGAAGCAAGGCGTCCTGTGGATGATCAGGGACACGGTCTACGACCCGGCCTCGTACGAGGACATGCTGACACCGGGCGTGCTGTCACTCGTCGCGGAAGCCCGGTCGGATATCAAGGCGAAGAACATCCCGCGGGGCATTGCGTCGTCGGCCAGGCAGGGCAGGCCGCACAGCCGCACCCTGTTCGGCTACGTGCGGGAGTACCACCCGCAAACCCGCGTGCTAGTCGCCCAGCATCCCAAAGACGGGGAGGCCGATGTTGCCCGCGAGATCATCCTGAGGGCCGGGGCTGGAGAGCCCGCTTCGGCCATCGCCAGCGACCTGAACCGGCGCGGCCTTCAGCCGAGCGGCACGATCATTCGCTTGACGTCCAAAGGTCGCCGTGGTTGGACGACGAGCAGGGATCCTGGTGCGGTGTGCCGCTCCACAGGCACTGTCCCGTGGCGTACGCAATGATCTCGAACTCGTTGCCTGAGATATTTGTCCCGATCCATCGCTGGTAGTCGTTGTTCCTGGTGCAGCCTGCCGCGCTCACGTGGTAGAAGTCGCTGCTCTCGGTCAGGCATTTATGGCTGATCACGTTCGTAAAAACCCCGGAGGTGGCGAAATTGGAGACCCAGTAGTCGGAGTTGTTCGTGTTACTGCAGGCGGCGGCGTAGACCGTGCTGCTCGTGCCGCTCTCCCACAGGCACTTGCCGGTAGCGACGTTCTTGAACTTGTAGGAGTTTTGCGCGCTCGCCGGCCCGGCCACGGTGAGGCCGAGGGCGAGCAAGAGCTCGACTAAGAGCGCGAGAAAGGCGGTTCGCCGCCGCCTGGTGATGATGCCGCAGGTTGCCGAAAATCCTGTCATCGTGGTTCCTTTCCACTCGGCTCAGATCGTTTCAGATCCCATCTAGCGGGGTCGCTGAGCGGTCGCGCTCCGGTCAGCGGAATGCGGCCGGCGAATTGGCTCATAAGTCGGGTTACCCAACCTGGCCGCCCGGAGCCGCTGGGCGGATGCGACCCGGACGCTAGCACGAGACGGGCTTGTCGTCAATGTGTTCTTACCGGCGTATTTAATGGCACAGATTGCCCCTCAGCCCCGCCTGCCTATCGGTGTCGGTCATCAGGCGTCCCAGGTGAGGACCGCGTTGACCGCGCCTTCCAGGGAGGTCGGCAGGAAGTCGAGCGCGATCAGGGCCGCGGCCAGGCCAGCCATTTAGAGGGGTCTTGCCCGAAGTCGAATCCGCCTACGGCGGTCTTTCTAGCCATGTGCCAACGCTAGCGCCGGGGCCGGACAGTGCGGCCGCGTGCGCTGAAGGAGTAACCGCGCGCTTACTAGGCGAATTGGCCCCTCGTAAAAATGGCGTTTGCCTTGTCCGGTCCTAATGGTTTATCGGCGGCATGCGCGCCGAGCTAGGCGGGCTCCCATCTCCAGCCGTCGTTGTCCGCGCAGACGATTTTCTCGCCGTCCCCTGCCACGCCCGACGCGCCGTGATCAGAGTCGCGGCAGAATTCGCCGGGCTCGTAGCAGTGCCCTTCGTTGCTGAGCGGATAGCACGTGGCGGCCGGGGCCGGGGCAGGCGAAGTCTTCTTCGGCTTCGGAGCCGGTGCGGGCCGCGGAGCCACTACGTGCTTTGCCTTTAGCCTTGCCTTTAGCTTTGGCGTCAGAGATGGCGACGGCGACGGGGTGGGCGAGGTCGCGGCCGCCGACGCGGCGCTACTCGTCGGTAAGGGCGCCGGGGTGCTGGGAACTACGGCGCTGGCGCAGCCAGCCGCGAGCAAGGCCACGACGGCCAGTGCGGCGATCTTCGGGTAGGTCACAGCCAGCGAGCCTAATGTCACAGCATGTTGTCCGGTTAGGGCCAGAGGTCCCTTGAACCAGGACATGGTTATTGATGATTCGCGTACCGGCGAATGGCGTTGCTAAAACTAGCGAAAATGGTCGCCCGAGCCATGGCGCCTTACTGGTGAAAAGTAGCTGGCGAACACGCTGGGTCCACTCGTAGGGGCACAAGATCACCTGTAGCGCCTCGCGGACCTTTTGGCCTCCCGCCAGGACCAGGTAGTTAGCGAGAGCAATGTCTCAGGTGGTTAACTACCTGGCTGGCGGTATCCAGAAATTACAACTCCGATCATGCTTTCGGCGGTCTCGGGGCGCGCCTCTAGGTACGTCTGGCGACGCCTAAAAGTCTGACAAGAGGGATGTCCGTTTCGTGGTCTTCTGGACGTGCTGAACAACCCATGCCAGGGCTCTCCGTCTGATTCCTCGGCGGTAACTAACCGCCGAGGAATGGTCGTGTTCGCTTGCATGGTTGTCACCACTTTTCGCGTCAGTTGGGTACCGAACTGCTCGGGTGGCCGCCAAGATTGTGATGTGGCATGGCTGCCGCCAACGATCTCCTTGGTATTCGTATGACTACGCGCGGTTAACAGACGGGGCCGCAAAATGGCTCGCAGCTTTCGCGCCAAGGGTTGAGAATGGTCAGAGTGGCTAGCCTGCTAAACGACATGCCGCTCGAACGAGCCAACCGGCTCTTCGCGCATCCCCTAACTCAGGACGCATACGGCTGGGTGACGCAGTTTCTTGTGGAGCTACGCGGGTGCACCAGCTACCCGGAGTACGTCAAGTTCCAAGATGGGCTGCTGGCCAGGGTTCTCGAAGTGCAGGGCCACTGGGAAGAGTGCAGGCGGGTAGCGCATCAGCTAGGCAAGGGCAAGCCCGTTCCGGTCGGCGCCCCCGACCTGCTCTCGGGCGACGATGCTAACGACCCCGAATCGTGGGCAGTGGAAAACGCTGTCTGCGAGCGCGTGGACCGGCACCTGCGGTCGATCGCCGACGCGATGGCGTGGCGGGTTTTCAACTTCGACCGGAGAGCAATCGTCGCGCTTTCCCGGAACCAGCATCCCGGCCCGATGGTGGGCAGGGCCGGGTTGGCGGCCGAGCGCGAGTTCGTTGCGGAATGGTCGGCACGCGACGACTGCTTTGTAGTGCTGAATGACCTTGCGTCGTGCTTGCGCATCGGCGACGCGACGCTTTTCAGGTCTGTCGGCCAGGGATACGAACCTGAGCTGCGCGGACTGCCGACCCTGGCCGGGTTTCGCGGACGAGCACAAGGTTTGGGCTTAACCAGGCGATTCGTGTCAGCGCGGCAGCGCTGGACGGTCGGCTTTCAGACCAGGCCATATTCGGTAGGCACCCGCGCCGCACTCAGCCGCTTTTCGTACCCGTCCGGCCATTGGCGCGCGGCGCGCGCCGCCTGCAGCGCATGCTGCACGTGGCCGGGGGACATGCAGATGCCCGTGTCGGTTACCGACTACGCCCGGATAGCCGCACCCAAGCTGACAATCACCCGTTCTGCGCTCCGCGTGCGGAACAGCTCCGCATCGGCCGGGAGGCTAGTGCGCAGCGCCGAAACGCGCAACTTTGCCTGGTCAACGCCCCGCGGCCGGGAGAACGACCAGGATGGCCCTGGACGGCCAGGTTCGATCGGTACGTTTGCTAGCGCTGCCGCGACCGGTCGATCGGTCTCATGGCCGTGGACAGCCAGCTACCCGACGCTGGCTGCCCACGTTGAACATCGACTTCAGTCACGGCCAGGGCGGCACGAAGCCAGGCGGGCCGAACGGGGCGAGCGGATCCAGTCAGTGCCGGTCAGGCGTCCCGCTGACCGGTATCGCCGTTCATGTCCGGGTCGGGCGACCGGTCGATGTCGTATCCGCCGCCCTCGCTGGCAGTTGTAGCGCCATTGGCCGAGCCCGCGGCGGACCCGTTCCAGTACTGATGGCCGCGCATCGCCATCACCGCGGCCGCGCCGCCGGCCGCAGTTACCAGCAAGGACGTGACCACGAGCCGCGCCTTGCGGCGCCGCGTGCGCTTGGGCACGTCGATCTTGTGTGCGGCGGTGATGAGCGCGTCAGAAATCATCGGCGCGATGCTCTCGCTGATGGCATGCGCCGCCTGCTCAAGCTGTGGCGCTGTCCAGGATCTCGCGGCCTCTACCAGCGGCGTAGCCCACGCTACGGCGCTGTCGGCACCCTGTCGTGCCGAGGAGCCGGCGCTGCGGGCCAGCGGGACTGCCTGCTTCGCGAGCGGCACCGCCTGCTGGGCCGCTTGCTGAGCGAGCGGAGCTGCCCTCGCCGTGATAGGCGCTACTTGCCGAGCCGCAGTGGCGGCCTGGCCGCGGAGCCAGGAGCGCTCGCTGGCATCCGACTTTCGGGTCAAAACAGACACAAAGACCTCCCGTGTTTCTTTCTACCGGCAGACACCTTCCCAGCGACCTCAAGGTCAACCACGCAGGCGGCAGGCGGCAGGCGGCGAGGGCCGGAGTGACACGGCGCGAATCGGGGCGTGGGAGGATCAGTGTTATGACGAACACGCTGACCGCGACGCTGCGGACAAGCCGGGGACCCGTAGTCGTCCGGCTCTTTCCCGACCACGCACCGAAGACGGTGCGTAACTTCGTGGAGCTGGCGGAGGGGACCAGGGACTGGACCAACCCCGTGACCCGCCAGTCTGGGCAGGCCAAGCTCTACGACGGCACAGTCTTCCACCGGGTCATCCCTGACTTCATGATCCAGGGCGGCGACCCGCTGGGGACCGGCACCGGCGGCCCGGGATACAAGTTCGGCGACGAGTTCCATCCGGACCTGGCTTTCGACCGGCCGTACCTGCTGGCGATGGCCAATGCCGGGCCGGGTACGAACGGATCGCAGTTCTTTATCACCACCGTGCCCACCCCCTGGCTTACCGGCAAGCACACGATATTCGGCGAGGTCGTCGAGGGCGCTAATGTGGTTGATGACATCAGCCACGTGCAGACGAGCCGTGGCGACCGCCCGGTCCAGGATGTTGTCCTGGAGTCGGTAGAGATCGGGCGCAGCGAGAACGAATAGCAGGCGATTGGTACCTGATGGCCATCCCCCCCAATCAAGGCCAGACTGATACAGGTCAGCTTCCGGAGGCGCCGCCTGTTTGCTTCCGGCATCCTGGTCGGCCTACGTACGTATCCTGCGTACGGTGCGGCCGGCCAGCCTGCCCGGACTGCCTTCGCCCGGCGGCCGTAGGCCATCAATGCGTCGACTGCATCCGCTCGGGTAACCAGGGCGTGCGCCAGGCGCGCGGACGGTTCGGCGGTACCGTCAGCGCCGGCGGCGCGCGTGTCACCCAGGCCTTGGTTGTCATAAACGTGCTCTTGTACGTCATCGAGCTGGCTCACTCACAGCTCGGCTTTGACTGGGCAATGACCGGCTTTGGCCAGTACTACCGCGGAGGTCCGCTGGTCGGGGTGGCCGCCGGGCAGTGGTACCGGCTGATCACCAGCGCGTTCTTGCCGCCGCCGGCCTCAGGCGGCCTAGGTTTGCTGGACATCGCCTTCAATATGTGGGCGCTGCTGATCGTTGGCCCGGCGGTCGAGAAGGTGCTTGGCGCCGCCCGATACCTGACGGTCTACCTCGTCGGCGCGCTAGGTGGCTCTGTCCTCGTCTACCTGCTGGTGCCCTCCGAGCTGGCCGCAGGCGCGTCGGGGGCCATCTTCGGCCTGTTCGGGGCGTGGTTCGTGCTGGCGAGGCGGCTCGGCCTCGACTACCGGATGATCGTGACGCTGATTGTGCTGAACCTCATCCTCAGCTTCTCTTGGCATGCCATTGCCTGGCAGGCGCACGTCGGAGGGCTGATCGCCGGGGGCCTGCTGACCGCGGCTTTTGCCTACGCGCCCCGGAAGAATCGAACGGCCATCCAGGTCAGCGCGACCGTCGCAATGCTGGTGATCATCGCGATCGGCGTCATCGTCGGAAACCATATGGTCCTGGGCAGCTACTCGTTCTACCAGGGCCGGCTGTTCTGAGCGGAGCGCCGGGGCTCGGCGGTCGGCTAATGGCGGCCGGCTAATGCCACCTCGTGGACAGCGCGACGCCCGACACGAGGAAGGCGAAGCCCACGACGAGGTTGACCGGGCCGAGCGCGTGGATCGGATAATTCTGCTGGCTGACATAGAAGACCACGATCCAGACCAGACCGATGATCAGGCTTGCCAGCATCGTCGGCACCAGCCAGCGAGGGCTGACCTTGGCCTTGGCGGACCGGGGCGGCGGGGTGTAGACCGCCTTGCTTCTGACGCGGGACTTCGGCACGGGTCATCTCCTGATCGGCTTGCCCGCCGGAGCGGCACCCGGCGGCGGAGGCGCGCGGACCACCCGCACGCGCCTATCGCCGTAAGCGTAGTTGGTCTTGGGCCGTGCCGACTACCTGGCGACGGGGTAGTGGCCGCTCCTTGGGCCTGCCCGGATTAGGAGGGATTGGGGGTCGGCGAACTCGAGGACGGGGTCGGGCTCGCCGACGAGCTTGGGGAGCTTGACGACGGCGACGGAGTAGTGGGCGTAGGCGCGGGCGCCGGCGCATTGACGTAAATGATGATCGAGGATCCCTTACGCAGCGGCATACCGGGGCTCGGGTTCGTGCCGTTGACCTGGTTGGGCCCGTAGCCGTTGCTGCCCTGGGTGATGACCCAGTTGACCACGTAGTCGTACGGAGAGCCCTCCAGCACTTGGATGGCCGCGTCCTTGCGCAGCCCGAGGACATCCGGCACCTTCAGCACGGCAGCGTTGGAGTTGACCGAGATCGTTACCGAGCTATTGGGCGACACGCTCGTGCCGGCTGGCGGGGTCTGGCTGAAGACCTGGCCCGGACCGAAGTTTGAGTCGTGGCCCCTGACCGGGTTTGGTCTGAGGTTGGCCTGCCTGAGCTTGACTTCCGCCTCGGCCAGGGTCAAGCCGGTGACCTTCGGAACCTTGACCCCCGAGGATTCGATGATGCCGATCGGCGTGCCCTTGGGCTCGCTCGAGCCGGCAGCCGGATTCGTGTTGATGACCCGGTTTATGGGCACAGAAGTGGAGGGCTGATGCGTCACGCTCCCCACCTTGAATCCCGCGGTCGTCAGCTGGCTCTTGGCGGCCTTGAGCGTGAGGCCAGACAGCGTCGGTACCGGGACGCCGTTGGCACTGCTGCCGATGTACTTGATCGCAACGATCGCGGCTGCCAGCACGACAACGACCGTAAACAGGGCAACCCACGGCCAGATCCGGCGGCGCCGGACCCCGCCGCCAGGGCCGCCATCGGCGGGGCCGTACTGGTACGGCGGGATCGCCGTGGTGCGCCCGGCTACCTGAGTAGCGGTTGAGCCCATCCGGCGCGTGCCCGCACCGTAGGCGTCGGCCAGCATCGGCGCGGCTACCGGCGCACCGGACAGGGCCCGCTGGATGTCATTGCGCATCTCGCCGGCCGACTGGTACCGGTCGGCGGGGTCCTTCTGCATGGCTTTCAGCACGATCGCATCGGCCCAGGCCGGGACTTCCGGGTCCACCTGCGAGGGGGGCACGGGGTTTTCCTTGACGTGCTGGTAGGCAATGGCCACGGGCGAGTCGCCGGTGAACGGCGGCCTTCCGGTCAGCAGCTCGTAGAGCAGGCAGCCGGTCGAGTACAGGTCGCTTCGGGCATCGACCCGCTCGCCGCGAGCTTGCTCCGGTGACAGGTACTGGGCGGTGCCGATGACCTGCGCCGTCTGGGTCATGGTGAGCTGGCCGTCCGATACGGCCCTGGCGATGCCGAAGTCCATCACCTTGACGTCGCCGGACCTGGTCAGCATCACGTTGCCGGGCTTGATATCGCGATGCACGATGCCATTGCGGTGGCTGTAGTCAAGCGCCCGCAGCACCCCGTCGGTGATCTCGGCCGCGCGCTCGGGCAGCAGCCGGCGGTCGTCGCGCAGCAGGTCACGCAGCGTCCTGCCGTCGACGAACTCCATCACGATGTAGGGCACCGGCAGGCTGCCCACCATGTCCTCACCGGTGTCGTAGACAGCGACGATCGACGGGTGGTTCAGCGAGGCGGCTGACTGTGCCTCGCGACGGAACCTGGCCTGGAAGGTCTGATCACGGGCCAGATCGTCGCGGAGGGTCTTCACACCGACGATGCGGTCGAGACGAATGTCGCGGGCCCGGAAGACCTCGGCCATGCCGCCCCGCCCGACGATGCCGTCGAGCTCGTAGCGGCCGCCTAGCAGCCGTGGCTGAGTCATGTCTCGCACTTACGTTACCGTCCTGAACTCGGGGACTGCGGCCAGCATGGCAGGCCGCGGGCGGCAGTCGTGCGCCCGGTGGCCTGCCCTCATCGACACGTTCGCGGCGGATCCGGAACGGCCGGCGTTCTTGGGCGGGGTCATGAGTGCCCCAGCTGCGCTATGTAGGCCTGGATGACCTTCACCGCCAGCGGTGCAGCCGCATCCGCCCCGTAGCCGCCGCCTTGCACGATGACCCCCACGGCTATCGGCGATGGCTGACCGTTGGTCCCCGGCACGAAACAGGTAAACACCGCGTCGTTCAAACCAGTGTTATTGGGTCCATTTTGCGCAGTACCGGTCTTGCCGTCAATCGTGATGCTGCCGGTTACCTGGGGCCCGGCCGTTGCGGTCGCTGTACCGCCGGGATTGTGGGTGACCTGGAACATCATGTCCTGCAGGTAACCCGCTATCGGCGGACTGACCGCGTGGCTGAGCACGGTCGGCGTCTGCGTCTGGATCGGGGACAGGCCCGGGCCGAGCACCTGCTGGACCAGGTAGGGCTTCATCAGCGTGCCGCCATTGGCGACGGTCGCCGCGAACATCGCCTCTTGCAGCGGCGTGACCTGGTCGTTGTACTGACCGATGGCGGTGAAGGCCGATAGCGACTTGTCGGTCCACCCCGGCTTCTCTGGCACGACGCTCGGCACAACGGGCAACGGGATGGATAGCGGGCCGTTCATGCCGAACCGGCTCGAGTACTGGCGCAGGACGGGCGCGGTCCTAGCTTGATGCCGAGGCCGCCGAAAGCAGTGTTGCAGGACATCCAGAACGCCTGGATGATCGACGGGTTCCCGTCCCCGCAGAGCTCCCCATTGTCGTTGACCAGATGGTTGCCGTTGGGCAGCCGGAGCGGGGAAGGCGCGGGGATGGTGCTGTTGATGTTGGCCACCTTGCCGGTACTGAATGCAGCAGCACTGGTCACGATCTTGAATGTGGAACCCGGCGGGTAGGTCGCCTGGATCGCCCGGTTCAGCAGCGGCTGGCTTTTTTCGTTCAGCAACTGATTGTCGATCTTGTCCAGCTTGTTACCGTCGAGCGTCGCCAGCGAGTTCGGGTCGAACGTCGGGTACGAGGCGAGTGCCAGGATCGCCCCGGTGCTCGGATTCAGCGCGACCAGCCCTGCCGCGTGCCCATGGGTGCCCTGCACAAGCGCGTTATAGGCAGCCTGCTGGGCGACCGGGCTGATGGTCAGCTGAACAGTGGCGCCCTGCTTCTGCTTGCCGGTCAGCAGCGCGGTGAAGTTGCGCACTGCAAGTCGTGGGTCGGAGCCGTCCAGCATGCTGTTCTCGGCCTGCTCGATCCCGGACTGGCCGTAGATGCTGTCGTAGCCGGTCACCGGCGCGTAGACCTGGCCGTAGGGATAGACGCGCTTGTAGATATCGGTGCCCTTCACCAGCTGAGACTCGGCGATCTTGAGATTGCCGGCCAGGATGGTGCCGCGCTGGAACGAGAACTGCTGATTAAAGATTCGGGTGTTGCCGCTCTCACCGGCCAGCTTGGTTGTCTCGAACGCCTGCACGTAATTGACGTTGAGCAGCAGTAGCACGAACATGGCCAGGCAGGCCAGCGAGATACGGAGGATTGCGCGGTTCATGCGGCCCGCACCACCTGAGTCATGCCTTCGTCCTGTATCGGCTGTGGCGCCGGCTTGCGGGCCGAATCGCTGATCCTTATCAGCACCGCGATCAGCAGCCAGCTGGCCACCAGCGACGATCCGCCCTGGGAGAGGAACGGGGTCGTCACGCCGGTCAGCGGTATCAGGCCGCTAACCCCGCCCACGATCACGAAAACCTGAAGCGCAAGCACGAACGACACGCCCGCGGCCAGCAACTTGGAGAAGGGGTCCTTCACCGCCAGCGCGGCCTTCAGGCCGCGCTGCACAAGCAGCCCGAAGACCAGCAGCAGCGCCATCACGCCGACGAGGCCGAGTTCCTCGCCAAACGCGGTGAAGATGAAGTCACTTTGGACCAGCGGGGTGATGTAGGGCTGGCCATGGCCGAGGCCGGTGCCGAAAATGCCGCCGAAGGCCATGCCTTCCAGCCCCTGGACGGGCTGATAGGCCCCGCCGAACTGGTTACCGTTCAGGAACGGGTGCAGCCAGACGGTGAACCGCTCCATCACGTGGCTGAAGGCCAGGGCCGTCAGGTACGTGCCAGCCACGAACAGGCTGAATCCGATCAGCAGCCACGAAGTTCGCTGAGTCGCGATGTAGAGCATCGCCACGAACAGGCCGAAGAACAGCGCGGACATGCCGATGTCGGTCTCAAAGATGAGGATCAGCAGGCTGGCTCCCCACGCGATCAGGACCGGCCCGAGGTCGCGCGCACGGGGCAGGTCAATGCCCAGCACCCGCCGTCCGGCAAGAGCGAGTACGTCCCGCTTGGCCACCAGGTAACCGGCGAAGAACACCGCCAGCGCCAGCTTGGCGAACTCACCGGGCTGGATCGAAAGGCCTCCTAGCCGAATCCAGACCTTCGCACCGTTCACGGCGCTCAGCGAGCTCGGCAGCAGCGCCGGGATGGCCAGCAGGAGAAGTCCGACCGCGCCGAGGGTGTAGGTGTACCGCTGCAGGATCCGGGCCTCGGAGATCAGTGCGAGCACCAGGACCAGGCCGACTATGCCGATACCCGTCCACAGCAACTGCAGCTCGGTGGACGACGAGCTGAGCTCCGGGACCGGATTGCCCGGATTGCCGCTCCGGCCCGACTCCTGCAGCCGGTACATCATCACGATGCCGAGGCCGTTCAGCAGCGCGGCCAGCGGCAGCAGCAGCGGGTCGGCGTAGGGCGCCCACCTTCGTACGGCCGCGTGCGCGGTCACCATCATGGCCGCGAACAAGAGGACGTAAGCGGGCAGGCCAGCGGGTAGCTTGCCCTTCAGGCCGAGTCCGACCGCGCCGTAGGCGAGCAGGACGACGCCGAGTGCGAACGCGAGCATGACCAGTTCGGTGCGCCGCCGACGCTGCGGCAACGAAACGGCCTGGTCGGCGCCGGTGGCCGCCGTCATCCGAGCCCCAATTGCGTGCAGTACGCCGGCAGCCTGGGCTCTGGCGGGTACGGCTTGACCACTGTGGTGGTGTGCCGGGTCCCCTTCTTACTGGAGCTCGGCTTCTTCCCAGGCGGCTTGGGCTTGTGCGCCAGCCAGGTGTGCTGTGCCTGGGCGACCTGCTTGCAGGTGTTCGTGCGCTGGATGGTCTGCTTAATGCTCGCCACCGTCTGCTGGGTCTTGGCCAGCGTGGTCGGCGTGGTCGGCAAGGTCAGGCTGGCCGGCACCTGCGAGCTGGGAATGCCGGTTCGCTGGTAGACGCTCGACAGGCTGATCCAGGCGATCTTCTGGCTGATGCCCCGGTAGATGATCACCTGGTTGCCGTCAGCAGCCAGGTAGTACTCGTTCTGGGTGAACCGGTAGCCGACGAACAGGCCACCCACGATGAGCAGGACGAGCAAGACGAATATCGAGGTCACCACCGGCCAGCGCCGCCTGGTCCCGGCGGAGTCGTCATCCGGATCCTCATAGCCGTCCCTGGGCTGGAGCGCTGTCCGGCGGTGCCCGTTGACGCTAGTGCTGGGCCCGCTCGCCACTTGGCCGGGCACGTGATTTCCGGACGGATGCTGCCCGGCCGCGCTGCCGGTAGCGGCCCGCAACAGTGAATCGGCGTCGCCGTTAGCTGCCGCGCCGGCCATCTGGGTGTCCCGGCTGGGCCGTACCGGTCCGGCGGCGGAGTCCACCACATCGGCGACGATGCACGTGATGTTGTCGGGGCCGCCGTTCTGGATGGCAAGATCGATGAGCTGGTTTACGGCCTCGTCGGCGTCGTCGATCGTGCTCAGCAACTCGTGCACGGCTTCGTCCGGGACCACGTCCGTGAGGCCGTCCGAGCACAGCAGGTACCGATCGCCGAGTATCGCCTCATGAATGGCTAGGTCCGGGTCGGCATCGGTGCTGCCCTGCAGCGCCCTCATGATCAGCGACCGCTGCGGGTGGTTGGCGGCCGCAGCCGGGCTTAGCCGGCCCTCGTCGACTAGCGACTGGATCAGCGTGTGGTCCCTGGTGATCTGGTACAGATCGCTATCGCGCAGCAGGTAAGCGCGGGAGTCACCGATATGGCAGACGGCCACCGTGGCACCGGCCCAGAGCAGGGCCGTCAGCGTCGTGCCCATGCCTTCTACGGCAGGATCGGACAGGCTCATGTCATGCAGCGTGTTGCGGGCGGCGGCAACGGCGGCCGCCAGGGCCGCCAGCATGTCCTCGCTGCTGGTCAGGTTCTGCCGGTCAAGCGGCGCGATGGCGGCAATGGCGACCGCGCTGGCCACCTCGCCGGCCGCGTGGCCGCCCATCCCGTCGGCGATGGCGAGCAAACGAGGGCCGGCGAAGGCTGAGTCCTCGTTCCCCTCGCGAAGCAGGCCCACGTCTGACCGGAGCGCGTAATGCAATGCAAGCGTCATTTGCGCAGCTCCAGAACCGTCTTACCGATGCGGATCGGTACCCCGATCGGCACCGGAGTGGGCTGAGTCACCTTCTGCCGGTCCAGGTACGTGCCGTTTGTCGAACCGAGATCCTCCACCAGCCACTGCCCATCTTGCGGGAAGAGTCGGGCATGTCGGGTCGAAGCGTAGTCGTCGCTGAGCACGAGCGTGGCGTCATCGGCACGGCCGATGGTGATCTGCTGATCCGACAGGCCGAGGCTCGTGCCCGCGAGCGAGCCGGCAGTGACCAGCAGTTGCTGAGGAGACGCACGCGACATCCGGACCGGCTTGGGCTTTGGCGGGCGGGCCAGTGGCGCCGAGCTGACGGCGGCGGCACGCCGGCGCCGCCGCGATGCCGGGCCGAACAAATCGGTCCGAACGACGCCCACGGCGGCGATCACGAACAGCCACAAGACAGCCAGGAACCCGATCCTGACGAGTGTGAGGTCAAGCGCGTTCATCGGGTCATGAGTCCTTGGCTGGCCGTGGGTGCCGCTCAGTCATTCAGTAGCTGGCCATTCGGTAGTCGATCGAGTCGGGCAGGATCGGTTGGCTAGTAGATCGGTCGGTTAGTATCGGTCGGTTAGTAGATGCTGTCCCGGCGGAAGACCAGGGTCGTCCGGCCCAGGGTGACTCGGGTCCCGTCGGTAAGCATCACTCGCCTGACCGGCTGGCCGTTCACGAAGGTCCCGTTGGTAGAGCCGAGGTCCACGAGCACGACCTCACCGTCCTCAACCCGGATCTCGGCATGGTGGCGGGAAACGCCAGGATCGACGAGACGAAGATCGCAATCAGTGCCACGGCCCAGGATGATCAGCGGCGTATTGATCTCGTAAGTGCGCTGGGTGCTGCCGTCCGGGCCTGGCTCCGGACCCGACACCAGCAACCTCGGCGTGCCGCGGAACCCGCCAGACGGTTGCGGCAGGTCGCTGGCCGGCCGCCGGATCTCGCCATCCTCGACCGTGGTGCCCCTGATTACCCCGGACAAAATCCTGAACGTACCGGTCGTGAGGTCCCGCACGCCCTCGAACCGCATCCGGACCGGGCCAACGAAGGAGTAGCCCTGTTCCTTCGCGTACTCCCTGGCCAGGGTGGCCAGCTCGATGCCGAGACTATCGGCGTAGACGTCGAGTCGCGCATAGTCGTCCTCGGCGAGCTCGACGACGAAGTCGTTCGGAACCAAGGTCCGGCCCTGGGCGACGATTGCTGCCCGGTCGTCCATCTCCCGCTGAATTGCGCTGGCTACCTCGACCGGCTGAAGCTCAGACTTGAACGCCCGCGCAAAGGCACCTTCGACCATCCCCTCGAGCCTGTGCTCAAAGCGCTGCAGAACTCCCACCTGGTGCCCTCCTCTCCCTGCCGTATCCGATGGTATCGGCGATGTGGGACAGCTTGAGGACGTGCTAACCTGACTGCTGCCCTAGGGCGGGTGGCGGAACGGCAGACGCGCACGGTTCAGGTCCGTGTGTCCGAAAGGACGTGAGGGTTCAAATCCCTCCTCGCCCACTCCGCTTTAGCGTGCAGTTCAGCCCGGTTGTGCTCCGTAACCCGGTTGTGCGAAGCAACCGACGCAATCATTGGCTGGCCGCAGCTTAGCCCTGCTTCGCGACCGGCTGCCAGCAACTGAGTCTGGCAGCATGGCCGCATGACGGCCCAAGCGATACTGAAATCGGCTTCGGAGATCGCCGACGGCGTGCTGTTCCCGGCCGCGATGCACGTCGATGCCGCCGACCGGATCCCGGCCTCGCACCTGGACGCGTTGGCGGCGGCCGGCCTGTACGGCCTCGCCGGACCGCCCTCAGCCGGAGGCCAAGATGCCGACCTGGCCAGCTTCTGCGCTGTGATCGAGATCATGGCGAGCGGCTGCCTGGCCACCACTTTCGTGTGGCTGCAGCACCACTCGACGGTGCGGGCGCTGGCTGCCTCGGACAACCCGGGCCTGCGTTCGGCCTGGCTGCCAGCACTCTGCGCTGGCGCGAGGCGGGCCGGGATTGCGCTCGGCGGAGCCAGGCCTGGTCCGCCGCTGTTGCGGGCACGGGCGGTGCCGGGCGGATACTTCTTGGACGGGACCGCGCCGTGGGTCACTGGCTGGGACCTGATCGATGTGGTGCACGCGCTGGCCTTGGACGAATCCGGCAATGTAGTCGGCGCGCTGTTGCCGGCCCAAGCCGGGCGCGGCCTATCGGTCAGTTATCTCAGCCTCGCTGCAGTGAACGCCAGCCGGACTGTCGAGCTGTGTTTCACCGAGTACTTCGTGCCATCGTCGCTGGTTACCGGCGTGACGCCGCATGCCGACTGGCTGGCCAGGGACGCGGGCGGGCTGCGTGCCAACGGGTCGCTGCCGCTCGGGGTCGCCGCTCGTTGCGTGCGACTGATCGCGCAGGCTGCCCAGGACGCGCAGGCGGCGGCGCTTGACGGCGAGCTAGCGGCCATCCGGGCCGAGCTAGACGCTGCCGGGCCCGGGTCGATGCCCGCCGCACGGGCAGCCGCAGCCGAGCTTGCCTTCCGGACCGCAGGCACGCTGGTGGCAACCGCCGGGAGCCGGTCGATCCTGACCAGTGAGCACCCGCAGCGGCTGGCCAGGGAGGCATTGTTCCTGCTGGTCTTCGGCTCGCGCCCGGCTATCAAGGCGAATCTCACGGCCCTGCTAGCTCAGCCGAGGCGCGGCTGACAGTGCAGTGCATCCTGGTGCAGTGCATCCTGGTGCAGTGCATCCCGGGGCCCGGCATCCTGGTGCTTGCAGTACCCGGCTTCCGGCAGAATCGGTATCGTGCCGGAACTGCCCGAGGTTGAGGCGCTCGCCGCCGATCTGCGCGAGCGTGCCGTCGGCCGGGAGATCGACCGGGCCGACGTCGCCGAATTCTCGGTACTCAAGACCTACAACCCGCCGCTGACAGCCTTGCGCGGCGCGCGGCTGACGGGCACTTCCCGCCGCGGCAAGTTCCTCGACCTGATTGCCGAGCCCGCTGACGGGGGGCCGACGCTGCACCTGGTCACGCACCTGGCCAGGGCTGGCTGGCTGCGCTGGCGGGACTCGTTGCCGGAGACGCCGCCGAAGCCAGGCAAGGGACCGCTGGCCTTCCGGCTGCGGTTCACTGACGGTTCCGGCTTCGACCTGACTGAGGCCGGCACGCGAAAGCGGCTCGCTGTTTACCTGGTCACAGACATCGACTCGATCCCCGGCGTGGCGGCGCTCGGGCCGGAACCGCTGGATCCTGCCTTCACCGCCGATGTACTGGCCGGGATCCTGGCCGGGCGGCGTACCCAGATCAAGGGCGTGCTGCGGGACCAGAAGCTCATCGCCGGCATCGGCAACGCCTACTCCGATGAGGTTCTGCACGCCGCCAAGATGTCCCCGTTCCGGCTGGCTTCCAGCCTGACCGCCGACGAGGTCGCGGCCTTGCACGACGTGATCATCGGCACCCTGCGCGAGGCAATCGGCAGATCCGACGGGCTGGGTGCGGGCGATCTGAAGAAGGAGAAGAAGGCAGGCCTGCGCGTGCATGGCAAGGCCGGGCAGCTCTGCCCAGTATGCGGCGACACGATCCGTGAGGTCTCTTTCGCCGACTCAGCGCTGCAGTACTGCGCGACCTGCCAGACCGGCGGTAAGCCGCTGGCCGACCGCAGGATGTCGCGCCTGCTGAAGTAACGGCGGGCCGACATGGGGGCTTTGGCTGACGGGCGCTGCCGGGCTGCCTAGTTGAAGTTGAAGACCTGCTTGAGTTCGTAGTAGCGGGATAGCTGGCAACCGCCGGCCACGATAGTCTCGCTGATCTGCTTGCCGAAGTAGGTGCCGGTGACCGTGGCCCGCTGCGCGCTCGTCATGATCATCGGGCACATCACGTGACCGATGGGCGGCGAGAAAATATTCCCCCACTTGATCAGCCTGGCGCAGGCACCGGAGGGATCGGGATAGTTGCCGCCAGCGGGCTCGCAGCGGAGCGTCCAGTGCTTGGCGGGATGGCCGTAAGCCTGGCTGAAGGTGACATTAAGCGACACCTTCGAAGACGAGACGGTTCTCGCCGAACCGGAGCCAGATGCTCCGGCGTGGGGGGCGGTGGTGCCGGATGCCCCGGTACTGGGAACGCTTGCGGTTGGAGCGACTGAGCTGCCGCATGCGGCCGCCAGCAGGCCGCAAGCGCCGATCACTGCGCCGCGCACCAGGATCATCTGGTGCCAGGGCCTCGAGCCTGCCCGGCCGAGTTGTGGCGTCATTGCCATTAGACGTGCGCCCTCCCGTTCTTGGTTCCCAGCCTTGCACGCAATCCTCGCCCGGATATCCGAAGGCCCGTTCCACATCGAGCGTGCGACTCGCGGCAGCACCGTACTACCAGCGGTTTTGCGCTTTTCGCCGACCACAGTTCGCGCGCTAGTGCGACCATGAGGCCGTGGGGTGGAAGCTTGCGGTGCCGCAGCGGGACCGGGACCGCATCGACGGGACCGCGCGCGCGATCGTCGAATGTGCGGCCGATGCCATAATCGCGGTCGGTCAAGACCGCCGGGTCTCGGTGTGGAACCCCGCGGCTGAGCGCCTGTTCGGCTGGCGGGCAGCTGAGGTTGTCGGGCTGGAGCCGCCGTTCATCCCGGAGGAACTCAGAGCCGAGCACAACGCCGTGCTCGAGCGGGTTGCCAGCGGCGGTCAGGTCTCCTTCGCCACGCGCCGGATCTGCAAGGACGGCACAATGGTCGACCTGCGGATTGACGCCAGCAGGCTGCTGGACAGCGCTGGCGAGGTCACCGGCTGGGTCTGCGTCTGTCACAAGAACGTTGATGACCAGGCAGTAAGGCACTACATGGCTGAGCGCGCCCGGGTAGTCCGCAGGCTCGGCGACGTGGTGGCGGACATGAACGCCCACCTGGACCTTGAGGCGGTGCTCGACCGGATTGCCGCCAGCCTGCGCGAGCTGACCAGGGCCGACGCCGGCGGCTTCGTGCTGATTGAGAAAGACAGGCTGCGCCTGGTCAGCCTGGACGGGCTGCCAGCCGAGCTGCGCGGCCGGACGGCAGACCTGGCCAGCAGCACGGTCAGCCAGCTGATGCGGTCGGGCAAGAGCGTGCTGATGGCGACCAGTGACTCCGGTGGCTTCGATGACCTGATCTGGGCGGCGCTGCCCGGCCTGCACACCATCACCCTCAGCCTGTCGCACGTGGCCGGGCGGCCCTATGGCGCGCTTTACGCCCTCTATAGCGGCCGCAAAGTCGGCCACATGGACCTTGAGCTGCTGGAACTGCTCGCCGGGCATGCGAGCGTGGCGTTGTCGAACGTCACCGCCTTCGAGGAGGTCGTCCGGCAGCGCGCGCATGAGCGCGCAGTGATCGACGCCAGCGCGGACGGCATCGCGGTGCTGGACTCCGACGGGCTAGTACGGCAGTGGAACCCGGCGGCGCACCGGCTCACCGGGCTGTCGTCCGACGTCGCTACTGGCAGGCGGCCGCCGTTCCCGCTGCCCGAACCCGGCTCCAAGCTGACGTACAAGCTCGCCAACGGCCGCTGGATAGACCTGCTGTGCACCGGCTTGAGCGGCCGGGACGAGAAAGTGCTCGACTTCCGCGACATAACCGCGGCGAAGGAACTGGAGGAAGCAAAGGACCTTTTCCTCGCTACCACGAGCCATGAGCTTCGCACTCCCATCACCGTGGTGCAGGGCTTCGCGAGCACGCTGGCCAGTCGCTGGGACAAGCTGGCCGACGCCGACAGGAGGTCGGCGGTGCAGATCATCGCGGAGCGAGCAGGGTCACTGGCCCGCCTGGTGGAGCAGTTGCTGCTCGGCTCGCGCGCGGGCGGAGACCAGCTTCAGGTGACAAACGGGCCGTTCGACCTTGCGAGCCTGCTGAACGGAGCGGCTGTGGCCTTCCGGCCGCTCTCCGACCTGCATACGCTCGAGGTCGAGGTGCAGCCTGGCCTGCCGGCAGCACACGGCGACGCTATGGCCACCGACATCATCATCGGCCAGCTGCTGGAGAACGCGTTCAAGTACTCGCCAGAGGGCGGCAAGGTCACCGTTCGGGCTAGAACCGAAGGCGCTGCGATCGTGGTGACCGTTCAGGACGAGGGTGTCGGCATCCGGCCGGACGACCGAGAACGGATATTCGATCGGTTTGTCCAGGGTGAGGCCGGCGACCGGCGCCGTTTCGGCGGCATCGGCCTCGGTCTTTACATAGTCAGGCAGCTGGCCGAGGCGCAGGGGGCCGAGATCGCCGTCACCGCTCACGATGAACCGGGCACAGTGATGCGGCTCTGGATGCAACAGGCGACGAGCGCCGGCGCGCTTCCCATTCACGGCCTGGCCAGTAAGATCCTGCCCCGTCCCAGGCCCGCGAGCGAGGTCAGCCCGTAGCCGGCTGCATGGTCTGTGCCTTAACGCGAGCTCTAGTGACGGGATCGCGCATGATCGACGCGCCGCCGGAAGCGGCGATGTATTCATCGATGATGCCAATGACGTCCTCGCCCTGCTTCACGATCTGGCCCCGTTCCATCCAGATCACCCGGTTGCAGGTCAGCTCAACCTCTTCCAGGTTGTGCGCGACGAGGAACACGGTGCCGGCCGCGGCGCGCAGATCCTCGATGCGCTTGTGGCTCTTGACCCGGAACTCCGCGTCACCGGTTGCCAGCGCCTCGTCCACCAGCAGGATGTCCTGGCTCCGGGCAGCTGCGATGGCGAACCGCAGCCGGGATCCCATGCCAGAGGAGTAGGTCTTCATCGGCAGGTCGATGAAGTCGCCGACGCCGGAGAATTCGACGATACCCGGGTACAGGTCCTTGGTCTCCTGCCTGCTCATGCCCATGGCCAGGCAGCCGAGCACCACATTGCGCTCCCCGGTCAGGTCGTTGAGCAGCGCGGCGTTGACGCCAAGCAGGGCGGCGTCGCCAGCGGTGTAGACATTTCCTTGCTCGGCCGGCAGCAGCCCGGCAATCGCGCGCAGCAGGGTGGATTTGCCTGAGCCGTTCCGCCCGATAACGCCGACCGCATCGCCGCGGTAAGCCACGAGCGACATGCCGCGGATAGCGTGCACCTCACGGATGGACGCCCGCCGCTTGCGGCCGAGCATGCGCAGCAGGCTGCTCGCTGCCGTGCCCCGGTCGCCGCCGCGACCGTAGACCCGGTACACCACGTGCAGGTCGTCGACGACCACCATCGGCTCAGCCACGGCCGTACCTCGTCTCCGCTCGCCAGAAGAAGTAGAAGCCAACGACGACTGCGATAAGCGACCAGCCTATGGCGTAATACCAGAAGTGCGCCGGGTTGGCCCCGGCGTACTTGCAGGACGCGCTGTAGAACTGGTACTTCTCCGGGATGCCCTTCTTGGCGCTGTGGCCCAGGGTGTGCCACAGATGACACAGTGCCTTGTTGTACGGCTTGCTGCCCAGCGCGCTCTCCCGCTGGGTGAGCATGAGCGCGTTGCGCGTCAGGGTGATGTAAAGCGCTGCCGGGTTCAGCTCGAGCAGCGCGACGACCGTGGCATTCGAGCTGACGACCGGGATGCTGAACAGCACGCCGGACACATACAGCCAGGTGCGCATCAGGAACGGCAATAGCTGGCTGAAGTCGTTCACCTGGGCGCCCAGCCGCGCCGCGAACAGGCCGACGCCGACATTGAAGATCGCCTGCAGCATCAACGCGGGAATCGCGAGCAGCCAGTACCAGGTCACCGGCTCGCCGGTCAGCAGCAGGATAGGGATGAGGACGACCATCGACAGCAGCATCTGCTGGAACTCGATCATCACGTAGGCCAGCGGCAGTGATGCCCTGGGGAAATGCAGCGCCCTGATCAGTTCCAGGCTCTCGGTCATCACCGTCGAGGTGGAGATGACCGACCGCTGCGTGAAGTTGAAGATGAACACGCCGGTGACGAGGAAGCCGAGGTAGTTCGGCACGCCGCGGTTGATGTGCAGCAGAAGCCCGAAGATCAGGAAGTAGACGCCGGCGTTCAGCAGCGGCGTCAGCACCTGCCATAGCTGGCCGAGCTTGGCTTCGGTGTACATCGCCACGTTGCGCGCGGTAGCGAAGGCCACGATGAAATGCACGCGCCGCCAGAGCTGGCGGAGGTAAGCCGGAATCGACGGTCGCTGCGCGCTCGGCCGGAGGCCGTGCTCAATCGCGTACTCGGCCAGCGAAAGCCCGTCTGAACCGCCCGCTTCGACGCCTAGGTCGGTTGTGCGCAGGTGACCAGGTCCAGCCAGGCGGCCCGCGGCGGGGTCACGGCTGGCCCTCCCCAGCCGAGCGCGCAGCGGCGTCTTCTGGTCGGTCACGCTGCGCTCCTGCTAGCCGTAGAGTTGTGGCGGACAACTGTCACGCGGGCGACTGTACCATCACGTCAGTTGTGCGATACAACTGTAGTTGTGCCAGACGCATCGCCCGACGAGGCTGAACTCGAGAAGCTGCTGACGCAGCTGCTGCGAGTCGTGTCACCCGGTCTTGTCACGAACGGGGCTCACGCTGCCCCGAACGGGAGACGTGCTGTCCCTGAGGCTAGCGCGGCCAGCGCAGCGGATACGGCATCGGCGCCACGGCCGACGCCTGCCGCGGATTGCCAGTCGGCTAGTGAGCCTGCGGACGGCGATTCCCGCATCCCGCTGTCTGCTTCCGAGGCGCGTGCGCTGATCGAGCTTGTCGCCGCCCGCGGTATCGCCCAGGGCGAGCTGGCCATGCTCCTTGGTCTCGATAAGAGCACGGTCAGCAGGCTTGCGGCTGGCCTGGAGCGAAAGGGCTGGGTCCGGCGCGGCCGCGACGAGGATAATCAGCGCTACCTGCGCCTTTACCTGACGCCGCAGGGTAGTGAGGTCGCTGGGCGCGTCTGGCAGGCATGGCAATTTCGCCAGGCCAGGATCCTGGCAGCACTCTCCGCTGACGAACGGGCTGGCTTGTCGGCCGGACTGCGCGGGTTGGTCCGGGGGCTGGCCGCCGAGGGCCTGCTCGGGGACCCATCCGGGACCAGCACCTAACGCCGCGCGGCCGATCAGGCGCCCCGTTCCCCTCCTGCATGGCGACCCGCCCGGTCCGCGCGACGTGGCCGGTCAGCGGGGACCATGGCTGCGGTTTCCGCTAACGCAGCGGCGGGCATCTCGCGAGCAGCAGCTCGCCCGCATGGTCTCGCGGCACCCGCGGAGGCTTTTGCGCAGGAGGTGACGACATTGAGCACAGTGCTCCTGCCCTGCGCACCCGCGAGTGTTGCGGTTGCCCGCCAGCGCCTAGCCGCTGATCTCACCGCGGCCGGAATCTACGTGGGTGCCGTCGGCGATGCAGTTCTCGTGGTGAGCGAACTGCTGAGCAACGCCATCCGGCACGCGAGGCCACTGCCGGGGGCGAACGTGCAGGTGGCCTGGGCCGTAGACGGCGGGGCGGTAGAGGTAGCGGTGAGCGACGGCGGCGCGCCCACCAGGCCCCGGCAGATGCAGCCGACCGTTTCCTCGCTCGGCGGACGCGGCCTGGACATCGTCGAGTACCTGGCCCGTAGCTGGGGCATCAGAACCGACGGCGGCGGGCTGACCGTTTGGGCGATCCTCGCGGCGCCCGGCGACCGGCAGACGGGTGACCTGCGCAAAGTTGGCCCGCCGGAGGCGTAGGCAGGCGGCTAAGTGGTGATACTCGTGGCGGGGGTGCGCTCTCAGCGGGGTCCGCAGATCGCATACGCGAGTCGGGCCAGCCTGGAGCGCACAGCGCGACGCGGGGGGAATTGGTGAGCCGGATCCAGGGCGTGGACAGCGAAGTCGGCCAGCTCAGGACCGTGCTGATGCACAGACCTGGGGCGGAGCTGCAACGGATCACGCCCCGGCACAAGGACCGTCTGCTGTTCGGTGGCGTGCCCTGGGTAACCAAGGCTCGTCAGGAACACGACCTGCTCACGCAGGAACTACGGGATCAGGGCGTCGAGGTTCTGTACTTCACCGAGCTCCTGCAAGACGCATTGGAATACCAGGCCGCCACGGCAGAGGCCATCGGCGTGACTCTGGCGGACGCCGGGCTCGGGGTCGAGCTCCGCGGGCAGCTCCGCGAATTCCTGGAGAACCTCGCGCCCGAGTCGCTTGCCCAGGTGCTGATCGCCGGGCTGACGCCGCTCGAATTCAAGATCGGCAGCGGCGTTGTGTTCGAACTCCTCGACCGGCACGACTTCGTGCTGGATCCGCTGCCGAACCTCGTTTTCACCAAGGACTCGAGCTTCTGGATCGGCGACCACCTGGCCATCGCAAGCCTGGTCGACGGCCGCCGGCGCAGAGAGACCGACCTGGCCGGCGTCGTCTACCGGCATCACCCCAGGTTCGCCGGCACGAAATGGCTCTATACCCCTGGACTCGAGCCCGTGGACGGCGGCGATGTGCTCCTGCTCTCGCCCGGCGTTGTCGCTGTAGGTGTCGGCCAAGGCACCACACCCGCCGGGACAGAGCGCCTTGCCAGGCAGGTGTTCGATGCCGGCCTTGCCCACACCGTGCTAGCAGTGCCGATGCACCAGCATCCCAGCTGCGGTCACCTTGACACCATTTGCGCGGTCGTCGATGTCGACTCTGTCCTGATGCATCCTGCCGTCGCGTATACGCTCACCGCGCACACGATCACGCCACGGCCGGATGGAATGCGGGTGTCGCACCAGCAGCCGTTCCTTGAGGCGGCTGCGGTGGCGATGGGAATCGACCGGCTCCGAGTCATAGACACCGGAGTGGATCCAGCCTGGGGTCAGCCCGGCCAGTGGAATGACGGCGGGAACGTGCTCGCGATCGGACGGCAGCTGGCCGTCAGCCACGAACGAAACGCGCAGACCAACTCGCGGCTCGAGGAGGCCGGAATCAAGGTACTGCAGGTGCCGAGCAGCGAACTGGGCAGCCTCCGCGGCGGCCCAAGATGCATGGTCTGCCCGATCGGGCGAGACCCGTCCGCGCAGCCTGCTGATCTGCCGAGTGATCCCGAACTGTCCCGGCCGGAGCGCGAATCGGTCCCGGGCCAGCGCAGACTGGCGACGGAATTGGCGCCCGCGAGCTTAGCTCCGGCCCCGCGATCTCCGGGCCGACCTGCGGCCGAGCCTGAAGAAGCCGAACACCAGCGCGACGACCACGATCAGCAGCGCGACCATGGCCATGATGGCGAGCAGCTTTATGACCGCCAAGGCCACCAGCACCAGGACGACGGCACCCCCGACGAACAGCAGCGTGCGAAGCATGACTACACGCTATGTCCCGCCGTCCGGACGCGCCACACCCACCGGGGCTACACCCCTGTGCACCCCTCCGGAAACGAGGCTCGGCCGCTCTTCGCGTCACGGCGGACTCGACGGAACCTTCGAGCAAGTTTCCGGGCCGACGGCGGAAACGATCACCAGTGAAGGCGGCGTTTTCTAGTGGAATGCCCCGGTACGGCCGTCGAGACCAAATCGGGGTGTGCCATCTAGCCGGCATCGTTGCCGACCCGGTAGTCTGCGGCAGGTGGAGCTAAAGGTCACGACGCGGTCGCAAGGCGATCACACCGTCATCTCTGTGGCGGGCGAGATCGACCTCTACACGGCACCCAGGCTGCAGTCGGAACTGACGGCGGCGCTGAATGAGAACCCGGCCCGCCTGATCGTCGACATGTCCGGCGTCGGTTTCTGCGACTCGACCGGCATCAATGTGCTCCTCGCCGCGCACCGGCATGCCCGCGAGCGCGGTGGCGAGCTCCAGCTTGCCGGTCCAGGATCCGCGACCCGGAAGGTGTTGCAGGTGACGGGCCTTGAGTCCGTGTTCACCGTACTCGACGCTCCGGCCCGGGTGCCTGGTCAGTAGCGCAGGAATGTAGCTCGCCGACGTCGCTTCCCGCGAGCGGCGGAGCCTGACCCCCTAATATCTGTGCCATGCCGCCAGGCGACCTCGCCGTGATCATTCCGGCCCGGAACGAGGCCGATCGGATCGGCGCTACCGTGACGGCAGCCGCCAAGCTCGACGGGGCCGACATAATCCTGGTCGTTGACGATGGATCGACCGATCGCACCGCGGCGGCCGCCGAGGCTGCCGGAGCGCAGGTAGTCAGGCATCCGCGCAACCGCGGAAAGGCAGCCGCCATGGAGACCGGCGCGCAGGCCGTCCGGCTGATCGAGTCGGCGGCCGCGGGATCCACCTCCGTCGGCCCGCGCCACCTGCTGTTCCTTGATGGCGACCTGGCGGACAGCGCGGTGAACGCGGGAGCGCTCGCCGGGCCTATTCGCGCCGGAACGGCTGACGTGACCATCGCGGTGTTCACCAGCAGAGTCCGCAGGGGCGGATTCGGCATCGTGACGTCGATGGCAGGCGCGGGCATCGAGCGCGCTACCGGCTGGCGCCCGGCGCAGCCGCTGAACGGTCAGCGTTGCCTCACCCGGGCTGCATTCGAGGCAGCCCGGCCCCTCGCCGCTGGCTGGGGCGTCGAGACCGGTATGACGATCGACCTGGTCCGAAAAGGGCTGCGGATTACCGAGGTCGAGGTTCCGCTCTCGCATCGCGCTACCGGCAACGACTGGCGATCCCAGCTGCACCGGCTTCACCAACTCGCTGACGTCGCAAGGGCCCTGCTGGTCCGGGAGCCGGCAGCGCGCCGGATGCGCAGGTCACAGGCCCGGCGGGGGACCCACGTGTGACCGAGCCACCGCACGGCCGGCTATGCGGCCGATCAAATCGGACTTAGCGCGCGCGGAAGCGGGCTCGTGGACGCGCCCATGCTGGCCGGCCGATCTGGGCATGCCAATGGTCAAGCTCCCAGGGCTGCCGGTGCGCGGCAGCGCCTAGAGATACGGCCCCGAGGTACGCGGCAGGTGCTGCCCGTCCTCAGCTTCGCCGCCCTGCGGCGGCATCATGCCTGGCGGGAGCGCCCGACGCATCTGCTCTAGCTGCTGCCGTGCTGCCATTTGCTGCGCGAACAGCGTGGTCTGGATACCGTGGAACAAGCCCTCGAGCCAGCCGACCAGCTGTGCCTGCGCCACGCGCAATTCGGCTTCGCTGGGCACCTCGTCCTCCGCGAACGGCAGGGATAGTCGCTCAAGCTCCTCCACCAGTTCTGGGGCCAGCCCATCTTCCAGCTCCTTGATCGAGCTGGAATAGATCTCCTTCAGCCGGACCCGGCTTTTCTCGTCAAGCGGGGCCGCCCGGACCTCCTCAAGGAGCTGGCGAATCATGCTGCCGAGACGCATGACCTTTGCTGGCTGCTCAACCATCTCCGTCACGGGCCGTTCGCGAGAAGTCTGCTCCATGGCAGTCTCGGTCGCCACGCCATCCGGGCCGACGACGACAATTCGGGGATTGTCGTGAACATCTGAGTTGGGCTGCTCGGTCATGCCCCTAGTCTGCCGACGCCGCCAGCCGGATGCACCAGTGGGTCGGCTAGTTCCGCATCGCGCCGGTGGCCAGAACGTTCTTGCCGATGTGGGCGCTGTTTCCGCCATGTTGTCCTATGAGACTCGGCAGCAGCCCGCGCCGTCGCTGGCCCGGAATACCATCCGAGTATGCGCTGGTCAGAGCGGAGGGCGAGAGCGGAGGGTGTGGGATTCGAACCCACGGTGACGCTTGCACGCCACAACGATTTTCAAGACCGTCGCCCTCGGCCACTAGGCGAACCCTCCGCCGACAACGATAGCGGTGCGATGCCTGCGAGAGCGCCAGGGCTGGCGCCCCAGTAGGCTCCCCGTGAAAGGAGTCTGGCAATGCCCCCCGCGTTCGGTCTGTCGGCTGTGCTCACGCAATGGCAGTTCGCGCCGATCGTGACTGCGTTCGCGGCCGCGTCGGCGGCTCTGTATGGCTGGGGCGTAGTGCGCGTCGCGCGGCGGCACCCCGCGCGCCCGTGGCCCGCGTGGCGCGCTGCGATGTTCCTCGGCGGCCTGGTCGTGCTGGTGCTGGCGACGCAGAGTGGCATCGGCGCATACGACGACGTCCTGTTCTGGGACCACATGGTGCAGCACCTGATGCTGATCATGGTGGCGCCTCCACTGCTAATAGCGGGGCAGCCGATCACGCTCCTGCTGCACGCGAGCCGCAATCCGCTGCACACCTGGACCAAGCGCGTGCTGAGGTCGCCAGTCGCGAGCTTTCTCACCTGGCCGGTCTTCGGGACCGCTGCTTACGCGGTCGCCATCGCAGCGGCGCACCTGACCGGCCTAGCTAACCTCGTCGAGCGCAACCAGCTCGATCACAACCTTGAGCACGGCGCCTTCCTCCTCATCGGTTACCTGTTCTTCCTGCCTATCCTTGGCAAGGAGCCGATCAGGTGGCGGCTGTCTTACCCGGTGCGGTTCGTGGTGCTAGTCCTGATCATGCCCGTCGATACCTTCACCGGACTCGTGCTCGGCTACGGCAGCGCCAGTTCGCCGGGCGTGCCGACGGGCCCGCGGCCCGCATGGGCGCCCTCGCCGGTTCAGGACCTGCACCTTGGTGGCGCGGTCATGTGGATCGGCGGGGACGCCATCATGTTCGGGCTGATGATGCTGGTGTTCCTGATGTGGAGCAGAGACGAGCGGGCCGCCGTCAGCGGACGTGGCTGGTTTGAGCAGGCCCGGCGGGAGAACCTCGCGGCCCTCGTCAGCTCCGGTCAGCCGGAGGCAGGCGGGCCGGCGGCTGCGAGCGCGGCGGTAGCCCGCGGGGGCATCGATGACGATGAGCATCTGGCGGCCTACAACGCTTACCTGGCCAGACTGAATGATCCGTCGGCAACTGGCCCGAGTTAAACGACCGGACGCGGAGCGAGCAAGGCGAGCGCCCCGGCGTCTTCGCCTGCACGGGGTGATGAGTAGATGGAGCCCGCCGGGCCGTGCAGCCAACGGGGCCATTAGTTCGCTGCCCGAGCCCGGCGAGCGGACGCCCCGCGCCGACGGGTGCGGCCACGGCACGGTGCTATCCGCTAGTACGGCTAGTCGGCCCGTGCGGTTCAGCAGCGTGGGCCAGAACTTTGCGAACGTCGCCGGGCGACACGCCGATTGCGTTTTCTATGTCAATCTAAGGAATGTTCTAGATTCCCTCATACTCTCCTGTGCATGGATCCAGTTCGTAACCCGTACGCTCCTGGTGCCGGGCAGCGGCCTCCGGAGCTGGCTGGCCGCGACCGGGAGATCGCGCAGTTCGAAGTCGTGCTGGAGCGGGTCGCGCGTGGACGGCCTGAGCGCAGCATGGTGCTAACCGGACTACGGGGCGTGGGCAAGACCGTGCTGCTGAACTCGTTCAGGTCCATGGCGATGCAGCGACTGTGGGGCACCGGCAAGCTCGAGGCCAGGCCTGATCAATCGATACGCCGACCCATTGCGGGGGCCCTGCATATGGCCGTGCGCGAATTGGCCCCGCGGCATCGTGCGCCGGACCGGATCGATCACTTCCTCGGTGTGCTTAAGGCATTCGCGGCGCGAGACGCCCGGGCGCCGAAAGGCTCGATCACCAGCCATCTCGGCATTGACGCGCCCGCTGTGCGTGGTCGGGCAGATTCCGGCGATCTCGAAGTCGACCTCACAGAACTGCTTGCTGATGCCGCCTCGGTCGCGGCCGACCTTGGCGTCGGGATCGCGCTGTTCGTGGACGAAATGCAGGATGTGCCGGCTTCCGACATTTCGGCGCTCTGCGCCGCCTGCCATGAACTGTCGCAGAGCAGCGGCCCCGTCATCGTCGTGGGAGCGGGTCTGCCGCACCTCCCTTCGGTGTTGTCGGCCAGCAAGAGCTACTCGGAGCGACTGTTCCGGTACGTGGCGATAGACAAGCTGGACCGGGAATCAGCAGATATCGCGTTGCTCGCGCCGGCCCGGCGGGAAGGGGCAGACTTCGAGCTCGCTGCGCTGGAAGCGCTCTATGCCGCCGCAGACGGGTACCCGTACTTCGTGCAGGCTTACGGCAAGGTGACCTGGGATGTCGCCGCGGCCAGCCCAGTCACCGCGCACGACGTCGCCGTTGCCGGGCCGGTCGCGGCCAGCGAGCTGGCAATCGGCTTCTTTGGCAGCAGATACGAGCGGGCCACTCCGGCCGAGCGCGAGTACATGCGGGCCATGGCCATGCTCGGCGATGAGCCAGTGCCGACCGCGCACGTGGCCGAGGAGCTTGGCCGCAAGCCCTCCAGTGTCTCGCCAGCGAGGGACAACCTGATCAAGAAGGGCCTGATCTACAGCTCCGAACGTGGCCTGATCGCCTTCACCGTGCCGCATTTCGGGCGCTTCCTGCGCACCCAGCCGGCCTGATCACACTGAGGCATGCCTATGACGAAATCTTGCCGTCTCTAGCGATCATGCTAGAGACGGCTAGAGAACGGCATAACTGCCATCGGTCTCCAAGGCCCTGTCGTTACCGTCAGGAACTGGATCGGGACGCATTTCCTCATGGCGGCGGCGGATTGTGGTCCGTCGCGGGCTAATTGCGGGCCATGGCACTGGCAAGCCGCTCGCCGCGTCCACGAGCGCGGCGTGGATCGCCGGCCGTCGCCGCCCAAGAAACACCGCGAAAACTACCTCGGCCGGGCGTCCGTCATGCTCTGCCTGGAATACGACATAGCGCCAGCACAGCTCCCGCCAAACGTCGGCGGGGACGTCCCCGACGATCTGTCCGGCGAACCTGCTCCATTGCCTGCTCCGGCGCACAGCGGTCAGTGTCCGCTTGACCGGCACCGCACGCAGCTGGCAAGGCTCGGAATACCCGAGCCGGATAAGCACCTCGCCGATCTCCGGAGAGAGTGCCGCGACCACGAGGAGCTCAACGCCCAGGATGCCAACCAGCTGGAGGGCTGCGCCGACGGTGCTGGGCAGCCGCATGTGGCCCAGCCAGATGGTCGACAGCGCGGCCGCGGCCAGCAGCGCGGACCTTGCCAGCGTCCGGCCGCTCACCGGGGCCGTGCTGAAATCCCCGAAGCAGCCGCAGCCAGCATCCGGGCGAGCGGCTCGTAGTTCTATCAAGGCGCTGGTAGCGACGAGGAACAGCAAGCCGGCGCCGAGCCGGATGCAGATCGCGGGAGCGCCGGAGCCGAATCGCCCGGCCGTTACGACGAGCCCCAGTCCTAGGCCGCCCTCGATCACGCACACCGATATGGCCACCGGCCTTCGCAGCCGCACCGGGAAGAGCGTCGTCGGGCCAAAGCCCGCGTGACCTGACCCAGTTCGGACCGTCCGGGTCAGCTTGGCGCCGCAGGCAGCGAGCAGCAAAGCCGCTACCACCGGAATCTGGACCTCGCGGATGGCTATCAACACCGTCATTGGCCGATCGTGATAGTCGCGTTGAAACAGCCGCGCTCGAGTTCCCCGCCGAGCGCGACGAAGCTGGCCAGAGTGAGGTCGGCGATTCGGCCGCGCGGCGATGTGCCGCAGGTCACGCACCGGTCGTTGAACAGGCGCGCGACAGGTGCGCAGCCCGTCACCGGCATCAGGCAGCCGGTGCCGGTGCAATCGCTCTGAACCCGCAGGACGCTCCCGATCGCCAGGTACGGCATGCGCGCATAACCGTGCGTGACGCTAGTTTCCCGGTCTTCCAGGCAGCCCGACTCCGGGTCAATAGCTGGGTAGGCGACTCCCAGGATTCCCGGCGGCTCGTCTCGGGGTTCGTGCCAGGTGGCCGAACCGCTAATGGCGTCCGGTAGTCGGCCGCTCATGAGAGGCGGATCGGGGAGCCGCGTCAACCGGGTATCCGGGCTGCGAGGTGGCCGGGAGTACGGCGTCGAGTTCGGCGCCATGGCGCAGGCCGATGATGTCGACCAGGTATCCGGGTTCCAGCGTGGGAAACCTAACCTGGATACGGCCGACGGCACGTGGCCGGATTGTAATGACTTGCGGCTTCCTGGTCGCGCCCTCATCGACGACGAGGGTGCTGCCGGATCGCTCGGTGATTACCCCTGTCACCCGGCCGACATTGGCCCAGATCCGGTCGGCAATGTTACGGGCCGACGGGCGCAGCCGGACGACGGCATGATCGCCCTGGTGGAGCCCGGCGGGCTCTAACTGGACGCCGCGCCAGGCCAAAGCGTCAGGGGTCAGGATTAATCGCTGCTCGCTGCCGGCATCCCCGAGCACTAGCACGTGCGGGCTGACGTCCACGACGGTCCCGGACACTGTTCGAGGCAGCCGCGCGGCGTCGGCGAATCCGGATTCGCCGGTGGTGTCAGGTCTGACCGGCTCCCCGCCGCCTAGCCAATCCTGGCCTGCCGGCAGGTGGGATCGCGATGCAGTCCCGGCCTGAGGCCGGAAAACGGCCGCTTTGAGCAGGCGCCTGCGGGCGACCGCGGCCGCATTCGCGGTAGCGGGGCCGTCGGCGCTAACTACCTTCGGGCACCGATCGCAGCACCCAAGGCTGGCCTGCGGGCCGGGCATGGGGCACCTCCTTCAGGCCAGGGAAGCCCAGACTCCTGACGATGGGTACGGCCGCAGGGTGCCGTCAAGCGGTTTGGTGATCTTTCTTAAGTCAGCTGCCACTATGTCCTGACCGGCCAGGTAGCTAGCCTGCCGGTCAGTTACTATCCGTAACCGGGACTCGCCGTTACGAGGGGTAACTGACTGTGCTGGCCTACTTGTGGGTACGGTTATCGTGTGAACGTCGGGGGCGATCACGGTCTTACCAGCACATACGCGAGCGCGGCCGGACAGGTACCGCGAGCTGCGAGCAGTCGCGCGGATGATGCGCGCAGCCACGCAGCTAACAACGGCGAGTCGGCCCGGTCCAGCGAAGCTCGACTTATGGCGCCGGTCGCACCGCAGGACACGGTGAATGGGTCACAGGCCGCCGATAAACAGCGCCCGCAAATCCCGCAGGCGCGTTCGGTGGCCGCCGACGACATTGCCAACGGCTCGGACGGGATTGATGACCCCGCCTTCCGCGACTATGTCAGGGAGCGCAGCCGCGCCCTGCTGCGCACCGCCTACCTGCTAACCGGGAACCGGGCCGATGCAGAGGACCTGGTGCAGTCGGCACTGGCCAAGACCTACCTCGCATGGGATCGTATCGAGGATCGCGCTGCCCTTGACGGCTACGTGCGGCGCGCGATGGTCAACACCCACATCTCCTGGTGGCGCAGGAGGCGGGTCGAGGAATACCCGACCGACGAGGTACCCGACCAGGCGGTTGCTGACCACGCTGTGAGCAGTGACATCCAGGAGGCACTGCGGCGGGCCGTCGACCGGCTGCCGCAGCGCATGCGGGCCGCCGTGACGCTTAGGTTCTACGAGGACATGACGGAGGCGGAGATCGCCGAGGTGCTCGGCGTCAGCCTCGGAACGGTGAAGAGCACTGTGTCGCGTGCCGTCGCCAAGCTGCGCATTGACGCCGAACTGCAGGCCGACTGAACCTCGCGTGCGGGCCAAGTTGCCTGCTGACAGGGCTGACGATTTGCCGATACCGTGGCACTGAGCACATCAGGGCGGTTACCGGCGCGAGGAAGGCAGGTCGAACGCCGGCACCCAGATCTCCAGGGGGTTGCGCGTGCGCAGCACGATGATGGACGTTCCGCTGACCGTAACAGCGATCATGCGCCACGGGACCACTGCCTATGCCTCCAGCGAGGTGGTCAGTTGCACGACGACCGGCAGCCGGCGACAGACTTTCGGGGAAACGGGCGCCAGGGCGGCCAAGCTGGCCAATGCGCTGCGGGCCCTCGGGGTCGACGGCGACCAGCGCGTCGCGACGCTGATGTGGAACAACGCCGAGCACCTGGAGGCCTACCTCGCCATACCGTCCATGGGGGCTGTGCTGCACACCCTGAACCTCCGGCTGGATCCGCAGGTTATCGGCTACATCGCCGACCATGCCGGCGATGATGTCGTCATCGTGGACAGCACGCTGGTTCCACTGCTGGCGCAGGTGCTGCCGCACGCCCCGGCGATCAGGCATGTTGTAGTAACGGCGGCGGAGAACGAAACCGATTTCGAGCCGCCGGCCGAGCTCGCTGGCCTCGGCCGCGGGGTGCACTCGTATGAAGCGCTGCTGGCCGCCCAGCCGGGGTCCTTCGACTGGCCGGAAGTAGATGAGCATTCGGCCGCGGCCATGTGCTACACCAGCGGGACGACCGGGCTCCCGAAAGGCGTGGTTTACAGTCACCGGTCGATGCACCTGCACTCCATGGCTGTCTGCATGAACGGCGTGTTCGGCTTGTCGGATGCCGACCGCGTGCTTCCGGTTGTGCCCATGTTTCATGCCAACGCCTGGGGCCTGCCTTACGCTGCGATGCTGGCGGGCGCGTCGCTGATCATGCCGGATCGGTTCCTGCAGCCTGAGCCCCTGGTCCGGCTCATCGAGGCGGAGCGCCCGACGATTGCCGGCGCGGTGCCGACGATCTGGAACGGGCTCCTCCAGCACGTCCGCGCCAACGGCGGCGATCTGTCCTCGCTCAGGCTGGTGCCGTGCGGCGGATCCGCCGTTCCCCACTCACTGCAAGTGGCCTACGAGAAGGAGCTCGGCGTCCGGATCCTGCAGGCATGGGGTATGACCGAGACGTCGCCGCTTGGCAGCGTCGCGCATCCGCCAGCTGGCCTGCCCGAGGAAGAGGCGTGGCGGTACCGCGATACCGCCGGCAGGCTAATGTGCCAGGTCGAGTACCGCTTGATCGGTGAAGGCGGCGTGGAACTGCCTTGTGACGGCGAGGCCGTCGGCGAGATCGAAGTGCGCGGACCATGGGTCACCGGCTCGTACTACAAAGACGACGATCCGAGCAAGTTCCGCGACGGCTGGCTGCGCACCGGTGACGTCGGCACCATCGACCCGCTCGGCTACGTGACTTTGACCGACAGGGCGAAGGACGTGATCAAGTCCGGCGGTGAGTGGATCTCGTCCATGGAGCTGGAGAACATCCTGATGGCCCACCCGGATGTCACGGAAGCGGCCGTCATCGGCGTGGCAGACGAGAAGTGGGGTGAGCGGCCGCTGGCAGCAATCGTGCTGGCTCCGGGCGCCGATGCGACTCCGGCCGAGCTCCGGGCTTTCCTGGCGGAGCGGATCCCGCGCTGGCAGGTACCCGAGCGCTGGTCGTTCATCTCCGAAGTGCCCAAGACGAGCGTCGGGAAGTTTGCCAAGACCCGGATGCGCGACGCATACGCTAACGGCGAGTACGAGGTCATCGAAACGAGGTAAGCGGGCAGCTCGGCGGTCAAGTCCTGCCGTGCTTTGCCCAGGTCGGGGCGGTACCGGTAGCCTAGGGGCCGGCCCGGTAGGGCTACCAGGAGGCTTCGCCTAGTCCGGTCTATGGCGCCGCACTGCTAATGCGGTTTGGGTTCGCGCCCATCCGGGGTTCAAATCCCCGAGCCTCCGCCCTCTGACCAGCGGTTTCCTCCGGAGCAAGATCTCCGGAGAGCCGTGTCCGCCCACGTCCAAGGCCCTGTGCGCGCACAATGCGCGCACAGCAGCGCCAGATCTCGCTAAATCCGCGACGCATGCCCGAACTGGCATCGCGTCTCTTCGGCATGCCCCGAACCGTGCCATCCGGCACGAAAAGGCCCCGGCCGCGTGCAGTCACACGCGAACCGCGGCTAAGTCAAGCACCGCTCTAGCAGGTACCGAGCATGTCCCAAACAATCTCACAGCCCCCCGAGCACCAGGCGGCAACTGCGGCCGAGCCCCGTGGCACCCGCGAGGTCCCGTGCTCGTTGTGCTTGGCAGCCCCCGGCGAGCCATGTCAGCGGTCCCCGCGAGGCGACCACCTCGTGCGCCTGGTCGCCGCGGTAAAAGCCGGGCTGCTTACCAGGGCCGACCTGGCCGCTGTCGTCGGCGTCCTGGTCGTCATCGCCGATCACGTCGTGATCCTGGAGCGCCGGGCCGCGTGCTGGTACTGCGACCGGACCGGCCTGCCGTTGGAGCCGTGCTGCGACCACCGCTCGGGCAACTTGGTGTGCGCCGACCGCGCCGAGTGCAGCGACTTCGTGCTGGCGCAGCTGGCCGAGACGAGGCAGGCATGAGCGCCGAACTGTCAGCGCGGGTGACCAGTGCTCGCGCTCTGCTCAGCGACTACCGGCGCTGGGCAGCCGGGGAGACGATCCCCGGCATTCTCTATTGGCGGCAGGCAGCAGAGCGCCTCGCGTCGGCCCTGGCCGACGTCCTGTCGGAGCTGTCCCGCACCGAGCTGCCCGCAGCCCACAGCGCTACTCGCTTGGCCGAGATCCAGATGACCGATATCCGCGCCATCCTCGCCGCCTTCGACTGGGAGTTTGACGACCGGCAACTGGCGCTGGAGCGCATAGAGCAGATTGCGAGGACCGCATGACCGTCGATACGGACCAGTTCGCTGCGCTGACCGCCGACGTGGCAGCGACCGCCGCGAAAGCCGAAGCCGTCGAGGCAGTTCTCGGCAAGATGATCCGGTTCATCGTCGAGGCAGGCGGGCCGGATATGCAGCCCATGCCCGGCCGCCACCGCGCTCCCGGTCACGTGCGCCTGATCCAGGGAGGCAGGCGGTGACCGCGGACAAGGACCGCTACCGGGTACTGACCACCGCCGCGGTGCTGCTGGTCGCCGCGATCGCGGCAACGGTCAGCTTCGTGCACATCGAGTCGCTGGCGGTCCGCTACGGCCAGCCCGTGCTCGCCGCATGGCTGCTGCCAGTCAGCATCGACGGCACCGTGGCCGTCTCCTCGCTGGCGATGCTCCGCGCCGCGCGGCTGAACCTGACCGCCCCGTGGCTGGCACGGGCGATGCTGCTGCTGTCCGTGGCCGCGACCCTGGCCTGCAATCTTGCCTACGGCTTGCCGCATGGCTGGCCGGGTGCGCTGCTGTCTGGGTGGCCTGCGGTCGCGTTCGTCGGCTCGGCTGAGGTGGCCATCAGCATGTCGCGGAAGCGGTCTCCGCGCGGCCATGACCGGGCACCGGACCGTGACGTGAAGCCGGTCACCCGGAAGCGGCCGCCGACCAGCAAGCGGACAGGTGGCCGGACCTCGGGAGCGGAGGCCGTGGTCATGTCCGCGCTGGCCGCTGACCCGGCCTTGTCCACCGGACAGCTCGCCGCCATGACCGGGCTGTCTGACCGGACCGTCCGCCGGGTCCGTGCCCGGCTGAACGGAGCGGCCGCGTAGCCGTGTAATGCCCGGCGCCGGGTCTCCCGCGAAGAATCCCCGGCGCGGGCCTCCAACCCTCACAGATCGGAGATCACCAGCATGACGAACGACACCACCGGGTCGCAGGCCGACGCGCAGGTTATCCAGCTCCGCGCGGCCGGGGCACCGACCGAAGTACAGCTCGGCGAGGCGCACCCGTCCGGTGCCGTCTACGTCGATGTCAGCGAAGGCAGAGCCTCGCGCAAGCCGATCATTCCCGCACACCTGCGCGACGGAGACGGACTTGCCGGGCTGGCCCGCGGCGTCCGCGCGCACCTGCATCACGAGGCGGTCCGACACGGGCACGCGGCCGCCTACCACGCGGTGCGCTCGCCGCGGTACCTGACGCTCACCTTCGCGTGGGCCATCGTCGGCGCGTTCCGGATCGGCGGCCGGGTACTGCGCTGGTGGCACGCGACCGACCTCTATCAGCTGGAGCACCAGGCCGCCGCGGACGGACTGCTGACCGACCACGTACCTGCCGCGGCTGCGCGACCGGTCAGTGCTCGAAGCGGGCCTGCGGGAGGCACTCAACTCAATCACCTGGGAGCAGGACGGATTCGCGCTCGCCGCCAGCCGCGATGAAACCGGCGGCGGCTTCGACGGACTGGCGATCCCGCATCATGATTCATTTGGCCTGATCACCGATGCAGTCCTGCTGGTGCGCTCGGACGTCGCGCTCCGCCAGCGGAGCGCCGCAGCTGAGCTGTCCGACGCTACCGACGTCGGCTCGGCAGGCGGAGGACCCTCCACCATGATCGCGCCTGACGCGGTGACTGTGGCCGGGGAAGGCCAGGAACCGGCCGGACCCAGGGCTAAGACCAGGTTGTTCGGCGTGCTTCGGGTCGATCCGCACAAGTACGGTCGCGACCTGACGCGTCTGCAGCAGGAGATCTTGCCCCATCTCGCCGACCCCGACACCGGGGACCTCACCATCACCGTCGAGGTAGAGGCGACACGGCCGGACGGCTTCCCGGACGACAAGATCCGCATCGTGACCGAGAACGCGCGGGTACTGAAGTTCGAGCAGTCCGACTTCGACTAGGCCCAGCACGACCGGTATGGCCAGGCTCCGCGGGGCGTGGCTATCGATGGGATCTCCGGCGGCAAGAAAGAAGGTGCCCGCAACCCCCAGCGGCGAGTCGCAATAACCTTGGTATTTGAGACGCCTCCCCGAAGCAGACAGACAGCGACTTCATCGTGTCCAAAACGCGTCTCATAACTTCCGCGTTTCGCGACAATTCTGAGACGGTTTTTGAGACAATAGGCTCATGCCGACAACCACGCACCAGAACCCCGTCGGCCTGGCCCGCGTCTCCACCGATGCCCAAGACACCCAGCTGCAGCGCGACGCACTCACCGCGGCCGGGTGCGGCCGAATCTTCGAGGAGAAAGTCTCCACCCGCAGGACCGACCGCCCCGGCCTGACCGCCGCCCTCGACTACCTCCGGCCCGGCGACACGCTGTGCGTCTGGAAGCTCGACCGGCTGGGCCGCTCGGTCAAGGACGTGCTGATCATCGCCGACGACATGCACGAGCGCGGCATCGGCGTCCGCATCCTCACCGGCAAGCTGTCCGGCACCTACATGCCGACCGGCGAGGGCAAGTTCTTCTTCACGATGATGGCCGCCTTCGCCGAGCTGGAACGCGACATCATCCACGAGCGCACCATGGCCGGACTCGCCGCCGCCCGCTCCCAGGGACGTGTCGGCGGGCGTCCTCGCGTCATGGACGCCGACCGGCTGGCCGCTGCGCGGGCACGCCGCGAGAATGGGGAGAGCCCGACCCAGATTGCCAGGGCACTCGGCGTCAGCCGCGCATCGGTCTACCGTCACCTGGCGGCCCGGCAGTGAGTCGTGGCCCTGGACAACACCCTGGTACTCGGTCACCCTGAGTCCCGACCACAGGAGAACGGCGGCCGGGCCGCGAGCACGGACGCGGCACCGGGTCCCGTCGACTGTGACGGCTTGGCCGTGGTAGTAACTCAGGTAATGCATGCTGCTGCGGAGTATCTAGTCACCACGCCTGATCTGCGGTTATCGTGAACCATCTGCTGCGGTTACGCCGTCCGGTCCCGGACGTGCCCCCGTCGGTCCGCACTGGGCCGTCGGCTGTAGGTCGCCCCGCCAGTCGCCCCCGTGCTGGCGGGGCAAGCAAGCGCGCGATCAGCCGCCGGAGGCGGTTGCGGCCCAGGAGGCCCAACTCGGCATACGCGGGCTGAACCCTCGGCGCGCCAGCGGAGCCGCCGCAAGGCCGCGAGCGGGTGCCACTAACCTGGCAACTCCGAGAACAGACGGCCCTTTCCCTGCGCGGGTCGTCGAGCCGTCCCCCGAGAAGAACTGCGGGTCATAAGCCGGCTCCGACGCGGCGGCCAGCTGAACGAAAGACACGTGCACCCATCGGGCAAACCACTCGGTGGTAGAAACCTCACCTGGCAAGGATGATGCAGCTTCGATGAGGATCGCCAAGGCTGCAGGTAGGACGCAATGCTCCTGCTCCGGAAGGACTGGTGCGTGGCCCGTGAGAACTTACCGCAGGAAACGGCCCGGCTTGTCCTTGCCGGCAGGTGCGGGCCCGGCAGCAATCATTGCTCTCACAATGCTGGTGGCCGCGTGCACGGGTGATCCCGTGGCCAGGAATGCAAGCCAGCCCACAAGTCCGCCGGTAAGCACGTCGATAAGGACGAACGCCACTCCGTCCAGCGACGGCGTGGTGACGATACCGATGGTGCTGGTCGGCGACCCCGGCAATCACTCGGTGGGGATCAAGCCGTTCAAATCAGGCTTCTACCAGAACTGTGGCAAGGCTCCCTCGGGCGAGCCCACGTGCGTCACGGTCGGCGGGGTCGGTTACAAGTACATGATCGGCGAGCTGGAGACCACGGTCGCGCAGTACGTCACGTTCCTCAACACAGTGGATCCGGCCGGCGCGAACAAGTACAACCTGTATGTCAACGACATGAGTCCCACGGTGTGGCCGAAATACGGCTCGGTCCGGTTCACGCCGGGCGCCAGCAACGGGCGTCACTATGCCGTGGCCTACCCGGAGTGGGCCGACAAGCCGATCGGCTTCATCGACTTCCTCAGCGCGGCCCGCTTCGCCAACTCGCTGGCCAACGGCAAGATCCTGGCCCGGACCACGTCGACCCGTGACGGCTTCACAGTCTACGACTACAAGGTGCGGCTCTCGCAGAACACGCAGACCGGGATGTATGACCTCAACGACGCGCGCACGACACGGACCAGCGACAGCGGGTTCGTCATCCCTAGCCAGAACGAGTGGATCAAGGCTGCCTACTTCAGCCCGACAGGACAGGGCAAGTACTCCTACTGGGAGTACCCGACGGGGCCGTATAACCCTCCGAAGGCGACAGTCCTGAACGAGAGCAACGGCAATGTCACGAACGCGGGACACGGGCCGGTGGCGGGCTACAGCCCGCATGGGCCCGCGTTCCCCAACGGTCCCAAGGGCTCCACGGGCGCTAAGCCGGGAACCTACCCGTACTGGTGCCCGCCGCAGGCTGGCCGCGACTGCAACACCAAGAACCCGCTGCACCTGGATACCCAGAAGTACCAGTCGAACTTCCAGGGCAATCTGCAGACGGCCGGCCAGGCAGCCTCGCCGTCCCCGTGGGGGACGCTGGACCAGGCAGGTAACGCGGTGGAGTGGACCGACACGATCTCTCCGATCTTCAAGCACAGCCCGCGGATCACGCGGCGCATGCACGGCGGAGTCTCTAACGCCAAGTCCTATCAGCTGTGGATCTCCGCGATCGGGCCGCAGCCTGAGGCGAACCTGATCCCGAAGAACATCTACCCGTGGCTTGGCTTCCGCGTTGGTTTCGTCGGCGACCTCGGCCACCCGAAGGGCTGACCTGGACGACCTGGAAAAGGAGCACGTGATGAGCCAGTTCGTACTCGAAGACACCGTCGAGGCGACGCCCGAGACCGTATTTGACGTCTACACCGACCACCGGGGCTACGCAGACCTCGTTCCCATCATCCGGACCGCCGAGCTCGAGCAGCAAGGCAACCCGGCGCCCAATGGCCTCGGCGCTATCCGGAAGCTGCATATGCCCGGCGCTACTGTGCGGGAACAGGTCACGGAGTACGACCGGCCGAAGAGCTACTCCTACCAGATGCTGGCAGGGCTCCCGCTGGACGAGTTCAAAGCGACGGTGACCTTCACGCCGACCGAGCAGGGCACCTCGGTTGCCTACAGTGTCGATGTCGTCGGCTCCCTCAGGGCGCTCCCGGTGAAATTCCCCTCCGAGGAAGCGATCCGCCTGTTCATGAACAAGGCAGCCGCCAAAGCGGAGCACAGCACCGAGCCGGAGCAGACTCGCTAACGGGGCCATAACCGGTCGAAATCGACCGTCAAGGCGAGCGTCAGGCTGGCGCAAGGGCCGGCCTGCGCAGGTCGCCTGCCGTGCAGGATCGTCCGCGACGGGTGATGACGCCGCACTTCCGCGGGCGAAACCTTATCCAGGTGATGCACGCAGTCGCGGAGGAAGGCAGACGGTGAGCGAACTGGACCGCACAAAGCTTCCGATACGCAGGCAAGCTTTCCGGGGGGTGTGCAACAGGACGCTGGGCGGATCTCAGCCGGACTGGGACCTGATCGGGCATCCGGAGCCGCCGGACGGGGCCCCGAATGTGCTGCTGGTGCTGATCGACGATGCTGGCTTCGGCAATCCGAGCACGTTCGGCGGCCCGATCAGCACGCCGCGACTACACCCGGATGGCCGAGGCGGGGCTGCGGTACAACCGGTTCCATGTCACGGCGCTGTGCTCCCCGACGCGGGCGGCGCTGCTGACCGGGCGGAACAACCATGCGGTCGGGTTCGGCTCGGTGGGCGAGTTCTCCGGCGGGTTCCCCGGCTACACGGCGATGCTTCCCCGGGATTGCGCGCCGCTGCCGCGGATCCTGGCGGAGAACGGCTACAGCACGGCCGGCGTTCGGCAAGTGGCATCTGACGCCCGACGGCCAGCAAGGCCCGGCCGGGCCGTTCGACCGCTGGCCTACCGGCTGGGGTTTCGATTACTTCTACGGCTTCCTGGGCGGTGGACGCCGGGCAGTGGGACCCGTGCCTGGCCGAGAACCAGAAGATCATCGGCACTCCCGCCGAGTTCTACGACGAGAACCATCCGTACTACTTGCCCGACGCGATGGCGGACAAGACCATCGAGTGGCTCCACGGCGTCCGCGCCCAGGACGCCGCAAGCCGTTCTTCGCCTACTTCTCCACCGGCTGCAGCCACGCCCCGCATCACGTCGCCGAGAGTGGGCGGACAAGTACAAGGGCAAGTTCGACCAGGGCTGGGACAGGCTGCGCGAGGAGACCTTCGCCCGGCAGAAGGCAGCTCGGCGTCGTCCCCACGACGCCGAGCTGACGCCGCGCGACAAGGCCTTCCCGGCGTGGGACGACGTCCCGGACAAGCTCAAGGCGTACTACGCCCGCCAGATGGAGGTCTACGCCGGGTACTCCGAGAACGCCGACTACAACGTCGGCCGGGTGATCGACGCGATCGAGGAGCTGGGCGAGCTCGAGAACACGCTCGATCATCTGGATCTGGGGTGACAACGGCGCCAGCATGGAGGGCACCATCACCGGCTCGTTCAACGAGATGACGATGCAGAACGGCATCCCGCTCACCGACGAGATGCAGCTCCAGCTCGCCGAGCGCTACGGCGGCATCGAGGCGTGGGGCGGCCAGATCATGGACCCGCACTACTCGGCGGCGTGGGCATGGGCCGGGAACACGCCCGTTCCAGTGGGGCAAGCAGGTTGGCTCGCACCTCGGCGGCACCCGCAACCCGATGGTCGTGCACTGGCCGGACCGGATCACGCGACGCGCGGCGGGCTGCGCTCGCAGTTCACCCATGTGATCGACGTCGCGCCGACGATCCTGGACGTCGCGGGGATCCCGGTCCCCGCGCACGTCGATGGGATCGAGCAGGAGCCGATGCACGGACTGCGCTTCGCGGACTCGCTCGACCGACGCGGCCGCGCCGGAGCGCCGCACGCAGCAGTACTTCGAGACCATCGGCAACCGCGCCATGTATAAGGACGGCTGGTGGCTGGCGATGAAGACCGAGCGCATCCCGTGGGTGCTCACCCCGGAGGCGCTGAAGCCGTACGCGCCCGGCGTCTGGGATCCCGACGCCGACCCCGCCGAGCTGTACTACCTGCCCGACGACTTCACCCAGGCCAAAGACCTCGCCGCCGACCACCCAGAGAAGGTGCAGGAGCTCAAGGAACTGTTCTGGGAGGAAGCCGAGCAGTACAAGGTGCTGCCGCTGCTGGCGACGCTGCTCGACTTCTTCGGCATCATGCCGCCCCTTGCCCGAGCAGTCACAGTTCGAGTACCGGGGCGACGTCCAGAACGTGATGTCCGGGATGATCCCGCGGATCTACAACCACTCCTACGCGATCAGCGCCGACCTTATCGTTCCCGACGGGGGCGCCGAGGGTGTGATCGTCGCGGAGGCCGACCACCTCGGCGGGTTCTCGCTGTTCGTCCAGGACGGCAAGCTCACCCACACCTACTCGATGATGGGCGTGTTCGTCTATCAAGCAGCAGGCCGAGGACAGGCTGCCGTCCGGCGAGGTGAACGTGCGCATGGAGTTCGCTGCCGATGCGGCCAAGCCGGCCACCGGCGGGCGAGGTGACGCTGCTCATCGACGACCAGCCCGTCGGCGAAGCGGCCGGATGGACCACACGGTCCCGATCCGCTTCTCTGGCTACGCCGGCATGGACATCGGCCGCGACAACGGCGGGGTCGTCGACCTGCGCTATGAGGACAAGAAGCCGTTCGCGTTCACCGGCACCGTCAAGAAGGTCGTGTTCGACGTCAAGCCGCACCTGTCCGCCCAGGACGAGGAGGCACTGCACACGGCCGCGCAGCACGGGCACGCCGGGCACGGACTATCGGCCTGACCAGCAGAGAGGGCCTAAGAAGCAGTCTGCGATGGCAGCACCTCGGCCTCGATATCCTCGGCGCCCGTCCGCCATCGATTGGCACGTTCGTGGCCGCTGCGTTCGCCGGCCAGGTCAGCCCCCGTAGGCTGAGCCGGAAGCCGCTTAAAAGATCTTGATCTACAGGTCTTGACAACAACTCATGACCACGCTTGCACTCTCAGTATCTGGTTTGCTGACCTCAAAGCTAAGGCCCCGGGCCGACGAACCGACGCACACCTCGCTGGCGCTGCAGATCTGGAGCCTGCAGCGCTGGGGCCCGCTAGAGATCTGAGGAGAGCAAATGAAGACTGCGCGAAGTGCTTCGGTGGTGCTCGGCGGGGCTGCGGCGGCGCTGTTAGCCATGGCCGCCGCGCCGGCCATGGCCAGCCCCATCGGCCATGCTGCCGCAACCGGCACGGGCTCTATCTTCTCGATCCTGAGACCTGGGGACATAGTCACCGGCGTTCGGGGCACCACGAACGGAAACGTCGTGCTGACGGGTAGCCGGCAACCGGCAGCGGCACGCAAACGGCTCCGTTCCTCTTCCAGGGCCGTCTCAACAGGGCGGCGGAGGGCGCAGTGGTCTCGGTGCTGACCCCACCGTTCCCGGGCGTGACGACGGCGACGTTCTATGGTCCTGACACCCACTTCTTCAACCCGAAGACCATCCCGCGCAGGCCAGGTCCGCGCCGTCGGCAGCTATCAGTCGTCGTCGTCGCCCGCCGGCGTCCTCAACCACGGCATGATCTACCTCGGGCCGGTCAGCGGCCCGGGTGGCTCCTGGACGTCCATCGAGCGTGCCCGCCAATGGCGCGCATACGGTCGGGCACGTGCGAGCCTGCCCCAGGACCCGGCCGGGCTGCTTCGTGATGGACACCATCGCGCACAGCACCATGGGCAACCTGGTGGTGGGGAACTACGACCTCAACCCCACCGTGCCCGGCGGCCTGGTCTCCTTCAACGCCTTCATCTACAACATGTCCACGCATCTGTGGACGCTGCTCCGCCTCGGCGGGAGCCTGTCGAGCAGGACCTCGCTCTACGGCATCTGGCAAGACGGCGGGCCCCGGGAGCCCGCTCTACACCCTGGCCGGCGGCTCCTCGCACGCGCGGTACCCAGCAGGCGCTCCTGATGAACTACAACGAGCGGACAGGGGCCTTCGGAAAGCCGAAGTACTACAGCTACGGCAACGCCCCGGCGCTGGTCACGCACTTCGATGGAATTACCGCCGTGCCGGGCGGTTTCAACCTCGTGGCCATCAGCACGGCTCAGGCTTCGTCCATGGCATTCGTTCCCGTCCCCGGCCGTCACGGCAGATTCTTTGGCAGGGCAACGTGGTACCCCGTCAATGTCGCGGCCAGCCCGCTGTGCCCAGGTGGCTGCAGCACCGTTACCGGTAATACCGTGTACAAGAACAAGGTGATGGGGCTCTACATCCAAACCGGGTCCACCGTCAACAACACCTACCTGGCCACCGTCTCAAGGCGGTGGTGAGGACGACTAGCGGATCCTCAGAAGTCGGGAGGGTGACCTACTAGTTGTGAAGGGCAGGCAGCTGCACTTGACAGCTGGTCAGCCGGATACTTAGGCATGACCGGGCTTCTTGTCCTTGACACGCTCCGGCAAGCCGTTGAAGAAGGTGCCCTGCACCCGATGAACCCCGACGTACTGATGCGGCGACGTCCCGGGTGCGCGGCCGACCCTGCTTGCGATTCCACTCGGCCGCGAACCTCTCAATGGCTGCGTGGAACCACGGCTTCAGGTTCGGCCGGTCGATCGGCGGCTCAGGAAACTGCTTGCCGCTCGCGAGGGCATGGACCCGCTGCGGGGTGACACCGAGCATCTCAGCGACCTCGGGAGCAGACACAAGGTCGGGGATCTGCTCGCGGGCGTTGTCTTCGTCGAGCACGTCCTCACGGACAGCCTCGGCGCGGACGGTCGGCCAGTCAGGCCGCCCGGCGTCAAGCGCAGCACACCGGACATAGACAGATGCCTCGGTGGCGGCGGGCGCAGGGGACTTGGCCTCGACCGAGGTGGCGGCCCGGAGGATGGCCAGCGACTCAGCCTCGGTCAGCACCGTGTGGGTTGACGTGCCAAGCGGGCCGCCGCACGGTGACCGCCATTACGCCGGTAACGGTGACTCCTGGTCTAGTGGTCGTGGCACCCTCTGGTCGGTGACCTACCTCTCAAAGCACAGTTCGGTATGGCGAGTCCCGGCCCACACCGGGTAGCGCGACCGACCGGAGCAAGTCCGCGTCGCCGGCGTCCAGGTGGTAGCCATCGATCAGGACCTCAGCCAGGGACACGGACGGGACCCGTTGCCCGGCCTCCAGCATGCCGATCATCCGCCGCGAGATCCGGAGGTTGGCTGCTGCGGTGACTTGGGACCAGCCGCGGTCGCGGCGAGATTGGGCGAGCATCTCGGCGACCTCGGGGTCCAGGTTGCGGTGGGCGTGCCGGGATCGCCACGGCGGATCGTGCGGCTGGGGCAGGTCGATCTCATCGGCTAGCACGGCGTCTTCTCATCCTGTTCGTGGCGCCCTGGCGTTCAGCGAATGTTCGCTGAATAAGGGCCGCGTCAACTGGCACCCTCTGTCCACTGGACAAGTACCGCCCGACCGTGGCCTGGTTGCCAGTCGGGGATTGACTGCCACGGCTGCACTGAGAGCTTTTTCCGCCCCCGCTTGTGCGAGTCGGCTCGCTGCGGCTGGTCGCTGTCTTGAGTGCGAGGTACTCCTTCATCGGGATGGTGATGTAGGTCGTCATGATCAGTCCCTGTAGGGAGAGAGCTGGCCGCTGCGGAAGCCGGACGGGCTGGGCCGAGGCGTCGGGATTGCCGGTGGGGTGGGCGGTTGAGCGACTGGCTCGGGTACGTTCGGCTCGCAGTTGGGATGCGTGGTCTGGCATGCCTCGGTGATCGTCATCGGCTGGCCGCAGACGGCGCAGGTCCCCGTCTCGTGTTCGCGCGACAATAGGGCTGGATCGCGTGCCACCGCGTGCCAGCTCTCGTTTTCGGCCGGCTGGCACGCGGTGGCACGCGATCCTTCGCCATTGTGGCTTGAACGCAGGGTCATCCCGATGTAGCGGCGTTCTCGGCCGCCGTCTTCTTGGCGGGGCTGTGAGGTGTGGACCATCGGGACAACGGCGCGCAGGTTCCTGCCGAGGGTCGCGGAGTTGCCGGGCCGGTGGCCGTTGGCCTCAGCCCAGTCCCTCCATGCGGCGAACAGATCGGTGACCGAGACCTCGCCCGTGCCGGGCTCGCACTTGTCTCGGATGAAGGCAGAAATGGGCGACGCCAGGTCGTGCAGGGTGACGATCGCGTCGGCAGAGGACTGCGGGCTAGTGAGTGCCCCGTTCTTCGTGAGCCGGTCGAAGCCGTCGAGAGCCCAGTTGAGGATGCCGGGCAGCTCGCCGAGCAGAATCCTGGTCAGGGCCGCGTTCTCCCTGCCTAGCCAGCTCCGGTTCATGGTCAAGACGATGAACCGGCCCGCGATCGCGCCGGAGGCGTCTCCGAACCGCGGCAGCTCGTTCGAAAGGACCAGAAACCGGGTCGGGAGCTTGCCGGTCCATGCCCGCTGGTACTTGCGGTCCACGGTGAGCATGTCCTCGCCGCTGATGGACAGCAAGCGCTCCACGATCTGCTCAGCGCCGTTGCCCGCGATGCGGGCGTCAGACACAACCGCCAGTGGTTTACCCAACAGCGGCATCAGGCCGAACTGCGTGCCCAGCGACGCCAGCGTCGGCCCGGCAGATAGCCAGCCAGACCAGCTGGGAGTGGCCGTTGTCCAGGCTGGCCGCAGGCCACCCCGCAGGGGCACGGCCTTGACAGCGGACGCGCCCAGCGGACACTACCCGGCCGGAAACAGGCACCGCGGCGACCTGCCCGCCAGCCGGCGCTCAGCGCGACAGCTCCTCCAGCCCGTCTTCAGCCCCGCAGCGCCAGCTGACGCAAGGCATCACGGCACCGCACCCGGCGAATCCACCCACGGAACCGGCAGGCGAGCCTCAAAGTGGTAGTGCAGCTGACGGTCGCGGCATGGCTGGCATTGGAAGCCGGGCTGCTGATCCGCGACCGGGTACGCGGGAAGGGCAGCACCGCGCGGGACGAGGGAACGCTCTGGCTGAACATCATCATCATCATCATCATCATCACGGCGGCGCTCGTGGCTGCCGGGGTGCTGAGCGGCGTGCTCAAGAACGCCGCCGCCTGGCAGTTCGGGTCGACCGGGCTGAACGTGATCGGCCCGATCGTCATGTGGACCGGCCTGGTGGTCCGGATCTGGGCGATCGCGGCGCTGGGCAAGTCGTTCCGGACGACCGTGGAGGTAGACACCGGGCAGAAGGTGGTAGACAGCGGCCCGTATCGGTGGGTGCGGCACCCGTCGTACGCGGGGATCCTGCTCCTGATGGTCGGCCTGAGCCTGGTCTACGGCAACTGGCCTGCGCTGGCGGTCCTCCTGGTGCTGCCGACTTGCGTCCTGATCCACCGGATCTCCGTCGAGGAAGCGGTCCTCACCGCGGTGACAGGCGGGGCGTACATGGACTACGCCGCCCGTACGAAGCGCCTTGTGCCGGGATTGTGGTGATAGGACGGCTGTATGAGCGCATATTGCTCGCACATCGGAGCACGAAACCGCCCGCCGGCGAACGCCAGTCACCTGGAGTCTGGAGCGCGCCGACGTTTTGGGGCTCGGCTTGTGGACAATAGGAGGAGAGGTGCGTGTTCGGCGTCCAGTTCACCGTGATTTACCTCGCGCCTTTCAACGTTCCATCTGTGCGTGCGCTCGTTCGCAGCACTTGAGCCCGCTCGGTGCCGGGCATCACCTGCGAACAGCGCGGCGATCATCGAGCTGGTTACGGCAAGGAGTGTTGATCCAGCGCCGGTGGCCCTGCTGGGACGGGGCTCCGCACCCTGACCGATCGAGCCTGTCCGAGCAGGACATGCTCAGCGCGAAGGAGGCATGATGGAGATCAAAGAGTCAGTTGCCCTGGTGACAGGAGCCAATCGCGGTATAGGCGGCGCGTTCGCTCGTGCCCTCATCGATCACGGCGCGGCCAAGGTCTACGCCGGCGTCCGCGATCCGACGACCGTGAACGAGCCGGACCTCATTCCGCTGCGCCTGGATGTCACCAAGCCGGAGGAGGTCGCCGCGGCCGCTGCCGCAGCCGGTGACGTCAGCATCGTGATCAACAATGCGGGAGTCGCAAGCACCGGCACGAACCTCCTGGACGGCGCGTTTGACGGCGCGCGCCAGGCGATGGAGGTTAACTATCTCGGCACCTGGGCCGTATCGCGGGCGTTCGCCCCGATCCTGGCCCGCAACGGCGGTGGCGCGCTGGTAAACATGCTGTCGCTGGCGTCCTGGACCGCGCGGCCGCAGTTCCCAGGCTATGCGGCCGCCAAGGCGGCGGAATGGTCGTTGACCAACTCCCTGCGACTAGGCCTGCGTGACCAGGGCACCCTGGTCGTCGGCGTGTACGCAGGCTTCGTGGACACCGACCTCAGCGCGCGGATAGACGCGCCGAAGATCACCCCCGCCAGCGTCGCCGAGCAGACTATGCGGGCACTGGCCCACGACCAGGTCGAAGTCCTCGCCGATGAGCAAACCAGGAAGGCCAAGGCCGCCTTGTCACAGCCTTCTGACGTCGAATCCCGCATCTGAAGCGGCCGACCGGGCCGCCGCCTGCATGCCCGCCCACGCCCATACCGCAGTAGCCTGCCAACCGGTGGCATTGGCTCGCCCGCGACTGAACCGGAGGCGTCATGGCTGGGTACTTCGTAGCGAATTACACGATCACCAACCAGGCCGAATACAAAGAGTACGTCGCGGCTGTCGGACCGACCCTGACGGCCCACGGCGCCGAAAATCTCGTCGTCGACCGCGACTCCGAGCTCCTCGAAGGATCGGCCGGCCAGGTCACTGTCGTGCTGAGGTTTGCCACGAAGGCCGCGGCCGAGGCTTGGTACGAGTCGCCGGAATACCGGGCCATCAGGCACCTCCGGACGGACAACACCGAGGGCATCGCGGTCATCGCGGAAGGCAAATAGCCCGCGACGGGTCGAGCCCGTGGTTAGCGCGATGGTGATGTGGACGCGCGCGTTCGGCAGCTCGGCTATGCCCTGACGGCGCCCAGGCGCATCGCGACAGGCACACCCATCCGGGACGGCACGGCGGCGATTTGCCAGTCCACTATGCTGCCGAACGTCATGGGGCAGACAAGGGCGCAGCGTTCGTGGTGACGTTCTTCGCCCTCGCCGCTGCACTGCTCTACGGGAGCGCGGACTTCCTCGGCGGTGTCGCTACCAGGCGAGCGCAGGCTCTTTCAGTACTGCCTCCATCCGCCTTTGCTGGTCTGCTGATCGTGGTGGTTGCCGCCGTGGCGTCGGGAGAACGGGCCAGCGCCGCGGGGTTGGGCTGGGGACTTGCCGCCGGAGCGGTCGGCGGCATAGGTCTCATCGTCTTCTATGCCGGCCTGGCCGAGGGGCCGATGAGCATCGTCGCGCCGACATCGGCACTGACGGCCACCGTCCTGCCGGTCGCAGTAGCGCTCGCCGAGGGCGAGCGGGCTAATCCTGTCGTCTATGTCGGTGCGGCTATCTGCCTGGTTGCAATCGTGATGGTCAGTTCGGCTGGCGCTCCGGCCACCGGGCAGCCCCCAGGCAGCCTGGCTGGCCGCCTGGCCAGTCGCGGCTTCCATGTCCGAGCCATCGGCTATGGCGCGACGGCTGGAATGACATTCGGCCTGTTTTTTGTCTTCCTCCGTAATGCCGGCCGGTCAGGGGCCTTCTGGCCGGTCGTCGCCTCCCGCCTGACGGGCTTGGGCATCATCGTGATCGCCGCGGCCGTGACCGGATCCCGGCCGGTGATCGCGTCCGGCGGGGCCAGGCTACTGCTGGCCACGTTCGGTTCGGGGCTGCTCGACGCAGGCGCCAACGTCAGCTATGTACTAGCCACCAGGGCGGGATTGTTCGGCCTTGCCGTCGTCCTCACGTCGCTATACCCAGGGGTGACCGTACTGCTGGCCCGATTCGCGCTGGGTGAGAGGCTGCGCCTGATCCAGCTGGCCGGGATGCTGATGGCTGCATGTGGCATCGTGCTCGTGACCGTGTGACCAAGACCGCAGCCACGCGGTATACGCACGAGGCTTGAGGGCCGGCCGGGGCCGGACAAGCTCGTGCGGCCGGACGTCAGCCAATTGTCATCCGACCGCACGAACCCCGGGGAAGGGGTAAGCGCTCGGATCAGAGTTCGTCCGGGATAGGCACGGGCCGACTCTCGCCGTCCTCTGGATCCGCCGCGCTCGACGGGAAGAGGATCTCACAAATGAGCAGGTAAAGCTGCTCGGGATACGGAAGAAATTCAATGTTTCGCAATGCCTGATCCTGGCCGGCTGACTCAACGATGAACTCGCCGTAACCAAGAAGCCGCCCCGCGAAGGACCGCCGGAAACTCATGTCGGTGACCTTCGTCAGCGGCATCATGTTTACCCGCCGGTTCAGCAGGCCGGTAGCGAGCAGAAGTCGCTCACTGGTCACGACAAAGTAATCCACTGTCCAGTTCAAGGTCTTCCAGACCAGGCGTAGGAAGAGCAGAAGCCAAGCCACCCATATCACGGCGGCAAGGACGCCATGCACGACCGTCGTGGTCAGGACGCCAGCTGCCAGCAGTCCGCCAAGGGCCAGAGCACTGGAGCCCAGCAGCACGGCGGGATGCATGCGCACCGCGGCGCGTTGCCGCTCACGCGGCAGCAGGTACCTGTTGATGGCAACGGGGGCCCGGACTCCCGACGTCGGCTGCCGCATCTGACTACAGCTTGTTTACGAAACGCGACATCGAGTCACCCGCATGCTTTAGCCCGTTGAAGGCCTGGTGGAGGGCGTGTGCTGCACCGGTCGGGTTCGTGGCCAGGTAATACACCACGAAGAGAACGATCGCCCATGCGAGGACTTTCCGCAACACGTGATCACCTCCTCGGTGTAGTCGCAGCAGCCACTACTGCGAGTGAGCATTCGATCTCGCTCAGCTAGTGGCCTCAGCATAGCTCAGTGCTATTTGCCGACCAATGACCGCTAACCCAAGCCACCATACGGGATCGGCAAAGTACGAGCTGGCCGGCGCGCGGTGTGAGGCGCGGAACGCTGGCCCGTGCCGCAGAACGGATAAACAGCACGCCGATACGGGCGCGCGAGCCGTGAGAGTCTGACACCATTTCCCTTCTGATACCCAGCCGACGGGGTGACGATGACCGATGTAAGCCCAAGCGATTTCGCCGTCGTCATCTACCGGGAAGATGACGTCTGGGAAGCCGAAGTGCTCCCGGCGGCGCTTACGGGCAACCTAGACGGGCTAATCCTGGCATTGCGCCAGCAGCCGGGCATTGGCGGCACAATGGGGCTGGCCGCGGTAGGCGATGACTTTTTTGTCGCCCTGAGGGTGCTGGGGAGTCAGATTTCCGTCTTCCTGTCCGACGTCACTGCGTCGGTTGACTGGCCGCTAGCTCGCCAGGTGCTGGACTATCTCGACATCCCCGTTCCCGAAGATGAGGATCTCGATCAGGTGCTGCCGGTAGGGGACATGTCGATCTTTGCAGACCTCGGTGTCGATGAGATGGAACTCGGCGCGCTATCGGGTGACCTCGACCTCTTCCCAGACGAGGTGCTTGCGAGCCTGGCCCGGCGGATTGGATTCGGCCAAGCGCTAGAGCGCGCGCTGGACGCGGCGCTCGGCGGCTGACCTGGACGCAACGCGGTGACCGGCTACCTGGCTAGTTTCGAGTCGGCCATGATGCAGGCCCTCGCCGAGGCCGCAGCCGCGGGCTCTGCCCGCGAGGTGCCAGTCGGGGCGGTGGTGCTTGACCCTGGTGGCCAGATCATCGGCCGCGGCCGGAATCAGCGCGAGGCTGACGCTGACCCCACCGCGCATGCCGAGGTCGTGGCCCTGCGCGCGGCCGGCCACGCGCTACGCAGCTGGCACCTGGCGGACTGCACCCTTGTTGTCACGCTCGAGCCGTGCACGATGTGCGCGGGAGCGCTGCTCGCAGGTCGGGTCGCGCGGCTTGTCTACGGGACCCGTGACCCGCGCGCCGGCGCGGCGGGCTCGGTCTGGGACGTCTTGCATGACCCCAGGCTGGGCCCGCCGGTTGAGGTACTCACCGGCGTCCTGGCCGAGCAGTGCGCGGCACTGCTCGAGAGAGTTTTTCGGGCAGCTGCGCTAGGCAGAACCAGAGTCCGGAAAGGGGCTCGCATCCGGCGTCCGCGCGCGGCACCTGCTCGGGTAGGCTCTGCTGCGGTGGAGTCGCCTAGTGGCCGAGGGCGCACGCCTCGAAAGCGTGTGAAGGGGCAACCCTTCCGTGGGTTCAAATCCCACCTCCACCGCTGTTGTGATCTCTCAAGACATCGGAATACCCCGAACCCACGTCAGGGTTCGGGGTTTTTCGCTTCTGTCCGGGTGGTCCGGGCGGCCGCCCGGTGGGCTGGTAGTTGCGGTTGGGGTCGAGGGTGAGTTCGCGGAGCAGTTCGCCGGTGGCGGCGTTGATGATGCGGATGTGCAGGTCCTGGACGAGCAGGAGGACGTGGGTTCCGGCGTGGGTGCGGCCGACGCCGATGTGGTGGAGCCTGCCGCCGGGGCGGAGGGTGACGGTGCCGGTGGTGCCGATGCTTGTCGGTGCGGACGCGGTCGTGGGTGTCGGCGGCGCGGTCGCCGGGGGCGGCTTTGGGCCGGGCGGTGTAGGCGGTGGCGGGGGTGGCCCGGTGGGGCAGGGAGCGGTGCGGCCGCTGGGTGTTGTAGAGGTCGGTGAAGGCGTCGAGGAGGGCCTGCAGGTCGGTGAGGGTGGCGGGCTGGGGGTGCTGGGCGCGGAGCCATTTCTTCAGGGTCTGCTGGAACCGCTCGACTTTGCCCTGGGTCTGGGGGTGGTTGGGCTTGCCGTTCTTCTGGGTGACGCCCAGGCGGCGCAGCTCGTTCTCCAGGCCGTTGCGGCCGCCGCTGCCGCCGGCGAACCGGGTGGTGAAGACCATGCCGTTGTCGGTCAGGGTCGAGGCCGGGGCGCCGTGGGCGGCGACGGCGGCGCGGAAGGCTCGGCCAGCGATGACCTGGCCGGTGACCCGGGTGGGCGGTGACGCGACAGGGCGTAGCCGGGAGTGGTCATCGAGCCAGGTCAGGATCTCGGTGTCCGGTGCCGCCGGCGAGCTGGTAGTGGGTGAAGTCGGACTGCCAGCACTCGTTGGGCTGCTCGGCGGCGAACCGGATGTAAGACGACTTCGGGCGCTTCCTGCGGCTCCGGGGTCACCAACCCGGCCGGGTCAGGTACCGGCTGATCGTCGCCGGCGAGACCGTGACCTGGTGGTGGTGGTCCAGGTGCCAGGCGATGGTGTGCGGCCCGGCGTCCAGGCCCTGCCCGGCCAGCTCCTTGCGCAGCCGGATGATCAGCTCGACCGCGCTCGGTCGCTGATCGCGGCCGGGCGAGGTCTTCGGCCGCCGCGACCGCGGCTCGAACGCCGCCTCGCCCTCGGCCCGGTACCGGGCCAGCAGCGGGGAGATCCACGCCCGGGCGACCCCGTAGGTGCGGGCCACCTCGCTCACCGGGCGCTTCTCGACAATGACAGCGGTGATGACAAGGCGTGCCTTCGACATCCGCCGACCGTTCCGCCCACGCCATTCCTATGTCCTGAGACACGCCGCAGACTCGTCCGGATCAGCTCGCCAGCCGGCTGGCTCACACAGCCCGGCACAGCCCTGGGACTCGGCGGCCCGCCGTTGCAAACAGCGGTGATCACCATGCACACCGTTCGCCAGCCGCCAGTCGCAGCCTCTGCGGTATTCCTATGTCTTGAGAGACCCCATTCCTATGTCCTGAGGCTGGACACCACCTCCACCGCTGTTGACCTGCGAGAACGCCGCTCCAGACAGCCGATCGGCGAGCATGCTGTGCCTACCTGGTCTCATTTGATGGTCTCAGTTACGAGCCGCGTGAGGTCCGTGGCCGGGTTCAGCTGCAGATGTCGTGCCTGGTCACGGCCGCGGTGCGCCATGAGGATCTGGCGCTGCTGGCCGCGGGTCGGGCGCGCGGCGTGCCCCCGTCGGAACCGCCTCGTGACGCCAGAAGAGGCGAATCGGGTTGCGCTTGCGGCGTCTTTGCAGGCAGAAGCCCTCTCGGTGAGATGTGCGGGTAATTCCCGGCGCTCCAGCCAGGTGCTGGAGATCAGCAAGCTCGGCCAGTGCCCTGGTGTCCGGTGTGGCGGCCGGTCGGGCTGTAGGAGCCGTGCCGTTATCCGGGACCAATGGCCTTAGTACCCGCGCTGCTCTGGTGTTGTGCTGGCGGGATGTTCGTCAGCGACGAGATCCGGGTGGAAGCCGGTTTCGAGGCTGCGTCCAAGCGTTTGTCAGACCTGGCCGACGGGACCGCGCTCGGCCGCGTATCGCGTGGCGCGTGGGGCGACGGAATCGCCAGGGTAGGCCCAGTGGGCCCGCTACCTGGGCTGTCGAAACTGGTGCACGTCCAGTTCCGGGAGCTTGCGCGCCGCGGCGGCGTGGCCGTGCTGACGATCAGGTGGCAGGCCACAGGGGCGGCCGGTGGCCTGTTCCCGGTTCTGGACGCCGACATCACCCTGGCGCCGGACGGGGAGAACGCCGCCTTGCTCGGGATCGACGGCGTCTACGGCCCGCCAGCCGGCGCCATCGGAGCTGCGATGGACCGCGCCCTGCTGCACCGGATCGCGACCGCCACCGCGCGTTCGTTTCTCAACCGCCTGGCGGACGCCATCGCTGATCCGGTGCCGGATCCGGCAGGTAGCCATGCGCACGCCGGCCCGGACCGGCGCGACCCTGGACCATGACGCCCGCCACGCCGTGGCAGGATCGTGCGATCCGGGCGAAGCCCAGGCTAGGACTCTGCCACCGCCAGGCCGGCCCCGCGCTCGTGCGCCTCACCCGGAGCCATGGCTGCCCCCGAGCGCCGCGAACGGAACAGGTGATCGCGGATCTCGTGAATCACCTCGTCTAGCCGCGCCAGCGCCTCGGTGATCCGCTGGCGGGCCACCTCCGCAGGCTGGTCAGCGGCATCCTGCAAACTGAGCCCCACATGCAGCAAGCTGCGTACCACCCGATCGAGCAGCACTTCACTGCGCTGCTCACCCTCGGATGCCGCAGCGCGGATCAGGCTCGCCAGGTCTCCACGGTGTAGTAGCCGTGTCGCGTCCCGGACGACAGCGAGAACGAAGTGGCCGCCCGTGGTGGGCACCGGGCTGAGAGTGATCGTCACCGGCAAGGTCGCGCCGTCTTTGCGGACACCCGCGAGCCGCGCCCGGCTGGCCATCGGGCGTGATACCGGCGCCAGCGCATAGGCGGCTCGGTTCGTGCGATGCTCGTCCCTCAGGTCGGCTGGCACCAGCGTCTCCACTGGCTGGCCGGTAAGCTCGCCGTCCTGGTAGCCGAACATCGCCGTCAGCCGTCGGCTTGCCAGCACGATCGTGCCACCGTCGGCCAGCAAGATCCCGTCGTCGAGCGCGTCGATTAGCTGCCGCAATAGCGCAGCATCCAGCCGGCCGGGCCCCGACCCGTTGCCATGTCCCGCCTGCGCGGGTGCGGGCCATGGCAGGCTGTCGGCCCGCGGCCCCGCGCCAACGTCCGCAACGTCTCCTTCCGGGCGCGGGGAGGCGACGGCTGCCTCTACCGAGCCGAAGATCGCTACGAGCCTGTCCAAGCCCGCGTCGCTGATAAGCCGGCCGAGCGCGGGACTGGTGACCACCAGGCGCAGTTCAGCCTGGCTGACCTCCGCCAGCTGGTAGGCGCGGATCAGGGCGTCCAAGCCAGCGCGATCGCACCATGCTGTCGCTGACATGTCCGCGACGAGCACCGCCGCGCCATCGCCAAGCGCCGACCGAAGGCGCTCGCTCACCCCGCCAGCACTCGACGCGTCGAGATGCGGGGGGAACGGCAGCACAGCGACCGGGCCCGCCCGCCCGAAATCGTCCGTCATGACAGCAGCCTGACACGGCCATCGCCGCCGGGGAGCCGCCGTCGCGGATTCGCCACCGCAATGCCGCCGTCCCGGCTAGTCCAGCTCGAGCACCCGTACGTGCAGTACCGAACGCTGCTGGAGCGCGGCCCGCAGCGCCCGGTGCAGCCCGTCCTCCAGGTACAGCTCCCCGTGCCAGCTGATCACGTGCGGGAACAGGTCACCGTAGAAGGTGGAATCGGTGGCCAGCACGGTGTGCAGGTCCAGCACGTTCTTAGTCGTGATGAGCTGGTCCAGCCGGACCGGCCGGGGCGGTATGTCGGCCCACTCACGCGAGGTCCGGGCATGTTCGGGGTATGGCCGTCCATCCCCGACCTGCTTGAAGACCACGTCCTGAGTTTAAGGGAGTATCGCGCGCACTGCCGGGCCCCTCGGTCAGCATGCCGCGCGCAGTGGCCGGCCGCGTTACCTGATGAGGGAGGGAACGGGGTCCAACCAGCAGCCCGGCTGTCCTGCAGGTACTTCCCGGCTTGTGCATGGTCTGGCTGTCGATAAGCTTGCCGGCGGAGGATTCGCCTAGTGGCCTAGGGCGCACGCTTGGAAAGCGTGTTGGGGGCAACCCCTCAAGAGTTCGAATCTCTTATCCTCCGCTCCTCTGACCAGGCATTTCGCGAGGCCGGTCATAAGCGTTCACCACGCCCAGCAAGTTCCGCAGTCTCATTCGCAGTCTCATTCCTTGCACATATTATAGTAAATTGGCGCATTGCCCCTCCAATACGCCCATCGGGTCCACGGTTGCCCCACGATCTGGCGACCGTGGCCGATCACCCACCATGAGCATCGACGCGCTGATGGCACCATGTGCATGGCGCATAACGCCGAATATTTTGCTTCTGCCGGGCATCAGTCCATCGTTTTTTCAGGAACACGGATAGGCCCGTTATGGAATTGCGGCTGGTGAGTTAGACGGTCCTGCTGCAGTCTTGGCCGAGCAAGATCATCGGCGCGAGATGGTTCAGTCGCTGGCGGGAAGTCCTGCTGCCAGCGGCCCCGGCGGGAAGGTTCGCCAGGCGCGGAAAGTAGATGGACTGCGCGCAGCTGGCACCGGGGCGGCCGGGTGCCAGCGGCTCCCAGCGGGGTGCTGGTGACTGGTCTTGGGCGATGGTGGCGTAGAGCTTGGTTAGGCTGGCGGCCAGTTACTGGCGATCGGGCGCGCTGAGCGGGCTGAGAACGCCGCTGGAAGTCCTCGGACGGTCTGGCGCAGCCCGGCCAGGGCCGACCGCCCCGCACCGAGTGGCGCCGGGCGATTGTCATCAGGTGCCGGCCGCCACAATCTCCAGGCCGTCATCCCGGCCGGGCCCACAGCTTGCTCCCCACCCGGCTCACCAGGGCTGACCGCGAGGGTGGCCTGGTGCTGCGGGCGGGATCTTCGCCGCCTTGGGCCGACGTGCCAGGCGCGCGACGAGGCCTGGCTTCGCGGCAGAGGTCATCGGTGCCACCCGCCTCTCCGAATTCACTCGCCGGGGTGATCCGCCCTCCCGCCGTGCATGAGGGCCCAAGGTCACCGGCACCGCGCCGAACGTCGTGTGGCGGGCAGGGCCATGGCCCCTGACGTGCTCGCTGAGGCGTACGTAGATTGCGATTGTGCCGTCTGGGAGGAGGCGATAACTAAGTGATTAGCCTCCCGGTTTTGGCGATCTTTCTGGCAATGATCGCCGTGTACCTCTCAGGGTGTCTCGTTTACCATATCCGGGATATCCACGATGAGCGGAAACGCCAGAATGGCAGTTCCAGCCGGTCCATGCCCAGGCACGGCGGCGCGCATGCCATCCAGCGCTGAGGGGCCAGCAGCCAGCTGCCGGCCGGTCGCGGCGGCGGCTCCCCGCACGGGCGGCGGGATCTCGGGGGAGCGTATGGGTTCCATTAGCGTCCTTCCGTGTCAGGCCTGGCCCGGGTGATCCTTGTCCTGATGGTGATGCGGGGGATCGGGTGATGGCGGCCTGGGCGGCCGTATGCCTGGGCGATCGCGGGACGGGACCGGGCGACGGGAGTGAGTGATGTCGGCGCAGCGTGCGGGCGGCGGCAGGCTGCATCTCTTCCTGGCGGCTGCGCCTGGCGCGGGTAAGACCTATGCCCTGCTGGCCGAGGGACGCCGCCTCGCCGCGGCGGGCAAGGACGTGGTGATCGGGGTGGCCGAGTCCACGCGGCCCGGCACCGATGCCCTGGCTGAGGGCTTTGAGCTGGTGCCGCTCCGGAAAGTGGCTTACCGGGGGACGACGTTCGAGGAGCTGGACGTGCCTGCCGTGCTGGCCCGCCGTCCGCAGGTGGTCCTGGTGGATGAGCTGGCTCATGCCGTGGTTCCCGGCGGTCGGCACGACGCGCGCTGGCAAGACGTGGAGGAGTTGCTGGACGCGGGGATTGACGTGGTGTCGTGTTTGAACGTGCAGCATCTGGAGAGCCTGAGCGACGCAGCGCAGGGTATGACGGGCGTCGCCGTGACTGGGACGATCCCGGACGCGGTGGTTGTGGCGTGCGACCGGGTGGATCTGATCGACCTCAGCCCCGAGGCGCTGCGCGAGCGCATTGGCCGCCTCTACCCGCCCGGCACTGCGGAGCGGGCGCTGGCCGGTTATTTCCAGCCGGGCAACCTCGCGGCACTGTGCGCTATGGCCAGGCGCTGGGTCGCCGAGCACGGTTTCGGTGGTCCTGCGGCCCGGCCGGCCGGGGCGCCCCGATTGTGGCCGCACTGGCGGGTGAGCCCGAGGGGGGCCACGTGCTGCGCCGGGCAGCCCAGTTCGCTGCAGCCGCCGGGCAGGGCGAGCTGATCGGGGTATACGTCCGCGGACCCAGTGACCTTGTCCAGTCCGAGCCGATATGGCTGGAGGGCCAGCGTCGGCTGCTGGCCGAACTGGGCGGTCGCTACGCGGAAATCACCGGCGCCGACGTGGCGATGGCTCTGCTGGATTTCGCGCGCGGCGAGCATGCCGCCCAGCTGATCCTGGGCACCACCCGGCGCACCCGCAGTTACGAGGCGCTGCATGGCTCGGTGATCAGCCGTATCATCCGGCATGCCGGCCCGGTGGAGGTGCACCTGGTCCCGGCCTTCCAGCCGGTGAAGCACCCGCTGACCGCGCGCCTGGAGCGTCCCCGGCGCCACCGTAGGGTGGATCTGCCGCCCAGGCGCCGGCGGCAGGATGGCTGCTCGCCATCGTGGCCCCGGTCGCCATCACCGTGGCCCTGACCCCGTTCCGGTCCTCCCTCGGCCTGGCAGGCGCACTGTTGTGCGTGCTGCTGGCGGTCGTCGCCGCGGCCGTGGTCGGCGGGATCCGCCCCGCGGCGGCAGCCACGGTGATCGGTTTCCTGGCAGCAGACTTCTTCTTCACCACTCCCTACTACAGTCTGCGGATCAACCGGGCGATCGATGTGGTCGGGCTGCTCGTCTTCGCCAGCGTTGCCGCAGTCACTGGCCTGCTCGTTGACGTCCTGGCCAGGAGAGGGATCCAGTCCGCCCATTCCCAGGCCGAGGCCGACGGCCTGGCTCGCCTGGCGGCCCGGGCCCTGGCGCTAGGCCCCGGAACCCGCCAGGAGATGGCCGACGCCTTGCGGCGCATTTTCGCCCTCGAGGCAGTGGCCGTATTCCGGCGAGCCGGTTCGGGCTGGCAGATGACAGCGGCAGCAGGCCAGCCGCTGCCCGCCGCACCAGACGACGCGCCGTTCCAGGCCGAACTCACCGGCGGTGACGTCCTGGCCTTCGCCGGCAGCAACATCAGCGCACAGGACGCGCGGCTACTCCGGGAATTCAGCACGGAATTGCGGCTCGCCCAGGAGCAGATGCAGCTCAGCCACATCAGTACGCGGCCTCGCGCCAGCCCGTGAGCCGGCCGAAATCCGGCGTGCAGCACATCACGACCGCCAGGCCGGCATCAAGCAACGGTCTCACACTCCGCCGAGGCTCACTGGCCGCGCGCCGCGGCGTGTACGGATCTCGCAGAGGTCGCGATGTCCACGGAGCACTTCGTGGTCCCGTTCCGGCGCGACAGATCGGGACGCTGGCGCGTGCGAGCCTGAGCGATCAGATCCGGGCGGTCCTGCTGGCCGGGTGGGGTGCCGCTATTCATGGCTGGATCCATTCGGACATCGTGCACGTTGCCAGGGCGCGGCCGGTGCGGCTCCAGGCCGCCGGCGCAGCCGCCAAGGCCGTGGGCTACCGGAACCAGGTCGCGCCCCTGTTCGAGCAGGTCTGCCTGGCCACGGCGCCAATCCAGACGCTAGCCGCTGGAAACGACACATGCCAGCGGTCCCTGGCGAACCGCCGGCAGTCCGGCGCACGTGCGCTATACCGTCGAGGCACTGCCAGAATGGAAAGTGGTCGGCTGGTGATCTGGAACCCGCTTACCGCATCGAGCCGGCCGACCCTAGCCAGGGGCGATCCGCGTAGAGGAAGGCCGCCGAGATCACCGAGCAGATCGAGGGGCACCGGCTCCGAGGGGACCGGCGAAGGCGTGAGCGACGCCGCGGCGGCGGACACAGATGCCACCCGCGAGGTCGAAGCAGGCCGGCCCTTTCCGCATCTACCTGGGCGCGGCCCCGGGCGTCGGCAAAACCTACGCCATGCTCTCCGAGGGCCAGCGCCGGCGGGGGCGGGGCGCCGACGTCGTCGCCGGGTTCGTCGAGTCCTACGGGCGGCCGCACACCGAGGAGCTGATCAACGGCCTCGAGGTCATCCCCCGCAAGGTGGTCGACTACCGGGGAAGCCGCCTGGAGGAGATGGACCTCGACGCGGTGCTGCGCAGACGGCCCGAGGTCGCCCTGGTCGACGAGCTGGCCCACACCAACGTGCCGGGATCCGGCCGGCACGAGAAACGCTGGCAGGATGTGCTGGACATCCTCGGCGCGGGCATCAGCGTCATCACCACCGTCAACATCCAGCACCTGGAGAGCATCGCCGATGAAGTCGAGCAGATGACCGGGGCGAAGGTCCGGGAACGGGTACCGGACTGGGTGCGTGCGCAAGGCCGACCAGATCGAGCTGATCGACTCCTCACCCGAGCAGCTGCGCCGCCGGATGCTCCACGGCAACATCTACCCGAAGGAAAAGGTCCCCCAGGCCCTGACTCACTTCTTCCGCACTGACAACCTGATCGCCTTGCGGGAGCTGGCGCTGCGGTTCGTTGCCGACGAGTCGGATGAAGAACTCCTCGAGCACCTCCGGCGGCACCAGCCTCAGGTCCTGTGGGAGACGACCGAGCGCATCATGGCGGCCGTCACCGCCGAACCGGGGACCGACGTGCTGCTGCGGCGCGCAGCACGCATCGCATCCAGGGTCAAGGGGGAACTCGACGTAGTCCACGTCATCGTCGGCGACACCAGCCCGTCCCGGGACGGCCGGTCGATCGACGGGCTGCGACAGCTGGCTGCCGACCTCGGTGCCCGCTGGCACGAGATAGAAGACGACGATCCGGCCCGGGCTCTGGTCAGCTTCGCGCGGGAGCACCAGATAACCCAGATCGTGATCGGGTCCATCCAGCGCAGCTGGTGGCACATCGCCGGCGGCGGGCCGATCGTACGACGGGTTATCCATGAGGCGGGTGCGTCCGGCATCGACGTCCACCTCATCGCCCGCCGCGAGCCGCCTCCCGCCGAGGCCCTCGAGTCCGAGCGCCGCCAAGGAGTCCTGACCTCGCACAGGTCACGTGGCCCGCGGAGCCGGATGTCCCGCCAGCTACGCTGACAACGGCACGTCGCGTACCGGATCGTCAGCGCAACGGAATGACCCGATCGGTGCGGAGACTCTGGCTAGGACCAGGCTCGCCGTCAGGGTACAGAACAGTTAGATTACATGCATCGGCCGGCCGTTGGTGGCTGAGCTGGTGACCCGCGCCAGTTATTGCCCTCCGCGCGAGGAGGACCTCCCCAGCTCAGACGCGTCACGATTGGCTGCGTAAGCAATTTCGCGTAAAGGGGCGCTTGGCGCGCCCCAGGAGCTGGGGAGGTCCCGATGCCTATCGTAGGCGGGCTGGATATCCACCGGAAGCAGAGCGGCGGCTGCGCAGGGCGGCTCGCCACGGTTTCATCGAGGGCGACAACCTGGATATGGCCTGCCCGCCGCCGTGGGAGCACCGCTTCGCCGGATGCAACTTGGCCGCCAAGACTATGGTCCGGCTGGCTCGCGCCACAGTTTGATGATGGCGACCACCATGACCGCGAACGCGGGCACGAAGAACAAGCCGGTGTGCGTGACGGCGCCGATGATGCCCGCCAGCAGCACGATCGCAGCGGCGACGGCCGTCAGCCTAGCCAGCCGGGCGGGCAGGTACGCGGTGGCCGCGGCGAGCGGAGCCGGAGCGATGGCGAGCAGCAGCATCGACCACGTGGCCGGGGCCGGATCTGCCGATACGAGCGCGGAGATCGTGATGAGCTGGGCGGCACCGGACAGCAGCATGGCGCCACGGCGCCAGGGCCAGCTGGGAATAGTGGCTCGCTTGGCTACCCGAGCCGAGGTCAGCAGTGCGGGTGTGCTGGTGGCGGGTGTGCTGGCGGCGGGTACGTCTGCGATGCAGTCATCAGAGTCTCCTGGGCGCGACACGGACTATTCCGCGCCGACCAGGCTTCCCGGCACACCTGATAGCCACCCTAGACTCCGGCGCACGGCGTGCCAATAGCCGGCCGTAAGCACGCAGCTTCCCGGTGGAGGACCTGGTGAGCAGCCGCCTATGATCCGGCGAGCGGCTCGGCTGTCACCTGGGAGAGCTCACCGTGGACGCGGATCACGGCCAGGTAGGCGCGCTGGATGTCAGCCAGGTCGGATTCCTCGTCCACCGTGGCCAGGCTGAGCCGCTCGATCATCGCGGCCTGGTCGAGCAGCAGCTGGCGATCGTCCGGCGCGGTCGGCCCGTTCCATGATCTTGGCGAGCGCATCGAGCTGGCGGATCATCACTGCGGGCATGCCCCGGCCGGCCTGCCGGATCTTCTCGAACGCCCGCTGGACGAGCCGCTCATAGGTGGTCTCGGTGGTGATCAGCCGGACAACCCCGGCACCGTCCCGGTAGACGCGGGTAGGGTGCCACCGGCCGGTCACCTTGCACAGGCTGTCACCGATCCAGTCGATGCAGGTCAGCGCAGTGAAAGTGTCATTGACCGCCGGGGACAGTGCGCGGATCGCGATCTCGACCAGCTGGTCGACCCCGAACGAGACATCCTGGGCGAGGGTCCGGTACGGACCGGTGGCGTGCGCGCGGGACAGCTCGCGGGCCACCTGGCCGGCGGCGTCAGCCGGCCAGACCGTCGCGTAAGGGTTGCCCTGCACCAGGAAATGGCCGGGCCGGTGGCGCAGGTGGATCACCACGCCGAGCTCGGCGGCCAGCCGGACCAGCAGCCGGTGCTGGATGTACTGCAGGTAGCCGCTGCGCGGCGCCGCTACCTCGCCACCTGGTCCGTGCAGGCCGGCGACGAGCCGCGCGGCCGCGCTGCCTGAGTCCGCTGCGCCGTGACTCGCCTGCAGCTCGATCGCCGCGGCGAGGTCGCCGGCGATGCCCGCGATCACCTGGGGCAGCTGGATCTGGGTTGTGATGTGGTGCAGGAAGTAGATGAGCACCGCCAGGTCGGCGACCATCAGCGCCAGCGTCACGGTGATGCTGATGTGCGGGACAAAGGCCGGGCCGCCCTGGCCGATGGCCCCGAGGGCCAGGACGGCATAGACGAAGGTCGCCACGAACGTCCCCAGTGTCACCTGCGTGCCGCGATCGCGGATGAAGTTGCGCAGCATCCGCGGCCCGAACTGAGTAGACGTCAGCGTCAGCGCCACGATGACGATGGAGAACACCACGCCGACGACGGTGATGATGGCGGCCGCGATCGCGGTGAGGATCTGCCGCGCCGCGTCCGCCGACCCGCTCAGCAGCCAGCCGGGCAACACGAAATCACCTGCGAACGCGGCGCGGTCCAGCGCATACGTCACTCGCGAAGAGGGCAACGGCGGCTACCACCTCGACCGCCGGAACCAGCCACAAGTTCGTGCGCAGGACCTCGCGGCGCCAGTCAGAGCTACGGAGCAGCCTGCGGATCACCGGCAGCGCCCTGCGCTGGTGCGCGCGACCACATGGCAAGCCTCCTGGGGCAGCGCACGAAAGGCCGCGCGCTTCTTCCTGCCGACCAGGCTTCCCGGCTCACCTGGCACTGATCGTATCCGGGCCCGGCCACCACAGCTAACCAACCCCACAGACCGAACGGCAGAGCGCGGGCCGGGCATTCAGACGCCGTCGGCACTCGGCTCATGGCGAGTCAGCCCGCGCAGGCCTGCCTGAGCTGCTATTTCAGGCGGTCCTCGACGGTCGTGACCGAATTTATCCGCAGGCCGGGTTAACTAACTTTCAGCTGCCAGGAGTAAGAGGTCTGCCGTCGTTGGCAAGCGGCCAACGTTTAGGCGGGCAAGAGTTCGCGCAGCACGCAGATCATCCAGCTATGCACCGATGACGCGCTGGCTGACCTCGATCCAGTAGTCGCACCTAACGCTTAATACACGGGTGATCTTTACGGCATACCGGCGGGGCCGGTCGCTGGCTGGGAGCGTGTCCCGATGACTGACTTCCCGCGTTTAGAAATACATGCACCACTGCGTGGCGCTGCCGTGGGATGTGAAAACTGGGTCCCCTCGCGCTGCCGGCGGGCGCGAGTTGGCGGCGGCTGGGGTCTTTGCCACGATCGGGCCGCGGCGGCCCGGGCGGAAGGTACACAGTCGTGGTGACGTGCCGCTCGTCGTCGCCGTTTCGCCTTGACCGTTGGAGGCCATTGTTTAGATTGGCGCGAGAGCTCCTTGCCGGGTAACCCCCGTCGATCACGTCAACAGACTTCCATGGCGTTTCGCTGCGAGCCCTCGACCCGGCCTGGGAAGCCGTCGACATCCGCCGGCGGCTGGCCGACGCCGAGCCCGCCGCCTACCTGGTCGACCTCGCCCCGAGCCTGAACATCCTCGGCATCGTGCTCTCCAAGGTCGGGGGACAACCGCGCAGCCCTCGACTCCACCCGGGGGGCGACCGGGATCCACCAGGGCGGCTGGCCGACGCCGAGCCCGCCGCCTATCTACTAGACATCGCCCTGTCCTTGTGGACTTACGCATCGGTACGCGCCGGCGGCCTAGCCTCGGGCTTTCGCATGGAATAAGCGGCGGCTATCCATATAAATGAAAAAGTGCCTTTGACCTGGGAGGATAGGGGTCCCATCCGGTTCGAGTCGAAGGCACTTTTCAGGTGAAGAATAGCGCACGCGCCGACGGCATCGTGGTGTCGGCGGACGGCCGGGGCCTGGTCTCGCAGGCCGGGACCGTCTTGCTGTGGGAGACGATGCGGGTGACCGGCCTGGCCCGCGGCTCACGGAAGGCCAGACCGGAGCAACCCACCGGGCGCGACGAGGTGTCCAGCATCACGAACGGCAGCGTGCCCGCAAGCGCATCGAGTGGATGCACGTGCATCATCCAAGAGCTCGTGAGCCGACCTCGGCGATGGCTGTCAATGAATCCGGCTTGGGCTCATCTGCCGATGGCGAGGGCGAGGAGGGTATTGACCGCAGTCTCGAACGGACGGGTACTCCGTTGCACCTGGGAGAGCAGAAGCCCTCCCTCGAGCGTGGCGAGCAGAGTAATGGCGAGGTCGTCCGGGTCGATACCGGACGGGAGCTTCCCGTCGGCATGAAGGGATCTGAGTCCATCGGCGATGGCGGCAGCCCACTGATCGAACCCTGCCGCGATGAGCGCTCGGGCCTCGGGGTCACTCTCGGCGAGTTGACCAGCAAGCGAGCCAAGTGCGCAGCCCCCCTTAGCCTTGGTGCGCTTCGCTGCGGTGAGCACCATGTTCCGCCAGGTCTCGACGCCGTTTGCGCTGCTGAGTGCGCGCCGATTGCGATTGACGATGGCGTCGGCTTGGTAGTCGATGACCGCCTGTACGAGTTCGTCCTTGTCGGGGAAGTAGTGGTACAGCTGCGAGCCGCTGACTTCCGCTGCCACCTTGACGTCTTCCAAGGTTGTGCCCGCCACCCCGCGCTCATGGATCAGGGCGGCTGCCTTCTCAACTATCCGTGCTCGGGTGCGTTCACCCTTGGGGGTGAGCCTCGGCCGGACGCTGGTGTCGTTGACCATGCCACCCATGCTAGCAACTTTTGAGTTTGACAGCCCAGTCCGGCTGTGCCAGAGTGAGTTGCACAACCCATTTTTACAAGAGAGGGCAAGACAGCCGATGACTGACCTAAAGGACCGGACCGCGCTTGTCACCGGGTCGACGAGCGGGATCGGCAAGGCAACGGCCATCGCCTTGGCCGCCCGCGGCGCCCGCGTACTGGTAGTCGGGCGCAATGAGCAACGAGCCAGAGACGTGGTCGCCGAGATCGAAGGCAGCGGAGGCAGCGCAACGTACCGGCTCACTACGTTGAGCGACCTCGAATCGGGCCGGGACCTGGTCGAGTGGGCCACCGAGGCAGGCGACGGTCACGTCGACATCCTCATCAACAACGCCGGCGTCGCCGTGCTCGGGCCGAGCAGCGCCGCCACCGAGGCAGAGTTCGACGAGACCTTCGCGCTGAACGTCAAGGTTCCGTTCTTCCTCGTCGCGGAGCTCGCGCCAGCCATGGCCGAACGCGGATGGGGTTCGATCGTCAACGTCAGCACGATGGTCGCGAGTTTCGGGCAGGCCGGCATGGCCATGTACGGCGCCAGCCGGGCCGCTCTCGAACTGCTGACCAAGGCCTGGGCCGCCGAATACGGCCCGAGTGGTGTCCGGGTCAACGCCGTTGCCCCCGGCCCGACGCGCACCGCGTTGATGGAAGCCGTCCCCGAGGAGATGGTGAACCAGCTCGCGGCGCTGGCACCGGCAGGCCGCGTGGCCCGGCCCGCGGAACTCGCCGCGGCGATCGTCTTCCTCGCCAGCGACGATGCCAGCTTCGTCCACGGCGTCACCCTCGCGGTCGACGGCGGCCGGGTCGCGACGTAACACCAGCCGCAGCGCGGCGGCGTTCACCGGAGCGGCCCTGCCGGCCGGCGGCGGGATGACCGCCGTACGGGCCGCCCGCGAGACGACGTCCTCTCGAAGTTCTCTGGCATGCAGGACTCACCTGATGGGAGAAGCGTATGAGCAAGTTCGACGCCCAGTTCGCCGGAAGGCTCGACGGTCAGACCGTCCTGGTCACCGGCACCAAGGGCGGTATCGGCCATGAGACAGCCCAAGGCGCCGGCAACAGCGGCGCGACCGTGCTGGTGCACGCACGAAGCGCTGACCAGGCCAGACGAGCAGCGGACCTGCTGGCCGGCAACGGCAACGGCAAGGGCCGGTACCTGGCCGTGGCCGGGGACCTGGGCTCGCTCGCCGGCGTCCGCGAGCTGGTCGAGGCGGTGCGCCAGGCGAGCCCGAAGGGCTTGAACGGGCTGGTCAACAACGCGGGCGCGGCCTTCGCCACCAAGGCCCTGTCCCCGGACGGCTACGAGCGAACGATCGCGATCAACCACATCGCCGCCGCAGCGCTGACGGAGGGGCTGCTCGACCTTCTGCGCAAGGGAGCTGATGACTTCGCAGCGCCCTCCCGGGTGGTCATCATGACCGCCCTGATCGAGTCGCGGGGCAAGCCGATCACCGACTGGAGCTACCCGGGTAAGTACAAGCAGATCCAGGCCTACGCCGATGCCAAACTGCTGGCCCTGATGTACACCTACGCCCAAGCTCGCCGCCATGAGGGCGAGGGCCTGACGTTCAACGCAGTCAGCCCGGGCGCGGTCAAAACCAGTCTCGGCAGCAAGGCCGGCGGGCCGTTCAAAACGATTGAGGCGTTGACCAATCCGTTCGTCGGACCGCCGGAGAAGGGGTCACGCGGCTGTGTCCGGCTGCTGGCCGATCCCGATCTCGCCACCGCCACCGGCGGCTACTACAGCTCGGCCAAGCTCAAGAAGTCATCCAAGAAGTCTCGTGACCATGACGCTCAGGACCGGGTGTACGAGCAGACCGAACGCGAACTGCGCATCCGCAACTGAGGCGGCCCCAGCCGGCTATCGCCAGCACAGCCGGTGCGGCAACGCTCGCGCCTTCACTAGCTAGCCTCGGTCTTTCGGCTGGATAGTGGCTGAGGCGCGCCGTTCAAGAAAAAGTGCCTTTGACCTGGGAGGATAGGGCTTGTCTAGGGTCCTGTCCGTACTCGAGCCGAAGGCACTTTTCACATGCAGAATACAGTCCGGCGTCCGAAGATCCTGGTGTCTGCTGACGGTGCGGGGATCGTGTCTCACGCGGGCGCGCTGCTGCTGACCGAAACTGCCAGGGTGACCGGTCTGCCGGCAGGCCTGCCGGCCGCGCTGGCGCGGTGGCGCGCGCCGAGGGCGATGCATGACCCGGGCAAGATCGTGCTCGACCTGGCCGTCGCGGTGGCGTTAGGCGGCGACTGCCTGGCTGACATCGGCGTGCTGCGCGCCGAGCCTGGCCTGTTCGGGCCGGTGGCTTCCGACCCGGTCGTATCCCGTCTGGTCACGCAGCTCGCAGCGGACGCGCCCGCGGCGATGACAGCGATCGGCAAAGCACGGTCCGCAGCCAGGGAACGCGCCTGGAAACTGGCCGGAGATGCGGCGCCCGGCACCGGCGGCGGGCTGATCCCGGTCGACATCGACGCCACCATCGTCACCGTGCACTCCGATAAGGAGCAGGCCACGCCGACGTGGAAGAAAACCTACGGGTTCCACCCCCTGACTGTGTTTGCTGATCACGGCCCGGAAGGATCCGGGGAGCCGCTGGCCGTCATGCTCCGCCCCGGCAACGCCGGGTCGAACACCGCCGCCGACCACATCACCGCGACCCGCGCTGCTCTCGCCCAGCTCCCCGCAGCCGCGCGGCGGCGGGTGCTGATCCGCGCCGATTCCGGCGGCGGCACCCACGGGTTCCTGGAATGGCTGGCCCGGCGGCGGCTGCAGTACTCGGCCGGGTTCACCATCACCGACGACATGCAGCCCGCCATCATGCGGCTGCCCGCCGCGGCGTGGACCCCGGCTTACGACGGAGCCGGGCGGGTCCGCGACGGCGCCTGGGTCGCCGAGCTCACCGGCCTGCTGAACCTGTCGGCCTGGCCGGAAGGCATGCGGGTCATCGTCCGGAAAGAACGACCGCACCCGGGCGCGCAGCTGCGGTTCACCGACGTCGGCGGCCACCGGTTCACCGCGTTCGCCACCTCCGCCCGGACCGGGCAGCTCGCCGACCTGGAACTACGCCACCGGCGCCGTGCCCGGTGCGAGGACCGGATCCGCTGCGCCAAAGACACCGGCCTGCGGTGCCTGCCGCTGCACGGATATGACCAGAACCAGACCTGGTGCCAGATCGTCGCCCTGGCCTGCGAACTCCTGGCCTGGACCGCCATGCTCGCGCTGACCGGCCCCGCCCGCCGCTGGGAACCCAAACGCCTGCGGCTGCGGCGGAGCGCTCCGGCTCCATGAACCACCAGACATAACCGGCGGTCGCCAGACACCGGGCCAGCACCACATCATCGCCAAGCACCCAGGCCGCCGGCAGTGCCGACTCGATGGCCGCAAACGAGGCAAGGTAGTCGCCGGCGATGAACGCCAGCTGCGCCAAGCCGACCTCGGACCGCAGCCGCACCAGCGGCTCGACTGATGCCTCCGCCGCCAGTGCCGCACGCAGCCGCCGCAACCCGGTTACGAACAAGCCGCGGGTGTACCAGAAGAAATACAGCGCGGCGGCCAGCCGGTGCGCCTCGGCGGCGGCCCCGCGGGACAAGAACCAGCCAAGGGCTGCGTCATGATCGGGCCGGTCCAGCTCGAGCAGGTCGCAATGCTGCTCGGCTTTCGGCTCGAACAGCATCGGCTCGATGGTTTCGGCCCGGGCCAGGAATGCACGGGCGTGCCGCCACCGGGCCACGTCCTATTCGCCAGCGTCGGCGAGGCCTGCGGCCGCGAACTGGCGTACCGGCTCGAGGAACCGGAACCGGGTCCTGGTCCCGCCGGTGTCCGCTTCCAGCAACGATGCAGTGACTAGCTGCCCGACGAGCGGGCCAACCTGGTCGGGCTCGACCGGCGGTGTCCCCGCCACCTCCTTCGCCGTGGCAACGTCGAAGCCCGCGGGGAATACGCTCAGCCGTCTGAACACCGCCGCCGCGTCAGCCGACAGCAGCGCATGACTCCAGGCCAGGCACGCATCCAGCGAGTCGTGGCGCCCGGAACCCGTGCCTCTGGTCGGCCAGTCCGAAGAACCCAGCTCTGTTGCCAGTTCAGTCAGCGAGGCCGCCCGCAGGCGATTGGCGACCAATTCGAGCGCCAGCGGAAGCCCGCCCGCCTTACGGCAGATGCTGCCCGCAAGGACCAGTTCCTCGGATCCGGCCTACAGTGTCACTCCCGCCATGGCTGCCCGGGCATCGAACAGCCGCACCGCCTCCGTAGCAACCGGATCGTCGGCCGAGCCGGGATAAGCCATGGACAGTACCCGCCACACGCACTCAGGCTCGATATCGAGCGGGATGCGGCTCGTCACCAGAATCCGCAAATCCGCGGCTTGCCCGGCCAGTTGAGCGCAAACACGGCGGGCCGGTTCCAGAACGTGTTCACAGTTGTCGAGAACGAGCAGCGACCGGCAATCCGACACCGCCTCGGTGACGGCATCAAGACCAGCGGCCGCCGCGGCCCCGCGGATCCCGGCCGCCTCAACCAGGGCGGCAACTACCTGCTCCTCGGTGCGGCATGGCACCAAATCGACGTAGCACACCCCGATCCGCCCGCCCGGCCGATACTTCGGTCCATGCCGTCTCAATCGCCAGCGCGGTCTTTCCGACTCTCCCGACGCCGGTCAGCGTCACCACCGGGTACCGGCCGAGCCTGGCGGCAACCTCCGCGAGGTCGGCGGTTCGCCCGACAAAGGCGAACCGCCTCGGTGGCAGCCGCACCACACGGAACAGGGCGACATCACCGTCACGACCGGCGAACTGGCCGGGCACCTCCGCCACCAGCCAACCCTAACGCCCTGGTCCGAAGCCAGCCAAGCGGGCAGGACGCCTCCGGCGGCAGGCTCCGCCCAGCTGGCAACCATCTACGCCGCACCAGTCGGACCGCCACTGGAGACATTCGTTCTAGGCGATCTCTCGCGCCAGGTGACGTTTGCGAGCCAGAAACTCCGGCTCTACCATTCCCGTGGTCGCGATCGGTTCGAGGTTGACGCCCTGCTCAAGTCCGCAGCAGGAGATCGTGGCACGCGAGGTCAATGCCGCGGCAGCCGTCCGGTCCGACGACTTTCGCGGAATCCAGCGACAGATCGGCGAGCAGCTCATCGCCCGGAACGCATCGAGCCTGTCTGGCCGCCGCGTACGTCAGGAGTTGCGCGCGGCTCGGACTGACGAACAGCTGGCCCTGCGCCTACGGTCTTGGTATGAGCACACGGAGGCCTTCGCGACGCCCGCGAGTATCATCTCAAGCGCGGCGACACTTGATGACCGCATCACGCTCAGCAGCAGGAGCGACTCCTAGACCCCGATGTCGGGCCGACGCTGGCGATCGCACTGGCGGCCTGACGTTCCCGTATGATGGCTGACGGACGGCGACATCGAGGCGCGTCACCACCCCACCGTCGTAATGGGAGGCAACGGCACGTTCGTCTCCGACGACGCTCGCCCAGTCACAGCATCCCAGGCCATTACGGCGCATCTGACCTCCGGCAGGATTGGCTGCCGAAGGTGTCCCCGAAGTGGTTCGTTGTGGTCGACGGTCATGGGCGCGTACCTTGGTCGTTCACAGGCGACGGCGATGTCAGTCTTCTCGTGCTCGTCTGCGCTGGCACGCCTCTGCCTTACCTCGCCTGGCTCAGGGCACGTGAAGTGCCTTACCTGATAGCTGGAGAGGGACGGATGGACCTATCGCTTGCTCTCGAGAAGGTGGAGGTCCTGTCGGGGCCGCGTGCGTTGTCAGCGAGGGCGGCGGCGGGATCAACGGTGCTCTGCTACGCGAAGGCTCGTTGACGAGTTCCAATGATCTGGTTCCCCGCGGTGATTGGCGGCGCGGGCACCCGTCATCATTGGATCGCGATCCGCTCACACCGGGCCAGGCGCCTCACATGATGACTCATCACAGAACGATCATCGGGCGACATGGGTCCGTTTGTCCCGATACGAGTCCACCGGGATCATTGACCGACAGTTGTAGCGCCAAGGCGAGCACCTGTCGCACCAGGGGCGGCCGACACGCATGCGGCCTGCGACTTGAAGAAGTATGAGTGGTCGCTGCTGCTCCAGCGACGCCTGCTACTCATGCTGTTCCCGGCCTGGGCGCCTCGCGACTCGCATTTGCTGACTGCCACGTATGCTCCGCGCCGCCCGCGGTACGGCTGCAGCAGTTCCTGTAGATCTGCGCCCCGCGACAGGAGCCAGGTCGCTCGGCCTTGAGCAGGTATCGCTCGCCTGTACCACATCGACACCGCCGGGCCGACCTTCGCGTTATTCCTGCTCGGCGTCATCGTGATAATGGGCGGCCTCATCTTTCCCCATGCCGTCCTGGGCCCAATCGGGGCGCGCATCGTAGTCGCTGAAAGCCGCGATCGCGGCGCAGGCCAGGACGAACGCGCTTCCCGCGAGCACGATCCAGTCCGCGATCCGGCATCGCGTCCGTAGACAGCACGTCCTACGGATCAGCCGGGTCGTACCAGCAAGCACCTTCTGGCCCAGGCTCAACGGCCGATTCCGCCGCCGGGCCCGCGAGTGACTCGCTCGACCACCTGCCCGTCGGCGAGCGCGTCTTCGAGCATCGTAGTGCGCCGGGACATGCCGGGCAGTTCCTCCGGTTCAACCGGCGCGGCCACGGTCACCGCCCAGGTAGGAATCCCGTCGCGCCGCAGCCGTCCCGCCCGGTGCAGTCCCGATAGCCCGGCCAACGCGGCCAGTCCGCCGCCTAGCGCGAACCCGACTCCGACCAGGATCAGCATCGCGTGCCCAAGGGCCGGCCTAGGTGAGCTGGCGAGGCAGCGGGTCTTCGGCGACCAGGGTCGCGCGCACTCGCTCCAGGGTTTGCCGACGGCGGAATTCCAGCTGCGCCTCGCCGCGCCGGGTTACCACCACCGAGGCCTGCGTCTCGCACCACCGCGATAGCAGGGACACGACAGCTGATCGCTTCCGTCAAGAGCGATCATGAGAGTCGCGGCCTTCTCCTTGCACGCCGGCCAGTCGACCAGAAGCAGGACAACGGACTGTTCGTCGGGCTGCGGGACGACCGCTCGCACATGCACTTCTGGCCAATCCAGCGCCGATACCGGATGGGGCGTTGCGGTCTTGTCCTTGAGTTCGGAGTAATCCAGATTGCCGACATGCAGCAGGCGCGCCGTCCAGGTCGCCATCCCCGCGATAAGCAGCACAACCACGGCCGTTAGCGTGGCCGCGACTATCATCTAACGACAATAAAACCGCAGCCGCCGGTTGGTCCATGGCGCCCATCCGGGCGGCGGAGCGTCCGGGCCCTCGCGTCCTCTGGCGCATGACCATCGGCTTTCCGGCATGAGCGGGCTCATCCACGGGCATTCGGAGGTAACGAGGCCCGCAGTGGCCGCTACGCCGGCGGCCGGGGTGCAGACTTTGTCGGTAACACAACCTGCCGAGATGCGGGCCGTTACGCGGCTGAGCGGAGATGATGACGTGAGCCCCTTGTCGCGCGGCTTTCATGGCCGCCGCAGTGCTCCGGCCGGGGAAGAGGGCCAGATACCGCCGGGCCAGTACGTGACCGGGGACTTCCCGGTACTGTCGGCCGGGCCGACGCCGCGCACCGGCTGGAGGACTGGTCGTTCTCGATCAAGCGCAACGACAAGGTGCTGCAGTCCTGGACGTGGGCCGAGATTCACTCCTTTCCGGTCAGAACGGTTACTGCGGACATTCACTGCGTCACCCGGTAGTCGAAGCTCGATACCGAGTGGGACGCCGTGTCCCTGGACGACTTGCTCGCGACCGTCGCGGCGACCACCGGTTACGTACTGGCCTTCAGCGACGGCGGTTATACAACCAACCTTCCGGTCGCCGATGTGAGCGGCGGCCAGGCGTGGGCAACCCATCGGGTTTGCCGGTGAGCCGCTGCAG
>CAVQCR010000010.1:0-27946 GCA_963711055.1 uncultured Actinomycetota bacterium | reverse complement strand
GGGCGAACTCGGCATGATCGGCGGCCACTACCATGTCTGCGGCGAGCATCAGCTCGAATCCGCCACCGAGCGCCAGTCCGTTGACTGCTGCGATCACTGGCTTCCCGATCTCGGTGAACTCGGTCAGACCGGCGAATCCGCCGGGACCGTGATCGGCCTCGATGCTTTCCCCGGCTGCGGCCGCCTTCAGGTCCCAGCCGGCGCAGAAGAAGCGCTCTCCCGCCGCAGTAAGCAGGCCGACCCGCAGGTCCGGATCGCGTCGCAGCCTGTCGAACGCGGCATAAAGCGCCTGGCTCGTCGCCACGTCGATGGCATTGGCCGGCGGCCGGTCAATGATGATCGACAAGCGTCTGCCCGCGAACCTCGGTCCGGACCGGCACCGAGCCGGTGGCGCCGCCAGACGGACACGTCAGCCCCCGTGTGGCCGCAAGAGCGACCGCGCGATGATGTGCCGCTGTATCTCGCTGGTGCCATCCCAGATTCGCTCCACTCGCGCGTCCCGCCACCACCGCTCCAATGGCAGCTCACTCATCAGTCCCATGCCGCCGAAGATCTGCACGGCCTTGTCAGTTACCCGCCCGAGCATCTCCGACGCGTACACCTTCGCCATCGCCGCGTCCGCGTCGGTCATCAGGCCCGCAGTCCAGGCGGGCGGCCGCACGCAACGTCAGCAGCTCGGCGGCGGCCAGCTCCGTCGCCATGTCGGCAAGCTGGAACCCGATGCCCTGGAACTTGCCGATCGGCTGGCCGAACTGACGCCGTCGGGCTGCCCAGTCCGCAGCCGCCTCCAGCACCCGCTCCGCGCGCCCGCGCTGGTGGCTGCAACTGTCAGCCGGCTTGCGCCGAGCCACTGGCCCATCAGTTCCAGGCCGCGGCCCTCCTCGCCGAGCCGGGCGGAGGCAGGCACCCGGCAGTCGGTGAAGCTCAGCTCGCACTGGTGGTAGCCGCGGTTCGAGACGCAGCGCGGGCCGCGGCTGATCCTCAGTCCCGGTGCGTCGCAGTCCACCAGCAGTGCGGTGATGAGGTTGCGTGCTCCCGCGCTCGTCTGCTCCGCTCCGGTAACGGCGAACAGGATGACGAAGTCGGCTACGTCGGCGTGGCTGATGAAGTGCTTGGTCCCGTTGATCACGTAGTCGCCGCCGTCCCTCGTGGCGGCCGTCGTCATCGACCGCACATTTGACCCGGCCTCTGGCTCGGTCATTGCCACGCAGTCGTGCCGTTCGCCTCGGATCGCTGGCAGCAGGTAGCGCTCCCGCTGCTCGCCGGTACAGGCCAGCAAGATGTTGCTCGGCCGCTCGACCAGCATCTGCAGCGCATAGCTGGCTCGGCCGAGTTCCCGCTCGACCAGCACCACCGAGACCGCGTCAAGGCCGCCGCCGCCAAGCTCCGCCGGCATATTCGCCGCGTACAGGCCAGCGGCGATCGACTTTTCCCGGATGGCCGCAGCGAGGTCGGCGGGCACCTCGTCGAGCCTCTCAACCTCGGCCTCGTGCGGATATAGCTCGCGGATCACGAAGTCGCGGACCGTCGCCACGATGAGGCGCTGTTCGGCGCTGGGCTCGAAGTCCACCGGATCAGCGCTCCGCAATGCGCAGGCACCGGCCGGCATACTCGGGCCTGGGCAGCGAGGAGTGCGAGGCCGCGATCAACCGTAGCCTGTCGGCCACATCGGGGCCGAACGGCGCGACTCGGCCCATGACGGCATCAACGTGCAGCAGCATCTGCTCGGCGGTCGCGACGCAGCCGGCGCCGTCGGCAAGCATCTCGTGCAGCAGATGCAGGCGCTTGTCATCATGGCCAAGCACGGTCAGCGTCAGCGTGAGCTGCTGGCCGAGTTTGACCTCGCGAAGATGGCGCAGGTGAGTTTCCGCGGTGTACAGCGACTTACCGCTGGCGCGGTACGCCTCGTCGATGCCGATGAACCTGAAGAGCGCATCCGCATTGTCGCCGAAGATCAGCAGGTAGGCCCACTCGCTCAGATGGTCGTTGTAGTCGACCCACTCCGGCACGACGGTGGCCGCATGAAGCTGAAGAGGCGCCGCGATAGCCGCCGCCGGACCCCGCGCAAACTGATTGCCGCCCACGCTTGCCGCCTCGCTGCCGTCACCGGTCATGCCTGCTGCGCCCCGGCCGGCCCGCCGCGCTCCCATTCGACCGGCGGGAAGCGCGCCATCTCCTCGAGATCGGCCAAGTCCATATGGTTGCGGATGTAACGACGCGACGCGTCGTAGGTGGGGGCGAAGTCCCACGGCGTCTGGACGCCGGTGCCGAGCGCCCTGCTGACGGTGAGCCGCCGCTGCTGGCTCTGACGCACCTCGCGGTCCAGTGTCTCGAGGTCCCAGCGGGCGGCGACCTCCCGCCGGAATCCCTCGACTAACCTGGCCGACGCCGGATCATCGGCCAGGTTGGCTCGCTCGTCCGGGTCGGACGCGAGGTCGAATAGCTGGTCTGGGTCGGCCGGTGAGTGGATGAACTTATGCCGGCCGCGTCGGATCATCACGATCGGCGCGATCGCGCCCTCGGCCAGGTATTCCGCCACGACCTCGTCGTGGTCCGGGTTACCCGATAGGTGCGGCATCAGGCTCCGGCCGTCAATCGGGCCGACGATGCCCGACATGTCGCCGTCGTTGGCCACGCCGACCAGGGTCGGGAGCAGGTCCATCGTCGATACCGCGGTCGGCACCCTCCCCGGCGGAAAGAGCCGAGGCGCGCGGACGATGAGTGGCACCCTTGCCGCGCCCTCGTAGAAGCTCATCTTGTACCAGGCTCCGCGCTCACCGAGCATCTCGCCGTGATCACTCGTGACGATGACGACCGTGTCATCGAGGCGGCCGGTCTCACGCAGCACGCCGATCAGAGCGGACAGGTGGTCATCAACGTAGGAGATCGCGCCGTAATAGGCCCGCCGGGCCGCGCGCACGTGAGCCGCGGTGATCTCCACGCCATTCATCGCGCAGACCTCACGGAGCCGACGCTCGTGCGGGTGGAGCAAGGCTTCCTCATACCCGATGCGGGGCATCGGGACATCCTCGCCGCGATAGAGGTCCCACCATTTCCGCGGGATGGTGAACGGGTCGTGCGGGTGGCTGAACGAGACCACGTAACAGAACGGCCGCTCGTCGCCTGAGCGGATGTGCCCGAATAGCGACCGCTCGGCCGCGAACGCGACCTCGTCGTCGAAATCCAGCTGGTTGGAACGTACGCACGGTCCGGCCTGGACGACCGACGCCATGTCGTGATACCAGCTCGGGCGCTCGTGCGGCCTGTCCCAGTCGGGCGTCCAGCCGTAGTCGGCGGGATAGATGTCAGTGGTGAGTCGCTCCTCGAACCCGTGCAGCTGGTCCGGCCCGCAGAAATGCATCTTGCCGGACAAGACGGTGCGGTAGCCGGAGGCGCGCAGGTAGTGCGCGAACGTGGGGATCTCGGAGGTGAACTCCGCGGCGTTGTCGTAGACCCGGCTGCGCGACGGCAGCAAGCCAGTCATGAACGAGGCCCGGGCCGGCGCGCACAACGGACTGGCGGTGTAGGCAGCGTCGAACACCACTCCGGACTCGGCGAGCCACGACATAGCCGGGGTCTGGGTCACCGGATTGCCATGGAACGGCAGCGCCGACGGCACCATCTGATCGGCCATCACGATGAGGATGTCCGGGCGACGGCTTGCAGGCACCTTGATTACCTCCCGGAAGCGTCGGCCGTCGGCTCGTCCCGCTCTACATCGGCAATGGCCACCTCCAGCGACGGGGTATCGGACAGCAGTTGGCGGGTGTACGGCTCGACCGGGCCGGCCAGCACCTGTGCCACCTCGCCCAGTTCGACGATGGCGCCCTGCCTCATCACCGCAACCCGCTGAGCAATGGACCGCACCAGCGGCAAGTTATGCGTGATGAACAGCATCGAGAGGCCGAGGTCGCGCTGCAGGTTGCCGAGCAGCTCGACGATGGCCGCCTGAACGCTGACGTCCAGGGCCGAGGTCACCTCATCGCAGACCAGCACGGTGGGGTCGCAGACCAGCGCCCTGGCGATCGCCACCCGCTGCCGTTCGCCGCCCGAAAGCTGGTCGGGGAAGCTTCGGGCGTACGCAGCCGGCAGCGACACCCGCTCGAGCATCTCCGCGACCCGCCTGTCGGCGTCACGGCCGCTCGCCGTGCCAAAGACCTGGAGCGGCTGCCCGATGATCTGCCCGATCGTGCGGCGCGGGTTCAGCGAGCCATACGGGTTCTGGAAGATGTACTGGATCTGCCGGCGGGCCTCGGTGCTGCGCCGCCGCGCCGAAGTCTGCAGCTCGGAGCCCGCAAGCGAGATCGTGCCGGTCCAGCTGTGGTGCAGGCCGGCAATCGCGCGGGCGATGGTGGTCTTGCCCGAGCCAGACTCGCCGACCAGCGCCAGGCACTCGCGCGCCGCCAGGCTGAGGCTGACCGAATGGACGACCTCGTTCCCCCCGTAAGAGGCGACAACGTTCGCGAGCCGGAGCGCAGGTACCTCAGCGTCGTCCTCCGCCGGCATTTCGATCGGGTCCCCGACCTGGCCTCGCTGCTGGGTCAGCACCAGCTCGGCGCGGATGCACCGAGCCGAATGGTCCGGGCTGATCAGCCGCAGCTCCGGCACCGCCTCCGTGCACTGGTCGATGCGCAACGCGCAGCGCGGCGCGAAGTCGCAGCCGCCCGGACGGTTACCGGGCGACAACGCGCGACCGGGGATGCCGACGAGTGTCCGGCCGCCGGTCAGGCGCGGGATCGCACCGATGAGGCGCTGGGTGTAGGGATGGCCGGCGGCCTCGAAGATCTTGTCGGCGGTCGCAAGCTCGACGATGCGCCCGGCGTACATGACCGCGACCCGCTGGGCCACCGTCGCAACCACCGCCAGGTCGTGACTCACGTACAGCGCGGCGACGTCGTGCAGCGTGGCGAGCTCGCGCACGGTTGACAGCACGTGAGCCTGGGTCGTGACGTCCAGTCCGGTAGTCGGCTCGTCGAGCACGATGAGGCGGGGCCGGTTCGCGAATGCCATCGCCAGTCCAACCCGCTGCTGCTGGCCACCGGACAGCTCATGCGGGTAACGCTTGAGGAAGCCGCGGTCGTCGGGCAGCGCGACCTCGCGCATCATCTCCGCAACGCGCTCGAAGGTGTCGCGGCCCCGGCCGCCGCCGTGCGCCTCCAGCACCTCCCGCAGCTGCAGGCCGATCCGCAGCGCCGGGTTCAGCGATGACGCCGGATCCTGGGGAACGTAGGACACGACGGAACCGCGCACTTTGCGGAGCTGCTCCTCGTCGAGGGTGAGCACGTCCCTGTCGCCCAGCAGCACCGAGCCGCCCGCGATGCGCAGACCGCGCCGGGCGTGGCCGAGCAAGGACAAGCCCACGGTGGTTTTGCCGGACCCGGACTCGCCGACCAGGCCGAGGATCTCGCCGCGCGCGATCCCGAACGACACGTCGCTGACGACCGGCGTGCCGGTCGAGCCGATCTCGATTTGCAGACCCTGGACGGAGACCGCCGCGGTGATGGGCTCGGCTGGCGGCTCGGCTAGCTCGGTAGTCACGCCTCACCTCGAGTCCGGTCGATGCCCGCGGCGGTGCGCGCGATGCCGTCGCCGATCAGGCCAGTGCCCATCGTCAGCAGCGCGATGGCGATGATCGGCGCGACGGCGCCCCAGGGCTGGACCGGCAGGGCGATCTGATTCTCGTTGATCATCGTGCCCCAGTTCGCGCCGTTGGGGTTGGGCGCGAGCCCGAGGAACGCCAGCGCGGCGATGACAGCGATGGAATAGGTCACCCGCAGGCTGGCCTCCACCATGAGCGGGCCGAGAGTGTTGGGCAGTAGTTCGCTGAACAGGATGCGCCAGCGCGGCACGCCCATTGCCTCGGAGACACGCGATGAAGTCGCGCTCCACGACCGGCTGCGCGGCGCCACGTGCCACTCGCGCGATGCGCGGCACGGTAGTGAGGGCAATCGCCACCACGATGACCCAGGTTGCAGGCCCGATGATGGCCACGGCCACCAGCGCCAGCATGATCTGCGGGAACGCCATGATCACGTCCATCCCGCGCATCAGCACGTCATCGAGCGCGTTGCGCGAATACGCCGCCACGAGGCCGATGACCACGCCGACAATCAGCCCGATAGCGGTGGCGACGACGGCCATCACCAGGATGCTGCGCCCGCCGTAGAGGAGCCGGCTGAGCACATCCTGACCCAGGTAATCCGTCCCGAGCACCGCCTTGCCGCCCGGAAGTGAGTTGGGCGCTCCCACTGGGACGCTCGGGCCGTAGGGCGCGACATACGGGCCGATGATGGCCAGCAGGACGAGCGCGCCGGCCAGCATGACACCGATGCGCGTCCGCCACAAGCGCATCGCACGGCGCAGCAGGGACGAGGCCCTGACCGGGGTCGGCGGACCCGACCCGCCCGCCGGAGTCGGCCCGCCCGACGGGACGACCTCAGCGCTGCTCAGCGGGTTCACAGCCGGGTCCGTAGTCTCGGCGTGACCAGGATCGTGGCGATGTCGGCCATCAGGTTCAGCACCACGTACAGCGCGGCGATGAGCATGGCCAGCGCCTGAACTACCGGAAGGTCATGGTTGATGACCGCCTCCTGCACGGCACCTCCGATGCCGGAGTAGTTGAAGACGTACTCGATGACGATGATGCCGCCCGCCAGGTAGGCGAGATTGAGGGCAATCACCTGGAACACAGGCCCGAGCGCGTTCGGCAGGGCATGTCGGATTAGCACTGTGCGTTCGGGCAGCCCCTTGAGCCGGGCCATCTCCACGTAGTCACTCTCCAGTACCTCAATCATCGACGCCCGCATGATCCGGCCTACGTACGGCGCGACCGCAATCACGAGCGTGAGGCAGGGCAGCACCAGCGCGGCCGGGTTGTCCCAGGGCCGCGATCCCGGCGGAATCGTGCTGACGGCCGGAAAGACATGGAACACCGTGGTGGCGAGCAGGATCACGAGCACGACGGCGACGACGAACTCCGGCAGCGCCGCCAGCACCAGCAGCAGGTTCGAACTCACTGTGTCGAAGAGCTTCTCGCGCTTGAGCGCCGCCCATGAGCCGATAGCGATCGACAGCGGAATCGACACCACGGCCGATATCAGGACGAGCACGCCGGAGTTCACCAGCTTGGGTCCCAGCAGCGTGGTGACCGGCTCCTGCGCTGCCAGCGACTGGCCGAGGTTGCCGTGCAGCAGGCCGACAATCCAGTTCCAGTACTGACTGAGTACCGGCTGGTCGAGGTGCAGTTGCCGGCGCAACGCGGCCAGGCTCTGCGGCGTCGCCGACCGGCCGAGGATGGCCAGCGCCGGGTCGCCGGGCAACGCCTGAGTCGCGGCGAACACGACCACCGAGACCACGAACAGGACCAGGACTCCCAGCAGCACCCGGCGCACGATGAATCCCGACACGCCGCCGGATGCGAGCCTCCTCACGACAGCCGACCTAACCGCGGTTTAGCCGAACCAGATCGTGCGGTAGCCATGGCCGAAGCTATCGAGGTTGAGAGTGCCCTTGCTCGGTTTGAGACCCTTCACGTTGGCCGCGTAGCCGTCGATGAGACCACCGAAGAACGGGATGATGTACCCGCCGATGTTGTACTCGATCTGCTGCATCTCGTGCTCGATCTGGATGCGCTTGGCCGCGTCGGTGGTGGCCAGTGCCTGGGTGTACAGCGACTCGAAGTTGGACCCGGTGCCCGACTTCGGCGGCCAGTGGCACTCGTTGTACGGAGAGGTCGGCAGCGAGCCCTGCTGCACCTGGTTGAGGTAGCTCCGGGTGCCCCAGAAGTCGACCGAGAAGGCCAGCTTGAGGTACTGGGTACCGTAGTAGTTCGGGTCGTTGATCACGTTGATCTTGACGCCCGCGGCCGAGGCCTGGTTCGCGAAGACCGTCGCCGTCTCCACCATGCCCGCCGCGCCGTTGGTGGTGTGCAGGTCCACGCTCAGGTTCGCTTGGCCGGCCGCCTTGAGCAGGGCCTTGGCCTCGCTGATGTCCTGTGTTCGCTGCGGCAGCGAGTGGTCGTAGCCGGGGTCGAAGGGGGCGTAGAGGTCGTTGCCGATGAACCCGTAGCCGGAGGCGACCTGCTCGAGCATCCCTGGCCGGTCGACGAGCAGCCGCATCGCCTGGCGGACCCTGACGTCGTTGAACGGGGGCAGGTCGATCGCCATGCATATCGGCAGCCAGCCGCCGGTCTTGGAGACCAGCGCCCCCATGCCGCGCGCCTGCACCACCTTCACCTGCGAGGGCGGCAGGTCGGTCATCGCGTCGATCTGGCCGCCGAGCAGCGCGTTCACCTGCGCGGTCGAATCGCTGAAGTCGGTGATCGTCACCGTGTCGAAGTACGGCTCGCCGCTGCGCCAGTAGTTCGGGTTGCGCTCGTGGACGCTCTGCTGGCCAGGCGTGAACGATTTGAGCTTGTAAGCGCCGGTGCCGATCTGCGGGTGCGGGTAGGCCTGGTACCCGACCGGCACGACGGTGAACGTATAGCTGCCGAGGGTCTGCGGGATGGTCGAGTCCGCGGAGTTCAGCGGAAGGCCCACGGTGTACTGGTCCAGCTTCTTCATGCCCGCGATGTCCATGGTAGCGGTGGCGGCGTACCCGGTGAGGCCGAACTTCTTCGTCCCGATGCGCTGGATGGAGTAGATGACGTCGTCGGCCGTCATCGTCTTGCCGTTCTGGAACTCGATGCCCTTGCGCAGCCTGATGGTGTAGTGCGTCGGGCTGTCCTGGGTGACGCTCTCCGCGAGGCCGTTGTTGGTGAGCTGGTAGTTCTCGTCGAAGAGCAGCAGTGTCTCGAAGGCGCTCACCAGGCGCGCCTGATCGGGCTTGGTGATGATGTTCTGGCCGTCCATGATGTCCTTGGCGCCGCCACCGGTGACTCCGAGGCGGAAGTTGCCGCCCCGCTTTGGCGTTCCGGCCGCCCCGCCCGTGGTTGAGGTGGCGCTGGGCGATGACGAGCTACCGCATGCGGAAGCCAGACCGCCGACGACCACCAAACCTGCGGCGCCGCTAAACAGCTGCCGCCGTGAGAGTTCCGTCATCTTATGACCCTTCTGTTCGCCGACCTCCTGCGCAGCGCATTGGCCGGTGGGCACTTTGTCGATGGAGCTACGAACGATGTCCTCGTGGTGCCGGTCCAGTCGAAATGACCCCACGAGTCAGAGCACCCGCCATTAGATGAGGGAACGGGGGCGCTGTTAGACGCAGCTCACGAGAGTCCCCTTCGCTGCCGAGAGCAAGCGATCTGCGAATTGGCGTCGGCGCTGATCAGGCGGGATGTTCGCGCGGCAAACGATCCGATAACTGCAGTCTTCGTGAATTCCCTGCGGCTCAGATCCATTTCCGTTCCCGACTAAGCGCTCTTGCCAGGTAACGCCGACATTGCGGACCGGGATGTGGCCCGCCGATCGAATCGCCGTTCACGATATGAACGAAGGGTGCATTATGTGCTATGGGGAGTGTAGGGACGGTGTCAGGCAGGTGTCAATAGACTCGGCTTAGCCCGGCCAAAAAGCAGGCAATGGCCGCTCGGCATCCGTCGGCCGATCAGTGGCTTCGCTGTCGCCGTCCGAGTCGGCTACTCCCGGCTGGAGCGGGCTAAGCGAGAATCGCTCGAGCAGGGTCAGCAACTCGGCCAGAAAGTCGTCGCGGTACCGTTCCAGCTCGGCGACGGACCGGCCCGCTGCCTCCCGGTTACAGCCATCGATCATCCGCTCCCGCAGCTGCGGGGTCAGCGGCGGCGCCGTCAGCCGGGTCCAGGGCTCCAGCAGGGCGGCTCCGAAATGATCGAGCATGTGGGCCATCCCGTCGGCGCCGCCGGCTAGATGAAAGGTCATGCACGGACCCATCAGGGCCCAGCGCAGGCCAGGGCCGAAAGCAATGGATTCATCGATTTCCTCGACGGTCGCCTCGCCCGCCGCGACCATGTGCAGTGCTTCCCGCCACATGGCCTCTTGCAGCCGGTTGCCGATGAATCCCGGCAGCTCGCGGGTCAGCCGGAGTGGCCGCTTGTCGACCGCCGTGTAGAAGTCGCTCAGCCAGGTCACGGCCGCGGGGCTGGTCCGCTCGCCGCCGACGACCTCTACCAGCGGGATCAGGTAGGGCGGATTGAACGGATGGCCTACCACGCAGCGTTCCGGGCCGCGCGCAATCGGCCTGCAGCAGTGTCATGCCGAATCCTGAGGTGCTCGACGCGATCACGGCGTCCGGCCGCGTCAGCCGGTCGATGTCGGCGAGCACCGCCCGCTTGACGGTACTGTCCTCCGGCGCGTTCTCCTGCACCATGTCAGCGGCGGATACGGCGCCGGCCAGGTCGGCGTGCAGGACCAGCCGGTCCGGGCTAGCCCCTGGCCGCAGCCCGATCCGCTCAAGCAGCGGCCAGATATCGGCGCGCATTCGCAGCAGGTCGCTCCGGGCAGCGGGCGCGGGATCGTAGACATCGACGTCCAGGCCCATGCGCAGATAGTGCAGCGCCCAGCCGCCGCCAATCACGCCTGCCCCGACGACGCCGACTCTGCGCACCTGGTCCGCGGGAACTGCGGTCACGGTAGTCCTCCTCTAGACGCCTGTCTCGGTCAGCCATCCGGTCACCAGGTCTCGCAGCACGGCTCTATGCCAGGCGAACGCATGGTTCGCCCCGTCGATCTCGACGTAGCGGCGCGGCTGCCCGGCCCGCTCATACAGCAGGCGGCTCGCGCCAGCCGGGATCCATTCGTCGGCACTGCCGTGCACCACCAGCAGCGGCCGCGGCGAGATCGCCGCGACCACGTCGGCCGGGCCGCGGCCTGCTGCTGACCTCGGTCGCCTGCTTGCGCAGCTCGGCTGGCGTCACCGCCAGGAACCTGGTGAACTCCCGGTCTAGCTCGGCCGGAGTCGGCCGAGGCGAAGCTGAGCTCGGCCGGAGCCGCGATGGCCACTACGGCGCGCAGCCGCTGGTCTGCTGCCGCTGCCAGGAGTGGCCGCCCAGCCGCCCAGGCTGTGCCCGGCAACGGCGAGCCGATCCGGGTCGACGCCCGAATACCCCGCTGGCCTGCAGGTAGTCAGTGGCCGCGCGCACGTCCTGCGCGATCTGTGCGCAGGTCATACCGGCCAGCGCTGCCCCAGCAGCCGCGGTAATGGAAGACGAGGCAGTTCCAGCCGCAGTCGCGCAGTGCCACGGCAATGTCCAGGTTCTGCTCCAGGCCGGGACAGCCGTGCAGGAGCAGGACTGTCGGCTTGGGTGCATCACCCGCGGGCCAGGTACAGCACGCCGACGAGCTGATTGCCCTCGCTGGCGAAGGTTACGCCGGTGATCCCCTCGTGCCCGCACTGCACTCATCGGCGCACCGCCGGCCGGTCAGTATCCGACGCTGTCCAGGCCCTTGAGGCCGAGGAGCTGACGCGCCTCGGCGGGCGTGGCGATCTCCAGTGACAGCTCCGCCAGGATCCTGCGGATCTTGGCGACCTGGTCGGCATTCGACTCCGCCAGCTGGCCCTTGCCGAGATACAGGCTGTCCTCTAGCCCGACGCGGACGTGCGATCCCATGATGGCCGCGGCTGTGACGATCCCCATCTGATAACGGCCAGCTCCGAGGGTGGACCACTGGTAGGCATCGCCGAGAAGCCGGTCGGCTGTCCGCTTCATGTGCACGATGTGATCGACGTCCGGGCCGATCCCGCCCATCGTGCCGAAGATGGTCTGGATGAAGATCGGCGGCTCGACCAGCCCCTTGTCCAGGTAGTAGGCCAGGGTATAGAGGTGGGAAACGTCGTAGGCCTCCGCCTCGAACCGGGTGCCCGTTTGCGGCCCGACCACCTTGAGCATGTGCTCGATATCCGCATAGGTGCTCACGAACGGCTCGGCTCTGGTGCTCTCCAGGTACGGCTCTTCCCAGTCGTAGCGGAAGCTGCCCCGGTACCTGTCGATCATCGGGAAGCTGCCGTAGTTCATTGTTCCCAGGTTCAGCGTGCACAGCTCGGGCTGCAGCTCCAGCACGCCAGCGAGCCGTTCCTGCACCGTCATGCCGGTGCCGCCGCCGGTGGAGATGCTGATGACCACGTCGCAGCGGTCACTGATGCCCCTGGCGTATTTCGCGAAGACAGCGGGATCGGCTGTGGGCCTCCCGTCGCCTGGGTCGCGCGCATGCAGGTGCAGCACGGCGGCTCCCGCAGCCGCGGCGGCAACACCCTGTTCGACGACTTGCTCCACGGTGTAAGGCAGATGCGGCGACATCGACGGCGTGTGCCCGGAGCCAGTGATCGCGCAGGTAATGATGACCTTCTGGGAGACCGCCATCGTAGCCGCCCTTCTTGCCCGCATGGCGCGCCCTGTTCACGATATGAACGTTATGTTCTTATCGTGATGATGCTATCAGCCCATTTTCGGAATGGTCAAAGGTCATTTCGGGACAGCCAGCGAACCAATCCTGGGATCGACGCGTGCGGGTTAGCGACGGGGACATATGGCCGGCAGGCTGCCGTGCCGAGCTCGTGCCAATCCCTCACGCGATCAGAGCACGGACGCTCTCTGCGGTGGCCGCGGCGCGACGGCCGATCTCGTGAAGCCGCCGGGCCGGGTTGCGCGGCGCCGGTCCCCAGACGTTGACGACGGCGATCGGATACTGGCGCGAGTTCAGCACAGCCGCCGACACGCCCGAGGAGAACTCCTCGTACTCCCGGATACATAGCGCATAGCCGACTCGACGGGCCGCATCCAGCTCGCGACCCAGGTCTTCTCGATCGGTGATCGTGCGATCGGTGTAGCGCTGCAGCTCCTTCGGCAGGATCGCGGCCCTCTCGTCGGCGCGCAGCCAGGCGAGGAATACCTTGCCGCCGGAGGTAGCGTGCAACGGCAGCGGCTTGTTCAGCCAGCTCGGCACGATGGCGTCCGGCGGATCCACCTGGTCGACGTACACCAGGTTGAATCGCTTGGCTACCGCGAGGGTAACGGACTCCCCGACCTGCATCGCCAGGTCCTCCAGCAACGGCCGGGCCCGGCGTACCAGTGCGTCGTCGGTGACCGCAGCAGCAATCGCGATCGCCCCGTAGCCCATGGCTGTACCGCTGAGTGATCGCATCGCGGTCAAGCAGGCCGTGGTATTCCAGAGTTCGCAGCAGCCGCCAGGCCGTACTCCGGTTGATACCAGTGGCCTGCGCTAGCTCCAGCACGGTCGGCGGCGTGGTGCTGTTGGCCACCGCCTTCAGCAGCACCACTGCCCTGTCAACCGCCTGAATGCGCTGATAGCCGGTACCGGTGCCGACGCCATCTGGCTCGGTGTCGTCCGGCAGGTCCGCGAGCGACTCGCCCGCCTCCGGGTGCCCAGAACCGGTCAAGCGAGGCGAGCTACGGGCGCTCGCTGCCGACCGTTGCACAGCTGCAGCATAACCATTTGTCGTGCCAGCGCCATCCCATCGCCCGGCAGCCGGCGGCCGTAGGACAGTGCGAATATGACCGCAACCGCTTCTGACGCCAAGACGGTCGCCACGGGCGGACTGCGGTGGCTGCTTTAGATAGCGGGCGAAGCACAGGTTTTAAATAGCGGGCGAAGCACAGGCGGTTTGGTCTCGACCGATCGCGCGTGATCGGTCAGCCTGCCTGGGGCTTGGGTGCGGTCCCAGCAGTCTGGTGCCGCCTGGTCCGCGCCGCCCTGTTGCTGTCGATCCCGCTGCAGCCTGCGCAGCACCGGCAGCGCCGCGAAGTAGGATCCGGTCACGGCGATGCCGCCCACGCCGACGTCGATCGAGATCCGGCCCTGCTTGGCCCAGTAGACATCCTTCAGGTCGAGCAGCAAAGCGAACTCATCGACGATAAGCGCCAGGCCGCTGCCGTAGCTGATTGCGACGGCCGGGTGACGACGGTGCCGTTCGTCGCCGCGAACGGCGACCGCTCCGACGCCGGACAGCATGGCGATCCCCCACAGGTAGTGATGCAGGTGCTCACCGCCGATGCTGATGTTGCGGAACGGCCCCACGCCTGCCCGGATGCTATAAGTGAGTGCGCGCAGCCCGCCAAATGTGGCCGTAAAGGCCAGCCAGCTGAGCAGGGCGGACCGCTGCCCAGAGCTGAGTTCCTCGTGGTATGCGCGGCTGACCGCAGTGGCCGTCGGTGCCGAGTTCGTCACATGCCACCATTACCCCTGGCTATCGAGCGCAACCCGCAGCAGGCGCATACGGGCTAGCCACGCCACCGCGGGCTTGAGGCCGCGACCGTCCGCACCCGACGTTCCCTTTTCCGACAGCTGATGCTAACGTTCGCAGCAACTATCGTTAGCATCGACTGTCGGAGTAACGCTTTCCATCTTGGGAGAAAGATCATGGCTCAGTCGGTCGCATTCTCCGAGGTGATCAGCCCGGATCAGGAGCGAGCGCAGGAGTTCTACAATAAGCTGTTCGGCTGGCAGGTGGCCGCCGATCCGGCCACGATCTTCACCGACCCGGACGGTAACCAGGTCGGGCTGTGGAGCTGCGGAGCGGCTCGATGACCGGCCGCGCAGATGACGCGCTGGCCCGCAGCGACGAGGCGGCCGACGAGGCCTTGCGGGCTATAGCCGAGCCCCGGCGGCGTGCGATCCTACGGCTGGTTGCTCACGACGAGCTTGCCGCCGGAGAGATCGGCGCGGCGTTCGAGATCACTAGGACGGCCGTCAGCCAGCACCTGACCGTGCTGAAGAATGCGGGCCTGCTGTCCGAGCGGCGTGACGGGACCCGGCGGCTGTACCGAGCGCGGGCCGAGGGCCTCGACGGCCTGCGACATGTCCTCGACGACATGTGGTCTGCGTCCCTGGACGCAGAACGGCAGATAGCCGAAGCGGAACGAGGTATCGCCGATGACGACCATGCCGCCACGGCCGGATGACCAGCCACTAGGAACCGGAGGCGCAGAATGACCCCAGCGAAAGTGACCCAGCGAAGGTGACCCCAGCGAATGAGTCGCACCCCGTGGTCAGCGTGTTGCCGCGGCCGCCAGCCCGGCAGTCGGTCCTGGTTCGCAGCGACGCTGGGCACACCTTCGAGGTCTTCGTGCGGACCATCGGCAACTGGTGGCCGATCGACCCGTTCTCAGCAGGCCGGGAGCGAGTCCGGGACGTCACCGTAGAAAGGCGTCAGGGCGGCCGCGTGTATGAGACCTGGGACGACCGCACCTCCGCTGCCAGCGATCCGGAAGGACACCCAGATGACCAGGACGGAACCAGTGAGCACTGACGTGGAAGCCAACAAGCAACGATCTCGCCGCCTCTATGAGGAGTTGTTCGGCCGAGGTAACTACGATGCGGCCGACGAAATCCTGGCGCCTGATTACATCGGCCATGGCGGGTCCGCTGGATCACCTCCCACAAGGGGCACCGAGGGCATCAAACAGATGGCGGCGCTGCAGCGCAATGCGTTCCCCGACCTGCGCGTCATACTGAATCGCCAAGTAGCGGCAGCCGATCACGTAACGAGCCACTGGACGGCGTCCGGCACCCACCAAGGGACGCTGAAGCTCCCGACGGGAACAGCAACGGCAATAGTCGACCCAACCGGCAAGACCATCTCGTGGGACGAGATCCGGATCGACCGGTACGCCGACGGGCGCATCGCCGAGTCCTGGTACATCCCTGACCGCTTGACCTACCTGCAGCAGTTCGGGCTGCCGATAACTTTGTCAGCGGACCATCCTCAAGGGCGGCGCTGAAATGCCATTCGCGGCACTCGCCATCCATCACCCTCGTTCCCGAGCACCGAGACGAGTGGATCGAGGTCATGAGGCAGCTTCGCGGCCGAGCGGCCCCGCCTGGGCTGATCCACCGGGCGAGCTACGCCGATACGAAAGGCGGTCGGCTAGTCGGGCTGTCGCGATGGGAGTCCAGAGAAGCGCTCGACGCCGTTATCGGCGCTGCGATCGACGGGGCGGCAGCGCTGGACGCCATCTGGGCTGACGAGCCAACAGAGGTCTTCGTGCTGGAAGAGCTGGATTAGTTCGGGATTTCCTGCAGCGGCGGCCGGGCGCCGCCCGGCGCGGTGCCGTCTCGCAACGCGCCGGGCCTGGGCGCACCTAGCGGCGCAGCGACTCGGCGCGGGACCGCAGCATCCTTGCCGATGGGTTGCCGCGAGCAAGGTAGGCGATGTCGGCGAACAGCTTGCCGATGTCCGGTGTGCCCCAGCCGGAGGCGGGGTCCCAGCCTGGTGTGGCGGAGTACCCTGCTACACCGTTGTCGGAGTTGTTCCCCGCCGTGATGTCGTGGTACCCGATGCCAGCTGCGCCGAGCGCGTACAGGTAGGGATTGAGCAAGCCGATCGGGTGCCTGGCCATCTGGTCCAGGTCGGCCACAAGCCCGGCCCAATCTGGCGAGCCCTCGCTGGTGCCGCCGATGGTGTAGTAGCCGGCTGCGCTCGGCCCGAAGAAGGACAGGTAAATCAGGATCGACGTGTTGGGATCGGCGTTCCAGGAGATGTCCGGGGTGCCGCGATGGCCGCCGAGCAGGGCCTGGTCCGAAGCTGGCAGGAACAGCTGGTACAGCGGCTCGCCAAAGTACTGGCTGACGCCGCCGCCGCTGGCACCGCCGTCGGAATTCCAGACGGTCTCGGATTGGTAGTCGCCACTGGTGTCGGCGTACAGGCTCGTGCCGCCCACCGCGGTGACCAGCGGCGAGGAAGCCGGGAAGTTCACGGTCGGGAACGGGTAGAACGTGGTGCCGTTCACTTCAGGATTCGAGGCGCCGAAGTCGCCTGTGGACGCCAGCACCGTCACGCCCATGGCAGCGGCCCGCGCGTAGGTTGCCTCGAACTGCCGGAAGACCTGCCTGCCTGCCGGAGTGAACAGCGTGTTCTCGGTGGCGCCCCAGCTCTGCGAGATGACCTGGCCGAGGTGATGGTCGAGTGCGTAGTTCTCGAGAGCGTCGAACTGGGGCATACCCTGGACGCCTTCGGTTTCATCCACCGGGCTAGTCAGCAGCACGATGCTCGCGTCGGGAGCCATGGCGTGCGACCATTCGACGTCGAGCGTGGTCTCCGCGGCCCAGCCGATCTGGTCGGGGATCGCGGTGGGGTTGAACGGCACCGTTCCCAACGGTGCCAAGATCTTGAACGACGGCGGCGCCGGCAGTCCGTAACCGGCGTCGAAGCTCGCCAGGTCCGCGGCGATCGTGGGGCTGCCGTACGAATCGACGATGACGATCGTCTCGCCCGCTCCGTCGTCCCCCCTGGCCAACAGCTGATCCACGCCGTAGGCGTGGCGGATCTCCTGCGGGCTGTAGCAGGGACCGCCGGTGGCCGCCCGGCACTGTGCGTCGGTCGGGGCCTGGGAACCCGCGTGGACCAGCTGCATATTCAGCGGCCGCGACGGCGTCTCCAGCGCCCCGGCGTGGGATGACCGAAGGTCGCGCGACCCGTCACTCATTGTCCTGCCCCCCGCGGCCGCCGGGTCGGCCGCCGCTGCCACTAATACCAGGGCAAAGAGTGCCGCTGCGCCCGCGATTGCCACGGCCATTCGCTTTACAGCCATATTGCCTCCCTCTGGTAGGCCGCATCCTTGCGGTCGAAGGTGAACCTACTAGGAAATGCCAGGCCTTGGCGAGGTCCCGCGCGGGCGCATCCATACGGTCAAATGCTGCCGTTGCGGCGACAGCTGAGAATGGCGGACGGCCGATTCAGTTTCTCGGCCGGGCGCGGTCCGGGTCGTCGGGCATGCGCGATTGGGAGCCGTCTGATCGTTCATCTGAGCGTCCTTTGCCGTTACTCACGTGCAAGCGGCTGGGCCGGCGGCCCCCGCGACTGCTTAGCTCCGGCCGGCGGATGTGACGCACGTCATAGTACTGATTCAGGTGTTTCGGTAGTGGCTGGCGTGATTTCGGCGTGCACTGTCAGTGACCGATATTGCCCAGGCTTGTGATGGTTGCTATGAGCAACCCGTCGCCCTGACCCGCGCCACAGCGCCGATACGGCTGGCTCCCGAGGTTCAGCCGGTCCGGCGGTGTCCCCTGGGCCACCGTTCGCGCTGCTGCGCCTGACCCCTTCGGATCGTGGGCTCTCACCGTCGTCCGCGCCGCCTGGCGCTCCACGGCGCCCCAGGCCGCCACCAGCGGCGGCCAAGGTCGCTGAGGCCTGGTGCAATTGCCGGCGCCGTGGCCGGCGTGGTATCTGTCGGCGTCGTCGCGGCGACGGTCATCAGGCCCGCGGTCACCGTGACGAGCCCGCACGCTGGCGGGCCAGGCACATCGGCCGTGGCGGCAGCGTCGGGCCGGGGTGCGGCGGTTAAGGGTCGACGGCAACCAGGGCACCCCGCTGTTGCCGCGGCAGCGCCGGATCGGACCGGTCACCAGAGCACCGGTCACCGCCAGGCGCCTAGCCGGTCCCGCCACCAGACCAGCCGCCAGGCGCTGGCCTGGGCACCGGCACGTGGGACGGGAACTTACCTGTTTTACGACTCAGTCATGCCCGGCGCGATCCCGCCGCATCGCCTGATCGCTACGTACGCCACCGGAGGGCATCCGACCCCGGCGGCCGACGTGGTCGGCCGCGGGCCCGTGCTGTGGATCGACAACGAGGGGTCCGACCCGGCGGCTGGGGCTCTGGACATCGAGCCGGGCGCCGCCACACCGTCGGTGGTTCCGGTCTGGGTCCGGCAAAAGCTGAGCGCCGATCCGAAGGCCCTGGCCATCCTCTACTGCTCGATTTCGGAGTGGCCAACTGTGCAGACCGCCGTCGCCACGCTTCCCTCGCGGATGCGCTCCCGCATCCGCTGGTGGATTGCCGACCCGACTGGCTATCCGCACATGGTTCCTGGCTCGGACGCGACCCAGTGGTATTGGGGCCCTAGCTATGACATTTCGACCGCGACTTCGCGCTTCTAGGATGCCGGGCCGATGGCACGCCGCGAGCCTGGGCGACGACCTCGTTCCCTTCGCGCCCGCGGCGCCACGAAACTAGCTTCGAGATTGGAAGTGACGACGGCCCCGGAACCACCCGTGACCGCAATGCGATCAGGTGCCCTTGTTGAGATCGATCGCGCCGCCCATGGTCTGGATGCTCAGGCGCGCCGCCGCGCCGCGCCCGACGCGGCCATTGGCGGCCCGCCCTCCCGAATCAGAGACCGCGCGCACAGACGAGAACTCGGAGTTGATCGACCCATGGGCAGTCCGCGCGTCCACCAGTGCCGACGAGCCGCGCGGCAGGGTGACGCCGATTGCCCCATTAGTGTTCCTGAACACGGCATGGCAACCTGGGTCCAGGCTGCCGTGGAAGTTGATCGTGCCGCTCTGCGCCTGCACAAGCGAGTGCCCACGTAGGCGTGTCGAGATCGTGGTGATGGTCCCGTTGTCCGTGACGGCGCTGACCTGGCCGCTCACCTGCCTGGTGTTGATCGAGCCACTCGCCGTTTGCAGCGCGATAGTGCCGGAGACCTTGGTCGCCCAGATCGATCCGTTGGTGTCCTGCAGCGCGAGATTGCCGGTGAGTCCCGCTGCCTGGAGCGTTCCCGCCGCGACTGCGACCTTCGCGCTCGTGCCAAGTGGTACCGCCACGTCGAAGTCCACCCACGTGGCCAGGAGGAGGCCAGCCTCAATCGAGACGGTGACCGTGATCACATCTCCTTGCTGCCGGTAGCTCGTATGAATTGCATCGGTGATGCCGTTCCGGTGCTCAGTGATGCTGACCTGGCCATCGGGCCCGGTACTTAGATGCACACTCCCGGCCGAGTGGACGAACCGCAGCACCACCTGGTGGTCTATCGGAAAGACCGTCGTGCCCGGTGCTGGATGGCGCGGCGTAGCCGCGGGCCATACGGCGATGATGAGCGCGATAGCGGCTACCAGCAAGGCGCTCGCGAGCGTCAACCGCCGAGGACGCCGCCATGCCGGTGGGACATGGGCCTCCACCATCGCGGCAAGGGATCCTGACGACGCCTGACTGCGCATGGCCGCGATGGCGGCGGAGATGCCCGCGAGGAGGCGGCGGGAAGTGGACTCAAAGCTGGCCCGCAGCCCTCCCCTATTTGTAAGGTCTCTGCGCGACTCGTCGTCGGGTCCTCCCTTCTCGGTGCTCATGGCGTCCTCCTGCTCATGGTGGCAGTACCGTGCACGACGGTCCGCGGCGCCGGCTCATCGCAATTGCCTCGGCTCCGATGACTGCTCGGGTATGTATTCAGCGCGCCGGGCCGCTGCCGCGCGGCACCATCGTGTGGCCGCGTTTGCGCACCGGGGCCAGTGAGCCGCAGGCGTGCTGTCGAAAGGGGAGTGACGTTGTCTTCGGCTACTTCGACCGGGAAGCTGGCGTTCAGGAGCGAGCTCCACCAGCCGGTCTTCCCGGCAGCGAGCTACTCATACGTCTGGCCGTGGTAAACGTTCAGCGTCATTCCTGATGGAATCAGCGGATGCGTCCTAATGCCATGATGTTTGCGATTGTGCCTTTAAGCCCCGAAGATCCAAATACGCCCACCGATGTGCTGAGCGCGGGAGCCGCGCGGCATGATGGTCGCGCGGCAGCGCAATATGCTGATGCCCGACGAAGCCGAGGTGCGGGGGCTGCACGCGCTGCTGCTGGTGACCGACGCCCGGCGCGCGACCCGCGCCGGCGCCGACGGTCAGCTCGTGCGGCTGAAAAACCAGGACCGGTCGCAATGGCACCGAGCCGCGCTGGCCGAAGCCGATGAGCTGATCACTGCCTGCCTGCGCGCAGGCCCGCCGGGGCGGTACGTGCTGCAAGCCGCGATCGCATCGCTGTATGCCGAGGCCCCCTCATACGACCAGACTGACTGGGCGCAAATCATCGCCATGTACGACAGGCTGCTAGAGGTATGGCCGTCACCAGCTGTTGCGCTGAACCGTGCTGTGCCCCTATACACGGTCGCCGGACCGGAGACCGCGCTCGCGGAAATCGAGCGACTCGAACAAGACGGACGCCTGTCGGGATACCAGTACCTGCCCGCGGTCAAGGCCGACCTGCTCAGCCGACTTGGTCGCGCCGGCGAAGCAGCCGCCGCCTACAGGCAGGCGTTCGCCCTCACAGCTAACGAAGCCGAGCGCGCCTTCCTCGCCGCGCAGATCGCCGATCACACCCTGCCCGCCTGAGTACGCCATAACCTGCCTACCAGTAGGCAACCGTCGCCATCAGCCCCGCGTGGTAGCCGTCCAGGTAGGCAGCGGCCGGATGCGCACCGCCGCGGATGGCAGAGCCCTACCGGGACCGCAGGACGGCGCCAATGATCGTGATGCCAAGGAGCCGGCCACCTCGTGTGAGGCCTTCAGCAGCGCTGAGGCGACACGAGACCGCTCCGGTGGCATCGAGTGCAGCACGGCGTTGGTGAGCGGGACGTTCATCAGGCCTGCTCCCGCGCCGAATATCAGGAAGCCGGCATCAGGCTAGCGAAGCTAGCCCCGGCGCCGAGCCGGGAGAACATGTACAACCCGGCTGCCATGACCAGCATGCCAATCGTCACCGTCTGGCTCAGCCGCAGCAGCCGCGAGGCTGGACCCGCGAGCCCGGCGAAGGTGAAGAAGTAGATCCCGAAGATCCCGAAGGCCCACAGCATCATCGTGACCGTGCCTCCGGCAAAGACACGGGACCGGAACAACCGCATCTGGACCATGGGTGACCGGCGTGTGCATGCCAGAGGCCGGGGCAGTGATCGGCATGCTTGTGACTCGTGTCGTGGCACAAATCGCGCAGGGGACTGCTCGGCCGCCGGAAGAACGGGGCATCAAGTGGTTCAGCCCAGCGCAAGCGTTTCACCGAAACCAGTGCCGCTCTTGCTCCCACTCCGTCGCACATAGTAGACAGAAACGATGGGAAGACACGCAGCCGTCGTGTTTTACGTGCTCGCGCTGGTAGCCGTCGTGGTCGGCGTGGACGTCCTGTTCTTCAGGCACCAGTTCTGGGAACGGCTGATGGTAAACGTCGGAATTGTCCTGGTGTTCGCGGCGTTCGGTTTGAGGTTCCTGAAGCGTCCATGAGCGCAGCCGCCGCAATGCGGCTCACCCAGCTTCACGGCGGAGCTAAATCAACGCACGTCGGGCCAGCGCACGCCCGCGACGGCACGGAGGTGCCGGTCTTCCATGGCTGATCAGACGCCTCATAACGGTGACAGATCGCGAGGTGCCACGCGGCCGAGTCGTGTAGCTCGATCTGGTATCGACCGGCGCACAGCCCTACGCCTGACCTGCGCGCCTAGTCAGGCGACTCGCTCGATGGCGATTGCGGCCTATGGTGATCGAAGAGTGCGTCCCTAATGTCGCGGATCACTAGGTCGAGTTCGGCGATGGCCTCCTGAACCTTCCGTTCCGCAGGGTGGCCGTCCATCATCCAGTGCGCCAGCGCCTGATCCCGGCGCGTAAGCCGCCATCGCCAGGACCCGCTGACCAGCGCATCCTGCCCGGGCTCGAGCCGACGCTACGACCGAACTCGGCCAAAACTGGCATATAAGCCTACTAACCATGAGGTAGACGCCAGGTCCTCCAGATCCCCGGCATAGGCGGCGACCTGAAACCTGGAGCGTGCAGCATCTGGCGCCAGGCTGGTTGCCTGCCGTGCGGGCGCGGGCATGCTGGTGGCTGTGGCGGCTCACGGGCTGGCACGGCCTGGCGGGCACGACCTACGTGCTGATCACGGGGAGGACGTGGGTCCTGGCCGGCTTTCCTAGTCGTGCTGCCGGCCCGCGTCGAGGCTCTGGAGGACCGCACGATGCGCGGGACGTCGGCTCGGGGGACTCCTGGCCGGGCGCTGGAAGCCCCGGCCAGCTCGCGGCGTGCCTGGCCCGGCTTGGCTGCGGTACCACGAGAGCACGCCCTGTTCTGCTCGGTCCTGCTCCTGGCCGCCATTGTGCGGCTAGCCGTCGTGCTCGGCTATCCGCCCGCGCTGTGGTTCTTCGATAGCCTGCCCTACGTTCACGCCGTACTGCCGCTGTCGCCTAATCGCGTCCGGCCGATCGGCTACTCGTACTTCCTGGCGCTGCTGGAGCCGTTTCACAGCGTGTGGCTGGTCACCGCCGGGCAGGCCGTCATGGGCCTGGCAATGGGGACAGCGGTCTACGCGGTGCTGCGGCGGCACCGGCTGCCGGCCTCGGCGGCAGTCCTCGCGGCCGTCCCGGTGCTGCTGTCTGCTTACGAGCTCCAGATAGAGCATTACGTGCTCAGCGACACGCTGTTCGGGCTGCTTGTCACCTTCGCGGTAGTGAGCATGCTGTGGTGGCCGCTGCCGTCAACGTGGGTATGCGCGCTGACTGGACTGGTCCTGGCGTGGGCCACCCTGGATAGGGAGCAGGGTGTTCTGCTGCCGATTCCGTTCGGCTTGTACTTGTGCGTACAGCTCGCCAGACGAGTTCCGGTACGGAAGGTTCTGATGGCCATTGTCGCGATGGGCGTGACCCTGGCCCTACCGCTGCTGACCTACGCCTGGTGGTTTGAGCAATCTAACGGGTCGTTTCAGCTGACTTCGGGCACCGGAGTGTTCCTGTACTCGCGGGTCAGCACATTCGCCGAGTGCTCGGTGATCAAGCCGCCGGCCGATGAGCGGTGGCTGTGCATCTCGACGCCGCCCGCCAAGCGGCCCGGCCCGATCTTCTATGCCTGGAGTGCCAAGTCGCCCATCAACGTCAAGCCGCCGGGCGGCTGGGCGTTCGATTCGCAGGTCGACAGCCTGGCCACGAACTTCGCCAGGCGCGCAATCGACGCGCAGTCGGGAGCGTACCTGACGGCAGTCTGGCACTCGATAGCGGATAATTTCGAGCCGGCGTTCACGGGCAGCCCAGCCTGGTACTCCGAGAAACAGTACATGTTCCCTGCGGCCACACCTGAGTCGCTGCGCGCACTAGCCAAGGCAAATCGCGAGCTGCCTTACTACCAGGACGGCTACGTCTACAACGGCCGCCGTGATCCCAGTACCCGGATCGTGCGGCCGTTCGCCGCATGGATCCAGGCTTACCAGCGTTTCGTCGTGCTGCCGGGGCCGCTGCTCGGGCTGATAGTGCTGGCGGGACTGGCAGGCATCGCCTTTGCCTGGCGGCGCCTGGGAGGCCCTGCGCTATTGCCGTGGCTGACGGGCGCGGTGCTGATCGTCACGCCCGCCGCGACCGCTAACTACGGCGCCCGCTACGTGGTCGCCAGCGTTCCCGTCTTCTGTATCGCGGCTGCGATCGGGCTGAAGGACATCGTTGAGTGGGTCGCAGAACCCGAGGAGCCACCCGGCCCGCCGAGCTCACTTCCGCTCGGCCCTGAGCCGGACAATCAGGCGGACTGATCCCAGCAACCAGGTCGAGGGCGAGATCAGACCTGCGGTACGGGCCCGGCCGGAGGCGCTGGATGTTGTGCTGACGCTGCAGAGCTTGCTGGTCCCGGCGGGGCTCCCCGCGTTGGCCGGGCCGGGGGCATGGGGATAAGGGGCGCCGGGGGACGGTCACGTCGGCGAAGCGGGCTTGCCGTCAGGACCGCCTCGAGGCGTGGCCAGCGACTCCAGGACATCAGGGTAGACGGGCATCAGCTGATCTAGGCCGGTGATCTGAAGTATGCGAGCAACGGGCGAGCGACCGAGTACGAGGCGCATTTCGCTGCTGCCGGCAGCGGCCAGCTTATGCGCGCGGCCAATCACCCGCACGCCGGCCGAATCGCAGAACACGGTCCCGGTCATGTCGAGGGTGACAACCTCCGGGGACTTGCCGACGACGGCTGACAGCTGGTCGGCGACGGAATCGAAGTTAATCAGGTCAATCTCTGCGGGCATCGTCACGATCGCGTGGCGCCCCGTCCAGGCGAGCTCAAGGACTGATTCGGTCACGCTTCAGCGCCTTCTCTCAGGACCCCGGCTTCCCGCGGGCGGGTTTTCAGGGCGGCGGCGAAGCATGAGCAACGCCACGTCGTCGTTGTGGATGGGGTCATCAGTCATGGTCGCCATCACCTGGGCGCAGGCGGCTTCAGGATCGCCTGCGGCAGTGGCCGCGCACATCCGGGCGATACCCTCGTCGATGGGCCGCCCGCGCCGCTCGACCAGCCCGTCGGTGTACAAGCACAACAGAGCACCGGGCGGGAAGCTCAGAGTGGTCACGCGCCGCCGGCGGGGCGTGGGAACACCGATGAGGACATCCGCGGCGACGTCGGCCTCGACAGCCAGCTGGCCCGGCCGCGCGATTATGGGCGGCAGGTGCCCGGCGCAGGAGATGCGTACCCGGTCCAGCGACGGGTTGAGCACGGCGCAGAGCACGGTCGCCATCGCATTGGGCTCGAAATGCTGCATCTTCCGGCAAAGCCGTTCCAGCACGGCCGCCGGATCGGCGGTCTCCAGCGCATACGCCCGCAGCGCGCTGCGGATCCGCCCCATAATCACTGCTGCCTGCAGGCCTGAGCCGGCCACGTCGCCGATCACGGCGAACACCTCGCCGGTCGGCACGGAGAATACGTCATACCAGTCGCCTCCGACGTTCCCGGTACCGGGAACGTAGCGGGCTGCCATTTCCAGTCCGCTCAGCGCTGGCAGCCCGGCGGGCACCAGGCTGTTCTGGAGGGCAATCGCAGCCCCACGGTCCAGGTGCAAGGTCAGTGACTGGACCGCCAGCGCGGCGCGGTCAGCGGCGAGCTGAAGCAGGTCCGCGTCCTGGCTATTAAACGCCCGGCCGGCCAACGTGCCCACGTGCAGCACGCCGATCACTTTCCCGTCTGTTAGGAGCGGTGCGCCGACCATCGACCGGATGCCCTTGGTAAGCAGGATCGGATTGACGACGTTCGTGCTGTCAACATGGTTGATGATCACGGGGCGCGCCTCCGCCGCGATCCGCCCGGCGAACCCCTTGCCCAGTGGTATCCGTACGCCCTGGCGCACTTCCTCTTCCAGCCCGCTGGCCGCTGTCGCGACCAGCTGAGCGGACTGGCGGTCCAGCAACAGGACCGCAGCTGTGTCGGCTTGTAGTGCTTCTTTGACCCGCTCTACCAGCGCATCCAATAGTTCTTGCGGATCGAGCCGGGACAATGCCGCGTCGGTGATCGATTGGATGTCACGGAGCCTGTCATCCCAGCCGGGACGCAAGGCAGGGCGCGGCATCTCCAACGCCCGGCGATCCGCACGAGTGCCCAGTTCAAGCTGCATTGTCGCAGTCAAGAACTCAGCTCCACTTTCCGATCGCCCGCGGTTGTCAGACATCAGCCCGCACCGCCCGCGCTTCGAAAGGAGGCCACGGCATCCATCGCTATGTCTTCCTCGCGCTGTCGCGTCGAGCCATCTCGGCGGCTGCTCGGTTTGCGCGGTCTGTGTGCGGCGCGCCGGAGCCCGGAGGGCCGTCAGCGAGCGTGATGCCGTCAGCGCCGATCAAGAAATGGCGGATGCCGGGCTCGTGGCGGCTAGCGCGGGACTTGATGACGGCCATGACCCGGTTGATGGAGTCCTGCTCCTTGACGTAGCTGAGCAAAATTACATTGTCGGACAAGTGCGAGACGGCAGAGTCGGAGATGCGTTCGGAACCGAAGAGCTCTTGGACTTCGAAGGTCATCAAGATGCTCACGCCTAGTCGGGAAAAGCGCTGGACGAGTGAGTAGACGAATTCGCGGAATCGTGTCTCGTCGGCTGCCGCGAACCTAAGATCGGCCAGGCTGTCGACGAGGACCCGGCGGGCGCCTGTCCGCTCCACTGCCTGCATGAGCTCGTGGGCCCATTCGTCGATGTAGATGTCGACCGGCGAACGGTACATCACCTCTATCCCAGGTTCGTCGACAGACCATCCGAAACCTGCAGCGATCCGCTCGAGCTGGGTTCTGTTCTCCTGCAGGGAGGCGATTACCCCGGGCTGCCCCTGCCGAGCGCCGTGGAATATGAAGTGCAGGCCCATGAGCGTCTTTCCCGACCCTGAGGGGCCCGCAATCAGCGTCGACGCGCCCGGCCAGTAGCCGAGCGCCATGAGATCGTCCAGGGCAGGGATGCCTGACGACACCCGCACATCGCCCAGTCGGTACTCCTCCTCGATCCGCACGTCGGCAAGGCGCGGAAAGAGGTGCAGGCCGCTGCTGCTGAGCCGGTAAGCGTGCTGGCCGGACCGGAAACCGCTGCCGCGGAGCTTCATCACCTTGAGGAACCGGATCTCGCGCTGCCCGATACTTTCGATCGACAGACTCAGGATGGCGTCCGCGACCGCAAATTCCGGCAAGGAGCCAACTTCGGCTTCCTCATACTCGCCAACCCACAACGATGCGGCCGGAAACGCGGTCAGCCGTCCCGCGAGCTCATGCAGAAATTTCCGGAACTCACTATGACTGCCCGCAAACGCGTGCAATGCCTTGAAACTGTCGATGACGATGAGTCCTGGGCGACGCTCCTTGATTACCGTCGTGATCTGCCGATGGACCCCGGCGAGGCCGTCGCTGCTTACGGTCGCCCCAAGGTCCTCATAGAAAACGGACCGGCCGATAGCTGCGCGGTCGAAGAAGTCCAGGCTCTGGCCGAAACGCACGATCTTCTCGAGCGGCTCGGACACCGTGGAGAAATAGACCGCAGGACGCTCAGGGCGCGCGTTCCGGAATAGGTACTGCTGGGCAATGATCGTCTTGCCCGTGCCGGGAAGTCCCATGATGAGGCTGATCGCATTCGCCGGCAGTCCGCCGCCGAGCACAGAGTCAAGCGGTTCGTGGCCGCTCAGCAGGCGGTCACCCATGGCTCAGTTCCGGCACGGGGCGGAGAAACGCGCTCAACCCGAACAGATCCCGCACAGCAGAAACCAGCTGCAACGGCTCGAGCGGCTTCAGCAAGAAGGCATCGGCACCGGCCGCAACCGCCAGATCCCGCGACTCCAGGGCCGACACGGCGATTACCGGCACGTCGCCGCGTTGGGAGAAATAGCTGCACAGGTTGAGCCCAGCCCCGCCCGAGATCAGCAGCTCGACCACCACAAGCGACGGTGACTTCTGACGGAATGTCTGTCGCGCAGCCTCATCGCTGAGCGCTACCTCGACGTCGAATCCTTCGGTCTTCAGGAAGTACTCCTGAAACTCCGCGGCATACGGGTCGTGATCGGCAAGAAGGATGA
>CAVQCR010000009.1:0-80270 GCA_963711055.1 uncultured Actinomycetota bacterium | reverse complement strand
GCCTAATCGCGTCCGGCCGATCGGCGACCGGTACTTCCTGGCGCTGCTGGAGCCGTTTCACAGCGTGTGGCTGGTCACCGCCGGGCAGGCCGTCATGGGCCTGGCAATGGGGACAGCGGTCTACGCGGTGCTGCGGCGGCACCGGCTGCCGGCCTCGGCGGCAGTCCTCGCGGCCGTCCCGGTGCTGCTGTCTGCTTACGAGCTCCAGATAGAGCATTACGTGCTCAGCGACACGCTGTTCGGGCTGCTTGTCACCTTCGCGGTAGTGAGCATGCTGTGGTGGCCGCTGCCGTCAACGTGGGTATGCGCGCTGACTGGACTGGTCCTGGCGTGGGCCACCCTGGATAGGGAGAGGGTGTTCTGCTGCCGATTCCGTTCGGCTTGTACTTGTGCGTACAGCTCGCCAGACGAGTTCCGGTACGGAAGGTTCTGATGGCCATTGTCGCGATGGGCGTGACCCTGGCCCTACCGCTGCTGACCTACGCCTGGTGGTTTGAGCAATCTAACGGGTCGTTTCAGCTGACTTCGGGCACCGGAGTGTTCCTGTACTCGCGGGTCAGCACATTCGCCGAGTGCTCGGTGATCAAGCCGCCGGCCGATGAGCGGTGGCTGTGCATCTCGACGCCGCCCGCCAAGCGGCCCGGCCCGATCTTCTATGCCTGGAGTGCCAAGTCGCCCATCAACGTCAAGCCGCCGGGCGGCTGGGCGTTCGATTCGCAGGTCGACAGCCTGGCCACGAACTTCGCCAGGCGCGCAATCGACGCGCAGTCGGGAGCGTACCTGACGGCAGTCTGGCACTCGATAGCGGATAATTTCGAGCCGGCGTTCACGGGCAGCCCAGCCTGGTACTCCGAGAAACAGTACATGTTCCCTGCGGCCACACCTGAGTCGCTGCGCGCACTAGCCAAGGCAAATCGCGAGCTGCCTTACTACCAGGACGGCTACGTCTACAACGGCCGCCGTGATCCCAGTACCCGGATCGTGCGGCCGTTCGCCGCATGGATCCAGGCTTACCAGCGTTTCGTCGTGCTGCCGGGGCCGCTGCTCGGGCTGATAGTGCTGGCGGGACTGGCAGGCATCGCCTTTGCCTGGCGGCGCCTGGGAGGCCCTGCGCTATTGCCGTGGCTGACGGGCGCGGTGCTGATCGTCACGCCCGCCGCGACCGCTAACTACGGCGCCCGCTACGTGGTGGCCAGCGTTCCCGTCTTCTGTATCGCGGCTGCGATCGGGCTGAAGGACATCGTTGAGTGGGTCGCAGAACCCGAGGAGCCACCCGGCCCGCCGAGCTCACTTCCGCTCGGCCCTGAGCCGGACAATCAGGCGGACTGATCCCAGCAACCAGGTCGAGGGCGAGATCAGACCTGCGGTACGGGCCCGGCCGGAGGCGCTGGATGTTGTGCTGACGCTGCAGAGCTTGCTGGTCCCGGCGGGGCTCCCCGCATTGGCCGGGCCGGGGGCATGGGGATAAGGGGCGCCGGGGGACGGTAACGGCGGCGAAGCGGGCTTGCCGTCAGGACCGCTTCGAGGCGTGGCCAGCGACTCCAGGACATCAGGGTAGACGGGCATCAGCTGATCTAGGCCGGTGATCTGAAGTATGCGAGCAACGGGCGAGCGACCGAGTACGAGGCGCATTTCGCTGCTGCCGGCAGCGGCCAGCTTATGCGCGCTGCCAATCACCCGCACGCCGGCCGAATCGCAGAACACGGTCCCGGTCATGTCGAGGGTGACAACCTCCGGGAGACTTGCCGACGACGGCTGACAGCTGGTCGGCGACGGAATCGAAGTTAATCAGGTCAATCTCTGCGGGCATCGTCACGATCGCGTGGCGCCCCGTCCAGGCGAGCTCAAGGACTGATTCGGTCACGCTTCAGCGCCTTCTCTCAGGACCCCGGCTTCCCGCGGGCGGGTTTTCAGGGCGGCGGCGAAGCATGAGCAACGCCACGTCATCGTTGTGGATGGGGTCATCAGTCATGGTCGCCATCACCTGGGCGCAGGCGGCTTCAGGATCGCCTGCGGCAGTGGCCGCGCACATCCGGGCGATACCCTCGTCGATAGGCCGCCCGCGCCGCTCGACCAGCCCGTCGGTGTACAAGCACAACAGAGCACCGGGCGGGAAGCTCAGAGTGGTCACGCGCCGCCGGCGGGACGTGGGAACACCGATGAGGAGATCCGCGGCGACGTCGGCCTCGACAGCCAGCTGGCCCGGCCGCGCGATTATGGGCGGCAGGTGCCCGGCGCAGGAGATGCGTACCCGGTCCAGCGACGGGTTGAGCACGGCGCAGAGCACGGTCGCCATCGCATTGGGCTCGAAATGCTGCATCTTCCGGCAAAGCCGTTCCAGCACGGCCGCCGGATCGGCGGTCTCCAGCGCATACGCCCGCAGCGCGCTGCGGATCCGCCCCATAATCACTGCTGCCTGCAGGCCTGAGCCGGCCACGTCGCCGATCACGGCGAACACCTCGCCGGTCGGCACGGAGAATACGTCATACCAGTCGCCTCCGACGTTCCCGGTACCGGGAACGTAGCGGGCTGCCATTTCCAGTCCGCTCAGCGCTGGCAGCCCGGCGGGCACCAGGCTGTTCTGGAGGGCAATCGCAGCCCCACGGTCCAGGTGCAAGGTCAGTGACTGGACCGCCAGCGCGGCGCGGTCAGCGGCGAGCTGAAGCAGGTCCGCGTCCTGGCTATTAAACGCCCGGCCGGCCAACGTGCCCACGTGCAGCACGCCGATCACTTTCCCGTCTGTTAGGAGCGGTGCGCCGACCATCGACCGGATGCCCTTGGTAAGGAGGATCGGATTGACGACGTTCGTGCTGTCAACATGGTTGATGATCACGGGGCGCGCCTCCGCCGCGATCCGCCCGGCGAACCCCTTGCCCAGTGGTATCCGTACGCCCTGGCGCACTTCCTCTTCCAGCCCGCTGGCCGCTGTCGCGACCAGCTGAGCGGACTGGCGGTCCAGCAACAGGACCGCAGCTGTGTCGGCTTGTAGTGCTTCTTTGACCCGCTCTACAAGCGCATCCAATAGTTCTTGCGGATCGAGCCGGGACAACGCCGCGTCGGTGATCGATTGGATGTCACGGAGCCTGTCCTCCCAGCCGGGACGCAAGCCAGGGCGCGGCATCTCCAACGCCCGGCGATCCGCACGAGTGCCCAGTTCAAGCTGCATTGTCGCAGTCAACAACTCAGCTCCACTTTCCGATCGCCCGCGGTTGTCAGACATCAGCCCGCACCGCCCGCGCTTCGAAAGGAGGACACGGCATCCATCGCTATGTCTTCCGCGCGCTGTCGCGTCGAGCCATCTCGGCGGCTACTCGGTTTGCGCGGTCTGTGTGCGGCGCGCCGGAGCCCGGAGGGCCGTCAACGAGCGTGATGCCGTCAGCGCCGATCAAGAAATGGCGGATGCCGGGCTCGTGGCGGCTGGCGCGGGACTTGATGACGGCCATGACTCGGTTGATGGAGTCCTGCTCCTTGACGTAGCTGAGCAAGATTACATTGTCGGACAAGTGCGAGACGGCAGAGTCGGAGATGCGTTCGGAACCGAAGAGCTCTTGGACTTCGAAGGTCATCAAGATGCTCACGCCTAGTCGGGAAAAGCGCTGGACGAGTGAGTAGACGAATTCGCGGAATCGTGTCTCGTCGGCTGCCGCGAGTCTAAGATCGGCCAGGCTGTCGACGAGGACCCGGCGGGCTCCTGTCCGCTCCACTGCCTGCATGAGCTCGTGGGCCCATTCGTCGATGTAGATGTCGACCGGCGAACGGTACATCACCTCTATCCCAGGTTCGTCGACAGACCATCCGAAACCTGCAGCGATCCGCTCGAGCTGGGTTCGGTTCTCCTGCAGGGAGGCGATTACCCCTGGCTGCCCCTGGCGAGCGCCGTGGAATATGAAGTGCAGGCCCATGAGCGTCTTTCCCGACCCTGAGGGGCCCGCAATCAGCGTCGACGCGCCCGGCCAGTAGCCGAGCGCCATGAGATCGTCCAGGGCAGGGATGCCTGACGACACCCGCACATCGCCCAGTCGGTACTCCTCCTCGATCCGCACGTCGGCAAGGCGCGGGAAGAGGTGCAGGCCGCTGCTGCTGAGCCGGTAAGCGTGCTGGCCGGACCGGAAACCGCTGCCGCGGAGCTTCATCACCTTGAGGAACCGGATCTCGCGCTGCCCGATACTTTCGATCGACAGACTCAGGATGGCGTCCGCGACCGCAAATTCCGGCAAGGAGCCAACTTCGGCTTCCTCATACTCGCCAACCCACAACGATGCGGCCGGAAACGCGGTCAGCCGTCCGGCGAGCTCATGCAGAAATTTCCGGAACTCACTATGACTGCTAGCAAACGCGTGCAATGCCTTGAAACTGTCGATGACGATGAGTCCTGGGCGACGCTCCTTGATCACCGTCGTGATCTGCCGATGGACCCCGGCGAGGCCGTCGCTGCTTACGATCGCCCCAAGGTCCTCATAGAAAACGGACCGGCCGATAGCTGCGCGGTCGAAGAAGTCCAGGCTCTGGCCGAAACGCACGATCTTCTCGAGCGGCTCGGACACCGTGGAGAAATAGACCGCAGGACGCTCAGGGCGCGCGTTCCGGAATAGGTACTGCTGGGCGATGATCGTCTTGCCCGTGCCTGGAAGTCCCATGATGAGGCTGATCGCATTCGCCGGCAGTCCGCCGCCGAGCACAGAGTCAAGCGGTTCGTGGCCGCTCAGCAGGCGGTCACCCATGGCTCAGTTCCGGCACGGGGCGGAGGAACGCGCTCAACCCGAACAGATCCCGCACAGCAGAAACCAGCTGCAACGGCTCGAGCGGCTTCAGCAAGAAGGCATCGGCACCGGCCGCAACCGCCAGATCCCGCGACTCCAGGGCCGACACGGCGATTACCGGCACGTCGCCGCGTTGGGAGAAATAGCTGCACAGGTTGAGCCCAGCCCCGCCCGAGATCAGCAGCTCGACCACCACAAGCGACGGTGACTTCTGACGGAATGTCTGTCGCGCAGCCTCATCGCTGAGCGCTACCTCGACGTCGAATCCTTCGGTCTTCAGGAAGTACTCCTGAAACTCCGCGGCATACGGGTCGTGATCGGCAAGAAGGATGAGTAGCTGAGGCCCTGCGCCAGCATCAGCAGGCGGGACGGGCAGCCCAGCGTCGATCCGCTCGGACAAGAGCCGGTGAGCGTCGGCCGCAGTGCCGCCGTCGGCCATGCAAGTCCGCACAAACCTCAGCTGCGCGACCTGCTCCCGGCGATATAGCCGGTGGCCGCTGGAGCTCCGGTCGGGAACCACCACGCCATAGCGATCCTCCCAGGTACGGATCGTGGCTACCGGGACACCGAGCATCCGCGCAACGGCGCTGATGCTGTAGACCGGCCGGCCCATTCCGCTCATCAGCAGGGCCATGCCTGCCGGCAGTTCAGCGGCGCCACGGCGTCAGAGGCTGGCCGGCTCCCCGTTGTTTCCTCAACGGGGAGGTGCATGGTACTCAATACCTCTTCATCTCCTCCGTATAGATATTTACAGAAGCAGTTTACCGGCTGCCATAGTTCGGTGTGAAGAGGATTTGAAGAGGTTATGCCAGGAAGGTACGCTCCGGAAGCGGCGCACCGGTGACCTGGAGCGCGGCCGGGAGCCGACCCTGGGCTTCAGGGAACAGCAGGCAGCTACCTCACGGCCGGCTGACTGCCCTCGTCGCTCAGCCCAGCCTGGCGGGTGAACAGGTCGCTGTGCTCACCGCGCAGACGTGCGGCCGGCAGCTTGCGACCGCACAGCACCAGCGCGAGTTCCTGGGCGCTGCCGGTCAGCAGACTGCCGGTGCCGAACTGCCAGTCGATGTCATCGGCCCGCAGTTCGATACCGGAAACGTCGGTGCCGAAATAGCCCTGCGTCTTCGGGACGGTCAGGATCGCCAGAACCAGGCGGAGCCGGTCCTCCGGTACCTGTCCGGCCGACGCCGAGCGCCACTGTGATGTCCAGGCCGTGCACCACGTCATGGGTGAGCGCGCCGGCGTAGCCGCCTCGCGGCGGCTTCCAGGGGTGCCCGGCGTTGCCTGCCAGGGCCGCCGCCAGCTCGCCGGCCGACATCGCCGCGGCGTCCCGGCGGGCGCAGCGGTCGGACATCCGGCTGAAGTTGCCGCCAGCCCTGGCCAACTCGGCCACGAACCGCCCCGTTGAATAACGGAACGGCATCGTCATATGGGCTACTACGTCTCGCACGCGCCACCCTGTGCACAACGAACCGGCCTCCCAGTCGGCTTCCGGCAGAGCGGACAGCACGGTCGCCAGATCGCGGCGCTCCGCCGAGATCGCATCCCTGATGTCCCCGCCGGTCATGACCGGCTCCGGCTCGCCACCAGCTCGGCCACGTAGGCAGCGCACCGATCGAGGCTGGTGGCGAATCCTGCCTGAGCTTCCGGCGCTCGGTAGGCGGCGGGCACGTTCGCCAGGCGCGTGATCACCTCGGTGCGTTCGTCGCCAAGGTCGATGAAGCTGATGCTCGTTACCATGCCCGACCCGTTCTCGGTCCAGCCGAGCGTGGCGGGCCGGTCGACTGTGTGGTAGGTCGCGCGCATCGTGTATTCACTGCCATCACTGTCGCTTCGCATCACCGTCTCGAAGACTCCGCCCGGCCGCAGGTCGACAGTGATGCGGTCGGCAGGAGTCGTCGTCCCCGTCGGGCCCCAGAAATGGGTGAGGTGCTCGGGCCTGGTCATGCAGTCGAAAAGCAACTCGCGCCGCGCGTTGTGGATGCGCCGGTAGGTGAGTTCGCCCTCGGTGTTCTCGGTAGTCACGACTGCTCCTCTTCTAGTGGCCGGTGCTGGGGTTGCGCGCGGAGGCTGGCCAGGTGGGCGTCCAGCCGGTCATAGCGATCGGCCCAGATTTGCCGGTGCTGTTCGATCCAGCCCGACGCGGCGTCCAGGCGGCTCGGCTCCAGCTGGCATGGGCGCGACTGCGCGTCCCGCGTGCGCGAGATCAGGCCTGCTTGTTCCAGCACCTTCAGGTGCTTGGATACGGCTTGCTGGGTCATGCTGAACGGGGCGGCGAGCTCCGCGACGGTCGCTCGGCCGGTCGCCAGGCGCTCGAGGATGGCGCGCCGGGTCGGATCGGCGAGCGCAGCGAACGTAACGCTCAGGTCCGCTTCGGCTATAACCCTCACTTGACCGCTCCCGGTCTGGCGCCACTCGGGTAAAGCGCCGAGTCGACAACTAATAGGTTGTACAACTAAGAGGTTGTCATAGGTTCGCCGCCACGTCAACCGGGGCGCTCCGCTGGGACCTAAGCTGTGCTCGTGGCGCAAACGGTGACGGACCGGCCGACAACTCAGGGCGTGAGCCGTGAACTGCTCCCGCAGTTGCGGCGCGCCCGCGACCACATCGACCGGAACTACGCCAACTCCCTCGATCTCGGTGCGCTGGCCGCCGTCGCCGGGGTGTCGAAGTATCACTTCGCCCGCTGTTTCGAGGCTGCCTACGGCGAGTCACCAATCCGGTATCTCACTCGGCGGCGGATAGAACGGGCCCAGGATCTGCTGCGGTCGGCAAACCTGACCGTCACCGAGATCTGCATGCTGGTGGGCTTCGCCAGCCTTGGGTCGTTCTCGGCGCGATTCACCCAGCTGGTGGGCGAGACGCCGACAAGCTACCGGAACAGGTGGGCGGCAGCCGGAGGACCCTGGGTTCCCGGCTGCTATCTGTTCATGCGGGGCGCCGCGGACCTCCGCTGCACGGTGCGGCCAGGTTCGACCACCGATTCGGCAATCTGAGAGAAGCACAGACGCCGTTCCCGTCCTTACGATCGGGCCATGATTACTAACATCTCACTCGTCACCGTGTTCTGCCTGCACCAGTCCGAGGCTCGCGCCTTCTATGTCGACAAGCTGGGCTTCGAGGTCCGCGCCGACATCACAACGGGCGAGGGGTTCCGCTGGCTGACCGTCGGCCATCCCAGCCAGCCCGAGCTCGACGTAACGCTCATGGTTCCCGGCCCGCCCCTCGACACCGCAGCAGCCGAATTCATCCGCCGGGAGCTCGGAAAGGGACAGCTCGGCGGGATCGGCCTACGCGTTGATGATTGCCGCAAGACCCATGCCGACCTGGTAGCGAAAGGCGTGGAATTCGTCCAGGAACCGGCTGAGCGTCCCTACGGCACGGAAGCCATCATCCGCGATAACTCGGGCAACTGGCTGGTGCTGGTGGAGCGCAAGGAGTTCTCGCCTGAAGACTTCGCCTGACCTGGCCTTGGCGGCACGTTGACCGCCGTGCCTTCCAGCGCGTTGGGAGCGATTCCCCGCGAGACCATCCGACGGTGCGAGCGGCTCTGGCCGCCTTTAATCGCGGGGAGTACTGCCGCGAGCAATGGCGCGGTTCCGGATACCAATGATCCGTTCTCGATTTTTCCCAGCAATGCGACAAGACATCCAAGCGGCCCTTACGGTCATTGGGCGCCGCCAAGTCACCTACCCGCCGACTTTTCGTTGCTTCAGAAAATGGACCTCTCCGGCGCGTACCTTAGCGCCACGCATCTGAGCGCCACGCATCCGCGGCGGAGGGGACCACGGATGAGCACAGGTCAGCCCCGCATGTCCTGATTTAGCGGAGAAATGCGGCGCTGCCGCTTCTAAGCGGTGCAAAGAGGTCGAAAGAAAGCAGGCAAACCCCGGCGAGCCAAGCGCTAGCACGGCAATCGCGGGCAGCTAGAAATCAGCGACTCACGGCACCGGCAAGGTGGCGCAGACAAGCCGGCCGCTTCCGGGACAATGCCGATCAACTACGGCCGAGGTCGGCGCGGGCTCGCGCTGCTGACCGCTCGGCGCCGGGTTGGCTGCGTCCCAGACCAGCAGGACTGCCCCGGTCAGCATGAGGACGCCGACCGGCTGCCTGCTGCTAACCGTGGTGAATAGGGGGATCAGTACCAGGATGTCACCAATCGGGCTGACGCACGCCTAGCGCAGCCTGGGTAACTGTGATCGGGCTCCCGGCTACCGCGGGAGCGCACGGTCTGCTGCCCCTCGGGTCGCATCGGTCACGGGACAGATTTGCCGTCACAGCTCAGGCACGGACGGCCGGTCGGTGATGGCCGCCTCTGGCCGTTTCGTCCTGCGCTTTCATGCCAGGTGGCCGCCGGTCACGCCCGAGTCGAAGATCATCTACGCCGGGCGGCTGCGTTTACGGCAAGTTTCCGCCGGGAACAATGCATTCGGTTATCGGCTCCATACGCACAGTAAATGGTGCGTCGTCCATAACCCTGGCACTTCCCCGCGGGTGCGCAGGGCGCGGAGCCGGGACTGGTCGAAACGACCGGCGCTACTGGATCAATTCCCCGTGCCGCCGCGTGGCCGCGCGTCTTACGGCAGAACCAAGCCAGGTTCTCCCGGTGGGAGGCGCGGAAACCGGCAGCTCGCCCACTGTCGCCGTTGCTGGCGAGTCTCGCCAGGAACGGCGGAGCGTGATGGTCACGCGGCTCGACACGAGGAGGCAGTTACAGATGCGGATCGGCCTGATTGCCCCACCTTGGGTCCCGGTTCCACCACCGGCCTACGGAGGGACCGAGGTCGTCATCGACAACCTCGCCAGGGGCTTGCAAGAGCTCGGTCACGAGGTTCGGCTGTTCACTGTGGGTGAGTCGCAGTGCCCGGTGCCGACCGACTTCCTGTATCCGAATGCGATAGCCCCTATCGGCGTGACCGTTCCGGAGACGGCGCACGTGCTGGCGGCGTACGAATCGCTGGCGGACATGGACGTCATCCACGACCACACTTTCCTCGGCCCGCTGATCTCCGGGCTGCGCGGCATGCGCAGGCCGCCGGTCGTGCACACTAACCACGGCCCGTTTAACGGAGAGACGCAGCCAGTGCTCGCCGCAATCGCCCGGCATGCCAGCATCGTGGCCATCTCGCATTCGCAGGCTCGCCAGGCCCAGGAGTACGGCGGTGCCCAGATCGCCGACGTCATCCATCACGGGATAGATCTCGATCTGTACAAACCAGGACCCGGCGCCGGCGGCTACCTGATGTTCATCGGCCGGATGTCACCGGACAAGGGCGTGCACCACGCCGTCCGGGTCGCCAAGAAGGCCGGCAAGCAGCTAGTGCTGTCGACCAAGATGCGCGAGGACAAGGAGATCGACTATTTCGAGGCGGAGATTCGTCCGCTGCTCGATCCAGGCGACGAGCTGCCGTCGGAGATCCCGCTGGGACGCAGGATCGAGCTGCTGCGCGGCGCCGACGCGATGCTCAATCCGATTACCTGGCGCGAGCCGTTCGGCCTTGTCATGGCTGAGGCGCTAGCGTGTGCCACGCCGGTGCTCGCCTTCGCGAACGGAGCCGCGCCGGAGATCGTTGACCGAGGCAGGACCGGGTATCTCTGCCGGGACGAGGTGGAGATGATCAGCGCCATTGATCGGGTGGGTGAAATCGACCGTGACCAGTGCCGTGGCGCCGCCGAGAGGCGGTTCTCACTGCAGCGGATGGCGCGCGACCATGAGCGGCTCTACCGCCGCATCCTGGAGCGCGAGTCCGGGTTCATCCGCCGCATCCCGGCAGCAGGGCGGCGGCTCATCAGCGCCTAGCGGCCGGAGGCCGTCGGCAGACCAGCTGCCGGCGGCCTCGGCGCGCCGTCACGCCCCGGCCGGAGGTCCCCAGATCACCCGGCCGGAGGCCGCCACGTGACAGAGCCATGGTCATCGGGTGAGCTCCCGCCCGGCCAGGCAACCGCCTGTAGCCCCGTCACGCTGATCGAAGGTTCCACGTTTTGCATCAGCGAATCGGGCGGCGACATCGTGCCGGACCGGCAGCACGGGCTGTTCGTCCGCGACACCCGCATGCTGTCGCGGTGGGAGCTAAAGGTCGACGGGATCGAGCCACAGCCGCTATCTGTGCAGAACCCGGAACCGTACGCGGCCACGTTCCTCGCCCGGATGCCCCCGCGAGCCGGCCAGGCGGACAGCGCCCTACTGGTGGTGCGGCGCCGGTATGTGGGGGATGGCATGCGCGAGGACATCACCTTGCGCAACACGTCGGCCTCGTTGAAGCGGTTCCGGCTGGCGCTGACCGCCGAGGCGGACTTCGCCGACTTGTTCGAGGTCAAAGGGCGATCTAAACCGAGGGCCGCGGCTAGTACCGGCACGGCTGATTCCGGTCTGGTCATCACCAGTGGCAGGCGCGAGCGCCGGCAGGAACTGCGGATCACCGGCGACCAGCACCCGGCTGTCGATGACGACGGGGTGCTGTCATGGCGCCTGTCGGTGCCGGGCCACTCCGAGCGCACCGTGAGCGTCGAGGCTGTGCCAGTCGACGACGGCGTGGCGATGAAGCTGCGGCATCCGCGCGGCCACGCGGTCGAGTCGACCCAGCCGGCCAAGCGGCTGCGCAAGTGGCGGCAGCGCGGTCCGCAGGTGCGGACCCCCGACCGCGACCTTGCCGGGGTGCTTGGCCGCAGCGTCGAGGATCTCGGCGCGTTGCGCATCTTCGATCCGGAGCATCCGCGCTGGCCGGTGGTCGCCGCCGGCGCGCCCTGGTTCATGGCGCTGTTCGGCCGGGACTCGCTGCTGACCGCGTGGATGCTGCTCCCGTGGGATCCGGGGCTGGCGCTGGGCACGCTGCGCACGCTGGCTGCCTGGCAGGGCAACGAGGCCGACCCCGCGTCGGAGGAAGAGCCGGGCAAGATCGTGCACGAGGTGCGGTTTGGTCCGGCGGTTTCGTTTGCCCTCGGCGGCCGCAGCGCGTACTACGGCAGCGTGGACGCCTCGCCGTTGTTTGTCATGCTGCTCGGCGAGCTTCAGCGGTGGGGCGGCAAGGAGAGCGCCATCGCGGCGCTGCTGCCGCATGCGGACCGGGCTCTTGACTGGATCGAGACGTGCGGCGACGCCGACGGTGACGGCTTCGTCGAGTACTGCCGCAAGACCAGCCACGGCCTGGTCAACCAGGGCTGGAAGGACTCCTGGGACGGCGTTAACTTCGCCGACGGCACCATCGCCGAGGCGCCGATCGCGCTCGCCGAGGTGCAGGGCTACACGTACGCGGCCTACCGGGCCAGGGCGCAGCTGGCCAGGCAGGCCGGTGACGGGCGGGCGGCTTCGGCCTGGCGGAAGAAGGCCAAGCAGGTGAAGCGCGACTTCAACGCCAGGTTCTGGCTGCCGGACAAAGGCTGGTACGCGATCGGGCTGGATGCGGATAAACGCCCGATCGACTCGCTCGCCTCCAACATGGGGCACTGCCTGTGGACGGGCATTGTCGATAAGGACAAGGCATCTTCGGTCGCCAGACACCTGATGTCGCCGGAGATGTTCGGTGGCTGGGGAATCCGGACGCTGGCCTCGTCGATGACTGCCTACAACCCGATGAGCTATCACAACGGCTCTGTGTGGCCCCACGACAACGCCATCTGCGCCGCCGGGCTGATCCGCTACGGCTTCATCGAGCAGGCCCAGCGGGTAACGGATGCGATCATCGACGCGGCCGCCTCGTTCGGGTACCGGCTGCCGGAACTCTTCTGCGGCTTCGCCAGGGAGGAGTTTGCGACGCCGGTGCCGTATCCCACGTCTTGCTCGCCGCAGGCCTGGGCGGCCGGTGCGCCGCTGCTGCTGCTGCACAGTCTGCTCCGGTTCACCCCGGAGGTGTCGAGCGCGCAGCTGTGGTGCGCGCCCGAGGTGCCGGAGCGTTACCTGCCGTTGCGCGTCAGCGGGCTGCGGGTCGGTAAGTCGCGCCTAGCCGTCGATGTGAGGGACGGGCAATGGGAGATCACCGGGCTTGAGCCGGTGACCATGGAGGTCATCCCCGCTCCGTGGTCGGCCCGGTCGGGCTGAGGCCGCGTCACGGCGAACCTCCATCTCCGGGTAGCGCGTCAGTCGTCCGGTGTCTCGATGAACATGCGCGAGCCAGGCGGCGCGATCTGGCCGAAGTCGGCTGCGGTGGCCGCGCCCTCGCTGGAGCCGAAGGCCGCATCCATCGCCGCCTGGTCAGCGAAGTACAGCTCGGCGATCCGGTGGTAGGTCTGCTCGCCGCCGTCCAGCGCGGCGGTGAACATCCCGGACTCGAACCGCTGGAGCCCGGGGATCTTCTCCACCAGCGGAACATGCACGCCGACGTAATGCTCGTCAAAGGCGGTCGGGTCATCGGGCTGGGTGTACAGCACCACGAGCTTGACTGTCATGCACAGAACCTAACGGTCAGGCCGGTCAAGTGTCATCAGGCCGGCGGCACTTCAGAGCTCTCCGCCGAGTTCTGAAGTCCAGACCACTACCTTGGTCCGGTCCCCCCGGAACAGGTCGCGGGCGAACTCGAGCGGCTGCCCACCGTGTGCGTACGCAGTGCGCTCGACCAGCATGAGCGGCGCGCCTTCGTCGACATCCAGCGCCTCCGCCTCGCGCACGCCGGCTACTACGGGCTCCAGTGATTCACGCGCCCGGTGCGGGCGCAGCCCGTAGTTCTCGGCCAGCAGGTCATACAAAGACCCGTCAAGGCGGCAGTCGAGCAGGCCGGGGAAGAGCTTCACCGGGAATTGCGAGTGCTCGATCACGATGGGGCGGCCGTCGGCGAGCCGGATCCGCCTGACGTCGTGCACGTGCTCTCCGGCTTCCAGGTCAAGCGCCGCGGCCGCGGCCGAGCTGGCCGGGATCTGCGCCGCCGCAAGGACGCGCGCGCCAGCGACCTTGCCGTGTCGGCGAAGCTGCTCGGAGAACCCGGCCAGGGTCGTGAGGTCCTGTTCCAGCTTGGGCTCGGCCACGAAGGTCCCGCCGCCCCGGCCGACCGTCCGCGTCACCAGGCCGCGCTGGGCAAGCTCGCCGAGCGCGTGCCGCAGCGTCATCCGGCTGACGCCAAGCCAGGCGGCCAGGTCGTGCTCGGTCGGCAGCCGGTCGCCGGGGCTGAGCTGGCCTGCGGCTATGGCGTCGGCCAGCCAGTCCTCGATCTGCGCGTGCGCCGTGATACCCGGCTGTTTAATGATCATCGGCGGCTTCCGCGGCAGGGCCGCAGGCTCGGCCAGCGTGGTGCCACGCCACGAGTGCTGCCGTCGCTGCATCCTTCTAGTGTCTCCCTTGCGGCACGCGGGTTGCTCGCCATGGGCGGCAGTCGGACGGCGGGCCCCGCATGCCTTGCGACTGCGAAGCCCGCCGTCCGCAGGACGGCGCGCCGCCCTCCCCGCCAGGGACCGGGCTCCGCGTGAACCCGGCCTGGCCCCACGGCACGCCATCCGGCCTAGCGAGTCGCTAGGCCGCCCCCTCGGCTGGGATCGGCTCGCCACCGGGAGCGGTCACCGCGGCGAACTGCTTGGTCCGTCCCACCAGCAGGTAGTAGATCGTCCCGACTAGGAGGATGAAGATAAGCACCGTCCACAAGATCGGGATGTCGTTCAGGAAGCCGACGTGGAAGTTAAGGAGCTGGACCTTCGCGACGACCTCTTCCTTGGGCTGCGGATTGCTCTGAATCCGCGGCCAGGCGAAGTTCACTAGCATCGCGCCGCCATACAGCAGGCCCACGATGTTTACCACCAGGCCCCAGCGACGGAGCTTGAACGGCGCGTCGGTCTTCGGCCAGCCCTCCAGCCGCGCGCGCAAGATGGCGAGGTTGCCGAGGAAATAGCTCAGGTAGATCATCGCGGTGGCCGCGATGGCGATGATGCCAGCGCCGGAGTACTGGATGAACGGGATCGCGGAGATTACGGCGATTGTTATGCAGGTCCAGATCGGGGTGTGCAAGCCAGGTGAGACCCGCGACAGCTGGCGGGAGAACGGAAGCTGGTTGTCCCGCGCCATGCCGAAGCCGAGCCGGATGGTGGCAGCCATTATGGACAGGCAGCAGACGAAGATCGCGGCTGAGACGACCAGCAGGTAGATGGTGGCGAAATGGGGCGAGAAGTTTGCCTCGATGATGTTCTGCGGGCCGTAGGCGCCGCTGATCGCCGCTTTCAGGTTCGGGATCGACATAAGGACGCCGAGCAGGAAGACGCCGCCAATAATGAACGCGCCGACGATCGAGAAGAGCACGGCCTTGGGCGCCGCACGCCGGGGGTCGCGGGTCTCCTCGGACAGCGTGGACGCCGTGTCGAAGCCGTAGATCACGAACAGCGACATGAACATGGCAATGAGGAACGTGTTCGCCCCGACGTGCAGCCCGCCGCTGTGAACGACGACACCGATGCCCTGGTGGTTGTGGAACGCCAGCAGCACGATCGCGAACACGAACATGCCGAGGATCTCGAACAGCACGCCGGTGTTGTTGATGATCGCGACCAGCCGGACGCCGTAGATGTTCAGCACGGTGATCACCACCAGCGTGATCAGTGCGACGATTAGCTGGGTGTGCAGCACCGTGGTCGAGTTGCCAACGCCGAGGCCGTGCCAGCCCAGCCCGTTCAGCGCGGGGATCAGCGCGAGCGGCAGGGTTGCGACCACCGCGGTCACGGTCAGGATGCCGGCGAACAGGTAGATCCAGCCGGTGAACCAGGAGTAGGCCCGGTTCGCCATGTATTTGGACCACTGGAACACCGACCCGGCCAGCGGGAAGTGGCTGGACACCTCGGCGAAGTTCAGCGCGATGATGAACTGGCCGACCGCCACCACTGGCCAGGTCCAGATGAAAGCGCCGCCAAGTGTGGTCAGGCCGAGCGCGAACAGCGTGAAAATGCCGGTCGATGGTGAGATGTAGCTGAACGCTACGGCGAAGGAGCTGAAGGTGCCGAGCGAGCGCTTGAGTTCCTGCTTGTAGCCGAACCTCGCCAGGTCGGCGGAGTCCCGGTCATGGCTGGCGACATCCTGGCTCGCGCTCACGGCAGCTCCTCCTCGCCTGCATGCAACAGGTGACTGAGTGACCCCAGTTGGCAGGAGCGTAGGGCGTGACCTGGATAACTGTCCAGACCCTATGGACAGACATTCGTAACAGCAAGGCCAGATCTGGAAGAACCTCCGTATGGGTTGCGTATGCCAGATTGGCCCGCACCGGCTTCCGTCTAGACCTTTTGCCGGATGGCTCGTAGCCTGCGAGAGTGACTGACCTGTCGCACCATGATCTCGGCGTTGCCGACGCCCTGCTCGCCGGCGTTCCGAGCCTGGCGGGCACGCCGCGGCAGGTCACCGCGCTGCCAGGCGGCCTCACCAATCAGAACTTCAAGGTCTGCACGCCGCACGGCCAATTCGTCGCGCGAGTGTTTGCCGACGGTGCGGATCTCCTGGCGATCGACCGCGAGCGCGAGTACCGCAACTCGGTGCTGGCCGCCGCGGCTGGTGTCGGCGCGCCGGTGATCGAGTACCGGCCGCAGGATCGCGTCCTGGTGCTCGCCTTCATCGAGGGCAGGACCCTGACCAATGCCGATGTCGGCCAGCCGGCGATGCTGCTCCGGATCGCTGCGGCCTGCAAGGCCTTGCATCGAGCCGACCGGTTCATGGGCGACTTCGACATGTTCGAGGTGCAGGCGTCGTATTACGCGACCGCGACGGCGGCCGGGATGCGAATCCCGGCCGGCTACGACGACCTTATGCCCGCCTTCGCGGCGGCGCGCCAGGCGCTGGCCGCGCGTGCGGAAGGCACCGTTCCCTGCAATAACGATCTTCTCGCTGCGAACTTTATCGACGACGGCGAGCGGATCTGGCTGATCGACTATGAGTACTCGGGCAACAACGATCCGTGCTTCGAGCTGGGCAACATCGCCGGCGAGTGCGGCCTCGACGACGAGGCGCTGGCCGCCCTGGTGACCGCCTATTACGGCCGTGCGCGGCGCAGCCGGATCGCGCGGGCGCGGCTGTTCACCCTGGTGTCGCAGTACGGCTGGACGCTCTGGGGGGCGATCCAGCACTCGGCGAGCCAGCTTGACTTTGATTTCTGGTCCTGGGCGATGGAGCGTTTCGACGCCGCGGCGGCTGGCTTCCGCAGCCAGGGCTTCGGGCAGCTGCTCACCGACGCGCAGGATGAGGACTGACGAACATGACGCAGGCACTGCCGGCCAGGTCCCAGGTTGTGATCATCGGCGGCGGCGTTATCGGTACGAGCGTGGCCTATCACCTGACCGCGCTCGGCTGGACCGACGTGCTCTTGCTCGAGCAAGGGCAGCTCTCCTGCGGAACTACCTGGCACGCTGCTGGCCTGGTCGGCCAGCTCCGGGCGTCGGAGGCGGGCACCCGGCTGGTGCAGTACTCCACCCGGCTGTATGAGCGGCTGGAAGCCGAGACTGGCCAGGCGACCGGGTTCCGCCGCTGCGGGGGAGTGACCGTGGCCAGGACCCCTGACCGGCTGGAAGCGCTGCGCCGGACCGCCGCGACCGCGCAGGCATACCAGATCGACTGCGAGCTGATCAGCGCGGCGGAGGCTGGCGAGCTGTTCCCGGCGATGCGAGCCGATGACCTGCTAGGCGCGATCTGGCTGCCCGGTGACGGCCGGGCGAACCCGGTTGACCTCACTGCCGCGCTGGCCCGCGGGGCCCGGCAACGCGGCGCGACGATCGCCGAGCGCGTCCGGGTCACCGGCATCACAAACCGGGACGGCCGGGTGAGTGGAGTCCGCACCGACGCTGGCGAGGTGGAGGCCGAGATCGTCGTCAACTGCGCTGGCCAGTGGGCCAAGCAGGTCGGCGCGCTGGCCGGCGTCACGGTGCCGCTGCACTCGGCTGAGCACTTCTACGTGGTGACCGATCAGATAGAGAGCGTGCATCCGGACCTGCCCGTGCTGCGCGACCCGGACGGCTACACCTACATCAAGGAGGAAGTGGGCGGCCTGGTGGTCGGCGGTTTCGAGCCGGTCGCCAAGCCCTGGGTGTCGCCGGACGAGCTGCCGTACCCGTTCGAGTTCCAGTTGCTGGGGGAGGACTGGGACCACTTCAGCGTGCTGATGGACGCTGCGCTGCACCGGATCCCCGTGCTTGCGCAGACCGGGATCAGGAAGTTCTATAACGGGCCGGAGAGCTTCACCCCGGACAACCAGTTCATCCTCGGCGAGGCGCCCGAGCCGCGCGGGTTCTTCGTAGCGGCCGGCTTCAACTCGGTGGGAATCGCCTCGGCTGGCGGCGCCGGCCTGGCGCTGGCGCAGTGGATCACCGATGGCCAGCCCGCCAGCGACCTGACCGCAGTGGACATCAGGAGGTTCGCGCCGTTCAACGGCAACTCCCGCTGGCTGCGCGACCGGGTCGGCGAGGTGCTCGGCCTGCACTACGCGATCGCCTGGCCGAACCGCGAACTCGAGACGGCCCGGCCGTTCCGGCGGTCACCCGCCTATGGCTTGCTGCGCGAGGCGAATGCCTGCTTCGGCTCGAAGATGGGCTGGGAGCGGGCGAATTTCTTCGCGCTGCCGGGGGAGCGGCCTGAGATCAACTACTCGTGGAGCAAGCAGAACTGGCAGCCCTGGTCGTCGGCGGAGCAGCTGGCGACCCGGCAGCGGGTTGCGCTGTTCGATCAGACATCGTTCTCCAAGTACCTGGTCGTGGGCGCGGACGCGGCGGAAGCGTTGCAGTGGCTGTGCACCAACGATGTTGCGGTGCCGCCGGGCCGGACCGTCTACACCGGGATGCTGAACGAGCGCGGCACCTACGAATCTGACATCACCGTGACCAGGCTGTCCGAGACCGAGTTCCTGCTGGTCGCGAGCGCAGCAACGACCGAGCGGGATGCTGACCACATCCGCAGGCAGCTGCCGCCGGGCTGCCGGGCGAGCCTGGTAGACGTGACCTCGGCCTACGCCGTGTATGGCGTGATGGGCCCGCTGTCGCGGCAGCTGCTATCCCGGCTGACCAGGGCTGACCTGGGCGAGGGTGCCTTTCCGTTCGGCACCAGCCAGCTCATCGACCTCGGTTACGCGACGGTGCGGGCCACCAGGATCACCTACGTTGGGGAGCTCGGCTGGGAACTGTACGTGCCGGCCGAATTCGCGGTCGGGGTCTACGGGGACCTGATGGCGGCCGGCGCCGATCTCGGGGTTGCTAACGCCGGCTATTACGCGATCGAGTCACTCAGGCTGGAAAAGGGCTACCGGGCCTTCGGCCGGGAGCTCACCCCCGACTACAACCCGGCCGAGGCTGGCCTTCTGTTCGCCTGCAAGCTGGCTGGCGGTACCGCGTTCCTCGGCCGCGAGGCAGTCGAGAAAGCGAGGGCAGACGGGCCACGGCGGCGGCTGGTCTCGGTCGTGCTCGGCGATCCCGGCGTCATGATGTGGGGCGGCGAACTGCTGGTGCGCGACGACGAGCCGGTCGGACAGCTGACCTCGGCGGCCTGGGGCGAGACAGTTGGCGCGGCGGTCGGCCTGGCCTATCTGCGCGATCCGGCCGGAGCTGCGGTCACGGCGGAGTTTGTCCGGACTGGCCAGTATGAGGTCAACGTCGGCGGCCAGCTGGTCGCCGCGGTCGTGAGCCTGCGGCCGCCGTACGACCCTGATAGGAAAAGCTTGAGTTAGCCTCGTGCCACCGAGGTCGCTGCGTGCGGTCAGAGCAGGAGCAGTGAGATGACGGTCAGCGTCTTCGATCTCTTCAAGATCGGCATCGGTCCGTCTAGTTCGCACACTGCCGCCAGGATGGCCGTGCGCGGCGATGGCGACCATAAGTCTCCCTGGACAAGGCGATCAAGACCATGCGGGAGACGGGCGCCGACATGAAGGTCAAGTACAAGGAGACCGCGCGCGGCGGCCTGGCCGTCAACGTGATCGAGTGCTAGGTGGCGCGGTCCGACGGCCCCTCAGGCCGCGGCCGATTAGTTCGAGCCTGGCTGGGAGGCGGCAGTCGCCTGCGGGTCGGCCGCCGTAGCCTCTGTCGCGGGCACCGCTGCGGCCTTGGTCGGCGGCAGGGCATCGGCTTTGGTCGCGGGCAGCGCCTCGGTCGCGGCTGGCTGCTGCACCGCGACGGCGTGCTGGCCGGAGGCGCTGCGCTCGCGGAGGTAGGTCTTGCCGATGACGCGGGCGTAGCGCAGGCCGTAGGCCAGGTTACGGCCCTTCTTGCTAACGCCGGACATCCGTTGCCGCATGACCGTCGGCACCTCGGCGACGCGGTAGCCCTGCAGCAGGGCGCCGATCAGCAATTCCGAGGTCTGGTACTGCGGCTGGGTCTGGGTGACTGTGCCGGTCAGCTCGGCGCGCATCAGGCGGAGGCCGCTGGAGGTGTCGGTGAGATGGGTATGGGTGAGCGCACCGATCATCCGGGCGAAGAACTTGACGCCCAGATTGCGAAAAGTGTCGGTGTTCTCGGTCTGGCCGAGCTGGCGGGAGCCGAGCACGAAGTCAGCCTGGCCGACTTCCAGCAGCCTGACCATGCGCGGCAGGTCCGCCGGGTCCCACTGGCCGTCGCCGTCCAGGGTGCCGATGTACTCGGCGCCCCCTTCGCGGGAGATCCTGTAGCCGAGCCGGAGTGCGACGCCGTGCCCCCGGTTTGCCGCCAGCGTGCACACCAGGGCGCCGTGCCGCTTCGCCACCTCGCCGGTGTTGTCGGTGCTGCCATCGTCGATGACCAGCAGCGACACCGGTACGTCGGCGATCTGCTCCGGCACCTCGTCCAGGACGGCGCCGATGTTCTCCGCCTCGTTGTAAGCAGCGATGACGATGACCAGCGGCTGAAGCTTCAGATCCGGGTAGGTGCTGGCGAAAGCGGTGAGTGCGGCCGTAGTGACCGCGGACGTGTCCGGCGCCTCCCGCAGGCCGTGATAGGTCACTTCAGAGGGGTGCTCTCGCCTCGGCATCTGCGTCGTCTCCCAGTCGCGCCGAACGGTTATGACGGTCCACAATAGCCGCATCTTGGACGCGCCGACGTCAGTCACATTAATCATGTCCCGTCCCAAAGTCCGGGCCATGCCAGGTAACGACGGTACAGCCAGCAGCTCGCGGATGTGCGCCAACACCAGGTCCGGCCGCAGTTCACGGCTGGCGCACGGCTGTGACCTGCGCGAGGCGCACAAACCGCCTGATGCCCTGCTGTCTAGCGCAGCTGCGGGCCTGGTACTGCCAGACAATCTACCCGGTGGCTCATGATGAAACTGCGCGCACGCCGGGAGTTGGTGACGAATTGGTAACGGCTTGGCGTGGAATCGCGGCCGGGAACAGCAGCGGAGCGTCAGCGGTTAAGGGCGTTAGATAGCCAGCAGTACCGACCGGCGATCCGGGTTAGCTAGCCCTAGGCGAGCGGCAAGTGCGCGCCTAGGGGCCCGCCGAGCGACTAGACCAAGCCCAGATGCCAGTCGCGATTATTTCCCGGTAAGCTAGGTCAGCCCCGGGGCTACGGCGGGGGTCCGGCCGGCTCCTTCGCCGGGATCCGGACCGAGCCTGGCGGGCAGGGCGGCGGAGTAGCTCAGTCAGGCAGAGCAAGCGGCTCATAATCGCTGTGTCGCCGGTTCAAGTCCGGCCTCCGCTACGGAAACGCGCTGGCAACCGGCATCCGCCACGGGCTGCCTGCCAGGCAGCTTCCGACGATCAGACGAGAGAAAGGCGCGCCTCAGTGGCTGCGACTGACGTCAGGCCCAAGATCACTTTGGCCTGCCAGGAATGTAAGCACCGCAACTACATCACGCGTAAGAACCGCCGTAACGACCCTGACCGGCTTGAGCTGAGCAAATACTGCCCGTTCTGCCGCAAGCACCAGCCGCACCGCGAGACCCGCTAGCAGCCGGCAGCCGGGTATCGCTCGGTAAGGCTGGGGCCGGATGGGCGTCAATCGGGACTTCGCGGGCCGGACTTTTCCGGCGTCCGAACCCTATGAGGTGTCGCGGGTCAAGATCTCCGAGTTCGCGGCCGCGATCGGTGACAAGAACCCGCTATTCCACGACCGGGTGGCGGCCCAGGCGGCCGGCTACCGAGACGTCATCGCGCCGCCGACCTTCGCGATCGTGATCAGTATGGCCGGGTCCGGCGCGGCGCTGGCCGATCCGGGCCTCGGCCTGAACTACGCGATGGTCGTCCATGGCGAGCAGCAGTTCTCCTACACCCGGCCGATTACCGCCGGAGACGTCGTGACCGCGCAGGTCACCATCACCGGCATCCGGGACGCCGGACGGAATGTAATGATCACGACCAGCACCGAGATCCGGACGATAGCCGGCGAGCATGTCTGCACCGCGGTGTCCACCATCGTCGAGCGCGGCAGTTAGCCGACAAGCTGGCGCCAGCGGAGCAGGCTCCAGCGGAGCAGGATCAGCGGAGCAGGATCAGCGGAGCAGAGAGGATCGCGGCGTGACCGAGCAGGTGACCTACGACACCGTCGAGAGCGGCGCCGAGCTGCCAGCCGTCAGCTATCCGGTGACCCGGCTCAGCCTGGTCAAGTACTGCGGCGCGTCCGGTGACTTCAACGTGATCCACTGGAACGAGCGGATCGCACAATCGGTGGGTCTGCCCGACGTGATCGCGCATGGCATGTTCACCATGGCCCAGGCGGGGCGATTCGTCACCGACTGGGCCGGCCCGCAGGCTGTCGTTACCGACTTCGGCGTGCGGTTCTCCTCTATGGTCGTCGTTCCCGATGATGACGTTGGCGCGACCATAGACGTCAGCGGCCAGGTGGAAGAAAAGCTGGCCGACAACGAGGTCGCGATAGCCCTGACCGCCAGGTCAGGCGGCACCAAGGTGCTGACCAGGGCGCGTGCCGTCGTCCGGCTGCCCTGAACCACGACACCGAGCCCGCCGTGCGGGAGGCCGAGTCCAGGCGGAACTACAGCGCCTGCTGGAACCGCTGCGGGCGAGGCAGAATCGCGAGCAGCTGCTGCCATGATCACAGAGGTTTGAAGCCGGGGCGGCCGGTGAGTTAGCTGCCGGGCCACTGCAGAGGTGGCCGGAAGGCAGGGTAACTGACATGACTACGGCGCCGATCCCCGATCGGGAACCTGAACCGGATCGGCCGCGTGTCGACGCCGGGAAGCTGTGGCCAGGCGGCATCGCCACTGCCGTCGTCGCTGCGCTCGCCGCGCTTGTCGGCGTGCTGGTTTGTCGCTGGCTCTTCAACGTTCCGCTGCTGTCACCGCGGCAAGATGGTGCTTACGGCGATGTGCATACCACGGACCTTGTGCTGGTTGCCGCCGCGGCCGCGTTGCTAGCGACGGGCCTTGCCCACCTGCTGTTGCTGAGCACGCCGCGCCCGCTTACTTTCTTCGGGTGGATCATCGGGCTGGCGACCGTGCTGGCAGTACTCCTCCCGTTCAGCACCACAGCGCCGCTTGATGCCAAGGTGGCCACGGCCGCCGTCGACCTTGTGCTCGGCATCGCTATCGGATCGCTGGTAAGCGGCGTCGCAGCCCGGTCGGTCCGGATTGCGCCGAGCGACAGGGCGGCCTACCTCATGACAGATCCGGTGTATGACGAGCGGCGCAGCGCTCCAGGACGCTACCGCTAGTTCGTCCCCGGCAGCTTGACCAGCGTGAGGAAAAAGTCGTCAATCTGCCGGACCACGTCGATGAAGCGCTCGAAGTCCACTGGCTTGCTGATGTACGCGTTGGCGTGCAGCGAGTAGCTGCGCAGGATGTCTTCCTCGGCTTGCGAGGTCGTGAGCACCACGACCGGGATGGTCAGCAGGTCAGGGTCGGACTTGAGCTCGGCTAGCACCTCGTGGCCGTTGCGCCTGGGCAGGTTCAGGTCGAGCAGGATCAGCCCCGGCCGGGGCGCGTCCGCGTAATCGCCGTCCTTACGCAGGAAACGGATGGCTTGCTCGCCGTCGCCAACCACGTGCAGCTCATTGCGAATCCGGTAATGCTCGAACGCCTCCTTGGTCATGAGCACGTCACCGGGATCATCCTCGACGAGCAGGACGTCTACTACATCGAGCCCGGGCCGGTCAGTCATCATGCGTCTCCTCGTTGGCAGCGGCAGCCACCGGTAGGGTGAAACAGAACTTTGCCCCGTCCCGGAAGCTGGTATCGAGCCAGATCTTGCCGCCGTAATGCTCGACGATCTTGCGGCACATGGCTAGCCCGATGCCCGTTCCCGCGTACGCAGTCCGGTCATGGAGCCGCTGAAAGATCACGAAGATCCGGTCTGCATATTCGGGCTCTACTCCGATGCCGTTGTCGGCGACTGAGAACAGCCAGTAGTCATCCGCCCGCTCTGCCGATACCTGCACTACCGGCGGCTTCCCGCTGCGGAACTTCATGGCGTTACTGATCAGGTTCTGGAATAGCGACGTGATCAGCGACAGTTCGGCGCGCACGGATGGCAGCTCGGTCGCGTCAACTGTTCCGCCCGCCCGCCGTATCTCGCCGGCCAGGTTCACCCGAGCCTGGGACAGCGCGGTCGCGCAGGAGACGAGCACCGGCTCGCGGTCCGCGCGGCCGACCCGGCTGAAGGCGAGCAGGTCGTCGATCAGGGCCTGCATCCGCTTAGCGCCGTCCACGGCGAACTCGATGTACTGGTCTGCACGGGCGTCGAGCTGGCCGACGTAGCGCCGCTGCAGCAGCTGGCAGAAGCTCGCCACCTTGCGCAGCGGTTCCTGCAGGTCGTGCGAGGCCACGTAGGCGAATTGCTCGAGCTCGGCGTTGGAGCGCTCCAGGTCCTGAGCCCTGGATTCCAGTGCCAGGTTGGCCGCCTGGACTGCCGACAGCTCGAGCAGAATGCGCTGCCGCATGCGGTTGACGTCTACAGCGAGCTCATGCACCTCCCTGGGCCCGCTGGCGTCGACCTGGTGCTGGAAGTCGCCGCTTGCTACCTGACGCGCGTCGATGGCCAGCCGGGTCAGCGGCCTGATCGCGGCAGTCCGCAGCCCGATCGCCACGGCTCCCACGACCAGCAGAAGCGCGATCGCGATCGCTATGCCGGTGACGTTCAGAACCGTGGCGGACGAATGCAGCGCTCCGATCGCCGCGCGCCGCTGAGCCGCCAGGTAGGCCTGCAGCGCAGACGTCGGAGCCCGCAGGCTGTCGAAGGCTGCCTTGCCCTGCTTGATCGAGGGGCTGACCGGCGGCTTGCCGCTAGCGGCAACCCGCGCAATGGCAGGCGCGGCATAGCTTGACCGCCAATGGTCGGCCGCCGTCAGCACATCAGCAAGATCCGCCTGCGCGACCGGCATCCCGGCCAGCAGGGCGCGAAGCTGGCGTAGCTCCGCATTCTGGCTTGCCAGGCCCATGGCGTACGGGGCGAGAAAGGTCTTCTGCCCGCTCAGCAAGTAGCCGCGCAGGCCCGTCTCCTGGTTTAGCAGCGCGGAGTAGAGCTGGGAACTGAGCAGTGCCGCCGGGTCCAGCACGTTCACCACGCGGCCGCGAGCCTGGCTGAGGCTATTGAGCGAAACTGCGCCGATCACTATCGCAGCGACACTCAGCAACCCGATGAGGACCGTGCCCACGGTGGCGATCCGGCCCAGCGGCCAGCGGCTGGCCGCGTCCTCAGCGATAGCAGCAAGCCCGCGGGGCTGAACCCCGGCGGCCATCTCTGGCCGCCCGGCGATCCCGGTTGGAGACTGATCGGTGACTGTCTGACGAGCATTTGAGCCCGGCGGGGTCACTGTCATGGTGCCGCGAGCGGCGAGCAGCTCACCATCAGCACGGCCAGGTCATCGTCCAGGTCACCGCCGTTAAGCTCGCGGGCCTGGCTGATAACGGTATCCAGCAGCGCGGCGCCGTCGAGACTGCCAGCGGACGCACCAGGTGGCTGCTGGGCGCGCGCCTTCTCGACCAGCTTGATAAGCCCGTCGTTGCTCAGCCGGTCCGGGCCTGCGCCGACCTTCCCCTCGATTAGCCCATCGGTGTAAAGCAGCACCGACCAGCTGTCGCCGAGCTGGACCTCGCTGCTCGGCCAGTCCACGGCGTGGCTAATGCCGGGCGGCAGGCTGACTGGAGCCTCCAGCTCTCGCACTACGTCCGGGCCTATCAGCAAGGGCTGCGGATGGCCGGCGATATGCAGCCGGCCACTGGTCCGGTCCGGAGCTATCGACAGCATGCACAAAGTGGCGAACAGGCGGTCTTGAAGCCGTTCGTTCTCCAGCACTTGCTGCACCGCGGACAGGATTTCGGGCACCGGGCGGCCAGCCAGGACCATGGTCCGCCACGCCACTCGCAAACAGACTCCCAGCGCGGCCTCGTCTGGCCCCCTCCCGCAGACGTCTCCGACTACGGTGTGCACCCAGCCATCGGCGGCCTCGACTACGTCGTAGAAGTCACCGCCGAGGAGCCTCTGCTGGCCACCGGAACGGTACCGGGCGGCCACTGTCAGTCGTCGGTCGGCCAGTATCGGCGACGGCAGCAGACCGCGTTCAAGCCGGGAGTTCTCCGCTGCGTATAGGCGCGCCATCTTTAGCTGCTGCTGGGTCTCCTCCGCGCGACGGCGCTCCATCGCATAGCGCACCACCCGGTTCAGCAGGGTGCCGTCCACCTGGCCTTTGACTAGGTAGTCCTGAGCGCCGGCGCCTACCGCCGCCTCGCCCAGATGCTCGTCAGACAGTCCGGTCAGGACCACCACGGCTAGACTGGGGAAAGCCTCCTGCAGCCATCGGACGCCTTGCAGGCCGCGAGAGTCTGGCAGCTCGAGGTCCAGCAAGACGCAGCCGACCCCGTCGAGCAACGGCTTTGCTTCAGCCAGAGATCGCGCCCGGCGCAGCAGGAACGGGGACCCTGCGTCCAGCAGGAGTTCCTCTACCAGCAGCGCGTCGCCGTCGTCGTCCTCTATCAGCAGGACGGGAACACGATCAGGCAGCGAGCCATAGGGCGCGCTGCCTGAACTGACGTCTTCTGCCACCATCTGAAAGCGCTAGCTCTCTTTCGTGCTAGGTGCCTGCAATGACACGAGTCCGAGCCAGCATAAGGCCGATAACGATCCGCATACGCGGCTCACTGGTAAAGGTACTCATCCAGCTGAGCCACCGGCGCGTTTCAACCCTGCCCGTGGCCCGCACTGCGCTGCTGACCTGGGCTAACCGCCTGCGGCATCAGCAAGAATGTAACGGTAACTCGCCTCGCTGACCGCGACAGCGTTCCGCACGGCCAACCACCAGCCCTTGGCCCCCGCCGGGTGAGCACCGACCTGCTCTACCGCCTTCCGCAGACCGGCCAGAGCCGCGAGGTAATCCGCTGATCCCCTCGCATACTGTCCTGGCACCGACAGGTCCCGCCCAGGCGGTGGCGCCGCCCAGATGGTGCCTGCCCAGACAGTCCCTGCCCAGACAGTCCCTGCCCAGACAGTGCCGGAATATACCGCAGCTCGATGTCGTCGGCCGTTCGTAGCAGTAGCTCAGCGATCCTCGCCCACGTGTAGCCGAGCGCGCCGGGGCCGACATGCCAGGCCGAGTAGTCCGCGACGTCCTTGAGCACGTCAAATAGCCGCATAACCCGGCGGTAATCGGCCATGATCATCGTCAATGGCGCGCTGCGCTCCCAAGACCTCGCGGGCGCGTGCAAGCTTGTCACCCCTTGGCAACCGGCCCCGCCGTCTTGGATGGCCGCTCACGTCCTACGGGCGTAGCGGCGGGTCATATACCGGTCCCCGGTACTTGGAGGAACGGACCGCCGTATCCCGGGACGCCAGCTACCCGGATATGTGCAAGGCAAACGATCCGGGGTAGAGGCTTGCGGACGAACCGCACTGAGAGTGAGGCACGACATAATGATCAAGGTGACGAGAGAGCTTGCCGAACGCATGGCGGATATAGCTGAGCTCTTGGTGTCCGAGGATTCTGCTGACGCGCCGGTCCGCCAGCTTGCAGAGCTGTCGCTTGAGCTCATCCCAGGAAGTGCTGCCGCTGGCGTGGTAGCGGCCGGCGATGCTGCATGGACCCATGCGGCTTCGAGCGCTGGCATCGCTGAACTGCATAAGCTGCAGCTCAGCAGCGGCGACGGGCCCGTCGCCGAGGCTTTGCGCTACGGCGAAGCCAGGCGGATTGATGACATTGACGCGGAAGGTCGCTGGCCGGAGATATGCCGGGTGATGGCCCAGGAAAACCTGTTCAGCTGTCTAGTGCTGCCGTTGCGGACCGACCGTGAGCCCGGCGGGGCGCTAGCAATCTACGGGCAGGACCGGGACGCCTTTACGGGCGCCAGTCACGACCTCGCGCTGCTCTTCGCCGCGCAGGGTGGCGTGGCGGCCCGGAACGCGGCCGCCTATAGCAACTGCCGCAAGCTGGTCGAGAACCTTCAGATTGCCCTATCCTCACGCGCCGTGATTGAGCAGGCCAAAGGCATCATCGTGGCTCAGTACGGCGTCACGCCCGAGCTGGCATTCAAGCGCCTGAGCGCGCTGTCCCAGAACTCCAACCGGAAGCTCAGGGAGATCGCGGCCGACGTCGTTGAGGGCCGGATCGACCGTGATCAGTTCGGCGGCGAGAGCTAAGCTGGGTGACACCGCGAAAGCTTGCATTCCGCACTTCCACGTTGACAGACCCAGTGGCAGCCGCCTCAGTACTCGGGAAGACCGCTAGCAGCCGGGGGAGTCCGGTGAGCTCGAAGGTGCGCAGGACCGGCCGGGCGCTGGCGACAACCCTGAGTTCCGTGTCGGCCGCGGCTGCGTACTGACCCGCGACCACGAGGGTCGTCACCGCTGCGCAGTCGCAGAACAACGTGTTGCTCATATCTGCGATGACCACAGCGAAGCCGCAGTCAACTGCCGTCATCAGAGACTGGCGCACGTCATCGGCGTTTGCGATGTCGATTTCCGCGGGCATCCGCACCGTAGGGCAGCGCTCTGCGGGCGGCCTGGGATCAGCCCGCGCAAGGTCTAGCTCGCATTCCTCGGACACGGTTTGTACTCCCAGCCTCAGATCCGAAGATGATGACGCCGGGCCGCGTCTTTGACCCGAAGCGGCCATGCCGGGCATTCCGGCTGTACCGCTGCCTAAATGGTTAGCAAACCGTAGCCAGCTAGGCAAGTCATACGCGTTGGTCAATGCCCGGCTGCTGGTGGCACTTTAGTCGCTGGATCGGCGTCGTGGCCTGTTTCCGGTGCAAGCAGTTCGGCGAGCGGGCGGCGAACGCCGCCAACAAGTTCGGCATCCCGCTCCAGGTAGCGCCGTACGCCTGCCAGCGCGCGCCGGAGCAGGCGCCGCTTTTCCCGAACCGGGATCCACAACCAGCTCAGGCCGGTCAGGTAGCAGGATTAGGCCGGCGGTCTGCAGATTGAGAAACGACGTGCTGACATGTACAGCGAGCAGCAGGATGGCGCCGCCAGCCACCAGCGCCAGGCCGGTCCCGGTGCGAAGTCCGGGACTGGAGTCCTAGGCCAACGGTGCTGTGGTCTGGCGCGCGGAAGTCGCGGGGCGCCAGAGCGGGCCAGGCTACCGGAGTGGTTGGCGGGCGTTCCGCCGCCCGCTCGGCGCTCGTCACCGAGGCCTGCCGGATCCGGGCCGACCTGGCTAGCGCAGCGGGGTGGGCCTGAGGTCGCTGTGTTCTCGAAGGTCGTTGCGTTTTCACCGAACTGCTCCAGCACGTCGCTCCGGCGGCGGTTCGCATAGGTGCCTGTCCAGCAATGCGGTGGCGAAACATCGCAGAGTCGTGTAGTGCCGAAGCATCGCCATGGGGTTTTAAGCCACCTCAGTCCGGTAGCTCGGCCATGGCGTCCGATCTTCGCGGGCCAGGCCGTTAGGAGCCGGAATGACTACCGACGTGACGATACAGGCCGTGCGGGCCGCCAGCTACGTGATGCCAACGGATCGCCCTGCAGCGGATGGCACGCTGAGCTGGGACAAGACGGGTCGTGGTAGGCCTGCGACTGCAGGAAGTGCCCGAACTCAACGAGGCCATGTACCGCTCGGTGCCGAACCTGGGCCGTCGCGGCATCGCGGCGGCGGCCATCTCGGCGGTGGACATCGCCCCTGTGGGACTTGAGGGCCCGGCTGCTCGACAGTCCTGTCACGGACCTGCTCGGCGGGGCCAGGCCAGTGCCGATCTACGGGAGCGGCGGATTCACCAGCTACGACAACCAGCAGCTGCGGGACCAACTGGCCGGGTGGCTCTACCACCTGCGGATTCCCCCCGTGAAGATCAAGGTCGGGGAGTCGAGCCCGTGTCATCTGACGACCTCGTCGGGCTGGCATCGCTCCGGGCGCAGCTGGAGCCGGACATTGCGGCCGGCAAATACAGCTGGACTCTGGAAGACTCGGAGGCGCTGCTGAACGCCGGGGCAGTGGACTGCCTGCAACTGGATGTGACCCGGTGCGCCGGGATCACCGGCTTTGTCCGCGCTGCTCAGCTGGCGCGCACGCACGGTCTTGAGGTCTGCCGTCACTGCGCGCCGAACCTGCATGCCATGCGGCCGCGGGCGCAGCCAACTTGCGACATGTCGAATACTTCCATGATCATCAGCGGATCGAGGACATGCTCTTCGAGGGACCGCTACCGCCGATCGGAGGCACGCTCCGGCCCGATCGCGACCGGCCCGGCCTCGGCCTGGAGCTTCGTGGAGCGGACGCTGAGCAGTACCGGCGAGGGTGAGGTTTCCCGGCTTGCAACGAGGCCGCAGCCTGACCCGCAGCCCGACCCTGTGTGCCACTGCCGGTATCTAGTCAGCGATCACCTGGCACCGGTAGGTTGAGGCGTGCCCTCTCGTCCCCGCCGTGGCGGGCCGTAACTATGCCAGAGCCAGGCTTCCCGGTGAGGCTCGTCAACGGGCTGCCGGTAGTCACCGCCCCGGCTGAGGTTGATGTCGGGAATGCAGCACAACTCCGCGGCGCGCTGCTCGCCGCCGCCGCCGAGCACCAGCCAGTCATCATCGTCGATATGGCAGAGACCGAGTTCCTCGACTCGACCGGGTTGAATGTACTGGTCCGGGCGCTCAAGCAAGCCGATGACGATGGCGCGGAGCTCCGCCTGGTCGTTCGAGGCGTCGCCCTGCACCGGATCCTCAATGTGACCGGCGTGGCCGGCATGTTCCGCATCTACGACGACGTCGAGGAAGCGCTGCACGCGGCGCGACGGATCGGTTAGCCGTCCATTCGCGCTAGCCAGGCACATCGTCCAGCTATGACTTCAGCTGCTCGATCTTGTCGCGGAACAGAGTGGTCGTGGTCGCGATGGTTGCCTTGCGGGGCATGCCCTCTCCAGCATGGCCTCGCCTAAACATCGCACACGTCAAGGCCCTTCTCGCGGAAGGAGCGTCATGGCGCTGTCGAGCCGGCCCCAGCTGAGCTTGGCGCCGGGCCGGGAGCAGGCGTGGTGCTGGGGGACACAGTCGCAGATGGCGTGCCAGTAGGCGAGGGTGTCCCGGTCGGGGTTCCAGGGCTGGGTGAGCTGGGGCTGGGCGAGCTCGGGCTGGGTGAGCTCGGGCTGGAGCTCGGGCTGGGCGAGCTCGGGTGGGCATGCGGCGGGTGCGAACGCACTCCGCTCGGGGGATTGATTAGCTGCGGCGGCTGCACCCGATGAGTGCTGGGCACTAGCCACAGGGCTACCGCTGCGACAATTACCGCGCCGACAGCTGCGATCCCGCCGACAGCGGCGCCGCGCACGAACGCCCGCCGTTCCCCGGTGCGCCGCCACTCGGTCGTCCGCCGGGCCCGCAGGTCAGGCGGCAGCGCTGCGCGCTGCGCTGCCCAGCTGTTCACTGGAGCGGCCGCCAAGCCGAGCGTCGGGAACAGCAAGAGCGCGGCGAGCAGCAGCCCGGCCGTCTCGGTCGCCTTAGTCAGCGCGCCCGCGATGCCGAGCAGGCCGAGCAGGGCAAGCAAGGTTTCAGCCCAGTTCGCCCGCAGCGCCTCCCACCACTTCGCCTTCTCGCTGGTTTTCGGCGTGCGCAGGAACGCGGCCTTGTCGGCAAACAGGGCGAGGACCGAGGCGCGCGCCACCACCAGGGAGGTTGACTGCCAGATGAAGAACGCGCCGACCGCGTCTCGCCACGAGGCGCCGGTACCGCGGCGGAGCAGGGCGACAGCCCGGATCAAACCGAGCAGTACTAGAACGGGGACGGTCGCCACTAGGAACGCGGTGAGCTTGCGGAATAGCTCGCCGCCTCCGGTTGCCAGGTTCACAGCGCCCGCCAGCAAGAACACCAGGAATACCAGCCCGAGCAGGTCGCCGTACCATTGCAACGCACCGGCCAGGTATGACCAGCGCTGGCCCGCGCTGAGCCGGTTTTCCTTCGACGTCCGTCCTGGCAGCAGCGACCGCCAGTGCATCCGCAGGATCTGGATTCCGCCGAAGCACCACCGGTAACGCTGGCCTTTGAGGGCCTCGAAAGTCAGCGGCATGATGCCTTTTCCCCAGGATTCATCGACATGCAATCCTGACCAGCCTGCGCGCAGCAGCCGCAGTGACAGCTCCGCGTCCTCGGTGATGCACCATTCGTCCCAGCCGCCAAGCTGTTCGAGCGCCACCCGGCGGATCAGGCCCATGGTGCCAGCGAAGATTGCACCGTCCCGCTCATTGCGGGACGGCTGCGAGACGGCGAAGAAATACTTGTAGGAGTAGTAGAGGCGCCGGTAGTAGCGGGATCGCGACCAGCCGCGGTAGTCCTGCGGTGCCTGCGTGAAACCAACCCAGCTGTCCGCGAACAGCGGTGCGCACCGGCGCAGGAAACCCGGCGCCAGCTGGTAGTCCGAGTCGACAACGCCGATAACCTCGGCCCGGGCGTCGGTAAGCTCGCGCAGCGCATAGTTCAGCGCTCCCGACTTGTAGCCGGGCCAGTCCTCCAGGTGCGCGAACTTCGCCCCGTGCCGGGCGCACCAGTCCCGCACCGGCAGCCACAGCGCAGGGTCATCGGTGTTGTCGTCAATGACCACGATCTCGTAGCGCGGGTAATCGAGCCTTGCCAGCGATCGCAACGTGTCCAGCACCATGTCCGGCGGTTCGTTGTGCGCTGGCACGTGCAAGCTGACGAATGGCAGGTCGCCGTCGGCCACGCGGCCTGGCTGCACCCGGCTCTGCCGCCTGCGCCAGTGCTCGGACCCCAGTGCGTCGCAGATCTCCCAGAGATAGGCGCTGGCCAGCAGGGCGGCCATGACTTCGAATAGCCAGAGCAGCAGGCCACCCGCGGTGTCGGCGGCACCGAGGTGGCTAGCGAATGTCCAGTCGAGCACGAAGGCCAGGTAGACGACGAACAAGAAGATGGCCGAGGACCAGGCCAGGTGACCGCGGGCATTCCATCGCCGGGTCACGGGCAACCAGACCAGGCTGGCCACGGCAAGACCGGCCGCACCGTCGATGGCATAGTGCTCAGAGTCTCCGAGCAGCCGGAGCACCGCGACGACGACCCCGGCAAGCAGAACCGTGCCGCCAACCGAGAAAGCGATGCGCCTAGTCGCGGGCCAGAAGCCGGACGTCCGGGCCCTGCGCCGGGCCTGGACGAGCAACCCCGCGGTCCCGATGGGCGCGGCGATAACTCCGGCCAGTACCAGTGCAGCTAGTAGCACGCTACTACCTCCGACGTCGCGCGCCCGCGCACCGGCATCCGGGCCGGCGAAAGGGCGCTTGGGCCGCTCTTTGACCGAGCCACTGTCTGCCCGGCACCACCCGGCTCATGCGGCGAATACCCCGTCGCCGGACGGAAAAGACATCTGGGTGCATCTGCGTACGGGTTGCAGGATGACCCGGTCTTCACGTCCGCCTGGCCGGACGGCGTCGGCTTGACAGCGAGCAGCTGCTTATCAGGCGCGCCCGTGATGTCGTGATACCGCAGGCCGCCAGTGGCGAACCGCCGCGTGCTATCGGCCCCATCGTTACCCTCCATCGTAGGCTGATCTTCGTGTCCCTCGGACGGGTGGGCGAGATGGCGCTAGACGGCGTCTCGCTCGCCGGCAGCGGGATTGACCTGGAGAGATGCAGGCACCGGCTGGGCGAGATCCCGCCGTCAGAGCGCTGCGACCGGCCGGTCGGCAGCACATTGCGACCGGCATAGGGCAGCTCGAAAGCTGATCGCGGACCGATGCTGACGTGCCGCCGATGCGCCGGCTGGCTAAAGGGACGGCCGACCGGGTATTTGCGGCGAGATCAGACGTGTCGCGAAGTCAGACCTCGCGCCAGCGCGCCTCGCAGCAGGAGTAAACCCCGAAAAGCACGAGCCCGACCGCGATGAGGCCGAGCAACCATGGTCCGAGCGGCGTCTTTGTCAGCGTAATCAGCGCCGAGTCGATGCCCTTGGCCTTGCCCGGCTTAGCCTCGACCGCGGCGACGACAAGGAAGATGCCGACGGTGGCGAAGACGGCGCCGCGAGCTACGCCGCCGATCTGGCCCAGCCGGGTCACGGTCTTCCTAGTCGTTGGCGATGCCGTTCCCATCCGCATGTCGCGCATGAACTTTGCCTGGTAGGCCTGATAGGCAAGGTAGACGCCGATCGCCACGATGAGGATGCCGACAACGCCCACAGCGAGCCGGCCGCCCGGATACTTGAAGGCCGTCGCCGTCAAGTCGACCGACTGTTTGTCGCTCGACTTCGGGGCGCCGAGCCCGAGGGCGTACTTGAGGATTCCGTAAGTGATAAAGCCGTACAACAGTGCCTTGACTAGCCGCACCAGGCGCTGGGAGGTCTTGTGCCCGTGCGGGCCGTTCGCGCCCCAGACGGCCTCCGACAACCGCCACAGGGTCAGGCCAGCGAATCCGCCGACGAGCAGCCACAACAGTATCGAGCCGAACGGCGTGGCAGCTACCAGCCGGACTGCTCCGCTGTTGTCAGCCGGAGGGTGCGACGTGCCCAGCGCGATCTGGATCGCAATGATTCCGACCAGTGCGTAGATGACGCCACGCGCGCCGAGGCCGGCGCGGGCGAGTACAGCCATGACTTTGCCATTAGCCGCCTGCCGACCGGCGGTCCGTGCGTGCGCAGTGCGCCTGCGTGCCGAACGTGTGACCATCGAGTCCTCCCTAGGACGCGACGGAACTGTCCGGTAGGCGAAGTTGTAAACCTCGCGGCGGGACGCGCCTGGGGGCCTGCGGCGCCGACGGAGCAGCGAGCGCAGCGCCGGTGGGATGTCATCGGTCGCCGACGGAGCTTGTCAGCTGCTGTCGAGCACCTGGTCATGTTCTTCGGATGCAGGGAAGTAGCCGTACTTTTTCATGAGCTGGACATCCCCTCCTGCCGGAGACGAGGCTCGGCCGAGCCTGGGATCCCAGCCAGACCTCGCAACACTCGCTACCCGGGCCCTGCCCCGGTATGCGGTCCAGAGCCGGTAAAGCCTCAGCAGATGGGTCGGCCAGTGGCTTCGGGGCTGGTAGTCCGAGCTGGCCGGAGTCAGCTTTGCCGCTGGGCGGCTGGTAGTCCCAGATGGCTCGCACCTGCTGTTGTCATCGGGCGGGCGGTTGCTGGTGTCCTCATACCACCAGCGGACGATCATCGGGTGGCCGGACGCCAGCGAGAGTTGGCCCGACCGAAATCCGGACTGGAGCAGCGCGCGGAGCATGCCTACCTCAAATGGCCCTAGCACCGTGCCGCCGCGCACGATTGCCGCACGGTCCGCCTGCAGCGCGGCCTCTGCCCCATTTTCCTCACCGTCTGGGTGTGGGCCGATAGCGTTCCCGGCGCTGTTCGTAGGGCGGGCGTTCCTCTACAAGTGCCTCGCCTGCGGCGGACTGAGCTAGCCGACGGAACCGTCGCGGGGCTGCTGGCCGTTATGGGGCTGGCTGTCAGGTTCGGTCCATCTGGCGGAAGGTAACTTCCTTCAGCAGCAACCGGATCGCGGCCGCCGCGGGGATCGCGACGAGGGCGCCGATCAGACCGAGCAGCGCCCCGCCCACCAGGACGGCTACCACGGTCACGGCGGCTGGCACGTCCACGGTGCGGCCCATAATCCGCGGGACAAGCAGGTAGTCCTCCGCAAGCCGGTAGGCGACGTAAAAGCCCAAGGTCAGGCCGGCGATTGGCAGCGACACCGTCAGGGCGACCAGGGTGACGATCAGACCGCCGATAGTCGAGCCGATGACGGGCACCAGGTCGAACAGCGCGACTAGCAGCCCCAGGAGCGCCGGGTAGGGAATCCCGAAGACGATCATCCACAGGTACGTGCCAATGCCCGCGACGACCGAGGTGATGACGTTACCCAGCAGGTAACCGCCGACCTTTGTGAAGATCTCGTCGCCGATGAGGATCACTCTCGGCCGCCGGGAATGCGGCGCGAGCCGATACAGGAACAGCTTGATGCGCGGCAGGCCGGCGAGGAAGTAGACGGTAAGCACGGCGAGCATGACGGCGGAAGTAGCAGCACTGAGCACGACGACGCCGGCACCGAGAATGCCGCCTGCGATAGAGCTCCCGCGGCTGGTGATCAGCTGAGTCAGTCGCTGCTGGAGGTGATACCTGTTGTTGAGTCGGCCCAGCTCGGTGTGAGGGTTGCGCAGCGCGTGCAGGTAGTGCGGCAGATGGCTGCCGAGTGCCGCGAGCTGGCTCGTCACCGGCGGGATTGCCGCCAGGACGAAGGCGGCCAGCACCGCTGCCGCCCCGAACACCACGGTCAGCACGGCGCACCAGCGGGGCACGCGGCGGCTCAGCCAGCTGACGACCGGCTCGAGCCCGGCCGCGATGAACAAGGCTAGGCCGATAAGCACTAGCACCGACCGGGCCTTGGCGATCAGCTCAACGACTCCGTAGGTGACGGCGACGCCCGCCGCGGCGGTCATGCCGATAAAGAAAGGTGAGCGGCGGTCAAGCGGGCGGCCAGGGCGACCGAGGCCACCTGTCTCCTCGGCAGCCTCGGCAGCTTCGGCCACCGCCTCGTTGATCTTGTCGTCGGCAGACTCAGGCGCGCCGCCGCCCGCTGACCCGGGACGCGTTTCCGTGTACACTGCCGAGCCAGGTCCGGATCTGGGAACGGTCGCCATGCTGGGGAGCCTTCCGCGGTCGCGCTTGTCGCAGCGGCGAGGCCTCGCCAGCGGCGCGCCGGTAACTACCGCGGGGCCACCGGCCGAAACGTCAGGGGCAAAGGCGCGACCTCTCAGCGGCCAGGCGGACGGCCGACCCGCAGTACGAGCATCGTGAGGTCGTCGACGAGCGTCCCCGCGGAGAAATCGAGCACGAGCTTGCGCATGTCGGAGACGATCTCCGCGGCATGCCTGTCGGCAATGGCCGCAAGGTTATCGGCGAGACTGTCCTCGAAGTAGGTCGCTTTGGGGCTTCGGGCGGCAGCCAGGCCATCGGTGAAGAAGAACAGGACGTCTCCGGTGGTCAGCTTCAATTCCAGGGTGGCGGGCTCGGGATCGGGAAAGATCCCGAGCGGGACGCCGCCGCCGGGCACGAGCTGGGCACGCCCGTCCGGCTTGACGAGTACGGGGCCTGGATGACCAGCGCTGGAGAGCACAATGTGCAGCACGCTGTCGTGCCAGCTCAGGTGCGCGGCGCTGGCGGTGACGAAGCGGCCGCCGAACTCCTCGGCGAGCATGATCTCGTTGGCGCCGCGGAGCACCTCGGCCGGATCAGCGTCCCAGTGGGCGAGCACCCTGATGGCGTGGCGCGCAGCTGCCGTCGCAGCGGCCGCGTCCTCGCCCTTGCCGCAGACGTCCCCGATGGCCACGCCCCAGCCGCCCGGTGTCGGGTAGGCATCGTAGAAGTCGCCGCCCACCTCACGGCCGCGCGTCGGCGCCATATGCGCCGAAGCGATCTCCACGCCGGGAACGGGCTTCAGCACCGGCGGCAGCAAGCTGGCCCGCAGCGCGTCGGCTGCCTCTGTCCGCCGCCTGAGCGTCCGCCGGCCCGCAATAGCGAGCGCTAGTAGCGTCCCTATCTCCTCGGCCAGGGCGGCGTCGGCGAGGCCGAACTGACCATTGCTGACATGCTTGGCCAGGGTAATGGTGCCGAGGGGCGGGGTACCTTCCGCGATCGGCACGCAGAGCAGCGACGCCGCACCCAGCACGGAAAGTAGCGGCCTTCCGTCGTGGCTGGAGCCCAGCACCGTGTCGTCCTCGGTGTGGGTGACCAGGAGCGCCTTGCCGGACTCGATGACCTGGGTGGGCGCCGAGCCCGGCGGGGGATCGACCGCGGCGGCCGCGTGCGCCTGGCCAGCCGACTCGTGATCGTCCGGGCCCGCCACGTAGTGCCTGCGCAATTGCCCTCTGCGAAGGACGTCGATGATGACCCAGGTAGCAAGGTCGCCGGCAAGCAGCCGGGCGCACCTTTGCAACAGGACGGACTCGCTCACCGAAGCGCTCTCCAGCAGCAGCCTGCTTGCTGCCGCCAGCAAGTCGAGCCTGCGAGCGGCAGCGGCAACTGCGGGCGGCATCACTACCGTCGGGCCGTTCCCCGGCGACGACGGGTGCCGGGCTGAGGGCGCCTTCGGAGCTGATGGCCACCAGCAGTCGTTCCGCGTCGCCGCGCACGCTCACCGGCTGGATGATCAGCTCGCACCGGACTCGGGCCAGCGCTGCCCAGCATGCCGGATTTGAGCCGCGCGGACTTACCGGTACGGCCGACGGCAGCGAGCTGCGACCGCACCGCGGCCCGGGCTGCAGGGTCGATGAGCGTGGTCAGCGCCCGCCCGGTCGCATACCCCGGGCCGACACCGAGGAGGTCGCAAGCAGCCGGGTTGGCCCGCAGCACCGTGCCGTCGTGATCGACGACGTAGAGCGGCAGGGCGCGGCCGCGAACACTGATTGCAAGAGCCGCCGTTCGGAGTGCAGCCCGCGCAGCGAGCGGACATCTCCGCTAGCGCCAGCCTCGCTGCCCGCTTTGTCAAGATCTTCGATAGCGCCGTCAAGTTCAGCGAGCGCGGCTTCGAGCAATGTTTGCGAGTCCGCTCTCGGCAGCGAGGCCGCTTGCCGCAGCGCGGCCGCCCGCGACTTCAGCGCGGCCAAGTCGGTGTCCGGCACTGGCCTGTCAGGGGCGTCGGACACGGCATCGCCAATCTTCGTGGTCAAGCCGCGATGTTATCGCCACTCGAGGTTTCCCCTTGGCGGGCATTGCTGCCCGGCGGTGTCCTGAATCCGGCCCGATACGCTGGTAGCCGCCCGATCGACGCAGGATCTGCTTCGCTCTGCGACACCTTCACCCGCCGATTTCCGCCCGCGCTTGACAGGCTTCAGCTCGCCGAGCTGACCGAGTGCCTCCCGCGCTACCCGCCCCCGCCTGCCGTCGTAGGCGTCGAGCACTCGCTGGGCCACCTCGGTAGCGCGCAGGTTGCTGCGCTGCGACACCTCGCGCATCTTGGCCAGAGCCTCGTCCGCGGTGCAGCCCAGCGCGTGCATCAGAACGCCCTTGGCCTGATCGACGATCGCACGGGAACTGGCCGCGTCGCGCAACTGAACCGCGGTCCGCTGCGAGTCTCCGTATTCGGACACCGCTCCGACCAGCCCGCTGCCGTAGGCGACCAGCAATTCGGCCAGCTGCAGCTGGTCGGTGTCCACTGCCCGCGGCCGGACCCCGAACAGCGACAGCGTGATGACGACCGGGCCGTGGTAGCTGAGTGCCACCGAGCTGCGGACGCCGAGCCGAAGGGACGCAGCGGCGTATTCCGGCCATCGTGTCTCGGTCAGCGTGTCGGGGCAGCTGACCGGGTTCTTGTCGGTCATGGCGGCGATCACGGGCCCGCGCCCCGCATCGAGCTGAACGGCGAGGAGCCGGGACGGATCGGGATGGCTGGCGGCCTGGCTGGCCAGCTCACCGTCGCGCCAGAGGGTCACGCAAGCGGCGGCGCATCCGGCCACCTGGCTTGCCGCCAGGAACGTGAGCTGGCTGAGAGAGCGCTCCTGGGTGGTCGCTGCCAGCTCCAGCAGAGCGGCTGTGCGGTCGGCGAGATCTGGGCCGGGCATGATTTACAGGCTATGCTCCGTCGGCGGCTTGGCTTGCGCCGTCAAGCCCTGATCGACGCTCTCATAAAGGGTGAGCCGGTCGGCCAGGCCGGTGATCCACAGCGTCTTGGTGTAGCGGTAACGGGCTCCAGCCAGGCCCAGCATCCCGCCCGCTGCCTCGACTTTCTTCCAGTGCCCCACGATCACTGCTAGTGCGCTGGTATCAAGGAAATCGACGCCGGAAAGATCAATAATGATCCGCTTATGAGTTTCTTGTGACTTCGGTCAGGCGCTCGTCGAGCTGCAGGGCTGGTCACGATGTCCAGATCACCGCGCACGGTGATGACCATGCTGTCACCACGGCTTTCCGAGGAGAGCCAGACTGCTTCCACGCGCCACCCCAGGAGACTTGAACTCTGGCATTAAAGTTATACCGGCTTAAAGGTAGAAGCGCATGCTGCCCGGCGCGTGCATACAGGCGGTTTCGCCGGGCAGGTACCGGGTCAGTGATTGGGTAGCCAGCGAGCTTGGCGGGTCAGCCGAGTTGGCAGGCTCTCTAAGCTGGACAGCGTCCCGCGCGCAGGACGGGCTGGTCGGGCTGGTGCAGGAGTTGATGTGGAGGATCCTGGTGTGGCCGGTGAGACGTGCCGCCACATCGCCTTGCTCTACCGGGAGCCGAGTGAGTACTCCGCGGCCGTCGACGACTTCGTGAAGGCCGGAATAGCGGAGCAGGAGCCGGTATTCGTCGCCGTTCCGCAGGCCCAGTTGCCGCTGCTATCCCAGCCGACCGAGGACTCGCTGGTGAACCTCGCCGAGATGGAGGAGCTCGGGCGCAACCCGGCAAGGATCATCGCGGCGCTCCGGGTGTTCGCGGACCAGCACGCTGGTCGGCGGATCCGGTACCTGGGCGAGTCGCTCTGGCTGGGCCGCACCATGGCCGAGCGGCGCGAGAGCGAGCGGCATGAGGCTCTGCTCAACCTGGCCTTCGCCGAAGCTCGGTCACGATGATGTGCCCGTACAACGCTGCCGCCCTGCCGCGGTCCGCGATCACCAGCGCGAGGCGCACTCACCCGCTTGTGCTGAGCGGCGGCCGACAGCGCAGCAGTCGTCATTACAGCGGGCCGGCCGAGTCCGCAGCCCACCTGACCGAGAATCTGCCAACGCCGCCAGCCAGGGCTCAGGTCCTGGCGTACGACCACGACCTGCACCCAGTGCGCGCCTTGGTGGCTGCTGCAGCAGACCGGGCCCGCCTGTCGGCCGAGCGCAGCACCGACCTGGTGATAGCGGCAAGCGAGGTCGCAGCGAACACGTTGCGGCACACCACAGGAGGCGGCGTCATCCGGCTGTGGCACACGACGAAAGAGATGCTGTGCCAGATCGACGATGGCGGCTACATCTCCGACCCGCTAGCCGGCTACTTCAGGCCCGCAGGCGATGTGCCAGGGAAGCAGGGCCTGTGGCTTGTCAACCAGATCTGCGACCTGGTGGAGCTCCGGACAGCCGAGACAGGCACGAGCATCAGGCTGCATATGCGGCGGAGCTAAATCCGATGCCCGCGTTTGCCCGTCGGCCCGAGGGTAGCTGATCTGCAGTAACACGCAGGTCTGGTCGTCGGGAGTGCAGGATGAGTTTGCCAGCCACCCAGCAGCGGGTCCTGGACGGAATGGCCGCGGCCATGCGAGCCAGCGACCCGCGGTTGGTGTCGATGTTCGCGATGTTTACCCGGCTCACCAGGAATGAAGCCGCGCCTGGCCGGGAGCAGTTGCCGCGACGGCCGCTGCGGGATCTCCTCAGCGTTCTGGCATTGTGGCCTCTCGTCGGCGCTAGCGGCCGGCGGAGTTCGGCCCGCCGGCGCGCACTGCTCATAGCGCAGCTAGCGATAGGCGTTGCCCTGTTCGGGCTGCTGATTGGCATGAGCAGTGGCAGTTCGCGGGGATGCTCCCTGTCGTCCCAGGGCGTGCAAGCGACCGCTCGCGTCGCGCACGGCACCGGGTGCCCGGTCCAGGCCGCGCAGTGCCAGCCCAACCAGGCGGCAAGTGAGCTTTTGCCGACGAAGGGCCGGGCGGGTAGCGCCCGGCCCTTCGTCGCGTCGTCTGCTCGTGGTTGGTCAGCGAGCGACACCGCCAATGTGCGGCAGTCGCTGGGCCAGGTCACAGACGGTTTCGTAAAACACCCGGTATGTTCGCAGCGCCGTGCGGAGCTGCTCGGTGTCGGCCTCGTTCCTGCTCGCGGAGCCCGCAGCTGGCCGCAGGCCAGCTTGCCGTTCGCGCAGGGACTCCACCAGGGAACTCACCGCAGCATCCGAGGCCTCGGCGGCGAGCTGCACCGAGCCGCGGGGATCATCGACAAACATGGCTTGGATGTCATGCCACTGCTGGCCGAGCGCGCCGGTGCCCTGCTGGCCAGCCAGGCCAGTCGTTGCGGCGGCCGGGAACAGGCCGTCGGCCGCAGCAGCAGTGCCGGCTGGGGACATGTAGTCAGGCGGTTCGTCGTCAGGGGATTCAGAATCGGCGGGAGGCATGGCCTCATCCGACGGCGGCCCGGCGTCGCCGTGCCCAGCTGCAGCCAGCGGATCCGGTCCGACAGCTGCTTCCGTCTTGGGCGTGCTGTCCGCGCCGGCCTGGTAGCTGTCCTGCACGCCGGGCTCGTAGCCCGGCCGCGAACCCGGCTCCTCGTCGATGACCATAGCTACGATCGCGTCGGATTCCGCGTCGCCGCGTTCGTCGTGATAGTCCGGCGATACCGCCGGGTCGGCGTCCGCGTCCATTTCATCGTCGACCGCAAACGGTCGATTTGGCTGCGTCGTCACTGCTTACCTCCGTGTTACCGCTGCGGATAGTCGGTCTGATCCTGGGCCGCCGTGTCGACATAGCCATCTCGGCTGGCATCTGGCGCCAACTGCCCATTAGCGGCTCCTGCCCGCCCATTGCTGGCGGCCGGGTCGGCGGGCATGGCGTTGCTGGCTGGCATGGCGTTGCTGGCTGGCACGGTTCGGCCAGCGGCTCCAGTCGGCTCGCCGAGCAGGTCGGCGAACAGCGCACGGTAGTGGATGAACGCCTGGCGCAAATCCTCGGTGGCTGCGTGGCCGCCGGCCGCGCTGGCGCTGATGTCCTGCGCCGCGCGGAAATGCCCGACCGTATGCGCATGCTCGACCGACAGATCGGCCATCACCTGCTTCTCATCGTCCACCGGGTAGCCCCGGTCCCGCATTACGGTGGTCACGAGCAGGTAGGCATCTTGCACGGCCGCTTGGGGAGCGTCGACGAACTCTTCCTGAATGGCAGCCCACTGGTCGGCGTAGCGGATCCTTGCTTCCTCAGGCAACGGCCTGAGATCCAGCTTCCTGACCCTGCGCTGGCGCTCGGTCAGTTCTGCGTCTGCCCTTATCTTGCTGTTCTGCGCACTGGCCACTCGCTCATATTCGGGGCCGAATTGCTGGCGCAGTCTGCGCCGGCGAACTGTTATTCCAGCCGCGCCGAGCAACGCAATGACCACAAGTGTCACCACGATGACGACGACCGTTGTCCCGCCTGACATTGGAACCTCCTGACTTCGGGTCCCCTCCCGCTCCCCGCGAACAGGCCGTTCAAACGCTCGGCTAAAGAGCGGGAAGTGCCATTAGCTGAGCTCGCAGGGATCTCCCGGCTGCTGACGAGGTCAACGAACCTCGTGGTCAGGTGCGCAGCACGGCGAAGGACGCGGGCGGTAGCTGGATGACGCCGGACCCGGCTTTGATGCCGGCCGTGGAGGCAGCAAGCATGGCGCCGCCGGCGCCGTCAGCGGGCACTTCACGAGTCATGGCTCCGAGGTTCGCGGCGATCCTGAGCCTGCCGCGGCTGACGACTATCCAGCGGCCATCGTCGTCCCAGCGGGCGCTAATCCGGTCAAGCCTCGGGTCGGCAAGCTCCGGCCGTGCTTTGCGCAGCGCGATGAGCTGCCGGTACCAGGCGAGCAATTCGCGGTGGCGAGCGCCGTCGAGCTCTGACCAGTCCAGCGTGGAGCGCGCAAACGTGGCCGGGTCCTGGGGGTCCGGTACCTCGGCCGGCTGCCAGCCGTACCGGGCCAACTCGGCACGCCTGCCGTCGGACACTGCCCGGCCGAGTGCGGCGTCGCGATGATCGGTGAAGTACTGCCACGGGGTCGTTGCGCCCCATTCCTCGCCCATGAACAACATCGGCGTGAACGGGGCGGTCAACACCAAGCCAGCGCCGACCTTCAGCAAGTCAACGGACACGCTCGCGGATATCCGGTCGCCGGTCGCCCGATTGCCCACCTGATCGTGATCCTGGAGATAGCCGACGAACCGGTACGCCGGTATCCGGAACACATCTACCTGGCGGCCATGTGACCGGCCCCGGGACTGTGACCAGTCGCCGTCATGAAAGAAAACCCGGGTGACAGTCTTGGCGATGGCGGACATGGAACCGAAGTCGCAGTAGTAGCCCTGCCGTTCGCCGGTGCTGGCTGCCTGCACGGCGTGGTGGAAGTCGTCATTCCATTGCGCGGTGAGACCGTAGCCGCCCGCTTCCCGCGACGTCACTAGCCGGGGGTCGTTAGCGTCGGACTCCGCGATCAGGACAAGCTGCCGGTTCAACCGCGCTGCCAGTGCCTGCACCTCGGCCGCGAGCTGCTCGAGGAGGTGCAGTGCACGGTGATCCTCCAGCGCGTGCACGGCGTCGAGCCGCAACCCGTCGAGATGGTAGTCGCGTAGCCACATGAGGGCGTTCTCGATGATGAACGCCCGCACTTCATCCGAGCCCGGCTGGTCGAGGTTGACCGCTGGGCCCCACGGGGTCACATGCGCGCTGGTGAAGTACGGCCCGAAGTCGGCCAGCCGATTGCCGATGCCCACGTGGTTGTAGACGACGTCAAGCAGCACGGCAAGGCGGCGAGCATGGCAGGCATCAACAAACCGCTTGAGCCCGGCTGGCCCGCCATACGGCTCGTGCACGGCCCACAATCCGATGCCGTCGTAGCCCCAGCCACGCCGGCCGGGGAACGATGCGACTGGCATGAGCTCCACGATGTTGACGCCCAGGTCGCGCAGGTGGTCAAGGCGCTCGATCGCGGCGTCGAACGTGCCGCCGGTGGTGAACGTGCCAACATGCATTTCGTAGATAACCGAGCCGTGCAGCGGGCTGCCCCGCCAGCCAGGATCGGTCCAGTCGAAAGTGGAATGGTCGTAGCACTGACTCGGACCGGACGGTCCGGTCGGCTGCCGCGGCGAGCGAGGATCCGGCAGCAGGTCGCCGCCGTCGAGCCGGAATCCGTACCGCGCATCCGGACCCGTGTCCGCAACCGTGACGGTCCACCAGCTCCGGCAGGCCGCGGACATCTGGTGCGGCTGCCCGCAGATCTCGGCCGTGACCTGCCTGGCGGAGGGCGCCCACACTCTGAACTCGGTCACGCCGTCCCCGCGACATCGTCATCGGCCTGCACCAGCAGCGCTACCGGAAGCGCCGCCGTCACCTCAGCCAGCCTGAGGCGCCTGCTGGCGCGTCCGGTGGCGCGGAATACGGCGCCGGTGAGCAAGTCCTGCCAGCGGCCGGTTGGCACCGCGAGCACCGTGTCCCGCCAGCCACCGGACCGGCGCAGCCCGCCAGGAAGCCTGGTCGCAACGGTCACGGCCTGGCCGGACCGGCAGAACGCGACTACGTGCGCGGCGGCCGCGCCGCTGGCATGCAACTGCTGGTAATCGCCGGTAAACCAGTCCGGGTAAGCCCGGCGGAGCCGAAGGACCCGTGAGGTCACCACCAGCTTGGCCGCATCCAGCTCGGCCTGCGCGCCGCCGGCATCGGAGGGCTGGGCGCCCGCTGGCGGGGCAGTCGGCTGGGACAGCGTGCCATCATCGAGCGCCGTCAGCAGGTCTAGCCGCCGGTTGAAGTCAACGGGCCGTCGATTGTCCGGATCTACAAGTGCCAGGCCGGCCAGTTCACAGCCCTGGTACAGGTCCGGTACGCCGGGCATGGTGAGCTGCACCAGCTTGGCGCCCAGGGAGTTGGCCCGCGCGTCGGGACCAAGCCAGCCTACGAACGCGGCGACCCGGCTAGCTATCTCGTCATCGGCCAGCGCCAGCCGCGCGAACTCGATCACCGCGGTCTCGTAGCGCCGGTCGGGTTCTGTCCACGACGTCGTCAGTTTGGCCTCGCGCATGGCCTTGAGCAGATAATCGGCCAGCCGGTCGGCATCGATCGGCCAGGCGCCGACGATCGTCTGCCAGAGCAGGTATTCGGTTGGCCACTGGGTCGGCGCTGACCGGACCAAGCTGGTCGCCCGCCGGTGCCAGGCCGCCACTTCGTGTCCCCATGTCTCGGGTGACTCGGCGAGTGCCGCAAGCCGGGCCCGGACGTCTTCCTGGCGTTTGGTGTCATGGGTGGACAGCGTCGTCATGGTGGCCGGCCAATCGCGTTCCAGCCGCCGGGCAAAGCGGTGAAACGCGGCCATGCCGCGGCCGGGATGATCGGGATCGGCTCCGACCTCGTTGGCGGACACCAGCCGGGTCCACCTGTAGCTAGCGGTGTCCTCCACGCCTTTGGCCTGCACTGCCGCGCAGGTCTGCTGGAATCGCACGATGAGCTCGTCGCGGGCGCCCTGGTAGTTCGCAGCCACAGCCCGGCCGAGCAGCAGCGCGACGACAAGGTCGGCCGCAGCCTGCAGGCGGCCTGGAATCCGCCGCCTCGCCCGCGCGGCCGCCGCGGTGATCTGTGCCGCGCTGTCACCGGCCACCGGCTCGCCGGGGATTACGTAGGCGCGGTAGACGGTGAAGGCAGCGAGCAGCTCGGCCAGGATCGCCCGCCGGTCCGTCGGTGGGAGCGCCGCTAGCAGAGGCTCGCCGAGGCGGCCGAGCAGCCGGGCTAGCCGGGCCACCTCCGAGGCGAGCTGCTGGCCGGTCACCTCGCGCCTGGCCGCCCACGCCTGCGCGGCAAAGTCACCGCCGCCGCCCGAGCGGACGTACTCCGCGCCCAGCTGCTCCGCGCCCGCCGGATCGGTGAACAGCTCACCGATGGCCGCCAGCGCGTCATAGCCGGTAGTACCTGCGCACTGCCAGTCGGCCGGCAGCAGCTCGCCAGGACTGAGAACTTTCTCGACCACGGTCCAGCAGCGGTCAGTAGCGGTTGCGAGCTGCCGCAAGTAGCCCCGTGGATCGGCCAGACCGTCCGGATGGTCGATCCGCAGTCCGTCGATGAGTCCCTCGGCGACCAGGCCGAGCAGCAAGCCGTGACTCGCCGCGAACACATCGGGTTCCTCAACCTTGATCGCGATCAGCGAGCTGATATCGAAAAACCGCCGCCAGTTAAGCTCTGCGGCCGCCGATCGCCAGTCGGCGAGCAGGTAGCACTGAGCCGCGAGCAGCTCGTCCCTCGGCAGGTGCTCGGTGCCGGGCCGCACCGGCAGGATGTGATCGTGATAACGCAGTACCGGCTGGCTGCTGGCACCGGGTATGTCCAGTTCGCTTAGGGCAAGCTCGTCCACGCAGTGACGCAGCGGTTTGGCCAGGATCGGCAAGAGCATCCGGCCGCCATGCACATCCCAGTCAATGTCGAACCAGTGCGCGAGCGATGAGTCCCGGCCGTCCCGCAGCACGGACCAGAGCTGGCGGTTCAGGTACTCGGGCACCGGAACGGCCATGTGGTTCGGCACTACGTCCACGATGATGCCGAGGCCGGCTTCGGCGAATCTCGCGGCCATGGCGCGAAAGCCGTCCTCACCACCGAGTTCGGCCCATATCTGCGAGTGATCCACTACGTCGTATCCATGGGTCGAGCCGGGCGCAGCCTGCAGGATCGGCGAAAGGTAGGCGTGGGTGACGCCCAGCGCGGCTAGATAGTCGGCTATTGCGGCGGCGTCAGCGAACCCGAAGCCCGCATGCAGTTGCAGCCGGTAGGTGGACGCGGGCTGGCCCTGCCAGCCGCCTGCGTCAGACACGGCGCAGCAACCGGAGCGACCTGCTGGTCATGCGGATCACCTCGCCCGCCTTCACAGCGCCTGGGTCGCCGGGAGGCAGCGCCGGGTCGGCCGTGTCGAGCACCGGCTGCCAGTGCTCGCCGTAGCCGGGCGGCGGGATGTTGAAGTCCACGTCATGCTCGGCCGCGTTGAAGAGCAGCAGGAACGAATCGTCGGTGATGCGCTCGCCGCGCGGGTCGGGCTCGCTGATGGCGTCGCCGTACAGGAACACCATGAGCGACTTGGCGAATCCGGCCGTCCAGTCGCTGTCCGCCATCCGCTCGCCGGCCGGCGTCAGCCAGTCAATGTCGCCGAGGTGGTCGCCCGTAGCCCGGCCGCTGTGGCCGGTAAAGAACCGACGTCGCCGGAACACTGGATGCTCGGCGCGGATCCGGATCAGCGAGCGGACGAAGGCGTGCAAGGACGACGACCCCGTTCCCTCCCCGGTGACTGCAGGACTGGCGGTAGCGCTGGCGCCAACGTCAGCCGGCCAGTGCAGCCAGGACAGCTCGTTGTCCTGGCAGTAGCCGTTGTTGTTGCCATGCTGGGTGCGGCCCAGCTCGTCGCCAGCCAGCACCATCGGCACGCCTTGCGAGAGCAGCAAGGTGGCCAGCAGATTGCGCTGCTGCCGGGCCCGCAGCGCCAGAACCGGGGCGTCCTGGGTCGGCCCTTCGGCGCCGCAATTCCAGGACCTGTTGTCGTCGCTGCCGTCCTGGCCACCCTCGCCGTTGGCGTCGTTGTGCTTGTGGTCATAACTGACCAGATCGGCGAGGGTGAAGCCATCATGGGCAGTAACGAAGTTCACCGAGGCGATCGGCCGCCGGTTGTCGCTGGCGTAGAGGTCAGCCGAGCCGGTAAGGCGCGAGGCGAACTCAGGCAGTGCGGCTCGCTGGCCGCGCCAGAAGTCACGCACCGCATCCCGGTACTTCCCGTTCCACTCGGTCCACAGCGGGGGGAAGTTGCCTACCTGGTAGCCGCCCTCGCCCACGTCCCACGGCTCGGCGATCAGCTTGACCTGGGAGACGACCGGATCCTGCTGAACCAGGTCGAAGAACGCCGACAGCCGGTCGACCTCCAGGAACTGCCTCGCGAGCGCGGCCGCTAGGTCGAACCGGAACCCGTCCACGTGCATTTCGAGCACCCAGTAGCGCAGCGAGTCCATGATCAGCTGCAGTACGTGCGGGTTGCTCATCAGCAGGCTGTTGCCGGTGCCGGTGGTGTCCAGATAGCGCCGGCGGTCCGGCTCGTCGGAGAGCCGGTAATAGGCGGTGTTGTCGATGCCGCGGAAGGACAGCGTAGGGCCGAGCTGATTGCCCTCGGCGGTGTGGTTGTAAACGACGTCCAGTATCACCTCGATGCCGGCCTCGTGCAGCGCCCGCACCATCGACTTGAACTCGGGCACTTGCTCGCCGAGCTGGCCGGTCGCGCTATAGGCGTTGTGCGGGGCGAAGAACCCGATGGTGTTGTAGCCCCAGTAGTTCGACAGGCCGCGGTCGGCCAGGAATCCGTCGCTGACGAACTGGTGCACCGGCATCAGCTCGACCGCGGTGACGCCGAGGTCGAGCAGGTACTCGATGATCGCCGGATGCGACAGGCCGGCGTAGGTGCCGCGCTGATCCTCGGGCACGGCGGGATGAAGCCTCGTCAGCCCGCGCACGTGCGCCTCGTAGATCACGCTCTGGTGGTACGGCGTGCGCGGCGGGCGGTCGTTGCCCCAGTCGAAGTACGGGTTGGCCACGACGCCGCGCGGCACGTATGGCGCGGAGTCGGTGCCGTCCGGCTGGTCCTCATCTCCGAACCGGTAGCCGAAGGCGGCCTGATCCCAGCGCACCGAGCCCTCGATCGCCTTGGCGTACGGGTCGAGCAGCAGCTTGCTGGGATTGCAGCGATGGCCGGCTTTAGGGTCGTACGGCCCATCCACCCGGTAGCCGTAGCGCTGCCCGGGGCCGATGCCGTGCAGGTACCCGTGCCAGACGAAGCCGTCCACCTCGTGCAGGCTGACCCGCTCTTCGGCTGGCTCGGCCATCCCGCCCGTCTCGCCCCGGTCGTCGAACAGGCACAGCTCGACCTGCTCGGCTATCGCGGAGTAGAGCGCGAAGTTGGTGCCCACGCCGTCGTAGCTGGCGCCCAGCGGATAGCTGACGCCGGGCCATGCTGCCTTCGCTGCCATATGTCTGCCCCGTTACTTGTTACTCAGCCGCTCGTCGGTTCGAGGCCGGGCGGGCGGTGCCACCTCTTGCGGCGTGCGCGGAGTTCCGGCTGGCGCTGCCGCGCCCGCCTCCCGATCGGTGAAACCGACCGTTACCTGCTGCTCGGGTCGCCGCTGGTTCTGCAGTGCCTGGAGTGCCATCGACGCGCGGTCGGCTTCGGTAAGCGGCGGCTGAATGATGCCGCGCGGCCACAGCCGCCGGGTAAGCACGACATTGACCTCGGCCGCGTACACCGTGCCCTGCACTCCCAGATAGATCCAGGCGATCAGGCCGAGCACGGTGGCGAACACGCCGTACACCGATGCGGTGCGCAGGTAGTGGTGCACCAGGAAGGCCCCGAGCGCTTGCAGGACCGTCCAGAAAATCCCGCCTGCCATGGCACCAGGCACGAGCTGGCGAGCGCGCACGCCCTTCGGGGTGAGGGCGCGGAACGCGGCGAGGTACAGGCCGGTGTTAGCCAGCACGGCAAGGATCTGAGCCAGGACCCGGAACGCCAGGGTGTGGCTGCCGTAGGTGACCAGGCCGGCCAGCAGGGTGCTGGCGACGACTCCGATCGCGAGCACGCCGAGAAATGCCATGCTGCGGGTGAGCCGGGGGAAGTAACCGGGCCTGGCGGGCCCCGGCAGGTTCCAGACCTGCCCCATGGTGAACAGGCCGGCCTGGGCAAGCCTCGTCACGCCCCAGGTGAGCAGGACGAGCCCGACGACCAGGCCGGCGGTCGTTGACCGTCGGAGCCCGTGAATGTTACTGGCCAGCTGCTTGCCCACCAGCGGGAATTGGCGCTCCACCGCGCTGATCACCTGAGCGTGCAGGCCATGGTCAATTGACGCGATGCTGACGAGGATAGTCACCAGGATCAGCAGCAGCGGGAACACTGACACGAAAGCCGAGTAGGCAAGGTTTGTGACCAGGACGCCGCCGTTATCATCGCCGAACTTCTTCACGACAGCGAAGATGAATGCGGCCGGCTGGTGACGCTGCTGGGCCGTGTCGAGGCGGCGCAGCGCCTTCTCAACCAGGTTCATCTCACCTCCGGGCGGCACGGCTGACGGCCGTCTCCGGCCGCGTTCTAGGTGCCCGGCGCGGGCGCTGGCAAACAGGCGACCTTCGTCACATGTCTGGGTTTGAGCGGATCTGCGATTGGCGGCCGCAGCACGCGCAGTAAGCGGCGCAACGGGATGTTTCCGGCCGCCGCGCTCGGGTAGCCGGATACTTCGCCGCTGCTGCCTGCTCGACGGGACGTGATCTGTGATGGCATCGTCAGCTGCCACGACGGGAATGAGGGGAACGGTAAGCGCCTCTAATGTCGCCGACGTGGCAGACATCAGCTACCTGCAGCGCGCGCTGACAGAAAGCGTGGACGGCGAGGTCCGGTTTGACAAGGGCAGCCGGGCCGCGTACTCGACCGACGCCTCGAATTTCCGTCAGGTGCCCATCGGCGTGGTAGTCCCGCATTACCCCGAGGCCGCGGCGGAGGCCATTGCCGTATGCCGCGAATTCGGCGTGCCTGTGCTATCCCGCGGCGGCGGCACCAGCCTGGCCGGCCAGTGCACCAACACCGCAGTGGTACTGGACTGGTCGAAGTACTGCAACCGCGTCGAGTCGGTCGACGCGCAGCAACGCACCTGCGTGGTCCAGCCCGGCATCGTGCTAGACATGCTAAATAAGCAGCTCGCGCCGGCCAAGCTCCGGTTCGGTCCGGAGCCCGCCACGCACATGAACTGCACGCTGGGCGGCATGATCGGCAACAACTCGTGCGGCGCGACTGCGCAGCGCACGGGCAAGGTGGTCGACAACGTCGCCGAGCTCGAGGTGCTGCTCTACGACGGCACCCGGTTCTGGTGCGGGCCAACTGACGATGAGGAGTACGTGCGACTCGAGCGCCGCGGCGATCGCCGGGCCGAGATATACCGGCGGCTGCGGCGGCTGCGTGATGAGTATCAGGACGAGATCCGGGCGCGCTATCCGGATATTCCGCGGCGGGTCTCCGGTTACAACCTGGACTCGCTGCTGCCCGAGCACGGCTTCGACATCGCCGGCCTGCTCGTGGGCAGCGAGTCGACACTGGTCACTGTGCTGCGGGCGCGGCTGAAGCTGGTTCCTGTGCTGCCCGAGCGCAGCCTGGTAGTGCTCGGATACCCCAGCATTGACAGGGCCGCCGACGCAGTCCCGGTCATCCTGCCGCACAAGCCCATCGCCCTGGAGGGGCTAGATAATCGCCTGATCCATGACGAGCAGGTCAAGCACCTGAACTCCCGTGCCTTGCAGGAACTGCCCCGCGGCTCGGCCTATCTCATGGTGCAGTTCGGCGGCAACAGCAAAGAGGCGGTCGACGCCGCCGCGCACGACCTGCTGGACGCCCTGCACGACACCGAGCATGAGCCTAGCGTCAAATTCCTGGACGAGCCCGGCTTCGAGGACGAGCTGTGGCAAGCCAGGGAGGCCGGGCTGGGCGCCACCGCGCACCTGCCCGGCCAGCCTGACACCTTTGAGGGCTGGGAGGATTCAGCCGTTGCGCCTGAGAGACTTGGCGACTACCTGCGCGATCTGAACGAGCTGTATGCGGAGTTCGGCTACGCGAGCGACCTGATGCCCAGCCTGTACGGCCACTTCGGTCAGGGGTGCGTGCACACCAGGATCCCGTTCGACCTGTACAGCGGCGAGGGCGTCGCGAAATACCGGCGGTTCATGGAGCGCGCAGCCGATCTGGTTGTCTCTCATGGCGGCTCGCTTTCTGGCGAGCACGGGGACGGTCAGTCGCGGGGTGAGTTGCTGGTCAAGATGTTCGGCGACCGCCTGGTCGGCGCGTTCGGCGAGCTCAAGGCCATCTTCGACGAAGGAAACCGGATGAATCCTGGCAAGGTCGCACATCCGGCCCGGCTTGATGAGCATCTGCGGCTGGGCGCTGACTGGGCTCCGGCCACGCCGCAGGACCTGTACTTCCGGTTCCCCAACGACGGCGGGTCGTTTGCCCAAGCCGCCAACCGCTGCGTGGGCGTCGGCAAGTGCCGGCAGCATGAGCATCCGGGCGGAGCGGTAATGTGCCCCTCTTACCAGGCCACCGGCGAGGAAGAGCATTCCACTCGCGGCCGCGCCCGGCTGCTGTTCGAAATGCTGAACGGGCATGGCGACTCGCCGATCGGCGACGGCTGGCGGTCGGAGGCGGTGCGTGATGCGCTGGACCTGTGCCTGGCCTGCAAGGGCTGCAAGACCGACTGCCCAGCCAACGTCGACATGGCTACCTATAAGGCTGAATTCCTGGCCCAGCACTGGAAAGGCCGACAGTGGCGGCGGCCGAGGTCAGACTTCTCCCTCGGCTGGTTGCCCGTCATGGCCAAGGCGGTCGCCAAGCTGAGGCTAGCGGGCGTCGTCAACGTGCTGACGCACACACCTGGAGTCCATGAGGCAGCGACGCTGATAGCGGGTGTAGAACCCCGCGAGGTGCCCCTGTTCGCCGGCCAGACACTCCAGCAGTGGCATGCGCGACGGGACGAAAGCGGCGATGGCCATCTCGGCACGGTCCTACTCTGGCCGGATACATTCATCAACCATTTCCACCCGCATGTCGGCATGGCAGCCGTCAGGGTGCTAGAGGACGCTGGCTGGCGGGTCGACATCCCGTCTGGCGACCTGTGCTGCGGCCTGACCTGGGTATCGACCGGCCAGCTGGGCGTGGCGAAGAAAGTGCTGTCGCGCACAGTTGCCCGGCTAGCCGAGCACGTCCGGGCCGGCGGGTTGGTGGTCGGGCTGGAGCCGAGCTGCACTGCCATGTTCCGCGCGGACGCGGCTGAGCTGTTTCCTGACGACCGGGATGTGCTCCGACTGCGCGACCATGTGGTCACCCTGGCCGAGCTCCTGGCCGAGCACACTCCCGGCTGGCAGCCGCCAGCCATTGCCCGGCAGGTGCTGGCGCAGGTGCATTGCCACCAGCACGCGGTCATGCGCTGGGATGCCGACGCCGACGTGCTCAAGAAGGCTGGTGCCAGTCTCGAGCAGCTGGAGTCCGGCTGCTGCGGACTGGCGGGGAACTTCGGCTTCCAGCGCGGCCACCAGGAGGTCAGCGTCGCTTGCGCCGAGCATGTGCTGCTGCCTGCGCTCCGCGAGGCGCCTGGCGACGCGGTGGTGCTGGCCGACGGTTTCAGCCGCCGGACTTAAATACGCGAGCTCGACAGCGGTGGCCGGGAGGCGATGCACTTGGCCGAACTGCTCGGCATGGCGGCTGAGCTGCCCGTCGAGCATCCCGAGCAGCGCGCCATGCGGCCGACCGCGCCAGACCCGGCCCGGACCGCGGCCACGCTGGCGGCGGCTGCCGGTCTGGCCGCGGTGGTCGCGGTAGCGCGCTGGGTGCGCCGACGCGGATAGCGGGGCGCTGGCTAGCCGGATGCGAGCGGATCGCGTGGCACCAGCGTGCCGGCCGGGTCGGCCATCACGCCAGTGCCAGCCTCGATCCCGCCGTTCGGGCCCGCGCTGTCGCCGTCCGAATTGGTGGATTCGCGTGGTTCGGCCGCCTCCGCCGCAGACGGGCTTCCCGCGGCCCGGTCATCTGCGGGGCTAGCCCGATCATCCCGGCGCGCGCCGGGAAGATGGGCTACCACCGGGTGCTGCAAGCGTTCGAGCGCAGCGTGCGGCAGCTGACGAAGACGCAGGTCACGGAACGCATGAGCCCTGGCTACCAGGATCACCCCGGCGACCATGGCGGCTACGCCAGCTGCCTGCAGCGCCAGCAGGAACGGCGAGATGTCCACCGTGTCCCCGAATACCACCACGCCAAGCACGATGCCGGCGGTCGGCTCGGCTGCCGTCACGGCCGGGAGTGATGCCTGCAGCGGCGCGGCGCTGAAAGCGTTCTGCATCAGCCAGAACCCGATGATACTGGCGGCCAACGTCGCGTAGCCGGGCCAGCTCGTCAGCAGGCCGCTCGCGTGGTGACTGTCCAGCATCTGGACGCTGCGCCTGGTGAAGGCATCTGCGATGCCGAGAACCAATCCGGCGGCGGTGCCGGTCAGGGTCGCCCTGACCTGCCCAGAGCGCCGCCGTCCGAGCCGAACCAGGATGGCGGCGATGACCGCGATGACGGCCGCCGCGGGCCAGTGCGAGAAAGACCCGAACGACTCGGCCGGCGCACGGACGTCTCGGGTCGCAGAGAGCGCAGTCACGCCAGCAGTGAGCAGCGCGGCGCCCGCGATGTCAGTCTTGCGTAGTGTATTTCCTGACAAGGGCACGGCCAGCACCAGGGCGAAGATCAGGTTCGTGGTCAGGAGCGGCTCGCTGACCGTCAGGGCGAGATGCCCCAGCGTCCAGGCAAATGTCAGGTAACCAGCGACCATCAAAGCGACACCAGCCAGCCACCGCCGCTTATGCAGGAGCGCTGTGATCAGGCCCAGCTCGAGGAATCCGGCGGATCGCACCTTCTCGGCCGCTTGCTGCTGCAGCACGAAGCCAGTTCCGCAGAGCATCGCGGCAATGACCGCCACGGCTATGTACATCGGCCCATACCTTCCGGCGGCCTGCCAGGCCGGCTATGCCCAGGTCGCGCAGCGCCGGACAGCCGAGTTCCGAGGTCCCCGTAGCCGGCGCGGTGATGAGTCACCTAACCATCTTCGCGCAGCCGGAGCACTAGTGTGCGAACCTGCCCGGCCCCGGTGCCGGGTATCGCCTGCACGCGGGCGGGTCCGCAGCCGAAATCCGCATCAATCCTGGATGCGCGGGACGCGGCGAGGCAGCGGCGGGGCGACCGTGTTTGCGGCCGGCTCTGGCTGGGCCGCCGCCGCTGCCTCGGGGCCTGGCGGCGCCACATGCCTGCGGGTCAAGCCGGGCGGCCGATTGGCGCTCGATCGAGGCATTGATCTCGGCCCCCACCAGCACAGCCAGGCCGACTAGATAAAGCCAGAAAATGAGGATCGCCACGCCTGCCAGCGCACCGTAGGTCTTTCCGTACGAGCCGAACTTGGCTACGTAGAAGGAGAATCCGACCGACGCGAGCAGGAAGATGGCCGTCCCGACGAGGCCGCCGGTGCTTACCCACTGCCAGCGCGGCGCGACCCGGTTAGGCCCGTAGTAGTAATAGACCGCGAATAGCAGGCTGATCAGCACGATCGTCACTACCCACCGCAGCACGGTCCAGCCGATTCCGAACGCGGTACCGGAGACAGCGATGTGCCCTTCGATGCCCTGGCCGACGGGTTGCCCGAAGACGATCAGCGCCGAGGCGGCCCCGCCGATCACGATGGTCGCGAGCATGAGCGGGAACGAACGCAGCCGCCGGACCAGGAACTTGCGGTCGTCCGGCACCTCGTACGCCACGTCCAGGCTCTGCTGGAGAGCAGCCATGCCCCCCGATGCGCTCCAGAGCGCGATCACTATGCCGACGACCAGCGCGGTTAGCGAGCTTTTGGAGGATTGTGCAGCTGCATGCGAGACCGCCATGGTCAAGACACTGGCCGCGTCCGGCGGCAGCGCCTGGCTGAGGCCGGACACGACGCGGCGCACGGTGCCTGGGCTGATATGTGCCAGGCCGGTCAGGCCTAGCAAGGCGATCAGCGCAGGAAAGAGCGCCAGGAACCAGTGGTAGGCCAGACTCCCGGCCGTCATACCGCACCGGTCGGCGATGTACTTCCTCCCGGCTCGCTTGATCATCTGGCTCCGGCCAGCCGTGCCGTACCGCAGGCGGGCGGCTGGACTGCCGCTGCCAGTACCTTCCGACGGAAATGTCTCGACCACGCAGCTCCTCCTTGGTCCTGGCTTTCGCGCCAGCTACCCAGGTGGCCCGCGGCCATGCGGGGACGCGCTAGGTGCCAGCGCCCGCCTCGCGCGCTGCGGTCTTCAGGTCGATGACCAGGCCCGCAAACGCCGTGTCGCGTGCTCGCGCGTCGGCAGCCCTCAGCACGGCCGACGGATGAATGGTTGCCAGCACCAGCCCGCGCCAGCCGCCGACCGCTACCTCCTCGGTCCTGCCGCGGTGGTCCGAGACCCGAAACCCGGGGCCGACCACAGCCGAGCCCGCGACGGCGCCGAGCGAGACCAGGACGGCGGGCCGGACAACCTCGAGCTCCGCCTCCAGCCAAGGCTGGCAGGCGACGATCTGCGTCCGGTTCGGCGGCTGGTGCAGCCTGCGCTTGCCGCTCTGGGTGAACCTGAAGTGTTTCACTGCATTTGTCAGGTAGGCATCGGAGCGGTTAATGCCGCTCTCCAGTAGCGCCTTGTCCAGCAGCCGCCCCGCTGGCCCCACGAACGGTTTGCCTTGCTTGTCTTCGGCGTCTCCCGGCTGCTCGCCCACTAGCATCAGCCGGGCGTCCGGCGGACCCACGCCGAAGACTGTCGCGGTGGCGTTCCTGTACAAATCGCACCTCGTGCACGTGGCCGCTTGCCGGGCAAGTTCGGCGAGGCTTGTCATGCCCGAGGCAGGTACCCGGTCAGTGGCCACTAACGCACTAGCCAGCCAGAAAGCGCTTACCTGCTCGACAGCCGAGCTGACCAGGCGGCAGGCCTCATCGGCCTGGCCTGCGTCGGCGGCGCGCTCGCCACCGCCAGGTGGCTAGGCTGGTTTGTGATGGGGGCGCCAGCACCATGAACCGAGACCGGGTCTACCTGCTCCTGATGACTATCTGCATCGGGGCGGTAGCGCTGTCCTGGACGGTGATACGGATCTACTCGGTCACGGCGGCGATCGTGGTGTCGGTGGTCGTCATGCTGATCCCGCCGATCGCGGTCATCATCGCTAACGCAGGCGACGAAGGCACCCGGCGGCGCTGAATCGGCGCCGGGGGGCATTTTTGAGCGTAACGGGTACCTGTTAGCTGTCCGGCCCACCGCTGGCGCGATCTCGGTCAACGCGCTCTCGCCTGGCCAGCGGCACCAGGATCCACAGCCCGGCGAACAGGCAGAACACGCAGGCCGTGATGACGATCGCCGCTGCGCCGTGCACCACGAAGCTCGCGATCAGCAAGACTGCACCAGTAATCGCCAGCGCGACCGTGGTCAGCCCGCATATCGCCATGGCGTTAGCGGCCCTGACTAGCCGTTCCTTCTGATGCCGCCGGAACAGCAACCGATGATAGGCGACAGGACCGACAAGCAGCGCGGTCGTGACCGCCGCCAGCACGACGTCAGCCATGTACAGCCCGCGCTGCGCTGTGCTCAGCTTGGTGAATCGGGCGCTGAACGGCAGGGCAAGCAGGAAACCGAACAAGACCTGTACGCCGAGGCCAGCGACACGCAGTTCCTGCACCAGCTCGCCCAGGTTCCGGTCATCGCGAGCATTCTGTGACTCGTTCCGGGGGTCATCGCCGGCCTTGTGGTTCGCAGCGTCGATGTCCGTCATCCAAGCATCCTTCCCCCAGGGGAGCGCCCGGTCAGCGCGAGGGTCACCGGCCGCCTAGCCCAGCCACCGCGCTCTGCGGCTGGCGGGACAGCCGCACCGCCGTTCGCAGCATCCCGGCGTGGACGAACGCCTGCGGCAGGTTGCCGCGCTGCTGCCGCTGGTGCACGTCGTACTCCTCGGTGTACAGGCCGGCCGGGCCGCATGCGGACCGGCTGCGCTCGAACCAGCGAGCCGCAGCAACCTGGTCCCCGCAGACGCTGGCCGCCTGCGCCATCCAGAAGCCGCACAGCAGGAACGCGCCCTCGGCCTTGTGCAGCGGCCGGGCGTCCTGCCGGAACCGGTACACGAAGCCGTCCTCGGCCAGCTCTGCGGCAACGGCGCGGATTGTGGCCACCGTCCGCGGGTCATCAGCGCTCATTGCCCCGTTGATAGCGGGCAGGAGCAGCGCGGCATCGACTCGTTCGTCGGATGGCGACCGTTGCCAGCGCCCGTCCGCATGAAGGCAGTCGCTCAGCCCGGCGAGGATCTTATCGGCGATCGAGCTCCATAGCGCGGCCTGCCTGCCGCCATGACTTCCCGGCGGGCCGCCCTCGGCCGCAGACGCGACAGCACGCAATCCGGCCACGCAGGTCAGTCGCGAATGGGCCCAGCGCTGATTGTCAAGTTCCCAGATGCCTGCGTCAGGTTCGCCGCAGTGTTGCTGTATCGCGGTCGCGGCGATCTCAGCCGCCCGCCAGTCCTCCGGCCCGAGCATGTCGAGTCGGGCGGCCGCCGCGAGGAGCTGCAGTGCTTCACCGAGGCTGTCGAGCTGGAACTGCCGGTTCACCCGGTTCCCGGTGCGGACCTCACCGCCGGGGTACCCGCGCAGCCGCAGCCTGCGTTCAGCCGGGACAGGGCCGCCACAGACGGTATACGCGGGCTTCAGGTCAGGCCCGTCGCTATGCAGTCGCTCGGTGATGAACCTGACCGCGCCGTCGATAAGCGGATGCCGTCCGTGCGCCGCGACGGCCAGCCCCGCGTAGCACTGGTCGCGGATCCACGCGTAGCGGTAGTCATAGTTCCGGAAGCTGTCCATTCGCTCGGGCAGTGACGTGGTGGCGGCGGCAACCATCGCCCCGCTGCTGGCAGTCTGCCCGCGCAGGATGGCGTATGCATGCCTGGCATCACGGACTGCTATCAGGTCGGTGCAGTCAGGCACTACCGCGGACCATGCCGCCGTGGTTGCCTCCCAACTCTCCTCCGGATCCGGGCGGGCACCGAGGGGCCGGTCGCTGAGCTCTAGCATGAAGTCGTGATGAGCGCCGGCCGCCAGGTTCAGCGTCATGACGAGCCGGCCGTCATCGTCGGGCCGCGCGCGTGCCGCACCGGACCAGCGGATCCTGATCGATCCGCTGCGGCCGGTCCAGCAGCCGCGCGAGCGCTGCAGGTCGTCCATCGGTCGGCGGCCGAACCCGGACCGCACATCGAGCGTCACTTGCAGCCGCGCGGGACCGTCTAGGGCCTCGACCCGCCTCAGCAGCACGGCGGTATGCGGGCTGGCGGGCATTGCCAGCGCCTCCCGGCACTCAGCGACGCCGCCACTGACCCAGCGGCTGTGCCAGATGAGGCTTCCCGGCTCGTAGTATCCGCCCCACACGTAGTGGGGATCCGTCGGCGTTATCGCGTAGCTGCCGCAGCCGCCGATCAACGCCGAGAAGACCGCCGGGCTCTCCCAGCGCGGCATGCACAGCCAGACGATTGCACCGTCGGGGCCGACAAGTGCACCTCGCTCGCCGTCGGCGATCAGCGAGTATTCGCGGAGCACCCTGGGCTGCCATTGAGTGATCATCCGGATCCAGCTATCCGCCTGGGCCAGATCCAAACGCCAGCTGAGGTCTAGGAGCGCCGCTGATGTTTGGCCATCGCTGCGCGGGTATACGCGCCGGTGTCAGCAAAGGAGGGAACGCGATGGCTATCGTCCTGCTCGTATTGCTCGTCATCCTCATCCTGGGCGGCCTTGGCTTCGCCATCCACGTGCTGTGGTGGATCGCGCTTGCCGCGCTGGTCATCTGGCTGCTCGGCTTCGCGCTGCGAATGGGGGAGACAGCGGCAAGGCCGCGGCGCCGCCGCTGGTACTACTGGTAGACCGCCCCTGTCTTTGGGGTGCAGGCTGGCGGCCCGGCCCGGAGCTTCCTCCGGGCCGGGCCGCCCCGTTCCCGGTGCTGCAGGCTTGCGGCGTCACTTGCTCGGCTGGGGTACCTCGCAGTGCACCTTGGGGTTCGCGCCCACGTAGTTGAGCGGGCCGGCCGCGATCGTAGCTGCGATGGTGCCTGCCTTCGCGCAACTCACGGACTCCGTGTAGTAGTGGCGCTGGAATCCGGCGACCACTCCGATAACGAGCCAGATGACGAGTACTACGGCGATGATCCTCATCAATGCCTCCGGTTAGCCGGGCGTTCGACCTGATCGCCCGCGGTCGTGGCCGGGCCGCAGCTGCGGAAGCAGGGCGCCCGGTTTGACCCGCCCGGAAGCTACCTTTTGCGGGGTCCGTTAAACCTGCCCTTGGTGCTGGGACGTAGGTCAGCTGACGCCAGGTAGCGGATCGCGCGGCTGACCGCGGCCGGACAGGTTTCGAGACGGCAGATGTTTGAGTTCCGCGTGACGGGCACAACATCGGCAGGCGGGCGTCCCCCGTGCCCGCTACCTGGGAGCGACGATGAAGACGCTGACTACGCCGGCCGCCGACGTGCGGCCTGGCGACCTAGAGACACGAGAAGATAGCGAGCTGCTGAGGCTGATCCGGTCCGCACCGCGGGGCAGCTACCTGCGGGACACCGCGTGCGAGGTGCTCGTCACCCGGTACCGGCCGCTCGTGCGATCCTGCGTGCTCCGTTACCGGAACAGCACCGAACCGCAGGAGGAGCTGATGCAGGTTGGCTACGTCGGGCTGCTCAAGGCGATCAACAACTTCGATCCTGCGGTCGGCGCCAGCCTGGCCGGCTACGCGCAGCCATGCGTGAGCGGCGAGATCAAGCGGCATTTCCGGGACAAGCGCTGGCAGGTGCATGTGCAGCGGTCCCTTCAGGAGCTGCGGCTGGAGCTGCGGAATGTCACCTCCGAGCTGACGAACTCTCGCGGCCGGACGCCGACAGACGCCGAGTTGGCGCAGCACATGGACATACCCGAGGAAAGCGTGCGGGAGGCGAGGCAGGCTGACATGGCCTTCCAGGCAGCCTCGCTTGACTCGCCGCTGACTGGCGACGATGGCACGGCAAGCCTTGCTGACCTGCTCGGTGCGGACGACCCCCAACTTGAGCACGTCATCGACATGCAGGCCGTATGGGCGCACTGGGGTGACCTGCCCGAGCGCGAGCAGCAGCTCCTGCTCATGCGCTTCTACGGCAACATGACCCAGTCCGAGATCGGGGAGCGGCTGGGCGTCTCCCAGATGCACATATCCAGGCTGCTCGCCGAGGCCCTGCGTTTCCTGCGGGATCGGCTCGTCGAACCAGCCGCCTCTTCGGCTTAGGAGCTGCGATGCGGCAACGCGACCCCAGCTGGCATGTCTTAGCACGCTGCCGGCCGACCCTGAAGGGACTCCTGCCATGAAGACCGCGACGGCACTCGCGCTGGTGGCTGTCGGCGCGATCCTGGCGTTCGCGGTGACGGCGCAGCCTTCCTTCTTCAGCTTCCACGTGGCTGGCTGGGTGCTGATGCTCACCGGCGCCGCCGGGGCCGTCATCCCGCGCCGCGGCTACGGCTGGATGCGCCGCAAGCTGGTGCTGAGCACCGGAAACGGCCGGCGGAAGGAACTCGACATCCGGCAGCGGCGCTACTCGCGGCTGCTGGTGCCCGGCGGCATCCTCGGCGAGGCAGGCCCGGAAACGTCGGTGTCGGCGCAGCAGGCTCCGGTGGAAAGCGAGACGATCGAGGAGTACGTCGAGGAGTAACGGCGCTGAGCTGCGAGAACCCCGTTGGACCGGCCCGATCGGGTTGAATCTCAGTAAGCGGGACCCTAAAATAACGACTAAGCGGTGTCTACGACGCAGGCACGCCCTCACGCCAGCAATGGCGTAAGCACCGATCTGTAGTCCGTTCGGACTTCTTGGCCAGCGCCTGCTGGCCGGTCCCAGCGGCTAACGCGGGTCATGGTGCGCTCACGAGGGTGTGCCTTTTCTTACGGCCTGCGAACTCGCAGCGGCCAAGCTAAGTCGAGACATGCCTCTCTGGTGATCGCGCTGCGGCCAGCGCAAACCATCTAGGAGGCACGTTCATGAGGATCGCCCTCATCTCGGCGCACTGCCCCGTCGGGCCAGCCGCAGGCACCTGCGGTGAGCCGCGCCAGCCTTCGTCACTCGCCCGCGCACTGGCCGGGCAAGGTCACCGCGTCACCCTGTACACGAGATGCGAGAGCCAGGACCACCTTCGCACCGGCATTCTTAGCGGCCGGGTTTCAGTGGAGATCGTCCCAGCCGGCCCAGCCCGGCCGCTCAGCGACGATCAACTCGCCAGGCACATGCCTGAGTTCGCCGCCTACCTCGCCGATCGCTGGCAGGCGAGGCGGCCCGACATCGTGCATGCCTTCTCCTGGACGAGCGGGCTGGCCGCGCTAGGCGCCGTCCGGGGCTCCGACACGCCGGTCGTGCAGACCTTCGAGTCGCTTGGCTCCACGCAGCGACGGCTGGGCGGGGACGAGTCGGTATCGGCTGGCCGGATCCGGCTTGAGGCTGCGATCGGCCGCCAGGTAGATGCTGTGCTGGCAAGTTCCACTGAGGAAGCCGGCGAGCTGGCCAGGCTCGGCGGTGCCGAAGACAGCGATCCAGGTCGTCCCGTGCGGCGTCGACACCGGCGTGTTCGCCCCTGCAGCTGAGGGCAAGCGCGCGGTAAAGGGTGCAAAGCACCGCCTGGTGGCGGTTGCCGGGGAGGACAGGCCACGAGGCCTGGAGACCATCCTGCGCGCGCTCGCGCAGGTACACGACGCCGAGCTGATCATCGCCGGCGGCCCGGACGGCAAGCACCTGCCGCGGTCCGGCCCGTTCCGCGACCTCGCCAAGCTGGCGGATGGCCTGGGCGTGCGCAGCCGGGTTAAGTTCGCCGGCGAGGTAACCGGGGCGAGCCTGGCGGCACTGCTGCGGTCCGCTGACATCGCCGTCAGCGCCTCCCCCTACGAGCCGAGCGGGCTCGCTGCCCTGCAGGCCATGGCCTGCGGCACGCCGGTGATCGTGTCTGCCGTCGGAGGGCACCTGGATGCGGTCATTGACGGCACCACCGGGCTGTTTGTCGCGCCGCTGGACCCGGCCGCGCTCGCGCGGCAGCTGCGCAGGCTGCTCGCGACGCCTGCGCTGCTGGCGGGTTATGGCATCGCGGCGGCCGACCGGGCCCGGTCGCGCTATGCCTGGGAGCGCATCGGAAGCGAAACGCTGGCGGTGTACCAGCGGCTTCTGACCGCGAAGATGCCGCCAGCGGCGGTTGCCGAGGATGAGCCGGACTACGGAGCGGACACTGGTTACGCCGAGGCGGACCGTGCCGTGGCCGCTCTCGCATAGGGACCCTGGTCGGGGCGGGACGCGGGCGGCGGCAGCTGACTTCCCCCCGGGCAGCTGCCGCTGCCGCGTCCATCGCGATGACCGGGCATGCTTGACTGGCGTTGCGCCAGACAGCTGCGGCCCCGGCGGAGACGGAGTCCGGGACGCGACCACGTTCCCTGCCAGGAGCCAGAAATCTTGACAACGACCGAGGGCGTTCTGCTCGCGGACCATACGACGCTCCATCTCGGCGGCCCGGCGGCGCGCTTCATCGCCGCGGCCAGCGAGGAAGATCTCGTCGCCGCAGTACGGGCCGCTGACCTGGCGGCCGAGCCGGTGCTCGTGCTCGGTGGTGGCAGCAACCTGGTCGTGGCGGACGCGGGCTTTCCAGGCACGGTCGTGCTAGCCGGGTTCGCCGGGTTCGAAGTCGCTGGCAGCGGCGACCGCCCCGCCCCCGCCAGCCCGCTGGTCGAGGTGACAGTAGCGGCTGGCCAGGACTGGGACGAGCTGGTGCAGCAGTGCGTCAGCGCCGGCCTGTCCGGCGTCGAGTGCCTGTCCGGAATCCCTGGCTTGGCCGGCGCCACACCGATCCAGAATGTCGGCGCGTATGGCCAGGAGGTCGCACAAACCGTCGAGGTGGTCCGCGCCTACGACCGGCTGCGCGGCGAGGTTGTCGAGCTGTCCGGTGCCGACTGCGGCTTCGGTTACCGGACGAGCATGTTCAAGCGCGAGGCCGCAGCCGGGCTGGCGGCCGCGGCCGGGCCGCGCCGCTCTTCGCATACGGTCGGCCGGGCGCTGCATCCCGCCCCCCACACCGTCGGCGGGGCGCTGCATCCCGCCCCCCATACCGCGGGCGCGACCGGCAGGTTCGTGATACTCAGCGTCACGTTCGGCCTGACCGCCAGCGCATTGTCCGCGCCGGTCCGGTATGCCGAGCTCGGCCGGTCGTTGGGCGTGACCGAGGGCGACCGGGTGCCGCTCGCCGATGCGCGGGACGCGGTGCTGGAGTTGCGCCGCGGCAAGGGCATGGTGCTCGACGATGCCGATCCCGACACTCGCAGCGCGGGATCCTTCTTTACCAACCCGGTCCTGACCGCGTCTCAGTTCGAAGATCTGGAGGCCGTAGTCGCGGCGCGCGCCGCCGGTGCTGGCGAAATCAGCGCCCGGCCAGCGCAGGTGCCGCACTACCCCGCTGACTATGGCCGGGTGAAAGTGTCGGCGGCCTGGCTGATCGAGCATGCTGGGTTTGCCAAGGGCTATGCCCTAGGCCGGGATCCGGACGCGGCGCGGATTTCTGGCAAGCACACGCTCGCTCTGACCAACCCTGGCCGGGCAAGTACGGCCGACCTGCTCCGGCTGGCGCGCCACATCCGAGCTGGGGTGCGGGCGGCGTTCGGTGTCGAGCTGACGGCCGAGCCCACCCTGGTTGGCGTCGAGCTGTAGTGCCCGCGCTCGCCGGCATGCCGTGCGCGGCGGCAGTGGCGCTGGCTAGGTCAAGACGGCGCCGCGAGCCAGTCGCTAATGCCCGCGAGCAGCTTGTCCCGGACGTCAGCAGGCGCAGCAGAGCCGAGCACAGACATCCGGGCTAGTTCGGCCATCTCCGGGTCGGTGAGCCCATGGTCCTGCCTGGCCAGTTCGTACTGGGCTGATAGCCGCGGGCCGAACAAGAGGGGGTCGTCAGCGCCGAGCGCGACCCCGACGCCCGCGTCCAGCAGCGGGCGCAGCGGCACATCTTGCGGCGTGGCGGTCACGCCGAGGGCCACGTTCGACGTTGGGCAAACCTCCAGCGTGACGCCAGTCGCGGCGATCCGGCGCAGCAGGACGGGATCGTCCGCGGCTGAAATGCCGTGCCCCACCCGATCGGCGTGCAGGTCATCGAGGCAGGCCCGGACGGCGGCCGGGCCGACGAGCTCGCCGCCATGCGGGACGGACCGCAGGCCTGCTTTCGCGGCGATCCGGAATGCCGGGCCGAAGTCGGCAATCGTCCCGCGCCGCTCGTCGTTGCTGAGACCGAAGCCGGTAACGCCGCGGCCCGCATAGGCGCTGGCCAGCCTGGCCAGGGTGCGTGCTTCCAGCGGATGCTTGGTGCGGTTGGCGGCGACGACGATCCCGATGCCAACGCCCGATGACGCTGCTGCCCCTGCTGCCGCGTCTAGCACCAGCTCCAGCATCGGGGTGAGACCGCCGAACCGGCTTGCGTATCCAGACGGATCGATCTGAAGCTCGAGCCAGCCCGATCCCTCCGCCTGCTCGTCGCTGGCAGCCTCCGCTACCAGGCGGCGCACGTCTGCTTCAGTCCTGATGGCCGACCGGGCGATGTCATACAGCCGCTGGAACCGGAACCAGCCGCGCTCGTCGGCAGCGCTGAGCTCAGGGGGCCAGTTCTCGGCCAGTGCTTCGGGCAGGTGAATACCATGCTGGGCGGCCAGGTCGATGAGCGTGGAATGCCGCATGGAGCCAGTGAAGTGCAGATGCAGGTGCGCCTTCGGCAGGGCATTGATCAGCCGCGGCATGGGGAGCGGCCGGAACTAGCGGGCTGAGCCAAGCAGCTTGGCGAGCCTGCTGACACCCTCCTCGAGGTCGGCGTCGCTGAGCGCGCAGGACAGCCGGAAGTAGCCGTCGGTACCGAATGCCTCGCCTGGTACGACCGCTACGTCGACCTCGTCAAGCAGGACTTCGGCGAGTTGGGCAGACGAGGCGGGCCGGCGGCCGGCGAGTTCCTTGCCGAGCAGTCCCTTGACCGAGGGGTAGCAGTAAAAGGCACCGTCGGGCAGCGGGCAGACAACGCCGGGGACGTCGTTCAGCATGGCGGTCATGACCTGGCGACGGCGATCAAACGCAGCCCGCATCATGGCCACTGCGGACAAGTCGCCGGACACAGCCGCTAGCGCCGCCGCCTGCGCGACGTTACAGACGTTGGACGTTGCATGGGACTGCAGATTCGTCGCTGCCTTGATTACGTCGCCAGGACCGATCATCCAGCCAACCCGCCAGCCGGTCATGGCGTAGGTCTTGGCAACCCCGTTCAGCACCACGCAGCGATAAGCGATCTCCGGGGCGACCGTCGGCATCGACACGAACCGCGCGTCGCCGTAGACCAGGTGCTCATAGATCTCGTCGGTGATCACCCACAGACCGCGGCTTGCGGCCCAGCGGCCGATCTCAGCGACCTGCTCAGGTGGGTAAACGGCGCCGGTCGGGTTGGACGGCGAGACGAATAGCAGCAGCTTGGTCCGTTCGGTGCAGTGTGCCTCCAGTTGCTCGACCGAGGTCAGGTAGCCCGTCATCTCGTCGGTGCGCACCAGCACCGGGACGCCGCCGGCCAGCGCGATCGCCTCGGGGTAGCTAGTCCAGTACGGCGTCGGTAGCAACACCTCGTCACCAGGATCGAGCAGTGAGGCAAGCGACTGATAGACCGCATGCTTGCCGCCGTTGGTGATGAGCACCTGACTGGGGGAAACCTGCAGACCGGAATCGCGCGCCGTCTTGGCTGCGACAGCCTCACGCAGCTCGGGCAGCCCGGCCGTCGGTGAGTACTTGTGGAACCTCGGTTCCGCACAGGCGCGCTGGGCTGCCTCGACGATGTAGCCAGGGGTCGGGAAGTCTGGTTCGCCCGCCCCAAATCCAATCACCGGTCGGCCTGCTGCCTTCAGGGCCTTGGCCTTGGCGTCTACGGCCAGGGTGGCTGATTCGGCGATAGCTGCGATCCGCGCGGATATCCGAGTAGAGGTTTGAGGCATGGCATCCATACTCCCATCCTGGAGTGCGTGCCTGTCTCGTATCCCAAGGCAAGCCGACTGCGTCGGCCGGTATATACCGGTTAATCCCAGGTATATGGGGGTGGATCTGCCGATCGCGCTGGACGACTCAGTCGGCCTGACCGTCCGGTCGGGCCTGGCCGGTCTCGCCGTTCTGGCTGAGCCGGACAGCGGTGCGGCGAAGGTCGTCAGCCGCCAAACTGAACGCTCGGCCGAGAGCCTGCGGGGTCAGGCCATGCGCGGTGATGCCGTCTCGTCCGGTCATGTCCCCGGCTGCCAGGAGGGCATTAAGGATGGCCTCTTCCGTGGCCTCGGCCACGGCGGCGAACAGTCCGCTCAGGTGTTCGTGCGGGAGGGCGCGCAACTCGATGGGCGTCGGCGCCAAACCGGGCCGGAAGTATTCCGGCGGAGTGCCGGTATTTCCGGTCGAGAATGCGAGGAATATGTCACCGCTGGAATCCGAGGTGCCACCGCCAGCCCGGCCGATTCCGATGCTGGCCCGCTGCGCGAGGCGCCGGCATTGGTCGCCGAGCACTGGAGCGTCGGTGGCGATGACGACGATGATCGACCCCGCGCCAGTCGGCGCGGGCCTGGCCGGAAGGTAATCATCCGGCGTCGGCACCGCAGTTCGGGGCAGGAACCGACCGGCTGGCACCCCGTCGACGCGCAGGTCGGCCCGCGCTCCGTGGTTGGCCTGCACCAGCACGCCGACAGTCCAGCCGCCGGCCTCGCCGGGCAGCACACGGGAAGCGGTGCCGATGCCACCCTTGAACCCGTGGCAGATCATGCCGGTGCCCCCGCCGACGCTGCCTTCCAGCACCGGGCCGGGGACGGCGTCGTTGTAGGCGGCCTCGACGTGTTCGGGCCGGACGTGCGCGCCCTCGATGTCGTTCAAGATGCCGTCGTAGGTCTCGCCTACGACCGGCATGGACCAGAACAACGCCTGCCCTGCCGTCCTGGCCCGGCCTAGCCTGGCGTCGATCGCCGCGAGCGCGTCGCGCACCACCCCGACGCTGTGAGTATTTGTCAGGCCTATGGGCGTGGTCAGCAGCCCCGACTCGGTGAGCCAGGCGGTCCCGGTGAGTTCCCCGTTCCCGTTCAGCGTGTGCACGCCTGCGCAGAGCGGCGTGTCGCGAACGTAGCCGGGCACGGGCCGGATGATCGTCACGCCCGTGCGCACCGGACCGCGGCCGGGTAGTAGCGGGCCGGTTCCGCTGATGAGAGTCGTGTGGCCGACGAGGATTCCGGCGACATCGGTAATCGCATTGTGCTGCCCGGGGGTGCCGTGCCCGACAGCCAGCCCGAGGTCTCGTAGCCGCACTTCGTTACCTCCTCGGTAGGCAGGCCGACTGGCCCGCTTGGCGCGAGCCGGCCGATAATGATGCTAGTGAAGTAGCCTGTACGGAGGTGCTCCTGTCCGGTCAAGGGCTTGAGCAGGCCTATCTCTGGCGGTTCGACGGCAGGCCTGTGGCCACGTACACTTCAGGATCTGGTGGTGGTCCACCAGTGGCCCGTGCTGCCCGCACGAGCCAGCACAGGGCAGTAGCTCAATTGGCTAGAGTTCCGGTCTCCAAAACCGGCGGTTGGGGGTTCGAGTCCCTCCTGCCCTGCGAGTACGGCCCGTGCATGCGCGGGGAGATGGCGGCGCCAGCCGGCAGTAAGACGTTGCTCAGGTGAGGACATGGCGACTCAGACACGTGGCCCGGCTCCCGAGAGGGCCGCAAAGCCCAAGGGCCCGGCGAAGCAGGACCGGACTACCCCGGCCCAGTTCGTCACCGAGGTGCGGGACGAGCTCCGCAAGGTGGTCTGGCCGACCCGCAAGGAGCTAGTGACCTATACGACGGTCGCCCTTGTCTTCATCCTGATCATGGTCGGGATCGTTACGGGCCTGGACATCGCGTTTACCAGGCTGGTGAACGTCCTCTTCGGCTGAGGTATGACGGCTGGGTAGTGCGCCGCGCACTGAGCGTGGCAGCATGATCACATGACCGAGCCTGGGCCGCAGCTTGAAAGCTCGGTCAGACAGGATGTTCGGTAACGCTGATTCCGGTAGTGCTGAGAGTCAGCCAGGAGCGCAGCGAGTGCGCAGCGAGAGCGCAGGGAGAAAAGAGAATCGTGTCCGAGTCTGAACTGCCGCTAGGCGATCCGGCGTCCGGCGATCCGGCGTCCGGCCAGTCTGGCGACGCGGCCGACTTCCTGTTGGGCGGTGTCGAGCCCGCGGCGGACGCTGACCAGGTCAGTGACGTCTTCTCCGCGCCTGCCGCGGCTGATGATACTGCCGCCGAGGACGGCCTTGCCGAGGACGGCGTTGCTCAGGACAGCATCGCCGATGACGGCATTGCCGAGGAGACTGACCCGGTCCAGGAGTTCAAGTCCGAGCTGCGCACACTTCCGGGTGACTGGTACGTGGTGCACTCTTATGCCGGATACGAGAACCGGGTGCGGACCAACCTGGAGAGCCGGACGCAGTCGCTGAACATGGAGGACTACATATTCCAGATCGAGGTCCCCACGCATGAGGTGATCGAGATCAAGTCCGGCAAGCGGCAGCAGGTCCAGGAGAAGGTTCTGCCCGGTTACATCCTGGTCCGGATGGATCTCACCGACGAGTCCTGGGCAGCGGTCCGGAACACGCCAGGTGTTACCGGATTCGTCGGCCTGTCCAGCAGGCCGTCGCCGCTGAGCCTGGATGAGGTGGCCAACTTGCTTGCCCCGGTGCCGGAGGAGAAGGCAGCGAAGAAGGCCGAGACCATGCGCGCGGCCGCGGTGGACTTCGAGATCGGCCAGTCGGTTACCGTTATGGACGGGCCGTTCGCCACCCTTCCCGCCACCGTGAACGAGATCAACGCGGACACCCAGAAGCTGAAGGTGCTGGTGTCGATCTTCGGCCGCGAGACGCCAGTCGAGCTTTCCTTTGACCAGGTCAGCAAGATCTGACCGGCATCAGCTGGCCGGGCCGCGCGGCCCGACCGCGAGCTCACGCCAGCCCCGAGCCCACGCCAGCCCGAGAAAACCCGCCCGCCAGTAGAAACGACAGTGAGGTAAGGACCCAGAGATGGCTCCGAGGAAGAAGAAGATCGCTGCGATCGTCAAGGTGCAGCTGAACGCGGGGGCCGCAACGCCGGCTCCGCCGGTCGGCACCGCGCTGGGCCCGCACGGCGTTAACATCATGGACTTCGTCAAGCAGTACAACGCCGCGACGGACGGCCAGCGCGGCAACGTCATCCCGGTGGAGATCACGATCTATGAGGACAGGTCGTTCACCTTCATCACCAAGACCCCGCCAGCGCCTGAGCTGATCAAGAAGGCGGCCGGCGTCCAGAAGGGCAGCGGCGAGCCGCACAAGACCAAGGTCGGCTCGGTGACCACGGCCCAGGTACGCGAGATCGCCCAGACCAAGATGCCCGACCTGAACGCTACTACGATCGAGGCGGCCGAGAAGATCATCGCCGGGACCGCACGCTCGATGGGCATTAAGGTCGAGGGCTGACGGTTAGCAACTTATGACGGTCGCGTGAGGTTCGCGCGGCCAGTGGCAGGGCCAGGCGCTGGCCCGTTGACCACGACCTCCGACACATTCCAAAAGGAGTAGCAATGAAGCGCAGTAAGTCTTACCGGCAGGCCGACGAGAGGGTCGACGCCGGCAAGCTGTATACCCCGGTGGAAGCCGTTGCCCTCGCCAAGGACACTTCGACAACCAAGTTCGATTCCACGGTCGAGGTCGCCTTCAGGCTCGGCGTCGATCCGCGCAAGGCCGACCAGATGGTCCGCGGCACGGTTAACCTCCCGCACGGCACCGGCAAGACAGCCCGTGTGCTGGTCTTCGCTACCGGTGAGAGGGCCGAGGAGGCTAGCGCGGCCGGGGCTGACTACGTGGGCTCGGACGAGCTGATCGAGCGCGTGCAGGGTGGCTTCCTCGACTTCGATGCCGTCGTCGCCACGCCCGACCTAATGGGCAAGGTCGGCCGCCTCGGGCGGGTGCTCGGCCCGCGCAGCCTGATGCCGAACCCAAAGACCGGCACCGTCACGATGGACGTCGCCAAGGCCGTGACCGAGATCAAGGGCGGCAAGATCGAGTTCCGCGTCGACAAGAACAGCAACTTGCACCTGATCATCGGCAAGGCCTCATTTGACAACCGAGCCCTGGTGGAGAACTACGCCGCCGCGCTCGACGAGGTCATGAGGCTCAAGCCGGCGGCGGCCAAGGGCAAATATCTGAAGAAGGTCGCGATCACCACGACCATGGGGCCGGGCATCCAGGTCGACCCAAGCATCACCAGGGGCCTGACAGCAGAATTCGACGGCCAGCCGGCCGCGGTTTGACCCGGAGCCGGCCTGACTCGCGGCCGCCTTTTACGGGCGTCACGGTACGGTCGGGACGACCCCGTCGCAGTTCAATGCCTTGGCTGGTCGCTGGCCCTTCATCGGGCTAGGCGATCATCGCGGCCAAGGCTTCGCCGGTCGGCTGGGCCCGCTACTTCCGGGCGCGCCGAGTTCCGCTCGTGGCAGTAGCGTGGAACTTAACGCCTTTATAGGATAAACCGGGTGCCCTGGGGATCCTGCGCGCACCTTCCACCGATATCGGCCTCCATGAATCGGGCAAAATATCCCGGCCAAGCGGCCGAAATCGGTGGAACGTGACGGGGGCGCCGCGATCCTGGACTCGCCAGATCTTTGATCACGCCCGAAATCACCACGATTGTGTCATATCTTCGAAAGGTCCTCGCTCCAGCCAGGCACTTGCCCGCGCATCGCGCTCGCGGGAATCGCGCGGGCAGGAATCGCGCGGGCGGAAACGGCCGTTCGCCACGCTGATGGCAGTCCGCCCATAGGGAGAGCCGGAGCGGGCTGGTCGTCGCGGCCCCGTGCGTCGACGATCCGCAGGGAGTGAGCCGCAGGCGCGGGAACCCTGGTCGCCGCTTATCCGCTCGGCAGCAGGCGGGCGCCCTGGCGCAGGTCACTCGATTTGGCTGGCCGGGCCTTTGCCGCGTACCCTGAGAGCCTGCCAAAGACCGTCGGCTGTCGCTGCGCGCAGAGCGCCGCGGCTGAAGGCCCGCCACGCGGGCGGCCCACGCAGGCGACTGAGCTAGACCGGGCGCGCCGTTGTGCCGCCCAGGTTTTGCCCCGTGCGCCTGCGTACGGGGCGTTTTGCGTGTTAGGCCCGCCGGCGCCGACCATAGCCGGGCGCATCGCCAGTGAGCGAACTGCCCGGACCGAGAAGGGAGGCCCGTGGCGAGGGCAGAGAAGGTGACCGCGGTCGCCGAGCTTACCGAGCGATTCCAGAGCTCGTCAGGCGCGGTGCTGACCGAGTATCGCGGTCTGACGGTGTCCCAGCTGGGCGAGCTTCGCCAGACGCTGGGTACGAACGCGACGTTCTCGGTCGTCAAGAACACACTCACGAAGATTGCCGCCAACGAGGCGGGCGTCACCACCGAACTCACCGACATGCTGGTCGGGCCATCGGCTATCGCATTCGTTCAGGGCGACATCGTTGAGGCCGCTAAGGGCCTGCGCGACTTCAGCAAGGCGAACCCGTTGCTGGTCATCAAGGGCGGCGTGCTCGACGGCAAGGCGATGAGCCCGGCGGAAATCGTCAAGCTTGCTGACCTTGAGCCGCGCGAGGTGCTGCTAGCCAAGCTGGCTGGCGCCATGAAGGCCTCCTTGTCTGGCGCCGCGGCGACGTTCGCGGCGCTACCAGCGCAGATGGCCAGATTGCTTGCGGCGCTGGCGGAGAAGCGCGCAGCCGAAGGCCCACCGACCGCAGCGCCAGCAGCCCCCGAGGCCGCGGCTGCCGAGGCTACGACGTCTGAGGCCGACACGCTGGCAGCGGCTGAGGCGAGCGCGGGCGACGCGAGCCCGGCCGGCGCCGAGGCGAGCACGGGCGACACGAGCACGGGCGACACCAGCGCAGGCGACATCAGCACAGGCGACGCCGAGGCGAGCTAACGCAGTCACCTCGACAGATCTGATCGGATCCCGCAGGTGGCTGACAGCCATCGGCGACACACGGAATGAACGGAAGAGGAAGCACCACCATGGCAAAGCTCAGCGCAGACGACCTGCTCGATGCGTTCAAGGAGATGACGCTGATCGAGCTCTCTGAGTTCGTGAAGCAGTTCGAGGAGACCTTCGACGTCAAGGCGGCCGCGCCGGTAGCCGTCGCCGCTGCCGCTCCGGGCGCTGGCGGCGGCGCCGCTGCCGAGGAGCCGGAGGAGAAGGACGAGTTCGACGTCATCCTCGAGGCCGCTGGCGACAAGAAGATCCAGGTCATCAAGGAGGTCCGCACCCTTACGAGCCTTGGGCTCAAGGAGGCCAAGGACCTGGTCGATGGCGCGCCCAAGCCGCTGCTTGAGCGGGTCAACAAGGAGGCCGCGGACAGGGCACGAGCCGCCCTTGAGGGCGCCGGCGCCACCGTCACGGTCAAGTAAACAGGCGCAGACAGGCTTGGCCCGCTGCGGCAGCTGCCGCAGCGGGCCAAAGTCATAACAGCTGAACTCGAAACGTTGGCGGCCGCCTGGCCTCGGAGGACACCGTCGGGCCCCGGAAGACATTGACGATAACCGCCCATCGCGCAGTTATCGCCGAACTGCGAGCCTTACCCGCTATCTTCGGATCCTAAACTCATTACCCAGTGTGACCTTCGTCTCATAGCCTCTAGTTGCGACACAAGGCATCCAGGACTTGACGTTTTGCTTCGAAGGAGCGATGCTCCTTTGCAACCGTGAACCTCATAGTGACGTACAGTTGACCAGCGGTGTGTCCTTCGACTACACTGCCAATTTGCGCTGCACCCACTCGTCCTCGGCTCCCAAACCCCTAGCGGCGTAGCCGCGGGGCGTTTCGCGTGCGCGCGATGCACCGTCCGCCACAAGCTCGGAAGGACCCCTGTTGGCAGCCTCGCGCAGCGCCTCAGTTACCGCCTTTGGTCCCCGTCGTGTTTCCTTCGCTCGTATCACCGAGCCACTAGAGGTGCCCAGCCTCCTCGCCCTGCAAACCGAGTCGTTTGACTGGCTGCTTGGCAACGAGCGCTGGCGTGCCCGGCTCGAGGCCGAGAAGAAGGCGGGGCATAAGAATCTCCCGGAGCAGTCCGGCCTCGAAGAGATCTTCGAGGAGATCAGTCCCATCGAGGACTTCACCGGGACCATGTCGCTCTCGTTCCGCGATCACCGGTTCGAGCCGCCCAAGTACTCCGCCGAGGAGTGCAAGGACAAGGACATGACCTACTCCGCGCCGATGTTCGTGACCGCGGAGTTCATTAACAACTCCACTGGCGAGATCAAGAGCCAGACCGTGTTCATGGGCGACTTCCCGCTTATGTCGGCCAAGGGCACATTCATCATCAACGGCACCGAGCGTGTCGTGGTATCCCAGCTTGTCCGGTCGCCGGGCGTCTACTTCGACCGCCAGGTCGACAAGACCTCCGACAAGGACATCTTCAGCTGCAAGGTGATCCCGTCCCGCGGTGCCTGGCTCGAGTTCGAGATCGACAAGCGGGACGCGGTCGGCGTCCGTATCGACCGCAAGCGCAAGCAGAGCGTGACCGTCTTGCTGAAGGCGCTCGGCTGGGACGAGGCACGGATCCTCGAGCGGTTCGGCCAGTTCGAGTCCATGCGGGCCACCCTGGAGAAGGATCACACCACCGGCCAGGATGACGCGCTGCTCGACATCTACCGCAAGCTACGGCCCGGCGAGCCCCCGACCAGGGAGTCGGCGCAGGCGCTGCTGGAGAACTTGTACTTCAACCCCAAGCGCTACGACCTGGCCAAGGTCGGCCGGTACAAGGTCAACAAGAAGCTGGGGCTGGCGCAGCCGATCAACCAGGGCACGCTGACCGAGGAAGACATCGCGGCCACCATCGAGTACCTCGTCCGCCTGCACGTCGGCGAAGAGGAGATGAAGTCCGGCAGCGAGATGATCCCGGTTGAGACCGACGACATCGACCACTTCGGCAACCGTCGCCTGCGCACCGTGGGCGAGCTGATCCAGAACCAGGTGCGCCTTGGCCTGGCCAGGATGGAGCGGGTCGTCCGCGAGCGGATGACGACCCAGGACGTCGAGGCGATCACGCCGCAGACCCTGATCAACATCCGGCCGGTCGTGGCCTCCATCAAGGAGTTCTTCGGCACCAGCCAGCTGTCGCAGTTCATGGACCAGACCAACCCGCTGGCCGGCCTGACGCACAAGCGGCGGCTGTCCGCACTCGGACCCGGCGGCCTGTCCAGGGAGCGGGCCGGATTCGAGGTTCGCGACGTGCACCCCAGCCACTACGGCCGGATGTGCCCGATCGAGACGCCGGAAGGCCCGAACATCGGTCTGATCGGCTCGCTGTCGTCCTACGGCCGGGTCAACGCGTTTGGCTTCGTGGAGACGCCCTACCGCAAGGTCAAGGCCGGCAAGGTCACCGACCAGATCGACTACCTGACTGCTGACGAGGAAGACCGGCACGTCATCGCGCAGGCGAACGAGCCGATCGAGACCGACGGCAGCTTCACCGGCGACCGCGTGCTGGTCCGGCGCAAGGGCGGCGAGGTCGACTACATCAAGCCCGATGAGGTCGACTACATGGACGTGTCGCCGCGCCAGATGGTGTCGGTCGCGACCGCCATGATCCCGTTCCTCGAGCATGACGACGCAAACCGGGCGCTGATGGGCTCCAACATGCAGCGCCAGTCTGTACCGCTGCTGCGCAGCGAGGCTCCGCTTGTGGGCACCGGCATGGAGTACCGCGCCGCTGTCGACGCCGGGGACGTGATCGTGGCCGAGAAGGCGGGCGTGGTCGAGCAGGTATGCGCCGACTACATAACCGTGGCCAACGACGACGGCACCAGGACCGACTATCTGGTGGCCAAGTTCCGGCGGTCCAACCAGGGCACCTGCTTCAACCAGAAGCCGGTTGCACTTGAAGGCCAGCGAGTCGAGGTCGGACAGGTCATCGCCGACGGCCCGTGCACCGACAACGGCGAGATGGCGCTCGGCCGCAACCTGCTGGTCGCCTTCATGCCGTGGGAGGGCCACAACTACGAAGACGCGATCATCTTGTCCCAGCGCCTGGTGCAGGACGACGTGCTGTCCTCGATTCACATCGAGGAGCATGAGGTGGACGCCCGCGACACCAAGCTAGGCCCGGAGGAGATCACCAGGGACATCCCGAATGTCTCCGACGAGGTGCTTGCTGACCTGGACGACCGGGGCATCATCAGGATCGGTGCCGAGGTAGTCACCGGCGACATCCTGGTCGGCAAGGTAACGCCCAAGGGCGAGACCGAGCTGACCCCGGAGGAGCGGCTGCTGCGGGCGATCTTCGGCGAGAAGGCCCGCGAGGTCCGCGACACCAGCCTGAAGGTGCCGCACGGCGAGTCCGGCAAGGTCATCGGCGTCCGCGTATTCACCAGGGACAACGGCGACGAGCTGCCGCCCGGCGTGAACGAGCTCGTCCGCGTCTACGTTGCGGCCAAACGCAAGATCACCGACGGTGACAAGCTGGCCGGCCGGCACGGTAACAAGGGCGTTATCGCCAAGATCCTCCCGGTCGAGGACATGCCGTTCCTGCCCGATGGCACCGCGGTCGACATCGTGCTCAACCCGCTCGGCGTGCCTGGCCGAATGAACGTCGGTCAGGTTCTGGAGACCCACCTCGGCTGGGTGGCCGCCACCGGCTGGCAGATCAACGGCAGCGACGCCGACTGGAAGAACCGGCTGGCGCAGATCGGCGCCGACGCCGCCGCGGCTGGCAGCAAGGTCGCGACGCCCGTCTTTGACGGCGCCAAGGAGGAGGAGATCACCGGCCTGCTCGCGAGCACGCTGCCGAACCGGGACGGCGACCGGCTGGTCGGCGCCACCGGCAAGGCTCAGCTGTTCGATGGCCGGACCGGTGAGCCATTCAAGGACCCGATCTCCGTGGGCTACATCTACATCCTCAAGCTGCTGCACCTGGTGGACGACAAGATCCACGCCAGGTCGACAGGCCCGTACTCGATGATCACCCAGCAGCCGCTTGGCGGTAAGGCCCAGTTCGGTGGCCAGCGCTTCGGTGAGATGGAGGTCTGGGCACTGGAGGCCTACGGCGCGGCCTACGCGCTCCAGGAGCTGCTGACCATTAAGTCCGACGACATTCTCGGCCGGGTCAAGGTCTACGAGGCCATCGTCAAGGGCGAGAACATCCCCGAGCCTGGCATCCCTGAGTCTTTCAAGGTGCTGATCAAGGAGATGCAGTCGCTCTGCCTGAATGTGGAGGTGCTCTCCAGTGATGGCGCGGCCATCGAGATGCGTGACACCGACGAGGACGTCTTCCGCGCGGCGGAAGAGCTCGGAATTGACCTGTCCCGGCGCGAGCCGAGCAGCGTCGAAGAGGTCTGATCCGCCACGAGAAGGTCAGCCACTCGACGGCCAGCCACGAGATACCTAGCCACGAGACGTCCGACGAACTACCCCAGGGGAATACAAACGTGCTAGACGTCAACTTTTTCGACGACCTGCGGATTGGCCTTGCCACAGCGGACGACATCCGGACGTGGTCGCACGGTGAGGTCAAGAAGCCGGAGACCATTAACTACCGGACCCTGAAGCCGGAAAAGGACGGGCTTTTCTGCGAGAAGATCTTCGGCCCGACCAGGGACTGGGAGTGCTACTGCGGTAAGTACAAGCGCGTCCGCTTCAAGGGCATCATCTGTGAGCGCTGCGGCGTCGAGGTCACTCGGGCCAAGGTCCGTCGCGAGCGGATGGGTCACATCGAGCTGGCCGCTCCCGTCACCCACATCTGGTACTTCAAGGGTGTTCCGAGCCGCCTCGGTTACCTGCTCGACCTGGCGCCGAAGGACCTGGAGAAGGTCATCTACTTCGCCGCTTACATGATCACGTACGTGGACGAGGACGCCCGCGCTCGTGACCTGCCGAGCCTCGAGGCCAAGATCACGGTGGAGAAGAGCCAGCTTGAGCAGCGCCGGGACGCCGACATCGAGGCGCGGCAGGCGAAGCTCGAGAAGGACCTGGCCGAACTGGAGGCCGCGGGCGCCAAGGGCGACGCGCGCCGCAAGGTCCGGGAGTCCTCCGACCGTGAGTGCAAGCAGATCCGGGACCGGGCGCAGCGGGAGATCGACAGGATCGAGGAGGTCTGGAACAGGTTCCGCAACCTGAAGGTGCAGGACCTGGAGGGCGACGAGCTCCTGTACCGGGAAATGCGGGACCGGTTCGGCCGGTATTTCCGCGGTGGCATGGGCGCGCAGGCAATCCAGGAGCGGGTTGGCAGCTTCGACCTCGAGGCCGAGGCCGCGAACCTGCGCGAGATCATCAGGACCGGCAAGGGCCAGCGGAAGGCCAGGGCGCTCAAGCGGCTCAAGGTCGTGTCGGCGTTCCTGAACACCACCAACAGCCCGCTGGGCATGGTGCTCGACTGCATCCCGGTGATACCGCCGGACCTGCGGCCGATGGTTCAGCTGGATGGTGGCCGGTTCGCCACCTCCGACCTGAACGACCTGTACCGCCGGGTCATCAACCGGAACAACCGGCTGAAGAGGCTGCTCGACCTGGGCGCGCCTGAGATCATCGTGAACAACGAGAAGCGGATGCTGCAGGAGGCCGTGGACTCGCTGTTCGACAACGGTCGCCGCGGCCGCCCGGTGACCGGTCCAGGTAACCGGCCGCTCAAGTCGCTGTCCGACATGCTCAAGGGCAAGCAGGGCCGGTTCCGCCAGAACCTGCTCGGCAAGCGCGTCGACTACTCCGGCCGCAGCGTCATCGTGGTCGGCCCGCAGCTCAAGCTGCACCAGTGCGGCCTGCCGAAGGAGATGGCGGTCGAGCTGTTCAAGCCGTTCGTGATGAAGCGGCTGGTCGATCTCAATCACGCGCAGAACATCAAGTCGGCCAAGCGGATGGTGGAGCGGGCCAGGCCGGTCGTCTGGGATGTGCTCGAAGAAGTCATCACCGAGCACCCGGTGCTGCTGAACCGCGCGCCGACCCTGCACCGCCTCGGCATCCAGGCCTTCGAGCCGCAGCTGGTCGAGGGCAAGGCGATCCAGATTCACCCGCTCGTCTGCACCGCATTCAACGCGGACTTCGACGGTGACCAGATGGCCGTGCACGTGCCGCTGTCAGCCGAGGCGCAGGCCGAGGCCCGCATCCTGATGCTGTCCACCAACAACATCCTCAAGCCTGCCGATGGCAAGCCGGTGACCATGCCGACTCAGGACATGGTCATCGGGATCTACTGGCTGACCAGGGAAAAGGACGGTGCTCCGGGCGAGGGCAGGATATTCGGCAGCCTGGCCGAGGCGCTGATGGCCTACGACCGCGACGACCTCGACCTCCAGGCAAAGATCACCATCCGGCTGGCCGATATCACCCCGCCGCGAGGGTTCACCCCGCCGGAGGGCTGGGAGCCCGGCAGGGCGCTGCGGCTGGAGACAACGCTCGGCCGCTGCCTGCTCAACGAGACGCTGCCGGCGGACTACCCGTTCGTCAACTTCGAGGTCGGTAAGAAGCAGCTGTCTGTGATCGTGAACGAGCTCGCTGAGAGCTACCCCAAGGTTGAGGTGGCGGCGGCGCTTGACGCGCTGAAGGATGCCGCTTCCACTGGGCAACCAGGTCCGGCGTCACGATCTCGATCGAGGACGTGGCGGCACCGCCAAACAAGCGGGAGATCCTGGACACCTACGAGAAGCGGGCCGAGAAGGTGCAGCGTGAGTACGAGCGCGGCCTTATCACCGACTACGAGCGGCGCCAGGAACTCATCGAGATCTGGACGCATGCGACTGCGGATGTGGCGACCGACATGGAGAAGGCCTTCCCCGAGACTAACCCGGTCTGGATGATGGTCAACTCCGGTGCCCGTGGAAACCTGATGCAGATCAGGCAGATCGCAGGCATGCGTGGCTTGGTATCCAACCCCAAGGGCGAGACGATCCCGCGGCCGATCAAGTCCAGTTTCCGCGAGGGGCTGTCGGTGCTGGAGTACTTCATCTCGACGCACGGTGCCCGCAAGGGCCTCGCCGACACCGCGCTGCGTACCGCCGACTCCGGGTACCTCACCCGGCGGCTGGTGGACGTAGCGCAGGACGTCATCGTG
>CAVQCR010000008.1:0-111124 GCA_963711055.1 uncultured Actinomycetota bacterium | reverse complement strand
GGCTGGGACGGCCCGGATACCTGGATACATGCGGACCTGATGCCCGGGAACGTGCTGACAAGGAACGGGCGCCTCAGTGCGGTGATCGACTTCGGCGCCGCCGGTCTCGGCGATCCGTCACAGGACCTGATCGTGGCCTGGATGCTGCTTCCCGCCCATGTCCGGCCGGCCTTCCGGCGCGCGACGGGCGTCGACGATGCCACCTGGCTGCGGGGCCGGGCTCGTGCCCTGTCAATGGCAGCAGGCCACCTGCCCTACTACCAGGACACCAACCCGGTGATGGCAGACAACGCCCGCTACACCATCCGCGAAGTCCTCGCCGACCACTCGTCATCTGGTCGATGAGACCCCGATCTGTGCGCTGCGGTCGCGCCGGCCGGCCGCAGCCCTCGAAGCCACTGTTCCGCCGCTCACCCCGTGCATGCCCGGACCAGCACAGAAGCTGCCGCTCACCAGTGTGGCGGCCGGAGTCTGCCGTCGGGACGGCTCGGGCACGTCATTGACAGCCTCCCCCAGCGATCCGCCGGCGCAGCGCCGCCAGCGCGGCGACGTAGAGCTCGGAGAAGGTGGGGAACGGCTGGATAGTGTCGCGCATCACTTCGAGGGGAACGCGGGCCCGGATGGCCAACGTGGCCTGCTGTATCCACTCGCCGGCCTCCGGGCCGAGCGCGTACGCGCCGGTCAGTCGGTCGCCGTCGCTCAGCAGGGTGAGGAAGCCATTGGACTCGGCGCAGGCGCGTGTGTAGGTCTGCGTCTTGGCAAGGTCCGACAATGCGGCGGTCGCGGTGAACCGGGCCTCGCCGGCGCCCACCGCGACCGCTTGCGGGTCGGTGTACACGGCGCGCGGCACGGCCTCATAGCTGGCCTTGCGGGGCTCGCCGAGGATGTTCGAGGCGACGACCTCGCCCTGGTACTTGCCGACATGAGTGAGTAGCCACAAGCCGGTAACGTCGCCCAGGGCCCACAGCCGATCACCAGCACGCAGCCGCCCGTCGACAGGTATGCCGTTCCCGTCCACCTTGACGCCGACAGTCTCCAGGCCGATCCCGCTCGTGCGCGGACGCCGGCCGGCGGCGACGAGCAAGCGGTCACCGCGCACCTCCCGGCCGTTGTCGAGCGCCAATACGTAGTCCGTGCCGTCGCGACCCGCCGCGGTCGCGTGGACGCCCAGGACAAGGTCGGCGCCGTCGCGCCGCAGTACGTCGCCGAGTGCCTCACCGAGCGGCGCGGGCTCGCGCGGGAGGACGCGTTCCCTGGCCTCAATCAGCGTTACCTCGCCGCCGAGCCGGCGCACTGCCTGCGTCATCTCGACACCCTCAGGGCCGCCGCCGAGCACGAGCAGGCGTCGCGGCACGTGCTTCATGCTGGTCGCCTCGCGGTTGGTCCACACGCCGTCGAGGTCGCGCAGGCCGGGAATGGGCGGAATGACCGGGTCGGACCCAGTCGCCACGACGATATGCCAGGCGCTGTAGCGGACGCCGTTCACCTCGACGGCGTCCGGCCCGGCGAGTCGGCCAGTGCCGCGCACCAGGTCGATGCCCTTCCCCTTCAGCCAGCTCTCCTGGCTGGAATCGGAGTAGTCGGAGACCATGAAGTCCCGCCAGGCAAGCGCCGCCGCGACGTCCACCTCGGCCGTGGCCGCCGCGTCGCGCGCGGCGTGGACCGCTTCGCCGGGCCGCAGGAGCGTCTTGGACGGGATGCACGCGTAGTAGGAGCACGAGCCCCCGACGAGTTCCCGCTCGACCACGGCGACTCTCAGACCGCCGTCCGCCAGCGCGCCGGCGCAGTGCTCGCCGGGCGAGCCGCCGCCCAGGACGATGACGTCGTAGCTGGTGTTCATGTGCTCGCTCCCCGAATGGCCTCGGCCTGGTCGCTGGCAGGCTCATATGTCACCTGCATCGGTCTGTCCCGGCTGCGTGATCTCCTGGAGCGGCCACCGAGTCCTTGCCCGATCCACGTCGGTCGGTACTGCGACCAGGCTCGCGGCCAGCGGGGGGCGTCGCGCCCGTGAAAGACACTGGCAGACCTCCGGCCGGCCAGCGCCTTTCACGGGCGCGACCTAGCCGGCCGGGGCGCCAGCGTGGAGTGCAGGAGGGGAGACACCATGTCGAACCACTTCAGCGCAGCCAATCTCAAGTCTCCCGGCGATGATCCGGGCCTGGACGTCACCGACCTGTACGTATTCCCAGCGCCGGGCAATCCGGACAAGACAGTGATGATCATCGACGCGAAGCACGGATTCAAGTGGACCGGGCAAGACGGGTTCGCCGACAAGAACGTGCTCTCCATCGCGCTGGAGGTGCCCAGCTACATGCTCGGCGCCGACCCGGAGATCGGAGTATGGGCCACGACCAGCCTTCGCCGCGAAGGTATGCTGGTGCAGATGGACAGGGGCGGGAATCCGACAATCAACCAGTTCATCAACCCCGACGACGCCAAAGACGAATACAACGCCCGGCAGCCGGTCGACGACGTGGCGAACTGCCTAGAACCGTGGTCGTCCGGCCACCTATCCCAACGGCCGCCTGCTTGCCGACGACGTGTACAGCGACCGCTTCGCATGGCTGACCCACGGACAAGTCGGGCCCGACGGCCTCCAGCCGCACGATGACCTCACGGCTCAGTTCCGCTACCTCGGCCCGCCGAATGGCTAGGCCCAGCCCGATGACCGTGCTGGTCGGCCGCCGCGAATCGTTCAGTGCCGCGCACCAGCTGCATGACCCAGGCTTGTCGGATGAGGAGAATGCCCGCCTGTTCGGGAAATGCGTGAATCTGCACGGGCACAATTACGTTCTCGAGGTTGTGGTGGCCGGCCAGATCGATCGGGACACCGGATACGTCCTGGACCTGAAAGAGCTGTCGCACATCATCTGCCGGCAGGTCATCGGCGATGTGGATCATCGCAATCTGAATACTGATGTTCCGTGGCTGAAAGGGTGTGTCCCGACGGCCGAGAACCTCGTCCAGGCCTTCTGGGAACGGCTCCAGCCGGAGCTCCCGGATGGGCTGCTGCGGTCAGTCCGGCTGTGGGAGACCGACAAGAACTGGGCTGAAGTTGGTGATCGAAGCTGACCCGCCGGCCGTCGCGGGCCGCGCAGTACAACGGCGCTACACGGCCGCGGACGTTGGTGTGCTGACGCCAGAAGAGGCGAGCCGGTTTGTCCCGCACGGGGACGGTGATCCGTGCACCGACCTGCCCCTTGCCTGGGAACTCCTGTACCGGCTCGAACCCGAGCTCTACGACCAGCTCGCCAGTGCAGAACGCCTGCATCCCGGCGTCGTTGCCTGGCTGCCCGGGTCCGCGGATCAGATCGTTGAGGTCGGCGCTGGCAGCGGACGGCTCACGCTAGAGCTGATCGATCGCGGGCGCCTGGTAGTGGCGGTCGAGCCGGCCCAGCCCCTGCGCCAGATCCTGGAACGCAAACTGGCCGACGTGTCGCACGGTAGTCGGGTCCGAGTGATTCACGGGTTTTTCGACGACTTGCCCGTTCCCGATGACTTCGCTGACCTGGTCGTAGCCTGCTCCGCTTTTACCCCGGCCACGGGGCATGGCGGCGAGGTCGGCCTGGCGGAGATGGAGCGGGTGTGCAGGCCCGGTGGCTGCGTCGTCATCGTCTGGCCGAACGGCATCGACTGGCTCGCGGCCCGCGGCTACCAGCACGTTAGCTTCGGCGGACCGATGTCACTCGAGTTCGCCAGCAACGCGCAGGCAGTCGAGCTGGCCCAGATCTTTTACCCGGACGCGGTAGACGAGATCAGGCGGCGCGGCAGGCGACAGGTGCCGTTCGAGGTTGTCAGCCTTAACCCGCCGCGCGACCTCGCCTTCAAGATGCTGCCGCGATGAAGATCGCCATCATGGCCCCGCTCGTGACGGCGATCCGTGAACCGCAACAAGGCGGCTCGCAGGCCTTCGTGTCTGACCTGGCCCGCGGCCTGGTCGGCCGGGGACACGACGTTCATGTTTACGCCGCCTCAGGATCGCATATCCCTGGGGTTACGGTGATCGACACCGGAGTCGACCCGCGGGCCCTGACCGGGACGCTCTACCGGCCCTTCGCAGCCGGGCCGGCGAGCACCGAGTCGGCGGCGGCCGAGCCTGCCTTTGCCAGCGCATACCTGAGCATGCGGCAGACCCGGTATGACGTGATACATAATCATGCTTTCGACGCGCCAGCGGTCCGGCTCGCGAGTGGGCTGCCTGCACCGGTGCTACACACGCTCCACTTGCCGCCGGACGAGGCGGTGGCGGCCGCGCTTGCCGACGCGATCCGGTGCCGCAGGCGGCCAGTGATTGCGGCCGTATCTGCCTTCCAGGCGAGCGCCTGGCGCCGGACCGTCCCCGTCGACGCGATCTTGCCGCCGTACGTGCCGACAAGCGCCATCCCCTGGTCGGCAGCGGCCGGGAACGGTGCCGTCTTCGCAGGCAGACTGAGTCCGGAGAAGGGCGCCGCCGAGGCCATCGACATCGCACGGGCGGCCGGCGTCCGGGTCGACGTGTACGGCGACAGCTACGACGCCGAGTACGCCCGTGAGCAGGTCGCCCCACGAGCAGTCCGGCCTCGGCTGGGCCGGCCTGTGGTGGGCCGGCCTGGGGTGGTACTGCACAGAGCGGTGCCCAGGACCTCGCTGTGGGCGGCCATAGCGCGCGCCGCAGTGGTCCTGTATCCGGTCAGATGGGACGAACCCTTCGGCATGGCCGCGGCCGAGGCGCAAGCCTGCGGTACCCCTGTCGTCGCGTTCAGGCGTGGCGCCCTTGATGAGGTAGTCGAGGACGGTGTGACCGGCTTCCTGGTGCCGCCAGACGACGTCCAGGCGGCCACCGACGCCGTCGGCAAGGCGGCTGGGATCTCCCGGCTGGCTTGCCGTGAGCATGCCGTGAACCATCTCGATCTGGACCGCAGCCTGGACGCTCACGAGCAGCTGTACCGGCGGATGGCCGGGGTTGCGCGCGATGGCTGACCCGACGCACTGGCTCGCGGGCCGGGTGGCCGTGGTCACTGGCGCCAGCCGAGGCATCGGCGCTGCCACTGCCGTGGCAATCGCCGCCGCTGGCGCGCACGTCGTCGTCGCCGCGCGTGACCGCAAGGCTCTCGACGGTACTGCCCGCCGAATCCGGGACGCAGGCGGCACGGCCACGGCGGTCCCCGCCGATGTGAGCGATGCCGCGGATGTGGACCAGCTGTTCGCCGTTGCCGGGGAGGCCGGTCCGGTCGGCGCGCTCGTCTGCGCGGCCGGGGTGCTAACGCCGGCGCCGTTCGCCGAGACGACGCCAGAGATCTGGGCGGAAACCCTCGGGGTGAACCTGACCGGTACGTTCCTCTGCTGCCGAGCGGCCTTCCCAGCCATGCGCCGCGCCGGGGAAGGCCGGATCGTTACCATCGCTTCGCTCTCCGGTGTCTATGCCACCGAGAAGTTCCCCGGCCTGGCCGCATACAACGTCTCCAAGTACGGCGTCATCGGCCTCACCGAGGCGATCGCCGTAGAGGGGAAAGAGCACGGCATCACCGCCATTTGCATCAGCCCCGGCGCCGTCGATACCCAGATGCTGCGCCGAGCCAATCCCGCGCTGCGTCCGGGTTTGACACCCGCTGATGTGGCGGACCTGATCCTCGCGCTGCTGGACAGTCCGCTGGCCCCGGCCAGCGGAGCGAACATTCCGCTGTTCTCCAACGCCTAGCCAAGCGGGTTCGGCAGTTGGCTCAGGCAGTCAGCCGCCGGCTGCCAGCGACCACAGATCCACGCGTTCATCGGCGAGCAGGTCGCGATCCGGGTGAGCTCGCAGCGCTACCAGGCGTGCGCTGGCCGCCATCTCGCCGTCATGGTCCAGTTCAGGATCGCCGCCGCGGTCCAGACCAACAGCGGCCTGTACGAGTCCTTCGAGTAGGTAGAAGCCGACCAGCCTGGCTTCGTCGACGCTGCCGCGGACAACGAAGTCGTCCCACTTTGCGGCATGACCGGCGTACTCGATCTTGTGCTCGTACTGGTCGGACCAGAAGGTGTGGATGTAGTCGTAGGGCGCATCCGAGCCAAGCATCGACCGCGCGGCGGCGGCGCCCTGCTTCTCGGCGTTGTTGAAATGCTCGACGCGCACTCGGCCGAAAACCGGGTGGAGCTGGTTCGCGACGTCGCCGGCCGCGTAGACATCGGTCGCGCTGGTACGGCACAGCTCGTCGGTAAGGATCCCGTTCCCCTGTTCGATCGATGATCGGTTGACGGCCGGGACATCGGGAGCTATCCCGACGCCCGCGACCGCGAAGTCGCAGGCCAGCCGGATACCGCTGGTGGTCACCACAGCGTCCAGCTGCTCGGTGCCGCCGAAGGCGGCCACCTGAGCCCGGTCCATGATCTCGACGCCGTTCGCGCGATGGATGGCGGCGATCAGCCCTCCGACCTCCGCGCCGAGAACTCGCTCGAGTGGCACCCGGCCGGGAAAGACCGCGGTCACCTGCACCCCGAGCTGCGTGAGCGAGGCCGCCACCTCGCAGCCGATGAACCCCATGCCTATCACCACAGCGTGCCGACCGCGCACCGCCAGCGATTTGATCGCGTCGCAGTCGGCCACCGTACGCAGGTAGTGGATGCCGGGAAGCTCAGCGCCGGGTATATGAAGCCGCCGCTTCCGGCCGCCGGTTGCTATCAGCGCCTTGGCGTAGCTGAGCTCTTGCCCCGAGGCCAGCAGCACCGTATGGGCGGCGGCATCGAGGGCGACGCTCGACTCGCGAACAATCTCGACGTCGTGCTCCCGATACCAGTCCGCAGGCCTGACGTACCAGTCCTCGAGGTTCTCTTCTGAGCGCAGGTAACCCTTGGACAGCGGAGGACGGCCGAAGGGCACGCCCGGTTCCTGGCTGATGATCACGGCTCGTCCGTTGAAACCCTCCGCACGCAAAGTTGCGGCCGCATTGCCGCCAGCGACGCCGCCGCCGACGATCACCATCGTGCTTCCGCCGAGACTCTCAGCCATCGAGGACACCCGTACCCATCTGTTGATCTGGCCTACCCCACTATCTGGCGTGCCAGGCTCGCACGGACAGCGATGACGATTCGTCGCTGCGGTTGCGTTCTTAGTCGCTGCAGTTGCGGTTCTGAGGAGTATGGCGGCCACAGCACGCTTCCGGCCAGGACTGCCAGGGGCGCGACGGACTCCGTTAATGCCCGGCGATCTGGCCACCATCGATGTGCAGGATCTCGCCGGTGATGTAGGGCGACGACTCCAGGAACAGGATGCCATCGACGACGTCGCTGACCTGGCCGACGTGCCCTAGCGGAGGAAGCCGGTCGCCGAGCGCGTCGTAGCTGCCCGGCGGGTGCATGGGCGTCTGGATGATTCCCGGCGAGACGGCGTTGACCCTGATGCCGCGAGAGGCGTACTCGATGGCCAGTGACCGGGTAGCCGCGGCCAGGCCGCCCTTGGTCAGTGCGGCCAGGACCGAGGGTGAACTGGAGTCCGCATAGTCGGCGATGGTGGCCGAGATGTTCACCACGTGGCCGCCGTCTCGCTCTGCCATCTCGGCGATGGCGCGCTGCGTCAGCCAGAAGAATCCGGTGAGGTTGACGCCGATGACCAGGGCGTAGTCCTCCGCGGTGTAATCGGTGAACGGCTTGGAAATAAAGACGCCGGCGTTGTTGACCAGGGTATCGATGCGCCCGAAGCGGTCCAGGGCCTGGCTTGTTATCCGGTCGGCGGTCGCCGGGTCAGAGATGTCTGCCTCGATGGTGAGCAGGTCCGGCTGCTGCGATGGCTCGATCGTGAGGGCGTTGGCGACCACCGCCCAGCCCTCCTCGCGGTATCCGGCGACCAGGCCGGCGCCAATGCCCTGCGAGCCCCCGGTGATGATGGCGACGCGGCGCTCGGTTCGGCTCATGACACGGGACCGGGTTCGGCTCGGGTTGCCGCCGGGTCGCTGGGATGCCGGGTCAGCGGCGTGGTTTCCACTTTCATCCAGGCATCGACTGGCAGCGACTTCAGGAACGCCTGCAAACCGGCTTCGTCCATGGCCTGCCACAAGCCCAGTGCGCGCCCTTCGCCCGCGAGCCTCCACAGCCGGATCAGGTGGCCCTGCCGGGCCAGTTCGGCCGCGCGCTCGGCCTCGAGCGCCTCAGTGTCCGCCACCGCTTCGGCGGGGGTGCCCGGCGGCACGATGATGGTGAACGTGGTCAGGAACTCCGGGAGCGCCTCGTTTGCCGCACGCGCCGGGTCATTCGGGTGTGGCCAGAGCAGCGTGACGTCATCGGTGCGCCATACGCGCAGCGGCATTGAGGCGAGGACTCGGTCAAGCTCCGCGTCGTCATCGGCGGCGAAAAGCCCGACGCTCCGCCACTCGCCTGGCCGCAGTGGCGGCCGCCAGAGGCGCAGCAGGTGCCCTTGCTCCGCGAGTTCGCGCGAGTGCGCGGCTTCGCGGGCGCGGACGTCGTCGACACTCTCCGGCGGCGTTCCGGCCGGAACATGGGTAGTCATAGTAACGAGGTACTCCATGGCGCGCGCCTCCCCGGACGGCCGCAGTGCTCGGGCGCAATCACTGATCGTGCCATAAAGCGTGGCGCCCGTGAGCAGGCGGTCGCGCCCGTGGCTGACCCTGGCCAGCGCGGTTCGGCGAATCTCCGGGTCGTAGCATTGACCTTCGGGTTCACGAGGCGAGGAGCTGCGATCGACCAGCGGGGGCTGACCTAGTTTCACGAATCCGTCGGCGCTTATCGCACTCGGCTTTCCGGATGCCTCGGACTTGCTGGGTGAAAACCGTCATAAGGCGATCCACTACAGGCGACCAGACGGTACCGACTTTCCGGCCGAAACAGAACTGAGCGCATCAAGAGGGGGCCGCTGTCATGAACTCGTCCGACTGCCCTACGTTGCCGCCGGTGCTGGCGGATGGTGAAGAACCGCGGCTAACGACTGCGCACTGGGCTGCCGCGATCCTCAGCAATGGCCTTGGCCGGTATAGCGAGGCACTAGCCGCGGCCGAGCAGGGCAGCGAGTATCCAGACGATCTCGGCTTGGCCACCTGGTCGATGGTCGAGCTGATCGAAGCCGCCGCACGGGCCGGTTGCCCCGAGCGCGCGGCTGGCGCCCTACGGCGCCTCTCGGCGGCCGCTACTGCAAGCGGGACCGACTGGGCGCTCGGGATAGCGGCGCGGTCGCGGGCGCTGCTCAGCGGCGGCGAATCCGCCGAGCGCCTATACCGCGAGGCGATCGAGCGACTTGGCCGCACCTGCGTCCGGGCTGAGCTGGCGCGCGCGCATCTGCTCTACGGCGAGTGGCTACGGCGCGAGAACCGCCGCATAGACGCGCGCCGGCAGCTCCGCACCGCCTACCCGCTACTGGCCGCGACTGGCCTCGGCGGATTCGCCGAGCGCGCGCGGCGCGAATTGCTGGCCACCGGGGAAACCGTGCGCAAGCGCTCGGTCGAGACGGCCCGTGACCTGACTCCGCAAGAGGCGCACATCGCCAGGCTAGCCCGCGACGGCCACACGAACCTTGAGATCAGCGGCGAGATGTATCTCAGCTTGCGGACGGTCGAATGGCACCTGCGCAAGGTGTTCGCCAAGCTCGGCATCAGCTCTCGCAGGCAGCTTCGCGGGATGTTGCGAGACGTCGAACAGCCTCACGCCGAACAGATCGCCATGTCGGCCTGATCACGTGCTAGTCGGCCAGCATGGCGGCCAGGTCGGCGGCGTTGCGTACGCCGTAGTCCTGGTAGCAGTTGTTCATGAGGGCGTGCACAGTGCGGGCTTTGCTGGCGAGGGCCTCGATCTTGGGTGTCCAGGCTCGAAGTTGCGGTTTGGAGTACAGGTACTCAAATCGTTCCGCTGCGGTGGTGCCGGGCTTCTTCCAGCTGTCGTCGTTGCGGCCGTGGAAGCGGATCACGGCCAGGTCCGCGGTGGTGACCTCAACGACAGGGGGCGAGCCTGGACGCATGGGGGGCATCGAGCACCACCAGGGCCAGGCCAAGGTCTGCGAGAGTACGCAGCGTACGGTCACGGTCTTGCGGGGCGTTGAGCCAGGTGGGAGAGCGAAACTCGACGCAGACCGGCAAGTCGGGCCACCGCTGGCGGATGGCAGCGAGCTCGTCGCGGTTGGACTTCTTTGCCGTGAACCACTCGGGATACTGCATGAGTACGGCGCCTAGTTTGCCGACCTCGCGCAGCGGTTGTAGTGCGAGCTCGAAGCGCCGCCAGGCCTCCTCGACGGCGTCGCGGTCGAGATGGGAGGAGTAGACGTTGCGCTTGCCGGCGAACTCGGGCTTGACAGCCTCGCGGAGGTCGGGCCAGAGCGAGTCGGGCCTGGTGGGATGACCGGTAAGCAGCGAATAGGCCTTCACATTCATGGTGAAGCCGTCCGGCGTCCGTTCGGCCCAGCCGCCAGTCAGCTCGGCTGATGGCGGGAAGTAGTAGGTTCCGTCAGCCTCAGCAATCGGAAACCGCGACGCGTAGAACCTTAGGCGCTCGGCGGCCGACATCGACCGCTTCGGGTACCAGTCGGTGTCGTGCGTCAGCGTCCTGTCCGTCCACGAGCAGGTTCCCACCAGGATCTTCGGACGTGTCACACGGCTATGGATACCCCGGCAACCGGGCTGTCGCACGCCGGAGGTAGTGACGGTCAGTGCCTGCGAGGCGACGTTCCTGCGCCGTCGGCCGCCAGCCGACGATCTGGCCTCTCCGGCCGGTCAGCGCCTGGGTTAGCGCTGCTGTTCGGTTGGACGGACCAGCATCTCATTGATTGCGACATGCCGCGGACGGGTGACGATGTAGGTGATCGCGTCGGCGATGTCGGCGGCGTCCATCCGCTGACCGAACTGGGTTCGTATGCTCTCGAGCACCTCGGGCCGGTTATGGCTGGCCAGTTCCGTTGCCGTAGCGCCCGGCTCGACTAGCGACACGCGCACGTATCGTCCGGTCACCTCCTGCCGCAGGGATTCGCTGAACGCGCCGATTCCGAATTTGGTCAGCGCGTAGACGGCGTTGCCGTTCCGGGCGGCGCGGCCAGCTACCGAGCTGATATTCACCATGTCGGCTACCAGGCGCGGACCGTCCTCGGCGGCTCGCAGCAGATGGGGCAACGCCGCATGCGCTGTGTAGAGCAAGCCGAGCACGTTGAGCTCTACCATTCGCTGCCACTCCGGCAGGGGCGCATCAACAACGGGGCCGAGCAGCATCACCCCCGCGTTGTTGACGAGAATGTCCAGTCGCCCCAGCTCGGCGACCGTGTGCTCAACCACACCGGTCGCCTGCTGCTCATCGGTGATGTCGGACTCCAGTACCAGCGCGGTGCCGCCCCGGTTCCTGATGCCTGCAGCGACCTCGTCCAGCATGTCCTTGCGCCGGGCGGCAACCGCGACGGTCGCGCCCCGTGCGGCCAGCGAAGCCGCCGTGGCCGCGCCGATGCCGCTAGACGCCCCGGTCACCAGCGCGACCGTGCCATCCAGTACCGCCATAACCCGAACCTGCCTTCCTCGCGACTGCCTCTGCTCAATCCAACACCGGCAGGTAGCATCCCGGCCGACCGGCCCGCGCCCGGCGCGGGGAACTCACTCATCTGCAGCGATGCCCGCGACAGTCGGCGGCCGTGGGACAGTGGACATCATCAGTCCCTAGCGCTCCGCCGCCCGGAGTGCACTCCCGGCGGTTCCGACGAGAAGAGAAACATGAACGACCCAGGCGTCACGCGCGTCGCCGTCTACATCGACTTCGACAACATCGTGATTTCACGTTACGACCAGCTTCATGGCCGGGGTCAGTTCCAGCGCGACAAGGTGCGCGGGTTCAACCGGGCCGACAGGTCGGCCGATCCGGACATCGCGGAGAAGCTTGAGCGCGCCACCGTGGATGTCGGAGCCGTGATCGACTTCGCCTCGTCGTTCGGCACCCTGGTGCTCACCCGTGCCTATGCGGACTGGTCAGCTCCGGTGAACGCCGACTACCGGGGGCAGCTGGTCAGTCGCGCAGTGGACTTGGTGCAGCTCTTTCCCACTGCTGCTTACGCCAAGAACGGTGCCGACATCAGACTGGCCGTCGACGCAGTGGAGGACATGTTTCGCCTTCCCGACCTGACCCACATAGTGATCGTGGCCGGGGACTCGGACTACATCGCACTCGCGCAGCGGTGCCGACGTCTCGGGCGCTACGTGGTGGGTGTGGGAGTCGCTGGATCGACGAGCAGAGCGCTCGCAGCGGCATGCGACGAGCTCGTGACCTACGACGCGCTACCTGGCATCACGCCGACTGACGCCTCCCAGCAGTCAGCCGGACGCAGCGGCTCACAGGCCGAACATGACGCAGCCCGGCAGCGGCTCGGCCGCGCGCGGCTCGCGGCGCCCGAGGCGTCCAGCCGCCGCTGAGCCGGAAGATGCTGATGCCGATTCCGAAGATCCGCAAGAGCGTGCGACCAGGCTCCTGGAACGAGCGCTGCGGCTCGGCCAGGAAAAGGATGACGCGGACTGGTTGCATAGCTCGGCGGTGAAGAGCCAGATGAGGCGCATGGACCCGTCATTCAGCGAGAAGGCACTTGGCTACCGTTCATTCTCGGACTTCGTGAAGTCACGAGAAAACGTCGCCGAACTCGACGAGGCAAACCCCGTGCGGCTCATCCGGCTCAACCCGGCCATGAGCACGCAGTAAGGCCTGGCGTCAGGTCCTGGAACCCCGAGCCCGGCCAGCCTATGCTCGAGTATCCGGCCGCTGGCCAAGCCTGTTCGGCGGGAAGACGCGCAGGCTAGCAGTCGGAGGCGGCGACGACTCCAGTCTCGGGGCCGATGACTCCGGATAACCGGGCCAAAGTGCCCGGACGATGCCTTGGGTCATGCGCCACCGCCGGAAGCGCTCACGGGCATCGATCACCCCGCGCCGCCCGGACAGTTCGTAGCTGGCGGCCGTGCGCAAGTCGAGCAGCAGATTCTCCCGGATGGATGCCACTTCATGCACGCTGCCGCAGTCATGGCACCGATAAGCGATGTCCGTCATCGGGGCTCCCGCACCAACGAATCCGTTATTCCGCAAGTGCAATTTGCTCCATGCAAACGATTGATTATCCGTTTCCCTTAGGACGCATAAGATGCACGAAAGGATGACAGCTAAACCTGATCCGGGCAGAACTTACCCTACGATGCTCAGCCACTCAGGATGGCTCGGTGGCCAGCCCGCCAGCTTCGTCGCGCTCATGGCCAGGAGCGGGCTCGTCCACGGAGCCCCGCTCCTGCAGCCGCCGGGCCCGCAGCACGATCTCGATGGCGAAGCGCGCATTCGGGTCGTCTAGCTGGCTGCCGAAGATGCCGTGCAGTTTGCGCATGCGGTAGCGCACAGTCTGAGGGTGGACTTGCAAGCGCTCGGCCATTGCCGGCGCCGTTCCCCTGGTCTCCAGCCAGGCGCCGAACGTCTCGGTGAGCCGCTGCCGCTGGATAGGGCTCAGCTCGCCGAGTCCGCCAAGCCAGCGCTGGCCGAGGTGGTCGATCAGCGCATCGTCGGCGAGCAGCCATAGTTCCACCAGGTAGTCCTCGCAGAACGTCACCGGGCTCTCGGTTATGACCCCGGCCCGGCTCAATGCCAGCGCCCGCCGTGCCCACCGCAGCGAGTGCGCCGCGTCTGCCAGCGGCACGCTGAGGCCGACGGCGCAGGGGCGGCCCGCCAGCGATAGCTCGAGTGCAGTCTGCTGGCACCGGCCGACGGGGCGCGGCAGGAGCATGTGCGGCTGGGGCCCGCCAAGATCGGCGAGCGCGTCCTCCGGCACGTCCATCGTGGCGTCGCAGCCCGGCTCGAGGGCGATCAGCGTCACTTCCTCGGGCGCGGGCCAGCCGATGAGATCGGCGAGCTCGGAAATGGCGCGGGCCGGGGCGGCCGGCCGCTCCAGGATGAGCCGAAGCAGCCGCCTGCGCCACTCCTGCCGCGACTGCGATGAGCGGGCCTTCGCCTCCAGGTAGCCCTGCAGGGACAAGGACGCGAGCTCGTCCATGTACGCGAGCATGGCGTCTGCGACCCAGGACATCACCGAGGAGGGGGCGGCACAGCGCCTGCCGACCTCCATGACACGGCGCCAGCCGACGTGCACGCCAATCCGGTATGCGGCCTGCAGGCTGTCCAGGCTCCGGCCTTCCCGTGCCTCGTACTGGCCCAGCGTGCGGCACATGTGATCGCGCTGCTCGTGGGGCGCCGACGGATCGGCAACCGAGTCGAAGAACGAGGTCAGCGCCTTCTGCACGCCCACTCGGAGCGCGTAACCGTAGGGCCCGTCCATCGGCCGGGCGTACTCCGGGATCTTGCGCCGGATCTCGGCGATGATGTCATCGGCCAGGTCGGGCAGCTCGGGACGCATGATCGCGGCCAGCTGCGATGGGCGCATGACGGACGGTTTGCTGGGCTGGCCCCGCGACGATGTCGCTACGGTACGATCCGGCACAGTCCCGAAGGTAACGCCCCCAGGCACATTCACGCAGCCCCTCAGATTAACTCTAATGCGACAAAAGTTGGTCCCTGCGGTCGGTCTAGCCTCCGCTGCGGCCCATAAATACTCATCTTGTGATAAGAAGTCACCCATGAGTGGCACCGAAGTGATAAGAAATGTTGTGAATTTGCTGAGAGTGCCCGGCCGTTTCCGGCTTGCCCTTGCAGGCCATGTTACGGGCACGTAACGTACTCGCCAGTAGCAAGGCTGCGTGTGCGGTGCGTAACAAGAGCACAGCGTGACCAGAGCAGTGGCCTGCCACCGGCGGTGCCAGCGAACCCGATCAAGGAGTACATACATGACGATAACGAAACGTGCAGGCAGCGTCCTGTTCGCGGGTGCCGCGGCGGCCGCCATGGTCGCTCTCAGCGCCGGATCGGCGCTCGCGGCGACGACCCTGACCGTCAAGGTCAGCGGCGGCGGCTCCTACAGCGGCGCCGCGACCAAGACCGTACTGACGGACGGTACCGGCAAGACGGCTGTGTCTGTGACCTGCGTCACCAAGGGAAAGTCGAAGGCCTCGACGGCCTCCGGCAAGGTCAGCAACGGGACGCACAAGGGCGCCGCGCCGGTCGCGGTCGGCACCGTCACGAAGCTCGCATTCAACAACTGCACCGGACCGCTCGGCAAAGTGACGACGAAGATTAACAAGACTCCGTACAAGCTCAGTGTGGACTCCAAGACCAACAGCAAGGGCCAGACCGCCGGCATTATCAGCGGAGTTAATGTCAGCGTGAAAAATGCGACCTGCTCGTTCACGGTGACTGGCTCATCGCCGGGCTACTACACCAACAAAACGCACACCCTCACAATGACGCCAACTCCGCCCGTCAAGGGGCTTGTGAAGGCCCAGCTGACCATCTCAGGCGTGAACAGCGGCTGCTTGGGCGTCATCAAGAACGGCCAGCACCCGACCTTCACCTCTACCTACTCACTGAACCTCAAGACCATCATCACGTCGAGCTGACCCTCTGGGCGAGTGCCGGTGACCCAGCACGGTCACCGGCACTCGCGTTGGCAAGCACCCGGATAGTTCGGTCGGCACCCCGCTAGCGCAAGGAGATCGAAGTCGGCGTGAGCAGCAAGGGCAACGGGAGGCTCCGCGGCGCCGGCCGGACGGCCGTGGGCGGCGCGATCCTCCTGGCCGCGTGCCTTCTTGCGGGCACGGCGAGCGGTGCGGTGGGTGCGACGGGCGCCAGGTCGACGAACGGGACGTCGACGAACGCCGCGTTGACCGGCGATACGTTGACCGCCGCTTCGGCGACGCAATCCGTCCGGCTCGCCCTTGCCTATGCCTGTCAGTTTCCGTCCGGCAACGATCGGGTCAATGCCGTTGTCGCCGCCACCCTCCCGGTAACGGTCACGGCCGGGCAGCGTATCCAGCCGTCAGGCGTGCAGATCACGGCCGTCCTCCCCGAGCCGGCCGTCAGCGATCTGCGCAAGCTTAGTGCGACCTCGGTCGGCGGCTCGGCCACGCTCGCCATTACCGAGGTCTCGGCGGTGAAGTCCATCCCGGCCTCCTGGCAGGTCACAGTGCCAACGGCGGCCGCGCTGCCAGCAACCGGCAGCCTGCAGCTAGCGGCCGCAGGCACGGCACCGGCTGCGGCCGCAGTTAGCCGGGGCACCGTCACATTCTCGGTCGGTCGCCTCGCTGTGGACCTGGCCCCGCGCACCGCTGGCGGCGCCGCTACGAGCCCGGCCACGGTGCCGGTCGCCTGTACTCCAGCCAGCGGGGCGAGCGAACGGCTTGGCTCAGTTCTCGTTCAGCCAGCGGTGCCAAAGCGCTCGGCCGGAAAGCAGCAGTCCTCCAGCCTGGCCAGGCACCGACTGAAGCTACCCAAAGGTTGCGGCGACATCAAGGTAGTCGGATTCGGGATCGCCACCTGCGCCTACATCACCGGATACGCCGACGTGCAGAAGCTCGACGGCGCCGTGCTGCTCCAACCCAGGCGAGCGCCGCCGGCCCTGGTGAACGTTGACTTTGCCTACCGGCACGCTTTCTCCAACGGCAAGCTCATCGCTTACTCCATCGCCGAGCTTGACTACCGGGGGCGCCATGAGCTACCGCCGGTGCGCGCGACATTCCTGGCATTCAGGTTCGTGCCGGTTACCGCCACGCTTAGCGTTACCGAACTGACGCCCATCAGGATCGTCTCTGTCTCGGGCATCACGGCGCCGCCCTATCCCCTCACCGTCCGCGCCACCAGCACGGTGTCGATCCGCGTCTCGGACGTCGACGTGAACGGCGTGCCGCTGGCCGTGGGGCCACGTTGCAGGCCCGTGAGCTCGGTCCGGCTCGTGCTGACCGCCAACGGCGAGAACACCCTCCCGCCTAAGGGCTACACCGTGCCGACCGGAGGTCCGCTGACGGGGATGCTGACCATTCCGCCGTTTACCGGGTGCGGCGTCACGGAGAATCTCGACGCCGTGCTCACTGGCTCGATATCGGGTCCGCACAACTACGTGAAAATGACGCAGGGCAAGCTCTGCGCGCCGGCGGAGCCGCAGGGCTTGACCTGCCCGCCGCCGGTTCCCCGGCCATTGCGTTGACGGCTTTCCATCGGGCGAAAGAACGTTCGCGCAGTCGACTAAGGAGAAACACGTGTCACGACCTATGCGCAGAACACGGGCCAGACTGGTGGCCACGGCTACCGCTGGTGCGCTGGCGGCAGGCGGCGCCATGGCCCTCGACCCAGGTGTGGCGTCCGCAGCCACGCTGCTGCACGCGAAGTACAAAGTGTCCGGGAGCACGTACCTGAAGAGCCCTAACTTCACGCTCGCGCTAGGCCCTGGCACGCTTTCGGCGACCGTGAACCTCGCGACTGCCAAGCTGACGGCGAACCTATCCCTGCCAGATGCGACCGGGTCATTCAAGCAATCCGGCCTCATCCCGGTGACGGCGACCACGCAGCTCATCAACGATGGCCCGACCACCGGCAAGCTGAACCTGAATACCGGCGCCGTCAAGACCAAATCCAAGATCACGATGCGAATCGTGAGCCTGACGGTATCCGGGGTCAATGTCCCGGTCGGTAGTTCCTGCGAAACCTCGTCTCCAGTGGTGGTGGCGTTGGCGAGCCTGCCCAAGTTCAATGTCCTTGCTGGCGGGAAGCTCGCGGGCACGTATACGATCCCGGATTTCCGTCATTGCGGCCTGGCCACCGCTGCTGATCAACGCCACCATTCCGGGATCGGGGAACACCATCACGTTCAAGCTTGGCACGGCGAAGCTCGGCAAATGATGGTCCGCACGCAGTGCCGGGTCCGCCGCCCTGACAGGCAAGCCGCGGGCTCGTCCCGGACAGGACGGCGGCCTTGACGCAAATGTCGGGCTTGGCTAACATACCGACCAGAGTTGCAATTCGTGCCTTTTGCGTCGGCGGATCATTCGCGGCTGCTACATCCCGTTACATCCGGATTTATAGCTATCCCGGCGCGTCCTGCGGCCTGCTTCCGGATGCCTGACTGGCGTAAGGGCTACCAGACCGGCGGCTGAACGGGCCGGCCCGGTACCGAACACGGAGGTGAGATGGGCATCGAGGTCGTCGTCGAGGGGCTGACCAAGTCCTTCGGGCGCCACGTGGTCTGGCGCGACGTCTCGCTGTCCCTGCCCGCCGGTGAGGTAAGCGTCATGCTCGGCCCTTCCGGGACCGGCAAGACGGTATTCCTCAAGTCGCTGGTCGGCCTGATCCGGCCGGACAGCGGCCGCGTCCTCGTTGACGGCATCGACACGGTGTCCTGCTCGGAGCGGCAGCTGTACGAGGCACGGAAGCTGTTCGGCGTGATGTTCCAGGACGGCGCCCTGTTCGGCTCGCTGAACCTGTTCGAAAACGTCGCGTTCCCGCTCCGCGAACACACGAAGCTGACCGAGGCAGAAATCCGCCGCGTCGTGCTCGAGAAGATGGACATGGTGGGGCTGGCCGATGAGGGTCATAAGTTCCCCGGCCAGATCTCGGGCGGGATGCGCAAGCGGGCGGGCCTCGCCCGCGCGCTCGTGCTCGATCCCCAGATCATCTTGTGCGACGAGCCGGACTCGGGACTAGACCCGGTACGCACCGCCTACCTGTCGCAACTGCTGATCGATCTCAACGCCGAGATCGACGCGACCATCTTGATCGTCACGCACGACATCCAGATCGCCCGGACCGTGCCAGACAACATCGGCATGTTGTTCCGCGGCAATCTCGTCATGTTCGGTCCCAGGGAGGTGCTGCTCACCAGCGAGGACGCGGTCATCACCCAGTTCGTGAACGGCCGCCGGGTCGGGCCGATCGGGATGTCAGAGGAAAAAGACGAAGCTACGGTGGCTCTCGAACAGGCTGCCGAGGCCAGGAACGGCCGGGCCCCGCACGGCCTGCCTGCGCTGGTTCCGCAGCTCACGCCCAGTCCCGGCATACCGGAACGGCAAGCGGTGCGGCGGCGCACGGACCGGGTGCTCGGCCTGCTGCATACCCTGCCGGACGAGGCGCAGCAGGCGATCTTGGCCAGCCTTCCGGCCGACCAGCGCGTCCCGTCCGGGCCAATCGCCGCCCCAGTGCCGCAACCGCGGGCGCACGAGGAGCCGCCGCAAGCCGGGCCGGGACTGGCGGAGCCCGAGCCTGCACTGCCCGAAGACGGGCCCGGGCCGGCCGACGACGAAATGGGCGAGCTGCCAGAACGCGAGGGCGGATGGCCGTCGCACTGGCCGGGAGGCGGCGGGGCGTGACCAGTCAGGAGACCCGAGTTCCAGGTGCCGGGGCGCTACGTCAGACCGGCCGGTTGTTCGCGCTCGCGGCCAGCGTGCTCTGGCTGACTTTCAAGCGCCCGTTCCAGGTGCGCGAGCTGATCGAGCAATTCTGGTTCATCGCGAGCGTCACGATCCTGCCGTGCATGCTCGTGTCTATCCCGTTCGGGGCCGTGATCACGCTTCAGGTCGGCTCGCTGACTAAGCAACTCGGCGCGGAATCGTTCACCGGCGCCGCCAGCGTGCTTGCGGTGGTTCAGCAGGCCAGCCCGCTGATCGTGGCGTTGCTGATCGCCGGGGCGGGTGGATCGGCGATCTGCGCAGATATCGGCGCCCGAACGATCAGGGAAGAGATGGACGCCATGGAGGTCATGGGCGTCTCCCCGATCCACCGGCTCATCGTTCCGCGTGTCCTCGCCGCCTCGGGCGTTGCGGTGCTGCTGAACGGGCTCGTGTCGGTCGTCGGCGTGCTGGGCGGTTACTTCTTCTACGTGACCCTCCAGCACGGCACGCCGGGCTCGTTCCTGTCCAGCTTCTCTTCGCTCGCTCAGCTGCCCGACCTTTATATCAGCGAGATCAAGGCACTGATCTTCGGCTTCCTGGCCGGCGTGGTAGCCGCGTACCGGGGCCTTAATCCCAGGCCAGGGCCCAAGGGCGTTGGCGACGCAGTCAACCAGTCCGTCGTCATCTCGTTCCTGCTGCTGTTCTTCGTCAACTTGGTGCTGACCGCGATCTACCTGAAGATCGTCCCCCCGAAGGGATCGTGACCAGATGGGTGCGGTGACCAGCGAGCCCGCAGCGACCGGGACCGGGCAAGCGACCGGGCCGGGCGGCGGCGAGCAGCCTGACCGGCGGGCGTGGATCAGTGCGCAGGTGGATCGCTGGCTCTCCTGGCTCGACTTGCTCGGCGACCAGATGTCCTTCTATGGCCACGCCCTGGCGTGGACGCCACGTGCCATCCGCCGTTATTACAAGGAGATCCTCCGGCTGCTCGCCGAGCTGAGTTTCGGGAGCGGCGCCCTGGCCCTGATCGGCGGCACGGTCGGCGTGATGATCGGCATGACGCTGTTCACCGGAACCGTCGTCGGGCTGCAGGGATACGCCGCGCTCAACCAGATCGGCGCGTCGGCGTTCACCGGTTTCGTCTCCGCCTACTTCAACACGCGCGAGATCGCGCCGCTGGTTGCCGGGCTCGCACTGTCGGCCACCGTGGGAGCGGGCTTCACCGCGCAGCTCGGCTCGATGCGGATCAACGAGGAGGTCGACGCGCTCGAAGGCATGGGCGTGCCCAGCCTGCCCTACCTCGTCACCACCCGCATCGTGGCCGGAGCCGTGGCGGTCATCCCGCTGTACGCGATCGGCCTGGTCAGCTCCTATTTCGGCTCCCGACTGGTCACGGTGTACTTCGAAGGACAGTCGGCGGGCACCTACGACCACTACTTCGGCCTGTTCCTGTCGCCAGTGGACGTGCTCTGGTCGTTCGTCAAGGTGCTGATCTTCAGCGTGGTGGTCATCCTGGTGCACTGCTACTACGGCTACCGGGCCAGCGGCGGGCCGGCCGGCGTCGGCGTGGCGGTGGGCCGCGGCGTGCGCACGGCGATCGTCATGATCAACATCATCGACTTTCTCATGAGCCTGGCCATCTGGGGGGCGACGACGACCGTGCGGGTAGCGGGATGAGCTCGTCCGCGGGCTGGTTCAAAACGCGGCGCCGGCTTGCCGGAGCCGCGTTCCTGCTCGTGCTGGTACTGCTGGCGTGGCTGTCAGTGGCGCTGTACCAGAAGAAGTTCACCTCGGTCGCCATGGTGACGCTGTACACCAGCAGTGCCGGGAACGAGATGCACCTGGGCGCGCAGGTGCTGGCGCGCGGGGTGCAGGTCGGCGAGGTCAGGCAGATCAGCGCGGATGGTAACCGGGCCAGGCTGGAACTCGCCATCCAGCCAAGCGCGCTGCCTATGCTGCCGGCCAACGTGTCCGCGGAAATGCTCCCTACCACGCTGTTCGGCGAACGGTATGTCGCCCTCATCCTGCCCGCCAGCCCGGCCAGGGCCGCATTGGCGAACGGCAGCGTGATCGGCCAGAACCGGTCCGCAGACGGGCTGGAACTAGAGCGGGTGCTCAACAACCTGTTGCCGACGCTGGCCGCGGTGCAACCGGACAAGCTCTCGCTCACTCTGACCGCGATCGCGGACGGCCTGCGCGGGCGCGGCAAGGAACTCGGCCAGACGCTCGTCACGCTCAATTCCTACTTGCGGCAGTTCAACCCGCAGCTGCCGGCGCTGGACGCCGACATTAAGCTGCTCAGCGGGCTGGCCAGGACATACACGGCCGCCTCGCCCGCCATCCTGCAGGCTCTGAATGACTTCAGCGTCACCGGCAAGACGATCGCCACGCAGCGGACCGACTTCGCCGCGCTGCTCGCCAATGTCACCACCGCCTCGGATGACTTGCACGCGTTCCTAGATGCGAACGCGCCGAACATGATCAGCCTGAGCGTCAACAGCCTGCCGACGCTGCAGATCCTCCAGCGGTACGCGCCTGAGTTCCCCTGCACGCTCCGCGCGCTGGCCAACTTCGTGCCCAAGGTCAACAAGGTGCTCGGCGCCGGCACTAACCAGCCAGGCCTGCACGTGCAGGTAGTGGTGGTGCCCTCGCCGGGTAGGTACGTGGCTGGCCGCGATACACCGCGCTATGGCGACAACACCGGCCCGCACTGCTACCCCGTTCCCTTCCCTGGCATCCATCTGAACGATGGCGCCGGGCCCGCCTCGGTGCCGGCCGTTACCCGCGCGCGCGTTAGCAGCCCTGCTCGCACGCATCACGGGGGCACGCTGCTGGCCGACTTCGGGCCCGGCGGCCTGGCCGGCTCTCCGGCCGAGACCGAGCTCGTGGCCGAGCTGGACGGCCTGTGGCTCGGCCGGGCGCCGGCGTCACTGCCAGCCTGGGGGAGCCTGCTCACCGCACCGCTGTTCCGCGGTGCGGAGGTGATGCTGCGGTGATCGGGCCATGAGGCGCAGAGGCCTTGCGGCGCCGCTGACCAAGTCGATCATCTTCGTCGTCGTCACCGCGCTGATAACGGCGATTCTCGGCATCAGCATCGCTTACACCGGGGTATCGGCCACGGTCGGCTACCGGGCCGTGTTCTCCGACGTGACCGGGCTGACCGTCGGCAACGACGTGGACATCGCCGGGGTGCGCGTCGGCGAAGTGACGTCTATCAGCGTCTACGAGCACAACCGCGCGCTGGTCGGGTTCTCGGTCCAGCCGGGGCGGGTGCTGCCGGCCTCGGTAACGGCGGCCATCATGTACCTCAACCTCGTCGGGCAGCGCTATGTCGAGCTCGCCCAGGGCACCGGGCCTGCGAACAGCACGCTCCCGCCGGGCAGCACGATCCCGCTGTCACGAACCACGCCAGCGCTGAACCTCACCGTGCTGTTCAATGGCTTCCAGCCGTTGTTCCAGGCGCTCTCGCCGGGCAACGTCAATCAGCTGTCCAGCGATATCATCCAGGTCTTCCAGGGCGAGAGCCCGAATATCACTGCGCTGGTGGCCACGGTCGGCTCGCTGACGACGGCGCTGGCCAGCAGGGACCGGGTCATCGACGAGGTGATCGGCAACCTCAACTCGGTGCTGCGCACCATCACCTCCCGCGGCAACGCGCTCGCCAGCCTGGTCACCTCGCTGCAGGAACTAGTGTCCGGGCTGGCCGCGGACCGGCAGTCGGTCGGCACTGCGATATCCGCGATCGCCAGCCTCACCAGCGCGACGGCCGGGCTCCTGCAGGTCGGCCGGGCACCGTTGCAATCCGGCATCACCCAGCTGCAACGGCTCGCCTCGAACCTGGCGGCCAACTCACCGACGGTCAGCACGTTCCTGCAGGACCTGCCGACCAAGATGGCGGACATCGCGAGGATTGCTTCCTACGGATCCTGGCTGAACTTCTACCTCTGTGACGCCACGCTTACCGGCGTGCGCAACTTCCTGGGCGGCCCGGCGCCGCACGGCGTGCCGGTCACGGCTGCGAGGTGCTCGTCGTGAGCCTTATCAGCTTCCAGCGCCTTAACCCCAGGCGCATCAGCATCACACCGGTCCGGGAGCGCAACCCGATCACGGTTGCCGTCGCCGGGCTGGCCATCGTCGCTCTCATAGTTCTGCTGACCTATTTCTCCAGCAGCCTGCCGATCATCGGCGGCGGCACCGGGTACACCGCGTACTTCGCCGAGGCCGCCGGCCTGCAGGCCGGGAACGAGGTGCGGATCGCGGGCGTGACCGTCGGCCAAGTCACCGGCGTGAGCCTGGACGGCGCCAAGGTGGCCGTCACGTTCCGGGTCAAGGGGGCGTGGATAGGCAACCGGACGACAGCCGCGATCGAGATCAAGACGGTGCTGGGGGATAAGTACCTGGCGCTCGATCCGCTCGGCAACGGCCAGCAGGATCCGTCCCAGCCAATCCCGCTGTTGCGCACCAAGTCCCCTTACGACGTAACCCAGGCATTCAGCGGGGTGGGCCAGCAGATCAGCCAGATCAACACCGGCCAGCTGGCGCAGAGCCTGCAAACGCTATCGGCTGCTTTCGCCACTACGCCGCCATACGTCCGCAACGCGCTGCGCGGTCTCGCATCCTTGTCGTCGTCGGTGGCGTCGCGGGACGCGACGGTGACCAGCTTGCTTGCGGGCGCCAGGAAGGTCACCGGGACGCTGGCCGGCGAGGACGCCAGGTTCCAGGCCTTGCTGGGCGACGGGAACCTTTTGCTCGCCGAACTAAAGGAGCGCCAGCAAGCGATCCACGCCATGCTCGTCGACACCCAGGCGCTCGCCGTGCAGCTCTCCGGCCTGGTCAATGACGACCAGTCCCGGCTCGGCCCGGCCCTGCAGGCGCTCAACCAGGTCACCAGCGTGCTGCAGGCTAACCAGGCCAGCCTGCAACGAGCGCTGGCCCTGGCTGGCCCGTACTACCGGCTGCTCGGCAACACCATCGGCACCGGCCGCTGGTTCGACGTCTACCTGTGCGGCCTGGTGCCCAGGTCATACGCGCCCGGCAATACTCCCGCGCACGGCTGCCAGCCCCCTAAGCCCTGAGGTTGAGGTGCCATGTCGATAACCGCCCCTTATCAACGGCTAGCCGGCTCCCGGCTCGGCCGGCTGGTGCGGACGAAACGGGAGCGGTGGGTGCTGGCGGCCGGCGCCGCGGTGGTGGCCGCAGCGCTAGCGGCCGGCGGCGTGCTGATCTACCAGGCCACGCACCCTGGTAAGCAGATCACCGCCTACTTCACCGAGGCGATTGGCGTCTACCCTGGCTCAACCGTCCGGATCCTCGGAGTACCGGTCGGCCGCGTAGATGCGGTCCAGCCGGTCGGCCCGCAGGTCAAGATCACCATGACGATCAACTCCGGCGTCGCGGTCCCGGCCCGGGCCGATGCCATGCTGGTGGCGCCGAGCGTGGTGTCCGATCGCTATATCCAGCTCACCCCGGCCTACACCGGCGGCCCGCAGCTAGCGGACGGTGCCGTGCTGCCGGTGGCCAGGACCGCGGTGCCGTTGGAGGTCGACCAGGTATATGCAAGCCTGGCCAAGCTCGCCGGGGCACTCGGCCCGAGCGGCGCCAACGCTCACGGTGCCCTCAGCAGCCTGATCAAGACCGGAGCGGTCAACCTGGCTGGCAACGGCCGCTACCTGCACGACATGATCACCGAGTTCGGCGGGCTATCCAAGGCACTGGGCGGCTCCGCGGGCAACCTGTTCGCCACGATTGCCAACTTGCAGCAATTCACCAGCATGCTGAAGAACAACAACGGCCAGGTGCAGCTTGCCGAGCAGCAGCTCGCCCAGGTGTCGGCGTTCCTGGCTGGCGACCGGCAGGATCTGTCCGGGGCTATCAGCGAACTGGCCGTGGCGCTGGGCCAGGTCAAGAGCTTCATCGGCAGCAATCGCGGCCTGATTACGGCGAACGTCGGCAAGCTGGCTGCGATCACCTCGATCCTGGTGCGCGAGCGGGCGTCGCTGGCGGAAACGCTCGACGTGGCGCCGCTCGCCGCGGATAACCTGGTCAACGCCTACGACGCCACCACTCACACTCTGGTCGGACGCGGTGACCTGAATGAATTGAGCATGGGTGAGGGCGCAATCCAGGCAGCCGCGACCCAGGCTGTTACCACGGCCGCTCAGGCGGGCAGCACGGCCGCGCCGACCGGTTCGGTGCCAGTGCCGTCATCGGGGGTCGGCTGGCTGCCGCCGCTGCCACTGCCAGCCATTGGCACCGAGTACGCCACCCCGCAGACGCTGCTAGGGGGCGGTAGCCAATGACCGCGGGTCGGCGCCCGCTGGGGCGAGGCAAACGCGCCTTGTCGGGGCGCTCCTCACCGGGGCGTTCCTCGCTGGGGCGCTCCTCGCTGGGGCGCGCCGGATTGGTTGCGACGGCTTCGGCCGTCCTCCTGACAGCGCTGGCGAGCTGCAGCTCCGGCGGCTTCAACGGCATCTACAGCATCCCGCTGCCGGGCGGCGCCAGCCTGGGCAGCCACCCCTTCCAGGTGACTGCGCAGTTCTCCAACGTGGGTGACCTGGTACCGCAGTCCGCGGTGATGGTCAACGACGTCGCTGTCGGCCGGGTGACCCGGATCTTCCTGCCTCCCGGCAGCTGGACGGCGAACGTCACGATGCTGGTGAACGGCAGCGTGCATCTGCCAGCGAATGCGATCGCCCAGCTTCAGCAGGCCAGCCTGCTAGGCGAGCAGTTCATCGCGCTGTCAGCGCCACCCGGCGTCACGCCGGCCGGCAGCCTGGCGAACGGCGCGGTAATCCCGGTGGCCCGCACCACCGCCAATGCGACCGTCGAGGAGGTCCTCGGGGCGCTGTCGCTGCTGCTCAACGGCGGCGGCATCAGCCAGCTGCATACCATCACGACCCAGCTTGACGCCGCGTTGTCCGGAAACGAGCCGCAGATTCGCTCGCTGCTCGTGCAGATGCACACGCTGCTGGCCAATCTCGACGTTCACAGGAATGACATCGAGACCGCATTGGACGGGCTCAACTCGCTCTCGGCCACGCTGGCCGCGCGCGACCGGCAGATCGGCCACGTGCTCACGGACTTGACCCCGGGCCTGAGGGTGCTGGCCGATCAGCGCGTAGCGCTGGTGGACATGCTCGACTCGCTACACCGGCTGACGGGCGTGGCAGTCAGCACGATCCACGCCAGCCAGGCCAGCCTCGTTGCTGATTTGCGCAGCCTCGCGCCGACGTTGGGCCAGCTGGCCAACGCCGGGCAGAGCTTGCCGCTAGCGCTGCAAGTGCTGCTCACTTATCCGTTCACCAACCAGGTGCTGAACGACGTCAAGGGCGATTACCTGAACACCTACCTGTCCCTGCGAGCGGCCAAGGGCACGACGGTCATCCCGCCAGTGGTGCCACCGCACCGGCGGAAGGGCAGGCACTGATGCTCACCAGGGCCATCAAGCTGAAGCTGGCGGCGTTCGCGGTGATCGGCGTCCTCGTACTCGGCTTCACCGGGGTCCACTATGCGAACCTGGGCCGCTACCTGGGCTTGCGCGGGTACTACGTGGTCCGGCTTGAGCTGGCCGATGGCGGCGGGCTCTATCCGGGCGCTAACGTCACCTACCGCGGTTTGTCGGTCGGACGGATCGGAGCGATGCGGCTGACCTCGGCCGGTATCGACGTTGACCTGGACATCAGCGATTCCGCGCCGCCGATACCGGGCAGGCTGCAGGCCACTGTGGCGGACCTGTCCGCGGTCGGCGAGCAGTACCTGGACCTGCGCCCGGTCACCACTGCCGGGCCGTACCTTGCCGAAGGGAGCGTGATCCCGCAGCGCGACACCGAACTGCCGCTGCCCGTCACGAGCCTGCTCACCAGCATCAATGCGCTGGCAACCTCGCTGCCGCTCGGGTCGCTGCGCGCGCTGACCAACGAGCTCGCGACCGGATTCGCTGGTCAGAGCGCCAACATCCAGGCGCTGGTGGACGGTAACAGCTCACTCGCCCGTGCGGCCGACGCGACGCTCCCGCAGACTATTACGCTGCTCCGGGACGGCCGGACCGTGCTGGCCACGCAGATCGCCGAGTCGGGTGCGCTGGACTCGTTCGGCAAGACCGCGCTGCTGCTGGCACGCCAGCTGGACAAGTCGGATGGCAGCCTGCGAGACCTCATCATCCAAGCGCCGCAGGCGGCGGCCCAGGTGGCTAACCTCCTGGCGGACAGCAATCCTAGCTTGGGGGTGCTGATCGCGAACTTGCTGACCACCTCTGACGTGACGCTCAGCCGGGGGAAGGCACTCGACGAATTGCTGTCTGCGCTGCCTGCCGATGTAGCAATCGGCTCGACGGTAATCAATGGCAAGGGCGCCCGCTTCGGGGTGGCGCTGACGTTCTTCAGCCCGCTGCCCTGCACCGCTGGTTACGGCGGCACCGTGTACCGGAACGGCCTGGATACCAGCCCCGGCCCGCCGCTGAATACCTCGGCCGGCTGCACCGAGCCCGCGAGCAGTGGGATCGATGTCAGGGGCTCCGCACACGCGCCTGCCGGCGGTGGCGTGCCACCTGCGGCGCAGCCGGGACTGGCCCAGCTGCTCGGAGTCGCTCCATGAAGGGTCTCGATAACGCTGAGTGGCGGCTAGCATGACTGAACCCCAGTCAGGAGGTCAGCCGATGGACAGCGCCGCGGGCCAGCCGCTCGTTCTCCGCTGGCTGCACGCGTTTCCATGGCAGCACGGTCGAGGCGGGCAGCAGGGTCGTGGCGGGCAGCACGATCGCGGCTGGCAGCGGGATCCGCTGCTGGTCACGGCCGTAGTGATGCTGGTCGCGGCGGTCACTTTCGCTGCCTGGTCGGGCTGGTCGTGGCTCAGCGCGCCGCGAGCCTCCGGCGACGCTCAGGTCCGTGATCAGGCCCTGCGAGCTGGCGAGCAGGCGGTACTGAACTTCAACACCCTGAACTACCGCACCGTTGGGCAAGGCGTGAAGCTGTGGGAGCAATCCTCGACCGGATCCCTTCACTATGAGGTCGTGGCTGGTCAGGCGGCCTTCGAACAGCAGATAGAGCAAGCCAAGACGGTCACGACGGCAAAGATCCTCGACGGGGCGCTCACGGGCCTGAATGCTCAGGCCGGGAGAGCGAGCGTGATCGTTGCCCTCCAGATCACCGTCACCCCGGCGAGCGGATCGGCCGCTACGAAGCAGAGCCGATTGGCGGGGCAGCTGATTCGCACGCCATCGGGCTGGAAGCTCAGCTCGCTCGGCCAGGTGCCGGTCGGGGCGGCCGCAGCCGGGAGTGGCGCGGCATCGGGCGGGGGAGGCTGACGTGAGCAGCAATCGCGGTCTGCCGGCGGCGCCAAGCGACCCCGGGGAGGACTGGGCCCGTGCCATCGCCGAGATGACCGGCGACGGCGAGGCGACTAACAGCGCGGCGGCCCGGGCGGCTAACGGAGCCGAAGCAACGACCGCCGAGGCACCAGCCAGCGGCACTGGCGTGACGAGCGCTGGCAGTGCGGCCAGTGGCGCCGGCCGGACATCCAACCGCCCCGACGGGACGCTCGCCCCCGTCGGTGCTGACCTGGGTGTGGCGGCCGCGGACACTGCGGCCGGGGACGCCGCGGACACTGCGGCCGGGAACACTGCTGCGGAGTCCTACCCGCATACCGCCACCGGTCGGCGCCCGCGGATGGTGCTGGCGGCGGTGCTCGGCGTGGCAACCGTCGTCGTCGGCAGCTTTGGGATCTGGGCCGCCGTCGCCGCGCATAGCCTCCGCGCTTCCGCGGCGGATGCCAACCGGGCTTTCACCGACGCGGCCACGACCAGGGCCGTCGATCAGCAGGTCGCGGCCGCTGTGAACACGATCTTCTCCTATAGCTACGCCGACACTGCCCGGACTAGGACGGCCGCCCAACAGCTGCTGACCGGCGCCGCGATCCGCCAGTACAACCAGCTATTCGCGATCGTCGAGCAGCAAGCGCCGAAAGAAAAGCTCACTGTGACGACGCGGGTCACCACTATCGGCGTCGAGTTGCTCACCGGCGACCGCGCCCGCGTGCTGGTCTTCGCCAATCAGCAGGACACTGCTGCAGGGACCGCCAAGACAACCTACGGAGGCGCGATGTTCGCCGTCACCGCGGTGAATCAGCACGGCCAGTGGAGAATCGAAAGCATCGACACGTTCTCTGGCCCGGCCTAGCTCCAGGTACCGGCCGCCGCCGCTGCTTAGCTACGTCATAATCCGGATAAACAGGGTGTGATTTTGCCCGGAGGTTTCACATTCCATCGATTCCGGTCGCACAAATGGGAACAATTTCCCGTCCAGAGCGACCCGAATCGATGGAACGTCATCAAGCGCCTCGGCCTCGCGTGTGGTTTAGCCCGGTTTGGAAGCAGGGGCCGGGTGTCCGAGGTCTGGGTTAGTGTGACGGAGTGTTGGACGAGTTCCACCCGGCGATACGGGCATGGTTTGAGCGGCGGTTCCCGGCAGGGCCGACCGAGCCGCAGGCTGCAGGCTGGGCTCAGATCGCGGCGGGGGAGCACACGCTGATCGCGGCGCCCACCGGGTCCGGCAAGACGCTGGCGGCGTTCCTGGTCTGCATCGACCGCATATACAAGGCACGCGACCCTGCCGCGAAGCCCGCTGACGGTCCGCAGGTCGTCTACGTGTCACCGCTGAAGGCGCTGGCCGTGGACATCTGGCAGAACCTGGAGCGGCCGCTGGCTGAGATTGCCGACGTGGCCTCGGAACTCGGGCTGACCGCGCCGTCAATCAGCGTTGCGGTCAGGACCGGGGACACCGCGGCGGCAGAGCGCGCCGCGATGCTGAAGCGGCCGCCGGACTTCCTGATCACTACCCCGGAGTCGCTGTTCTTGCTGGTAACCGCGGAGCGCAGCCGCGCGATGCTGCGCGCGGTGAACACGGTAATCGTGGACGAGATTCACGCTGTGGCCGCCAACAAGCGCGGCTCCCACCTGGCGCTGACTTTGGAGCGCCTGCAGCACGTGGCGGAGCAGCCGATGCAGCGGATCGGCTTGTCGGCCACGCAGCGGCCGATCCGGGCGGTGGCGCGGCTGCTGGTGGGCGCTGGCCCGGGCCGATCAGCCGCCGATGGCGGCCCGCGCTGCGCGATCGTCGACTCGGGCCATCGTCGTGAGCTCGACCTGGGTCTCGAGCTTCCCGGCGACGAGCTCGGCGCAGTTGCCACCAAGGAGCAGATGGCCGAGATCAACGACCTGATCTCCGGGCACGTACTGCAACACCGGACCACGCTGGTGTTCGTCAATACCCGGCGGATGGCCGAGCAGCTCGCCCACCAGCTCGGCGAGCGCCTCGGTGACGGACAGGTGGCGGCGCATCATGGCAGCCTGTCCAAGGAGCGACGGCAGCGGGTCGAGGCCCGGCTGCGAAACGGTGACCTGCGGGCGCTGGTTGCGACCGCGTCGCTGGAGCTCGGCATCGATATCGGGCCGGTGGAGCTGGTGTGCCAGATCGGCTCGCCCCGCAGCTTCGCTACGTTCCTGCAGCGAATCGGACGATCCAATCACACGCGTAACGGGGTCCCGGCCGGGCTGCTCTATCCGACGACGCGCGACGAGCTCGTGGAATGCGCCGCGCTGCTGCGCGGCGCCCGGTCTGGCCGGCTCGACCAGCTGAGGATCCCGGAGTGCCCGCTGGACATCCTGGCCCAGCAGGTGGTGGCCGAGTGCGCGGCAACGGAGTGGATCGCCGCCGACCTGCTGTCCCTCGTCCGCGGCGCCGCGCCGTTCGCGTCGGTAACCGCCGATGACTTCGGGGAAGTGGCCGAGCTGGTTTGTGAGGGGATCCGTACCGGCCGCGGCCGCCGCGCTGCCTACCTGCACCGCGATCAGGTCAGCGGCGAGCTGCGCGGCAGACGCGGTGCCCGGATGGCGGCCCTCACCTCTGGCGGCGCGATTCCCGAGCTCGGCGATTACCGGGTGCTCGCCGAGCCCGATGACGCCGTGGTGGGCACCGTGAACGAGGACTGGGCGATCGAGAGCATGGCAGGCGACGTGTTCTTGCTCGGCACGACCTCGTGGCGTATCCGCAGGGTGGAGCCCGGCGTCGTCCGGGTCGTGGACGCTCAGGGTGCGCCGCCATCGGTGCCGTTCTGGCTTGGCGAGGCGCCCGGCCGGACGGTCGAGCTGTCCGAGGAGATCTGCGCGATCAGGTCCGCTGTCGCCGAACGGCTGGCCGTAGCCGGACCCGCGGCCGCGGCGGGATGGCTGCTGGCCGAGTGCGGCATCGGCGACGCGGCGGCCGAGACGATTGTTGCCTATCTGAGCGCCGGGCTTGCGCAGCTCGGGGTGCTGCCGACAATGGACACCATCGTGCTCGAGCGGTTCTTCGACGATGCGGGCGGCATGCAGCTGGTCGGGCATACTCCGTTCGGAGCGCGGCTGAACCGGGCTCTCGGGCTGGCGCTGCGCAAGCGGTTCTGCGTCACATTTGACTTCGAGCTGCAGGCAGCGGCCAGTGACGACGCGATCTTGCTGTCGCTGGGGCCGCAGCATAGTTTCCCGCTGGACCGCGTACCGAAGTTCCTGGCATCGGGGACCGTCGAGGAGGTCGTGCGGCAGGCCGTTCTCACCTCGCCGATGTTCGCCGCCCGATGGCGGTGGAACCTGAATACCTCGCTCGTGGTGCTGCGGTGGCGCGGCGGCCGGAAGAACCCGCCCGCTATCCAGCGGATGGAAGCCGACGACCTGATGGCGGCGGTGTTTCCCACGCTGGCGGCCTGCCAGGAGAACGTCGCGCCCGGCCCGCTGGAGATTCCCGATCACCTGCTCGTCCGGCAGACCCTGGCGGACTGCCTGCACGAGGCCATGGACATCGACGGTCTGAAGGAACTGGTCGCCGGTATCGAGTCGGGGCGCATCTCGGTCATCGTGCGCGATACCACCGAGCCGTCGGTCCTGGCCCACGAGATCCTGAACGGTCGGCCATTCACCTATCTGGATGACGCGCCGCTGGAGGAGCGCCGCAGCCGGGCCGTGCCATTGCGCCGTGGGCTTCCGGTCGAGCCGCATGAACTGGGCAGGCTGGACCCGGCTGCGATCGAGCGGGTGATCGATCAGGTCCGGCCGGATCCGCGTGACGAGCACGAACTCCACGACCTGCTGATGAACGTGGTGGCGCTGCGGCCCGTGGATGGCTGGCTGTCGTGGTTCGATGCGCTGGCGGCCGCCCGGCGCGCGGTGGAGGTGCACACCGCGGCCGGCGCGCTGTGGTCGTCAGTCGAACGGCTGCCAGCGATCGAAGTGCTGTTCCCCGGCGCCACCCGAGTTCCTGACCATCCCTGCCCGGTTGTTGTGGCGCCGCCTGAAGAGGAGACCGCAGCTGCGGAACTGCTACGCGGCCACCTCGAGTGCAGCGGCCCGTCAACCGGGGCGGCGCTGGCGGCGGCGTCCGGACTGCCGGAGCCGCTGATCGCCCGCGCGATCGCCGTACTGGAGGGCGAGGGCTTCGCGATCCGCGGGCGGTTCACCAGGCCGGACAGCGGCGAGGAGTTCTGCTCGCGCCGGCTGCTGCAGCGCATCCATGCCTACACCAGGGAGCGGCGCAGGCGCGAAATCGAGCCGGTGACCGCGCAGGACTTCATGCGTTTCCTGCTGCGCTGGCAGCACGTAGCGGAGGGCACGCGGCGTGACGGCCGGTTCGGGGTGCTGGCAGTCATCGAGCAGCTGCAGGGCTTCGAGCTTGCCACCGGTGCCTGGGAGAACGCGGTGCTGGCCGGGCGAGTCGAGGGCTACCGCCGCGAGTGGCTGGACGAGCTGTGCATGTCGGGGCAGGTCTGCTGGGGCCGACTGTCAGTGCGCGACGCCGAGCCTGAGTCCGAGCCACGCCGCGGCGGCATGAGCCCGTCCCGCGCCACGCCGATCACGCTGGCCCTGCGCGATGACCTGCCCTGGCTGCTGCGAGCGGCGCGCGGCGACTTGGCTGCGGCCGAACCAGCCACCGGGCGGACCCGTGACGTGCTGGACGCGCTCCGCCAGCACGGCGCGTTGTTCCGGCCTGACCTGGCGACGGTAACCGGCCGCCTGCCCTACGAGGTAGATGAGGCGCTGTGGGATGGCGTGGCCCGCGGGCTTGTCACTGCCGACGGGTTCCGCGCCGTGCGGTCGCTGCTGCGGCGCGGCGGCCCGGAGCGTTACGTCCCGGCCCGTGGGTTGCGGCGTGGCCTGCGTGGCAGTACCGGCGGGCCGTCCGGGCGCTGGTCGCTGCTGCCGGAGGCGGCCGCCGGCATTGACCGCGACGAGCTTGCCGAGGCCGTCGCCGAACAGCTCGCCGCCAGGTGGGGCGTGGTCCTCCGCGACATTGCCGTCCGGGAGAACCTGGCCGTTCCCTGGCGTGACGTGCTGTGGGCCTTCCGGCGCCTGGAGGCGCGGGGCACCATCCGAGGCGGCCGGTTCGTGTCCGGATTCAGCGGTGAGCAATACGCGCACCCGGACGCACTGGAGGTCCTGAAGGCGGTCCGGAAGCAGCATCGCACCGGCGAGATCGTGCGCATCTCCGCCGCCGATCCGCTGAACCTGACCGGGGTGGTGCTGCCAGGTCCGCGGGTTCCCGGCATCGCCGCCAACGCCGTCACCTACATCGACGGCGCTGTCGCGGACGAGGCTGTTACCGACGCTGGTGTCGCCAAAACTGGCTGAGAACTGCCGGGACTACGGACGTCGCCAGGCCGCCCGAGCGGACTACGGCCCGCTGAGCGACTCCGCTAGGTGAACTCTGACGTTGACGTAAGGGTTGTACCCTTAGCTCACTGCACAGCTGGATCGAGGAGCGCCCATGGCAGTGGAGAACCTTGGCGTCGACGCAGCCCTCGCTGCGGAGGACCGGGGCAAGAACTACAAGTGGATTGCCCTGTCGAACACGACCCTCGGCATCCTGATGGTCACCATCAACCAGTCCATCTTGCTGATCTCCCTGCCTGCCCTGTTTCGCGGCATCGACCTGAACCCGCTGGTGTCGTCCAACACCTCGTATTTCCTCTGGGTCTTCATGGGATTCATGCTGGTCACGGCGGTGCTGGTGGTCAGCCTGGGCCGGGTCGGGGACATCTTCGGCCGGGTCAAGATGTACAACCTGGGCTTCGCCGTCTTCACGCTCTTCTCGATCCTGCTGTCCATCACCTTCCTGCAGGGCGTCAGCGGGGCACTGTGGATCATCATCATGCGGATCTTCCAGGGAGTCGGCGGAGCGCTGCTGTTCGCGAACTCGACCGCGATTCTGACCGATGCTTTCCCGGAGAACGAGCGGGGCAAGGCGATGGGGATCAACGGCATCGCCGCCGTCGGCGGCTCGTTCCTCGGCCTGATGCTCGGCGGCGTGCTGGCCCCCATCGAATGGCGCCTGGTATTCCTGGTGTCGGTTCCGTTCGGCCTGTTCGGCACCGTCTGGGCCTACCTCAAGCTGCGTGACAACGGCGTCCGGATTCCAGCCAGGATCGATTGGCTGGGGAACACCCTGTTTGCCGTCGGCCTGATCTCTGTGCTGACCGGAATCGTGTACTCGCTGCTGCCGTACGGCGGGCACCCCACCGGCTGGACGAACCCTTATGTGCTGGCTGCGATCTTCGGCGGCATCGCCGTACTGGTGCTGTTCGCCTGGGTCGAGACCAAGGTGCCCGCGCCGATGTTCCGGCTTGGCCTGTTCAAGATCCGTGCCTTCACGGCCGGCAACATCGCTGGCCTGCTCGGCGCGCTCGGCCGCGGCGGCATCCAGTTCATGCTGATCATCTGGCTGCAGGGCATCTGGCTACCGCAGCACGGCTACAGCTTCAGCCGGACCCCGTTGTGGGCCGGGATCTCGATGATCCCGCTGACTGTCGGTTTTCTCATCGTCGGCCCGCTGGCCGGCTGGATGTCCGACCGGCACGGAGCCCGGCTGTTTGCCACCACCGGGCTGGCCGTGTCCACCGTGAGCTTCCTGCTGCTCGAGCTGCTCCCGATCAACTTCAGCTACGGCTGGTTCGCCGTGTTGATCTTCCTGTTCGCGGTCGGCATGGGGCTATTCTTTGCGCCCAACCAGGCCAGCGTGATGAACAGCCTGCCGCCCGAGCAGCGCGGTGCCGGCGCCGGCATGCTGAACACTTTCCAGAATTCCGCGACCGTGCTGTCGATGGGGCTGTTCTTCACCATCGTGACGCTGGGACTGGCCTCGCGGCTGCCTTCGCACCTGTACAGCGGGCTGGTCAAGGCAGGCGTTGCCCCGGCAGCTGCGCGCACGGTGGCCAACGAGCCTCCCATCGGCAGCTTGTTCTCGGCGTTCCTCGGTTATAACCCGGTCAAGGAGCTGCTCGGCCCGACCGGCGCGCTCAGCCGCTTGTCTCCCGCGCAGGCCAGCTACATCACCGGGCGCTCCTTCTTCCCGCACCTGATCGAACAGCCGTTCGCAGGCGGCCTGCACCTGGCTTTCACCTTCGCGGCCGGCGCGACCGTTATCGCCATCGTGGCCTCGGCGCTGCGCGGCAAGCGCTACATGCACCCGGCCAGGTCCGCCATCGAGGACCTAGCCGAGGGTGCTGCCGAGATGGCGAGCCTGGTGGGCCTGGACGAATCGGCGGGCCTGCCTGACTTCAGCCCTGCCGCGCCCGGCCAGCCAGCCGGCAACGGTGCGGGCCCTGTTCCCGTCCGCGGCATTGCCGACGCTGAGCTGGGCGGTGCGCATGGAAGCCCTTAGCCCGTGAATGCTGCGCGCGGCAAGTTGTCCGATCCGCCCGCCACGGACAGCACCGAGGCCGGCGATCGCGGCGGGTTGGTTGGCATTGGCGCCGCGGCGGCGCGGGCCGGGGTGTCGGAGCGAGCGCTCCGTTACTACCAGGAGATCGGCCTGATCACGCCGTGCGGGTGTACCCCTGGCGGGATGCGCCGGTACTCCGAAGACGATCTGTCCAGGGTGGCGCGGATCCGGCAGCTGCAGACCTTGCTCGGCCTCAACTTGGACGAGATCGCGGTGGTCCTGCGCAGCGAGGACCGGCTGGCCGAGATCCGGCAGGCCTACCGCCACGAGCACACCAGCGACGCAGACCGCAGCGAGCTCGCCGCTGAGAGCCTGCAATTGCAGCAGGAGCTCCGGGCCACCGTGGAAGCCAAGAGGCTGGCGATTGACGGCTTCCTGGCCGACCTGGATGACCGCATCGCACGGACTCGCGATCTGGTCGATCATCTCAAGCCGGCTCGGCAGCACAGGTAACTTCTGTCAGCCGGGAAGCGTCCGCACGCGGATCGTGACGACTACGCAGGTTGCCACAGTGCTTCATCGTGCACGGATTCAGTCGGGGTCGCGGCACATCGACGATCGCCAGATCCCCCGCAGCCGAGGAGCGGGCCGCCGTCCGCGACCGGGCGCCCTGCGCGTCGGCCTATGCGACCTTCAGCGGCAGCCGGAGCGTGAGGATCGCGCCGCGTGGGGGTGCGTTTGCCGCATCGATCGTGCTGCTCTGGTTTCGGAGCAGGCGGGCTGCGATGGTGAGTCCGAGGCCTGCTCCGTTGATGCGGCTGTGGCTGGTGGTGCGGGCGGTCAGCTCGAACAGGTGGGGAAGGAGGTCGGGCGCGATGCCGGGACCGTCGTCGATGACGCGGACGAAGGCATGGTCGGCATCTTCGCCGCAGGCGACGTCAACTGTGCCTCCGCGCGGCGTGTGACGCAACGCGTTGTCGAGGACGTTGGCGACCGCGCGTTCGAAGCCGTCGCGGTCGATGGTCACCGAGGGGCGAGTGTGAACCGTCACTTGGAGCTTGACTCCACGCTCGTCGGCTGCGAGCTCGAACGCGGCGGTCGCGTCGATGACCGCCGCTGCGAGGTCTGTGGTTTGCAGCCGGGGTCGCTGGTCGATGTCCGCCCGCACGTAGTCGAACAGGCCGGTGACGAGTCGATCGATCTGCTGAGCCTTGGCCCGTGCCCGGTCGAGCCGCTCATGGGGGTTGCCGATTCCTGTTGCGATTGCGTCGAGGTAGCCGCGCAGCGAGAAGAGCGGGGTGCGCAGGTCGTGGGCGATGGAGCTGATGAGGAGGCGTCGCTCAGCCTCGAGTCGTGCGTCGTGCTCGGCTGTCTGCTCGAGCCGCGCGGCCATGCCTGCGACGGCTATGGCGACGTTCTCGACCTCCCGGATCGGTGAGGCGGCGCGGGTCTCGAACGGGTCGCCGCCGGCGATCGCGTCGACCTGGACATTCAGGCGGCGAAGCGGGGCGACGAGCCAGCGACTTGCCGCCCAGATCAGCAGCAGCGCACCGGCGAGCAGGGATGCCAGCCCCGATGCGAGCGCGACGAGCACCGGGCGCGTACGGTCCAGCGAGGGGAGCATAAAGGTCGAGCGTGAGGGTTTCTCCCGAGCCCTGGGCGAGCGGGAACAGGTAGGTCGCGGTCGGCTGGGTGGTGCTCGGGCTCGATGGGGCCGTGGCAGAGATATCGCGGGCCGATCGACGCGGAGGCGGCGTGGTCGCGGCGACGAGGCCGTTGCTCGCGTAGACGACGTGCTTGCTCCGCAGCGAGACAATCGTGAGCTGTGCGCGCAGCCCGAGCACGGTGAGATGCCGGGTCACGGCCTGTTGCCACCGCGTCGTCCCGGCCTGTGTCGCGTGATGGCTGACGTAGGCCTCGGCGGCGGCGATCCGGTGGGCTCGGTCGCTGCCCTGGTTGCGGGCCTCGACGAAGTAGCCAACGATCGTCGCCCCGGCGGTGAGCAGGACCAGCGCGAGCGCGCAGACGGCGAGAGCTACCCGAACCGAGGCACGGATACGTCTCATCCGACGAGATCGTGCGCGAGGCCGCCATCGAACCGGTAGCCGGCACCCCAGACGGTGACGATGTAACGGGGTTCAGCCGGGTCATCCCCGATCTTCTCGCGCACCCGGCCGACGTAGACCGAGACGGCGCTGCGGTCGCCGTAGCTTCCCCACACCAGCTCGAACAGATGCTCACGGCTGAACACCTGCCGCGGATGCTGAACAAACACCCGGAGCAATTCAAATTCGCGGGCGGTCATCCGCACCAGCCTGCCGGCGACGCGCACCTCGTGCGCGGCGAGATCAACCTCGAGACTGCCGAAACGAAGCCGTCCCAAGCCGCGACCCGCGCCCGAGCGGCGCAAGACCGCCTTGACGCGCGCGACGACCTCCGCTGGGGTCACCGACTTGACGATGTAGTCGTCGGCACCGAGCCCGAGGCCGCGCAGCTTGTCGGCGTCGTCGCCGCGGGCGCTCAGGAACAGGACCGGAACGTCGGAGCCGGAGCGGATGTCCCGGCAGAGGTCGAAGCCCGACACCCCCGGCACGCATCACGTCAAGCAGCACGCAGTCCGGCGCCGCCCGCAGCGCCTCGACCGTCTCCTCGGCATCGACAGCGAGCAGGACTCGGAAGCCGTCCGCCTCTAGGAAGTCCCGCATCAGAGCCGCGATCTCAGTCTCGTCCTCCACGACGAGCACCAGCGGCCTGTCTGAGTCCGATATGGCGCGCACCAGCACAGTCTCGCCCATCGACCCCGCCGGAGCGCCGATCTTCGCGGCTCTTTCGCAGTCCGTTCGCAGCAGGTCGAACTGCCTGCCCCAGCATGAAGACGGCATGCACGCACGACAGCTGCGATCGGCCCGCTACGGCTGCGTGGCCACATCAGCAGCGGGTTGACCGCTGCACGGGAAGACGACGAGCACGTGAGAAAGGGAACGCGATGGTGCCGACCGCCAACACCCGACTTGAAGGCTGCGGCCATGAGTGAACACCCTTCGTTGCCGCGGTTCGATGATCAGATCTCCCGCCGGAGCCTGCTCCGTGGCGGAGTGGCCGCAGCGGCCCTGGCGGCGCTTCCCTCCTGCGACAGCCCAGGATCACCACACAGCCCAGAATCGCGACGCAGCGCAGAATCAGCAGGAGGCGCAGGACCAGCAGACAGCGCAGGAATACTAGCGAGGGCAGGAGCGAACGTCCGCGTCAGTCACGACCGGTACCGGGAGCATGTCGGGCCGTCGGTCGCGGTCAATCCCCGCGACCCTCGCCAGCTCCTGGTCGCCTGCCAGGCCTCGCCCGCGACCCCCGAGTTGATCGTGACCTACCTTTCGTTTGACGGGGGCGCGAGCTGGCAGAACGGTGGCCTGCCACCGCAGCCGGCGGCCGGGCCCGCTGGCGACGACGTGACCGCAGCCTTTGATGCGCACGGCCGCGGCTACATCTGCGCCACGCGCTCCGGTCACGGCTCCCGCCTCAACCCCGCCAACCCTGACGCCAACCGCGCCGTGTACGTCTGGCGGACCGACGACGGCGGGCGCAGCTTCTCGAGCCCCTCGACCCTGGTCGAGGGGCAGTATTGCGATCACCCCTGGCTGGCCACCGGCCAAGGCCAGACCCCGCACAGGCAGAATGTCTACGTCGCCTGGGGCGCCGGCCTGTCGCACACGGCTCTCGACCTCGCGCGCTCAACCGATGGCGGGCAGAGCTTCGCGCCGCCGCGCAGGATCCTGGGGGAGGCCAGGGTCCCCTCGCTGGTGAGCGCGGGCCCGCAGCTAGCCGCCGGACCGCATGGCCTGGTATGCGCCGTCTGCGACTGGACAACCCAGCAGGACTCGTCCGGGGACTTGGTCGGCCAGGTCGTTGCCGTCTGCTCGATCGATACGGGACACAGCTTCGCCGCACCGATCCATCTGGGATCGGAATCGTCGGTCATCGCGCTGCCCGGCGACGTCAGGCCCAACAGCGGCCCAGCGATCGCCGCCTCTCCCCGGGGCGATGCCCTCTACGTCGCGTTCCCCCAACACCAGCCGAGAGCCACCCACTCCGACATCGTGGTGACCGCATCCCACGACCGCGGCCGGAGCTGGTCCAGGGCAGTGACGGCAACTCCCGACGACGGCGTGATCTACTTCCAGCCCAACCTGGCGGTCGACGAGGCGGGCCGGGTCGCGATCTCCGCGTTCGCCCTGGCGAACGGCCGCATCAACGAAGTCCTGCTCCTTTCCCAGCCGCGGGAGCTCCGCTTCCGCCGACCACTGCGGGTGACCACCGCTCCCTTCGATCCGCTCGACGCGACGACGGCCTCCCGCGGAAAGTACGGCGCCTGGTGGATCGGCGACTGGCAGGGCATCGCCAGCGGCGCCGGGGCCTTCCACCTCGTGTGGAACGACACCCGCACGGGGAAGCTGGATCTGTTCGCGGCCACGGCGCGGCCATGACACCCGAATCTGAAGTCCGATTAACGATCAAGGAGTTAGCTTGCTCAGTGCCGTGACGTGCTGGTTCCTGGTTCTAGGTGCGCGAATCTGCGCAGTAATCCGTGGTCGTAAAGTGCGAGCTCACTCACGCTCACAGTCCCGTGACGGTTTACAGAATCGCGTTCTAGTATGGATGATAAGGGGAGGGACGATTCTCCGTTCTGGTGCTCGCGACTAGCAGGAGGTTCGCGCAATGACCGAACGCAAGAGCCCGACAGCGGTTCTTCACGAAGGCCCCCGCGCGCTAAGCGACCAGGAAGTGCGCGAGATCGAGGAATCCGACCTTGCCGGCGTGCTCGATATTGATATTGACGATGTCATCGAGTACGTCCACAAGGACCTGAAGTCGCTGCCGGACTTCACGACGCTCTACCGCAGAGTACCTGAAGCAGCGGTGGGACGTCTACGATCTCGACTTCAGCCAGGACAAGATCGACTGGACCGAGAAGATGACCGAGCCCGAACGGCAGTCGTTCATGGCTATTTCATCGGGTTTCCACCATGGTGAGCGGCAGGTGGAGATCGAGCTGCCGGTGTTTATGCTCGGCGCCAGCGAGGAGGAAAAGCTGCACATCGCCGCGCAGATCGAGGACGAGGCGCGGCACACGGTCTTCTTCGACCGGTTCTACCGGGAGGTCGTCGGGTTCGAGGGCGACAACATCATGGACATCTTGGATGCGTCGTTCCCGATGGTCGCGGAGACGTTCGTCGGGCCGTTCGGGCTGCTTGCCTACCAGGCCGACGAAGTCCGGCAGCACCCGTACGACGAGCGGGCGCGGGTGCGGTATGGCACGAACTACTTCCTGTGGATCGAGGGCGTGCTCGCGCTGTCGGTCATGAAGGTCACGCTGTCCTACGCTCGCTGGCGCGGCTTCTTGCCCGCCTATTACACCGGCTTCACTGCGACCTGCCGCGACGAGTCGCGGCACGTGCAAGGCGGCATGAAGTACCTCCAGGACGCGGTCCGGAAAGACCCGACCATGATCAAGGAGATTCACGACACGCTGCGGACGATTCTGTTCTTGTCCGGCGTGAACAGCCGCGAGATCTACTACGAACCGCTCGGCTGGACCGAGGACGAGGTCCGGATCCTGTTCTTCCAGCAGCTGCGCCGCAAGCTGAACGACGTCGGCATCGACCTGTCTCCCGACCTCGAGGAACTGCTTAAGCAGGTGCAGCCCGTGCTGGCAGGTGGCTGAGCCGTGGCAGAGCCGAAGTTCTTCACCAAGGAATGGGCCGACGCAGTTCGGGACGCGCTGGTAGCCGGCCCGTCGGACCAGGCCCGCGCGGGCAAGCTGCAGATGTACTGGGACTTCTTCGAACTCATCAAAAGCATGTACCCGGCGTCGTGGGCGCTCGGGTGCCGCGACCTGCCCGCTGAGCTCGGCGACAGCCCCGCGTACCTGTACGTCAAGTGGGGCGGCGGCACGGTGACCGACTGCCAGATCATCGGGCCCGACGACCCGCTTGAGGCCAGCTATGTGCTGGGCATGGACTTCGCGGACTGGAAGGCGCTGCACGAGGGCTACGACGCGCAGCGCACTGTCATGTACCGCAAGATCCTCCTCGAAGACGGTGACCTGCTCGAGTTCTTCAAGGCCATCTACTTCTTCGCCGAGTGCCTCGCCATCATCGGCGCCGTGCCCGCCGACTATCTGGCCCTCGCCGCGCGCTAGTCATCCTGGCGGCGATCGCCTGCGGTGCAGTACTTAGCCCGCCTGCGGCTCTATCCCGCGGGCTCGGCCGAAGCGCGCGGCCATTGGCCCCGGGGCATCGGGCGAGGCGCCTGACAATAGGCGCATGCGGTGGCCAGTTCCGACCGGCAGGTCGCGCCGCAGGCCGTGCAAGTCCGATCGGCGAGCGCCGCTCATCGGCGGGGCCGCCGCCAATGCGGCCGTGCAGCAAGTGGCAGCGACACTGGCCGACCTTGAGGTCTATGTGCCCGCGCCGGCCGAGTATGTGGCGCGTGGCGCGGCCTGGCAGGCCGCGTGGGTGCTGAGCGACGGCGTCCGACCACAGTGGACGCCGCCGGCACTTCATGCGGTTCCCCCTGCGCCGCAGCCAGGCGTCCGAGAGAACCACGCCGCCGCGCGGGCGCAGGCCTACGGCTGACTCCCCTCAAGGCTTGGACGACCTGGCCGAACGCCCCCAAGCTGACCAAGCATTGCCGCCCTGGTCCGGCGGTTGCGGTGCGCACACGCGGGTAGATCCCATTGCCTCAGGCGCGCCGGGCGCTAAAGGTGATCTTCGGGAGCCGGTGAGGTCTCCAGTGATCGGGGGAGAGCCAGGATCCGATGAAGACCAGCCGGGCCAACGCTGAGGCGCTGGGGGTCCAGCGTGTCTTGTCGTGGCTCGCTCAGAGCCGCCTGACGTCCACAGCTGAGGGACGTAATATCAGCTTTGCCGCATTTACCCAGGGCCTTGTCCTCGTCACCTTCCCAGTAGTCGATCGGACTCTCACCGGCTTCCGGGGTTACGAGATGTCCGGCGGCATATTCGGTGACATGATCGTGCCCGAGGCGGCAGCGGCGATCGTAGCGTCGCTGACCGGCTTCGGGCTGGCACGCCGCGACACCACCAGGCATGCCTACCGGCTTGGCCTCACCCTGAGCCTGCTGTCGATGGTCCTGCTTGTCGCGAGCGGCGCCGTCCAGCACAATCTGGCGGCCACGGTACCGCTGATGCTCGTTGCGAGCGTATGCGTCGGTGCCGGATTCGGGCTCACAGTACCGGTTCTGACGGCGTATACCCGTTTCCTCAATCCGACCACTGAATACTCCAATGTGGTTGTCCTCCATGCGCTGCTAGGGATCGGCGCGCTTGTCGCGCCGGCCGTGGCCGCGATTTCTACTGGTCTGGGCCTCTGGTGGGGCTTTCCCGCGCTGGCAGCGGTGCTGCTAATGACCCTGCTGCTCGTTAGCGGGCGCATACCGTCTGGGGTCGGCGCGCCTAGAGTCGCGGCAGCGCATGCCCGGCGACGCATCATGCGATTCTCGCTCTACACGATATGCATCATGGCTTATGGCGTTTGCGCGGCCGTTTTGGTTATCTGGTCCCAGCTAGCTTTGACTCACCACCTGAGGTTGCGAAAGCTGGCGCCTGTCGCGCCTGTCCACCTGGTATCAGCGTTCCGGCTGGTGGACTCCGTGCCTGACCTCCGAGCTTCGTTGGTCTTTGGGATTTTCTGGGGTGGTGTGCTGACAGCAGGACGGGTACTTCTTGCTGCCGTCGACTACTGGCAGTCACCACGGGGGCGGGCTGCCTGCTACTTCGGTCCGATCTTGGTGTTGAGTGCGCTTATTGTCGCTGGTGTCCTGTCCCGTCACCGTCTTCTCGCCGCTATCGCGATCTTCGGTCTCGCCGCCTTTGGCTGCTCAGCGCTCATGCCTCTGAAGCTCGGCATCGGTGGCCAGAGGGACGTCACGGTCATCTCGGCTGCCCTGGTGGGCGGCGTTGTCGCCTACCGGCTCGGGTATCTCATCGTCGCAGCGGGTCTGCGGCCCGACCTGCATCCGAGCCTGAGTTCCTTGCTGTTCTTCGCGGCTGCGGTCGTGGCTGGGATACCTATGGTGGTAATGGCGTTTGCGCTGGTCCTTGGCCGGCCTGCAGAGCTTGATCCCGACCGGCTGGGTAAATGGGGCGCCTTACCGAACGCCGACGGACACCGGCCCGCCCTGCGGATCAACGCGCGCGACCCAGGCGGCGTTGAGCTGAATGCTCCGGCCGGGCAGGAGCCTGGCGCGAGTCCGGGCCAGCAGCTTGCCGTCCTGGTGCACCTCGAGCTGAGCTCGGGGCCGGTATGCCGACGCGCGCAGGACGAAGCGCCCGCGCGGCGGAAGAGTTGAAGGCGAACTGATCGCATTCGGGGCGATCCACACGAGCGGCTCGGCTACCGTCACCCGGACTGGCTGCGCGGTGCGACGGCAGCCCGTGGCCCCGGTCGGCTCGCCGGGCTGCTCCGCCTGCAGCGCCGCGACTATCTGCCTGGCCGCATGCCGCCCGGCCAGGGCGGCAATATCGGCTGTCTCAGCCGCATGCACCAGGTTGCCGGCGGCGTAGACGCGCGGCACGGACGTCTGCAGCGCAGTGTCCACGACCGGACCGCGAGTACCGGCATCTACGCACGTACCCGCCATGCGGGCTAGCTCGTGGTCGGGAATCCAGTCGCCGGTGAACACTACTGTGTCGCAAGGCACCGGCCGGGCCGCTCCAGATTGCAGGTCGCGCAGCTCGACGGCCTCAAGCCGGGCACTGCCGATGATTTCCGTGATCGCGGTCCGCGTCCAGACCGGCACCCCCCAGCGCAGCTGGGCTGCGAGCCGGAAAGCGGCGAGGCTCTGATGCCGAGGCTGATCGGTCACGAGCGCCACCACGTCTGCGCCTGCGTGGGCCAGGGTCACCAGCGCCGAGAAGCTCACATGCTCGGCACCGATGACTACTGCGCGGCCCGGCAGCTGCTGCCCGTCCAGGTAGACCCGCTGCTGAAGCTCTCCGGTCGTCATCACGCCCGGAGGCCGGCCGCCGGGCACAAGCCGGGCCGGCCGGGGCCGCTCCCGGCAGCCGGTCGCCAGCAGTACCGCATTCGCCGTGACCGTCTCCCGGCCATCGGGGCTGGTCAGGACCGCATGGACCGGGCCAGGCTGCCCTGCTTGCCCGGCAATCAGCCCAGGCCAGTCGGTGACGGTCGTCCCCGTCCGGATGACCGCGCCAGCCAGGACCGCTGCCCGGCTGTAATGCCGGGCATAGGCCGGCCCAGTCATCAGCCGGCGCAGGTCCCGCAGGCCATAACCGGTGTGTGCGCAATGCCGGGGAATCCCGCCCGCCTGCCGTTCCCGGTCGACCACGAGGACCTTGCCGACGCCGAGCCGACGCAGCTCGATGGCGGCGGCAAGGCCGGCCCGCCCCCGGCGATGAGCACGTCAACGATCATGCCCGACTCTCCTGCGACCGGTTTGCTTCGACGCCAACGCTGGCCAGCGAGTCGCGACCCGTTCCGCCGACATCAGCTACCAGGCGGGTGACCGCTGCTGCGCAGAAGAAACCCTGACAGCGACCGTTCAACGCCCTGGTTCGCCTGCGCAGCCCGTTGAGGTCTGCGGGCGGCACCGTGCTGGCAAGCGCGTCCCGGATCTCGCCTCGGGTCACGCGCTCGCAGTGGCAGACAATATCCCCGTACACCGGGTCCGCAGCTATCCTGGCGTCGTCCTGGTATGGCCGCATGCCCTGCTGGCCGATATACGGCATCGCGGGCGGGCCGGCCGCTGGCCGCTCCCGCAGCACCAGGCCCGCCTCACCGAGTTGCTGTGTCACATACTCGGCGATGCCGAGCGACGCGGTGAGACCGGTAGACCGGATGCCGGCGACGCACGCGTACCGGTGACTCGCGTCCACCCGGATCTGGTAGTCGCGGTGCTCAGTAGCCGCCCGCAGCCCGGCATAAGTGGCCGTTACCTCCTCGACGACCAAGTCGGGAAGAATGCGCCGACCGGACTCCAGCAGAGCGCGCAGTCCTACCTCCGTGGTAGCGGTATCGGACCTGTCGGGCACGTCCTGCGCGGTGGGTCCGAGCAGCACGTTCCCGTATACCGTCGGCGCGATCAGCACACCCTTCGTCTGCGGCGTGGGCACTGGCAGCAGGATCGAGCCGAGCAGTGGCCGCGCCAGTTTGTCGAACACGATCAGCTCGCCGCGCCGGGGCTGGATCGTGAAACCGTCGCCGCCGAGCATCGCGTCGACAGTGTCGCTGTGCAGCCCGGCGGCGTTGACGAGCCAGCGGCAGCGCAGTGTCCCCCGGCTGGTGCGAACCTCGTGGCAGCCGGCGGCTGGCACGATGCCGAGCACCCGGGTGTGCAGCTGCAGCCGGACCCCTGCGTGCACCGCCTCAGTAGCGTAGGCAAGCGGTGTGGTCCACGGGCAGATGATGCTCTCATCCGGGATCTCCACCGCGCCCAGGGCTCCGCGCCCGAGGTGCGGCTCGCGCTCATATAGCTGCGCGGCCGAGATGCGACGGCAGGCGAGGTAGCCGTTGCGCCGTGCCTTGTCCTCAATCGCCGGGAGCTCGGCTTCCTGCTCAGCCGACCACGCGATCAGGACAGCGCCGGTACGTTCTACCGGGATCCCGGCCGCCACGGCATAGCCGCGCAGCAGTTCCGCGCCGCGCCGCACCAGCCGGCTTTCCAGGCTGCCGGGCACCGCGTCGAAGCCGGTGTGCAGGATCGCCGTGTTGGCTTTCGTCGTGCCCGTGCCGACGTCGTTACCTTCCTCGACGAGCACGCAGCTCAGCTCGTAGCGGCTCAGCGTCCTGGCGATCGCAGTGCCGACGACGCCGGCGCCGATGATCAGCACGTCGGCAGGATCAGCAGCGGGCACCGCGGGAGCTAGCATGGCCCCGTTCCCAGAATGCTGGCGAGCGCGGTCTCATATGCGGCGAGCCGGTGTGCAGCCTCGTCCGCGCTCATCCGCGGCTGGACGACGGCCTGCACGTCGGCAGGACCGACCGCCTCGGCCAGGGAGTGTGCCGCGCCGACCCCAAGCCGTGCCAGTGCAGCCACGCCAAGCGCGGTCGCATCCGGTAGCCGGCAGACCTCGATCGGTACTTGCAGCAGGTCGGCCTGGGCTTGCAGGAGCGTGCGAGACCGGGTGAGGCCTCCGTCTACGCGCAGTGCGGTCAGCGGGGCGCGTAGGTCAGCCGCCACTGAGCGGGCGAGCAGCGCTACCGATGCAGCCAGCCCGTCCACGGCCGCCCGGATCAGGTGAGCTCTGCTGGCGGCCAGGGTGAGGCCAAGGAACGCACCGCGGGCATCCGGGCGCCAGTGAGGCGCGCCCAGGCCGGCCAGGGCGGGCAGGAACACGACGCCGCCCGCATCCGGGACCGTATCGCCTGCCGCATCCAGATCGGCCGGACTGGCCATGATGCCGACCCTGATAAGCCAGTCGATGGCGGCGCCGGCCGTGTACACCTGGCCGTCCAGGCAGTAATCCGTCGTTCCGGCCAGCCGCCAGGCGACCGAGGCGGACAGGCCTGCCGACGACCTGACCGCCTTGCGGCCGGTGAACGCCAGCAGGAATGCTCCGGTTCCGTAGGTGCACTTGGCCTGGCCTGCCTCAAAGCAGTGCTCGGCGAGCAGCGCGGCCTGCTGGTCGACGGCCAGTCCGGCTACTGGCAGCGGCCGGCCGAACGCTGTGGTCTCGCCGACGACGCCAGCACAATCTGCCACCGTCGGCAGCGACGACGGATCGATGCCGAAGATAGCGCAGGCCTCTTCGGACCAGTCGGCAGTGTCCAGGTCGAGCAGCATGGTGCGGGAGGCGGTAGCGGCGTCGGTCACGTAGCCTGCCCCTAGCCGGGCCAGCAGCCAGGTGTCCGTCGTGGTGACGACGCCATCGGTGGTGAGATTCTCCCGCAGCCAGGTCATCTTGGGAGCAGCGAAGTACGGGTCGAGGGGTAGCCCAGTGATCTCGGTCAGCCGGCGGCGTTACCCGACAGCCGCGCGCAGACGGTCGCTGACCGCCGGTCTTGCCAGCTGATCGCGGTGGTCAGCGGCCGTCCGGTCTGCCGGTCCCAGGCCAGCACCGTCTCACCCTGGTTGGCAAGCGCCACTACGTCGGGCCGCGCGCCTGCCGCTGCCAGCGCAGCCTGGCCGGCGGCAAGTACCGAGGCATATAGCTCCTCCGGATCGCCCTCGACCGCATCCGCGGTTGCCCGCGGCCGGACCGGCGCCTCGCCGGTCCCGAGCACCTGCATGCCGGGACCGACGAGGATCGCCTTGGTCGCCGAGGTCCCCTGGTCAATTGCCAGGATGTTCACGCAGGTGGACGGCTATCTGTCGGTGTCGCCGTTCCGGCGACAAGCGCGTCCACCCCGTGGGCACCCTGTTCTGCCCGCATTGCGGCCGGTTCAAGCAGCCACTGGCCGGCGTAGAACAACAGGCCGACCCCCAGCGCGCCCAGCACGTAGTACTGCGCGTCGCGGAAGGCATGCGGCCCGATCAGCACGATCAGTTCGTAGGTCAGCCAGATCAGCGCCCCGGCGATGATGGGAATCTCGAACCGGCCGAGCACGGACTGCCCGCTGCTGCCGCGCCGGCGGCCGGCGAATAGATACAGCAGCACCGTGCTCGCGTACAGGATGGCCGGCATGATCGTCGACGCGGTGAACAGCGTTATGAGCGCGCTGGTGTGCGTGCGCAGCGCCAGCGTGATGATCGCGCCGATGGCCGCGGCCAGGATCGTCGCCCAGGACGGGCCGCCGGTCGCCTTCGGCACCTGCCGCCACAGCTGGTAACCCGGCAGGCGCTTATCTCGGGCCATGGACCAGATAAGCCTGCCGTTCGTCACCATGATCACTAGCCCGCACGCGAAGATCGAGATGCAGACAAAGATCAGGAACAGCTTCTGCACAAAGCCGCCGAGCACGTCCTGCACGATCAGCGCGACCGGCGCGGAGCTAACTGTCGCCGCCTTGATGGAACTCGTTGCGTAGCTCAGCGCGATGAGGAATGCCATGCCCACAGCGCCAGACAGCAAGACCGCGCGCAGCATCGCCCGGGGAATCGTCTTGTGCGGCTCTTCGGTTTCCTCGGCGAGGTTGCTGGCCGCTTCGAAACCGACGATGGTGTACGCGCCGAGCAGGGTGGCCAGCATGAATGGCCCGAGCCAGCTGTAGTAGCCGGCCGACGGCACCACGCCACTCGAGCCTAGGTTGGACCAGTGTCCCTTGTGCCGGATGGCGGCCACCACGATCAGCAGCAGTGTCAGGCCGACAACGCCGACGACCTCGGTCGCGACGGCCGTGTTGTTGACCCTCGTCGTGATGCGGGTTGACCAGATGATGAGCGCCGCCTGGATCGCTAGCACCACGAGGGTTTCGAGCGCCGCGCTGGTCGGCGTATAAATCTCGCCGATCAGCGGCTGGAACGCCACCTGGACCAGGCCGTAGTCCACCGATACGGTGACGATGGACAGGAACGCGAACGACATCCAGCCCAGCCACCAGCCGACGTGCACGTTGGCCAGGCGGGAGGCCCATTGATAGGAGTAGCCGGACAGGGGGACCCTGGCCGCTAGCGCACCGTAGACAAGCGCGACGAGGGCCTGGCCTGCGGCCACGATGAGCCAGGTCCAGATGGAACGCGGACCGCCAGCACCGAGCGCGAATCCGAACGTGGTGAAGATACCCGTCGTGATCGAGATAAACGAGAACGCCACCGCGAACGACTCGAAGTTCTTGAGCGAGCGCACGAATTGTTGTGTGTAGCCGAACCGCGGAAGGAGGGCGTCGTCGTCATGCTGGGTGACTGTTGCCATGAGGTAGATCACTTTCTCGGCTGACCGCCATCGCTGGCGGGCTTCACGGGCTTTCCGGCCGTTATCCGGCCGCATTGAGCGACATCCGGCCTGGGCTTGCGGCCGGTAGCAGGGTGACGCCAGCCGACCGCAGCTGGCTGAGCTCTTCGGAGGCGGCGTCGTCAGTTATCACGGCCGTGATGCTGTCGAGCGGGCACACTCGGTGCACGGCGATCGCGCCCAGCTTGGAGGAGTCGGCAAGCACATAGCACGACGCTGTGTGCGCGATGATGGTCCGCCGCACCGCGACTTCGGGCGGGTAGTAGTCGGTAAGGCCGGCTTCGGCGTGCACCCCGCCGGAGCCCAGGAACGCCTTGTCGGCATAGAACTCTGAGAAGAACGCCTCGGCGTGCGCGCCCGAGCAGGCTGCGTCGCCGCGACGCACCTGGCCGCCGCATAGCAGCAGATCGATGTCGTCACGGTCGGCGAGCATCATGGCCACAGGGACGGAGTTAGTGAGCACCCGGCCGCAGAATGCCGCGGGCAGCGCACGGGCGACCTCGAGTGCCGTGGTGCCCACGTCGATGATCACGGTGTCCGCAGGCTCGATGAGTCCAGCGGCGAGAGCGGCTATCGCGCGCTTGTGCTCGACATTGCGCACGCTGCGCGCGCTGAAGCTGCCCTCGTTCGAGCGTCCGGACGGTCTGGTGGCGCCCCCGTACACGCGCTCCAGCAGTCCGTCCGAGTGCAGCGCGCGCAAATCGCGGCGGATGGTTTCGACCGACACGCGGAACCGGCGCGCCAGCGCCTCGGCCGACGCCGCGTCTTCGGCGCGAACCTCAGCCAGGATCGCACGGCGACGCTGGGTCGGCAGCATTGTCTGTTCCTAGCTCCTTTCTGCCCGTTGTTGCCTGATCTTGTAACAGTCCTGTCAAGGTCGTCAAGGCCCTGGCGTCGGAAAGTCGTTGTGGGCCGGCCGATGTCTGCAGCGGGCGGCGGAGAGAGGCGTTGCCGGTGCCGGTCGTTGAGCAGGGTGGAGCGCTCGGCGGAACCGCCCTGCCTCACCGGAGCTCAACTCCAGGAAGCACAGCGCTACTACGTCTGATCAGATGCGCGCGGGCGCGGGTGCAACTCGCAGGCCGGCGAGGTGGATGTCGAGGAACCGCTGCCAGGCCTCCGGAGCCAGTTGCCCCGCGGTCTGAACTAGTCCGCGCAGGGCCCAGACCAGCGCCACGACGTCGTCGCCAGTGGTGCCCGCGCCTACCGTCCCGGCCGCCGCAGCCCGCGCGGTGAGCTCGTCAATCGCGGCCCGAATCTGGCGCGATGCGGACGGGTCGGTCGGGCGATCGAGAAGCAGGTTCGCGTAGCGAGCGTGGTCGGCGAACGACTGCCCCACAGCGCGCAGCAGCTCGTCAAGGCCGTGGCCGTCGGAGCGGGCAAGCGCTCCTTCGGAGGCAGCCACCAGCTGCGCGAGTGCGACCCGCAGGAGCTCGTCGATGAGGGCGTCCTTGCTCGCGAAGCGACGATAAACGGTGCCGACGCCCACGCCGGCCCGTGCGGCGATCTCCTCCATGCCGGCATCGGCGCCAGCCTCGCCGAGCACCTCCCGCGCGGCGTCGAGGATGCGGTGGTAGTTGCGAACTGCGTCGCGCCGCACGGGTCTCCCGTCACTCGCTCTCGTAGCCGACGACTGTCCCGCCCGGGATGACGGCCATCTCGGCGTGCTCGGACTGTCCGGTCACCCGTCGCAGCCGCTGCACCGAGGGGATCAGCAGACCGGCCAGCGCAGCTAGCACGAGGCCGCCGGTCATGACTGCGAAGCCGGTGGCGTAGCCCGACTCCTTGGGCAGCCCGGACGCCGCGAGCTGGGATGTCACAATGCTGGCCATGACCGCGGCGCCGATGCTGCCGCCGATCGTCCGGATGTTGGCGTTCATGCCGCTGGCAACGCCCGTCTGGCTGGCCGGCACCGCCATGACGACCAGCGCGGACATCGCGGAAAACGCGAGCCCGAACCCGACGCCCATAAGGGCGCTCGACGCGTAGATCTCCCACTGCTGCGAGTGCGCGAAGGCGAGGATCGCCATGGCTCCGGCCCCGATCGAGCAGCCGGCAATGACCAGCGCTTTGCCGCCGAGCTGGCGGGCGAGGCGGCCAGCGAACACGCCCACCGCGAACATGGTGATGGCGGAGGGCAGCAGCATCAGGCCGGATCGCGTGATGCTCGCACCGAACCCGTAACCGGCCGCACTAGGCGTCTGGACGAACTCGGGCAGGAAGGCGAACGTCGCATACATCCCGACCCCGATGAGCAGCGCGACGAGGTTGTTGGTCCACACGGCCCGCAGCCGCATCATCTTCATGTCGATCAGCGGCGTGGCGGCGCGCAGCTCGGTGATCACCCAGCCGACGCCCAGCGCCGCTGCCCCAGCCAGCAGGCCAACCACCCGGCTAGAGCCCCAGCCCCAGGCAGGCGCTTCGCTCAAGGCAACCAGTAGCGCAACCAGCCAGCTGGACAGCAGCACTGCCGGAAGCCAGCTGATGCGGCCGGACGTGCGCACAGGAGACTCGGGAACGAACAAGACCGCGGACACCGCGGCGATGATGGTCAGGATCATCGGTAGCCAGAACAGCCAGTGGTAGTCCAGCGCGTTCACGATCGGGCCTGCCAGGACGATCCCGAGGCCAGCCCCCACCGCCGTCAGCGATGCGAGAGCCCCGACTGCACCGGCCACCTTCTCAGCCGGGAACTCGTCCCGGATGATCCCGAACGCTACCGGCACCATGCCGCCGCCGATGCCCTGGATCACCCGCGCCACGATCATGACTGCGATCGAGGGGGCGACCGCGGCGAGGAGCGAGCCGATGGCCAGCGCGACGAGCGTCGCCACGAAGACCCGCTCTTTGCCGACCATGTCGCCGACCCGACCGAGAATCGGCGTCATGATCGACGCCGACAGCAGGTAGGCCGTCAGCACCCACGTCACGGCGCTCTGGGTGGTATGCAAATCATGCTGCACTGTTGTCAGCACGGGAATCACCAGCGACTGCAGCAGCGCGAACGCCGCGACTCCCAGGGCCAGCACGGCGAACGTCACCCGGTAGTCCGCGCGCCCGCCAGACTTGCCCATCCAGACCTCCCGAAAGCGGAACCGCTATTCCGGGCCGAGCCTAGCAAACCGGAATGAGGATTCCGCAATGGCTTCCGGCGTGCCTGTCTGAGGGCAGCGATCCCTACCATCTGGGCCACCGGCGACCTTGGCTGCCATCGGCACCCTGATCGGCCGCAGCTAGCAACAACCTCTAACCCGAGTGCCCGGACCGGGCCCGAGCGCGGGGGGCGATAGCTCCGCGGCTGCGCGGCCCGTCCGTCCGGTCAGCCTGTTTGCATCTCGTCAAAGCCAAGGCATGCTAGCGGTGGGCGGTCACGGTCGTGACCGGCCGGAGCGCTGCACGGGAGGGTGCCATGACAAACCTCGACTCTCTGCTGGAGCGGGCGGCGACCCACCACCCAGGCCGCCATGCGCTGCGAATGGACGATCTCGTGCTGACCTATGCCCAGCTGCGCGAGGCGGCAGGACGGATGAGCACTCTGCTGGCCGCTCACGGCGTGGAGCCTGGCGACAGGGTCGGGATCATGCTGCCGAACGTCCCGGCCTTCCCGATCGCCTTCTACGGCGCGCTGGCCGCTGGTGCCGTGGTGGTGCCGATGAACCCGCTGCTCAAGAGCCGTGAGGTCGGCTACTACCTGAGCGACTCCGGCGCCAAGGTGGTTCTGGCCTGGCACACGGCAGCTGCGGAAGCCGCCAAGGGCGCAGCGGACGCTGGCGCGCAGACCATCAGCGTCGACACCGCAGACATGGCTGGCCTGCTCGGCGAATCTGCTCCGGCCAAAGGGCGCTCGGGCCGGCAGGATTACGACGACGCGGTCATCCTCTATACGTCGGGGACTACCGGTACCCCGAAGGGCGCTGAGCTCACGCATGCCGGACTGGTCCGCAATGCCGAGCTCACCGCCCGAACCTTGTTGAAGAACAGTCCGGACGATGTGCTGATGGGATGCCTGCCGCTGTTTCACGTCTTCGGCCTGACCTGCGGGCTAAATGCCACGGTCGCTGCAGCCGGTACGCTGACGCTGCTGCCGAGGTTCGACGCGGCAAAGGCGCTGGAGATCATCCAGCGCGACGCGGTAACGATCTTCGAGGGCGTGCCAACCATGTATGCCGCGATGCTGCATCACCCGGACGCCGACCCGGCTCAGGCCGCGACACTTCGGGTCTGCGTTTCTGGCGGCGCCTCGCTGCCAGTGGAGATCCTGCGCGGCTTCGAGGCGAAGTTCGGTTGCGTCATCCTCGAGGGCTACGGTCTGTCGGAAACTTCTCCGGTCGCGTCGTTCAACCACCCTGACCGGGTCCGCAAGCCGGGCTCAATCGGTACCCCGATCGAAGGTGTGCAGATGCGGCTCATCGACGACGAAGGTCACACCGTGCCAGAAGGTGAGATAGGGGAGATCGCCATCCGCGGGCACAATGTGATGAAGGGCTACTGGGGGAAGCCTGAGGCCACTGCGGAAGCGATCACGGATGATGGCTGGTTCCGCACCGGCGACATGGCCAGGGTGGACGAGGACGGTTACTACTACATCGTCGACCGTAAGAAGGACCTGATCATCAGGGGTGGCTACAACGTGTACCCGCGGGAGATCGAGGAGGTCCTGCATGAGCACCCGGCCGTCGCCGAGGTGGCCGTGATCGGGTTGCCGCATGCCGATCTGGGCGAGGAGGTAGCTGCCGCCGTGGCGCTTAAGCCAGGCGCCGTAGCCACACCAGAGGAACTGCGCGCGTTCGCCAGGGACCGAGTCGCGGCGTACAAGTATCCTCGGCGGGTCTGGCTCGTGGCGGCGCTGCCCAAGGGACCTACCGGGAAGATCCTGCGCCGCGAGGTGCAGCCTCCCGAGGCTGCCGAGTAAACATCGGCCCGCGGGGCTCTGGTGTGGTGACTCAGCCGCCGTTTACTTGCTTGGCTACGTGCGCGCCCAGGTCCGGGTGCACGTTTCGCCAGTAGTCGATCACCCGGGTCAGCACGTCGGGCTGCACGCCGGCGCTCACGTGAGCGACGATGTTGTTGACCAGGTGCTGCCGGTCGGTGTTGGTCATCACATCGCGGTACAGGGCGCGCGGCTGGGCGAAGTCGTCGTCCTCGGCGTGCTTGGCGTACGCATAGCGGCCGATCTCCGCAGCCTCGACCCACCAGCCCAGGTCGCCGGCCCGGTCCGGGTCGGCCATCGGACCGCCGTAGGAGTTCGGCGCGTACACCGGCTGCGACCCTGCGTGCCGGTACGTCATCGGGCCGTCCTTGTTGTAGGAGTGGACCGGCGACTTAGGCGCGTTGATCGGCAGCTGCTGGTAGTTAGGCCCGATGCGGTGCAGGTGAGTGTCGTGGTAGGAGAAGATGCGGCCCATCAGCATCTTGTCGGGGCTAAGGCCCGTGCCTGGCACCAGGTTGGAGGGGTCGAAAGCCGACTGCTCGACCTCAGCGAAGTGATTGTCCGGGTTGCGGTCAAGCACCATCCGGCCGATCGTGATCGGCGGGTAGTCCGCGTGCGGCCAGACCTTCGTCAAGTCGAACGGGTTGAACCGGTAATCGGCTGCTTCCTCCCACGGCATGATCTGCATTTCGAGCCGCCACTCCGGAGCCTCGCCGCGGGCGATCGCGTTCCACAGGTCCCGGCGGTGCACGTCTTGGTCCTGGCCGGCCAGCGTTTTGGCGTCGCTGTCGGTGAGGTTCTGGATCCCCTGCACGGTCTTGAAGTGGTACTTGACCCAGAATCGTGCGCCGGCCGCATTCATCCAGGAGTAGGTGTGGCTGGAGTAGCCGTTCATGTGCCGCCACGACCGCGGCGTTCCCCGGTCCGACATCAGGATTGTCACCTGGTGCGCGGACTCAGGGGACAGCGTCCAGAAGTCCCACTGCATGTTGTTATCGCGCAGGCCGGTATCCGGCAACCGCTTCTGCGAGTGGATGAAATCCTGGAACTTGGTCGCGTCGCGGACGAAGAACGTAGGGGTGTTGTTGCACACCAGGTCGCAGTTGCCCTCGTCGGTGTAGATCTTGATCGCAAAGCCGCGCGGATCCCGGTTGGTGTCCGGACTGCCTAGCTCACCCGCCACGGTCGAGAAGCGCACGAAAACCGGACTGCGCTTACCGACCCGGGACAAGAAGCTCGCCTTAGTCCACTGCGTCACGTCCTCGGACACCTCGAAGAAGCCGTGCGCGCCGCCCCCCTTCGCGTGCACTACCCGCTCAGGTACGCGCTCGCGGTTGAAGTGCTGCATTTTCTGCACGACGTAGTGGTCGTGCAGCACCGTTGGCCCGGCCGGGCCCACTGTCAGCGAGAACTCGTCGCTCGCAGCGGGAATGCCGGCGTCGGTCGTCGTGACCGGCCGCTGATCGGTCATGTTTGCCCCCGCTCTGATCTGCCCTTTCTTGTATCAGGCCCGTCTGCGACTACCGGACGCTCACGCCGGCCAGCCGATCTGCCCACGGTTCCCCCAGCTGCCAGCCGGGGGCCTGACGGCTATAACGGCTGGTCACCCGGCCACACGAGGACCCCGATATAGCGGCCGCGCTGGCCTGCTGCCTGATCCCCAACCTTGAGTTTTGCACAAGGAGTGCACGGCGGACCGCCCAGGGTAGGCCCGGAAGCCTGGCTGGTCTATGACCATATTTACCCGGATTTATCACGCGGGGAAAGCAAGCAGGTCTACCGTTCCCGCCCAGATGCTGAAGCCGACGGCCCTCGCGAGCCCTCCGGTTACCAGCAGAACGCGTTGCGCGGGACCCCGCTGCAGGGATGCGGCATCGTCGAGAGCCTGGGCAACGGAAAGATCACGATGCGGGTCTGTTTCGGGTAGCGCGCGTCCTTAGCCGGCACCGGGCAGGTCGTGAACCCGGTCGCGCAGATGAGCTGGTCGAAGAGCTCGGCAATGTTGCCGGTGCCGCGGCGACCGCACGGCGGCCCGTCCACACTCGCTCGCTCGATGTTCGCGGGGGCCGAGGTGAGCTTTCCGCTGTGGTCAACGTTGCTGTAGAAGCAGTTCCGCGGAGTGTATGACGACAGCGTCTCGGTAGCGAGGTCGGAGTTGGTCTTGTTGCCGAAGAACCCGACGTGCGTGAAGTGGTTGCCGAAGATCTTGTTGCCGCGCGCTGGGAACAGGCACCAGCCCGCGAAAGGATGATTCTTAATGCCGCCCTGGCAGTGCGAGCCTGGCGGCGGCTTCTCCGGGTCCGGGTAGTCGTGCGCAACGACGCCCCAGGAGCCCTGATCCACGATGACATTGCGGGCGACGGTGTCGAACGAGCCGCCCGATAGCTCGACGCCGGCCCCCACCGCGGGCATGAGTCCGCTGGTGGGCGCGTTAGCGTTGTTGTTGTCCTTGATCAGGTTGCCGATGATCTTCATGCACGACAACGTCGTGCTGTCCGGGCACCGGCCGTCCTGCGGCGGCGGTGCATCGTCGTTATTCAGCGAGTTCGGCGCGAGCCCGGTGCGGTTGTATTCGAACACCGATGCCGTGATCAGCAGCCGCCCGCCGGCGTTGGTGCCGGAATAACCGAGCGCGGAATTGACTCCCGCATCGTGTGACAGCGTCGCGTTGCATTGCCGCTGGCACGCGCCCACGTAGTACGCCGCGTCGGCCATGTTGCTGGCATAGGAGCGAGTGATCAGGCCGGGCCCGCGCGCGTTGCTGACGAAGATCCCGTACTGGGCCAGATTCGGGCTGTGCACGTCCTTTGGCCCGTACATAGACGTGGCGGTCAGGTACGAACCGGAGTAGGCCCGCATTCCGAGCCTGCCGCTGCCGTCGCCGCCGTTCCACCAGATCTCGTTGCCATGCCCGCTCGCTCCGGACAGGTAGTCGCAGACGGTCAGGTTCTGGATGGTGACGCCGCTCGCCTTCCACACCACGATGCCATCACGCGGGGTGAAGTCCTGTTGCGCGGCGGCCGACGGACACGGGTGCGCCGCGGTGCCGTTACTGCCGTCGATGATGACCGAGTTCCGGTTCAGGCCGCGGATGTGCAGGCCGGGCTTTTGGATCCAGACGCCCGCGGTCGGCCACTGCTTGCTCTTCTCGTGGTAGACGCCTGGATAGATGAGGATCCAGTCGCCCGGCCGGGCGGCGTTCACCGCTGCTTGCACCGTTGCGTAGTAGTGACCGTGCGCGGTAGGGAGAGCAGGGCACGGCGCGGTGCTGCCATTGCAGACCAGCAGCACCCGCGGCTTGTTATGGAGCGCCGCAGCATGCGAGCCGGCCGACCCGCCAGCGGCGGCTGCCGCGCTGGCCGTGAGTCCGGCACCGCTTGTGATCGCGACTGCAACTGCAACCCCGATGAACAGGAACGCGCGTCTCATCGCTGATCTCCCGCCGCTGGAAGGGTAACTTCGGGCGAACTTTAACTGTGTAGCACGATAACGAATCGTCGGCTTAATGGGCAGATGCAAATATGACCGGCCGGTGCGGTGGCTGACCCATGCGTGACCTAGTTCATCGCCGTCGGACGTCCCCAGGCGACGGAGCCGACCACTTGCATGTCGAGCATGGCGTCAGCGGCAAAGGGACGCACGATCTCTTCGATCGCGAGATCGAAGGCGGCAGCCTCGTCGCCTGGCATCCATTCCCTGGCGAGGGCCGAGGTTGAGTGGAACTGTTCAATGTAAGCCGCCACCGGCTGGCGGAACTGAACAGGCGCGCTGATGGCCTGACCGACGAAGTTCATGAGGCCACTTTCGGTCAGAGCACTGACGAGGGAGAAGCTGGGATCGTAGCTGGGGCTGCGGGAGTGCCGGGCGATAACGTCGGTTAGTTCGCTGGACCACGGCACGGCATGATGGCCGTGGTCGACGATCGCGAGAAAGCCGTTTGGGGTCAGCACCCGCGCAATCCGGGCCAGCGCCTGCTTCCAGCGCATCCAGTGCAAGCTCGCCCCGGCGGTCACCAGCGCATACGGGCCTTCGACATGTCCCGTCTCCGCCGCTCCGACGATCCAGTGCAGGTTCGGTCGCCGGCCTCCTGGCTGTCGGCGTCCCGCCTCGACCATGGCCGGAGAGATATCCAGCGCGTCGACGTGCTCGAACCTGCGGGCGAGGGGGCGCGCGAGCGCCCCCTCGCCTGCTCCGATATCCAGTACCCGGCGCGGGCGGTCAGTGGTGATCTGCTCGAGCACGTCGAGTACTTCCGCTGGATACGGCGGCCGGTACTGGTATGCATCCGCAACGCCAGGGTGAGTGAAGGTCGCGGCTAGCTCATCGCGCGAGGCAGGACGGGGATCCATGATTAGCGATGCTAAGGCGGCGAGAGGTAGCTAACGACCGAGTTCCCCAGCGAACCCCCGTTCCCATGAGCGTTGCCGGTGCCACCGGCCAGGCCGGGCGTGTCATGCCACTGCATATAGCCTGGGCACGTAGGTCTACTTGGCGGGCTGCAGATGCATGGAGGCGGATCCGTGGGCTGCGAGATTTCCTGGTTCGGCCCGCTGTGCGACGACGACTACGAGTTCCTCGGCGTGCCTGATCCTGCCCTGCTGTCCAGTTGGGAACACTGCAGGAATGTCGTGCTCCGGGCCGAGGAAGCGGGTTACGACAACCTGCTGCTGCCGTCGAATTACGCGATCGGCATCGACTCCGTCGCCTTTGCCGCGGGGATTGCCCCGCTGTTGCGGCGGATGCAGTTGCTCGTGGCAGTGCGGATGGGGGAGACGTGGCCGCCTCAGCTGGCGCGTCAGCTTGCGACCATCGACGAGATGCTCGGCGGACGGCTGACGATCAACATCATCTCCTCCGACTTGCCGGGCGAGCAGCTGGAGTCGGCGCCGCGGTATCGGCGCACGCTGGAGATCATGCGCATCCTGCGCGACTTGCTGGATGGCAAGCCGGTAGACATGCGCGGCGAGTTCTTCAACATGACCCTGGAGCCGCCGCGGATCCGGCCTGTCGGCAGTTCCCCCCTTTCTACTTCGGCGGTTTGTCGGAAGCGGCCAGAGACGTTGCGGCGAGTGCGGCCGACGTGTTCCTGATGTGGCCAGACAGCATGGCGGCCGTCGAGGCGATCATTGACGATATGCGGGTGCGGGCCGACAGGCACGGCCGCGAGCTGAAGTACGGCTACCGCGTCCACGTGATCGTGCGTGCCACCGAGGCGGAGGCGCTGGCGGCCGCGCAGCGCCTCGTCTCCCGGCTGGACGCGGACACGGGACGGCGGATCAGGGATCTGTCCCTGCACGCTGCGTCGGTGGGCCAGCTGCGGCAAAGTGAATTGCGCGACTTGGCCGACGACGACGGGTTCGTCGAGCCGCACTTGTGGACTGGGGTGGGCCGGGCCCGCTCGGGCGCTGGAGCGGCCATAGTCGGTGATCCGGAGCAGGTGCTGGCCAAGCTGCGCGGTTACGCCGAGCTCGGGATCGAGTCGTTCATCCTGTCCGGCTACCCGCACGCAGGCGAGTGCGATCTGTTCGCCCGGCACGTGCTGCCGCATCTCGAGCACGGCCCGTTGCTGCCTCGCCAGGCCTGACAGCTGCGGTCCGGTCCGGTGCCGCGGTTACGCGGTACGCGCCTGCAGGGCATCCAGGTCTCGCTCGGCGTACAGCCGATGCTCCCACTCCTCGTTGAGGACGATCAGCAGGCACTGACGCACTGGGTAGCTGCGGGGCCGGGGCCAGCCAGGTCCCTCGACTGGTTCGGTGTCGCCGTCCAGTGACGCGTCGGTCAGGCCCTCGATGACCTGGCAGACGGTGAACATGCGGTCACGGCGCAGCTCGAGCACGGTGTCGAGCGAGGGTCGGGCGTCGCGGTCGCGGGGCACGCCCGGCGTGTCCGGCATCTGGTCCCACGGCAGGTCCAGGGGGTCCCACGGCGACGGATCGCCGAGGATCGCCCGCCGGATCCAGGAGTCGGAGGCGAACACCAGGTGGCGCAGCGTCTCGATGAACGACCATTCGCCGTCGACTGACTCGTGCAGCAGTCCAGGTGGCAGGCCGCGGGCCCGGTCGACGGTCTGGCCCCAGAGCCGCTCGAGGGTGTGCCACGCTTCGCGGAAGCCGGCTGGATCTTCGGGGCGCATCTTGACCCGGTCGGGATACCGCCTGTCGAGCTCGGCGGTGATCAGCGGTCCGATGCTGACGCCATTTATCGTCAGGTTGTCGATCTCGCCATGGATGTCGGCGTTGACCAGCTCGACGCCCCGCATCACGATCCCGCTCAGGTCGACACCCCGGAACCGGGCGCCGGACAGGTCGACAGTGCTTAGCTGCGCGCCGCTGAGGTCAACGCGGTCAAACCGGGCGCCACGCAGATCGGCACCAAGGAACTCGGCCATGCCACGACCCTAAACTGTCGTGCCGACAATCCGCCCGCACCTAGGGGTGGTGGCGTAGATCAGTTCGAGCCTTCAGTCGGCCGGGCCGGCCAGGAGCCGCCGAGTGAGCTGGCCACGTCGGGCACTAGCCCGGCGAGGCGTAGCGTGCTGTTTTATGGCCAGCCTGGCCTGTGCCCAGACCGCACACCCGCCGGAGGCGTGATGGCTCAGCAGGATCCTGACCAGCCAGCCGAGGAGTTCCACCGGGACCGTCGTGAGCATGGGGGTATGCCACAGCGCATCGACGACGATCGGCTCGCGCGTCTGACCGAAGAGGAGAGGGTGGCCGCCGGGATCGACGATTTCGACCCGGATGAGGTACCGCCTGCGACCGACGTGTCATCTGACTGGGATGTCACCCACACGGACGAGTACCAAGAGGAACGCGCCGAGATCCGCCGCGAGTTCGACAAGGATGAGTTGCAGGTGGAGGGCGAACGTGACTCGTTCCCGCCCTCGCATTACGACCGGTGACCCTAGGCCTGTCAGAAGCTGTCGACTTTGCGGACGGCTTCGGCGAAGGCGTGGGGTGCTTCCTGCGGCACGTTGTGACCGACCGGCAGAGTCTCGTGCGCGTACTTGCCTGCGAACTGGTCGCGGTAAGCCGCACCGTGCCCAGGGGGCGTGAAGGGATCGTATTCGCCATCGATGGTGATCGTGGGCACTGCGATGACCGGTGATTGCTGAAGCCGGTCTTCGATTCTGGCGTAGTGAGGTTCACCCTTGGCCAGGCTCAGCCGCCAGCGGTAGTTGCCGATAATGATCGCGACGTAATCCGGGTTGCTGAAGGCCTCAGCGGTGCGGTTGTACGTCGCGTCGTCGAAGTGCCAGGTCGGCGAGTTGAACCTCCAGATGAGTTCGCCGAGATCGCGCCGGTACTCAGTCAGCCCGAGTACGCCTCGTTCGGTGGCGAAGTAGTACTGATACCACCAAGCCCACTCAGCCTTAGGCGGCAGCGGCTGCTTGTTGGCTGCAAGGTTGGTGATCAGATAGCCGGTCACCGATACCAGGGCCTTGCAGCGTTCAGGCCATAGTGCCGCAATGATGTCACCCGTTCGCGACCCCAGGTCATAGCCAGCCAGGATCGCCTTCTTGATCTTGAGCGCATCCATCAAAGCGAGGATGTCAAGAGCCCACGCAGCCTGATCGGCATTCCGTGGCGTCGTGCTCGACCGGAAGGTCGTCGTGCCATGGCCGCGGAAATACGGGACGATCACCCGGTAGCCTTCCGCCGCCAGGAGCGGCGTTACCTCGACATAGCTGTGGATGTCGTAGGGGAAGCCGTGCATGAGAATGACTGCCCGGCCATCGGCCGGTCCCGCTTCGACGTATCCGACATCCAGAACGCCGGCAGTGATCTGCTGCACCGGGCCGAAGGACGCGTGCGCGCCCGGCTTACCGGTGGCCGGGCCTGCCCGCCTGGCCCTGCCAGCCAGTGTTGTTGCCTGGCCCCTCATGCCGAGCCCGGCGGCACCGACAGCGAGGCCCGCAGTGCCCAAAAAGCGGCGCCTGCCAGAGTCGATTTCTTCGGGGATTTCGTTCTCGTCCACTGGTGAGCCCCCTTGTCTGAGAGCCCCGCCAGATCAGCCCATTCCCAGGGCCCTCGCCAGCCGCAATCCGCGCCGACCTTCATGGTCGGTCGGTTACCACAAGGTAACTATTGCCACACCAGTCACGCTAGCACCGCATGACGGGAGCAGCTGTCGCCGGCCTGACGGCGTTGCTGTCGGCGGGCCTGGGACGCGGCCGGCGCGGAGAGGTCGGCCTCCTGATCGGCCGGGCCGATTGCTGGGTCCGGTTTCATCTGTTGGACAGTGCGCAGCCAGGACCGTAGCGTGGGCGGACAGCCACCGGACAGGAAGGGGCGGGGACATGACCGTCGACACAATCCAGGCGGGCGGCCAGAGCACCTACACGCTGCGCGACGGGGCGGGCCCGTGCTGCCAGCTAGCGTTCAGCGGCGGCCAGGGCGGGCCGACCGAGTGGCAGATCGTGCTCCCCGCCACCGGTGCCAGCGACCGTCGTGACGTCCAGCGCCGGTTCGCCGCGCCGGGCGCGGTGCAGCTGCGAACGTGGCTGGCAGCCATCATCGGTGCCGGCTGGGCTGCCGAGCTCGCAGCCGCTGTCGCCGCCCGGCCGCCGTGGCCACCGGGCCGCCAGCCCTACGCGCCACCCGCGACCGGCCTGACTATCCCGCGGCAACGGGACCACCGGGCAGCCTGACCCCACAACCACCGCCATCACGCCGGCTTACGCCCTGGAGACAACCCAGGGCGCCGACGCGGACATGGCAACAACTGCGTGCGCATCTCATAGCGTGCCGGGCGGGGCGATCCCCCTGTGCCCCCGCCCGGCGCCGGGCCCGAGGGGCGGCCGGGCCGCAGTGGCGGGCAGCCTTATTGACTGCTTGGTCGCCGCGCTGCCGCTTGGCCAGGTTCCTAGAGGGAGGAAGATGATGACTGGCCTGCTGCGCGACATTGAAGAACGGAGCATGGCGGAGTGCGGATTACCTCACTGGAGGTTCGGGACATTCGCTTCCCGACCTCTCGCTGGCTCGACGGCTCCGACGCGATGCACCGGATGCCCGACTACTCATGCGCCTACGTCTCGCTGGGCACCGACTCAGACAACACGCTGCGCGGCTGCGGCCTGACCTTCACCACGGGGAACGGCACCGAGGTGGTCGTCGCCGGCGTCCGCGCGCTCGAGCATCTAGTTGTGGGCAAGAGCCTGGAGGAGATTACGTCCGGCATGAAAGTCTTCTGGCGCAGCCTCACGTCGGAGGACCAGCTCCGGTGGCTCGGCCCCGAGAAGGGCGTCATGCACCTGGCAACCGCCGCAGTGGTGAACGCGGTCTGGGACCTGTGGGCCAAGACCGAAGGCAAGCCGCTGTACCGGCTTCTCAGCGATCTCGAGCCCGAGCAGATCATCGCAGCGATCGACTTTCGCTACATCGAAGACGCGCTCTCCCCGGCCGAGGCGCTCGACATCCTGCGGAGCGCACGGGTTGGCCGGGAAGGCCGGCTTGCGACGGTCGTCCAGTCCGGATGTCCCGCTTACACAACCTCCGCCGGCTGGCTTGGCTACGACGACGACAAGGTCGCACGGCTGGCCAGGGAAGCGGCCGCTGCAGGCTTCACTCATATCAAGATGAAGGTCGGCCGTGACGTCGCTGCGGACTCACGGCGCGCGGGCTTGATCCGGGATGCGATCGGGCCTCAGGGTGTTCTCATGATGGACGCCAACCAATACTGGGGCGTCGACCAGGCCATTGCAGCCATGCGGCAACTTGGTGCCTACGATCCGTGGTGGATCGAAGAGCCCACGAGTCCCGATGACATCCTCGGACACGCGCGGATCCGGCGCGAGATCGCCCCGATCCGGGTCGCGACGGGTGAGCACGTCCAGAACCGGGTTATCTTCAAGCAGCTCTTCCAGGCCAAGGCCATCGACGTCTGCCAGATCGACGCTTGCCGACTCGGCGGAGTCAACGAGGTCCTCGCTGTACTGTTGCTGGCCGCGAAGTTCGGTATTCCCGTATGCCCCCATGCCGGCGGCGTCGGTCTGTGCGAGTACGTACAGCACCTGGCGATGTTTGACTACATCGCAGTGAGCACGTCGTTCGACAACCGGATCGTGGAGTGGGTCGACAACCTGCACGAGCATTTTCGGGATCCGGCCGTTGTCCACTCCGGCCGCTATCTCGCGCCAACGGCGCCGGGCTACAGCGTCGAGATGCTGCCGGAATCGCTGGACGAGTACGAGTTCCCGAACGGCTCGGCTTGGCGAGGAGTGCGGGCTGAGGGCCGCGACAGCTGAGGGCCGGATCGTCCGGGCCAGCTTCGTCCACTCTGTGCCCTCGGACACCAGGCCGGCTGCGGTAGCGGCCAGCAGCGCGTCCCCGTAGACGCGCCGATCGTCTGTTCCGGCACGTCCTGAGTGCGGCCGGTAACGTCGGAGACAACCTGAGGCCATAGCTGGCCGGCCGTGCCGCCGCCAACGGCGACGGCACGCCAGCCCCTCGCTCCGCGCCGGGCGGCAGCCAAAGCCTCCAGGTTGTGCCGTACCCCCATGGCGACCGCCTCGTAGGCGGCGCGCATCAGACGGGCCGGTGAGTGGGCGAGCGTGAGGCCGATCGCGACGCGCACTTCACGACGACGGTGGGTGACGCCCGGGCGTGGGAGAGTGGGGCCCGCCGAGTGGCGGTCGCCGGGCCGGCCGATGTTGAGTAGCCCGCCGGACGCCGCGGCAGCTGGCCCCGGGCTCGTGATCGCGAACCCTTGGGCGGCAGACTGGATGCGTCGACGTTACGTGCGCTCGTTTCTCGTAGCGAGCATGTATCGACCGAATAGTAGATAAGTGCTGCAGCAGACAATTCGGCCTATCTACCAAACCGTGACCTAGCCGAACATGCGGTCTGGCGGGCGGCGTGCGCGGGTACCGCCCAAACGACGATGAACGGAACGGGGGCCCAACATGGACATCGCAGTGCTGGGAATCGGACGAATGGGCAGCGCACTCGCTACCAGGCTGCTCCAGGGCGGCCACCGGGTAACGGTATGGAACCGCTCGAAAGGCAAAACCCAGGAGGTCGCGTCGGCGGGCGCCCTGGAGGCGCAGAGCATCGCAGAGGCCGTGCGTGAGGCGGACGTCGTGATCACCATGCTGGCCAACGACGACGCCGTCCGAACCGTCGCGCTCGGGGCCCTTCGGTCATCGACTGGTGACCAGACCGTGTACGTCAACTGCTCCACCGTGTCGCCGACGCTCAATAGCGAGCTGGCCGAAGCCTTCCCCGACCGCTTCCTCGCCATGCCTGTACTCGGCAGTCCTGACGCTGTCCGCACCGGCCAGGCGGTCTACCTACCCGGTGGCGACGGCAGCGTCGTGGACCGCATAGCTCCGGTCCTCTCATCGTTGTCTGCCAGCATCCAGCGATATGACACGGCGTCCTTGGCCAGCACCGCCAAGCTGGCAACCAACCTGCTCCTGCTGTCCCAGATCACCGCCCTGGCTGAATCATTCGCCGTCGGTCGCAGCGGCGGCCTGTCGGACGACCAGTTGCGCGAGTTGCTGGGCAGCAGCGTCATGGTGGCACCCGGGATCAAGAACCGCTTCGAGAGCGTCCTGACCGGCCCGCAGGACGGGTGGTGGACCACCGTGCTCGGCGCCAAGGACGCCACCATGGCCATTAACCTCGCCAGAGGCGCCAATGTCGAGTTGCCCGAAGCCGAAGCCGTCAAGCGGCTGTACGACAAGGCAGCGGCATCGGGCCTGGATCACGCCGATGTCGCTGCCGTCACTGCAGCTCTACCGGCGTCCGCCCACCTCCGTACCATGACTCATAGAGCCCCAGGGGGTAAAGGTATGACTGCGGAGCGTCCGACGACGATGCGGGCGTGGGTGGTGCGCCAGCCAGGACCGATCGAGACCGGCCCGCTGAGCTACCAGGAGAAACCGGTGCCGGACCCGGCTCGGGGCGAGCTGCTGGTGCAGGTACTCGCCTGCGGCGTCTGTCGCACCGACCTGCATGTGAGCGAGGGTGACCTGCCGGTGCACCGCGAGCACGTGACGCCCGGTCATCAGGTCGTGGGCAACGTCGTGGCACTGGGCGATGGCGTCACCGAGTACGCGGTTGGGGACCGCGTCGGCGTCGCGTGGCTGCGGCACACCGACGGTACCTGCGCCTACTGCCGCCGCGGCGACGAGAACCTGTGCCCGGCCTCGCTCTACACCGGCTGGGACGCCGACGGCGGATACGCCGAGTACACCACTGTGCCTGCGCCGTTTGCCTACCGGCTGCCCGACGACGTCCCAGACGTCGAGCTGGCGCCGCTCCTGTGCGCGGGGATCATCGGCTACCGGGCACTGCTGCGCGCATCTGTGCCGGAACACGGCAGGCTGGGACTGTACGGGTTCGGCGACAGCGCCCACCTGTGTGCCCAGGTGGCGCTCGCCCAAGGCGCGACGGTCCATGCCCTGACCCGCGGCGTCGCGGCCCAGCGGCTAGCGCTCGAACTCGGTGCCACGTCGGCGGGAGGTGCGTACGACTCACCGCCAGAACCCCTGGACAGCGCAATCTTGTTCGCGCCGGTCGGGGACCTCGTGCCGGTCGCGATGCGAGCACTTGACCGCGGGGGAGTCCTGTCCGTGGCCGGAATCCACCTGACCGATATACCGCGGCTGAACTACGAACACGAGCTGTTCTACGAGAAGGAACTACGCAGCGTCACCTCTAATACCCGTCACGACGGCCGGGAGTTCCTCGCGCTGGCCGCCCGCTACCACGTACGGGCCACCACCCACGTGTACCCAATGTCACAAGCACAGCAGGCGTTGCAGGATCTCAAGGCCAGCCGTTTCGACGGTGCGGCGGTCCTAGTGAACGACCAGGGGACCGGACGATGAGAGCCGCGAAAGGCCCGAAGGTGACAGCCCGGTAACCGGGGCACGCGGATCGAGAGAGGGCAGGCCGTGGCCGACCGAGGCACGAGGCAAATCGCGAAGTTCATCGAAGGCCTGCGGGTGACCCCCGGCTCGCGGGTCACGCTCGCCAAGGACTTCGACCCCGGTTTCAAGGGCCCGTTTGTCAAAAAGAAGGACGGCTCGGAACTGCTGCGGCGCGGCGTCGAGATCCTCGCGGAGTACCAGGGCCGGCTGGCCGCTCAGGACACCTACGGCGTGCTGGTCGTGCTGCAGGCCCTGGACGCGGCTGGCAAGGACGGGACTATCCGGCACGTGATGAGCGGCGTGAACCCGCAGGGCGTGAACGTCCACAGCTTCAAGGTCCCGTCGGCAGAGGAGTTGGCCCACGACTACCTGTGGCGCTGCGCGAAAAGACTGCCAGCGCGTGGCGAGATCGGCATCTTCAACCGGTCCCACTACGAGGAGGTCCTTGTTGCCCGCGTCCATCCAGAGAACCTGGACCGGCAGCGGCTGCCCAGCCGGTCGAAGGGTCCGGGCGTCTGGAAGCGGCGCTACCGGGAGATCAACGACTGGGAGCGCTACCTGTCCGACAACGGATTCGTGATCGTGAAGATGTTCCTGAACTTGTCCAAGGAGGAGCAGCGCATCCGATTCCTCAAGCGCATCGACCAGCCCGAGAAGAACTGGAAGTTCTCAGCGAGCGACGCCAGGGAGCGCGCCCGCTGGGACGACTACCAGAAGGCCAGCTCCGACATGCTCTCCAACACCAGCACGCACTGGGCGCCGTGGTATGTGATCCCGGCCGACCACAAGTGGTACGCCCGGATCTGCGCATCAGCGATCCTGGCCGACACTCTGATGAGCATCAATCCCCAGTACCCCACGGTGAGCGAGAAGGCCGAGCGGGAGCTTCAGGTGGCCAGGAAGGAACTTGAGGCCGAAGCGCCCAGCGGAGCCGCGCCGGATCCGGTCGAGGCTCAGGACATCCGGCACAACTGACGCCGGCCCAGCGTCGTGCTTACAACCTGGGCTCAGGATCGTGTGGCCTGATTGCGGGCTGCCCGCTGGACTTGGCGTGGGCGCGACTTGCGAGCCAGGCCTGACATTGCGCGACGAAGCCGGGAAGCTGGTCGGTGGCGAACCGGGCGGCCGACCAGTCAGCCGCGCAGAACGCTGCTCGCGTCGGTCCAGACATATGCCCAGGCATCTCGGCCATCGGTGAGCGTGAGCTTGCGCAAGTCATAGGGTCCCGACTCGTACTCGTCCAGCAGTACTACCTCGTCATCCGTGAGCCCAGTCACCAGCATGCCCCGCACAGTCGTGGCTGCAGGTATCAGGCCTGGGTACGTTCGCCGGACGAGTGCCGCCGCGCGCCAGCCGACTAGTACCGCCGCGCTGATCTGCGGGATTCTGCCGAGCAGGACTTCCAGCACGTCAGGAAACTGCAGGGTCCCGTAGACGAAAAGGTCACCGCGCTCCGCGATCAGCGCCGCTGGCCGGTCGGCTGCAGACAGAACGCCATCAGTCGGCATCGGCCGTTCCCCCTCCAGATGCGCAGAGCGTACTTGACATCCGCACCCCCGTTGCGTGTCCACGCTGCCAGTACGCGGGCGTTCTGGCTGCCCATCGCCGGTAGGGTGCATCGTGAAGCGTGCACCATTGCGGGTTGACGGGCCGCTGGCAGCGAACCGAAAGCGGGTGAAGAGCGGAGTGACCGGCATTGAACCCATCGACTTCGCCGCGGCTTACGAAGTGGTCACCGAGCGGATCCGGCGAGCCATCCATATCGGCTCCTACGTGCCCGGCGACAAGCTGCCGCCGGAGCGGACCCTAGCGCAGCAACTTGGCGTATCCCGGACCACCGTCCGTGAAGCACTCCGCGTGCTCGAGGGTGAGGGGTATGTCGTCAGCCGACGTGGCGCAAGCGGTGGCATCCTCGTCCTCGACCAAGCTGAGAACGAGGAGCGCATCCGTCCGCTGCTGGCGGAGAAGCTTCCCGAGATCGAGGAGACCTTCGACTACCGCATTGCGGTAGAGGGTGCCGCGGCTCGGCTGGCAGCAGACCGGCGCACCAACGAGGACGTGGCCATCCTGCAGGAGGCCTATGACGTCATGCGCCACGATCGCGAGACCCGCCGGTTCCGGGCCGCGGACAACGCCTTCCACCTGGCTATTGCCGACGCCGCCAGGAACCGCCTGATGCGCCAGGCCATCGAGGACGCCCGCGCGGCGACGTGGGTGCCTATCGACCGCCTTATCAACCGGGTCTTCGTCACCGCGAACAGGCACCACAAGCAGATCCTCGATGCCATCATCGCCCACGATCCCGGCGCGGCGGAGAAAGCGGTGGTCGACCACCTTGAGACGGCGCGGCGCGACCTCCGGCGAAGCCTGCGGTCGAACCCGTAGGTGGCGATGACTGCTGATGGTGCGCGATCGAGGTCGATAGTGGATATCGACGTAGCCGTGGTGGGCGCCGGGTTCGCAGGCCTGTACATGCTCCACCGCCTGCGCGGGCTCGGGTTGCGCGCACGCGTGTTCGAGCGCGGCGCCGACGTCGGAGGCACGTGGTTCTGGAACCGGTACCCAGGTGCCCGCTGTGACATCGAGAGCGTCGATTACTGCTATTCCTTCTCCGACGAACTCCTCGCTGAGTGGACATGGACGGAGCGTTACGCCACCCAGCCGGAGATCCTGCGCTACCTGCACCACGTCGCGGACCGCTTCGACTTGCGGCGGGACATCCAGCTCAACACCGGCGTCACCTCGCTGCGATACGACGAGCCAAGGAACCGATGGCTAGTGGCTACCGACGCCGGCGAAGTCGTCTCGGCCCGCCACTGCGTGCTCGCGGTGGGCAATCTCTCCGCCGCGAAGCGCCCGGACTTCGCCGGACTCGACAGCTTTCTGGGCGACTGGTACCACACCGCGCGATGGCCCGCCGAGGGCGTGGAGTTCCATGGCCGGCGGGTAGGGGTCGTCGGGACCGGATCAACCGCGATTCAGGCCGTACCCCAGATCGCGAAGCAAGCGGCCGAGGTTCACGTCTTCCAGCGGACGCCGAACTACTCGATGCCTGCGCAGAACCGGCCGCTCCGGCCCGGGGAACTGCGGGAGATCCTCCGTGAGTACGGGGATCGGCGCCGAGCGGCCGAGCAGTCGGATGCTGGCGTACCGGTGGCCCCGCCGCAGCGGTCGGCGCTTGAGGTCACGCCGGAGGAGCGGCGGCGGCTGTACGAGGAGGGCTGGCGCCGCGGCGGCATCAACGCGCTGTCCTACGCCTTCAACGATTTCTTCGCCGACGAGAGAGCGAACTTTACCGCGCAGGAGTTCGCTCGGGAGAAGATCCGTGAGATCGTCCGCGACCGCTCAGTCGCGGAGACGCTGTGCCCGACGCACCACATCGGCACCAAGCGCACCTGCGTGGACATCGGATACTTCGAGACCTACAACCGTGACTACGTGAACCTGGTCGACGTGCGCAAATCGCCGATCACGCGGGTGACTCCGTACGGCCTGGAGACAACGACCGGCGGGTACGAGCTCGACGTGATCGTCTTCGCCATCGGGTTCGACGCCATTACCGGGGCGCTGCTCGAGATCGACATCCGCGGCCGGGACGGGCTGCCCCTGGCCGACAAGTGGTCGGAAGGGCCGCGCTCTTACCTCGGGCTGTGCGTGGCAGGGTTCCCCAACCTGTTCATCGTCACCGGCCCAGGCAGTCCCTCGGTCTTGAGCAACATGGTTGTATCGATCGAGCAGCACGTTGACTGGATCGCCGACTGCCTTGGCTTCCTCGAAGGCCGCGGACTCGACCGCATAGAGGCGTCGGCTGGCGCCGAGGATGACTGGGGGCGCCACGTCGCCGAGATCGCGAACGCGACACTCTATCCGCGGGCATCGTCGTGGTATGTGGGCGCTAACATCCCCGGCAAGCCGAGAGTATTCATGCCCTACGTCGGCGGATGCGGAAACTACCGCAGGGAATGTGAGGACGTCGTGGGGCGCGGGTACGAGGGATTCGTCCTGGGCGCTGGCGGGTTAGCGCAGGGATTGAAACGCTAGCCATCGGGTTCTATGGTCCTATGGTATGACGGCTAGCCCAAACAGTCACGCGGAGCGGTAAGTGGGCGCGCTCGACGGCAAGGTCTGCGTCGTCACGGGCGCGGCCGGCGTTATCGGTCGCGAGACTGTCAACGTCCTCACCAGTCAAGGCGCGGTCGTGGCCGGCGTTGACGTGACGGGGCAGGTCGACTCTGCTCTCTTCCTCACAGCGGATCTGACCGACGCTGACCAGGTCAGGTCGACGTACGCCGCAGTGGCGGAGCGATTCGGCCACATCGATGTCCTGTTCAACAATGCAGGCATCGCGCTGCCGGAGGACGGATCGGTACTCGACACTGAGCTGGCAACGTGGAACCGGGTCATCGAGGTCAACCTGACCAGCATCTTTCTGTGTTGCAAGTACGGAATCCCGCACCTGCTCCGGGCAGGCGGAGGGTCGGTGATTAACACCTCATCGGTCGTGGCCAAGGTCGGCTCGGCGGCGTCCCAGATCGCTTATACCGCTTCCAAGGGGGGCGTCCTGTCGCTGTCGCGCGAGCTGGGGATCGAGTTCGCCAAGCGCGGGGTGAGGGTCAACGCGCTGTGCCCGGGCCCGGTGGACACGCCACTGCTGCGGGCGCTGTTCGATTCCAGCGAAGAGGCGCGGCGGCTTGTCCACGTCCCGCCCGGCCGGTTCGCGCGGGCCAGGGAGATCGCCGAGGCTGTCGGCTTCCTGGCCAGCGACGCATCTTCTTACATCAATGCCACGGACTTCGTTGTCGATGGCGGCATCACGTCAGCGTACGTCACGGCACTGGATCCGGCCGAGGCCACGGGCGACCACGAGTAGAGAACCTTTGGCCCGCTGCGGGCCGGGAGCGGTCGGGAGGCGGGGATGACGGGTACCGCACCAACCACGCGAGTGGCGCTGGTGACTGGGGCGCGGCCGAGGCATCGGCGCCGCCATCGCCGTGCGCTTGGCGTCGGATGGGCACTTGGTGGCCGTGTGCGATATCCATCAGGAGCGGGCCGAGCAGACAGCGCGATCCATCGACCCCACCGGTCAGCTCGCCATCGCCGTAGTTGCAGACGTGTCTGATGCCGCCTCTGTCGCCGGCATGGCAGCAACGGTCGCCGAGCGGCTCGGCTCACCGAGCATCCTGGTCAATAACGCGGGCGTCATCTCGGCTGCGCCCTTCACCGAGCTAGCCGAGGCGGAGTGGGACCGGATCCTCGGCGTGAACCTGAAGGGCCAGTACCTATGCGCGCGGGCCGTGCTCCCCGCCATGCGTCGTCAGGGATGGGGCCGCATCATCAACATTGCCTCGGACGCGGGGAAGACGGGCGAGCCTTACATCGCCCATTACTCGGCCTCCAAGTTCGGGGTGATCGGGCTGACCCAGTCGCTGGCGCTGGAGTACGCACGAGAGGGAATCACGGTGAACGCGGTATGCCCGGCGATCACCGCAACCGACATGCTGGAGCAGCTGGCGGACGAGATGGAGGGCTCGAACGCGGAGCGGCCTGCGGCGGGCTGGCGGGCGGCTTTGGTCGATGAGATCCCGCTGGGGCGCCCGATGGCGCCGGAAGAGATCGCCGAGCTATGCGCCTTCCTTGCCGGGGACAGAGCGGCCGCGATAAGCGGGCAGGCGATCAACGTTTCCGGCGCGCACGAAGTGCACTGATCGCGCGCCGAGCCAAACCGTTGACAGTCGGTTCGGCATGGTCTTATGGTTCGCTGAGTAGACCACATCGAGCAGTTCGCTGACGTGCCTGGGGAGATCAGGAGCATGGCGATCGCACCGGAGCGGTTGACAGCCTTCTAATCGTGACGCCATGCCTGAGCGGCGGGCCGGGGTCGGGAGGATCGATTGGACACTTTGGGTTCCGGTGCGGCGAGCACGACCGCCGTGCAGACACTGGACATCTCCGAGCGCGACGACGTTCATAAACTGCGCCACCGGGCCATTGGGCTCGGCGGCGTGCTGTTTATCTCCTTCGCCGCCATGTCGCCGCTGACCGGCCAGCTCGGAAACGTGCCGATCGCCATCGGGCTCGGTAACGGGATAGGCGCGCCTGCCGGGTTCGAGATCGGCATCCTCATGCTGGCCCTGTTCTCGGTGGGCTACGTGAAGATGATGCGGAGCGTCCCGTCCTCGGGCGGTTTCTACTCCTTCATCAGCCACGGGCTTGGCCGGCCGCTCGGGATGGGGGCCGGATGGCTGTCGATCTTCGCGTACGCGTTCGTCGAGGGTTCGCTGTACGGCGCGTTCGGCTACTTCGGCAACATCACCATCCAGCAGTTCTTCCACTTCGGAGTGCCGTGGCCGTACCTCGCGTTCGGGGCCCTGGTGCTCAACTTGATCCTGGGCCATTTCGACATCCGGGTGAGTTCCAGCGTGCTCGGGATCGCGCTCATCCTTGAGATCGTCGTCCTGACGGTCATGATCGTGGCGGTGTTCGCCCACGGCGGCGGCCCGACCGGCGTGTCGGCAGCCCCGATTAACCCCGTGAACGCGTTCAAGGGCCTGGCTCCTGGGGTCGGCATCTTCTTCGCGGTGTGGTCGTGGGTGGGCTTTGAGACGATCCCGAACTACGCCGAGGAGTCGCGTAACCCGCGGAAGATCGGGGCGCAAGCGCTGTTCATCTGCGTCATCGGGGGCGGTCTGTTCTTCGCCGTCGCCGCCTGGGCCGTTGTCACCGGATGGGGCACGCACGACGTGGTCAAGGAGGCGGCGACCAACGGCGGCAATCTCTACTACGGCGTCACCACCAAGTTCGCCGCGGTGTGGGTGACCGACGTCATGGAGTGGCTGATCCTGACCTCGTCGTTCGCCTGCGCGCTGTCCTTCCACAACACGACCTCGCGCTACCTGTACGTCATCGGGCGGGAGAAGATCTTCACTCCGAGACTCGGCCATACGCACGCGAGGTGGCGCAGCCCGCACGTGGCGAACGCGACAGCCTCGGTGATCGTCGCCGCCCTGGTCGGGTTGTTCCTGGTCATCTGGTACGCGAGCAAGTCAGCGCAGAGCTTCGCCAACTTCGGCAACGCCCCTTACTACGAGTTGTTCGGCTGGTTTGCCATCGTGGCGACGTTCTCCGTGCTGGTGAACCAGACGCTGTCCTCGCTGGCGACGATCCGGCACTTCCGCCAGCCCGAGTACCGGGCTGAGCGGAACCTCTGGACGACCGAGATCATCCCGGCCGCTTCGATCGTGGCATGGGCGTGGTCCTCTGGCTGCTCTGGGCCAACCTGGCCAAGATCGGCGGCTCGATCATCTGGGTGAACATCATCCCGTGGCTCTGCCTCGGCTGGCTGGTCATCGGGGTCGTCGGTGCGGTTGTGCTGCGCAGGCGGAACCCGGAGAAGTACGAGGTCCTGGGCCGGATGGTGAACTCCGGGATCAACTGAGCCCGGCCGCTTGACGGGCGGGCTGTCAGTCGCTGGCGTGGACCTGGAGCCAGCGATCGGCAGCCCGCTCGAAGCACTCGCGGGGCGCCCGGATGACCCCGGCACCGATCTGGCCGCCGTCGCGGCCGGCCAGGCCGACGTCCATCACCGGCATTACGTCGGTGTCGAGAACCTTGAAGATGTCAATGCCGGTCGGCGTTCCCCGGAAACTCATCAGCGGGATCCGGAACGTCGTGTTCTCGCCCGCCGTGATCTGGTACATCTCGAGGTTCCTCGCGATCATTGTGTCGGGGGACCCGCCCTGATACTCCTGCAGGGTGAAGGCGCACGCCTGGGCGAAGCCCCCTAGCCCGACCGTTTCGGTGATCGGGCTCTCGCCGCCCATCCAGGTGATCTCCGACTCGTGGTGGCCGGGAAACAGCTTGCCCTCGTGCGTTGGCGCCGGCCCGCGGAACCACTCGGAGCCGAGCCCGGCGACGCGGATGGCAAATTCCTTGCAGCTGAAGGCCATCGCCGAGACGACGCTCGAGCCGTGCAGCCCGGCGATCGAGTCCGCGATCGCCTTGCTGGCCGCCATGGACAGCCGCAGGAAGAAGTAGTCATTGTCGGCGATGTGCAGGAAGGTCTCGCGAACCCGCCCGAGGTCGGACCCGGCCATGTCCATCGCAGCGGCGAGGAGCTCCCTGACGAACAGCAGGGAAGAGGCCGTATTGCGGCTGTGGCACTCGTCTCCCATCCGGAGGGCCTTGGCGATCAGCGGCTGCAGCGGCACGCCCCCGGTGCGGCGGATTGCCTCGCCGACCACCGGCGCGTAGACGTTGTTCACGTGCAGCAGCCGTTCGTGCACGCCCTCGTCGTAGCATCCGTAATTCAGCCGCCGGGGGTCCTTGCCCTCGTAGAAGTTGCAGAAGGCGCTGTTCCCGTGCGTCCGGTCGTGGACGACGAACACGGGCATTGACGCGGAGTAGATGCCCGCCAGCGACCCGACGGCACCGTAGTCGTGGCACGAGCCGACCTGCACCTCGCCAGCGTCCAGCGCGGCGATCGCCTCCTGTCTGGTCGCCGCGAGGCCCTCGAAGAGAACGCCGCCGATGATCGCGTCACGCTGTCCGCCGACGTACTCCGGCCACGGAAGGGGAGCGCCGGACGTCAGCACGAGGTTGCGGGAGTAGCCGGGAATCACCTCCAGCGCTGGCTGCACATCCACGACGACCGGATCGGCGGCGCATAGCCGCTCGACGGCTTCGGCATTGGCTCGCGCACGGGCGCGAGATGGAGCCGTCATCGGGCCACGAACCCCCCGTCGACCAGGATCGTCTGGGCAGTGATGTAGGAGGCGCGCGACGACAGCAGGAACTCGACGACCTCCGCGACCTCCTCAGGCTCGCCGATCCTGCCGAGCATGGTGTGCGCGGCGGAGGCCTCCTCGCCGCCGGACACGGCGGCCATCGACGGGCTCATCGGGGCCCGGATTACGCCGGGGGCAACGTTGTTAACCCGGATCCGCCGCGGTGCCAGTTCCTCGGCCAGGTAGGCGGTGAAAGCCGCGACGCCGGCCTTGGTCGCGCCGTACACCGAGGCGCCGACGAACCGGCCGATCTGCCCGGTCAGAGAACCGATATTGACGATCGCCGACCCGTCCGCCATCCGGGGCGCGAAGACGTCCGTCACCCGGGCCATGCCAGCCACATTCACCTGGAACATGAGGTCCATGGCTGTGTCGTCGACGCTGCCGAGGAACGTATCCCGCAGCACCCCTGCGCAGTTGACCAGGCCGGCGAGCGGCTCGTCGCTCAGCCTGGCGGCGGCGGCCTCCACGCTGGCCCGGACAGTCACGTCGCCCTCGATCGCTCGGATGCCACGGTTGCGTGCATCGTCCCACTCGACCGACCCGATCTGCGGCGCTAGATCCATGGCGACCACGGTCGACCCCGAGTCCCGCAGCCGCCGGCAGATCGCAAGCCCGATGCAGCCCGCGCCCCCGGTCACCACGATCTGTCCCGTCACCGTCTGTCCTCCTCGGTCAGCGCTCGCGGCGCGCCAGTCGCCTCGCCGCGGTGGTAGCGGAGCGCGAGGCTCCCGATTCTCGTGCCGATCAGGTACAAGCTGGCGTTGAACGGCCACTGGGACACGACGCGCCCACTCCCGGACCGGAAGTAGCTCTCGGTGCCCGCCCATACGGTGCGCTCCAGCGCGCGCTGCAGCCAGCGATCGAACAAGTCGGCCGCGGCGGGTGACACCTGCACGTCATGCGCGCGGCGAGACGCCAGGCGCCCGATCGCGCGGGCTGCGAACCGTGCCTGCGCCTCGTAGAAGGAGATGAGGGGAACGCTGTTCGTGTTGGGCCCGTACATCATGAAGAAGTTGGGGAACCCGGGCACCATCATCCCGAGGAACGCCCGCGGCGCGCCGTCCCACACCTCGTGCAGCTGCCGACCGTCCAGCCCGGTGACCTTCAGGTTTGCCAGGTAGTTCGCGGCGTCAAAGCCGGTGGCCAGCACGACGACGTCGAGATCGTGCCGGTCGCCGTTCTCGTCGACGACGCCGGTGGCGCTGAGCCCCTTGACTCCGTGCGGGACCAGCGTGACGTGCGGCTTCAGCAGCGTCTGATAGTACGTATCGCTCAGGACGGTCCGCTTCCCCTCGAACGCAAACGCTGGCGTGAGGAGCTGCCGGAGCTCGGGCCGGCCAGCGAACGCCTCTGCAAGGAACCCCTCCGAAGCGTGCCGACGCCTGCGGTTGACCCAGCCGGTGCGCCTCGCGTGGCTCATCCGCAGCTGACGGAGGTCGTAGCGGAGGTAGAGGTTGAAGCGGCGCCAGCGGTGCACGAGGGGGTGGCGGTTCAGCCTGCGCTCCGATGGGCTGAAGTCGCGGCTGCCCTTGGGCAGCACCCAGTTCGGCTCGCGCTGGAAGACCTTGACCTCGGCAGCGCACGTGGCCGCTTCGGCGACCACCTGCACGGCCGAGGAGCCCGTGCCGAGCACGCCGACTCGCTGGCCGGCCAGATCGAGGCCGTCGGGCCACTGGGCCGTGTGGCAGATCACCCCGCCGAAGCCCAACCCCTCGCGGGCCAGCGGCGGGATACGCGGGACGCTGAGGAACCCGACCGCGCTGATGACGGCCTGGAAGGGCCCATGCGCGGCGCGAGATGAGCAGGTGATCTCGTACTCGCAGCGGTCGTCCACCCAGGTGACGCTCTCCACCTGCTCGTTCAGCGCCAGGTGCGGGCGGATGCCGAAGGCGTCGACGACGCGCTCAAGGTAACGCTGCAGCTCGCCACGGCGGGCGTGGGTGCGGCTCCAGTCCCCCGGAGCGTAAGAGAAGGAATAGATGTCCGACTCGAGGTCCACCTCCGCGCCGGGGTAGCGATTATGCCACCACGTCCCGCCGACACCCGACGAGCCGTCGAAGATGGTGAAGTCCGTGATGCCCCGCCGCTGAAGGGCGATGCCTGCGGCGATCCCGCTGAAGCCGGCCCCGATCACGGCGACCCGCATGCGCCTGCGCTCCGATCACCTCGGTTCTTAGGTCTACATAGTAGACCTAAGCCGCCAGGTGGTCAACGGCGTGCGGTTCCAACAGCTCGCAGGTCTCAGCGGCACCACGGGCCGGCCGCGCTTATCAGTCCGCGTTCCGCAGGCCAGCGGCGATCTGGTCGGCGACCTCCGCCAGCCCTTCCGCCGCGCGGGACAAACGGCCACTGAAAAGCAGGAAGCCGTGCGGCATGTCCGGGAATTCGCGGCAGACCACCGGGACGCCGGAGTCGCGCAGCTGGTCGGCGAAGGCGAGGCCCTCATCGCGCAGCGGGTCGAGCCCGGCTACGAGCAGATACGTGGGCGGGAGGCCGCGCAGGTCGGTCAGCGTACTGAGCGCTGCGCGCGGATCGCCCGGCGCGCTGCCGCCGCCGTACTGGGACCAGTACCAGGCCATCTCGTCGGCCGAGAGGAACGGGTCGTCCGCGTTCTCCCGGTACGAAGCAGTGCCCATGGCGGGGTCCGTCGCGGGGTACAGCAGAGCCTGGAATGCCACTGGCGAATCGCCCTCGTTTCGAAGGACCAGCGATGCGGCCGCAGCGAGGTTGCCGCCGGAACTGTCGCCCACGACGGCGAGGGGCTGCGCAGCCACGCCTATCTCGCCGCCGCGGGCAGCGAGCCAGCGGATCACCCCGACAGCGTCATCCACCGCCGCCGGGAAGGGGTCCTCAGGAGCCCGCCGGTAGTCCACAGCGACGGTCGTGATCCCCGATCGGCCGGTGATGGACCGGCACATGCCGTCGTGGGTCTGAAGGTCACCGAAGACCCAGCCGCCTCCGTGCAGGAATACCGAGACACCTGCCCGGCCCGTGCTGCCAGGACGGTAGACGCGAACTGCCACCGCACGCCCGCCGACGGGGATCACGGTGTCTGTTATCTCGCCTACATCTGGATAGTCGGTCAGCGGTTTGATGAGCTCGGCAAAGTTCCTGCGCCCGTCCGGGAGAGGCAGGGTGCGGCTCGACGGCCGGCCCGACGCGACCAGCTCATCCAGCAGGGCAGCGACCTCGGGGTGCGCGGGACTGGGCAGGGTGTTCTCAGCCATAGTCTCCCTGATAGACCATTGAGCCATTGCAGTCAACCTGCGAGGAAGGTGGCAACCGATGGTGAGGCCGCCGCAGACCCAGTCGTCCTATGCGCTGGCACGCCGAGCGATCGCAGCCGGTGACGCGCAAGAGGCCGTAAGGCTTATCCGCCAGCTGCTCGACGAGGCGACCGAGGGCCGCGAGCTGTTCCCGCTGTTCATCGAGCGAGCCCGGCGGTTCCTTCTCGGCCGCGGCGTTACCTCCGCCGCTCTCTCGGACGAGGAGCAGCGGATCCTGTCGCTGACAGGCGCTGCCGCTCAGGACGCGCTTGACATGGACAAACAGTGGACGGTCGTCGCGGAGCTGGCCGCTCGCGCCGAGCAGGCATGCGTCAGCCGGGACGGCCAGACGGCGGCGGGTCTTGTCGAAGAGGTTCGCTGCACGTGGATGACGGTGCACGACCGCTTCTGCGACGTCGTCTGCGGGCTGTTCAGCCTGGCGGCCGGGCAGCTGGGCGAGTCGGTCGTGGGCGACATGTGGGACGAGGCGATCGGCGACATGTACCCGAGCCGGGACGCCTACGATACGGCGCGCCGGCCATGGCCGGAATCAGTGGAGCTGCTGCTCGCCGACGCGGCCGCGTCACTGCGCGGGCACCTCAGCGGCCCGCGGCGCTCGGGAGAGGTGTCCCTGCGGGAGGAGGAGGACCGGTGGGTCTTCCGGTTCGACCCGTGCGGGTCTGGCGGCCGCACCCTGAGAGCTGACGCCAATGCGGACGGCACAGCCCGGGTTGGCGCACCGTTCGACTTCCGGGTCACCACGCAGGAGCACGATTGGGCCTGGCAGACCAAGGGGGTCTGTCTCTACTGCGTCCATTGCTGCCAGCTTCAGGAGCGGGCGTCCATTGCGCGGCTCGGCTATCCTGTCCGGGTCGTGGAGCCGCCGGTCTGGGGCACGACCGAGCCGCGTAGCTACTGCACGTGGAGCGTTTACAAGGATCCTCAGCTCGTCCCTGCTGAGGCATACCGGCGGGTGGGTTCGACCAAACCCACGGTGATCGATTGGCTCCGGCCGGCCGCGCAACCGGTTGCCGCGAAGTCGTCAAAGGTCTAAGTTATGGTCCAACAACGACGGCCGGCCGCGGCTGCGGCGCGGAGGTAGAGCATGACGACTCACGCTGTGCCGCCGTTGCTGGCCGGCCGCACGGCGCTCGTCACCGGCGGTACTCGGGGGATCGGCCGGGGAATCGCCGAGGTCCTGTGCGGCGCCGGTGCTCAGGTCGTCATCAGCGGACGGGACCAGGTACGCGGCGAGGAAGTCGCCGAGCAGATTTCGGCACATGCCTCGCCGTGCCGTTTTCGCCGCGCCGACGTCCGCAGTCTGGAAGACCTGGAATCGGCGGCGGCCTACGCGCGCGACCAGTTCGGCTCGCTCGACGTGCTCGTCCACAACGCCGGCGTCTATCCCGAGGTCCCTCTGACGCAGATGGCCGAGGCCGACTGGGATCTCGTCCACGACACGAACCTGAAGAGCGCGTTCTTCGCGTTCCGGGCCTGCCTGCCGTTCCTGAAAGACAGTCCGGCGGGCAGGATCATCTTCATATCCAGCATCACCGGGCCCGTCACCGGCTATCCGGGGCTCGCGCACTATGGGGCATCGAAGGCCGGGGTAGACGGGTTCATGCGGACTGCGGCGATCGAGGTCGCGCCGTTCGGAATAACGATCAACGCCGTGGCGCCGGGCAGCATCCGCACGGAAGGGCTCGCCGACCTCGGCCCGCAGGCAATTGAGGCGATGGAGGCGCTCATCCCGCTCAAGCGGCTCGGCGAGCCCCGCGATGTGGCGGGCGCCGTGCTCTACCTGGCTTCCGACCTGGCATCCTTCGTCACGGGGCAAAGCGTGGTGGTGGACGGCGGCCAGACGCTGCCGGAGATCCCGGGCTGACCATGAAACCGCGGTGGGCCTTCGGCGACCGGGTCGCCTTTGTCACCGGCGCTGGCGGCGGCATGGGCTACCAGATCGCGACCGATCTCAGCATGGCCGGCGCCCGGGTGTTCGGCGTCGACGTGAAGGAACCGCCTGAGGCCGAGCCGGACGGGCCCAGCCGTTCCTGGACCTACTGGCGGTTCGACATCACCGAGGAGGATCGCGTCGCCGAGGCACTGGGCAACCTTGCCGCCACCTGTGACCGACTCGACTATGTCGTCAACGCCGCCGGAGTCGGATGGTTCGACCGGGACGGTTCGGTCGCTTGCATCGACCGTGGCGTGTGGCAGCGGGTGCTGGACGTCAACCTGACGGCTCCTATGCTGGTCTGCCGTCACGCCCTCCCGCTCGTCAGGCGAAGCGGAGGGGGAGCGTTCGTCCACCTGGCGAGCGTTGCCGGGCTTCGCAATGCCGACGACCCGATGGACGCTTACCAGGTCTCGAAGGCCGGCCTCATCTCACTGTCCCGTGCGCTCGCCCTCCAGTACGGCCCGGTGGGGATCCGCTCGAATACCATCTGCCCTGGCGCGATCCTCACCCCCATGATCCGGCCGCTGTACGACGAGGACCCCGCGCGCGCCGAGCGGATGGCGAACCGGACGCCGCTGCGGCGCCTCGGGACCGTCGCGGATGTCTCGTCGGCGTGCCAGTTCCTGCTGTCGGACGAGGCGGCGTTCATCACCGGAACCGATCTCGTCGTCGATGGCGGATGGACGCTGGCGCTGGCATGACCGCGCCGGACGACATGCCGGATACCGAACCGGTGGGCCCTCCAGCCACGCCAGCGGACAGTTCCGCGGCGATGGCGGGAGTCCGCCTCGTCCAGCTCGAGGTTCCCGATCTCGATGGCGGCCTGAGGGCCAAGCTGGTCTCGGTGCCGAAGGCATTGTCTGCGGCCGGAGCCGCGATGTGCACCATCATGTTCGGGCTGACGCAGGCTGACGATGTCTACGAGAGCCCCGTGTCATCCGCGCAGAACGGGTATCCCGATCTCGTCATGCGGCCTGACATGGCGACCCTCCGGCGCCTGCCGTGGTGTGAGGCGACGATGGCCGCGCTCTGCGATCTGTTCGGCACCGACGGTGCCGCCTGCCCGCTGGCACCGCGTACGGTCCTGCGGGCAGTGGCGGACCGGTGTACCGAGCTCGGCTTCGAGGCGCGGTTCGCGGCCGAGTGGGAACTGTGCGTTGTGCGCCAGCGGGACGATCTGCCGGCAGGCAAGCGGCGGCCGGGGGAGCGGGGTGACCTGGTCCCCCTGGGGCGCACAATGAACGCCTATAGTTCCCTCCGCCTGCGTGAGCTGCGCCCACTCGTCCAGGCCTTCTTCGAGCGCATGGAGGCAATTGGCATCGCCATCGAGTCGGTGCACACCGAGCTCGGCCACGGGATGGTGGAGTTCGCGATCGCTCATGCTCCGGCGATGGAGGCGGCCGACCACGCGATCCGGGCCAAGGCCTATCTCAAGGAGCTGTGCGGCGAGCAGGGCCTCGTGGCCACGTTCATGCCGAAATGGCGGACCGGCGCGGCGACATCGGGCTGCCACTTCCATCAGAGTCTCTGGCGCGACGGTGCCAACGCCTTCGCATCGCCGGACGGCGGGTTGTCGCGGCTTGCCCGCCACTACCTGGCCGGGCAGCTAGCGACGATGGCAGATTTCACCGTGCTGTTCAACCCGTCGGTGAACGCGTTCCGGAGGCTGCAGCCAGGAACCTTTACGTCGGCGACGGCCTCGTGGGGGATGGACAACCGGACCGCAGCCATCCGCGCGATCACCGGACCCCCCAAGGGCGTCCGGCTCGAGCATCGTCGGGCCGGGGCGGATGTCAACCCTTACCTGGCGATCGCCGCCATGCTGTCGGGCGGGTTGCATGGCATCGCCGAGAAACTGGAAGAGCCCGCGCCCGCGGCTAGCGACGCGTACGCGGACAGCCGGTTCCGCGGCCTTCCTTCGACTCTCGCCGACGCGGTCGCCGCGCTGAGGGATTCACGGATCGCACCCGCCCTGCTCGGCCGGGAGTTCGTCAGCCACTACCTTCTGTCACGTGAGGTGGAGCTCAGGCTCTGGCGCGAGTGGGAGACCGAGCAGGTGACCGAGTGGGAGCACCGCCGGTACTTCGAGACATCCTGAAGAAAGGGCCAGCCGCATGGATGAGGAGCAGCGAGCAGCGGTAGAGAAGCGGCTGCACGATGAGGAGATCGAGACTGTGCTCTGCGTGGTGCCCGACCTCTGGGGCCGGCTGATGGGCAAGCGGGTGACAACGGAGAGCTTCCTGAAGACCGCGCTGCGTTCCGAAGGCCTGCACGCTTCGCTCTACCTCTTCGTCGTTGACATGGATATGGACCCGCGGCCTGGCTACGAGCTGAGCAACTGGCGGACCGGTTTCTCGGACTTCCGCATGGATCCCGACCTCACGACGTTCCGGCTCGTGCCCTGGCTCGATTCGACGGCCATCGTGATCTGCGACGCCTGCGAGGAGGACAGCGACCGCCTCATCGAGGTGGCGCCGCGATCGATCCTGCGGCGCCAGGTCGAGCGGGCGGCCGCCAATGACCTGCGGTTCAAGATGGCCACCGAGCTGGAGTTCTACCTCTACCGGACTCCGCCAGCGCAGGCGTGGGCCAGCCGTTACCTTGAACTTGAGCCGGTGACTTACTACCGGGCCGACTACCACATCTTGCAGTCGAGCCGCAATGACACCTTCATCGAGGCCATCAGGCGGCAGATGAATGCGGCCGGGATCGAGGTGGAATTCTCCAAGTCGGAGTGGGGGCTCGGGCAGCAGGAGATCAACCTGCGCTATACCGACGCGCTCGAGATGGCCGACCGCCATGCGCTGTACAAGAACGGCGTCAAGGAGATGGCGCTGCGCAACGAGTGGAGCGTGACGTTCATGGCGAAGCCTTCCATCTCCGAGATCGGGTCCTCGTGCCACATCCACGCCAGCCTGTGGGATGCCAAGGACACTGCGATAATGCCCGACAGTTCGTCACCGCACGAGCTCTCGGGCCTCGGCCGGTCGTTTCTTGGCGGGCTGCTCGAGCACACCCCGGAGCTCATGTGGCTATTCGCTCCGAACGTCAACTCTTACAAGCGCTTCCAGAGCGCGTCCTTCGCCCCCACGGTCGTCACGTGGGGGCGTGACAACCGGACGTGCGGTTACCGGGTGGTGGGGGAGGGCGAGTCGCTGCGGCTGGAGAACCGGATGCCGGGTGCCGATGTCAACCCCTACCTCTCCTGCGCAGCTACCGTCATCGCCGGGCTCGACGGCATCGAGCGGCAGCTCGACTGCGGCGACCCTTACGAGGGAGACGCCTACAGCGACCGCGCGCTGCCCACTGTTCCCACCACGTTGCGCGACGGGCTGGATCTGTTCGCGCACAGCTCGCTGGCTGCGGCCGCGCTCGGCGATGCGGTGCACGAGCACCTCGTGAACTTCGGGCGGCAAGAGCTCGAGGCGTTCCAGCACGAATGCGTGACCGACTGGGAGCGCATCCGCTACTTCGAGCGCATCTGAACGGTGGTGCGGAGATGCCTGACTACTTCGACCTCGGTGCCCATCGCCGGGAGGTAACGACAGCGTCGCAGGACGCACAGAGGTGGTTTAACCGCGGGCTCACCTGGGCCTATGCGTTCAATCACGAGGAAGCGGTCCGCTGCTTCGAGCGCGCCATCACCCATGATCCCCAGTGCGCAATGGCCCACTGGGGTGTGGCCTACGCAATCGGCCCCAACTACAACAAGGCATGGGACGCCTTCGATCCGGTTGACCTGTCCCGCACGCTGGAGCGCGGTTACGCCGCGACCCGGCTGGCGATCGACTGCCTCAACGGGGCGACTGCGGCCGAGGGCGGCCTGGTTCATGCACTAGCCGCCCGTTTCCCTTCGGCTGAGCCGCCCGCCTCCGCGGCGGAGTGGAATGAGGCTTACGCCAGCGCGATGCGCGATGTCTATGCCGATCATCCCGACGACCTGGACATAACCGCGCTGTTCGCGGACGCCCTGCTGAACGTGAGTCCCTGGCAGCTATGGGATCTGCGATCCGGCCGCCCCGCGACCGGCGCCTACACCTCCGAGGCCGTGGACGTGCTGGAGCGGGCACTCGGCCAGGCCGAGGCCAGAGCGCACCCAGGCGTCCTGCACATGTACATCCATCTGATGGAAATGTCCCCGCAGCCAGAACGGGCGCTGCGGGCTGCTGACTGGCTCCGGGACCTCGTCCCCGACGGCGGCCACTTGCAGCACATGCCGACCCACATCGACGTGCTGTGCGGCGACTACCGCAGCGTCGTCGCCTCGAACTCGCACGCGATCGCCGCCGACGACAGGTTCGCCGCGCGCGAGGGTGCGATGAACTTTTACACGCTCTACCGTGCGCACAACTATCACTTCAAGATCTACGGGGCAATGTTCCTCGGCCAGTCCGAGGTAGCTCTCCGGGCTGCCGAGCAGCTCGCCGCCGCCTTGCCTGAGCAGCTGCTCCGGGTTGAGGTGCCCCCGATGGCAGATTGGCTGGAGGGCTTCGTGCCGATGAAACTGCATGCCCTCATCCGCTTCGGGCGCTGGCAGGAGATCATTGACACACCGCTGCCCGCGGACCAGGACCTCTACCGGGTGACGACCGCCATGACCCACTACGCGAAAGGCGTCGCGCTCGCCGCCACCGGGCGCCTTCACGAAGCAGGCGATGAGCGACGCTTGCTGGCTACTGCAATCGAGCGCGTTCCCGCATCCAGGACCGTGTTCAACAACGCCTGTCTGGACATCCTGGCGGTGGCTTCGGCCATGCTGGACGGCGAGCTGGAATACCGCGCTGGCAACTTCAGCGCTGCGTTCACGCACCTGCGCCGGGCGATCGAGCTGGATGACGGCCTGCCATACGACGAGCCGTGGGCGTGGATGCAGCCGGTCCGGCACGCATACGGCGCATTGCTGCTCGAGCAGGGCGAGGTCGAGGAGGCAGCGACCGCCTACCGGGCGGACCTGGGCTTTGACGACACCTTGCCGCGGGCGAACCAGCATCCCCGCAACGTCTGGAGCCTGCACGGCTACCATGAATGCCTCGTCAGGCTCGGCAAGACCGAGCAGGCCCGGATCATCCGGCAGCAGCTTGATCTGGCAGCCGCGCAGGCCGACGTGGCCATCAGCGCGTCGTGCGCGTGCCGGCTCGGCACGCAGGAATAACCGGCGGCCTCAGGCGCCGTCGGCGGTGAGGGCAAGGCCGAGGGCCGCAGCATAACGGTGCCCGGCCGGCGGCCGGCGAGCGTGCCGCCGACGTTACCCCTCCCGACCGCCACGTCGAGAGGAAGGGAACGCAGCAGCACCCCGAGCAGTTCCTCGTCGGCGGCAGGGCCGCCGACGATCAGGATCTGCCCCGGCCTGCTCCACGGTCCGGCCAGGGCGCGCCGCAGGTTTACCGCGAATATGGCCTGCTTCAGGCGCAGCCGGATGGCCCGCCATTCCGCGGGACTGCGGCCGCGGTCGAAGGACAATAGCCCGGCCGGACCCATCACAGCGAGCATTCCGGCTGCTGAGGCCGGGGCAGGCCGGTCCAGGAAACCGCGGCTGCCGTCCTCGGCCTCGAACCGCTGGGCACCTTCCACCCGCAGGCACGGGCCTCGCTTGACCCACTCTGCCGCGGCGAGGGGAATCCCCAGCGTCTGCGAAATCGCGGCGGTGAGCAGGTCGCCAGCTCCTGCCGCCACCACCTCGGCATCGGGGGCAATGACGTCGATGGTGCCCGCGCCCACATCCACCACGACGGCGTCCGGCCGGGCGCCAGGAGTGGTGAGCGCCCCGAGACGGGCCGCGGCGGATTCGGTCGCCGCGCACCGGACCGGGCAGCCAAGCAGGTCTGAGAGCTGGTCAGCCTGATCGGGCCCGTCCGGCAGGCGGTGCAGCGACGCGGCGACGACTGCCCGGCCAAGGCTGCCCCGCCGCGCGGTCGCTGCGTCTGCAACGGTGCCAAGGTCCGCGGCGAACATGTCATCCACCTCGACGGGGCCGGAGCCAGCGCTAACGGCGCGGACGGCGCCGACCGGCCAGTCCGGCAGCAGGGCGCACGCTTCCCGCAGCGTGACCCGCTTCCCTCCCGCCATCACCCAGGGCTCAGGCTGCGAACCGGGAGCCTGCTGGGACGGCGCGGCAGTCGCCGCGGCGTCGGCGCAGCCGATCACGGCGTTGGAGTAATCGACCAGCGACCGGCACAGCGCGGTCGCATCACCTGACTCGGCGTCGCTGAGCCCGAACGCGGCGGCCAGCGCCACCGGGTCGGTCAGCAGGGTGAGCTGCTGCCCAGGCGCCCGGACTTCCACTGCGACCAGCGCGCACGACGCCACCCCGGCAACATCCACCTGGTCGACCACCGGTATGCGGGCATCGATCCGGTTTGCGACGAGCACCCCTTCATCTCCTGGCACCAGCACCGCTGCGACCGGCACGCCGGCGGCTGCGAGGCCGCGCAGCCGCTCCGCCGCCCGGCTATAGCCGAGCCGGGGCGGAATCACCGCAACGAACCGGTCGGCCGCCGGTTCCGCCGGGACGGGGCGGTCAAGCCACAACGGGACGCCAACGCAACCGCCGCTGCCACCTGGGGTGGCCACTCCTGCGGCAAGCAGGCGCAGCCGGCCAGTTGCTGGTGCGATCGGCGCGGCGGCCACGATGGTAGTCTCCACGGCCCGCAGCGGCGCGATCCTGGCCTCGTCCACCCGCCAGCCGTGGCGGCGCTCCAGCCGGCGCACAAGCGCGGCTGCCCCGCGCAGCGATTCGGCTGAACCTTTGCCGCCCCTGGTCGGCAGCCGGTCCACGCCGAGCAGCCGGTTCCCTGCCAGCACGACCACCTCAGTTGTGGCGTTGCCGACATCCACCCCGGCGATGACCGGCATCGCTTCAGCCCGTCAGGCGCACAGTCCGCGGCGGTCGTAAACCGCGGCCGCCTCCGTGAGCAGCGCGGCGCAGCGCGGCAGACCGCGCGCAGCGAGCCCGGCGGCAAGCTCAGCCAACCGTGCTGGCGTTGAGCGGCCCGGTCGCAGCGCGTCGTAGATTGCCAGGACTTCGTCGTCGGGGAGGCGGGTCAGCTCGGCAGCGCGGCGCAGGTTGTCCGCCAGCTGCGGATTGGCGTGCGCGGCTGCCACCGCAGCCTGCCGCTCCAGTGTCTCAGGATGGATCCTCAGGTCCGGGAGGCTCAGTTCGCCATGGCGGACCGCTTCCAGCGTGAGCTCGCCCACTGCCCGGCCGGACAGCGCGCGCACCACGGGCTCGTCTGTCATCGCAGTCCTTCCTGTGACAATTCCTCTGGGGGCGCGCCGGGCTTAACCCAGGCACGTTCCAGTGCCATCAATGCGATCACGGTGGTGTGGTACCTAGCCTCGATCGCCTCGTCGCTGTAGGGGTTGCGAGCCGGGTCGGGCGTGCCGCCGCTGGCATGGCGCGCGGCATTAGCGCCGAGCAGGCGGTACAACTCGCCGGTAACGGAAGGTGCGACCGAATAGAGCTCAAGGTTGGCGAGCGGGGCAAGGTCCCGGCGGTGGATCAGTGCGGTCCCCTTGCCCTGCAGCCCGATGCCGATGCCCGATCCGGACAGCCGGGCCGCGGCCAGCCCGATGCGGCCAAGGTCGACCGTGTCGGTGAAGCGGACCAGCCGGCCGACGCACCCTTCTTCCTCCAGCCCGGCGAGCAGTTCGGCCAGCACCGCCGTCACCGGCATGCCAGACAGGCAGCGCCACACGTCACGCCCGACGGCAGGCGAGACACCGATCACCACATCGCGCGGATCCTGGCCGGGGGCGGCCAGGCCCGCCACCGTCAGCAGCGGCGTGGCGAAGCGCGCCTGCTCTGCCCGCAGGTCCTCGACGCCGCGCTCCTGGCGGATGGCGTCGATCTCGCGCAGCCGCTGCACCGAGGGCTCGTACCCTGTGCCGGGCCCGGCGTAATCGTTGGGATCGGTGATGAGCGACAGGACGCGGAGGTCCTCGTCGAAGATGGCGGAAGTCTGCAGGTAATCCCCGGCGAGCCGGACACGGGTCATGGCCATGATCCGCTCCGCCTCGGCCTCGTAGCCGGTCTCGTCCAGTGCGGCGACCACGTCGATCACGGTCAGGCCGCCTTCGCGGATCGCGTGCCCGGCGCTGACCACCGCGAGCGTGTCGGTCTGGCCCAGGTCCTTCGAGCCGGCCGCGTCCACGGCCCGCTCAAGGTGCTCGTCTGTGAAGTCGGCGAGGCCAAGGTAGCGGTAGACGGCCCGGCACGCCTGCGCGGCGTCCCTGCGCACGGCCTCGATCCGGTCAGCGGGCACGGTTCGCAGCCCGCCGTCGATCCCCCAGTCCCGTTGCATGGCCAGGAAGTCGTCTATGTCCTCGGCGTTGAAGTTGCTCGGGCCGAACATGTTGTCGTAGCGCTGGATGCTACCGAAGCCGCTGAACATGAAGTCCGATCCGGCCAGCACGATCGGCAGCGTCCTGGACGTGCGGCGCATATCCGACTCGCTCATCAGCGCGTCGTTGCCGGAACAGGACTCTAGGTTGCGCATCATGACCATGAGGTTCTCGGCCATGAGTTCGCGCAGCCCCCGCGGCACCGACGCGGCGACGCTCGCTCCGTCGATGCCCCCGTTCTGCACCCCTTGGGCGCCGATGGCCCGGGCAAGCGCAACGCAGCGTGCCTCCAGGTACAACATGGACCTGCCCTCGGCACCCGCCATGAGCACTTCAGCCCCGGCGCCGGACGACACTCGCATCTTCATGCCACGGGACGCGTAGGCCGAGGTGAGGAACGCCTTGGACCAAGGGGTGTCGTCGCCGTCCACGAACACTTGCTCGGTGCCGTAGAGGGAAACGGTCTCCGCATACGAGGTCAGCCCCCGCATGCCCAGCTCGAGTTCGAGTGCCTCCTCCACTGAGCACTGCATCAGCACGCCCTGTGCGCCGACCGCCGCCCCGATCAGGCATGACACCGCGTTACTCGGCGCGTCGGCGAGCACAGGCACCGTGGTCTCGATTTCGCGGAACCCGAACGCGGCCGCAGTGGCGCAGTCCGCCGCGAGCAGGAGCGGGTCGTCCAGCCTGTTGGTGACGTGGGCCTGGTTGCTCGGAGTGCGCCTGGCCCGCAGCTTAGTCATGGCCTGGCCGAGCTCGGCGGGCCGGAGCAGGGCGAGCACGCGGGCGAGCTTGGCGGGGGTCGCACCGGCGGACAACCGCACGATCTCGGCGCGCGGCACGTCCGGACTGACCAGGCGGCGGGCGAGCTCCACCTCAGACAGCGCCATCACCTCGTCGGCTACCTGCAGGTCAAGACCGTGCCGGGCGATAAAGGCGTCGATCGCGTCGAAGCTGGCTTCCGGCACGCCGTCCAGCTCCACCACGCGGCCTGAAGAGATCACTAGTCCCGGTTCCGGATCCTGCGGGGAGCGCAGCGCGACAAGCCCGAGACCCGGATCTTCCCTGGCGAAGCCGTCCAGGTTTACCCGCTGAGCGTCCATGAACCTGACCCTGCCCACGGGCCGCCGGCCGTCCGTGCTCGCCAGGTACCTATCACCGTTAGTCAGCTGGCCTGCCATCGGTTCCTCCACGGAGTTACTGGCATCGGAAATGCCGTCAGATCGCTGGCTGGGACCACAGCTCGATCAGCCGCCCGCGGGCAGGCGCGGGCCGCGCCACGCCGCCCTGACCAGGCGTGCGCACCACGATCCTGGTGCGGTCGGCACGAAACAGGTCGTGGGAGAACTCGATCGGCTCATCCTCGGTGTCGGTCGTAGTGCGGGTGATGGACAGCAGGGGCGCACCCGGTGCGATGTCGAGGACCATCGCTTCGTCTGATGATGCGGCCACCACCTCGATGCGTTCGACCGCTTCCTTCGGCCGGGTGCTGAAATGCTCCTCAAGCAGGTCATACACTGACCCGCCGAGGGGGAGCTCCAACAGCCCGGGAAAGCGGTCGGCGGGCAGCATGGCCTGTTCCACTGAGATGGGGCTGCCGTCGGCGAGCCTGATGCGGACCAGGTCGATCACCAGGTCGCCCGCGCGCAGCCGCAAGGCGTGCGCGGCCAACTCGCCCGCCGCTGACAACCTCGCACTCAGTACCCGGGTGCCAGCTGTCACCCCCTGGCTGCGCAGCAGCGCGGGCACGCCGACGACCCTGGAAAGGTCCCGCTCGATCTTTCCCTTGCTGACGAAAGTGCCGCCGCCGCGGCCCGGCACCCGGCGCACCATGTTGCTCTCCTCGAGCACGGCGAGGGCCTGGCGCAGGGTGGCCCTGCTTACCCCCAGCTCGGCGGCGAGCGCGCGTTCGGCACCGAGCCGCTGGCCTGGGCGCATGTGCCCGGCCGAGATCTGGTCGGCGAGGATGCGGCGCACGTCTTCGGAGGCGCGGCCGGCCAGCCCGGCCCGCCTCACGCCGGCCTGGGCGGGCCCGTCCTCAGCGGTCCTCATCAGCCGTCCAGAGCCGTGAGCGACTCGGGCAGCACCTGGCCGCCATCCACGACGATGGTCTGCCCGGTGATGTAGCCGGCCTCGTCGCTGGCGAGGAACAGGGCCGTGTAACCGATGTCGTCTGCCGTGCCCAGGCGCCGCAGCGGTATCGATGCTGACATCTGCGCCATGTAGTCATCGCCGAGATCGGCAAGGCCCTCCGTGATCACGTTGCCGGGCAGCACGGCATTCACCGTGATGCCGCTCGCCGCCAGCTCGATCGCAGCGGTCCGCATGAAGCCGAGCTGCCCAGCTTTGCTGGCGCCGTAGTGGCACCAGCCGGGGAACCCGGTGATAGGCCCGGTGATGGACGAGGTCATGATTACCCTGCCTCGCCTGGACGCCGCCAGGGCCGGTAGGCACGCCTGCACCGACAGGATGCAGCCCTTCAGGTTGGTGCCGAGGACGTTATCGATGTCGGCGTCCGTCATATCGGCCAGCCGGGCATCGGGGAAAATCCCAGCGTTGGCGCAGAGGACGTCGATGCCGCCCAGGCGGTCGGCTGCCGCCCGCGCCATTCGCTCGCAGTCTTCCCTCCGGCTGACATCGGCGAGCAGGTACGAGACCTCGGCCCCGCCAGACAGTTCGGCCACGCACGCTTTCGCGGCCTGTTCATCCCGGCCCGTGATGAGCACGCGCGCACCGCTCCGGGCGAAAACCGCGGCGATACCCTTGCCGATTCCACGGGTCGCACCGGTGACCACGACTGCCCGGCCCTGGATGGATGTGAACATGCTCGCCTTCCCTTCGTTTGCGGGCCGGCCGCTAACCGGCCCGGCTGAGGTACCTCTCAGCCAGTTCGCAGCTGTCCAGGGTGTACCCGGCTCCGAGTTGCTGTGCGATGTCCACGGCCCTGTGCGAGCCGATCCATGCCACCAGCAGCAGGCGGCGGAAGAGGATGAATGTCCAGATCTCTGCCTCGTCCACGGCTGGCAGCTCCAGCACCCGGCGGTAACCCGTCAGCCAACTGTCGATCAGGGCCGGGACCTGCGGCTGGTGCTCGAAGAAGCTCACTGACGTGCCCGCGTCGTACAGGTACCAGCTGAACCCGCAGTCGTCGAAGTCGATCACGCTCACCCTGCCGCCGTCGTCAACGAGCAGGTTGGCCAGCCGGGTGTCGGCGTGGATGAGCCCATAGCGATCAGCACCCGTGCCGAAAGCGGCCAGCCTGGTCTGCAGGGTGGCATCGAGTCGCCCCAGCACCTCCCGTTCGGCCGGGCCCACGCCGATCCCGTCCTGCCACCGGCCCCAGCGCGCCTGGCTGCCGAACGCTGCGTCGTACCCCCAGTGAAACCGGGTGAACCCGGCCGGGCGCACCCACTCCCTGGCATGCCGGTGCATGCGCGCGGTGATCTCACCGAGCTCGGCGAAGTGTTCGGCCGAGTCATCGGCTGGCTCCGTGCCGGGCAGATACTCAAACCGCACGCAGCTGCGCTGCTCACCGCTGGCCTCGTCGGTCACGGTTACCATCCGGCGGCCGTCCGTGGCAGCCAGCACCCGCGGCGTCCGTATCCCTGCTTCGGACCGCAGCGCATCCATCCAGGCAAGCTCGGACGCGATCTCCGCTTCGGTGTGGTATCCGAGGCGGTGCACCCGCAGGACCGACGGCCCGGCCGCGGGATCCTCGACCAGGTAGGTAGCGTTCTCCGAGACATTGAGCAGGCGGACCGCGGTGCCAGGATTACAGCCATAGGCGGCCAGCGCCCGCTCTGCGCACCCGGTAACCCGGTCCAGGACATCGCCGCCGACCGACAAGTCGTGAAGCTCCATATCAGTCATCCTTCATAGTGCTCGCGGCCCTCGACCGACGCCAGCACTGAGGCGATCTGCTGCTGTGCCCGCAGCACATCCGGCGCGGCGCCGCTCATGTAAATGCGGCCCGCCACCCCGATCATCGACACGTCCACCAGCGTTACGCCGGGGGCGGCCCGCTCGGCCTCGTTCGCGGCAACGGCAGCGAACAGCGCCGGCGTTACCTCGCACACGAGCAAGGTGTCGCCAGGGATCACCATCGAGCCGGCCCGATTGCGGTTGATGATGACGGCCTGCCGGTCAGTGATGTCGTTGATCACGTCGGAGAAGAGGATCTTCGGCCGTAGCTGGTCCGATGCGCCGGCATGCAGCCCCGCCAAGATCGCCTGCCCGGCACGCTCGACATCCGCGAGGTCGGGCCCGTGCACCTCCAGCACGCCGAACTGCCGTTCCACGAACAAGATGCCGGGCTCTACCGTCGGCACTGCACGCAGCGCCAGGTCGGTGACCCGCTCGATGGCGAGGGCCGGCGCCACCTCGACGATCAGCGAGTGCTCTCCCTCGAACGGCGGGTAGCCTCTGGCCCGGGTCGGCGTGCCGAGATACGCCGCGAACTGCCGCTGCAGATCCCTGACGAGCAGGTAGACGCGCAGTTCCGGCGAGCCGGGCGCGGGTGCGGCCACGCCTACTCGCTGCGGATGGTGAAGTGCTTGCCGAGTTCGGTATGCGGCCGGGGGATGACGTGCACGGATACCAGTTCACCGACGCTGGTGGCGGTTTCCGCACCCGCCTCGGTCGCAGCCTTCACCGCCCCCACGTCCCCGATGATCGTGACCGCTACCAGGCCATCACCGACCTGATCGCGGCCGACGATCGTCACGTTAGCCGCCTTCACCATGGCATCTGCCGCGGCGAGCGCGGCCACGTATCCCTTGGTCTCGATCATGCCGATCGCGTTGTCCGCCATTGCCGCTTCTCCTCTTCTTCTGGGGATGTTTGTCGGGCCGCGCTCTGCGGCTACAGTCAGGTGCCCGGCTTCGCCTTGCGCTTGCCTGCTGGCGGGCCGGACGGCTCGTCGATCGAGCCGATGATCAGCGCGTCGATCGGTGGCGGCGGGCCGGGGAACCACGCCGCCGCCACCGAGCCCTGGGCGACCAGGACCCGTTCCCCGACACCGGTGCCGAGGACGTCGAACGCCACCAGCCGCTGGCCGGTCCCCTCCGCCTCAACCTCGAGGAAGGCTCCGTTCGGGATCTCCGCCAGCCGACGGCTCGACCAGACGTTTCCCACCACCGTCGCGGTAAGCATCAGCGCTCCTTCTCGATCTCAACGCCGGCAGCACGGGCACGGTCGCGGGCAAGCGGGGTGAGCACGGCACGACGGCCGAGCACGAGCCGGGCGCCTGCTCTGGCCGCGTCCCCGACCATGGCCTCAGTCACTGCGCCTTTCTCGACGCGGTGCGCTGGAAGGGCGGATCCTGGCAGGGCAGCCGGTGCCAGGCGGAACCGAAGTCGGCCCGACCGCAGCGCATCCCGGTGCTTGGGGCTCTCAAATAGCTGCAGCAGATGCCTGACAAAGGCACCGAGGTCAGCGTCCGTCCGCAGGCTGACGGTCTCGACCGACTGGACGTCCTCGCGCACGGTGTATGCCAGTCCAGGCTGGGCGACGCCTGGCTGGCCCGGGCCGGGCTGGATGGCACCTGGCCTCCCGGCAGGCTGGCCGGTGTCGTTAGCGCTGGCCGCCGCCAGCGTTTCGGGCAGCAGCTCGGCCAGCACCTCGCGGATGACCGCACGCACTGCGTGGGAGTCCAATCCGGCGTTGCTCATGCCAGTCTCCGGGTCACGACGGACTCCGCAGGGCGTTTTCCGCCGCGTCGGCCGCCTGCCGGACGTCCGCCTCCGAACCCGATAGGTACACTCGCCCGGTCGCCCCGATCATCCGGTAGTCAACCACTTTGATGCGGGCGGCCTTCTCCGCCTCGTTGGCGGCCAGGATCGCGTACGAGGCCGGCTGCATCTCCAGCACGAACAACGACTCACCCGCCAGCGCCATCGAACCGATCTTGTTGCGGTTGATCAGAAAGGCGTGCTGCGGATCCAGCATGGTGATGATCTTTGACGCGAGCACCTGCGGGCGCGTCGCGTCCCGCGCGCTTACCCCGAGCGACTCAAGCGCCGCCGCGCCGCCGGCCAGCACCTCGTCGGTACTTCCGTGAATCTCCAGGTAGCCAAACTGCCGCTCGACCACCAGTACCCCTGCCCGCACGTTCGCGTGCTTGATCGCGACGTCCGTCAGCGGCTCGATGCCCAGGCCGGGCGCGATCTCGATGATCAGCGCCGCGACATTGCTGCGCGGCAGGCTGCCCCGGATCCACGTGGCCAGGTAACACATCGTCTGCGGCTGCAGCCGGTTGAGGAAGATGAACGACCGGAGCTCAGCCATGCGATCTCCCGATCAGCTGGCTAAGCTCCTCAGCCACTAGCCGCCTGATCTCGTCCCGTAGAGCGGCGATATCGGGCTGGACTAGTTCGGTGCCGCCGGTTGCTGCTCCGAGCGCCGCTCCGCCGGTAACTTCGGGCCGCTGAACCGCGCTGGCATTCGAGGCATACGGGTAGGGCGGGACTGGCCCGGCGGGCGACTCCCAGGGGATGAGGCCGGCGAAGTTGGCGAACGGCTCTGCCGGGTCGCTGTTGTATGCCAGGCGGGTCCACTGCACAAAGTGGGCTGGCTGGAGGTTCTCGGCCACCGACGAGCCGCCGAAGAATCCGGTGCCCACCGTCATCGACGGCGCCAGGTTGGTCTGGATGCCAGAGCTGCCCAGGCTGTTGCCAACGTTGACTGAGATCCGCAGCACCTCGGCGGAAGCGCCGAACTCCATGATCGTGCCCGGGTCGTTGCTGTGAATGGCGGCCGAGTGACCCCGGCCGCTGATCCGCAGCACCGCCCGGGCTGCGTCGATGCCCCTGCGGGCCGTCGGGACGCGGACCAGTCCGAGCACCGGGCAGAGCTTCTCGTGCGCGAGCGGCTCCTCTGGGACCACCAGGTCGAAGGGGGCCAGCAGCACCCGGGTCGTACCCGGCACTTTGATACCTGCCTCGCCTGCGATCCAGGTGGCATCCTTGCCCACGAAGCGGATATCGAAGCGGCCGCCAGGGAAGAGCGTCTCGGCGATCACGGTGGCCTGCGCCGCGTCCAGCAAGAACGCGCCCTCACGCTTGAGGTGTCGCAGCAGGGCGTCGGCCGCCGCCTCTTCCACGATCAGCACTGACTCGTTGGTGCACAGGATCGAGTTGTCGAAGCTCTTGCTGTCGACGATCCGCTTCGCCGCTTTCGCCAGGTCGGCGCTGGCGTCCACGAGCACCGGCACGTTGCCAGGACCGACCCCGAGCGCTGGAGTGCCTGAGGTGTAGGCGGCCTGCACCACAGGGACGCCGCCCGTGGCGACGATCACCTGGGTGCGGTCATCGGTCATGAGAGCGTTGATCAGCGGCACCGACGGCTCGTCCACCACTTGGACGACACCATCCGGCGCGCCCGCGGCTACCGCTGCGGCCGCGAGGGTCCTGGCGGCATCTGCGCAGCATTCGCGGGCAAGCGGGTGCGGGCTGATGACGATGACACTGCGGGTCATCAGCGCGAGCAGTGCCTTGAAGTACACCGAGGCCACGGGGTTGGTGGAGGGGGTGAGGGCGAAGACCACCCCGGCCGGCCGCGGCACCTCGACCATCTTCGCTGCAGGGTCGAACCGGGGCGTCACGTAGTCATGATTGGCGTAGGTCTCGAGCAATCCGGTGCTGCACGCGAGGTTCTTGATCACTTTGTGCTCGACCACGCCGAACCCGGTCTCGCGCACCGCCCACTCGGCGTACTCCTGCGCTTTAGTCGCACCCGCATGTGCCACCGCGTGCACAATCCTGTCAACAGCCGCCTTGTCGTAGCGCGCGAACGCCCGCGCGGCCCACTCGGCCCGTTGCAGCATAGCCCGCGCCCTGGGTACACCGGCCGGGTCGGCGAGCAGGTCGATGGCAATTTCCGTCACGGTACCCTCCGGCCCTGGCGTGCGTCGGTCGCGGCTTTGCCGATCGCCACCTCAACGCGGTCCAGCAGTTCCTCGCAGAGCGCGGGCGGCATAAGCACGCCGGGCTTGAACTGGAGGACTCGGGGATCGAGGGTGGAGAAGATCGCCCATACCCCGGCCTCGTACAGCCGTTTCATGACGAACTTGGCGCCCTGCGGATGGTTGAACTCCAGGCCCATCACCAGCCCGTCCTGGCGGATGCCGGTGAACCAGTCCGGGAAGAGGCCCTGGATCCGGCGCAGCCGCCGGCCGATCAGGTCGGCGATGTAGTGCACCATCGACCTGATCTCAGGCCGGCAGGTGATTTCCAGCGTCTTGAGCGCGGCCACGCACCCGAGTTCGGCGCCACCAAAGGTGGACATGTGGCCGAAGCCATCCTCGCTCAGCCAGCCGGCCGCGTGCTCGCTTACCAGCACGGCGCTGATCGGGTACATCCCGCCGGAGATTCCCTTGCCGGTGACCAGGATGTCGGGCGCTACGCCGTGCTTGGTGATCGCCCAGAGCTCGCCGGTCCGCATCAGGCCGGTCTGCACTTCGTCAGCGATGTACAGCGAACCGTGGCTCTCGCACAGCCGCTTGACCGCAGCCAGGTAGCCGGGGGCTGGCAGCGGGAATCCGTAGGTAGCAGGGATCGTCTCCATGATGACTGCAGCCACATCCCTGCCGCGCAGCGCCTCGTCCATTGCGCCGAGGTCGTTAAACGGCACGTGGGTGAACTCATCGGGCTGGTCGGCCAGAAACAGCGCTGCGAACCGCTCGTCGCCGGTGGCGACGGCCAGGCCGGTATGGCCGTGGTAGGCCTTGGCGATCGAGACGATCTTGCGTTTCTTGGTTGCGTGCCGGGCTGTCTTGAGCGCGATGTCGATGGCTTCGCCGCCGCCACTGCCGAATATCACCTTGGTCAGGCCGGCAGGTGCGGTGGAGACCAGTGCTTCGGCGAGGGCGGTGCGAGCGAGTGAGGGGAAGTGGTGGTTGCCGATGTCGAAGTGCTGCATGGCCGCGGTCACGGCCGCGGCAACCTCGGGATTGCGGTGCCCTAGGTTGTAGGTGCCACCGTTGAGGTGCACGTCGATGAGCCGCTTGCCTTCGACGTCGTAGATGAAGTAGCCCTCCCGCCGGTCAATGACCAGCGGGACACCTGAGTCGATCCAGAACTGGGTCTTGTCGGGGTTCCAGAACTGCTTGGACTTGGCGAGCATTTCACCCTTGGAAGCGAAGGCGATGAGCTCCTCAGCCATGGCGACCTCCGCACTATCCCCGCGTTTGGGTTCAACCAAATAGGATTCTGCGTGAACCGATTAGTGTCAAGAGGTAAAGCACCGATCCAGATCGGGTAGACCAGAGCGCTCCGGGCCGAACGACGTGCAGGGAGCGGCTTCCAGCCGCTGCCGGTATCCGTCTATCCTCAACTGCGAGCCGGGCCCCAAGGCTCACTGCACGCAGGCCTGGCCAAGGGAGTGGATCGTGAGCGTGCCCGAGATACCCAGCAGCCGCGACGATTTCGCCCGCTGGTGCGAGTCCGAAGGTATCGAAACCGTGGTCGCCGGCGCCGGTGACACGCACGGGATCTGGCGTGGCAAGCGGCTTCCGCTAGCCGAATTCCTGGCCAAGATCGACCACGGCATCCCCTTCAGCGACGTGGTCTTCGTCCTCACCCACTCCGAGGACACCGACGAGGGACAGGAACTAGTCGAGCCGCCCGGTGGCGAGGCGTATCCGCTGTACTTTCCACGCAAAGAGGAGGGCTTCCCCGACGTCTTCGCGCGGCCGGACCTGACCACGGCACGACGCCTGCCTTGGCATCCGGGTACGGTGGGAGTTCTCGGGGAATTTCACCTTGCGGGGGGAGAGGCGGTGCCGCTCGACCCCCGGGTCTTGCTGAGGCGGCTCATCGAGCGCACCCGATCGCATGGCTTCGAACCGAAGATCGGTATTGAGTACGAGTTCTATATTTTCGTCGGCGATCTCGCCGCGCTGAAAGAGTCGGTCTGGCGGCTAGAGCCGATCCGGGTCAGACCGTACACCTACGGCGTCTACGGCGGGAGCCTTGACGAGGACCTGATCGGCGCGATCCGCCGCCAGCTGGGTGCGGCCGGTATCAGGATCGAGGCCTGCAACCCGGAGACCGGACCGGGCCAGTTCGAACTGAACCTGCGCTACGACGACGCACTGAAAGCGGCCGATGACGGCTTCGTGTACAAGAACGCGGTGAAGGAGATCGTGGCCGCGCGCGGTCTCATGGCGTCTTTCATGGCCAAGCCACGCCGGGATTGGGCAGGGTCCTCCTGTCACATTCACCAGTCGCTCTGGGAAACCGGTGCGGGCACCAACGCGTTCTTCGCCGGCGACAGCGGCCAAGGACTGTCCGAACTCGGACAGCATTACGCGGGCGGGCTCCTTTCCACCATGCGAGAGTTCACTGCCCTGTTCGCGCCGACCCCGAACTCTTACAAGCGGTTTGCCCCTTACTCCTGGGCCGGGACCAGCGTGAGCTGGAGTTACGGAAACCGGTCTACCGGGATCCGGGCGATCGCGGAGGAGCCGGATGCAGCGCGGCTCGAGCACCGGCTGCCCGGTGCCGACACGAACCCTTACATCGTGATCGCCGCCTGCCTGGCCGGCGGCCTGCATGGGGTGGAAGAGAAGATTCAGCCAGCACGGGCCTACGAGGGCGACGCTTACGCGACCGACGAGCTCGAGTCCGTTCCCGCGTCACTCGAAGAGGCGCTCGACCTGCTCGGCAAAAGCGAGGTGGCGCGGGAGATGCTCGGCGATGATTTCGTTCAGCACTACATCGTGATGAAACGGTTCGAAGCCGATAAGTACCGACAGCAGGTGTCTGAGTGGGAAATCCGCCGCTACGTGGAAATGGCATGAACTGATCGGAATGAACCTTGACCCTCGACGCCAAAGGTATGACAATCAGACCAAAGGTCGGTCGGGAGGTCGGTGTGGCTGCGGGAGGCGTCGAGTTCGGGTGCGTGATAGCCGCAGCCGGTACCCCGGAGGCTAGCGACTTTGATCTGTACCGCGGCATGCTGGCGGACTGTGAACTTTACTCGCAGCTGGGTTACGACACGGCATGGGTGCTCGAGCATCACTTCAGTGACTACTTCCCGACGCCCGACCCGGCGGTGCTCATCGCCCACCTTGCAGGGCGGTACCCCCACCTGAGCTTCGGCACTTGCGTCATCGTCACCCCGTGGCATCACCCGCTGCGGCTTGCGGGCCAGATCGCAATGCTGACCGAGCTCACCGACCGGCCGCTGCACCTTGGTCTGGGGCGCGGCACGGCGAAGCTCGAGTTCGACGCGTTCGGCCTGGACATGGGCGAGGCGCGGCAGCGGTTCCAGGAAACGTGGGAGATTCTCCGGCTCGGAATGTCCGGCGAGCCGTTCAGCTACCCGGGCACGCTCAGACCCATCCCCGAGCCGGTCCGAATCCGGCCTGCGCCTCGGACCGGCCAGCTGCACTTCTACGGCGCTATTGGCAGCCCGGGTAGCGCCGCTATCATGGCGCGGCTCGGCCTGCCTCCGCTCTGCAACACGATCGGCGATATCCAGCAGCAGGCCGGGACCCTGCGGGCCTGGGAAGTGGCGGCCACTGAGGTGGGCCTGAGTACCTCAGGCGTCACTTTCCCCATCATGATCGACTGCATTGTCGAGGACACCGACGAAGAGGCGATCAGGAAAGCCTGCCGGTACAAACCGCGCTTTATGCAGGCGCAGATCGATCATTACGCGCCGCACGCCACCGACTGGGTGAATACGCCGGGCTATGAGGCGTGGCAGCGGATCTTCGCGGGGATGGAGGAGCGGACTCGCCCTGAGGGCATCGTGCCCTGGTGCGAGTGGCAGCTTATTGGCTCGGCCGAAACGGTTCTGCGGAAATTGAATGCTTATCTGAGGGTTGGCTTCAACCACATCATCTTGCACTTCGCCACGCCCGGTATTCCCATCGGCGTGCGCCACGAGTGGGCGACCCGTTTTGCCAATGATGTGGCGCCTCGCCTCAGCCCGCAACCGCAGGCTGCGTCGGCGGCTGTCGCGCCGGCACGGTGACTCAGCAGGCGGGTCCGGAATGCTAGGCGGAAGGGATCGTCCATGGCACAGCGGTTGCGCGTGAACGACGTCACGTTCTCGGTGGAGACTGCGGGAAGCGGTCCGCCGATCGTGTTCATTCACGGCTGGACTATGAGCGGCCGTTTCTTCCGGCGGCAGTTGGACGGACTTTCCGGAAGTTGGCGGGTGATCGTGCCTGATCTGCGGGGCCACGGTGCGTCCGAGAAGGTCCTGCACGGTCACACGGTGCCGCAATATGCCTCGGACCTGCACGCGATCCTGGCTGAGTTGTCTGTCCAGCGGCCGGTTCTGGTCGGATGGTCGATGGGCGCGATGGTCGGCTATGAATACCTCAGCGCTTACGGCCGGGACGCCGTCGCCGGCCTTGTCATCGTCGACCAGCCGCCTTCGGATTATGCCTGGGAAGGCTATGAGTTCGGCGTCTTTACGATGGATGCCCTACGCCAGACGAACGAGCAGCTGCAGCTGGAGCAGGCCACGGTCGTGGACGAGTTCACTCGGCTCATGCTGCACAGGCCGGACGAGGAGACGCTGCAATGGATGGCCGCCGAGATCCTTCAAGTCCCGCCGGTTATCGCCAGTACGATCCTGCTTGACCAGACTCTGCGCGACTACCGCGGCTTCCTTCCGCGGATCGACGTTCCCGCTCTAGTTCTTTTCGGCGAGGATGACAAGCTCACCAGCCCGAAGGCGGGTGCGTACATCGCCGACCACATTCCCGGCAGCCGGCTGCAGACGTTCGCTGAGTCCAGCCATTGCCCGTTCTGGGAAGAGAGCGATGTGTTCAACGACGCGGTCGCTGCGTTCGCTGCGGAGCTGCGCTGACCCACCCGACCGGCCCACCCCAAGGCCTTTGGCAACGCGACGAAAGCCTGGAGGTATGAGTGACGCAAGCGGGTTCTGGTGCCGCGGCCGTGCCGCGGTGGCCGGCGGGGGCTGCCTGGATCGACGGCCGTTACTGCCCCATCGAGGAAGCAAAGATCTCGGTGGTGGATCTGGGTGTCACCCGGTCGGACTGCACCTACGACGTCGTTCACGTCTGGGGTGGGCGCTTCTATCGGCTGGATGACCATCTAGACCGGTTCAGTGCCAGTCTCGCCCGGCTGCGGCTCGACCCCATGCACAGCCGGCCCGAGATCGAAGCTATCTTGCACGGCTGCGTGGCGCGCGCGGGCCTGCGAGAGGCATATGTCTCGATGACGTGTACCCGGGGCCGGATGGCGGCCGGCAGCCGTGACCTGCGAACCGCGAGGAACACGTTCTACTGCTATGCACTGCCATTCGTGTGGATCAGCAATCCCGATCAGCAGGCTACGGGCGCGAGCATGACGATCAGTGAGGTAACACGGATCCCGCCGGAGAGCGTGGACCCGGCGGTGAAGAACTACCACTGGCTGGACCTAGACCTTGCGCTGCTGGATGCCTACGATCATGGCTCCGACCTCGTTGTACTGCGCGACCGTTCTGGCGCGATCGCCGAGGGGCCTGGATTCAACGTGTTCGGTCACGTGGGCGGACGCTGGCTTACCCCAGCCAGCGGCACGCTGCAAGGCGTCACCCGGCGCTCAGTGATCGAACTGGCGCGGGCGGCTGGCCAGAACGTGGAAGAGGGTCGGCTGACCGCCAGCGACCTGCGCGGGGCAACGGAGGTGCTGGTCACCTCCACCGCCGGCGGGATCATGCCCGTTACCGTTATCGACGGCAAGCCGGTCGGCACGGGTACGCCCGGAGCGCGAACAACTCAGTTGCGGGACGAGTACTGGGCTCAGCACAGCGATCCGCGGCATTCCACCGCGGTCCGATATGACGAGGCAGGTTGACGAGGCCGCCGCTTTGGTCCTAGCCCGACATTGCGCCGGATCCGCCGCCCGCCGCCAGGCCGGAGCAGTGCTGAGAGTCAGGTCAGTCGCTGCCACATGGAACGCGCCATCGGCTGCGGCCGCATGCGAACGGCCAGCCGCTCCCGGACGCCGCCCTCTGCCACTGCGGCAATCCCGCGCACCGCGAGCCGCGCAGCCGTCACTGCCACGGCTAGTGCATTGGCCCGTGCCCGGCCCGCGGCGTCCCCGCTGCGCTCCGCAGCGGGCATGGCCTCGCCGGTGGCCGTCCCGTTAAAGCGGTCCAGCAGCTGAGCCAGCACCGGATCCGACCGCGTTATGCCAGTCTCGATATGGCGCAGCGCCCTGCGCTCGCGGCGAGGAAGGCTCACCGCGCACCTCCCCGCTGAACCGGCACCCACTTTGGACACCGCCAACGGGACTATCGCATCACCAGCGGCCGGCCAATGCAACCGCGAAGCGGGCAAAACAGCACTGTAATCGGGCCGGTTTGCCGCGAACCCGACCGCCGGACCGCGGGCATCGCGAGGCCGCAGCCAAACCGACTACGACGCCAGGCCGGTCCGCACCAGGCTCGTCGGATCGTTTCAAGATCGGCCCAGGGCCACGACGTATGGCCGATTTGCTAGGTTCAGGGCGTGGTCGGCGACCAGCATCGAGATGGCCCGGCGGGTGGTGCGCGCACGCTCGCGGACCGTCTGGCGGCGGCTGGGGTTACGGATCGCGCCGATGCCATGCAGGCCTGGCTGCGGCTGCGCGCGGCCGAAGGCAACCGTGCCACGGTTATCGATCTGTACGAACTCGTCGCCGCGCCTCGCGGCTTAGCCGCCCACGAGCTGCCGGTGACCGAGCGGCTTAGCCTGGCCCGGCAGGCGGTGCCGCACATGTGGCCAGGCTTCAGCATCACCGACGGCTCCGAGCGGCCTGCCGTGCCCTTGGTCGTCAGTGATTACGATCCGGCCTGGCCGCAGACCTACGCACGCTGGCGGCACCGGGTCGCAGTTGCCGTGGGTTCAGCGGCGCTGGGCATCGAGCACGTGGGTTCCACCTCGGTGCCGGGCCTGGCGGCCAAGCCGATCGTGGACATCCAGGTCAGTGTCGCCGACATAGCCGATGAGCCGCGCTATGTCCCCCAGCTTGAGTTGGTCGGCCTCGTGCTGCGCAGCCGAGACGAACTGCACCGGTACTTCAGGCCGCCCGCGGGGCAGCGGCGTGAGGTGCATGTGCACGTGTGCGCTGGCGGTAGCCAGTGGGAGCGCGACCACCTGCTGTTCCGCGACTATCTGCGGGCCGACCCGGCGGCCTGCCGCCGCTATGCCGAGGCCAAGCGGGTCAACATCCGCCGATGGAGCGACGACGGGTGGGCCTACACCGAGGCCAAGACCAGTGTCGTCCTCGACATCCTGGAGCAGGCAACGGACTGGGCACGGGTCACGGACTGGGTCCCGCCACCGTACTCACCAACGTCCCGGTAAGGGCCTCCGGCGAAGGTGGCGCGCATGAGTCACCGCAACGACTGGGCTAATCAGGCGGCGGAGTCTGTCAGGTCAGTCGCCGCTCGCGAGTGACGTGTAGGGCCCGACTGATCGCGGCCTCACGATGCTCACGACCTAGGTCCCGGCATGTCATGACGATGGCCCGTATGCAGGCATCCTGAGCGGCTCATGATGACAGTAGCTGGCACTTGAGGGTTGGCATGTCCGCTGACGCACTGAACTGCGCTGACGGTTGATTCCCACCCCTGCGAAAGTGCTTGGCGGGAAGGGGACGGAACGATGATGACTTTCAACCTGGCTGTCATGCTGCGCGAGACAGCGTCGGTGTCGCCAGACAGGCCCGTGGCGGTCTATACGGGCGGCAAGCTGACGTACGCCGAGCTAGACGTGCTGTCCGACCGGCTCGCGGCTGGCCTGGACTCGGCGGGACTACAGCCTGGGGACCCAGTTGCGCTGCAGCTGCCGAATATTCCTCAATTCCTGATCGCCTATTTCGGGATCCTGAAGGCCGGCTGCGTCGTCGTGCCGCTGAACGTGATGCTCAAGGCACCGGAAGTCGAGTTCCAGCTCGCAGACTCCGCGTCGAAGATGCTCATCACCTGGGAAGGCATTCTCGGCGAGGCCGCCAAGGGTGCCGCCGCCGCCGGGGTGAGCGACATCTACGCCGTCGGTCACGCTGATGACAACGCGGACGCCTTCCCGTTCGAGCGGCTGCTCGCCGTGAGCACGAGCGAGCAGTGGCTAGTCCCGCGCGAGCCCACTGACACGGCGGTAATCGTCTACACCTCGGGTACGACCGGCCAGCCCAAGGGCGCCGAGCTTACCCACCTGGGCCTGTACATGAACGCCGACATCCCCGGCCGGCTGTTCGACGTCCAGGCGGACGACGTCGTCATCACCGCGTTGCCGCTGTTCCACGTGTTCGGGCTGTCCAGCATCATGAACGTCTGCGTGCGGTTCGGCTGCACGATGTCGCTGATCCCGCGGTTCGACGCAGAGACAACGCTGACGGCCATCCAGCGAGACGGCGCCACGATCTTCGAAGGCGTCCCGACGATGTTCATCGCGCTGCTGTCGTGCCCCGATCTCAGTAACTACGACACGTCGTCGATGCGAGTCGCGATCTCGGGTGGTGCGTCGATACCAGGGCCCGTCCTGGACGCATTCGAGGAGCGCTTCGGAGTGGTGATCCTGGAGGGCTACGGGATGACCGAGACCGCATCGACCATGACGTTTAACAAGAGCGAGACTGACCGCCGCGCCTACAGCGTCGGCAAGCCGATCTGGGGCACGCGGACCGAGGTGTGGGACGCCGACGGCAACCGGCTGCCTGCCGGGAAAGATCACGTGGGCGAGGTAGTGACCTGCGGGCTTCACGTCATGAAGGGCTACCTGAACAATCCCGAGGCCACCGCCGAGGCCTTCACCGGCGGCTGGCTCCACACCGGCGACCTCGGCTACTTCGATGCGGACGGCTACCTGTTCATCGTCAGCCGGAAGAAGGAACTCATCATCCGCGGCGGGTACAACGTGTACCCGAGCGAGATCGAGGACGTGCTGCACTCCCATCCGGCAGTCGCCGAAGCCGCGGTCATCGGGATTCCGGATGACCGCCTCGGCGAGGAGGTCATGGCCTTCGTCAAGCTGCAGGCCGACGCGGCGCTGCTGGCTGCTGACCTGATCGCGTACTGCCGGGAGCGCATGGCCGCCTACAAGTACCCCAGGGTCATCGAGTTCCGTGACGAGCTGCCGAAAAACACCCTCGGAAAGATCCTCAAGGGCGAGCTTGCTCTCGTCCTAACGACGCAAAAGGCCTGGCCATGACCGCACCCGCACAGGAACACGGCCGGATGCCGCGGCTGCCGGACGACTACAGTCCCGCCGCCGCGGCTGAGCGGACGCGCTTCCTGGAGATGGTGACCGGCGTGAGACCCGAGCACATCGGCCGCTACTCGGTCGACCCGGCCATGCTTGCCGGGAACATCGAGAACTTCGTCGGCACCGCTCAGGTGCCGCTCGGGATCGCGGGCCCGCTTCTCGTTCACGGCGAGCATGCGGAGGGCGAGTTCTACGTGCCGATGGCGACGACCGAGGGAACCCTGGTCGCCAGCTACAACCGCGGCATGAAGCTGCTGCACCGGGCGGGCGGGGTGACGACCACCGTTATGGACGACCGCATGCAGCGCGCTCCGGTGTTCGGCTTCGACAGCGCGCGGGAGGCCCGCACCTTCGGGCAATGGGTGGCAGCGAACTTCGACGCGATCAAGCGCGAGGCCGAGGCGACCACTCGCGTCGGGCGCCTGTGCGATATCGAGCAGTTCTCGGCCAGCAGGTACCTGTTCCTGCGGTTTAACTTCACGACCGGCGACGCCGCCGGACAGAACCTGGCGGGCAAGGCGACCGCGCAAGCGTGCGCGTGGATCCGCAGCCAGTATCCGGGAGTGCGGCAGTTCTGCCTGGAGTCCAATCTGGCAACGGACAAGAAGAGCTCCCAGATCAACATCCTGGACACCCGCGGCAAGCGCGTCACGGCGGAGGCAACGATCGCACCCGACCTCATCCGCGAGATCATGCACACCACGACGGAGGAGATGTTCCGGGCCCGCCAGGTCTCCAACCTCGGCGGCATGATGGCCGGAGTGAACAACAACGGCAACCACTCGGCCAACGCGATCGCCGCACTGTTCACCGCGACCGGCCAGGACATCGCGAACGTGGCCGAGTCCTCGGCCGCGCTCGTGCATACCGAGCTGCTCGCCGACGGCAGCTACTACTACTCGATCACCATCCCGGCGCTGATCGTGGCCACCTACGGCGGAGGGACGGGCTTGCCGACGCAGCGCGAGTGCCTGGAGCTGCTGGGCTGTTACGGCACCGGCAAGGTGCGCAAGCTTGCCGAGATCATCGCGGCCACCGTCTTGTGCGGCGAGATCTCGCTGGGCTCGGCAGTGGTCGCGGGGGAGTGGGTCGCCGCGCACGAGCGGCTCGGCCGCAACCGCCCATCGGGCTAGTCCCCGGCGTGCCGGAGCAGGCCGTCCATCGCCGCCCAGACTGCGCGATGTCCGAGCAGGTCGAAATGGTGCATCCCGCCAAGCCGCCGTCCTGACTGCAGCGGGAAGGCGATGTGCTGAACCCGGCCGCGCCGGCCGTGTGCGCTGGTCGGCGTTACGAGGAGGTCGCCGACCAGTGCGCCAACTGCGCTGCCCGGATCGGCGGTGATCGTGGCGCTGATTGCGTAATGGCTGGCCCCGGCAAGGAGCGGAGCATCATGCCGGTGGTCGCGCAGGCAGGTGTCCTGGTCACAGCCAGCCCAGTCGTCAGCGAGCAGGTAGCCATGGCGGAGATCCTTAACCCCGGAGCTCGACCCGTTGATCATGGAGGCGAAAGGCCTGGTCTCTGGCGCCAGACTCAGCGCCAAGCCGGCCAGGCCGAAGGCGCGGGCCAGCGGCGCGCCCAGATGCGGTGACCCCAGGTAGAACACGTGCCGGACCTGACGTGTCCATGCCAGCGACCAGTCGTCGCCGTAGTGGCATGCGCTGCGGATGACCAGGCCGCCCATTGAGTGCCCCGCGAGCAGGATCTCGGCTACTGGCACCGGCCAAGCGGCTGCCAGGCGGTCCAGCAGGATGGCCATGTCCTGGCCATTGTCCGACACGTGCCGCCCGCTGTTATAGCGAACGTAGACGGGTGAGTAGCCGAACTCGGAACGCAGCCGGCTGCCATACGACTCGGCCTGATTACCACGCCGGTGCCACGAGTTCTCCGTCTCGGCGAGGCCGTGCACGAACACCGCCAGCCGGGGCGTGGCATCGGGGAATTCGCTTGCCAGGTCCGGCGCTGTCAGCTCGATATCGCGACCGCCTGATCGCACGGCCATGCCGATGGCGAGCGCTGAGGCGTCCGGCCCGAGGTGATCACCGGCGATCGCGTTCAGGACGGCGAGCGCCAGGTTCCCGGCCGGCGCAGAACTCACCGGCTGCCCGCGCCCGCCGAGCAGCGGCGCGACCTCTCCGCTCAACGCACCTGCCGCTGACGCGGCACTCCGGGCGGCGAGGTAGGCGCCCCGGCTGACTGCGTCGTGGATGAGCCTGACAGGAGCACCAGCCTGGCGGACCGGGCCAAATGCGCGGCCCGCAATGGCCTCATGGACCTGCTCGATCCTGGAGATCACGCCAGCGAAGGCATGCCCGCCCAGCTTGCTCGCTGCCCGCAGTTCCGCCGGCGTCATCAGCACCTTCGCGACACCTAGATGTTGCGTCCAGCAGAGGCCGGAACTGGCGTTGTGTCAAGCAGTGCGCTTGGCCGCGGTCTTCTTGCCGCCAGCCGCAATCTTCTTGGCGCCGGATGCTTTCGCCTTCTTCGAAGCGTTTGCCGCAGTCCGGGCCTCTGGCGAATCGGAGTCCCTTGAGTCCTTGCCAGCCGTGGGGACCTTGGCATCCTTGGCGGACTTCGATTGCACCTGCACGTAAGTTGCTTGCAGGCCGCTGCGGCCCTCGGCGGCCTTGAGGAGCTCTGCAACGCCGTCTTCGATGCCGGTGGCCAGCACATCAAGATCGGGCGTCGTGCTGTAGTCGCCGGTAAGCCCGAACGTGACCTGGCCGCAGTAGGTGAAGATAGACACCCCGGTGCGGAGCGTCGTGGCGATGGGCACGTAGGGAATGATCTCGACCAGCCGCCGGCCGAGCCCGTAGAGTGGCTGCTGCGGGCCAGGGACGTTCGTCGTTACCGTGACAATCTCGCGCTGCGGAAGGCTGAAAGCGAGCCGGACGAACATCGAGGCCAGGGTGAACGGCGTGTAGCGCCGCAGGGAGACCACGGCTTCCCCGGCCAGGGACTCGTTGCTCGCTTTGAGCGCCGCCATCTGGGTCTTGATCGAGTCGAGGCGCGCCACCGGGTCGGCGATATCGACGGGGAGGTTAGCCACGAGCGCCGACACCCTGTTCTCGTAGATGCTCTCCTCGCCCTCGGCGCGAACCGAGACCGGAACCAGCGACGGCACCATCGATGGCGCGGGCTCTTCGCCGCGAGCCAGCAGCAGAGTGCGGAAACCGCTGCTGATGGCAGCCAGGAACACGTCGTTCACCGTGCCGCCAAGCTCGTTCTTGATCGTCTTGACGTCACCGAGAGAAGCCCTGGCCCAGGTGTACCTGCGCTGGCGGCCAATAGGACCGCTCAGGGACGACGCGGCGGCCGGCGCCAGTGCCTCGGCCATCCGCGCGGCGCCCCGCAGTGCTTTGGCTCCCTGCCGGAGTGCGGTCTCCGGGTTCGCGAGCGCGCGCTGGATCGCGCCGCCGTCTTGCAGCGGAAGCAAGGCTGAGTTCAGGAGGGCGCGCGCCGCCAGCTCTAGCCCCGACGGCTCGGGCGGCGCCGGCCGTTCCTCGACGGTGGGCAGCGGCGGCGGTTCAGGGGAGGTATCGAAGATCACGCGATAGAGGTCAGTCCCGGATACGCCATCGACCATGCAGTGGTGCACCTTGGAAATCAGCGCCCAGCGGCCCTGGCCGAGGCCCTGGACCAGCCAGTATTCCCACAACGGGTAGTCGCGGTCCAGGCGCTGTGTCATAACCCGAGCCATCAGTGCGCGGAGTTCCCGGTCCCCGCCGGGCGCCGGCAAGGCCGTCTGCCGGACGTGGTAGCGGATGTCAAAATTCGGGTCTTCAACCCAGACCGGCGGGCCAAGGCTGAACGGCACCTTGCGAAGCTTCCTGCGGTAGAGCGGCACAAGCGGCAGGCGCGCGGTGATGGCCGTCAGGAATTCCTCGTGAGTCGGGGCCGGGCCCTCGAAAACTGCGATCGAAGCTATCGCGAACGAGGTGTTCTGGTCCTGGTCTTCCGCATCAATAAAGGCCGCGTCCAGCGAATTCAGCAACTCCATGACCCAGCTCCAAAATATGACATCACGGCTTCATTCGAGCGCCGCGAGCACGCCGACT
>CAVQCR010000007.1:0-409265 GCA_963711055.1 uncultured Actinomycetota bacterium | reverse complement strand
ACATTTGATGGCGCGGCGCGCAGTGACCGGCGGCCTTAGACCTTGATGACCTCGACGTCGGGCATGGCGTCGTAGTCAGCGTCCTGCGTCACGATCGGAATGCGATGCGCGATCGCGGTCGCGGCAATCCAGCTGTCATTGATCGGCACCTTGCGTCCGGCCGTTCGCAGGCGAGACACTAACAGCGCCCACGCATCAGCAACTGACTCGTCCACCACGAGCGCCTCAAATCGCTGGGCAAGCTGATAGGTCGACAACCGCCGCGATGCCGTCTCCGGATCCTTAGCCTGCAGCACGCCGAGCCGCAACTCACCTAGCGTGATCGCGGAGATGCCCCACTCGAACGTGGCGAACTTTTGGGCATCGAAGCGGTCCGCCTCAAGCCCGACGAAGATCGACGTGTCCGCCAGCGCTCGCTGCAGCATCACCACTGCAGGTCGTCCGTCGTCTCAGTCAGGGTTCCGCGCAACTCCTCGGCCAGGCCCGTCGTGTCGGGCCCGAGGCGCATGAGCTCCTGGGTGATCTCAGACGCCGGCAGCCACCGGCGGCGCCAGGACAGCGGGATGATCTTTGCCACCGGGCGGTTGTCCTTGAGCACTTCAATCTCCTCGCCAGCCTCAACGCGACGAAGCACCTCCGCAGTGTGGTTGCGGAGATCACGCGCAGGAATCGCACTCATAGCACAATCGTAGCTCGGCTACTACAAGTGTAGCAAGCATTGGCAGCAACTCGGCAAAAGCACCAAGCCCCCTCACCGGTAACTACAAAGGTGGAAGGCGAAGGCGATCACGCCGCGGGTGAAGTTCTTCTGGTCGCCTGCTCATGCCGGACCACCCGTCCGTCCGCCTCATGCCTGCCGTGATGATCACGAACAGCATCAGCCAGGCGCCGGCGGACAGGAATGTGAGAAGACCTGGCGGTCCTTCCGCCTCCGCAAGCAGATTCACCAGATGGCTGAGAAACAGGAGAGGAACGGCAATGCGAGGAACATCAGCATCGTGCCGGCCAGCACGCCGCTGCGGTGGGCGGTGAGGTGCGTGATCACCGTCCCGGTCGTCGCGCCTGGCCCTGGCAGTGCTGCGGTCAGTGAGCCCGCGGTATAGCAGGCGAGCGCGATCGGCCCGGTGCGGCGGTAGGTGGCGGGTTGCGCGGGTCCGCGCATGGTGGCCGCCTGTGCCCTCTCCATCTCGGACCAGTGCATAGCTCTTCCGCTTGGGTCCCAGGTCCTCTCGAGTCTGTCCAGGGCTTCACGGCCTAATCACCTGGCGCCGACATCGGCCGGTTTGCGGCTTCGGGCTACGGGTAGTTAGCGGCTCTGCTATTTCGGCCGGCTGGCAAGTCGCGAGGCAAGCGGAGGCGCTCAGGTGCAGCATTTCATCGCTGCTTACGGCTACTTCGCGATCTTCATCCTGATGGTGGCGGAGTCCGCCTGCATCCCCGTTCCCTCTGAACTGACGATGCCGCTGGGCGGGGCGCTGGCGGCGGGTGCGGTGCCCGGCGTCCACCTAAGCCTCGCGCTGGTCGTTGCCGTCGGCGTGGCCGGCAACGTTGTCGGCAGCTACGTCGCCTGGGCTGTCGGCCGGTACGGCGGTCAGACCGCCTGGCGCCGCCTGACCAGGTTCGTCGCCGGGAGCGACGATGGCATGGCGAGGGCGCAGCGATGGTTCGACAGATATGGCGCGCGCTCCGTCTTCATCGGCCGGCTCCTGCCCGTGATCAGGACGTTCATCTCGCTGCCAGCCGGATTTGCCAGGATGTCGCCGGTGCCGTTTGGTCTGTACACGGTGGCTGGCTGCGTACCGTGGATCGCGGGCCTGGCGTGGGCTGGCTGGGCGGCTGGCGCGAACTGGCATCGCGTGACAGGTCTAGTGCAGGAAGCGGGATATGTCGTCGGCGGCCTGGCTGTCGTGCTCGTGGCTGTCGCGATCATCGTCGTCGTTCGGGCATGGCGCAGGCGCCGGAGAGCGGCGGCTGACATGGCGGCACGCGCTGGTATCGGCGATCACAGCGACCTGGCGCGCCGTGCGCCCAGCGCGACAGCATACGGACCGAGGCATCGGAAGGCAGGCTAGACATGCGCGGCACGGCCGTGTGGGAGGGCATCGAGCGTCAGGGGCTGCAGCGGCGCAGCCAACGGATGGACCGGGCTCAGCCCGGTCAGCGACCAGATCCGTCGCAGCCAGCCGGGACCGACCGGCTGCCGCAGATCAAGCACATCGTGGTCCTCATGATGGAGAACCACTCCTTCGACAACTACCTGGGCACTCTCGGGCGCGGCGAGGGGTTCCCGCTGGGCGACGACGGGCAGCCAGCCGCCGAGAATCCGGACCCTTCCGGCGAGGCGGTGCGCGCTTACCGCATGCCGTCGACGGTGCAGCAGTCCGGCGTGCCCTGCCAGAGCTGGAGCGCCGCGCACACTCAGTTTGCCGACGGCAAGATGAGCGGCTTCGTCACCGCCAGCCAGAACGCGCAACCATCGGGCGACAAAACGGCGGCCATGGCCTACTGGACCGAGGCGGACCTGCCGTTCTACCACGGCCTGGCCCGCACGTTCCCGCTGGCCGATCACTGGTTCAGCTCGTGCCTGGGCCCGACGTTCCCCAACCGGCGATTCCTGCTGGCCGGAACTGCGCACGGGCTGATGGACGACCTGCCGGTCAACCTCCTCGACTACCCGCCGGCCGGCACCATCCTGGACAGTCTGACCAGGCACAGTAAGTCCTGGGTGAACTACCGTCCGGACGGCGGCGACCAGTCTCAGTTCCGGCGCTACCTGCGGTACAGGCGTCGTCGTTCCCAGCATCACCTGCGGGCGCTCGGCCGGCCGTTCCAGCGCGCGCGGACCGGAGTCAAGCGGGACCTGCAGTGCAGCGCGAGCCTGTACCCGCTCGGCATGGCCAGGTACATGCTGCATGTCCGCGGCATCGATCAGTTCTTCGCCGACGCCGATGCCGGCACGCTGCCGGACTTCTGCATCGTCGACCCGGACTTTGACCAGTACTCCGAGGAGAACCCGCAGGACGTCCGCAAGGGAGAGAGCTTCGCCGCCGAGGTCATCAACCGGGTTATGCGCGGCAAGGGCTGGCCGGACACGCTGCTGATCTGGACCTATGACGAGAATGGCGGCTACTACGATCACGTCGCGCCGCCCGCCGCGGTGCCGCCCGACGATGTCGAGGGTCGCAGCCTGGTCGCCCACCGATCCTGGCTGCGAACCATTCTCCAGCCGCTGTTCCCCGGCTACGTTCGCCATGCGCAAGATCTTGTTGCCGGACCGCTGCGGTACGACACCTACGGGTTCCGGGTACCGGCCGTGATCGTGTCGCCGTATGCCCGGGCTGACTGCGTGCTGTCGGACGTCTTTGACCACACCTCGGTGCTGAAGCTCGTTGAGGAGAAGTGGAATCTGCCCCCGCTGACTCGCCGCGATGCCGCTGCGGCCGCGCCGCTGGCGGCGCTTGACCTGTCCGCGCCGCCAGCGTTCCTGAAACCACCCGAACTGCCCGCCCCAAGCCTGGCCTGGGGCTCGTGGTAGCCGGCGTAAGGCCGTTCTCGCTGCGGAAGTCACCTGCCGGGATGCCGCGACCCGCCGCTGCAGGCGTTCCCGGACTCGGGCGCCATGGACTCTGAGTCTGCAAACCAGCCGCCGGTCTCCAGGGGATCCTGGGCCCGGTCAAAGCTGCTGGTGTCGCTGGGCGCGGCGATCGCATGCGGCCTGGTGGCCGCGGCTGCGGGTGCCGACCTGGACGCGCCGTTGATTGGCTGGGACGTCCTGGCGCTGGTTTTCTGCGGGTGGGTGTGGCAGACCGTATGGCGGCTGAGCCCGGATGCGACAGCCAGCCACGCCAGGAGGGATGACCCGAGCCTCGACCTGGCCGACTTGGTGCTGCTGGGCGCCGCAATTGCCAGCCTGATCGCGGTCGGGATGGTGCTTGTTGGGGCTGGCGGGCTCAGCGGCGCCGTGAAATACGTGCAGGCGGGTTTCGCGCTGGCGTCGGTGTTCGTGTCCTGGACTCTGGTCCATACGGTCTTCACTCTCAAATATGCGCGCCTGTATTACTCCGGCAAGCCCGGCGGAATCGACTTCAATGAGGCTGACGCCCCGGACTACGGCGACTTCGCGTATCTTGCCTTCACCATCGGGATGACGTTCCAGGTCTCTGATACCGACATCAACTCCAAGCCGATGCGGCGGCTTGCTCTGCGGCACGCCTGGATGTCGTTCCCGCTCGGCGCGGTCATCATCGCCACGTCGATCAACCTGGTGGCCGGACTGGCCAAGTAGAGCACTCGTGATACTCCGCATCCGGACCTGCCAGCTGACGTCCAGGCGGCGGAAAGCTATCTCGTGCAGCAGGGGGTGGATCCCGGCCGTGCAGTGCACCGGAACGGCAAGGCCTGGTCGAGGCAACGACGCCCGCCCGGCTAGCGGGTGGCTGGTTATCCGGGCCCCGCAGCCCAGTCTCAGCTGACGAGCACGTCGGCCGCTTGTCGCCCGGCTGCAGCCAGCCCAGCCGCATTGCCTGCTTGAGCTGCTGACCGAGCTGTGACGGTTTTGGCGTCATCACCTGTTAGCCTGACCTGCCGCGCGACCTGGCCGCGCGGCAGCCCGGCCGGTGACTGCGCAGCAGATCCGCGACCGGCCGGGGTGTCAGCCGGATACGAGCCGGACCCGGTAGTTCAGGGCGTCCAGGACGACTAGTCCCCGCCCGTAGGGCGCGATGCCGCACGGGGACGAAAGCTCGGCCTGAGTCGCCGGGCCGCCGTCGCCGATGCCTCGGTCGCCGCCACCGGCGACTACGTAGACATTGCCGGCTATCGTCCTGACGCCGTAGAAGGTGCCGGACTTCGCCGCCAGGACCTGGACCTGGTTGTCGAGGGTGTCGGCGATCAGCAGATTGCCCGCCGCGTCTACCGCGACGCCGGACGGCGAGTTGAGGTTTGCGTCCACATCGTAGACGTGCTCCGGTCTCATCCGGATGCCGTAGAACTTGCCTGCCTTGACCGCGATGACGTCGATCTGCGAGAAGCCGGGGCTGGCCACTATGACGTTACCGGCGTGATCGACCGCCAGGGGTCCGTTGTCCACGCCGTCATCGCCGACCGACGTGACGTACAGGTTGTAGACGAGGCCTGCCTTCATCGGCTGCCCGTAGAACGTGCCCGACCTGACGACCAGCACCTTGGGATAGAGCGCGTTGGCGATAAGCACGTTTCCGTGCGCGTCCACGGCAAGCCCCGTCGGGCGCAGGTTTACGTGGCTCGGCGGAAGCCCGCTTCCCCCGGCGGTGCCACCGCCAGCGAGGAAGTAGATGTGCCCGGCAGTCATCCGCCTACCGTAGAACCGGCCCGTCCTGGCTGCGACCACCCGGACGCGATAGTTACCCACATCGCCCACCAGGATGTTCCCGGCGTGATCGATGGCTACTGCGTCTGGACCTGCCAGCTGAGCCCTCGTGGCCAGTCCGCCGTCGCCGGAGAACCCAGAGCGCCCCGTGCCCGCGACCGTGTAGATATGCCGGGCGGTCATCCTTACGCGATAGAAAACCCCGGTCCGCGCAGCGATCACCCGCACCCTGTTGTTGGCGGCATCCGTCACGACTATGTTGCCGTAACGGTCGACGGCTAGGGCGGCAGGTACGGACGGCGCGAGCTGCGCGAGCGTGGCCAGCCCGCCGTCACCTGAATAGGTGGGATAGCCGTTCCCCGCGATCGTATAGATGTGCCCGGCCTTCATCTTCTGCCCGTAGAAGCGGCCCGTGTGGGCAGCTACCAGCCTTACCCGGTTGTGCCCCAGGTCGGCGACGGCAAGGTTGCCCGCGCTGTCGAAAGCCAGTCCGGCCGGATGACGCAGCGTCGCCCGTATCGCCGGCTCTCCGTCGCCGACGCCGCCAGGGCCGCCGCCTGCGATCGTATAGATGTCGCCAACGGTCATCTTCCGTTCGTAGAACCTGCCGGTGCTGCCGGCCACTACCCGGACTCGCCGGTCGCCCGCATCAGCCCGCAAGGAACCGAAGTCGGAAACCACCACGTTCCCGGCCCGGTCGACCGCCACTCCCCACGGTGAACTCAGCGCAGCCCGCAGGCCGGGGCCGCCGTCGCCCAGGCCGTGCGTGCCGCCGCCGGCGATCGAGTAGATGTCACCAGCCGTCATCTTCTGCCCGTAAAACCGGCCGGTCCGTTCCGCGACCACGCGGACCCGGTTGTCGTCAGTGTCCGCGATCGCCACGTTGCCCGAGCGGTCGGTAGCCAAGCCCCATATGTCCTGACCGAAGGTCGCGGCAAGCGCGGGGCCGCCATCGCCGGTGAGCCCGGGCGCACAGCCGGCAAGGCCAGCTCCGCCGGGACAGTCGCCGCTGGCGAGCGGATACACGCGGCCGGGCACCATGCGGCGCCCGTAGAAGGTACCTCTAGCTCCGGCCAGCACCTCAATCACGGCCGATCCGGTCGTGGTCTCGTAACCGTTGCTATAAGTGGTCTGCGACGTCACCAGCAGGTTCCCGTGCCGGTCCACAATGACCGCCTCGGGTGAGGCGAACACGTTGCCGCCCACAACGTAGGCATGCCCAGCCCGCATTCTCTTCCCGTAGAACACGCCGCGGTGGGCAGCGATCACTCGCACCACGTTGTTGCCGGTATCGGCGAAGACCAGATTCCCGGCCGCATCCACCGCCACGTCACACGGGCTGCTCAGGCCAGTAAGCATGGCTGTTCCGGGCCCGGCTACCTCAGTGAGCACGCCGCTGCGCGGAGCCAGCAACCGCACCCTGTCACCCGCCCGCTCGGTCATGTACAGGCCTCGGGTATCAGAAGCCACCCCGCACGGCTGATGAACGGCGATCATGCGGCCGGGAGCGGGCCCGCCCGGCCCGCCCGCGATCGTCGTGATCACGCCCGCGCGCGCCGTAGGATCCGACGCCCCGGTTACGGCCGCGCCAGCGGCACCGGCGAAGACGCTGGCGCCCATAGTGATGGCCGCCATCGCGGTAACGCCGATCGCGCAGGTCCAGGACAGATTCACGGTCACTTTTGCCGCCTCCGGTACATGCACCCGCAGAGCCAGACGCGCCGCGCGGAAGACCGAGATGCATGGGCCGTCATCAGCGTGCCAGCGAGCCAGGGTCAGGACAAGGGGAGGATTCCCCACCAGCACGCGTCCCATCAGCGCACAAGCACTCGGGCGTAGCCGCGTCGAACGGAGTCCTATCGAATGGCGACATCGGGCCGCCAAACCTACCGCTGCGGCGTCAGGCGCACTACGGCGTCCTGTCCGTCCGGGTCACCGTTACCGGGCACCGGCTGGCCAAGGTCGGCATAGCCGCGCTCAATGACGCAGGCTTGTACCGATCGCAGCTCATCGACCACCAATCGATTCCGAATCCTGGAATCCGAAGCTCTCCGCGCGCAGAGCGCCAATATTCAGGGCGTGTCCGGTGCGAGCTACACCAGCGCGGGTTTCGCGCAGTCGCTGCAGGGAGCTCTGCACGCGCTTGGCCCTTTCGTGACCTCCCCGGGTCGCTCGGCACTTGATCGCGAACAACTGCGAGCACCTCGCCTCGTGGTGCGCCACCGGCACTGCCGAGAGCAGGCAGGCGCGGCCTCGGTGACCACGCACAGCCGCGAGTTCGGCGCAAGACGACATCGTCGTCGAGATCACTGCCGATCAGGGCACTACCGGAATCGATCGGCGAGACGGAGGTGAATCCGTGGCTCGCGCGGGCATGCATCGAGGCGCCAGGCACTCAGAATATGGGCCGCCTGGGCGCGCGCGGGAAGCAGGTAGTACCGAGAGTGCGTCCTGGACGGCGTGCAGTCGGGGAATAGCGTCTGCGCTGGGCACTTCACGAACATGGCGATCCGCCGCTGGATCAGGTACTCCAGGCCGAACGCGCGCGTTCGTCGAGTGGTCGGCCCATGGCCTGGGCCAGTTCGACGGCGCCGTCCGGTGTGATGAGGAATAGGTTCTCCTTGCGGACGCCGAATAGGCCAGGCAGATAAACTCCGGGCTCCAGCGCCATGACCATCCAGTTTTGCACAGTCCTGGGGTCTGACGGGATCACGTGCGGGTCGTCGAAGACCGACAATCCGACGCCGTGCCCGCCGTGATGGGGAAACTCTCCGTCCGGCCACGAGGCGTTGATCCGGCGACGCATCCCCTCGAAGACGTCGGCGCCGGCGGCTCCGGTGCGCAGCTCGGCGGCTGCCGCGTTCAGGATGTCGTCGAGCTGGCCGAGGATGTCGTCGACCTCAGTGTTGGTGCCGTTGACGTGGGTTCGGCAGGTGTCGGCCCAGTATCCGTCCGCGCGCACACTGATATCGGCGATTACCGGCTGGCCGGGAGCCACGCGTGTCCGCCCGGCGACCGCAATGGGGCCGCACACGTCAGCAGTGTTCGCGGCTGCGAGCAGATCCGCCCCGAAGTCAACCGGCGATCCGTGGCGGATCTGGGCCGCAGCCTGCCCGGCACTCAGCATCTCGATCTCGGAGGCACCAGCGCGCGTGCCCTCCGCGACCTCGGCGTGCGCCAGCCAGCACAGCTCGTAGGCGTGGAAGATCTTGACGAGCTCATCCGCGTCCTTGACGAGGCTCATGCCGTGCAGTGCGTCGTCGGCTGTCACGATCGCCGCGGTCCGGCCAGCTGCAACGCCGTCGGCGTGGTCGCCGGCCACGCCCAGCCGCCGGGCCGATGACACGATACCGACCTTGTGGACTTCAGCGGCAAGTAGCGGGATCGGGTTGAGCTCGAGGCCGAATCCGCGCTCGCCGTAACCGACGATACGGTCGGCGTCGGCCAGTTGCTCGGCGACGGGTACCTCGTCGCGGAGCGCCACGAGGGTGCGGTCCCCGTCTGGTCCGATGACCACGGCGGCAGCGCCACCGTAGTAGCGGGAGTAGCCCGTGATCCAGGTCACCAGGTCGGTGCCGGTCACGATGAGTGCGTCCAGTTCGTTGGCGGCGATCCACTCCCGAACGCGGTCCAGCCGCGGCGGCGGGGGATCCATCGTGATCAGCTGACTCACTACCGATGAAGTCTGATGAGTTTCAGACAGCGCCACGAGTGCCTCCTCGCCGTCCTGCGCGCTAGGCGATGCCGTCGCCGTTCCCGCCCCAACGCTATAGCATATGGGTCACCTGGGATATAGGACCGCAACGTGAGCCCGCCCGATGCAGGAGGTATTTCCCATGAAGCTGGCCGGTCGGGTGTGCGTGATCACCGGTGGCGCCCGCGGCATCGGCGAGGCCATAGCGGCTCGGTTCGCCGCCGAGGGTGCGACGGTCGCCATCCTCGACCTGGACAAGACCGCGGCCGCCGAAGCCGCAGGCCGCCTCGGCGGCACCGGTCACGGATGCGATGTCGGCTCGCGGCCTTCGGTCGAGGCTGCGGTGGCCGAGGTACTGGCGGCTCACGGGACCATCGACGTGCTCGTCAACAACGCGGGTATCGGCCTGGCCGGCCCGTCGGAGACTTTCTCGGATGAGGACTGGAACACCTCGATCGCGGTCATGCAGACGGGCGTCTTCTTGTGTTCTCAGGTCGTCGGGCGGCACATGCTGGCCGCGCGCCGCGGCGCGATCGTGAACATCAGCTCGATCAACGCATGGGAGGCTTTCCCGATGCGGCTCGCCTACTGTGCGGCCAAGGCCGCGGTCGTCGCAATGACCGAAGTGCTGGCGATCGAATGGGCGGACCGCGGGATCCGGGTCAACGCCGTCGCGCCGGGCGTGACGCGCACTGCACTCGTGCAGAAGGGGATCGACGACGGCGTCATCGACGTGCCCGCATACACCGCGCGGACGCCACTGCACCGCCTCGGCGAGCCCGACGAGATCGCCCGCGCTGTGCTCTTCCTCGCCAGTGAAGAGGACGCATCCTTCATCACGGGGACAACGTTGCGCGCCGACGGCGGCTGGAGTGCTATGGGCTGGGTGGTCAGTCAGCCGAACTGACTCTTGACACGTTAGATGCTATAGCGTTTGATGCTGTCAATTCGATCCCCCGACCCGGGAGGAACCGATGGCGCGAGCTGCCGGACAGAAAACCGCCGCGACTTCCTCCGAGCAGGGCCTGCTGAACACCAATGCCCTGGGCCTTTGGGGCCTGGTGATCATGGGGATCGCCTATATGGGCCTGGCGCTGACTGCGTACTTCAACTTCGGAATCATGCAGGGTCTCACCGGGCCGATCGTGCCGTTGGCATTCGCTGCGGTTACGGTCGCGATGCTCCCGACGGCAGCGAGCTATGCGGTGATGAACAGCCGCCGTCCATCGACCGGCGCGACGCTCACCTGGCTGTGGGAGGCCACGACCCCTCCGCTCGGTGTCTGGCTCGGCTGGGTGCTCGTGATTGCCTATATCGACGGCTGCATCCTCCAGCCCGTCATGTTCGGGCTGTTCTTCAACTCGTTCCTGAACTTCTTCGGTGTCAGCACTGGCTACCTGACCGCGACCCTCGGCGGCCTGATCCCGATCGCCGTGGTCGGCTACATGACGAAGAAGGACATCCGGATCTCCACCCGGATCGTGGGTTTCTTCATCACGATCGAGGCCGGCTTCGTCGCGCTGCTGGCGCTGTACATCATTATCAAGCAGGGCGTCGACGGCCACCTGTCCTTCCGGCCCCTCGACCCGGCCGCGGCGACCGCTGGGTGGACTGGCTTCCTGAACGCGCTGCTGTTCGCGGTGCTGGCAATTGCCGCCTTCGACATCGTCGCGCCGATGGCCGAGGAGACCAAGACTCCGCGCTCGCTGGTGCCGAGGGCGACCATCTACGTGACGATCGGTGCCGGGCTGTACTGGGTATTCACATCGTTCGGGATCGTCAACGCGGTTCCGGCGAAGACCATGGCCGCATACGTAAGCTCCGGGCAGTTCACGCCGATTTACCTCGTCGCAGAGCACTATGTCAGCTGGCTGCGGATCCTGGTCCCGCTCACCGGGTTCACTGCCGTGTTCGCCGCGTTCAGCGCGATCTCGATGGCCGCGAGCAGGCAGCTATACGCTCTGGGCCGCGAGGGACTGGCCCCGCGCGTGTTCGGCCGCACCGACCGCAACAAGACACCGTGGAACGCCCAGCTACTCGTCCTCGGGTGCTGCGTAGTGCTGCCGATCCTGATCAGTCTCTACCAGGACCACAACCCGCTGAACGCGTTCGGCTGGATCGGCGAGGCGTACGTCTTCTTTATCCTGATCCCGTACACACTGACCTGCGTGGCGAACATTTTTTACCATCTCCGCTTCCACCGCGGTGACTTCAATCTGCTGACAAACCTGGTCCTGCCGGTGATCGGCATCGCCATCAACGTCTACATCTTCTACAAGAACTTCTTCCAGACGTTCGTGCTGAACGCCACCAGCTTCAAGCTGCAGACCTCGATCAGCGTTGCCTGTCTGGCCTGCGTGGTGCTCGCCGTCGTGTTCACGGTGCTCGGCATCCGCAGGACTGGCCGGCTCGGCCGGCCTGAAGGCTTCATCGAAGACGAGCCGGAGGTCATCCAGGCGGCCGGCGATTGACCAGCCGGTTCGACGGTCGCCACGTCATCGTAACTGGCGGCGGCCGCGGCATCGGCCAGGCCACTGCCCGCGCCTTTGCCGCTGAAGGCGCCGAGGTCATGGTGCTGGGCAGGACTGTCGCGGAACTGGAAGATACCGTCCACCAGATCGGCGACGACGGCGGTGTTGCGTGGCTCACCAGGTGCGACGTCAGCGATGAGGCTCAGGTCGAAGAGGCGGTGCGCGGCGCGGCGGAGCGCTGGGACCGCATCGACGTGCTCGTTAACAACGCTGGCATCGACGACGACACGCCATTCCTCGAGATCGACCGCGCGCGCTGGCGGGCGATCATAGACACTAACCTCACCGGCGCGTTCCTGATGGCGCAGACTGTCGCCCGGCAAATGGCCAGGACCGGCGGCGGGGTGATCCTGCACACCGCCTCGATCGACGCATCCGGCGGCGACGGGCCGTTCGCTGCCTACAACGCGTCGAAGGCCGGGTTGCTCGGGCTGAACCGGACCATGGCGCTGGAACTCGCCGGGCACCGGATCCGCTCCAACTGCGTAAGCCCGGGTTTCACGCACACGGCGATGACGGAGCAGGCTGTTGGGCCGGAACTGATGGGTTACCTGAACGGGTCGTTCGCTCGGGTGCCGATGAAACGGCTGGTGCGCACAGATGAGGTGGCGCAGGCGTTCCTGTTCCTTGCCTCCGAACACGCATCTGCGATCACCGGAATCGACCTCCGGGTCGACGCCGGGCTGACTGCGAACTGGTACATACTCGAGACGTTGCCCGGCACCTAGCGGTCAGCGCCGTTGGCGGCCCCGCGGCGATGAGGTCAGCCGGCGCGGTGGCCTGCAGCCTGACTGTCATGAGCGCACATCATCCAGCACGCGCTCGTCGGTATCGAAGGCCAGGACGGATCCGTGATGATGACCTGCAGTCGGACGCTTATCGCCTAGTACTCGTCCTTAGTACCGGTCAGGCTCGTGTTGCCGATTCGTTTGGCGGCGGCCTCGACGTGTTGCTGCATGGCGCGCTCCGCAGTCCGCTGGTCGCCGGACGCGATCACGTCGAGCAGCTCCTGGTGGCTCTCGGCGTGGCGGCGCATCTCGTCCGGTCCCAGCGCTGCCACGGCCGCGCGGAAGAAATGGTTCATCCGGCCGCGCATCTGCGCCGCGACCTGGACGAGTAGCGTGTGATCGGCGAGTTCCCAGAGACGCTGGTGGAACTGCTGGTCGGTTTCGTGCAGGAGCACGAGATCTTGGCGCTGCGCCGCGGCCAGCATCTGGTCCACGATCAGCTGCAGCTCTGATCGCGTCTCTGGTGTGACTCGTCCATGCAGCCTGCGCACCACGAACTGCTCGAGGACGACCCGCAGGCTAGACAGCTCCTCCAGCATCCGGGGGGAAAGACTAGCCACCCGCGCGCCGCGCCGCGGCAGCCGCACGACTAGGCCTTCCTCAACGAGCCGCGCGAGAGCCTCGCGCAGCGGAATATGGCTGACTCCGAACTCACGGGCGAGCTGCCGCTCGACCAGCCGGTCGCCGGGCGCATAGACACCCTCCCAGATCGCCGTGCGGAGGCGATCCACCACGGCGTCAGCCCGGTTCTGGTCGGGCAGCGGTCCGGCCGCATTCACGACGCTGGGTACCGGTGGATGGTGCGCCCGGCGAGCATGGCAAGTCGATGGTCCGGAGTAATCCGAGCGTTTCTCATTGCACCGCCGGAAGATGCGTAGAAGGCCGTGCGTTCTGGCGCTACTCCAGGGTAGCTGGGTCGGCCCACTTTCATGAGCGGCCAAATCCGTGAATCAAGTGATTGCGAACTCGCAGCTCACGTTTCCTTCCTAGTGGGCGTATCCGCATTTGACGTTCAGGTTCGCGCCTGGCACCAGCCGCTCCAGCTCACGGTCGACGCGGCACGCTGCTTCCAGCGCGTGTTAGCCGTCGCGATCTGGATTCTGATCCCGCGCGATGCCAGCCAGCAAAGTCGCCGTGGGCTGCCCAGCCACACTTGCCCTGCCTTAGGCTATCCATCGGCCTGCCGTCCCGCCGCGACTGCACTGTCGGACTCCGGCACCGACGGCTGTTCGAATAGCTCCACGACGTGCCCGTCCGGATCCCGCAGGTACACGCCGCGACCGCCGCGGTTCACGCCGGTGTCGACGATGACCGGCGCGCTGAATGCCGACCCGCCCGCCGCTACGAGCCGGCCGAGCCTATCCTCCAAGTCGTCACAGGCAACGCAGACATGTACGAATCCCACGTCGGCAGGCCTGGAAACGTGCTTCCCCCCGGAAGGCGATACGTATTCGAACAACTCGATCCGCGGGCCCTCGCTGCCGAACGCCAGGTGCGCCATGCGGACGCTAGCGCCGACCTCGCCGACGATGGCCTCGATGTACCCACCGGTCTTCTCCTGTTCGAAAAGCACGGTCATCCCCATCGCATCTCGCCAGAAAAGCAGCGATCTGTCGAGGCTCGAGATTGTCAGTCCTGTGTGGTGCAGCGCTGGCATGTCGGCATCTGCCTTTCAGAGTGTGACGGTCAGTCGCGGTCGATGACCACGCGATGCCCGGTGACGTTGGTGTAATCCGGCGGCACGAAGTGGCAGACCGCCAGGGCCACATCGGTCGGCTCAGCTGGATCGCGCCATGAAGGCCGGCGGTGCCCGTCATCGCGCAGTCTCCGCGCGGTCGCCTTGCCGGTGCCGCTGGCCGCGCCGGTCGCCGCCCTCGCTACGACCGCGCCAGGTTCCATTCCGGCAGTAAACGCTATAGCATCTGGATGCGTCAAGAGGGGCTGGAGGGCCCGTGGCACGAGCAGGCTTCGGGGTCGGCCAGGCCATGGTCAGCGGCTGGCGCGCGGTCATTCTCGGAAATGATGCGGTGCAGGTGACGGTCCTGCCCGACAAGGGCGCGGACATCTACGCGTTCATTGACCTGTCATCCGGGATCGACCCGCTATTCAAGACGGACTGGGGGCTCCAACCGCCGGGGTCGCCGCCGCGCGAGGGCAGCACGGGCATGCCGTTCCTGGAGAACTACCAGGGGTGCTGGCAGGAGCTCTTTCCTAATACGAACGATGCGTGCGCCTACCAAGGCGCCGAGCTTCCGTTCCACGGCGAAGTCGCCACGCAGCCATGGTCTTGGTCGGTCGAAGCGGACGACGATGACGAGGTGGCGGTCAGGTTTGCCGTCGACTGCCGCTTGACGCCGTTCCGGCTTGAACGCTTGATGCGGCTGCGGCACGGTGAGCGCAGTTTGCTGCTTGAGGAGTCGGTGCTGAACAGGTCCCAAGAGGTCGCGCATTTCGTGTGGGGTCATCACTGCGTTCTTGGACCCCCTCTGATTGCCGCGGACGCCGAGCTTCGCGTCCCGTGCCGCACTGTCGTCACGGTCGCGGAATTGTGGGAGGACACCGCTCGGCTAGCGCCGGGGCAAGTGAGCCGCTGGCCGATGGCGCGCGGACGCGACGGTCGCGATGTCGACCTCTCGCGCATCCCTGGGCCGGATGCCGCCAGCCACGACGATGTGTACCTCACCGATCTCAACGCCGGCTGGGCGGAGGCACGAAACCCCGCCCTGCGAATCGGATTCCGCCTGGACTGGGATCCCGCCGTGTTCCGGTGGCTGATTTCCTGGCAGCCATTCGGCGGAGCGAGCGCTATGCCGCTGCGCGGCGCCTACGGCCTCGGAATAGAACCCTGGACGGCCGGAGGTAATCTTGAGGCCGCTCTGGCCGCGGGCCAGGCCCTGGAGCTACCAGGCGGCGGCCGCATGGACACCACGCTGACTGCGAGCTTCATCGACTGCTAACGTCGATTTTCCCGGCCCGGTAGTCAAGCATTGTTGCCAGGCTGGTCGAACGCCTTCCCCACGATCCTGACCCTGGCTGCTATATGCGGCGTTTCATCTAGATGGCTTGCTCTGGCGGCTCTGACAGTGGGCAGGCGCTGCGCGCTTATCTCACCGCAGGACCGCCATCGCGCGCTGGCCGAGAGGTCCTCACCACATGATCTGGCCGCCGGTGCAGTTGACTGCCTGCCCGGTCATATAACGGGCCTCGTCCGATAGCAGGAACCAGGCGACAGCCGACGTGTCCTCCGGCGTGCCTGGGCGACCGAGCGGGATCGTGTTATTGCGCGATCGGCGTATCTCCGCCGGCGGCACCCCGCGATACAGAGCCATCTTGTCCACGACCTGGTCCTGCATGGCGGTGTCGATGATGCCGGGGACGATAGCGTTAACCCGTACTGCCTGCGGTGCAAAGGCGTAGGCGAAGGAGCGCGTGATGCTCAGCACGGCGGCCTTCGACGCTGCGTAGGCCGCGCACTCGATGGTCGAAGACAGCTTTGCTGATGCGGAACTCAGATTGACGACCGCCCCGCCCGGCGGCATCTGTCTGCCGAGGCGCGACGTCAGGTCCCAGACGGCTTCCACGTTCACCGCAAAGATCTCCCGCAGGTCGTGCACGCCCGACTCAAGGATGGGCCGGAGTCGGATGATTCCCGCGGCATTGATCAGGTAACGGGCTCCGGTGGCGGCTTCGACGACTCTGTCGCGCGCCTCCTCGGAGCTCATGTCGGCGATCAGCGTCTGCAGCTTCGGGTGATCAAGAGTCTGGAGCCCGGCGGGGTTGATGTCGACAGCCAGGACACTGAATCCCTCCTGGAGGATCCGGTAGGCGCACGCACGCCCGATCCCGCTGGCCGCGCCAGTCACGACCGCGTCGACTTTCTGGTCCACCACGGCGCTACCGGACCGAGCCGACGATCATGCCCCGGACCAGCAACCGTGAACCTAGGAGATAAACCACCAGCGTGGGGATCGACCCGAGCAGGAGCCCGGCCATAATGACCGGGATGTCGCTTCCGAACCGCCCGGTGAGCTCCGCGATGGTCGGCGTGACCATCTGGTTCGACGGGGAGTGCAGCAGGACGAGGCTGATGAACAGCTCGTTCCAGACGTTGAGGAACGTCAGGACCCCGACCGCCATGATCCCGGGCGGCCGATGGGAAGCGCTATCCGCACGAAGATTGCGCCAGCTTGCGCCGTCGACGCGCGCGGCTTCGACCACCGAGTCGGGGATACAGCGGAAGTTGGCGCGGAGCAGGTATGTCCCGTAGGGATGTTGATGGCGGTGTAAATGAGGATGGCCGGGGCGAAGTTATTGGCCAGCCCGCGTGCGCTACCTCCACGTACAGAGGGATCAGAACGACAACGCCGGGCATGAACATGATCATGAGCATCAGCCAGAAGAGCCCGTTGCCGAGGCGGACGGGCGTTTTGGTGAAGACGAAGGCCGCGAGCGCCGAGAAGAGGGTCGCGAGGCAGACTGCGGGATGACCACGATGAACGAGTGCAGGATGCTCGCGAGGAAGGGTACCTGGTTCTCCAGGGCACGGTAATTGCTGAGATCGAAGTGCGTCGGGAGCCCGAACGGGTTGACCTCGAAGGCCTGGGTTGTGCGCATCCTGTTGAGCGCCATGAAAATCAGCGGGTAAACCGTGCTGACACCGACCAGGCACATCAGCACGAAACACAACGACACGAGGCAATCGTGAGGTCACATCGGCCGCCCTGGACCTCGCGGCTCGGGAACAGCTTGACCTGAGCGATGGTCAGCGTGAGCACGACGAGGAACAGCACGAGCGCCAGCGCCGCGCCGTATCCGAACTGGCCGTTCTCGAACGTGGTGATGTAGATGTAGTAGTCAACCGTGGTCGTGGAGAACCCCGGCCCGCCGGCCGTGATGACGAAGACGAAGGCGAACAGCGATGTGAACGTGTAGATCACGTTGATGACGCTGAGGAACTGCAAGGTGTCGGAGACCATCGGGATCGTGATCGACGCAGCCGCTTCCACCACGAGGCGCCGTCGATAGCGGCAGCGTCGTACAGGGCGGTATCGATGTTAGACATGGCCGAGAGCAGCACGACCATCCCGAAGCCAAACGAGGTCCACACCAGGGCCAGGATCACGACGGCCCGGGCCGGCCACGCGTGGGAGAGCCAGGGGAACGTCTCCAGGCCGAACGGACTGAGCAGCTTGTCGGCCAGGCCTGACGGCAGGAAAAACGTGCTGAACAGCACGCCAACGACGACGGGCGAGAGGACCACCGGGATAAAGAAGAGGAAGCGGAAGACCTTCCATCCGATGACCTTTTCGTAGACGAGCACGGCCACCAGGAGCGACGCGGCGAGGATGAGCGGTACGGAGATGAGAAAGATCAGGGAGTTGAGAAAGATCTGACCGACCACCGGGTTGTCCACGATCAGCCGGTAGTTCGCCAGGCCGATGAAGTTGCTGGTCAGTCCGTCCCAGTTGGTGAAGCTGTGGTAGACCGTCTCAGCGATTGGCAGGACCATGAGTCCCAGGACGAGGAGGGCGGCCGGAAGCAGGGCCACGTACGGGAAGACCCGGCGCTGCGGCGCCAGCGCCCGACGCAGCCTGAGGCTTACCCCGGGCCGCGCGGGCGAACCTCAGGCTGCGCTCACTGGTCATCAGCTGCCCATCCGCGGCACTATCCGGTGGACTGTGATGCGAGGTAACTGGTCATCTGCGACTGCATGGAACCCGCCGCGCTTGCGGGACTCAGAGTCCCGCCGAACACGCCGTTATTCGTCTGGTACCAGTAGCTGCAGATCGATCCCGGCATGATGTTGTCGAATGCCTCGTTGGGCGTGTAGTGCTTGACGAGAAGGTACTGGTAGATAGTCGTCAGCAGGGGCTGGCTCTTCTGGAACGCTGCCGATGGGGTGAATGACACGTTGTTCGGCAGCTGGCCCAGTTCGTTGACGGACAGGTCCTGCACCGGGAGCGTGGTGAGGAACTTGATCAGCTTGATGTCGTCCGCGACGTGCGTGGACGACTTGAAGACAACGTAGGAATTGTTCGGGCCGCCGGACAGGCTGTGCGGGTCGGTGGCACCGGCCAGGACCGGAACCGGGAACATGCTGACGTTGCTCCCCAGTCCCTTGCTGAACGTGCTGTCGTAGAAGCCGCCGGTGATGGTCATCGCCGCCTCGCAGGCCGCGAAATCAGCGATAGCCGTCGCGTACGAGAGCGAGACCGCGTTCGAATTGGTCAGCCCGTCTGCGTAGAGCTCGTGCCAGGCCGCATAGGGCTTGAGGAGCAGGGACGAGTCGAGCGAGGTCTTGCCGTAAAAGGCGTTGAGCACACCGGTGTCGCCGACATCGCCGGAGATGAGCGCGTCCTGCGTCCACGCGCCCATGTAGCCCTCTTTTTCACCGATGTCGAACGGAGTGACCCCCGCCGCCTTGACCTTCTTGCCCAGAGCCAGAAGCTGGTCCCATGTGGCCGGGTCGGGGTTCGTGATACCAGCCTTGGCCATGAGCTTCTTGTTGTAATAGACCATGTACCAGTAGCCAGCCCCGAAGGGAACCCCATAGATCGCGCCGTTCGGCGTAGTTCCGTATCCGTTGGTAACGAACCGCCAGCCTGTCAGCGAGTTGATGTAGCTCTTGCCCAGCAGGTTGTTGAGCGAGACCAGATATTTGCCCTGTTCAATGACCTGACCGCCGACGTAGAGCTGACCGATGTCGGGAGTTGTCCCGGCCACTTCGGAGGACTTCAGGAGCGTCTCGAAGGCGGTGGAAGCGTCGCACGGGTCCTGAATGATCTTGACGTTGAAACCTGGCTTCGTCGCCTCGAACAGCGCGACGCCCTTGGTGAGGAAGGACTTCGATGCAGGAACCCCGCAGGAACCGGATGCCAGGGGGTCGTTCCAGATGGTGACGGTGGCCTTCCCGCTGCTCCCACCGCTGCCACTGGTGGAGGACGAGCACGCGGCCGCAGTCACTGCGAGTCCAAGGGCAACGAGTGCCGCCGAGGCGCTGCGGTAGCGAGCCCGTGCGCTGGGGCGCTGACTAATTATCGTTGCCCGTTTCCGCATGGCCTCTCCTAATGGGATTTCCCGCCCCCGCGCGGCTGTACCCAGCGGAAGGCTGGTCCATTGAAACCGATTCCAGTCTGAGCTGTCAAGCGATTGCGCGGCCCCTATCGAGGGTGTCTTGGCGCGGCGGACCTAGTCGATCGCAAGGGATTCACGGACTTCCGGGCGCCGTTTGCGTCACGTGAGAACCATGACGGGATCGATCCCCTGGCGATCGTGCCAGGTGCCTGCCGGGCACGTGCGGCCCAGCTAGCAACACCACGTGCGGCTCCGGGACCGCTTCCAGAGATCCGCTGCCGCTGCCGCTGTCCACCAGTAAGCTTGACTCGCTTCCAGTCAAGCCATTGCGTCAAGCCAGCCATCTCAGCGGCCTCGGCCACCGTGCGTTTGATCTCCGCCGTGGCACCCGTCGCAACTGGAACCGACGGGTAAGCCCGTTCACGGGGCGTCGCCGCCCTTCCGTAACCCCGCAGACGGCACCGGGGCGGCGTCAGCCGGTCATCATTGCGTCCGCTCCCTCGCGTGGGTTATGTTCTTACCGCCCGGAACCGGTTCCAGGAGTGGATGATGGGGCGCGCGACGGACCTGACTCTGCAGGACACGCCCAGTGACAAGGGCTCCCGCCTCACCATCACCCGGCTTGAGGCCGTGCTGCTGCGTGTACCTCTGCCCCGCGAGTTCCGCGGCAGCCACTACAGGATGACGAGACGGTCCACCGTGCTGCTGCGCCTGCATACTGGCGACGGCATCGTGGGCGAAGCCTATGTCGGCGACGAAGACGCCTCCCTGCTTACAATCGAGCGGATCATCGAGCAGGAGATCGCTCCCGCACTGGTCGGGCTTGACGCGCTGGCCACGGAGCGCTGCTGGCAGGCGATGTACCCGGTAACCTACGACATCCTGCGGGACCGGCGGCTGGGCCTGGTTGCCGTGGCCGCCGCTGACACTGCGATCTGGGACGCAGTCGGCAAGGCCGTGCGCCAGCCGTTGTGGCGGCTGTGGGGCGGCTTCCGGCGGAGGGTGCCCCTTATCGCGATTGGCGGTTACTACGGGGAGCCTCTCGGGTCCATCGCGGACGAAATCGCTGCCTACCTCGAGCTCGGACTGGCGGGGGTCAAGCTCAAGGTGGGGGGCCGCAGCCCCGCCGAGGACGCCGACCGCGTCGAGCAGGCCCGGAACGCGGCAGGCGACGACTTCGTCATCACCATCGATGCGAACCAGGGCTACACCGTGGCGGGTGCGGTGGAGCTGGCCCGACGACTCGACGGAGTGGGGGTCCGCTGGTTCGAGGAGCCGGTGCGCTGGCACAACGACCGCCGCAGCCTTCGTGACGTGCGCTTCCAGGGCGGGTTGCCGGTCTGCGCGGGTCAGAGCGAGCTCAGCCCCAGCGGCTGCCGCGACCTCATGGAAGCCGGCGCTGTAGACGTCTGCAACTTCGACGCTTCCTGGTCTGGCGGCCCGACCGCCTGGCGCCGAACGGCTGCCGTCGCCTGGTCCTATGACGTGGCGATGGGACACCACGAGGAGCCCCAGGTCGCCAGCCATCTAATAGCCAGCCAGCCTCATGGCACCTACGTTGAGTGCTTCCACCCGGACCGTGACCCCATATGGTGGGGTCTGATCGCAAACCGGCCACCGCTGGAGCGGGGAGAACTTGTCCTGTCGGATCGCCCCGGCCTGGGTGGGACCTCGACGAGGACTTTATCGACCGTCATCGGCTGGACCGCGACGCACCGCCCGATCCGGAGTGATGATCCCATGACCGACGGGACCCGCCGGGCGGAGGCGGCGCCGAAGCGCGCGACCGGAGGCCAGCCCATCATGCGCGAGGTGGCTGAGCGTGCCGGGGTGGCCCTCTCGTCCGTATCGCGGGTGCTGTCCGGGCACCCTGACGTCAGCCCGGTTATGCGCAACCGCGTACTCGATGCGGTCGCCGCGCTCCACTATCAGCCAAATTTGCTCGCCCAGAGCCTCCGGACCGGAGAGACGCGGACGATCGGCTTCCTCGTTGCCGACATCAGCAATCCATTGATGTCGAGGATCGCTGTAGGTGCCGAGGTCATGCTGCGCGAGTCGGGCTACGCGATGTTGTTGACGAACTCGTTCAACGAGCCCGGCCTCGATGCCAAGCACGTTCGGCTGTTCCAGCAGCGCCGGGTTGACGGTCTGCTGCTGTCGCTCAGCGATGAGACCGATGCCGACGTCATGATGGCCCTAGAGCAGCTCGATCTCCCCGCCGTTCTGGTCGACCGCCAGATGCACCGCATGCCCTTCGCGTCGGTGGTCAGCGACCACGCAGCCGGCATCAAAGCCGCCGTCGCGCACCTGTTCGAGCTCGGCCACCGTCACATCGGGCTCGTCAACGACAATCGCAACGTCCGACCGTCGCGCGAACGATCTAACGCGTTCCGACGCGCTTGCCGGGCACTGCCTGGGCTGACCGGAGCAGTGCGTTCCGTCGCACCGCGACCCGAGGCGGGTTACCTGGCCGCGAAGGAATTGCTCGGGGGGAACAAATCCCTGACCGCGCTGATCTCCGGCGGCAACCAGATCCTGGTCGGGGTGCTGCCCGCGCTCCGCGATCTCGGCATGTCGTTCCCAGCCGACGTCAGCCTTGTGACCTGCGATGACTTCCCTTTCTCTGACTATCTGGCGGTCACCACGGTCTCCCGTGACACCCGGGAGATGGGCAAGCTCGCCGCCGGCCTGCTCCTTGAGCAGTTGGCCGGCGAGCCTGCCAGACAGGTGGTCCTGCCCACCTCACTGCGAGCCACCGACAGCTGTGCCCCGCCCAAGAAACGACGAGCCCTGGTGAGCTGACATGACCGAATTCCCCGCCCCGGCAGCAACGGCGAATCTGGCCGACGGGCCGCCGCCGGATGCACCGGACCTCCTGGGTCTCATGTGGCGGATCCGGCTATTCGAGAACGAGGTAAAGGGGCTCTTCGCCCGGAGCCTGGTCCGGGGGAGCACGCACCTGTGCCAGGGGCAGGAAGCCACCGTGGTAGGGGTTTGCACTGCCCTGGCACCGGGCGACACCATGACGTGCACGTACCGGGGCCACGGCGCGGTGCTTGCCATGGGCGCGCCGCTTGACAGGTGCTTCGGCGAGATCCTCGGCCGGTCAGGCGGCCTGTGCGGCGGCCGGGGCGGTTCGATGCACTTCGCCGACGTGCCACGCGGAGCACTGGGCGCCAATGCGATCGTCGGGGCCAACCTGCCGATCACCGTAGGTGCGGCGCTGTCCGCGCAGTACCTCCGGACCGGCGCGGTGAGCGTAGCGTTCTTCGGTGACGGTGCGACGAACATCGGCGCCTTCCACGAGAGCCTCAACCTTGCCGCGATCTGGCGCCTACCTGCCCTGTTCGTGATCGAGAACAACCAGTACGGCGAGTACAGCCCGCTGGCTTCGACGACACCAATCACCCGATTGGCCGATCGTGCCAGCTCGTACGGCATGCCCGGAGTGCAGGTCGATGGCAACGACATCGTCTCGGTGCGCAGCGTCGCGATGGCGGCGATCGCCCGGGCCCGCGGCGGTGGCGGTCCTACGCTCGTCGAGGCGCTCACCTACCGCCACGAGGGCCACTCGCGCAGTGACCCGGCCACCTACCGGCCGGCCGGGGAGCTCGAGAGCTGGCTGGCGCGCGATCCCATCATCCGTCTCGAGGAGTCGCTCCGAGCCCATGCGGACCCATACGAGAACGTCGAAGCCCTGATCGAGCGGATCCAGAAGGAGGCCGCCCAAGAGGTGGCCAGCGCCCTCGAACGGGCGTTGAGCTGGCCCGAGCCCGATCTCGACGAGCGCCTCAAGGACGTATACGCATGAGCGAGCAGACAACATACCGAAGGGTGATCGCGCAGGCCATCGCCGACGCGATGGACGAGGACCCGAGTGTCATCCTCATCGGCGAGGACGTCGGGGCGGCCGGCGGAGCTTTCAAGTCCACGGCCGCTTGTTCGAGCGCTTCGGTGCCGGCCGGGTCCGAGACACGCCGATATCGGAACAGGCCATCGTCGGCGCCGCCCTTGGAGCGGCCATCACCGGGCTGCGCCCGATCGCGGAGATCATGTTCGCCGACTTCGCCGGCGTCTGCTTCGACCAGATCGCCAACCAGGTCGCGAAGTACCGCTACATGACCGGGGGACAGGTCCGAGTCCCGCTCACCATCCGGATGAGCAACGGCGCCGGCGGTGGTTTCGGCTCCCAGCACTCCCAGGCCACCGAGAACTGGTTTCTCAACGTTCCCGGCCTCAAGATCGTCGTGCCTGGGACGGTCGAGGACATGTACGGCCTCTTGCGCTCGGCGGTGCGGGAGGACAACCCGGTCATCGTGTTCGAGCACAAGAACCTGTTCGCACTCAAGGGAGAGGTGCCGACCGGACCGGGCGCGATCATCCCTATTGGCCAGGCCGCGGTGGTGCGCCGGGGGAAGGATGCCACCATCGTTGCGACACAGCAGATGCGTCACCGCGCCGTCGAGGCCGCCGAGCGACTCTCCGCTGAAGGCCTGGAGAGCACGGTGATTGACCCTAGGACACTGGTTCCGTTCGACGACGCGTGCGTGGTCGACAGCTTGCGGGAGACCTCGCGGCTCGCCGTGGTCCAGGAGAGTCCGCCCGGCGGCAGCTGGGGGGCAAGCCTGGTAGCGCGGATGACGACGCGGCACTTTGAGCTGCTCGACGCGCCGCCCCTGCTGATCTCGGCGGACGAGACCCCGATCCCCTACGCCGACGCGCTAGAGCGGGCCTGGCTGCCTAGCGTCGACCGGATCGCGACTGAGGTTGGAAACCTCTGCAAGTACTAAAATTCAGGCTCAGCTGCACCGGCCCAGGCCCCTACGTGCGGTGTCAGAATCGGGCCGACAAACCCCCATCAACGGTGAGGGTCTGGCCGGTGACGTACGTGTTGGCCTCGCTGGCCAGGAACGCCACATGCCGCGCGACCTCGCTGGGCTCGGCGGCTCGCTGCAGGGGCAGTCGAGCATGCTCCACGTAGATGGTGCGGAACCACTCGCTCTCGAGTTCGTTGACACCGTCGACCACGGACATTGCGGTGGCAACGAATCCGGGCGCGACCGCGTTGACCAGAACCCCGGCGGGGCCTAGCTCAACGGCGAACGTCCTGCTCGCCGCCTCCAGTCCTGCCTTGGACACATCGTAGGCCGTAGACAGCGGTTCGCTGAGCCGACCGTGGATGCTCGTGATGTTGACGATGCGCCCGTAGCCCTGATCCGCCATGAGTCCGCCCGCGCGGCTCATCAGGAACACCGGGGCGTGCAGGTTGACCCGGAGCACCCGGTCGTAACCGGTCCAGGTCAGCTCCCGGACGCTCTCTGCGGTAAAAGTGCCTGCGCAGTTGACGAGCACGTCAATGCGTCCCAGCCGGGACGCGGCGTCGTCGACCACCGCGGCCAGGCCCGCCGTGTCGGTCAGATCTACTGACATAGCATCCACTGGACCGCCGGCAACCTTGTCGAGGCCCAGCACCTGCGCGCCCTGGGCCACGAGCTCGGTGGCGATCGCCCCGCCGATCCCTCCCGCGGTACCGGTCACGAGCGCCGTACGCCCCTGTAGCAAGCCGTCCATCAGCCGAAGATCCTCTGGCTGGCGAGCAGGGTCCACGAGTGCGTTCTGCCGACCTGCACCCAGCTGGAGTCTGACATTCTCGCCTCCTCTTCGTAGCTCATAGCGCCGGCGCGCCTTGGTTGAACTCCTTCTCGATGCGCTCGAGGACCTCGATCGTTGTGGCCTCCCCGCCGATGTCAGCAGTCCGGCCGGCCGGGTCAGCCAGCGCTCTGAGCAGTGCGGTGCGCAGGTCTTCGGCCGCGGCGGCCTCGCCCAGATGAGTCAGCATCATGCAAGCCGACAGCACCTGCGCGGTCGGGTTGGCGATTCCCTGCCCGGCGATGTCCGGCGCCGAGCCGTGCACCGGCTCGAACATGGACGGGCAATCTCCGACCGGGTTCACGTTGGCCGAGGCAACCACCCCGATGCTGCCCACGAGCGAGGCCCCCAGGTCGCTCAGTATGTCGCCGAACAGGTTGCTGCTGACGATGACATCGAATTCCTCCGGGGCCAAGACGAGGCGGGCCGCTAGCGCGTCAATGTGCATCTCCCGGACGGACACGTCCGGATAACCCGTGGCAACCTCGCGGACCACCGTGTCCCAAAACGGCATCGAAAACGGCAGCCCGTTTGACTTGGTAGCCGACACGAGCCGGCCGGTCCTTCGCTGTGCCTGCTCGAAGCCGAAGCGCACCAGCCGCTCGGTCCCGTGGCGGGTGAAGATCGAGGCCTGGACAACGACCTCGTCCGCCGTGCCCGGGTACAGGCTGCCGCCGACGTTGGTGTACTCGCCCTCGTTGTTCTCCCTGATGACAAGCATGTCGAACGGGCGTTGTGAGCGCAGCGGGCCGGCGACGCCCGGAAGGGACACGATTGGTCGCACGTTGACCGACTGCCGGAGCTCACGCCGGATCGGTAGCAGGAGCCCCCATAGCGACACATGATCGGCGATCCGCGGATCCCCGACGGCACCGAGCAGGATCGCGTCGGTCTGGGCGAGGGTCTGCTGCCAGTCGCTTGGCATGAATTGCCCGGTCTCCAGGTAGCGGGACGAACCCCAGTCCAGGGCCAGCCACTTCAGTGTCACCCCGTGGCGAGCCGCGGCCTGCTCGGCAAGGTCGGCGACACCAGGGACGAGCTCGAGACCGATCCCGTCCCCGGGGATCAGCGCGATTGTGTAGGAGGACACGGCGGGACTCAGGCCGCACGCAAGGTGGTGTGGGAGGGCCGCTTCCCCGCTCTATCTAGATCATGATCACGGCCACGCTGGTGTCGCAGCATGGAATCCTTCCGTGGGATAGCACGGGCCGATGGAGGGGACATTCGCGATCGAGTCCGGCCGCTGCGGCACCTGGTGGTCGAGCTGTCCGCCGGCTGCGGTTGCCGCCTGACCCGACACCGAAGACATCTTCGGCTCATGAGCTCGTGGACTCGACTGGATGCACGGCGAGCGGCGTGACCGCGACTTCCATGTAGGGGAACAGGGGAAGGCTCGAGATCAGCTCGTGCAATTCGGTGGCGTCGGTCGCGCACCAGATACCGACGTTTCGCAGGGCGCCAGGAACCCGCCAGATCCGCTGGATGGCCCGGTTCGCGCGGAGTTCCTTCCCACGTCTGAGCTCCGCGGCGAGCAGGCGGCGCCGCTCGTCGGCGGGCAGGTCTCCAGGGAGACGGACCTTGATATCGACCAGGTACTCGCCTGGGCTCCCGTTCATCCGTTCCCACCCCAGTTGGCAATAGGCAGACAGCCACAAACCTGTGTCGGCCGGAGAAAGCCGCGGTGCTCGGTCTCGGCAAGGCCAACCTCATCTGATTGGATCCGGCACCACTGCGCGGGATTAGTCCGATTCGCAATGGACACGACGCCACTTGGCGGCGGGCAAGCAAGAGCGACGACCACGCGTGACGTGTCGGGAGCCTGCGACTGCAGCGAGAGGGGCTGGGCGGAAACGATTCGCACTGATGACATCCGCTCCTCCAATCTCATAACCGTCACGATCCTGCCTGGTCACACAAGCTCTAGCGGCTCCGTTGGCGTCGGCTTGGTCGCCTACGCGAGGACAGCTTATCGAAGCTGGAAAGGTTTCCGGAAGCCCAGCCGGGCCATCGCCGTTCCGGCCGTCGCTCTACAGTGCTTGCCGTCACTAGTACGTGCTGATGGCGAGTTGGAGTGCCACTGCCAGGCCGCAGATGCCGATGAAGACGCGCAGTCCTCGAGCAGGCAGGCGGCGCACGAGCGACGGGCCGATCCAGCCGCCAGTCAGGAAGCCCGCGGCCAGTGGCAGTGCCGCAGCCCACCGCACCGGCCCGAAGATCGCGAACCCGACCCCGGCGACCGCGTTAGCCAGACCCAATGTCACGTTCTTCAGCGCGTTGGTCCTGGCCAGCGACTGACGGAACATGCGGAGCAGCATTGCGAGCATCAGAACTCCGCCCGCCGCGCCGAAGTATCCGACGTAGACCGCTACCGCGAAGACCCCAGCGCGCGAAAGCCAGCCCCGACCCCGGTCAGCCTCGCCCGGCGCTGCGGCTGCACCGTCGGGCCCGCTCTCATAGGCGGGCTCTGGTCCGACTGGGACCTGGCGCCGCAGGATTATGACCGATCCGGCGGCAATCAGCAGGGGCGCCACGTATTCGAATCCCCTGGGCGGCGTCAGCAGCAGTAGCGCCGCGCCCGCGCCGCCGCCCGCGGCAGTCAGTAGGCCGAGCCTGAGCACCCGCCGCCCCTGGCCAGCCAGCTCGGGCCGCGAGCCCGCAGCGGCTCCGACGGCGGTGAACATCAGCGCGACGGTGTTGGTCACGTTCGCGCTGACCGGCGGCAGGCCCAGCGCGAGCAGCGCCGGGTAGGACACGACAGAGGCGAGACTGGCGACTGTGCTGACAATGCCCGCGAGAACTCCGATCCCAACCAGCGCAGCCAGCTCGGCAGTGCTCACGTCGCGACCTTCCTGGATCAGTCCGGCGCGTCGCAGCCTGCGGCGGTCGGCTGGGGCCGTGCCCATCCTGGCAGCCAGGCTGGCGTGGCTCGTCGGGCCAGTGACGAGCGCGGCAGAGCAAGATACAGCATGCCGGAACGGCAGCCTGTAGCTCTGTCAAGATTGCCAGTGTCCGTCCGCACTGGAGGTGCCATGACGCCGACCTCGGGCCCGCTGGTCCCGCGCTTCGACGTGGCTGATCCGGCATTCGCCGTCAGCTCCGACGAGGTGCACCGAGCCCGGGATGTCATCTGGTACGCGCGCACCAGGTTCGGCCTGGCAGTCCTGCGCCACAACCTGGCCGCTCGCCTGCTTGCCAGTGATCAGATTGACTCGTTCGCGCAGCAGCAGTCGGCCGGAACCGATCCGCGAGCCGTCCCTGACACCGCCTTCGGCATCACCCCAACGGGCCGGCCGCCACACTTCGCGTTCGGCGGCGGTGCGCCTTACTGCCCCGGCCACCTGCTGGCGCGCGAGGACATCGGCCTGGCCCTGGCTGTGCTGGCCCGGCGGCTGCGCGATCCCCGGCCTGCAGGCAAAGCGGTCTGGCAGCCGCGCAGCGGCAACACCGGCCCGGCGCGACTGCCAGTTGCCTTCATCGCCGCATCATGAACGTCGTCACGATTCGCCGGACAACCGATCTTCTCGAGCGGAGCATTCTCGCCCTGGTCATCGCCGCAGCTGTGCTCGGGTGGCGAGTACCGGGGGTGCCGAAGCTGCTGGACCGCCACCAGGCCATCAGCGTGGTGTTGGCGATCCTGGTCTTCGCTAGCGCCATGACCGTTCCCGCCGGAGTCCTGCACCGGGTCCGCTCGCTGGCACCGCGCCTTGGCCTGGTGGTGATCGCTACCGCGGTTGCGTTGCCGCTGCTGGCATTCGCACTGAGCCGGCTGCTTGGCCCAGGGGCCCTGCGTGACGGCGTGCTGGCGGTAGGCGTTGCGCCGGCAGAGGTGGCGTCGGTCGCAATCGCCGGCATCGCTGGTGGCGAAGTAGGAGCGGCCGCCGTGCTGCTCGTGGCATCCACCCTGATCTGCGTTGCGGTGGCCGGGCCGATCCTGGCGCTGGCCGGCGGCCACGGCGTGTCGTCGGTGCACGTGCTGATCAGCCTGGTTATCGTGGTCGGCGTCCCGTTGGTTGCGGGCCTGGCGGTCAAACGGCTCGCTGCGACGGGTGAGCGCGTTGACCTCGGCGCCCAGGCCGTCGCCATTGTCGCCGTGATCGTCCTCGTGTGGCTCGTCTCAGGGCAAGTCCGCGTCTCAGCCGCGTACGGGACTCTGCTCGCCGTACTTGTCGCGCTGATCCTCGCGTCGGCTGCGCTCGGCCTGCTGCTCGGCTGGCGCGCAGAACGGCGGGCCAGGACGAGTGTCGTGCTGACCGTATCGATGCGCGACTTCGCGGTGGCCAGCGGGATCGCGGCCGCAGCGTTCGGCCCTGCAGCAGCCGCGCCGCTTGGCCTGTACGGAGTTCTTGTCATGGCATGGGGTGCCCTCGTGGCGCGGCAGTTGAGCCGACGAACGCGGCGGGCGAGTAGCCCGGGTTCCTGAGAACCTGCGGTCAATGGCCCGCTTCGGCATCTTCTCCGACCGCTTGATCGTGTTAGCCTCCTCACAGATTGGCTATGCCAGTTCTCGGCTAGCGCAGCAAAGGACGTGCGGATATGTGCGGGATCACCGGCCTCCGCCTCAAGAACCCGGACCTGTACCCGGTCCTGGGCCAGCTAACGGTACCGATGCTCGACGTGCTTGCATCGCGCGGGCCGGACTCGACTGGCGTGGCGATTTACAGTCACGACGCGCCCCCGGGGACGACGAAATACTCGCTGTCCACCCAGGCGGACGATTATGACTGGGCCAGTTACTTGGCGGCTTTCCAGGCGGCCGCCGGGGTGTCCGCCGAGCTGAGAAGGAGGGGCCGCGATGCGGTTCTGGTGACTGGCCTCGACCAGCAGCGCTGCCAGCGCCTGCTGATCGAGACTGACCGGTCTGTCCGCCTCTTTGGCTATGGTGCGGCGATCGAGGTGTACAAGGACATTGGCCCGGCGGCGGAGGTCTGCGGCCGCTACGGCGTGGCCGGCATGGCTGGCTACCAGGCGATCGGCCATACCCGGATGGCGACCGAATCGGCTGTGACCACCGAGCACTCGCATCCGTTCGCCGTTGCGACCGATCTGGCGCTCGTGCACAACGGATCTTTCTCGAATTACGCAAGTGTGCGCAGGGAGCTAGCCGACCAGGGCGTGCGGTTCGATACCGACAACGATTCCGAGGTGGCGGCCCGCTACGTTGCGCGCGAGATGGACGCGGGCGCGGACCTAGCCGACGCCCTGCGCGGCGTGCTGAAGGCCTTCGACGGGTTCTTCACGCTGCTGGTGACCACCGAGCATGCGTTCGCCGTGGTGCGAGATTCCTTCGCCTGCAAGCCGATGGTGGTGGCGGAGACCGCGGACTACGTAGCAGTGGCATCGGAGTATGTCGCGCTTGCCGATCTCCCCGACGTGGAGAAGGCGAAGGTATTCGAGCCGATGCCCGAGGAGATCTACATTTGGCAGGCGTGACGGCGGTCGAGCTCAGCTGCGCCGCGCTTTCGGTACGCGAGGTTAACACCGCCCTGCGCGAGCTGCCGGACGGCACCGCAGTCCGCATTACCGAGCCGAGAGGCCGGCACAATCTCGCCGTCGGGCTTGCCAATCGCATTGACATCACGATCGGCGGCAACGCCGGGTACTTCATCGGCGGGCTGTGCGACGGGCCCGATATCGTCGTCGACGGTTTTGTCGGCTGGTCCGTTGGCGAGAACCTCATGTCCGGCACGATCCGGGTGCGAGGCAACGCCTCCGAGTGCGCAGGCGCGTCCGCGCGGGGCGGGCTGATCGTGATCGAAGGCGACGCTTCATCGCGAGCCGGCATCTCACTTAAAGGCGGCACGGTCGCAATCGCCGGGGATGCCGGGCACATGAGCGGGTTCATGGCGCAGGCGGGAACCATCCTCATCGGCGGCGACGCGGCCGAATCACTCGGTGACTCGCTCTACGAGACCGTTATCTATGTCGGCGGGAAGATCCGGTCGCTCGGCGCCGACGCCCAAGTCGAGGAGCTCACGAGCGACGACGTCAGGCGGGTCTTTGAGCTTGCGTCGGCGGTCGGCTTCGCTCACATCACGGCCGAGGACGTGACCAAGGTTGCCTCCGCGCGAACTCTTTACCGGTTCGATGCGCTGAAGGACCAGAGGTACTGATGGAACCTGAGCTTCTTGGCACCGGCCGACTGGACAACGGCGAGCGACCAGAGGTCGCCGGGCGGGCGGCCAGCCGGTTGCCGTGGACCGGTACCGAGCCCAGCCGGAGCTTTCCGCCTGAGGTGATCGGCCAGATACACGAGATGGCGGAAACAGGCAGGTACGAAATTCGCGGGTGGGGTGCCAAGCGGTACATGCCCACCTTTGACGACCTGGTGTTCCTGACGGCGTCGCTCACCCGCTATCCGCTGGAGGGCTACCGGGAGCGCTGCGATACCACCACGGTGCTCGGCACCAGATTCGCCAGCCGCCCGCTGGAGCTCGCGATCCCCATCACGATCGCCGGGATGAGTTTCGGCGCTCTGTCCGCGCACGCCAAGGAGGCACTCGGCAGGGCCGCGACAGCCGTGGGCACGTCCACGACCACCGGTGATGGCGGCATGACGCCCGAGGAACGGCAGGCGTCGCGGCTCCTGGTTTACCAGTGCCTCCCGTCGCGGTACGGGTTCAATCTCGACGACCTCCGGGCTGCCGACGCCATCGAGGTGGTGATCGGCCAGGGCGCCAAGCCCGGCGGCGGGGGAATGCTCCTCGGCCAGAAAGTGAGCGAGCGAGTCGCCGGCATGCGGACGCTCCCGCCCGGCATCGACCAGAGATCGGCATCTCGGCACCCGGACTGGACCGGGCCTGACGATCTGCGGATCAAGATCGAGGAACTGCGCGAGGCGACAGGCTGGGAGAAGCCTGTCTACGTGAAGCTCGGAGCGACCAGGGTCAATCACGATGTGAAGCTGGCTGTCGCGGCGGGCGCCGATGTTGTGGTGGTTGACGGGATGCAGGGCGGCACCGGTGCCACGCAGACGGTCTTCATCGAGCACGCGGGGATCCCGACGCTGCCCGCCGTGCGCATCGCCGCCGAGGCGCTGCGGGAGATCGGCAAGGAGGACGAGGTTCAGCTCATTGTCTCTGGCGGCATCAGATCGGGTGCAGACGTCGCGAAGGCCCTAGCGCTCGGGGCAACCGCCGTCTCGATCGGGGTCGGGTCCCTGATCGCGCTCGGCTGCAACCGCCCCACTTACCGCGCGAACGGGCGGGACCACGACGCGACCGCCGGGTACGCGGCGATAGGCACGGCTCCCGGCTACTGCCACCACTGCCACACGGGCCTGTGCCCGGTAGGCGTGACGACCCAGGATCCCGACCTCGAGAGCCGTCTCGATCCCGAGGTGGGCGCGCAGTGGATGACCAACTACCTGAAGGCGCTCACGATGGAGCTAACGGCCCTCGCCCGGGCCTGCGGCAAGTCGAACGTCCATCACCTCGAGCCCGACGATCTCGTGGCGCTCACCGTCGAAGCGGCGGCAATGGCCCGGGTGCCGCTCGCCGGCACGGACTGGATTCCCGGGCGCTAGAAGAGGAGGAACCCCATGTACGACACGTTGCTAGTTGCGGTGGACCACTCTGAGGTCACTGAGCGAGTGATAGCGGCGGCCAGAGACCTGGCGTTGTTGTCCAAAGGCAAGGTATGGGTACTGCACCTGCGGGAACGCGAGGTCATGCCCCGGATTGGGCTCGTGCCGACCGAATCTGATGAAGAGGCGAGTTCTAAGGTCGGCGAAGCCGTCGATGCGCTCGTGAATGCGGGTATCGACGCCCACGGAGAGGTGGAAGATACCGTGTTCGGGCACGCCGCGCGCTACATCACCGAGGCTGCCAAGGAGCACGGCGCCGATGTCATCGTCATGGGGTCGCGAGGACGAACCGACGTGGTCGGCATGGTCCTCGGCAGCACCGCGCACAAGGTGATCCACCTGACCGACCTGCCGGTGCTCGTCGTCCGCTGATGAGCGGGCGGGGCGCCCGGCGGCAAGCGTGCGTGCTGCAGCACATCTCGTGCGAGCCGCCCGGGCTCTTCTCCGTGCTCCTCCGCGAGCACGGGGTCGCGGTCCAGACCATCGAGCTAGACGCGGGTGACTCCCTTCCGGACTGGCGCGACGTAGACCTCGTGCTGGCGATGGGCGGCCCGATGGGGGTGAACGACGAGGCGGCGTATCCCTGGCTCGTTGATGAGAAAAGATGGATCGCGTCCGCAGTGAGTGCCGGGAAACCATTTCTGGGCGTCTGCTTGGGGGCGCAGCTTCTTGCCAGTAGCCTCGGCGCGGCCGTCCGGTCCGGGGCGGAGCCGGAAGTCGGCGTGCTCCCGGTAACGCTCACCCCCGCCGGGCGAGCGGACCCGGTCTTCGCCGCTCTCGGCCAGGAATTTCGTGCCCTGCAGTGGCACGGCGACACTTTTCAGATCCCGGCGGGCGGTGTCCACCTGGGCCGGTCTGCTGCCTACGCGCACCAGGCGTTCCGATTCGGCGAGGCAGCCTACGCCGTCCAGTTCCATGTCGAGGTCACCGACGAGATGCTGGCGGAGTGGAACCAGGTCCCCGCCTATCAGGCCGCCGCTGAAGCAGTGCTAGGCAGCTCCGGCTTCGACGCGCTCGTGCAGTCATTCCAGGGCGCGCGGGAGTCGATGGCCGACTCCGCTGACCGGTTGTTCGCGGGCTGGCTGCAGCGTGCGGGTGTCATGCCAGCGCCGCGGTCCTGGCCGGGGCGCAAGGCGCAACTACCTGGCCATCGGCCATATCCACTGTGGTGAAACAGTGTTGAAGCCGGAAGCAGCTAGGCGTGGTTAGCGCCAGCACTGGGGCTGGCGGATGTGCTCCTGGGATGCGAGGCTATAGACACTGCGGATAGGACGTGCTAAAGAACGTTTACCTCGGGTGAACTGAGGTGTTCAAATGGCAGGTGTGTCCGCTGACGAATGGCACCTGCTGACGGCATGCTGTCGGCGCACCTCAGGGACGACTTTCTGACCGGCGTCCGGCCGGCCGAGACTGTGGCTACACGAGACTGCGGCTACAACGGAGAGGGATCATGCCAGACGTCGAAGGCGAGCTCAGGGCGAGAGCAGTGGCGGATGGCGTTGAGTTCCTCTTCGCCATGTTCGTGGACATGCACGGCAAGCCCTGCGCCAAGATGGTCCCCATCGAGGCGCTCGATGTCCTGATCGGCGGAGGAGCTGGCTTCGCTGGGTTCGCGGCCGGCCCGATGGGCCAGAGCCCAGCGGACCCCGACATGATCGCAGTGCCCGATCCGGCCTCCTACATGCTCGCACCGTGGCAGCCAGGGCTCGCCGTGCTGCAATGCGACATCCACGTCGAGGGCGAGCCCTGGCCGTACGCTCCGCGGCTGATCCTGAAGGGAATGCTGGAGAAGGCGCATGCGCGCGGCCTCGATCTACAACGTGGGCTGCGAGGCGGAGTACTTCCTGGTCCGGCGGCTGCCGGAGGGCGGGATCGAGGTGGCAGACCCGCTCGACCGGTCGGCGGCCCCGTGCTATGACGCCAAGGGCCTGACGAGAATGTTCGACCACCTGACGACGGTCTCGAAGTACGTGAACCGCCTCGGCTGGGCGAACTACGCCAACGACCACGAGGACGCGAACGGCCAGTTCGAGCAGAACTTCGCCTACGCCGACGCGCTGACGAGCGCCGACCGGCTCATCTTCTTCCGCTACATGGTCCATATGGTCGCGCACCAGGCCGGCCTGGCCGCGACCTTCATGCCCAAGCCGTTCGCCAACCTGACCGGTTCCGGGCTGCACCTGCACTCGAGCCTCTGGGACGACGCCTCGGGCGCCGAGCTGTTCGCCGACCCCGGCGATGCGCGCGGACTCGGGCTGTCGGAGATGGCCTACCACTACATCGGCGGGCTGATCGAGCACGGACCGGCGATGGCCGCTGTTACCTGCCCGACGGTCAACTCCTACAAGCGAATCGGGGTCGGCGCTCCGGTTTCGGGCGCCACCTGGGCGCCTGCGTACGCGACCTACGGAGGGAACAACCGCACCCAGATGCTGCGCGTGCCCGACGGCGGCCGGGTGGAGAACCGGGCCTGCGACGGCTCGGCGAACCCGTACCTTGCCATGGCGGTCCAGCTTGCTGCTGGCCTAGACGGCATCGACCGCGGCCTCGACCCGGGCGAGCCGAACCGCGACAACCTGCACCTCATGTCGGCCGAGGAGGTAGCGCGCCGCGGCATCCGGACGCATGCCGCCGACCCTGCTGCACGCAGTGGACGAGCTGGTCGCCGACGACGTGCTGCGCGACGCGCTCGGCAAGACGCCGGACGGGGACTACGTCGACTACTACGCACAGGTCAAGCGCGAGGAGTTCCGCGCCTGGCACTCCGTCGTGAGCGGCTGGGAGGTAGAGCGTTACCTGACGCTCTTCTAGAGAGACTGACACGGCCATCGGGGTCTGGCGAGACTGAAACGGAATGAGGAGGGGCGATGGCCACCGATCGGGATCACGCCAGAGAAGGGCCTGGTCAAGGGCACGAACTGGTGGGGTGCCTTCGTAATCGGCCTCGCCGGGACCATCCTCGTCACCGGCATCGCGCCGTACGTCGTCCAGGGCACAGGGGCACTCGGCATCATCCTCATCGGCGTGATGACGATCGCCGGCTGCTTCCTCTGCTTGTGCCTGGCCGAGCTCGGCACGATGTGGCCGGACCGGACCGGCGGCATCCCCGGATACGCGACGGAGTCGTTCCGGCCGCTGGTCGGCGATACCGTGGCGCGCCACATCGGCGGCACGTCCGGGCTGGGCCTACTGGCTGGGCTGGTTCCCGGTCGCGCCGATCAACGTGATCCTGACGGCGTCCTACCTCGCGGTGCTGTTCAACTTCAGCCCCGGGCACCTGATCTCTCCGGTGGGCAGCACCTGGGGCGCCCCGATCGGCGTCACCGTGATGTTCATCTGCTTTGCGCTGCTGGTGGCCATCTTCATCCCGGCTTACTTCGGCATCCGGCTCGGCGCGGCGTTCGCGACAGTCCTCGGCGTGCTGTCGATGCTGCCGATCACGGCGATGATCTTCCTGCCGTTCTTCAAGTCGGGCGCGATCCACTGGGGCAACGTGGCCGGCTTCCACGCGCCGCCGCACGTGCACGTCAGCCCGACCTTCGTGTTCGCCTGGTTCTTCCCGATCCTCTGGAACGTCATCGCGATGGAGGCCGCCGCCTGCTACGTCGGTGAGTGCCGGGGCGGCGCACGGGACGCCAAGATCGCGCTTACCGCCGAGGGCGTCTTCGGGATGTTCATCTACATCATGACGCCGCTGATGTTCGTGGCTGTCCTCGGCGTCCTGGTCACCAGTGCCGACCCGCTGACGCTGTACCTCACCTACACCGACCACATCTTCGGGCCAGGCTCGTGGGAGAAGTGGTTCGTCGGGATCCCGCTCATCCTGGCCCTGGCCCTGTCGGTGCTGAACGCCATCATGGGCGTCGGCCGGTCGCTGTACCAGGCTGCCGAGGACGGGCAGCTGCCCCGCTGGTTCGCGCAGAAGAACCGGCACGGCGTGCCCGGCAATGCCATGGCCTTCAACGTGGTCTGCGCCGCGATCCTGGTGCTGCTCGGCTCGCCGCTGCGGATCTACATCATCTCCAACGGCGGCTACCTGCTGTCCTGCGCGCTGGCCTTCCTCGGCTACTTCGTCTACCGGCACCTGCGCCCGGATGAGCCGCGGCCGTTCCGGCTGCCGACCGTGGCGAAGTGGGGCGCTCTCCTCGTCTTCGTCGCCTGGATGGCCATCTACTTCTTCGGCGGCTGGAACTCCCCGAAGATCGTGGTCGGGCCAACTCAGGGCCCTGGCCTCTATCTCCTCGGGCTGCTCATCGTCGCCCTGTACGCGCCGCTGTACTGGTGGCGGGCATGGCAGGACCGCAGGCTAGCGGCTGCGGGCAGGCTCCCCGGCCAGGTAACGCCGGCCGCCGCGGCGGATGTACCAGTCGACGTCGGCAGCGCACCTGCCGCTGACCCGGCCCCCGTGCCGGATCCCGCGCCCGACACCGAGCCGTCGGGCGAACCGCCCGTCGTCCGCTAGCCGCGCACCGCGCCATGCGTCTGCTGGGACGCGGCTACGATCCGCAGCCGACAGCATCGGCGGCGGTGCTGCTGGCGTCGTCCGGCGGGCCGTTCAGCCGGGCGGCCGTCCGCCGTGCCTGCGAGCTGGCAGCGGGTGAGCCCGTCGCGGTGCTGTCGATCCTCAAGGTCTACGGCTCGACCTTCGGGCTGCCCAACCCCGGCCTGATGCCGAACCGCCGCGAGCGCGAGGAGCAGCTTAAGATCGTCCGCCAGGCGATCGGCGAACTGGAGCGGCGGGGCTACAACGTTGATGGCCAGATCGCCGCCACGAGGAGTGCCGGCCGGACCATCGCCAGGGTGGCACGAACCCGGCAGGTTCGCTATGTCGTCATGGACGTTAACCCTGCGGCAGGCATTCGCCGCATCATCGAAGGCGAGGTAACGAACATCGTTCGGCGCCGGCTGAAGGACGGCACCACCCTTGAGCTGGTGGGCTGAAACGCAAGCGCGTTCCATGCGCGGGCCGCACTTCAAGGATGCGCTGCGCCGCGCGATTATGGAGGGGCCGGGGGAAAGGCCGGCGGAGCCCGTACGAAGGCCGCGTGAGGAACGATGTTCGCGAGGATCCTGGTAGCGATCGATGACTTTAGCCAGCACCCCGTCGCACTCGAGCTGGTGAAAAACGTCTCGACTGACCAAACGACGCAGGTGCGAGTCCTGCATCTGAGGTTGCGTGAGCTCTCCGGCTTCAGCTGGTACGCGCGCGAGACGGGAAGCGAAGCAGCATTCGTCGCCGATGCGGCCGTCTTCGAGCTGAGGATGGCTGGCCTCGCCGCGGGCGGGGACGTCCGATACGCGGCCGTCGACCGGGTCGCCGAGGCGATCCTCGCGGAGGCGAAGGCATTCGACGCCGATCTCATCGTGCTGGGCAGCCCGACCCGCGGCGAGCTGCTGACCCGCCTGTTCGGCAGCGTTACCCTACGGGTGATCCGGCGGTCGAGATGTCCGGTCATCGTAGCGCCGCGCGGGCCGGGAGGGCATGACCAAGCGATCGTCTCGCCTGCCTCAGCCCCCGGCCGCCAATCCTGACCGGGGAGATGGACGCCGCGGGGCTCGGTGCCTCAGCGTCCCGCGGCCAGGGTCAGTGGCCTGCCGCCCGCTCCCAGTCCTCCAGCGCCCGGGGCTGCCAGTGCTCCGCGACCGGAGCGAGACGTCACGATTCACGGACAGTAAACCCCGTATAGTGAGGGGATACAACTGGTTGCGCCGCCCGATTTCGCTGGGGTGCTAACGCCGGGGCTCGGCGGTACGGGTCGCTGCCGCCGAGGAGGAGGCTAGGCCGATGACGGAGCCTTTCGGCCTCGGCGGCGCCAGCCGTGCAGGCGCAGATTCGGTCCACGTCAGCCGGTACCAGCGGCCCGGCGCGCTGGAGGACGCGCTCGGGGCGGCAATCGCCGAGCGCGTACGCGAGTTCCGGCTCCAGCTCGCGCTGACAGTCAGCCAGCTCGCCGAGCTGACCGGCCTGTCCAAGGGCATGCTGTCCAAGATCGAGAATGCCCAGGCCTCGCCCAGCCTGGCTACGCTCGCGCGGCTATCCGAGGCGCTGAAGGTTCCCGTCACTGCGTTCTTCCGCGGCCTGAGCGAGGAGCAGGACGTGCTGTTCGTCAAGGCCGGCGTCGGCCTGGACATCGAGCACAAGGGATCAGGTCCCGGCCACCGCTATCAGTCACTCGGCACCATGCGCGCGCCGCACAACAAACTTGAGACTCTCCTGGTCACCCTTACCCAGCGGGCCGAGACTTTTCCGCTGTATCAGCACGCGGGCACTGAACTTCTCTACATGCTCTCCGGCCGGATGGAGTACTTGTACGGCAGCTCGCGGTACCTGCTCGAGCCGGGAGACACGATTCAGTTCGTCGGCGAGATTCCGCACGGGCCGAACGCGCTGATCGAGTTGCCGATCCAGTTTTTCTCCGTCAAGTCGATCCAGCCAGCTGGGTGACCGCTCACAGCAGGCTGATCAGGCGGATGACCGTGGTTTCCCGTTGTTTACTCTGGGTGGATTTAGTTTCCTTGTCGGCGTAGCCTGTGACGGGACGTTCCGCACACTCACCGTGGCATGCGGGGAGGGAATCACTGGTGCTGGCGAGCACGAACGGGCACCGGCTGCGTCAGCGGCACGTCGCGTATCCGGCCAGGTACTCTGCTGTTGGCCTGCTGCGCCGCGGCCTGTCCCATCAGGAGTGGCCGCCTGCCTGGCGCCCGCATCCGATGAAGTCCACCTATGACGTCGTGATCGTCGGGGGCGGCGTGCACGGCCTGGCGGCCGCGTATTACCTGGCGGCCAATCACGGGATCACCGATGTCGCAGTGCTGGACAAGGGCTACATGGGGTCGGGCGGCTCTGGCCGGAACACCGCCATCTTGCGGTCGAATTACCTGACGCCCGAGGGGGTCAGATTCTACGACCGTTCGATCCAGCTTTACCGAGGGCTTGCCGCCGAGCTTGACTTCAACGTTATGTTCTCCCAGCGCGGCCATCTCACCCTCGCTCACAGCGACGCGTCGCTGCGTACGATGCGCTGGCGCGCTGAGGTGAACAAGGTCCAGGGAGTTGACTCCGAGGTGATCGGTCCGGCCGAGATCAAGCGGCTCGCCCCGTTCCTCGACGTCAGTGCCGACACCCGGTATCCCGTGCTTGGCGCACTCTGGCACCCGCCCGGCGGCATTATCAGGCACGACGCGGTGGTGTGGGGCTACGCCCGCGGAGCACACGCGCGCGGCGTGCATATCCATCAGGATACCGAGGTCACGGGCATCGATGTGGCGGCCGGACGGGTGCGCGGCGTGCAGACAAGCCGAGGCGACATCTCCACCAGGGTCGTGCTGAACGCGACCGCAGGATGGTCCACGCTGATCTCCGATATGGCCGGGGTGGCCATGCCGATCCAGACTTATCCGTTGCAGGCGGCGGTCACCGAGCCCGTGCAGCCCTTCTTGTCCACGGTCATCGTGTCCGGAACGCTGCACGTCTACATCAGCCAGACCGATCGAGGCGAGCTTGTCTTCGGTGCCAGCGTCGATCCGTTCACCTCCTACGCGATGCGCGGATCGCTGGAATTCATCGAAGGACTGGCCGGTCACGTGCTCGAGCTGATGCCCGCCCTGACGAAGGTACGGGTGCTGCGCCAGTGGGCGGGCCTGTGCGACATGACACCCGACTTCTCGCCGGTCATGGGACTTACTCCGGTCGATGGTTTCCTGGTCGACGCCGGGTGGGGGACCTACGGCTTCAAGGCCGGCCCGGTGTCCGGCGAGGCGATGGCTCAGTGCATCGCGTCCGGCGCCGCCCCGGAGATCATTTCTGCCTTCGGCCTGGAGCGATTCTCCGAGGGCGTGCTCGTAGGCGAGAAAGGCGCGGCCGCTGTCGGCCACTGAGAAGGGTGAAAGGTTCGCTGATGATCCTCCTGCCGTGCACCTGGTGCGGTCCGCGGGACGCCAGTGAGTTCCAGCATGTCGGTGAGTCGGTGCCGCGTCCAGACCCGCAGACCGCGACGCGCGAGCAATGGCGTGCCTACCTTTACCTGCGGGCCAACCCATGCGGCTGGACCACCGAGACCTGGTATCACCGGATGGGCTGCCGCAAGTTCATAAGACTCGAGCGGCATACCGAGACCAACGAGATTCGTGCCGTCGGCGCGGGGCAGGCGGCCGGGTGAATGCCAGCGACGCTCGGCGCCAGCGTGATGCCCCCGGCGCGGCCGCCATGACGAGGCGCCTCGGCCCGCAGCCCGGCGAGGTGATCGACCGCGCCAGGGAGCTGACGTTCACCTGGAACGGACGGGAATTTACTGCTTTCGAGGGCGACACGATAGCCTCGGCGCTCGCGGCAGCGGGCGAGCGCGTCTTCTCCCGGAGCATGAAGTACCACCGGCCGCGCGGCCTGCTCACCGCGAGCTTCCACGACCCTGGCTGCATGGTCCAGGTCGGCGACGAGCCAAATGTCCGGGGCGCGCACCGGCTTGTCACCGGCGGTATGACGGTGCGGTCGCAGAACACGTGGCCGTCGCTGCGGTTCGACCTGAAGGCGGCCAACCAATTCGCGGGCCGCTTCCTCACCGCGGGTTTCTACTACAAGACCTTCATGCGGCCGCGGGCTCTGTGGCCTGCCTACGAGAGCGTGCTGCGGCGTTTCACCCATGGCGGGTCGGTCTCGCCGGATACCCCGTGCCTGCGGCCGGAGAAGCGTTTCGCCCATCCTGACGTCCTGGTGGCAGGCGGCGGGCCCGCCGGGATGGCCGCTGCTGTCGCCGCCGCGCGAACAGGTGCCTCCGTCCTGCTAGTCGAGGAGGAGCACCAGCTCGGTGGCCACCTGCGCTGGGGCGGCGAGGCCGATCTGGCTGCACTGGGTGAGCTGACTGCGCAGGTGGCCGCCGAACCGGGCATCGAGGTGCTGTCCAATGCGGTGGTCATCGGCCGCTACGACGGCAACTGGATCGCGGTACTTGATCGCGGCAGCGGTACGGCGGGCGCGAGCGCCGAGCGGCTTGTCAAGGCCCGCGCCAAGACGCTCGTCGTGGCGCCGGGCCTGCTCGAGCGGCCATACGTGATCGAGGGCAACGATCTCCCGGGAGTAATGCTCTCCACTGCCGTCCGCAGGCTGATCAACATGTACGCAGTCAGGCCGGGGGAACGGGCGGTGGTGCTGACCGCCAACGCGGACGGCGACGCGGCGGTCGCTGACCTGAAGCGGGCCGGCGTCGAGGTCGCGGTGGTGGAGGATGCTCGCCTGGGCGGCGACGTCATCGCCGTCAGCGGGCGCGGCGGAGTCCGGGCAGTCGAGGTCGCCGGTGGCACGAAGATCAGCTGTGACCTGCTGGTCACTGCGGTCGGCTGGACCGCGCCCACCGCGCTGCTGAATGCCTCGGGCGACCGGCCCGTGTACAACCCGCGGGCGGCGAGGTTTTTCTCCGACCCGGCCCGACTGCCCGACGACGTGCTCGTCACCGGCGGCATCGCGGGCGACGGGGGCCTGGACGAGCTCGCCGAGCACGCGACTGCGACCGGCATCCAGGCGGCGCGGCGCGCCGCGATGGTAAGCCGGGCTCGCTCGCTGGCCGCCCCGACCCGGCCAGCACCGGCCGGGCCGGCCGTGGCAGCCGGGGCAGGTCCTGCGGCTGCCTGCGAGCCGGTGCGAATCCCGGAGCTGCGCGTCGATCAGCACCCGGAGCTGTTCGCCGGCCGAACGCACGGGATGGTCGATTTCAGCGAGGACGTTTCGTCTAAGGATCTGGAGGCCGCCGTCGCGGAGGGCTACGACTCGGCGGAGCTCGCAAAGCGGTTTACCACCGCGACCATGGGGCCATTGCAGGGGAAGCTGGAGACCGTCAACACGGTGGCGGTCATTGCCCGGGCGACCGGCCGCTCTATCGGGCAGACCGGCACCACAACCTGGCGGCCGCCCTACGCGCCAGTCACCCTCGGCGCGCTCGCGGGGCAGGCTCACGAGCCGGTGCGTTACTCGCCGATGCAGCCCTGGCACGAAGCGCATGGCGCGGTGCCGCTGATCGCAGGCGCATGGATCCGCCCGGACAGTTACGGGAACGCCGCGTCCGAAGCGCGGAACGTCCGCGACAACGTCGGCATCATCGACGTGACGCCGCTCGGCAAGCTGGACCTGCGCGGCCCGGACGTGGCCAAGCTGCTCAACCTGCTCTACGTCAACAAGTGGTCCAGGCTGGAGATCGGCAAGGTCCGCTACGGCGTCATGTGCGCGGATGACGGGATAGTGCTCGACGACGGCGTGACCGGCAGGCTCGGCGAGGAGCATTACCTGACGAGTACCACGTCGTCGGGCGCCGCGACGGTCTGGGAATGGGCGGAGAACTGGCTGCAGACCGAACATCCCGACTGGCAAGTGCATGTCACGCCGGTGACTACCGCATACGCGAGCATCAACGTGGCCGGCCCGCAAGCCCGACGCCTGATCGAGCGGGTCACCGATGGCGTCGACGTGTCGAACGAGGCATTCCCGTACATGAACGTGCGGATCGGCCGGATCGCCGGGGTCGATGGCAGCGTGCTGTGGCGGATCGGCTTCACCGGCGAGCTCAGCTATGAGCTGCACGTCCCGGCCGGTTATGGCCTGCACGTCTGGGAGACGCTGCTCGATCGCGGCGGCGACCTGGGGATAGCGCCGTTCGGCGTCGAGGCACAGCGCATCCTGCGGCTGGAGAAAGGACATTTCATCGTCGGCCAGGACACCGACGGCCTGACCAGGGCGTTCAGCGCCGGGCTGGACTGGGCGATCAAGCTTGACAAGGAGGACTTCGCCGGGAAGCCGGAACTAGCGTGGCAGGTCGACGAAGGTATCGGCGAGAAGCTGATCGGGCTGCAGCCGGTGGACGGATCGATCGTCCCCGACGAGGCCAGCTTGATCGTGGAAGGCAGCCGGATCGTCGGCCGGATAACCTCCAGCCGGATGTCGCCGACGCTGCGCAGGTCCGTCTGCCTCGCGCTCGTCGCGGCACGTCTCGCCGAGCCTGGCACCGCAGTCAGCGTGCGGCTGCCCAGCGGGCGGCAAATCGCGGCACGGGTCATGCCGCAGCATGCTCACGTCGACCCGGACGGAGGGCGGATGCGTGTCTGAGCCGCTGGCCCGAAGCCCGATCGTGTGCGCCCACCCTCTGATCGTGATAGCCGGCTGGCAGGTGAGCGGTCGGCAGTCGACCGCCGACCTGACCATCACCGACTGCACTCCTGCCGCCAAGGTTCAGCTGCGGGCCTTGCCCGGCGGGGGCGCCGCCGCTGCGGTCGGCGTCCCGTTCGGGCGGGCAGCGCGCGACGGCGATGGCACGCTCGTGGTCGGCTCGGGACCGGGCGAATGGCTGCTGATCGGCTCACCCGGTCAGGGCACGGCACTCGCCGCGGGCCTGGAGGGCATTGCGGCGCAGGCCTCCGGCGAATTGGTGACCTGGGTCGATCTCACCCACGGCCGTGCATTAATGCGGCTGACCGGCTTGTCGGCGCCGGCCGTTCTCGCCAAGCTCTGCGGCGTCGACTTGTCGGACGATGTCACACCGGACGGCTCCGCGTTCCGAACGTCTGTTGCCTCGCTGGCCACGGACGTGATCCGGGACGATCTGGGCGGCGGTGGCGACGGCGCGAAGTCCGGGCGTTCCTATTTGCTGCATTGTGAGCGATCGTCCGGCCAGTACTTGTTTGACGCCCTGCTCCGGGCCGGTGCCGAGTTCGGCATCGAACCGGACGGCTTCCGGCTACTGCCCAACTCAGACCTACCCGACCGCCCGGAAACTGAGGAGGCCGCCGTCAATGGCATTCCCGACTGATCTTGAGATCGCCCGCCGCGCATCGCTCAAGCCGCTGGACGACATCGCCAGCGAAGTCGGCCTGGGCAGTCATCTGCTCGAGCCGTATGGCGAAAACGTCATGAAGATCAAGCTTGCCGCCATCGACGAGCTAGCCAGCGCGCCGAAGGCGAAGTACGTGGTGGTGACGGCGATCACTCCGACTCCGCTCGGCGAGGGCAAGACCACTACGACCGTCGGACTCGGCCAGGGCTTCAAGCACATCGGCAAGCGCGCAACGATAGCGATCCGGCAGCCGTCTATGGGCCCGACGTTCGGCATCAAGGGCGGCGCGGCAGGCGGCGGCTACAGCCAGGTGGTCCCGATGGAGGTGCTCAACCTGCACCTGACCGGTGACATGCACGCAGTAACGGCCGCGCATAACCTGCTCGCAGCGATGATCGACAACCATCTCTTCCAGGGCAACAAGCTAGGCCTCGACGTGAACGACATCACCTGGCGCCGGGTCCTTGACGTCAACGACAGGGCCCTGCGGAATATCGTCATCGGGCTGGGCCCGCGTGCCGACGGCGTGACCCGGCAGACCGGGTTCGACATCACCGCAGCCTCCGAGGTCATGGCCACGCTCGCCCTCACCTCGTCGCTGGCCGACCTGCGACGGCGGCTCGGCCGGATTGTTGTTGGCTACACGCCAGCAGGACTCCCGGTCACCGCCGAGGAGCTCGAGGCCGCCGGTTCGATGGCGGTGATCCTTCGCGACGCGATCAAGCCGAACCTGTTGCAGACCCTGGAGAACACCCCGGTCCTCGTGCACACCGGGCCGTTCGGCAACATCGCTACGGGGAACTCGTCGGTGGTAGCCGACCTTATTGGTATCCACACCGGCGACTACCTCGTCACCGAGGCCGGATTCGGCGCGGATATGGGGGCCGAGCGCTTCTTCAATATCAAGTGCCGCAATTCCGGGCTGCGGCCAGACGCCGCGGTCGTCGTCACTACCGTCCGGGCGCTGAAGGCGCACTCGGGCAAGTACAAGATCGTCGCTGGCCGGCCGCTGCCGCCTGAGTTGCTGGCGGAGAATCCGGACGACGTTCTTCAAGGCGCGGCCAACCTCCGCAAGCAGATCGAGAACGTCCGGCTGCACGGAATCCCGGCAGTCGTCGCGATCAACGCCTTCCCGACCGATCACCTGTCCGAGCACCGGGCGATTCGCGGGGTCGCGACGGAGATAGGCGCCCGGTCAGCGGTGTGCACGCACTTCGCCGATGGCGGCCGAGGCGCAGCCGAGCTGGCCGAGGCCGTGGCCGACGCGGCTGATGAGCCCAGCGAGTTCCGATTTCTCTACCCCGATGAGGCGAGCCTGCGGGAGAAGATCGAGATCATCGCCGCCCAGGTTTACGGCGCGGCCAAAGTCGACTACTCAGTGCAGGCCATCAAGCAGCTGGACACCTACGAACGGGCCGGGTTTGGCCAGCTGCCTATCTGCGTCGCCAAGACCCACTTGTCGATCTCCTCGGATCCTTCGCTGAAGGGCGCGCCGACCGGGTGGGTTCTGCCGGTCCGTGAGGTGCGGGCGTCGGTGGGTGCCGGTTTCGTCTACCCGATATGCGGTGAGATGCGAACGATGCCGGGCCTGTCGGCGAATCCGGCCGCCGCGCGGATCGACATCGACGCTGAGGGCGAGATCATCGGCCTGTCGTAGCCCCTACCTAACCAGAGAAACACGCCCTTGAAGTCCGGGCCCAGTGGTCTGCACTACATAGCAGTCAGCGAACGTGGCGGGCGGTTGCGGCAAAACCCGGCTGGCGCTGCATGCGGCTGCGGGCCTAGTGGACGGGACCGGGCAAGGGGTCTGGCTCATCGAGCTGGCCGCGCTGTCAGATCCCGGCCAGCTGTCGCCCAGACTCTCGGCATTCGCGTCAGGGCCGGGGCCACGCTCCTAGATTCGCTGGTCGATGCGCTGAGTGACCAGAAGGTGTTGCTGATCCTCGATAACTGCGAACACGTGATCAGCGCGGCCGCTGAACTGGTCGGTCGGATCAGCCGCGCCTGCCCAGGCATGCACGTGCTGGCGACGTCGCGGGAGCAACTGGGCATCGACGGGGAGCGGGTCTACCGCGTGCCGCCACTGGCGCTGGAGCTCGCCGCGGCGCGGCTGGCTACGATGTCGCTGGAGCACCTGGCGGGCCGACTGGATCAGCGGTTCCGGCTGCTGACCGGGGGCGGCCGTAATGCCCTGCCGCGCCAGCAGACGCTGCGCGCTCGCGCCGCGGCAGACCCTGAACACCATCCTGGTAGCGGGCTGGCTGCACGACGCTCTGCCCGCCCCCAAGCGCGTCCGGTGCGAGCATTGCGGCCCGGCATGAGCGTCACCGGACCGGCGACATAGCGCCCCGCTGGCAGGTAGGGGTCGATCTGGCCAGCTGGGCAGCGGGTGGTCTCCAGCAGAGGCGCACTTCGCGGTCGTGACGGCTAATCACAGGCCGGTGCTCGGGCTCGCCGACCACCGGGCCCCGGGCCAACGACAGGGCGTGATGCTGCCGGTTACACCCGCAACAAAGACCGTTCCGGACGCGCTGGCGGTTTACAGCAGCCCCCACGTCCGGCGGCTGATCGCGCACGTGGCTTGCTCCGCCAGCACGAGGGCGACTGGCGGGGCAAGCATCTGCCGACAGTCCAGCGCGGAACGACGGGGGCACGTCCGCGACCGGACGACACCTAGCGCCAGCTGCTCGCCGGCCACACCAGATCCCGGGAAGGGCAGCCCGCGGCCGCCCTGAATAGGCGCGTGGCACCAGGCGGGACATGCCGGCCGAAGATATGCATATGGGGCCGATATGGTCGGCTGCATGGGCATCCGTGATGCGATCGAGGATGGGACGCTGCAGCTCGGCGATGGCCGCAGGCTGGGGTACGCGCAGTACGGGCGGCCGGACGGGGAACCGCTGTTGTACTTTCACGGGCATCCGGGCTCGCGCCTGGAAGCGAGGTTCGCCCACCAGACGGCGGCCGAGGCCGGCCTGCGGGTGATCGCGCTGGACCGTCCGGGCTACGGGTTGTCCGACTTTCAGCCGGGAAGGGTCATTACCGACTGGCCCGCGGATGTCGCTGAGGCAGCCGACCTGCTGCGGATCAGCAGATTTTCGGTCGCTGGCGCCTCCGGTGGCGGGCCTTACGCATTGGCGTGCGCCTGGCGGCTGCCCGGCCGGGTCATCCAGGCAGCGGTGATCAGCGGAGTCGGCCCCTACCAGGTCCCCGGCGTCACCAGGAGGATGCGCTGGCAGAACCGGGTCGGCTTTAAGTGGGGTTCCCGGTGGCCAGCCCTAGCGCGAGCCCTGATGCGATCCATGCACCGCAGCATCCTCACCCGGCCCGAGCGCACGATCGAAGCCCTCGCCCGCGCCATGTCACCCGTCGATGCCGCCGTGGTCCGCCGGCCCGAAGTCCGCGACGTCCTGATCGCCGACATGACCGAGGCGTTCCGCCAGGGCATCCAGGGCGCCGCCTTGGACGTCGTCTTGCTCGGCAAGCCCTGGGGATTCTCCCTGCGCGAGATCCAGCCCGAGGTTCACCTGTGGCAGGGAGAGGCCGACACCCTCGTCCCCCCGGCGATGGGCAAGTACCAGGCGGCCCAGATACCCCGCTGCCACTCCACGCTGCTCCGCGGCGAAGGCCACCTGCTGATCATCGACCGAATGCCTGACGTCGTCGCCGCGCTGCGCCCGAAAGAGCCGCCACGCTAACACAGCATCGACGTGGCGGGCTCAGCTGCGGCCCGTCTGTGGGCGAGTTCAACGGGTGCTTGCAACGCCGCTCCCACGTGACCGGGTTCGCCGCCGCTCCTGCAGTAAGAAGCCGCGGTCCAACGGCGAACGCTCCGGCAGGGCGTCAACCGGTGCTGTCAACCGGTGCCGTCACATGGTGCGGACCGCGGCGTCAGATCGCCGTCGCGGGTGCTGAATGCGGTGTCGCGTATCCTGCCAATCAGGTCGTCGAGATGGCTGACGGCTTCGGCCACGCGCTGCCTGGTCACCTCGGCAGGCAGGTCGATTGCGCCCTGCAGGCTGAGCCCGACGTGGAAGAGGCCGGTGATGATCGTGTCGAGCAGGTCTCGGGTGCGGCGTTCACGCTCTGCAGCGGCTCCGGCCCTGGCAAGGTCAGCGAGGTCTTTCAGCTGCCGCGCCTCGGTGACGTCCCGGATCATTGCAAGAGCAAATGTACCGGCCGCCGAGGCCACCGGGCTGAGGCTAACCTCGACCGGGAACGTAGTTCCGTCTTTCCGTAGCCCGACGAGCCGCGCCCCGGCGCCCATTGGCCGGGCCCCGGGTGCGCGGGCGAAGGCCGCCCGGTGGCTGCGGTGGGCCTCCTGCAGGTCAGCGGGAACGAGTGACTCGACAGGCCGGCCGAGCAGCTCGCGATGGTCGTATCCGAACATTTCCTCCAGCCGCAAGTTCGCCAGCGCGACCGCGCCGTCGCCATCTGCCAGCACCACCCCGTCCTGCAGCGCGTCGAGCAGCTTCCATACCACCGCCGGGGCGATGGCCGCTTCGTTCTCGTCCGGTAGCCCCGCCGCGGGGATCTGAGCCCTGATCCGTCCGCCGCGACCAGGCTGCGCCTCGCCGCCGGCTCCCGATCCGCCCGGCCCGGTCACCAGGGTGAGTACCGCCGCGGGCGCCCTAGCAACCATTGCCGCTTCCAGCGAGGGATAGATGGAAATCACCCGGTCCAGGCCGCTGAGGCTGAGCACGCGCGAGACGATCCGGGCAGTGACCACCAGCCGCAGCTCGGTGCCGCTGATGACGGCACGCTGGTAGGCACGCACGACCGCATCCGCGCCAGCGTGATCGCACGAGATCGTCGCGGTCATGTCCGCGATCAGCGCGTCCGCGCCGCGATTGATGACCGACAGCAGCTCCTCGCGGATCTGCCCGGCGTTGGATACGTCGATATGCTCCGGCAGAGCCACGACCGCCTGCCGGCCGCTCCAGTGCACCGGGTAAGGGTCCTCAAGCATGGCGGCGCTCCGCGGACTCGTGGAAAACCGAGACTGCCGTGATTAGCGCGGCCACGCAGCACGCGTGGCGGCTCGCGCATCCCAGAGGCACCCTGACTCCGTCCGGCAGTGACTAGCCCTGCCGCCAGGGGTCCGGAGCGACGCAGTCACCTCTGAGGAGCCTAAGTCCGGCCGGAACCCCTGCAAATGGGGCGCGCCCTCAAAGCCGGGGGGTCTGCCCTCAGCGTGCATCATCCGGCCGCGGGTCCGCCCGCTGCGGTGTGAGAATGTCGAGATCACGCGCAGCGGGCCCCATCGCAGCCTCATGCAGGCTGCCGGGAGCGCGAAGGCTGTCGCGCCGTCCGATCCGGGAGTGCCTCACCATGTCCGAGCCCAGCACCGCGCTGCGCGCCGTGATCGCGAGCGACAACTTCCTGACCCGCGAAGGCCTGGGCTGCCTGCTCAACGGTGTCCGGGGCATCGAGGTGGTAGGACGCGTGGACGGCCATCCGGCAACTCTCGCTGCTGTCCGCAAGTACCGCCCGGACGTGCTCATCGTCGGCATCCGCACCCCCCGGATCAACGCCGAGGCCTCGCTCGGCGCCGCCCGGCAGCTACGCGCTCAGTACCCGAAGATCGGCGTCGTGGTCATCGCCGAAGCCGGCGACGGGTACGCCCTCGAACTGCTGCGCAGCGGGGCGGCCGGCGTCGGCTACCTGCTTGACGACAGGGTCGGCGATCTCGAAACCCTGCTGAGCGCCGTCCACGGCGCCCACGCAGGCGACACCGTTCTCGACCCCTCGATCGTCAACTCCCTCGTGCGTCGCCGGCTGCCGACGGCGCTCGACGCGCTCTCCATCCGCGAGCTCGACGTACTCGCCGAGATGGCGCGCGGCTGCAGTAACGACGAGATCGGCCGGCACCTGGCGGTGTCGAAGAAGGCCGTCGAAAGACACGTCACCAGCATCTTCCGCAAGCTCCGGGTGCCCGACGCCAAGCGGTTCGACCGCCGCGTGGCCGCAGTCCTGGCCTACCTGCACGCCAGCGGCGAACTGACCACCCAAGACGGACCCACTGAACCGCGCCACGAACTGTGAGACCGCTCAGCGGCCGTCCGCCACTGGCCAGTACGCGCTCACCAAGCTGGACCGGCGATCAGGGAGATCAAAGGAACGATGTCCGGTCGGCAGCGACCTGACCCACCTGCGGCCGCCGGCAGGCCAGGTCGCCTCCGAGGTCGGAGCTGAGGATCGAACGGCCTGCAGCCCTGGAGCTCCTCGTGGTCGTGCGCTCATAATCGCCGCGCCCGGCCCAACGCGATGATGCACATGTCGGCGGGCGCTCCGAAACAGTGTAGACTTCGCCTGTAGATATACAACGTAGACGGCACACAAGGTGCTGCCAGGCCACAACCGGTGACCAGGCAGTCCGCGCCGTCAGGGGAGATGACCGACCTCATGACCGTGACCCTGGACCGAGACGTCGAGACCTTTACCCGCGCACCCCGTCAGATGTTCATTGACGGAAAATGGGCCGACGCGGCTTCCGGCAAGACCTTCGAGACCCCCAACCCAGCGACCGGCGAGACGCTCGCGCACATCGCGGAGGGGGATGCCGAGGACATCAACCGCGCCGTTCGAGCCGCGCGCAATGCGTTCGAGTCTGGCCCGTGGTCGAGGATGACGCCATCCGAGCGCGGCCGGATCATCTGGCGCATCGGTGACCTGATCCTCGAGCACGCCGAGGAACTCGCCCAGCTCGAGTCGCTCGACAACGGCAAGCCGTTCGCTGTGGCGCAGGCCGCGGACGTACCCCTGGCCGCTGACCTCTTCCATTACATGGCCGGCTGGGCCACGAAGATCGAGGGCAACTCGATCAACATCTCGGTGCCGTACATGCCGGGAGCTAACTTCCACTCGTACACGCTGCGCGAGCCGCTGGGCGTCGTGGGCCAGATCATCCCGTGGAACTTCCCGCTGCTGATGGCGGCGTGGAAGCTCGGACCCGCACTCGCCACTGGCAACTGCGTGGTGCTCAAACCTGCCGAGCAGACCTCGCTGACCGCACTGCGGCTCGCCGGGCTGATCGCCGAGGCTGGCGTGCCTGACGGCGTGGTGAACGTGGTAACGGGCTTCGGCGAGACCGCCGGCGCCGCGCTGGCCGCGCATCCGGACGTGGACAAGGTAGCGTTCACTGGCTCGACCGAGGTCGGCAAGCTGATTGTCGCCGCCGCCGGTTTCAGCAACCTGAAGAAGCTGACCCTCGAACTCGGCGGCAAGAGCCCGAACATCGTGTTCGACGATGCCGGGCCCGCAGCCATCGAGGGCGCGGCTAACGCGATCTTCTTCAACCACGGGCAGTGCTGCGTGGCGGGCTCGCGGCTGTATGTCCAGCAGGGCAAGTTCGAGGAGGTCGTCGACGGCGTGGCCGCGATCGCCAAGTCGATCAAGCTGGGACCCGGCATGGAGCCGGGCACCCAGATGGGCCCGCTGGTATCCGACGAGCAGTTCCGGCGCGTCAGCGGCTTCCTGGAGTCGGGCAAGAACGAAGGTGCGACTGCGCTGGCCGGCGGTGGCCGGTACGGCGACCGCGGCTACTTCATCGAGCCGACCGTGCTGACCAATACCCGCCCGGACATGAAGGTGGTCCGTGAGGAGATCTTCGGGCCGGTCCTGGTGGCTGCCTCGTTTACCGATCTGGACGAGATCGCCAAGGTCGCTAACGACTCCGAATACGGCCTAGGCGCTGGCATATGGACTAGGGATATCTCCCAGGCCCATGCGCTGGCCAAGAAGCTCAGGGCGGGAACGGTGTGGATCAACTGCTACAACGTGTTCGATGCGGCGCTGCCGTTCGGCGGGTACAAGCAGTCCGGCTGGGGCCGCGAGATGGGCCATGAAGTCCTCAACAACTACACCGAAGTCAAGGCAGTCACGACGCTGCTGTAGATCCGTCGCAGTAGGCGGAGGGCCGGACCAACGGGTTCGGCCCTCCACCTGCGTACGAACTACTTGGCGCGCGACTGAATCGCGGTCAGTGCCACCGTGTAGACGATGTCGTCCACCAGGGCACCGCGGCTGAGGTCGTTCACCGGCTTGGCGAGGCCCTGCAGCATAGGGCCGACGCTTACCGGAGCGCGAAGAACGCTGGATTGTCACCCCATGACGGGTCAGCGAACCGCTTATCGTGAACTGGCGGGCAGGAGATTCAGGTGCCAGTGCCTCGGCAGCCTTCCATGCCTCATCATCCCTGGTCATGCTCGCTCGAAGATCGCGGCAATGCCCTGGCCGCCACCGATGCACATGGTGACAAGCGCGTACCGGCCCGCTATCCGCCTGAGTTCGTACAGCGCCTTGACGACGAGGATGGCGCCAGTGGCGCCAAGCGGGTGACCGAGCGAGATGCCGCTGCCGTTCGGATTGGTCTTTTCCGGCGGCAGGCCAAGCTCGCGGACGACGGCCAGCGCTTGGGCGGCAAACGCCTCGTTCACCTCGAACACATCGATCTCATCTACCTTGAGCCCGGCCCGCTCCAGCACCAGCCTGACAGCCGGCACTGGGCCGATGCCCATGATCCTGGGCTCCACGCCGGCGTGGCTGTAGGCGACGAGGCGGCCGAGTGGGGTGTGACCGTGACTGCTGGCGTAGTCACCGCTGGCAAGGATGACGGCGGCGGCCGCGTCGTTGACACCGGCGGCGTTTCCCGCTGTCACCGTGCCGTCGTCGGCGAATGCCGGACGTAGCCGGGCCATGCCCTCAGCGGAGGCATCCGGCCGGATGTGCTCATCCTCCGTCACGGTGACGGTGCCCTTCTTCGCGGGCGCCTCGACAGGAGTTATCTGCTCGGTGAAGTAGCCGGCTGCTGCCGCCGCTGCCGCGCGGTGGTGACTCTCGACCGCCAGTGCGTCCTGATCCGCGCGCGAGATCCCGAACTCGCGCGCGACGTTCTCTGCCGTCACGCCCATATGGCAGCTGTCGAAGGGGTCGGTCAGCGCTCTACCATTGCGTCGACGGTCACGCCGTCCTGCATTCGCTGGCCCCAGCGCAAGCCCGGCAGCCAGTACTGACTGCGGCTCATCGATTCGACGCCGCCCGCTACCGCGGCGTCCGCGTCGCCGAGCTGGATTGCTTGCGCCGCCGAGACGATCGCCTGTAGCCCACTGCCACACAGCCTGTTGACGGTGAAAGCCGGAGTGGCGACCGGCAGTCCGCCGTTGACGGCAGCGACCCGGCTCAGGTACATGTCCCTGGCCTCGGTGTGGATCACGTGGCCGAAGACCGCGTGGCCGACCTCGGCGGGCTCAGTGCCCGCCCGCCGCACTGCCTCCCGAACTACCGTCGCGGCAAGGTCGCACGGCGGGACGCCGGCCAGGCCGCCGCCGTACCGGCCGATTGCGGTCCGCACGGCGGACAGCACGACGACATCTGGCAGATCATTCATCACGTTCCCTCTCACATGTCCAGGCCGCCGTTAACGGCCCAGATCTGTCCGGTGATATAGGCGGACTCGTCGGCTGCCAGGAAGCACACGACGCGGGCGATCTCCTCCGGCCGGCCGAGGCGGCCGACGGGAATCTGCCCCCTGATACGCGTGAGGACCTGGTCCGGGATGGTCGCGAGCATGTCCGTGGCGATAAAGCCGGGTGTGACCGCGTTCACCGTCAGGCCGAGCCCGTCACCCACTGGCCGGTCCGCCCGGTTCAGCTGGAAGATGGCCTCCCGGGCCAGCGACTTCGTCAGGCCGAACAGGCCAGACTTGGACGCTGCATAGTTGGCCTGGCCGATATTGCCGGTCTCGCCGATGACCGATGACACGCTGACGATCCGGCCGGTGCCGCGCGCGATCATGTGCTCAAGAGCGGCCTGGGCGATGAAGAAGGCGCCGGACAGGTTAACCGCGATGACGCGCTGCCAGTCCTCGTCAGACATCTTCGCGGCGGTCCTGTCGATGGTGATCCCGGCGTTATTCACCAGGATGTCGAGGCGGCCGTGCTGCTCAATAACGTCGTGCACCACGCGCCGGCAGTCGGCGGCCAGGCCGATGTTGCCTTCGTGCAGCGTGCAGAGCTGGTTCGGAAACTCCTCCGACATGGCCGCCTGGAACTTCTCGGCTCCCTCGCGCTGACGCCAGTAACCGGCCGCGATCGATGCGCCTTCTGCGGCGAGGCGGTGGCAGATCGCGGCTCCGATGCCCCGGGTACCGCCTGTAACCAGGGCCACTCGGCCGCTGACCATGCCTGCATGTGCCTGCTGCGGCAACGGCGTTGCCGTCGTGGCCACGGCGGGTGGCACAATGTCTTCCTGCTGTCCTTGCATTCTCTGCTCCCTGTCCTCGTAGGTCCTTGTAGCCGATGCGGTCTGATCCCTAGGGCGTCCCACGATGGAGCCGATCACCGAGTCCCATTGAGCACGGTGTCGAAGACCGGGATGGGGAGCGTGCCGGCTGCGGGCCACGCGACCAGCACGAGCCGGCCGCCCCGGCGCAGGCCGGCGTAGGCGAGGGCGAAAAACTTGTCGTCGACGGCCAGGCCGATGGCGACACCTGCGACTGGATCGGCTTCGTCACGATCCGCAGCGATACCCGGTGCAGCACATCAACGACCGGAATGATCAGCCGCAGCCCCGGCGCCCGCGGCCCCAGCACCCGTCGCCCGAACAGCACACCCAGCTGGTACTGCTTCACCACCCGCACCGACAACGCGAAGCCGAGCGTGAGTAGCACGACGACGACGACCGCGGCGATGATCAGGATTTTCATGACGATGCTCTCCTGGCGACTACGCTGATCGCCTACATTGTTGAGTAACGTTGTAGACCTACGTTAGATCGATCAGTCAACATATGTCAACGACGTAGACCTACTACTGTGGTCCTGCGGTAGTATTCTCAGCCTCGAGGACAGCTGAGGGCGAGATGAGAGAAGGTGCTGCGATGACTCCGCCGCCTGCCGGCCGCGCCGGTGGTGACGCCACGCCGCGAACGGTGACGGGAAGATCACCCGGGAGTTGGTGCTGGCAGCTGCGCTGGACATCATCGACTGTGACGGCGTCGAGGGGCTGTCCATGCGCCGGCTCGCCCGCGCACTTGACCGGGACCCAATGATCTTGTACCGGCACGCACCGAACAAGGCAGCTCTGCTCGACGGCGTCGCCGAGACCGTCCTCGCCCAGCTCACGGTCGATGCAAACGACCCCGACTGGATCGGCCAGTTGCGCTCCGTCGCCCGCAGTTACCGCGCGCTCGCCCTCGCTCATCCGCACGTGGTACCGCTGATAGTCACGCGGCCCCTGGCCACACCGCTGGCGCTGCGCCCCCAGGGCACGCTGCGGCCGCTCGAAGACGTCCTCGAGCTGCTCACCAGGGCTGGCTTCAGCGGGCCCGACGCACTGCACATTTACCGGGCGCTGTTCGGCTTCGTGCACGGGCACGTACTCAACGAACTTCAGGAACTCGTGGACAACCCTGACGAGACCGACGACCTGCTGCGGCTAGGCCTGCACCGGCTGCCGATTGGCGAGTTCCCGCTCTTGCGCAGTCTCGCCCCCGTGCTGGCGAGCTATGACGGCGCCGCCGAACTCGAACGGGGCCTCGACATCCTGCTCACCGGGCTTACCGCCACCCTTACTCCCCAGGCTGAGTCACTCCGCACGTAAGCCGATCGCCGTGCTGAGCCAGCGCGCAATGGGGCGATTGGAACGGTCGCTGGCCCCTCCTCAAGAACCCTTCGCTTGACAAACCGATCAAGTGCTTGGTATAATTAGCAACTAGATCCCGAGGAGGAGTCATGACCGACACCCACACCCTGACCCGTAATCTGCAGGAAGACATCCTGAGTACGGTCCGTAAGAGCCAGTCCGCAGTCGTCGAGGCGATCCAGAACTGGACCAGCACGGTCCAGTCGATCACCCCGGAGCTGCCGGAGCTGAGCCTGCCGTTCACCGACAAGCTGCCCAAGCCGCATCAGCTGATCATGAGCGCCTACGACTTCGCCGAGCAGATGCTGGCCAGCCAGCGGAAGTTCGCCGAGGACGTCTTGAAGGCAATGGCGCCGGTCGCTGCAGTCCAGCACGAGGCACCGGCCAAGAAGAACGGATCCACGGCCAAGTAATCGACTATCGCGCGGCGAGCCCTGTGAGGTTCGCCGCGCGACCGTAACGTCGGCCCTTTCGGCCCTGCACCAGCGCTAGGTCCATCCGAAGGGATCCCTCACGCTCAGCGCACTGAACCGCTTCCGCCGCCAAGCGCGGCGATCCGCCGGCCGACACGGGCTGCCGGCCGTCGGCACCCACACCGCGGTTGCCACCGGCAGAAGAACCGCGAGCTGGCGCGCCAACGTCAAGGCTCCGGCGGTTGATCTCCTAGGCTCGTCTCGGGTGTTTCGGCGAGCCGGGCGTGCAGCCGCTCGCGGACCTGCTCAGGGGTGTAGGCGCGGCGTTGCCGTTCGGCCCGGGCGATCACCACTCCGGTCGCGGCGACGCCTGCGAACCCGGCCAGGCCCACGATTTTCCACCAGCGCACGTGTCTAGGCTACGACCATGTTGCCGAAGGGGCGTCTCACCCTCGAGGAGGCCCTGGACCTGACGCGAACGGGGGACGTGTGGCTGTTTCGCGGGCACACAGCCGCCGACCGTGCCATCCGGGTCGCGACCAACAGCCCGGTCAACCACGCCGGCATGTCAGTTGTCATCGGCGATCTGCCGCCGCTGATGTGGCACGCCGAGCTGGGCCGGTCCCTGCCCGACGCATGGTCAGGTAAGCGCCAGCGTGGCGTGCAGCTGCACGATCTGCGCGATGCCGTGCTCATCTGGGCCAACAGATACGGTCAGCGGGCCTGGCTGCGGCAGCTGGATCATCCGGCCAGCCGCGAGATGGAGGACGCTGTGCTGCGTACGATCGCGAGGATGGATGGCGTCCCGTTCCCGTCCATTCCCAGGCTTGCCTCCCGGTGGCTGTCCGGGCGCATCCCGGCTGTCAGGCACCGGACGGGAGACGCTGATCTTGAGACTGCCTACTGCGCGGAGGTGATGGCCGTCACCTATCAGGCCATGGGGCTCCTGCCGGACACGCGCCGTCCGAACTGGTATGACGCTGGCCGGTTCTGGAGCGGCGACGACCTTGGCCTGTCCGGCGGGTTCGCGCTTGGCGGCGAACTCGCGGTGTCTATCCCTGCGGGCACGGTCGGGCAGGCGCACGGATGACGGTCCGGCGCATCCTGCCTACGGCGACCGGGTCCCGGTTGGGTCTGGAGCCGGCGTTGGGCTAGGCGTCGTGGCGGGCGGTGTCGATGCTGTAGCGGAAGGCGTCACCGACGGACTCTCGATGGGGGACCGCGTAGCTGATGGCGATGCCGCGGCACGCGTTGCCGTCTGTCTCGCGGGCGCAGTTGGGTTCGAGCGTGTCGGCGTGGGCTGGGCGGCTGGCGGATCACTGCGGGCTGCCTGGTTGGGTCGGACGTGCAGATAGACAGCCAGGGTGAGCAGGTCCACGACGGCCCTGGCTCAGTCCCTGGACAGGTTGATGACCTGGATGATCTGCCCGTTCGGGGTGGTCGATCATCCTCACCTGCCATTGGCCGTTCATGCGGCTCACCTCGGGTTTGCTATCGGTTGCATCGCGGTGTGGCCCGCGCGCGCTGCCGGCCTGTGCTTACAGCAGGACGGTGATCTCCTTGGACCGCGCAGGAACAGATGCTGCGGAGAACTCCCGGTCGGCGATGATCTCCGGCATGTCGGCCGCGACCGTCATGAGCGCAGCCGCGAGCCCGGCTGCTTCCACTGCGTCAAGCCCCCCCGTAACGTGACGACAACGGCGGCCGCCGGTAGCGTCGGCATACCGCAACGGCACGGGACAGCATTCGCACCGCCATCCCCGGTCCGCATCAGTGCGTACCGGGAACCAGCATTGGCAGCCGGCCGTCGCCTGGCAGGGCGACTAGAAGCGCGCCCCTGGCTGGCGCCTTGTCGCGGCCCGCACCGGCCAGTACACTGTGCTCGTCGTCCCGCGATCATCCGGTCAATTCCGGACGAGCTTCGTGATCGCGTTAGCGGACCACTCCGGACCCTGGTGGCACAACTTAGTGCGATCGGAGCTGGGCTGATGCGCGGAATGCTGGTTTCGCAAGTTCACCGCACGGACCAGCCGGCGGCGTGCGCCGTCCTGGCGTACAGCATCAGGGACACTGCGCCCTGGGCGGTCCGCGCACGCAGCCGGGTCATCATCGCTCTGGACGGCGAACTCGACATCGCGACCGCGCCCGGCCTGGCCCAGCTGTTAGCGCCGCTGGCCAAGACGGGTAGCCACCTGATCGTGCACCTGGCCAGGGTGCGGTTCTGCGACTGCGCCGGGCTGAGCCTGTTCCTGCGACTGCGGCGGCTCGCTACCGCCGCAGGCGGCTCCCTGCTGCTGGCGGCACCAAGCCAGTCACTGCGCCGACTGATCGCAGTCACCCAGCTCCAGATGATCCTCCCCATCGCCGCCAACCCAGCCCACATGATCACCGCACGGCACGGAGAAGCCATCACGATCCCGCCGCTTCAGTATCCCGGTTGCTCAGACACGGCAATAACTGCTCGTCCCGGAGCCAGCCTCGCCGGAGTCGTGAGCGCAGTCTCATGACAGAATCGCCGCTGTCCCGCAGCCCGACGGATCCGCCGCCGTCGCCCACCAGGCCGCCGCCTGTTCCCCGTAACCGCGCTGACCTCGCGGAGGGCTGCCATGCTGCGGCCTGACCCCCGCTCAGCCTCAGCCTCCCTTGACTGGATGGCCAGGGGAGCCTGCCAAGGCGAGGATCCCGAGCTGTTCTTCCCCATCGCGATGACAGGCCCCGCGCTGCAGCAGGTCAGCGTTGCGAAGGCGATCTGCCAGCGCTGCGCGGTGCGCGTCGCCTGCCTGTCCTATGGCCTGCAGACCAGCCAGGACGGCATCTGGGGCGGAACCACTAGGGAAGAACGCCACGCCTTGCGGAAAGCGCGCGCCTGTCCGGCCGCGCCCGGCGCCGGCCGCGCCAGCCCGGCTGGCATTGCCGTGAATGCCTAGCTATCACAGGATCTCCGACTGCCTGCGCAAGAAAGATGCGCGGGCCGAGGCACAGGTCCCAGGCTCATCCGCGACCCGGGCGGTCAAGGCCGCGGACACGGCCTGTCATCTCATATTTTGCGACAGCGCCATTAACACTTGGAGGCAGAAATGCGCATCGGAACCCTACTTCTCGTCGTGTGGCTGGTCATTGGCGTCATCGCGGGCGCGCAGCGGCACTATTACAGCGGCCACGCGGGCTGCGGCAAGGCGAGCACCATTGCGGTGACGGTTGCTGCCGGCCCGCTGAACTATGTGGGGGTTAACCCCAAGGTCTCCTGCCATACGCCCGAGCCCAGCAGCTGAGCTTTCCGGACCGCAGCCCATGTTTTATGTAATGCCTGGAAAGGGAACTGGATGCTCGCAATAGCCGCAGCCATCATCTTCGCCATCGCGTTCCTGCTGACCGCGACCAGCACGGCCACCAGCGCAGTGTTTTCGCCTACCAGCCTGCTGCTGGTCGGGCTCGCCTGCCTTGCCCTGCACCTCGCGGGCATTGGCACCGGCTGGAAAGTGCCCAGCCGCGCACGGCGCCGCTGATGGCACGACGCAGCCAGCGCGGAGGCCCTGCTACGGGCCATGCCGCACATGACCAGCACCGCTATGCAAGCAAAGCGAGATAGCGCCATGATGGCTACGCAAGAGCGCTGGTCATGACGGCCAGGACCGCGCATGGAACCAGGTCCGCCGGGCGCCAGGCCGCGTCCAGCCGCTGGCTGCAGTGGCTAGCCCGCGGCGGGCTGGCGGCGCGCGGCGTGAACTACATGCTGATCGGGCTGCTGGCGGTGCAGATCGCTCTTGGCTCCAAGGGCAAGCAGGCCGACACCTCTGGCGCACTCCACGCCGTCGCCAGCCAGCCTGGCGGGATCGTCGTACTGTGGCTGCTAGCAGCGGGCTTCGCAGGGCTCGCCTTGTGGCGGCTCGCCGAGGCCGGTTACGGGCAGGCCGGGCCTGGTGGGCACACAGCAGCCAAGCGGCTGCAGTCCCTAGTGCTCGCAGTCTTCTACGGAGTCGGCTGCGCCGGCATCGTCGGCTTCATCCTTGGCACCAGAAGCCACGCTTCCGGCAACGCTCAGGCTGAGGACATCACCGCGCGCGTAATGACCTACCCGGCAGGCCGGTGGGTGATCGCCCTGGCAGGGATCGTCCTTGTCACCGCAGGCGCCGGCCTGGCTGTCTATGGCCTGCGGCGCAAGTTCACCCGCCATCTGTATATGACTCAGATGAGCAACCGCACCCGAAGAGTGGTCGAGTTCCTCGGCACGGCCGGCAATGCCGCGCGCGGCATAGTGTTCGTTGTTGCCGGGGTATTCCTGATAACTGCCGCTGTTAGCTTCGACCCGAACAAGGCCCGGGGCCTCGACGGCTCGCTGCGCAAGATCGCGGCGGAGCCCCAGGGCCCGTGGCTGCTGGGCGCCGTCGCAGCGGGACTGATCATCTTCGGGATCTACTCCTGCTGCGAGGCACGCTGGCGCAAAGTGCAGCCCGGATAGCCCGGAAAGACTGCGCCGGCTAGTCATGACCGCGCCGCTGCTGCGAAGGTAGGACTGTCGGCAAGTGGGGTGCTGTGAGGAGGGAGGCTAGCGTGTTCGAGGCTGCCGATATCCGTGAGTGGCGCGGCCATGACGTCGTGGACGCGCAGGGTCGCAAGATCGGGGAACTGGAGGCCGTCTACGTCGACACTGGCACGGACCTGCCGTCATTCGCGACGGTGAAGGTCGGGATGCCGACCCGGCATCGGCTCGTATTCGTCCCACTGGACCAGGCGACCGTGGGCCCGGGCTACCTCAAGGTCTGCTACGACAGGAAACAGGTGAAGGATGCCCCTTCGATCGGCGTCGACGGCGAACTGCCGGCAGGCGAGGAAGAGGCGATCTTCAGGCATTACGGCCTAGCCTACGAGCCGGGCGCTGACGGCGCGCGGCTGATGGCCCGCCGCTGAGCAGGCGCACGGAAGGAGGATCCATGATTGCCCTGTTCCTACTGCTGGTGATCGCGGCGATCGCACTGGGCATCGTGGGCGTGGTCGTCAAAGGCCTGCTGTACCTGCTGTTCATCGGCATCGTCGTCTTGATTGCGGCACTTCTGCTGGCCGCGCTGCGGATGCGGCGTCGGCCCGGCAGGCGCCAGGCCCGGTGACGCACGAGGCCGCGTGGCGGGTCGGGCCTTGGTACGCAGGGCTGCCAGCTGTCCCGGTTGATTTCCTGATGCGGTCGTTATTGGCTCGGGAATGGACGCGGGGGCCCGGGAAGAGTAATGTGGAGGTAAGGCTCCGGACCCAGGTAGCTGGCTCCCGCGATAGGGCGGGGACAGCGTCAGGGCCCGGTTTTTTTTTTGTTCGTACACGGGCCGGTGCCAGAGAGACGCTTCAGGCCAAAGGACGGTGAAATCCCCGGGGAGAGAACGCCTTTCTCCCGCCGCGATCTGCCTAGCAACACCGACAAACCGCGCACGCCGCTTACGTCACTGACTAAGGAGTCGGTTATGGGCATCATCGCATGGATCGTTCTGGGACTGGGCGCTGGCCTGATCGCCAACATGATTATCCCCGGCAAACGACAACAGGGCCTCATCGTCACTTGCCTGATCGGCGTCGCCGGGGCACTGCTCGGCGGCTGGGCCGCCACCAAGATCTTCCACATCCACACCCTGCACGGATTCTTCAACGGCGACACCTGGCTCACCGCCATCGCCGGCGCAGCGGTCCTGCTGCTGGCCTACCACCTGGTGACCGGCAAGTCCGGCCGGTTCGCGCACCGCTGACAGGTGCGCGGGCTGCCCGGGCTACGGCGCGCCCGGGCGCCCGTCGGCCCGGATATCTTCGGTCGGCGGGCGGCACGTCTTCCGCAGATGGTGCACGAATGATTCCACGGAGCATTTCATGATCATAATTCTCGGGCTCGTCATCCTGGTCGCTGCGGTGATCGCCGGCGTCGCCGGCGTTCTCGGCAACGCTGGCAGCGGTCATGCGCTCGCCCACCCGTTCGCGGTGCTCGGCTACCACGTGACCGGCTCCGCCGGCACTCTGTTCTTGTACGGCATCGTTACCGGGGCACTCGGCCTGCTCGGGCTGAGCCTGCTGCTGGCCGGGGCGCGGCGTACCTCGCGGCGCGGCAGCGCAGCGCGAGGCGCGCTCCGGCAGTCGCGCCGCGAGACGGCTACGGTCAGCCAGGAACGCGACGACCTGCTCAGCCAGCGCGAGGCCGCCCGCGCCGACACCGCCAGCACGCCGAGCAACGGCTCGGGTACCGGCGCTGCGCGCTCCGTCCCGGACAGCGGCCGGGGCTGGCAGCGGCTGCTCGGCCAGCGAGCCACCCCCTCCCGGCAGTCGGCAGAGCAGCCCGAACAGATTCCCACCGCGCCGGCCACGGCGGACCTCCATGAAATGGATGTACCGGCCGATGCGTCCGCCACCGCAGAATGACCCGGAAGGCAGCCCAGTGAGCACCACCAGGAAGATCGCCTACAAGGCCGGAACGGCCAAGGGCGCCGCCACCAAGACCGCTGGCCGTCTCACCGGCAACCGGCGCCTGCAGGCCAGAGGCCGCCGCGCCCAGGCCAAAGGCAAACTCCGGCAGGCCGCAGGCAAGATCAGGGACGCCTTCAGGCGCTGACCACCCAGAAAGTGCTCGGTCGGCGCATCTCCGCACAGGCGCCACCGGGTCAGCCGTCCGCCAGTCATGACCGCCGCGGCGCCGTGCCCATGAACTTCTTGCCCGAGACCGCTCGGGCAGGACAAAGACGTATGGGAGAAACGATGAGCCTGCCCGCCTGCGAGCAGCGAGCACTTGACCGTATTGACAAGGCCCTGCAAGACGGTGACCCCCGCCTCGGGTCGATGTTCGCGATCTTCACCCGGCTAACGCGGCACGAAGCAATGCCCGGAACCGAGCAGGTCAGGGACGCGTCGTGGATGACGCTGCGCCGCAAGGCCGCAATCCCGGTCGCGATGATAGCAATGCTAAGCGTGCTCACACTCAGCTGGCTTGCCCCCGGTCAGCGTGCCTGCGGCAAGTCGCCCCTGCCCGGTCACAGCCAGTCATCCAGCCGCATGAGCAGCTGTTTGCCGGCCCGTCTGCGGCGCACTAATGCCCGGTGACTCCCGACCCGCGATGACTAGGCCAGGTCCGATGCAAAGCCGGCCGGAAAGGCCGCGGGCATCCCTGCCGTTAGCAGTCGGCTGCAGCCCACGGAGCCAAGTCAAGCTGCCCGCGCAGGCTGCTCAAGGCCGCATTCTGCTGCCCGGGGTAGCGTCGAATCGGGCCTGCTTCTTCTAAGCGAGCAAGCTGCGCAGTCGGGAATGCTCGGGCTTTGCCGGCGCTGAAAGGCCGGGTCTGTGCGGGAGGGGAAGGTGCAACCATGAGCGATGACAGGGACACCGAGCTCGCCGACATTCTGGCAGAGGTAGGCCGCAGGATCGGGCAGGCGGTCACGGATGCGGTGGATCGCCTGCGGTTGGCTTACGACGCGCTCGCGGACGCGGCGAACCGCCCTGAGGTCCAGGCGGTCAGCGAGTGGACAGCGACGCTCTTGCGCCACAGGCCATGTCTATGCCTGTGTGCAAAGGCTCATCCCGATGACCGCGACATCTGCGAGATGCTCGACGCGGTCATTACTGGCCGGGCCGGCTCGGACTGGCTGGGCGAGGTCAATGTGCCGTTGTGCGCTCCGTGCGCGGCGGCGCGAGCCGTGGACCACTTTGGCTAGCCGGGTACTTTTCGAGCGCACGCAAGCTCGATCAGCACCTTAACCTCGCCGAGTACCCAGCCGCTCGGCCCGCTGGGCCGAGGCCAGGACGTGCACCTGGCCCAGTGGCTCTTAGTCCGCGTCGATCGCCACCGCCGAGCGCGCGCCCTGGTGCGGGTCACGCGATCATCACTGCCGTCATCAATGGCTCCTCCTCCCGCATGAAGGGGACCGTGGGGTTTGCGACAAGGGCAGTAGGCGAGATCATGGTCAGGGGAGACGAGTATGAGAGTGCTGATGATCGCGCCTCCGGGCGCAGGCAAAGGGACTCAAGGCGCGCTGATTGCCGCGCACTTTGCCATCCCTCACATTGCCACCGGTGAGCTGTTGCGCGATCACGTGGCCCGGCGGACCGCTCTTGGCCTGTCGGTTCAGGAGTATCTCGACCGCGGCGACTTCGTACCCGACCAGGTCGTCCTCGACATGGTGCGGGAGGCCCTGGTCGCTGCGAAGGCGGCAGGGGGAGGCTTTGTCCTCGACGGAATCCCGCGGAACATGCAGCAGGCCCGCGCGGCCTACCTTATAGGCCGAGAGCTTCAGATGACCGCGGACGTAGCGCTCCACCTGCAGGCTGACGATAAAGAGCTCATGCGACGGCTGCTGGCGCGGGCCGCACTCATGCATCGCTCCGACGACACCGCAGACATCATCGCCCAGCGCCTTGCCCTCTATCACGAGGTAACGTTCCCCATTGTCGCGTGGTATCGCGACCGCGGAATCCTGGTGTCGGTGGACGCGATGCGCTCGGCGCGTCAGGTCGGGCACGAGATCCTCGCCGCCCTGGAAGCTATGCGGCCGTTCCTAGACCAGGTGGCCGCAGAGGATCGGCGCTCGGTTGACATCACCAGCCTCGGCGATGCGTTCGGCGCTACCGACCCTACCGTTCCACCCGGCAGCGTGTGACGTCATCCGGACGTCGATTCTCAAGCCTCGCGCCATGCTCGCGAAGCCGGTGCCAAACGTGTGCGGGGTGGCTTGCTGACGGCGAAGCTTGCGACCATGGGCGGCCGCACTGAACACCGTATGTGTTGACGTGATAGGGCGCGTGAATCAGGCCGGCAGAGCGGCTGCCGTCGTTCCAGCCGATCGTGCTGTCCGGGTCCAGCTCCCTGGACATCTCGCCGTAGGCCATGGTCGCCCTGATGGCCAGTTCGGGCTGGGTGAAGCGGTGAGGTCGTGACCTGCTTCCGTCTCGGTTGAGATAAGGCCTCGTGCGGCTGGGCCCCGTGGGGCTTAAGTAAGGCCGCCAAATTGGCGATCTCCCTTAACGTGCATGGGTTCAGCCAGACCATTCCGGAGGCGATTTTGCGGGGCCGGGTAAGCTAAACAATGAAACGGCCGCCGGCACAGGCAAGCCAGGTAGCCTGGGAAAAGGGCGAAACCAATGAGCACCAACAAGTGCGCGCCTCGGCGCGCGGAGGTCCGCTAGCCGGTCGCTGTTGCCAGCGTGATCGCCAGGCTCGACGCCCAGCGCGATTGTGACTACGCAGCCCAGCTAGCGCGGGACGCTTTCGAGGCGATCATCGCCCGGGATCCCGACGCCAAGCTGCTCGCTACGGCGGCGGCCGAGGCATTTAACGCGCTTGCCGCATAGAACCTTTAGGTGATCTGCCGAGGTCCTGCCATAGCCCGCCCCTGTTACATGATCAACGAACGAAGGCTACGGCGTCCGGGCGGGTTGGCGGCGAGACCTCGATTCCTGGGCTGAAAGGCCCCGCGGAAATAGCTGGGCGGTGGCGACCGCATAGGACGTGCATGTCTTCGATGCGGAGCATTCACGTCGGCAGAGACGGAAGTTGCTGAGGTCGACGGTCTCCGGGCCGGATGCCAATGTCGGGGTAGCCGGTTGCCGGCTCGTCGTTGCGCGCCTGTCGCATAGCGCCGCCCGCGACGTTGCGCATTTGCCGTCACTATCGCCCTGAGTCTGTCCAACTTCGCGCACCCGTCCGGCGCAGGGTGTCGCGGGAGTATGCCGATGCCTACTGCCAAATGCGATCCCCGGACGCATCCCTGCACGGGCTGGAGGGAGCGCGCATGCAGCAGGAGAGCACCGCCCGCGCAGCCGAACGAGGAAATAGGTCAAGCTGTGGGATTTGCAGTGTTTGAGTGAAGGCCGGCGTCGCCGGACGAGGCCGCGTGGCGGGTCGGACCTTGGTACGCAGGGCTGCCAGCTGTCCCCGGTTGATTTCCTGATGCGGTCGTTATTGGCTCGGGAATGGACGCGGGGGCCCGGGAAGAGTAATGTGGAGGTAAGGCTCCGGACCCAGGTAGCTGGCTCCCGCGATAGGGCGGGGACAGCGTCAGGGCCCGGTTTTTTTTTGTTCGTACACGGGCCGGTGCCAGAGAGACGCTTCAGGCCAAAGGACGGTGAAATCCCCGGGGAGAGAACGCCTTTCTCCCGCCGCGATCTGCCTAGCAACACCGACAAACCGCGCACGCCGCTTACGTCACTGACTAAGGAGTCGGTTATGGGCATCATCGCATGGATCGTTCTGGGACTGGGCGCTGGCCTGATCGCCAACATGATTATCCCCGGCAAACGACAACAGGGCCTCATCGTCACTTGCCTGATCGGCGTCGCCGGGGCACTGCTCGGCGGCTGGGCCGCCACCAAGATCTTCCACATCCACACCCTGCACGGATTCTTCAACGGCGACACCTGGCTCACCGCCATCGCCGGCGCAGCGGTCCTGCTGCTGGCCTACCACCTGGTGACCCGCAACTCTGGCCAGTCCCGTGGCCGGTCCCGTCGCCGGTTCGCGCACCGCTGAGAACTGCCAGGGGCTGCTCCGGCTCTCGGGCCGCCCCTGGCAGTCCATCGGCTGCCCTGCCGCCCGATTCCCGTCTGGCTCACCGGGAGTTTCTCGCCGTCGCGCAGCTCGGGGAAGATCCGACACCGTCAGTTACTCATGCCGCGGGGCCAGCCCGATCGTGCCGTGCTCTAGTTCGGTGGCACGTTCGTGCTCGCGCGCAAGCGCTGTGACGTCAGCCAGTTCCGGCGCGGACGAGGTTCGTACACATGGGCTGGCCCATCCAGCCAACTCCGACGAAACCGATGCGCATCACCTGAGCATTATGACCGCGGCCGGGTACCGCGTAGCTCCGGCGCTAGGCGCCGCCGTTGGGGGTTGGCTCTGACTTCGGTTTCCGTCTCGCCGAGGCGGGCGCGGCCAGCCGCAGCGCCAGGATCTCGTTGATGCCCTGGGCGATGCAGGTCCTAAACAGCGCCGGATCGGTGATGGCTGCGGCATCGGCGTTGATCCCTATGCAGCAGGTCCCGGCGTGCGAGATGAGAGTGATCATGGCAGCGCAGCCGGGCAGCGGGCCGAACGGGTACATATGCGTGATCCTTGCCCCGGCCAGGTAGACCGGGTAGGGGATGCCGGGCACGTTACTGACCTGTGCGTCACTGCTGGCGGTCATGCTGGCCAGAATTCGTGCCACCAGCGGGCCAGGCAGATGGCCGAGTGCCGGCGAGAGCAGCGCTGCCGCGTTTACCGCAGGCTCTGCCCTGGCTGCGATCACGAATTCCCGCACTTGCCGCATGCGCTCCCGCGGATCGCGCTCGGCGACCGGAGCGGCGAAACGGGCAGCAGCGAACCTGTTGCCGCCGACCGCGTCCATCGCGGTCCGCAGGCTGATCGGCATCGCGACCGGGAGCGTGTCGACGGGTACGCCGAAGTGCTCGTGATAGCGGCGGAACCCTCCGAGCACCGCGGCCACGAACGCGTCGTTGACCGAGCCGCCCGCCGACTTCGCCGCCGCCTTCAGGTCGGCCAGCGGAACCTCGGCGATCTCGAACCGCCACTCCAGGCTCCGCGGGCGCAGCAGCGGCGAGGACGCTCCGGTCGCCGGGTCGGCCACGCGCCGCAGCGAGGACGCGAATGCGATCGCATCCAACACCGAGCGCGCAGGCGATCTCAGCGCCTGAGCGGCGAGCCTGACAGCGACAGCCGACTGCCGGATCGCCCATCCGGGCGCCTCGGCGGCCTGCCGTGCTGCCTGAGCCGCGAGTATCTCCACCGGAGTGCGCGTATCAGCTGGCGGCGCGGCAGGTTCTGGCCTGTCGCGCATCGGTTCACGGGTGCGGCTGTGCAGCATCGCCAGCAGCTGGACGCCGCCTATTCCGTCGGCTATGCAGTGGTGAGCCTTCAGGATGTAGGCGGCCCGGGGGCCTTCAAGGACCTCGATCACCAATGGCGATCCGACAGCGGCGGGTCAGCTTGAACGGCGCATGGCCACAGTCTGCGCGGTCTCGAGCACCTGGCTTAGCGTGCCCGCCGCCGCAAGTGCACGTGCTTCAGGTGATAGCCGAAGTCGAGCTCGGCTTCGGTGCACCGGCATCGCTGGCGCCCCCAGGGTCAGCGGTAGGCTCCGGACCACGCGGGCGGCCTGGCCAGCCTGTCAGCGAGCAACCGACGGACCTCGGCGACACGTTTGGTCAGCTTGCCTGGCCGAGGCCGACTGCCGTACGCGGTCGGCTGGCTAGCTCCCTGCATCGCCAGCAGGCAAGGATCGCCAATCGGAATCCCGCATCCTCTCGACGGACTGCTGCAGCGGAGTACGCACTCCGCCACGCTCACGTGACTCACGACCCGCTCGGCCATCTCTGCGTCACCGGGAACGAGCACACCCTGCCGGTACGGCCAGGCTGCTTGGCGGTCATAGGAAACTTCGTCCTTGTCACCAGCGGCGGATTGCAGGACAACAGCACGAGCAAGGGCCAGTGCAGAGAATCTGCGCATGAAAAACTCCGGGTGTCTCAGCGGCACTTGTTGTTGGCGAGCGCCATGACCACCGAGGTCCGGAGCGACTACCTCACGCTAACACGGTCGGTATTTACACCACGACTGCGATCCCTTTAAACCACGGCCGACCGGTGGAGCCGGAGCGCCTCCCGGGTCGGCGCCGCACCCGCAGGGCGCTAAGGAGAAGGGCGCCGTGGAATACGACAATGCCGATGATCAGCAAGCACAGCAGGCCCTTCACGCCCACGACACCCAGAACTATCGCCACGATCACCACTAGCAGAAAGAGGCCAATCATCGGATCCTCCGCTCAGTCAGGCGGCTCAACGGCGGGCCGGCCGCCAAGGCGCCGCGCCCGGAGGTGATCCGCCGCAGTGTCTCGCAGGCCCGCTCGTACCGCCGTGGCGCCGTTCACCACGAGCGATCGTCGGGAACGGATACTGCGGCCCGTCTGGCCGGCTTGCCACAATGCGAGCTGCCGGGGTTGCGCAACGGGCGCGCTGGAAGGCGCCCCGGTGGTCATTCCCGCAATGCTGCCTGATGGGTCCAGGATGGTGGGGTGGTGAGTGATCGGACGGTCAAGGTGTGGGCGTGGATCGCGGCGGCGCATGAGGGCGATGGGCCGGTGTCGGTGGCCGCGGTGTGCAATGCCGCCGCGCTGAGGCTCGGGGTCGATGGCGCGAGCGTGACCGTGATGAGCGGCCTGCTGGCCCGCGAGCCGCTGTTCGCCTCGGACGAGTTGAGTGCCCGGCTGGAGGAGTTGCAGTTCACTACCGGGGAGGGTCCGGGCGCGGATGAGTTCTGGCTGGGGTCTCCGGTGCTGATCGCGGACCTGGAGTCGTCCGCGGGGCGGTGGCCCGGGTTCGTGCCGGACGCGGTCGCGGCCGGGGCGCAGGCGATGTTCGCGCTGCCGTTGCAGGCCGGGGCCATCCGGGTCGGCGTGCTGTCCCTGTACCGGGCGCGGCGGGGCCCGCTGTCGGCTGGGGAGCTGGCCGATGTCCTGGTGTTTGCTGATATCGCCCTGCAGCTGTTGCTGGATGCCTCCTCGGGCATCAGCGGGTCGCCGGGTTACCGGCCGCTGGACGGACTGTCTGAGCGCCGGGCGGTGGTGCACCAGGCGACCGGGATGATCTCCGTTCAGCTGGGCGTGAGCCTGGAGGAGGCCCTTTCGAGGCTGCGGGCGCACGCGTTCGCCAGCAGCACCTCTCTGGGCGACGTTGCGGGCGACGTGGTGGGCCGCAGGCTGCGCTTCGATCCCGGCGCAGGGGCGGATGCCTGAATCGGCCGCGCCGGTTACCGTCACGGTCATGTTGCGGCGGTATCTGCGGGTAGTGCAGGAGGGCTACCCTGGCAGCATGGCAGCGATAGTGGACGAGCGCCTCGCGCAGACGTTCGTCGAGCTGGCCGACACCATGGTCGGCGGATTTGACCTGATGGAGTTCCTGCACATGCTCACCGAGCGGTGCGTGGAGCTGCTGGAGGTGGATGCGGCAGGGCTTCTGCTTGTCGACGCCCGCGGGACGCTGCAGCTGGTGGCCGCCTCCACCGAGCAGGCGCGGATCGCGGAGCTGTTCCAGATCCAGAACGACGAGGGTCCCTGCCTGGACAGTTACCGGACCGGGCAGCCGGTCATCGTTGCCGACATCACCGCCGCAGATGCCGCGGTCCGGTGGCCGATGTTTGCCGCTGCCGCCCGCGAGATGGGCTTTGCCGCGGTGCATGCCATTCCCATGAGGCTGCGCGATCAGGTCATAGGCACGCTGAACCTGTTCGGCACCGCGCCGGTCGGCCTGGACCCGGCAGTGGCGCGGGCAGCCAGGGCGCTGGTCGACATCGCTACCATCGGGATCCTGCAGGAACGCGCCACCCGCGAGCAGGAACTGGTAGCCGGGCAGCTGCAGGTGGCGCTGAACAGCCGGGTGATGATCGAGCAGGCCAAAGGCATCCTCGCCGAGCGCATGCAGGTGACTCCGGACCAGGCATTCACCATGCTGCGGGCCTACTCCCGCAACAACAATCACCCGCTCACCGAGCTGGCCGGCCATGTCATCAGCGGCACGTCCGGCATTGTCGCTGGCAGCCAGGCCAAACCCCGGCCCACGGCCCGCGGCGAGCAAGCAGGCCGCTAGCCGCTTCCCCCGCGTCTTGCGACCCGCGCGTGAGCAGCAGATCGTGGTCCTGCTGACTGTCGCGGCAATGCCCCACGCGCAGATCGGTCAGCACGTCGCTTCTCACAGATGCACGTGTCCCGCCTGCTCGCCTGTGCTCTCGGACCTCCGGCCGCCTTTTCGGTCAGCCGGAATTCGTCATCGAAGCTGTTCTCGGCCCGGCGCCCCGCACGGGCAAAGCGCTGATCGCCGGCTTTGGCGGGCTAGGCCCGGCCATGATCGCTTGAGCGACATTTGACCGTGGGGACTGTTTCAGCGGCCGACATCTGGCAGCCTTGCTCTTCTGCCTGGCGGAGCTGGTCCGGCTGCGGGGTGGCGCACTACTGCCCGGCCCGCGGGAAAGGCAGGTCAGGGCCGGCGGCACGCACGTAGGGTGCAGGCATGAGTGGCACGAGCGGGGCGCGCCCTGCGGCGCGTGAGGCGCGGGAATATGCCGCCGCGGCGGATGAGCAGCGGGAGGCTGGCGCTGCGCCGGTCCGGCCGGGCGGCGGCACGATCCTCGACGCGATCGGCAACACTCCGCTGATCACGGTGGACGGGATCTGGGTCAAGCTCGAGTACCTCAACCCGTCCGGGTCGATCAAGGCGCGCATCGCCAGGTACATGATCGAGCGGGCGGAGCGGGAAGGGCTGCTGCGGCGGGGTGACACCATCGTGGAGGCAAGCAGCGGCAATACCGGGAACGCGATGAGCATGGTAGCGGCCGTCAAGGGCTACGACATGCTCGTGGTGATGCCCGACGGGATGAGCGGCGAGCGGCTGGCGATCTCGCGGGCGTTCGGCGCGCAGGTCATGACGCTGGGTGACTTCCACGTTAATGACGCGCTGGCCAAGGTCGCCGAACTCGGCCGCCAGCCGGGATACTTCGCGCCGCAGCAGTTCGATTCGGAGTGGAACGTCGAGGAGAACCGCACCTGGCTCGGCCCGGAGATCCTCGCCCAGCTGCCGGACGGCGCGGTGCCGGACGCCGTGGTCGGCGGCGTCGGCACCGGGGGCACCATCGTCGGCGTGGGCCAGTGCTTCCGCGAGCGGAACCGGTCCTGCAAGGTGGTCGCGGTCGAGCCGAACGAGTCGTGCCTGCTGATGTGCGGCGAGGTCGGGCGGCACCTGATCGAGGGCATCTCCGACGGCTTCGTCCCCGGCATCTTCGCCCGGCACCGGCACATCATCGACGAGATCGTCGCGGTGGACAGCGACGCGGCGATCAGCGAGATGCGCCGCCTGGCCCGCGAGTTCGGGCTGTTCGTGGGCCCGAGTTCCGGCGCGCACCTGATCGCCGCCCGCGAGCTGCGAGCACGCTATCCCGACCTCGGGCACGTCATCACGTTCTTCTGCGACGAGGGGGAGAAGTACATCAACGACTACTTCCTCGGCGCCCGGCTCGAACCGGACCGGGGGAACAGCGTCTGAAGGCTTGACCGGGATCCAGGCACGAGCAGACAGCCACTCGCGGCAGTCGAAGCAGCGGAATGGCAGGCCATCCCGGTGGATCACGCGCGGGCCGACGCTAGCAGTCCGCGCCGGGCGGGGCGACGCGGCTGCCTGCTTGGTGTCACCGTGCAGGGGGCCAGCTCGCCGGGCCGACGCTGGCTGCCTGGAGCCCGGCCAGGATGGTGTCGAGGCCGGCGGTGAATCGCTGGTCGCGGTTGCCGGACCACACGTGCTGGCCGAGAACAGCTAGGGCCGGGAACTGGTCGGCTGGCAGTGACCGGAAGAACGCCTGCAGCTGGCGCCGTGTCTCGGGGTCTTGGACGCGCTGCTCGTTGACGGTGGTGCGGTCGCTGAGTGCGAAGCCGAGGGTGTAGTCGTAGACCAGGGAATACGCCTGGGCGGTCTGGCGGGCCGGGAGGCCAGCTCCGTGCAGCGCCGTGAGGAACGCCTCGGCCAGGGCAAGGGAGTGGGGGCCGAGAGGGTCGCGGGTCTTGAGTAGGGCGGCGATGCCGGGATGGTCTTCCAGAACAGCGCGCAGTCGGCGGGCGAGGACCCTGACCTGCTCAGTCCACCCGATATCACGGCCGGCCCGGGTGTCGACCTCGGCCAGCACACCGTCCACGGCCAGGTCGCAGAGTTGCTCCTTGCTGCGCACGTGCCGATACAGCGCGCCGGGGACGACGCCCAGGCGGGCGGCCAGGCCGCGCATGCTGAGGGCGCCCGCGCCCTCGGCGGCGATGATGGTGAGGGCCTCGGCCACGACCCGCTCGCGGGTCAGCGCCCTGCGGCGGCTCTGCTCGCCGTCGGGCGGGCTGAACCACAGCGCCTGCTGGCCCGCGTCGGCTGCTGGCCGCTGCGGGTTCGCCACGGCCGCCTCCTGACCTTGAGTTTGACTGTGAACAGTGTCCACAGTATAGTAAACAGTGTTACTCGGAAGCGAATGTCGTTCACTCGAATTGCATTTTTTCCCGGGTCGCCAGGTCAGCTGGCCTGGCGAGAGGCATGAGGGAGAACGACATGACAGTCATGACCAGCTGGGACCTATTCGATGACCTGCGCAGCGCGCAGGATGAACTGCTCAGGCAGAGCAGGATGCCAGGCCACTGGGCCTCTGGCCAGTTCGGCCAGCAGCCCGGCCCCGGCCCCGCCCTTCAGGCGTGGGCTCCCGCGGTCGACATTACCGAGCGCAAGGATGCCTACCTGGTGACCGCGGAACTGCCGGGCTTCGGGACCGAGGACGTGGAGATCACGTTGCAGGACGGCCTGCTGACGATCCAGGGCGAGCGGCACCGCGCTGACGCGGCCGGAGAGAAGGTCCACCGGGCCGAGCGCCGCTACGGCGCGTTCCGCCGTTCGATCACCCTGCCCACCCATATCCAGGCGGACAAGATCGAGGCCTCCGCCCAGGACGGCGTCCTGCAGATCCTGGTACCGAAGGCGCAGGAAGCGCACGCCAAGCGCATCCAGGTACGCGCCGGCAACAGCAAGCCCGCGGTAGCGGGCACCGCCAGCAAGAACGGCTCCTGACACCGCCGGGCCGGGCGGCTCTCCCCCAGAAGCCGCCCCGCCCGGTAGGACGTCTCCTGCCATCACCGCTCCAGGTGACGGCAGGAGACGTAGTCATGCCGCGCCGTCGTCATCCCGACTGGCCGGAGGATCGCGGAACAGGTGCGACTTCGCGGCGGTGGCGATGCTCGGCCAGCAGGGACTGCCAATCTTCGAGGCAACGCGTGTCGACATCACCGATTTCGGCCAGGAGCGCGGCTACCGGGTCTTACCGGCCTGCGGCAAACGACGAAGATCGTGCTGGTCCCACTGCCACCGGCTGTCAGCCGTGGCATCGCCCGCGCCGCCGACGGCCGTGCCACGGGCCCGACCTTGATCAACACAGCCGGATCGCGGATGGACCGCCATGCGCCACCTGGCGGCTGCGGCCGTGGCCGACACGGCAGCGTACGGATCCGCGAGGCGCATCAGAAAGGGCGTCTATATGTCCGATATAGGTGGCTTCTGAGATGCAGGTCAACTACAATTGATCTTGGGCCCTTTCCAGGGTCACCACCACCCAGGGAGGCACCAGATGCCAACACCGACCCCGACCAAGCCGGCCCCTCAGCCGCCCGCGGCGCGCGGCGCTGCTGCAGCCAAGTCCAACGTAATCGAGATCAGCGGCGGTGGTCGCACTGCCGTCGGCGACCGTCGGCCAGCCGCCAAGCCCGCTGCTCCGCTAGACAGCCCCACGCCTGCACCAGCAGCGACGAAGCCCGCCAAGATGGGCTGCGCTGGCTACCGGATCAAGTACGGGACCTCGGACGAAGCGATCGTCAAGGCGATCAGGGAACACGCCAACGAGAGCGTGGCAGAGACCGATGGTTCGCCGTGGATCGGCGCCAGCAGCCTCACCGACGAGCAGCTGCTAGCGGTCATCGGCTGGAGCGTCACCCCTAAGACGGCGTGCGCCAAGGTGCAGGCCTACCTGGCAACGCTGGGCGCCTGAGCGACCCAGCATCGCTATAGGCGGCCGGCTCCGGCAGGCGGAGTCAGGCGTGCCGGCGAAGCGTGCCGGGAACGAAGCCGTGGCGATCGCGTTCGGCGACGCCGCGGAGTTCGCCACTTGGCTGGACGCGCATCCCGGCTTGCGGGCCGGCGTGTGGCTGAAGATTGCGAAGAAAGCATCGGGCGTCCCGTCGCTGACCTCGGACGAGCCAGTCGACGTCGGCCTGTGCTACGGCTGGATCTCCCGCCATCGCATGGCCTGCGACAGGGCTAGTACCTGCGGGAGTACGTGCCGCGCCGGCCCGCGAATCGGACTGGAAACCGGGCGCGACCCGGCCCGGCCATGCGCTGGAACGCCGCTGCTTGCGGGTGGGCCTGGCGGGTCAGGGCGACCGATGCGAGCCGGGCCAGAGGTGGTCACGGACGTAACAGGTCCACTCTTGAACCCGCCCTCTGACTTGCCTTAGAAGCTGTCCTAGAAGCTGGCCGATCCAGAACCGCCAGGCGATCGTAAGCGGTCAGCGTTCATGCGGCTGCCATCCTTCTCACGTCCGCGACGACGGCCCGCATGTCGAGCATGCGCTGTGCTGTAGGTCATCCTCGGTGACGGGGGAGCGGCGCCGTGGCTGGCCGCCTTACGACCCGCGACGGCTAGCTGGGTTCGGACGCTCGGCGTAGGGCGCCGAGGAAGGACGCTGCCCAGTGGCTTACGTCGAATTCGCGGACCCGGCGCCGCATCGCGCGCATCCGGCGTCTGGCCTCGGCGGGAGGAACGGTAGCCGCGCGCACGATGGCGTCCTTCATGCCCTCGATGTCATGCGGGTTGACGAGAAACGCGCCGCTGAGCTCGTCGGCCGCGCCGGTGAACTCGCTGAGTACCAGCGCGCCGGTGTCATTCTCGCGGCAGGCGACGTATTCCTTGGCCACCAGGTTCATGCCGTCTCGCAGCGACGTCACCAGCATCACGTCGGCGGCGAGGTAGAGGGCGGCCATTTCCTCGGCCGGGTATGTCTGGTGCAGGTAGTGAATCGGAGGGCTGCCGAGCTCGCCATGCTCTCCGTTAATCCGGCTAACTGCGCCCTCGACCTCCTCGCGCAGCAGCCGGTACTGCTCGACCCGCTCGCGGCTGGGGCTGGCTACCAGCACGAGCGCGGTGCGTAGGGATCCGAAGCGTCCCTCGCTGAGCAGCTCGCCGTAGGCGGTCAGACGATGAAGGATGCCCTTGGTGTAATCGAGCCGGTCGATGCCGAGCAGGACGACGTCCGGTTCCCCCAGTGCCTGCCGGAATCCGTTCGCCCGCGCTCTTACCTCCGTCCGGCTGGCGATCTTGGCGAAGCCAGCTGAATCGATGGAGACCGGAAATGTCGCGGTCCGCACCTGGCGACTGGCTGGGGGCGGCTGCACCCTGCGCGCGCCAGCCGACCGCCCGCCGGCGTTCTCGTCACCGGGGACATGCTCCTCGGCCGGTACCCGCACAAGCGACCCGCTGGTCACCAAGCCGGCGGCCCGCCGGCACGCGCGCCGGAAGTTGGTCGCATCACTATCTCGCTGGAATCCAAGCAGGTCCGCGCCGAGCAGGCCGGTGACGATCTGCCGCCGCCAGGGTAGCTGTGCGAAGATCTCATAACCAGGGAACGGAATGTGGATGAAGAAACCGATGCGCAGGTCGCTGCGCTGTTCCCGGAGCATCTTGGGCACAAGCTGAAGCTGATAGTCATTCACCCATACCGTCGCGCCGAGTGCCGCCTGCTGTGCTGCGGCTCTGGCGAATCGCCGGTTGACCCGGACGTAGGCATCCCACCACGGCCGGTGAAACTCCGGCGGGGCGATCACATCGTGATACAGCGGCCACAGCGTGGCATTGCAGAAGCCTTCGTAGTAATCGCTGACCTCCTCAGCCGACAGTCCCACTCCGACCAGGTGCATGCCGACGAGGTCGAACGAGCCCGGCCCGTCGCCTGCCGCACCGGCCCAGCCGACCCACGCACCGTCAGCCTCGCGCATGATCGGCTCCAGCGCGCTGACCAGCCCGCCAGGGCTTGGACGCCACTCGGTGCCGCCGCCAGGACCCTCCACCAGATCGACCGGGAGCCGGCAGGCGGCCACCACGAAGTCATAGGCGCCCGCGGGCCACGGGGAGTCCTGGGCCAGCGTCTCGGCGGTCTTGCCGGCAGGCGGCCCGGCGCGCTCGCCCGGGCCACCCGCGACTCCACTGTGCGTAGCATCGGTCTGGGTAGCCGCGGACTCTGTGGCCGCGTCATCAGCGCACTTCAAATGTCAGCAACCCCTGTGCGCCGAGCCAGCATCCCAACGCTCGCCGGTGCCTGCCACCGCACCCGTATCCAGCGTCAGAACAGCTCACCACGCGACAATAGCGTTCCGCATCCGTGACCGGCCGACCGCGAGCTCTAATCAGCCAGTGCTCACGCTAGCCAGCGGCCCGGGCTCGCCGGCTGCAAACGCCCGAACCGGGTAACGCCACAGGGCGGGACTAAACGGTCTATTACTAAATCAACTACGGCAGGGGAATCTCATGGACGCGCGACTTGAGGGCAAGACGGCGCTGGTCAATGGCGCTACCAGCAACGTCGGCCGGGCCATCGCAGTTTCGTTCGGAACCCAAGGGGCCTTAGCGATGCTCGGCCAGCATCCGCCGGAGTGTTGACGGCCCGCCCGCCCGCGTGGCGAGATGCACGTCGGCAAGCTCCAGCTGTGCTTGCCCCGAGCCGCTAAACGCGGCTGCGCACAGCTCGGGCACGACGTTGGCGACTGCGAGGATGGCGCCGGCGGCACCCATCGGCCCGGCGAGCGCGAGAATCGCCGACGATCCGACGTAGACGTCACCACGGTAATGTGCAAGCTCCGCCAGCAGCCGATCCGGATCTCCTGAGGAATCCTTGAGGCCGGCAACGGGAAGACTCGCCAATGCGTCCAGCGGAACGCCGGGGGCCGACACCCACGGCACGTGATAGGCCAGCACCGGCAATCCTGCGGCAGCGTCGCGCACAGTCTCGTAAAAGCCGACAAGGTCCTCACTTCCCGGCGGTGGCCAGGCAAGGATGGCGTCGGCCCCGGCCTTCACGGCACGCGCGGTCAACTCGACGGCGCGATCTGGGGTCACCGCGCCGGTTCCCGCGATGACCGGTGTCGAGGCCGGGATGGCCGCGCGGACCGCGGAGATGATCTCAGACCGTTGATCATCGCTGAGTCGGCTCGCTTCGCCAGTTGTGCCGCACGCCAGCACCGCTCTCATGCCACGGGCAGCCAAGGCCGCCGCGTGCTCGGCAGTCGCCGCAGCATCGGGTTCGTCAGCGGAATCGCGCATCGTAACGAGCGCGACCCCAACGCCAGAGAAAACGCTCATGCTCCCTCAGTTGCTCGCTGATAGCCCTAGTAGTCCGATTAAGCGATGATGGCATCCATCTGGCCATGGGCCAGGCGCGCGCCTATGATGACTTTAGTCGACAATCGACAATAATCTCAGGCCAGCGTCAGAGACGTGGAGGCTCGGTGCGGCAGAATCGCTTCCATGGAAAGGTGGCCGTCGTCACCGGAGGGTCCAACGGCCTCGGCCGGGCCACCGTTGAGGGCCTTGCCGACGAGGGCGCCAGCGTCCTGATCTGCGATCAGGTGGATACGGGCTACTTCGCCGACCGGCCCGAGATCGCTACCGTGGTCGCGGACGTCGCTGCTGCTGGCACTGCGGATGTGGTGATGGATGCAGCATTGAGCCGATGGGGCCGCGTCGACATACTCGTCAATGACGCGGCGGCCTACCCGGACGGCACGCTGCTGGAGATGTCAGGACCAGACTGGGCGCGCGTCTTCGCGGTCAACGTGACCGGTGCGTTCCTGCTGACACAGGCGTATGCCCGGCACCGCGTGGAGCACGGCGAGGGCGGATCGGTCGTCTGCATCTCTACCGGATCGGTACGCAGCCCGCGGCCAGGCGGTGCTGCCTACGCGGCCTCGAAGGCGGCCATAGAGACGATGAGCAAAGTCTTTGCGATGGAACTGGGACCCTACGGGATCCGGGTCAATATTGTATCTCCCGGCTACATCGATGTCCGCCAGTGGAGTTCAGCGTTCCCGGATAGGGCGCCTGACGAGCTGCGCGATCGGCTCGTGCAGGCGATTCCGCTCGGCCGGGCCGGCGACCCGCGCGACATCGCCAGTGCCGTGCTATTCCTGTGCAGCGACGAGGCGAGCCACGTCAACGGCGCAGTACTGGAAGTGGACGGCGGATCGAACGCCGGGCGGTTCGGGCTTCGTACCCAGGTAGCACGGGCAGGCAGTAATGTCCGCGGTTGACATGCCTGCGGCAGACGTCCCTGACAGCGGCATTCTGCTGGCCGAGCAACCGATCATCGAGACTTGTGAAGTCTCTCGCCATTTCTCAGCTGGACGCGATGCGCTGGCAAGGCACCGCCCGGTCCTCAAGGCCGTCGATGGCGTTTCGCTGTCGATCAGGCGCGGCGAGACGCTCGCGCTCGTCGGCGAGACCGGATCAGGCAAGACGACGTTCGGCAGGCTCTTGCTTGGCCTGTACCAGCCGACGAGCGGAGACATCCTGTACCGGGGCGCGAGCATCCTGGACCGCAAGAGCGCGGCCGCACGATCGGTCCGGCGCCAGATCCAGGGTGTCTTCCAGGATCCTTACTCCTCGCTCAACCCGACCATGACTGTCGGCCAGCTGCTGACCGAGGTACTCCAGGTGCATCGAGTCGTGCCGCGGGAAGAGCGGGCGCGGCGAGTTGACGAACTACTCACCACCGTAGGTCTGTCGCCAGCGCAGGCTGGCCGGAGGCCGCATGCCTTCAGCGGTGGCGAGCGGCAGCGCATCGGAATCGCCCGGGCTCTAGCTGTGGAGCCGGAAGTGGTCATCGCGGACGAGCCGCTGTCAGCGCTCGACGTCTCGATCCAGGCGCAGGTTCTCAACCTGATGATCCGCCTGCAGGACGAGCGCGGCCTGACCTATCTCTTCGTGACGCACGATCTCGACGTCGCGCGGCACATCAGCCAGCGCACTGCCGTCTTGTATCTGGGCCGGGTCGTCGAGATCGCTCCCACAGCGCAGATCTTCGCCGAGCCGCTGCATCCTTACACCTCGGCGCTGGTGCGGGCGGCGCCGCGGCTGACGACCCAGCGCAAGGCAATCAAGCCGACCCTGACCGGCGACATTCCCAACGCCATGGACCGGCCGTCCGGATGTCATTTCCACCCGCGCTGCCCGCGGGCAATGGACGTATGCCGGGTGCGTGAGCCCGTGCTGCTTCAGCTGGGCGAAGGCCGCTCTGTCGCGTGCCACCTGCACGACCCGCAGTTGCAGCCGGCCCAAACCTGAGCACGCGTTCCTACTGCGCAGGCGTTCCGGGGAATCCGGCCAGGTAGTGATCGCGTAGTTCCTTGCGCAGGCGCGGGATATCGCCGTCTGAGACGGCCTCCAGCAGGCCGCGGTGCCGTTCCACTGCGTCGTCGAGGCCAATGCCCTGGCGCTCGATCTCCGAGCGCATGAGTGCGCCCATCTGGCTGTTGAGCATGTTCCAGAGATCCTTCAGCCGCCGCCGGCCGGAAACGTCGATCAGCAGCTCATGAAACTGGGTGTCGCTGGCGACGAGTGCGTCCATGTCGTCTGTCCGGGCAGCGATGGACATGTGATCGATGGCGAGCCGCAATGCCTTGACCAGTTCCCTGCGCCGGGTGCCGAGTCCGCTTTCCACGCTGGCGTCCTCGAGTACGAAGCGTGCGAAGCAAACGTCCTCGGCGTCCTCCCGCGACATTCTGGTAACGACGCTGTAGCGCCTCGGGACGATCGCGATCAGGCCCTCGGCCTGGAGGCTGCGCATCGCGTCGCGGATGGTGCCCCGGCTGACGCCGAATTCGGCCGCCAGGGAAGCCTCGACAAGTCGGGTTTCAGCGGGCAGCTCGTTGTTAAGGATGCGGTGCCGCAGAGCCCGGCCCACCGCCTCGGGCAGAGAGACATGCTCCAGCACTCTCTCAGCCTCCTTCGCTGCTCAGTTGCGTGTCGTGGTCACTGTAGCTGGACCGATTCCAGGGTCAAGCCGGCATGGCGAGCAGAGTCCGGGTCGGCTTGGATAGCGCTGGCGGGGCCAGACAAGACGGCCACCAGCCCGGGCCCGTGGCCAGGCAGCGGACTACCCCCGTGGACCACAACGCCGACTGTCAGCCAGCCGCGCCGGTAGCCCATGTTGAACCTGGCATCCAGATCGGTGAGGGCGAGGAGATCGCCGAGCAATAGCTGGCTGCCGGCCGTATCGGCGCCCGCTGACGGCGGCTCGGCAAGCTGCAGGTCGAGGTCCCAGCTCGCGGCTGGCCTGCCGATGCCGTTGCCGGCTAGCTTGCCCGGCTGTACCGCCCGGACTCCTACCGCTAGCGCTCCACCCGGGCTCACATCGATGGGCAAGACCGCTGCGGCTGCGGGATCCATGTTGAGCACGGCGATATCCGGTGACAGCCCGGCCGGCCGCCAGCCCTGCCCGCACGTCCGCACGAGTACCTCGTCTGACGGCCGGAGCGACGCCAGCTGGGCCTGCGGCAGGCCGACGATGACCCTGCCCTCGTCGCCGCGCTTGCCGATTACTACGCCCGTGGCACCGGCTGCAGCGCCAGTCCTGACCTGAACGCTGTTGCCAATGCACGCGAATGTCGCCAGCGCGTGCCGGGCTGCCGGGTCCGGGTGAATCAGGCACGCGCCCGGCGCGGCATGGTCGGCGTCAAGCCTGAAGACCGAATCCCCGAGCTCAAGGCCGAGTACGATCCCGCCGTCGCCGACTGGCACATACGGGCCACCGTCGCGATCGACGCGATAAGGCGACTCGCCCAAGGCTGCGTGTTCTGCCACTCCGAGCAGGTTGACAGTGATCATCGTGTCTCACCCGGCCAGGGATGCAGCCAGCTCGCTAGGTTGGCCTCATGGTCATCGATGATGCGGAACGCCTCCGCCGGGCCTGACAGCAGCGAGCTCGGCCCCGGCCCATGGCCGAACAGCATGCACTGGCCGGTGGAGATGACCCCGATCGTCAGGTAGCCCGCGCGATAGCCGCGGCCGTACCGGTGGTCGCAGTCCGCCAGGCAGACTACGTCGCCGATGCGCAGGCCCTCCAGCCCGAGCGATAGGTCCTCGCCAAGTCCCTGATAAGCACCCATCAGGTCGGTGTTGGCAAACTCCGAGGCCATGCCGGCCCCGGCCCCGATGGCCTCTGGAGGCACTCTGGCGGCGACATGCACCTCAAGGCGCCCGTCGGCGGCAGTGCCACCTGGCATCGCCGCCAGCAGGGCGGGATCGCAGTTCTTGATCACTATGTCGGGATGCGTGGTCAGGGTCAGGCCCTGGCCGACCGCGGTCACCGTCACCGGATCGCCAGGTGCTAGCTGCTCCAGAACGGCCTCCGGGAAGTCCACGAGCACGTAAGCGTGCTGGCCGATGACGTGTCCGACGGCCCCGGCAGCCGGCCCCGCGGCCACCCGCACCTGGTTGCCCACGCACGTCAGGTACTGCAGGGCCATGTTCGCACCGGGCTCACGATGCCGGACTGATGCGCCGGGTTCCAGGTGGTCCGACGCGTACCCGGTGGCCGCATCGCCGCAGTGCACGCCGAGCGTTACCGCGCCCATGCCAGGCAACGCAAACGGCCTGCCGTCCGGATCTACCCGGTACACATGGCGGTCGGCGAGAGCGGGCCAGATTTCGCCGGTCAGTACCTGCCGGGCGAGGCGCGCGTAATTGGCCTCCAGGTTCATGACGCGGCCGCGCTCATGACGCCGCGGCGGCCACGGCCGGACCGAGCGGGAAGTCGACCCAGGCCCGTCGCCGGTATGACTCCTCGAAGGCGTTGATCGTCTCCTGCACGAGCGCGCCCTGCGCGAAGTCGCCCTGGCCTGGCCTGCCGGGCTCCATGATCTCGCTGATGAAGTCGCTCACCAGGTTGGAGTAGAAGAGGTACTCCCAGGGCTCGCCAGAGTGACCCCCCGGCGGGAAGAACCTGTCCGGGATCTCAGCCTGGGCGAACTCCACCGCATCCTTGCGGGCTGTCTTGATTGTCTGGCAGCAGCCGAACTCATCAACGAGCCGGATAATGATGGCCCCTTCCGAGCCGTAGATGCGCGCCTCGATGCCGGGATAGTTGCCTACGGTCACGTAGGAGGACTGGATCGAGGCGAGGACATCGGGCCCGAACTCGGCAATCCACATATCGCCGTCATCGATGTTCGCGCGCGTCATCATGCCGGTATCGCGGATGATCCTGCTGGGAACGAAGTTGCGCATGGCGCCCACCACCGCGGTCAGAGGGCGGTCCAGCCACCAGTGCATGATGTCGATAATCGGAGCACCGTAGCCTTCGATAGAAGACACGGCGATCTCGTCAGGATCAGCGTGAGGGTCGAACTGGCGGAGCGGGGTGGCCGGGTCGATCCACTGGCTGTTCTGCTCATAGCCGTTGAAGATGTACGGCTCGCCGACGAAGCCCGAGTCGATCAGCTCCTTCGCGTACATGACAGCCGGCGCGTACCTGAAGGTGAAGCCGAGCTTTGTCCGCAGTCCCGCGTCGTCGGCCAGCCGCGCGGCATTGAGTGTCATGCGGTAGTCGGTGTGCACTGGCTTCTCGCACAGGACGTGCTTGCCGGCCGACAGAGCATCGACGGAGATCTGGAAGTGGGGCTGGTTGCCCGTCACGACGTCCACGACGTCGATGCTGGGGTCGTCCAGTAGTTCTCGGTAGTCGGCAGTGGTCCGCTGCACGCCGAAGGTCTGCGCGGCCGCGGCCAGCGCCTGGGGATTGAGGTCAGCCAGCGCCACGACCTCGGCCCGCGGGTCGCGCTGCCAGCCTGGGATGTGCGCCATCTGCGCCCAGCGCCCGGCCCCAACCACCGCGACCCGGATTCTATCTGCCGTCATTGTGGGCCCGCCTTCCTAGGTTCGGCTTGCATGTAGTGGCCGTCAGTAGCCGACTGTGCGGCGGAAGAGGTTGCGCAGCGCGCGGCCGTCTAGCCAGCGCCGCAGGTTGTCGATGAACAGCTCGGTCAGCAGCCGGTTCTCCTGCGCCGCCGTCGACGCCGAGTGCGGGCAGACGATGACGTTTTCCATCGCCCAGAGCGGCGAGGAGGAAGGCAGTGGTTCGTTCTGGAAGACATCGAGGCATGCTCCGGCCAGGTGGCCACTCTGCAGCGCGGCGATCAGGGCGCTCTCATCGACTACTCCGCCCCGGCTGACGTTGACCAGCACAGCGCCGCTTGGCAGCATCGAGAGTTCGCGCTCGCGTATCAGCCCTGCAGTTCCCTCAGTGAGCGGGCAGGCAAGGATCAGCGTGTCCGCGCCGGGCAGCGCGCGGTCGAGCTCGTCGCTGCCGAAGTAAGCTGTCACTCCTGGCACGTCGTAGCAGTTGCCCGGCCTGCCGCAGCCGCGGACCTGTACTCCCAGGGCGGCCAGCGACCTGGCTATCTCGCGGCCGACGCCGCCGAGGCCGACGAGTACCGCAGTTGTCCCGGCCAGCTGGCCTGAAGTGAACCGCTCCCAGTGCCGCTCCCGCTGCCACCGCGCCAGCATCGGCATCTTCTTGGCGAAGTACAGCATTCCGAGCAGCGTGAACTCGGCCAGCGGGACGCCGTGGACTCCGGCCGCGGTGGTGAACACCAGCCCCGTGCGGGCCAGGCCGGTTCGGTCGAGAAACCCGCCGATCCCGGCGCTAGTGCCCTGAACCCAGCGCAGCTGCGGGCAGTTCTCCGCCATGGCCGAGGGTGCCTGCCAGTCGAAGTCAAAGCTGATATCGGCCTGTGCCCTCAAGCGGGACCAGCGGTCAAGGTCAGCCGCGCTGAGTGCGCGGGGAACGCCGCCGTGGTCGCACGGATAGCGAGCCACCGGCAAGAGGTCCGGTGCGTACAGCACGCGCAGCCGCGGGTCGGTGGCCTCGATCGCCGCCGCGAACTCAGCCTCTAGAGGGCTGGCGATCAGCACATTCACGGCCACGGCCGGTGTCCCAGTCCCCTCATTCGCGCCAGCTCTGGCATCCGCTCTCATCATGCTTGACTAATTGTCGACAGTCAACGACTATCACGCGTCCGCGACGCTCAGTCAAGTGTCCGTCTGGTACGCATACCGTCACTACATCGTTTGTCACAAGCCCGCGACAGATGCCCGTTTGGTATTGACGCCCCATAGCGCCGTCTCTATGTTTGGCACAGTTGTCGACAATCAACGAAATGGAGTGTGACATGGTCCGAGCCACTCCGTCCCGGATTATCAGCGCCATCGGCGTACTCGCCCTCGCCGCGACAGCCGCGGCCTGCGGTAGCAGCTCCGGTGGCAGCAGCCCGGGCGGCGGATCTGCCGCCAGTGTCAGCACGCTAGTCATCGCCAACGCGGTCAAGGTCGACACACTGGACCCCGAGGCCAACTCCGTCAACGAGTCAATCTGGCTCGACCAGAATCTCTACAGCCGCCTGCTTCAGCCCAACTCAACCGGCACGGGCCTGCTGCCAGACCTGGCCGCGACCTGGAGCATCTCATCGAACGGGCTGACCTACACCTTCCACCTGCAGCCCGATGCGAAGTTCTCCAACGGCAGCCCGGTCACCGCAAGCGATGTGGTCTTCTCGATCGACCGGTCGCGTAAATTTGCCGGCGGCTGGGGCTTCCTGCTTACCGCCGTCAAGACCATCTCTGCGCCTGACGCTCACACCGTGGTCATCCAGTTGTCGGAGCCGCACGCGCCGCTACTGGCAGACCTCGCGATGTACGCCTACTCCGTCTTGCCGCAGAAGCTGGTCCAGTCGCAGGGCACCTCATTCTTCCAGCACCCCGTCGGCAGCGGTCCGTTCATGGTGACCTCGTACAGCCCCGATAGTGAAGTGGACCTGGCCGCCAACCCTTATTTCTACGGGACCAAGCCGAAGATCAAGACAGTCAAGGTCCTCATCGTGCCCGACGACAACACCCGGGTGCTGATGCTGGAGAGCAAGAGGGCTGATGTCATCGAGAATCCGCCAGGCAACCTGGTCAGCCAGATCGACCAGACCCCGGGCATCAGCGTCCAGCTGTTCCCGTCCACGCGCGTCGACTTCGTTCAGCTCGATGAGCATTTCAAGCCGTTCAAGAACGTGCTGGTCCGGCAGGCGATCAACTACGCGATCGACAGGAACGCGATCGTCAAGCTGGCCTATGAGGGACACGCAATACCCGGCGCGTCGTTCATGCCGTACAAGATGGAGTACTACGACAGCGCGATCCAGCCCTACCCCTACGATCCCGCCAAGGCGAAGCAACTGCTGGCGCAGGCTGGTTACCCGCACGGTTTCAGTGCATTCCTCATCACCGTCAGCGGCGACATCGCGGGCCAGGCTGAGGCTGTCGTGCTCAAGTCGGAGCTGGCGGCAGTCGGCATCAACCTGAGCATCCAGTCTTATGAACTGCTGACCGCCTACGCCAAGGAGGACGGCGGCCACTCTGAGTTCGGGGAACGGTACTGGACCAACGACATCGTCGACCCTGATGAGGTCGCCACGTTCGGGGCCGACTGCAAGGGCGGCGCCTTTGCCTTCAACAGCTACTGGTGCAGCACGCAGGCCAGCAAGCTCGTCGCGGAGGCACGCGCGGAGCTGAATCCTGCCGCGAGGCAGACCATGTACGACCAGATCCAGCAGATCATCTACCAGCAGTCGCCGTTCGTCGTCACCGACTACAGCCCCTACCGGTACGGCGTCGGCGACTGGGTGCACGGCTTCCACGTCACGCCGCTCGGTAACTACGACCTATCCCTGGAGACCCTCACAGTGGGCGCGCACTAAGCCGGGACAGCGGGTGCCGGGCGGATCTCGAGCAGTCCGCCCGGCACCGCTGGCAGTCAGCCTCAGCGGGCCGGCCTCGAAGGAGGGACACGATCATGAGCCGGTTTGGCACTCTCCCGAGGCGCCTTTTCCACACGGTGATCGTGTTGTTCGGAATCACCCTCGTGACATTCTTCTTGCTCCGGCTCATCCCGGGGGACCCGGCGCTGGCCATCCTGGGCAGCAGCTATACCCACACGCGTGCCGTCGCTATCGACAACTTCCTTGGTCTGAACAAGCCGATCTGGACGCAGTACGGGCAGTACATGGACAGGCTCTTCCACGGCAACCTTGGCTTCTCGTTCTTCTACAACGAATCCGCCACCACGGTGATCGGTCAGCATGTCACCCCGACCGTGTTCCTGGTCGCTTACAGCGCGGTGCTAGCAGCGGTCATCTCGTTCCCGATCGGCTTCATCTCCGGATTGCGCCGCAGCGGGCTGATCGACCAGGCAGCCCGGGTTTTCTTCACCCTCAGCTTCGCGATGCCCGGCTTCTGGCTCGGCATCATTCTGCTGCTGATCTTCAGCGTTCACCTCGCCATCTTTCCGCTGAGCGGATTCGGGGTCGGGATAGTCGGCCACCTGTACTACCTGTTCCTGCCGGCCCTGACCATTGCCCTGGGTTTCTCCACGGTGCTGGTCCGCAGCCTGCGCGCGGCGACCATTGCCACGCTGCAGGCCGAGTTCATCGACACCGCCCGGATGAAGGGCATCAAGTGGTCACGTGTGCTCTGGCGGCACGTCTTCCGCAACGCAGTCTTGGCGGTAATCGCCGTGTACGGCGTTAACCTGGCGTACCTCATCAGCGGCACCGTCCTGGTGGAGAACGTCTTCTCCCTGCCTGGACTAGGATCCCTGCTTGTCAGCTCGGTGTCTGACCGCGACTACCCGATAGTGCAGGGCGTTACCCTGCTCTTTGCGGTGCTGATCGTGGCGATCAACCTGTTGACCGACGTCGTGCAGGCAGCGCTGGATCCGCGCGTCGGCCAGGAGATCGGCACATGAGCGCGATGTGGGCAGCCAGCCCGTCCGAGCTGCTGATGAGCGTCGCCAGCAAGGCAGCAGGCCGCAAGCGAAGCGTGCTGCGACGGCGGCTCACTCTGATCATCGGGCTCGACCATGCTGGCCGTTGCGATCCTGGCCGTGGCGCTGGCGCCCATCCTGGTCAGCCAGTCGCCCACAACGATCGACGTACTGCATCCGCTGGCGTCGCCGGGTACGCCCGGTCATTTGCTGGGCACCGACCAGTACGGCCGGGACCTGCTCGCGCGGATCCTGTACGGCGGGCGAGTCGACCTCGCGATCGCGTTCGGCGCGACCAGCGTCACGCTGGTGGGCGGCACGATGATCGGCCTGGTGGCCGGCTACTTGGGCGGCAAGATCGACAGCTTCCTGATGCGGCTCGTCGACTTGTTCTTTGCCTTCCCCTTCCTGGTGCTGATCATCGCGATCATCGCCATGCTGGGCCCCAGCATCTTCAACATGTTCATCGCGATCTGGATCACCAGCTGGGTGAGCTACGCGCGGATCATGCGGGCACAGACCGTGACCGCCAAGAAGCAGCAGTACGTGCTTGCCGCCAAGGCCCTCGGCTACAGCAACATCCGGGTGATGTTCCGCCACATCCTGCCCAACGTGGCCTCTGCGGTGATCATCTTCTCCATGGTCGATGCTGTCGGCAACATCATCCTCGCAGCATCACTGGGCTTCCTCGGCCTCGGCGCGCAGCCGCCAACGCCGGAGTGGGGCGCGATGATCTCCGATGGCCAGAATTACATCTTGTCGTCATGGTGGCTAGCCACGATCCCCGGCCTCGCGGTCGTGTTCGTCGGAGTCGCGTTCAGCCTCATCGGCGACGGGCTCGCCGACCTGCTCCGAGCGGGCGACCGGTGACCGCGCCCGGCGCCGCACCGGGCGCGCCGCTGCTGACCGTCCGCGATCTGCACAGCTACCTGGCCACGACCGAGGGCGTCGTCCGAGCTGTCGATGGCGTCTCCTTCACCGTCCATGACGCCGAGGTGCTCGGCATCGTTGGGGAGAGCGGCTGCGGCAAGACGGTGACCTGCCGCACGATCATGGGCCTGATGCCGGCCCGGATCGTGCATTCCAACGGCGAGGTGATCTACCACCCGCGGGGCGACCTGAACCTGCTGCAGGCATCGGACCGCGAGTTTCAGTCGTTGCGAGGCTCGGACCTGGCCATGATCTTCCAGGATCCGATGACGGCGCTTAACCCGGTGCTCAGCATCGGCGACCAGCTCGTCGAGGCGGTCCGGGCACATGCGAAGCTGCCCTCCGCTGAGGCCCGCAGCCGGGCCATCGGCCTGCTCGACAGGGTCGGCATCCCGGCGGCCGGCCGCCGGATGCGAGACTACCCGTTCCAGTTCAGCGGCGGCATGCTGCAACGTGCGCTGATCGCGATCGCACTGGCTTCCTCGCCCCGGCTGCTCCTTGCCGATGAGCCGACTACGTCGCTCGACGTCATCATCCAGGACCAGATCCTCAGCCTGCTGCTCGAGCTCCAGCAAGACACCGGCATGAGCATGATCCTGGTCAGCCACGACCTCGCGGTCATCAGCGAGATGTGCGACCGGATCATCGTTATGTATGCCGGCCAGGTCGTCGAGGCTGGCGCAGCCGCCGACGTCATTTCCGCGCCGCAGACACCCGTACACGCATGCGCTGCTGGACGCTCTGCCGCATACCGGGGAACGGGGCCAGTTGCGCAGCATCGGTGGTTCGCCGCCTAGCCTGATCAGCCCGCCCCCAGGGTGCCGGTTCGCCCCGCGCTGCCGCTTCGCTAGTGACGAGTGCACAAGCTGGGAGACCGAACTGCTCGAGGCGGGCGAGCACGCGCGCGAAGCCCGCTGCTGGCGGCACGAGGAGATCGCAGAAAGGCCGGAGCTATGGCAGTCGAGCGACTTGGTATAGGCGTGATCGGAGCCGGACGCTGGGCGAACCTGGCTCACTTGCCGGGCTGGGCCCGAGATGACCGGTGCACGATCGTCGGCATCAGTGACCTGGACTCCGGGCGGGCGGACGCTGCGGCCGCGCAGTTCGGCGCTCAGCTGTCAACAACCGATTACGCGGACTTGCTCAATCATCCCGACATCCAGGTCATTGACGTCGTCACCAGGGATGACGAGCATTTCGCGATCAACTCGGCCGCCATCTCAGCCGGCAAGCACGTACTGAGCGAGAAACCGGTCGCTCACGACTACCGCGATGTGCGCGCGCTGGCGGCGAAGGCACGCGCCTCAGGGCTGAAGACCAAGGTCGGCTTCACGTTCCGGTACAGCCCGGCCATCCGTTACCTCAAGGACCTAGTGGCCGGAGGCAGCCTGGGCACACCCTTCATCTACAACGCTTACGAGCAGAACTCCCAGTGGCTCAGCCCGGACACACCGCTTCGCAGTCGGGACCGCAGCGTACGACGGACCCATCCAGGTGGCTTCGCTCGAAGGTTACGGCGCGCCAGTGATCGACATCGGCCACTGGCTGATGGAATCCGACCTGACGGCAGTCGTCGGCGTGCTGCGGAACTTCATTCCCGAGCGCCTGCTGGCGGTGACCGGGCGGACGGAGCGGGTCAACATTGACGACGGCGACATCTTCCTTGGTGAGTTCGCCAGCGGCGCCATCTGCTCGGTCCAGAGCAGCTTCGTCACCGTGGGCAACTACCCCGGCATCGAGGTCCGCGTCTACGGAAGTGAGGGCGCGGCCATAGCGAGGCTCGTCGAGGAGTTCGGGATCTGCGAGACGCTCAAGGTCGCCTGGCCTGATGATGTGGAATTCCGGGAAGTCGAGGTGCCGGCCGTTTACTACCCGCCCGGCGGTAACCCGCGTGAGTCATGGCGGACGCTGTACTACGCGAACCTCACGGCGAGCTTCGCCAGCGAGGTGCTCGGCGAGACCGAGGCCAACGAGGGCAACTTCGACGATGGATTGTGGGTCCAGGAAGTGGTGAACGCGGTCGAGATCTCCCACCGGGAGCGTCGCTGGGTGAACCTGCCGCTCCAGCACGAACACGCTGGCGGCGTCGGGTGATCGAGCGGCCAGTGAGTGCGCCGGTCCGCTGGGGCGTCATGGGCACGGCGAACATCGCCAGGGCCGCGTTCCTTCCTGGCCTGCGGCACGCCGCGGTACCGCTGAAGCGGTAGCGAGCCGCGACCCTGAGTCTGGCCAGCGATACGCCGCCGAGCATGGCATAGCGCGCGCCGTTACGGGTTATCGGGCCCTGATTGACGACCCCAACGTTGACGCCCTGTATATCGCGCTGCCGAACACGCTGCACGCGGACTGGACGATCGCCGCGCTGCAGGCCGGAAAACCGGTGCTGTGCGAGAAGCCGCTCACCGGCAGCCTGCCGGACACCCAGCGAGTGCTGGACGTGGCACGCCAGACGGGTACGTTGCTCTGGGAGGCCTTCGTCTTCCCGTTCCATCGGCAGCTGGCCTTGGTCAGGGAAGCCGTGGAGTCAGGCGCAATCGGCGACCTGCGCGAGATCCAGTCAGATTTTCATTTCCTGGTGACCCGCCCGGACAACATCCGGATGTTCGCCGATCTGGCTGGCGGTGCGCTGAACGACGTGGGCTGCTACCCGATCCGGCTTGCCTTCGAGTTGTTCGGCGAGGAACACCGCAGCGCCTGGGGCAGCGCAGTGGCCGGTGGCCACGGCGTCGATGTCGACTCGGTTGCCGTGCTCGGCTACAGCAACGGCCGGCGCCTGGTGTTGTCGTGCGGGCTTAACCGCCGGTACGACACCTTCACCCGGCTGCTGGGCACCGACGGCGAGATCCGGATGAGCAATCCTTTTCATCCATCGGAGGCCGACCAGTTCAAGGTCATCGGCCGCGAGATGACGACGTCCCCTGCAGTTGTCGGCGGCGAGCCGTCTTTCACACCAGCGATCCGGCACATCCAGGCGGTACTGGGCGGCGCCGAGGCGCCTCGCCAGCTCGCTGTCTCTACCTCCCTGCCGGTTGCGCGTGCTCTTGCCGACCTGCACGCCTGCTTTGAGCGGACTGCGGCCGGGTCGTGGTGAGAGCTAAAGCATTAAGCGTCGCGTCATCTGGGGCGCGTCCTCGGGTGATCGCGAAGGACGCGCTGTCCGTGCGGGGCTGCGTGGGCCGGTCAGCCGCCGTAGGGGTCGGCGGGGATGGCGCTGGCCCAGGTGACGGTCAGGTACACGGTCGTGTCGACCACCGTGCTGTTGCCGTGCGGGTCCTGGGAAGTGACGACGTCGGAGCCTGGCGGGTAGGTCACCGTAGATTCGAGGACGGTACCGGTGGCGGGCTCTCGTACGTGGCGTAGATGACCCCGTCCGACTTGCCGCCGGGGAGCCCGCTGTTGTCAATCCGGCTGAGCTCCACGGCCGGCCGCCCGTGCTGTCGCGGGCCGAGGGATTGACCCTCACCTCGGGTACGGCCGTTGCAGCGTTTCCTGGTAGACGTCTTCGGCGGTATGCGGGTCGGGCGTGAGCAATGTTGCGATCCGCAGCAGCTCGGCTCCGGACTCGGCGGCGAGCTCTTCGAAGGCTCGCGTCTGCCGCTTATCCATGCAACCTCCTAATCCCCGAGATCACCGCTAAGACGACAGCTGCGCGAGTCAGGTTGCCTGGCCTAGCGCCCGAGATAAGTCCGTCACGGATGGCCAGAGCAAGGAGCCGTTCCCTTGTTCGATGCCGGTGGTGCGGGCCCGGTAAGCCGTTCAATGCACGTCGACGTACTGCACTTCGATGGCATTGTTGCCGTAGCCGAGGCGGTTCCATGGCGCTATATCGGGCTGGTTGTTGCCGGCCGCGTCGGTGGCGCGGGCGCGCAGCGTGTGACGGCCGGCTGTGGCCGCCTGCCATTCGAAGGACCAGTCTTGCCACTGGTATGGCGAGCGCGGCGGCTCCAGTTCCGCTGCGTGCCATTCGCCTTCGCCGGTGAGGCTGATCTCGACCCTTGTGATCGGGCCGGTGCCCGACCACGCTTTTCCGCGCACCGCGCAGGTCCCGGCGCGAATGTACGAGCCCGGAGCAGGCTCGGTGATGCGGGCGCGAACGCGCATCAGGGTCACGGGCTCGCTGCGACTGGTCGGCATGCTCGTACATATAGTGATGAGTCTGGAATTCACCCTCATATCGCCCGGTAAGCACGTCAATGCGCGTGAGCCATTTCACCGATGCCATGCCGTACCAGCGCGGCACAATGAGACGGAACGGGGCACCGTGGTCGGGGCTCAGCGGCTCGCCGTTCATTTCGTAGGCGATCAGGATGTCGGCTGCGGGGTCGGTCGCGTGACCGAGCGCCAGCGATCGGACGAAGGCGATGTCCTCGTACTGATCGTAGCGGCCGTGGTCAGCGCCCTCGAACGTGATGTCGATGCCATGGGGCGCTGGCGCTGCCTGCCGCAGAACCTGGTGCAGCGGCACTCCGCGCCACCGGGCCGTCGACACGGCATATCGGCCCCATGGCTCGCCGACCGGCAGCGGCGTTTGTCCGAGCCGCCCGTTTCCGGCGCATTCGAGGGTGACCGTCTGGTCGATTGCCGGCAGGGCACGCACGTCGTCGAGCGTCAGCGTCATCGCGTTGCCGACTGCCCCGCCGATTGTGAGGGTGCCGTCATGTGCCGGGAGCGAGAAGTTGCTGCGAACGTAGTGCAACGGCGTGGGAGTTACGGCACGGGTCAGGGCATCGGGCGGGGCCTCTGCGTTAAACGGCCCCGGCTGGATCATCGTCAGAGCGGAACGTGCGTCCGTCAGGCTCGTTGCCATCGCCATGCTCCTTCCTGTCGCGCGACCGTCCCGCGGCGACGAGCAAGCGCTCCAGGAACGGGATGCTGGCGCTGCAGCCCGGCCGCCACGCCGTCGACGGCCTCATACCCTCGATGAGCGGAAGATCAGCCGGACCGGCCAGAAACTTCGCGGCAATAGCCGCGTGAGATCACCTTGCAGTGGCTACGTGGTACGCCGGCGTCTCGACGATCATACCCTGACAGGGCGCTAGCCGGCAGGGAGCGCGGTGACGTACCGGGGCAAAGCACTTGGAAGTGCCGGGCTCGCGACCGCTGGTGCGTGCCCAGTGCGTCAGGGTGCAGATGAATGCCGTATTCTGATCCGACTGGATTGCCGGTGGCGTGGAGGAGCATCGAGCCGCTACGCGCGCCCGTGTATCTGCCGGTGACTGGCGAGCGTGGTCATCGTGCCATCGTCGTAGTAGCGGCCTTCGACGGCTGAGGTGGCCGCCCGGCGCAGGCGTCGCGGGCCATTCTGCCGCTTGCACATGCGGAGGCCATGGGGCCTCAGGTCAGAGCAGCTTGTCGAGTGTGATCGGCAAGTCGCGAATGCGAGTGCCGGTCGCGTTGTAGATGGCGTTCGCTACCGCTGCGCCGACGCCTGTGATGCCGATCTCCCCGATGCCGCGCGCTCCCATCGGGCTGTGCGGATCGGGGATGTCGGTCCAGATAACCTCGATGGCCGGCACGTCCATGTGCACCGGCACGTGATACTCGGCGAGGCTGGGGTTCATAATCCGCCCGGTGCGCTCGTCGAACAGCGTCTCCTCGGTCAGCGCGAGCCCGAGACCCATGATGATCCCGCCCTTGAACTGGCTCGCCGCGGTCTTGGCGTTGAGTATCCGGCCGCAGTCGAACGAGCCAAGGAAGCGCGACACCCGGGTCTCTCCCGTAATCGCGTTGACCCGCACCTCGCAGAACTGCGCGGCATAGGAATGCATCGAATACATCTGCAACTCGAGCGCCTTCGGCGCCTCGGCCTCGGCGACCAGTTCGTCGCGCCGGGCCCGGCGGAGGATATCGACATAGCTCTCGCACTGGTCGGGTTCGCCCAGCACGCACAGCCGGCCGTCGCGCGCTTCGACCTGGTCGGGCCTGAGGCCGGCGAGCGGCGAGTCGTTGCCCGCCAGCCTCAGCAGATCCTCGAACAGCACCTCGCTCGCCGCGATCACCGTCGCGCCTATCGACGCGGTCTGCGACGAGCCGCCAGCCACCGACCCGGCCGGCAGCGATGTGTCGCCATAATCGAACGTCACCTGGTCGAGCCGCAGCCCGAGCCGCTCGGCGACGTGCTGGGCCTGCACCGTGGCGGTGCCCATCCCCATCTCCTGCATCGCGCTGGAAACAGTCGCATGCCCGGCACTGCTGAGGCGAATGCGCGCCGCGCCGCTGGCAAACCGGTAGTAGGGATAGGTGCCGGTCGCAACACCCATGCCGATCAGCCATTCGCCCTCGCGCCGCGATCGCGGAGTGGCGGACCGCCGGTCCCAGCCGAACCGCTGGGCGCCCTGGGCATAGGCCTCGAGCAGGTGCCGGGAGCTGAACGGGTTGCCGGTGGTGGGGTCCTGTGCAGGCTCGATCCGGCGGCGCAGCTCGATCGGGTCGAGCTTCATCGCCTCGGCCAGTTCGTCCAGCGCGCACTCAAGCGCGAAGGTGCCGACCGATTCGCCCGGTGCGCGCATGAACGTGTTAGGGACCATGTTCATGTCTGCCACCTCCTGCGCGACCTTGATCGCGTCGGCGGCGTAGAGGTGACGCGCCGGGAAGGTGAATTGCTCGGGGCAGTCGTTGTGTGACGTCATCGCCGCGACGCCGGTATGGATCAGCGCGGCGAGCGTGCCATCGGACTTCGCGCCGAGCGCGACGCGCTGCTCGGTGGTGGTGCGGCCGCCGACTATGCGGAACACGCCCTCGCGCGACAGCATGATCCGCACGGGACGACCGGCGAGCTTCGATGCGGCGGCGGCGAGGATCTGGTGGTCCCATAGGACTTTCCCGCCGAAGCCGCCGCCGACATAGGGCGAGATCACGCGGACTTGCTCGTCCTTCAGACCGAACACGCCCGCGACCGTCGATGCGGTTGCGGTCACCACCTGGCTCGCGTCATGGATGGTAAGCAGGTCGCCCTCCCACGCGACCGTCGCGGCGTGCAGTTCGATCGCATTGTGGTTGTAGCGCGGTGTCCGGTATGTGCGGTCGACGACCACCGCCGCGTCGGCCAGCGCCGCCTCGGCATCCCGAACCCTGAGTTCAGAAGGTTCGCCGAGGATCGATTCCGGTGGGTGCGACGTGCCCTTGGCGACATCGAACGACGTGACGGCCGGCTCGGCGTCGTAGCCGACCTCGATCAGTGCGGCTGCATGGTCAGCCTGCTCCTGGGTCTCGGCGAGCACCAAGGCCACCGCTTCGCCATTCCAGTGGATGCTCGCGTCCTGCATGATCGGCAGGCTGCTTGGTCCGGCCGCTGCCGGCGATGTGCCGAACAGCGCCGGCGGATTCATCCGCGGCGCGTTCTGGTAGGTCATCACCAGCACGACACCCGGTGCGGCTTCCGCGGCGGCGGCGGCGATCCGCGCGATCCGCCCGCGCGCGATCGTGCTGTGGACCAACACGGCATAGGTCAGCCCATCCATCGCCACCTCTGCGGCGAAGCGCGCCTTGCCCTCTACTTTGAGCGGGCCATCGACCCGCGAGACAGGCGCACCGATCAGGCCATGCTTGCGGATCAGCGGATCGGGCGTGCCGGCCAGCCAGCTCTCCGGCGCAAGCCCGATCGCCGTCGGCATCTCCTGCTGCGCGGGGTCACGGCGGCTGCTCATGTCGGCTCTCCCGCGAGCTCAGCCAGGACGGCGCAGATCGTCCGCCTGGCCAGTTCGATCTTGAAGCCGTTGTCACGCAATGCGGTCGCGTCGGCGAGCTCGGCTGCCGCGGCGGCGCGGAAGCTCGCTTCGGTCGCGGGCTGGCCGCGGAGCACCCCCTCTGCCTTCCAGGCCCGCCAGGGTTTCGGGGCAACCCCGCCCAGCGCGAGCCGCACGTCGCGGACCTTGCCGCCCCCTACGTCGAGTGCGGCGGCCACCGACACCAGCGCGAACGCGTAGGAGGCGCGGTCGCGGACCTTGCGGTACGTCGACCGGCCGGCGAACGGGAGCGCGGGCAATTCGACCGCGGTGATGAGTTCGTGGGGTTTCAGCTCGGTCTCAACATCGGGCCGCCCGCCTGGCAGCCGGTGCAGATCGACCAAGGGCATCGATCTGGTGCCATCGGAACCCTCGGTGTGAACGACGGCGTCGAGCGCGACCAGCGCGACACACATGTCGGAGGGATGCGTCGCCACGCAGGCAGGCGAGGCGCCGAGGATCGCGTGCATACGGTTGAACCCGTCGATCGCATCGCAGCCGGCACCGGGCACGCGCTTGTTGCAGCGCGAAGCATCATCGTAGAAATAGGTGCAGCGCGTCCGCTGGAGGATGTTGCCGCCGACCGTCGCCATGTTGCGGATCTGCGCGCTGCCGCCGGCGAGAATAGCGCGGGCCAGCACCGGGTAACGCTCGCGCACGATCCGATTGCCCGCTAGCGCGGTGTTCCTCGCCGCCGCGCCGATGAACAGGCCGCCGTCGTGCTTCACCTCGATCTCGGTCGAGAGGGCCGTCACATCGACGAGTGCCCCGGGCCGCTCGACCGTCTCTCGCATCAGATCGACGAGGTTGGTGCCGCCCCCGAGATACTTGGCTCCGGCAGTTGTCGCGGCAAGCTGGAGCGCATCGGGCACGCTGCTGGCTCGCGCATAGCTGAACGGCATCATGCGGACTCCTGCTCGAAGGTGGCCGTGATCGCCTCGACAATGCCGTTGTAGGCACCGCAACGGCAAAGGTTGCCGCTCATCCGCTCACGAAGTTCATCGCGGTCGAGCGTCACCGCATCGGCGGCCAGGTCGTCGGTCACGAAGCTCGGAAGTCCTCGCTCCACCTCGTCGGCCATGGCCACGGCGGAGCAGAGCTGCCCTGGGGTGCAGTAGCCGCACTGGAAGCCGTCGTGCTCAATGAAGGCCTGCTGCAGCGGGTGCAGGGAGCCCGCGCCGCCCAGCCCTTCCACGGTGGTGATGGCGCGCCCCTGATACTGCACCGCGAGCGCCAGGCAGGCGTTGATCCGCTCGCCGTCGGCCAAGACGGTGCACGCCCCGCAGGCGCCTTGATTGCACCCCTTCTTCGAGCCGGTCAAGCCGAGATGATCGCGCAGCAGATCCAGCAGCGACGTGCGCGGATCCGCCGAGAACTCTGTCGTCCGTCCATTGATGACGATCTCCATCGAAGGCCCCTGCTCCGTGGAACGCGGCAAACCGGACATCTGATTGAAAGGCATCACGCGTGCGTGACGGCTCGCCTGTCAGCATCCCCGGCGTGTGGCGCGTCAATCCATGCACCAGATGCGGCGAGCGCGGTCGCATCTCCATCGCTCACGACGGGGAGCCAATGCGGCAATATACGCCAGTATTGGTCGATGCGCGAACCATCTTCGACGCCGAACGCGACGCCTGCGGTGCGATCAGCGCTGGCATGCGGACTCCCGCAGCCGAGTGCCCTTGCCCGCTGGCGCGCCGAAATCGCCCGCGTTGGGTGAGGTTGCCAGCAGCAGGGCGAGGCACTCTGTCAGAGCGTCAGGCTCGCTGTGCCGTTCCGCTCCGGTCCCAGAGCGCTGCTGAGCGAGGATCGCCTGCAGCCTCGGCGGGTTGCGCGGCCGGGCGAAGCTCCCGTAGCGGCTAGCCGCAATGCGTGCCGATCGAATGCCTGAGCGGAAGGAAGGAAACGTGGAACGATATCCGAATATCAGTGATCACGGGCTGATCGGCGACCTGCAAACCGCGGCGCTAGTGAGTACCGACGGCACGATTGACTGGTTCTGCTGTCCCCGGTTTGACTCTCCGAGCGTGTTCGCATCGCTGCTGGACGCGGACAAGGGCGGTTACTGCCGGATCATCCCCGACGCCAGCAAGTTCGTAAGCCGCCAGCTCTACCTTCCCGCCACCGCGATGCTGATTACCCGGTTCCTGACCGAGGACGGGGTCGGCGAGGTCACCGACTTCATGCCTATAGCGGGGCAACAAGCCACCGACCGGCACCGGCTGGTGCGGCAACTCAGGACCGTCCGCGGCACGATGAAGTTCGTGGGGGAGATCAAGCCGCGGTTCGACTACGGCCGGGTGCCACACAAGCTGGACATCACCGATGACGGTTTTGTGTTCCGCACCGACGCTATGTCACTCACGCTGAACCCGACCGGCCAGCGGGAGCTCACACCGGGCAACCGCGAAGACTTCGAGGTGGAGCGGCTCGGTGAGGACCTCCGCATGACCGTTACCCTGCGTGAAGGTGACACAGCCGGAGTGGTGCTCGAGTCCATGGGCGGGCGGCCCCGCCGCATCCCGCCGGCAGAACTGCAGGCGCTCATCGACGACACTAGCCGCTTCTGGCGCAACTGGCTGCACCGGTCGACCTACCGCGGCCGGTGGCGGGAGATAGTTTCCCGGTCGGCGATGACACTGAAGCTAATGACCTACGCGCCATCTGGCGCGCTCGTCGCCGCGCCCACCGCGGGGCTGCCCGAGCTGGCCGGCGGCGAGCGGAACTGGGACTACCGCTACACCTGGATCAGAGATGCGTCCTTCTCGGTCTACTCCCTACTCGGCCTCGGGCACGTCGAGGAGGCTGCTGCGTTCGGCCAGTGGGTCAGGGACCGGGTCATCGAGCACGGCGGCGATGGCGCAAGCCCGCTAAAGATCATGTACCGGGTCGACGGAAGCTCCGACCTGACCGAGGAAACCCTTGACCATTTCGAAGGCTGGCGCGGCGCCCGACCGGTGCGGATCGGGAACGGGGCCGCGGACCAGCTCCAGCTCGACATCTACGGCGAGGCCCTCGACGCTTTTGCCAAGATAGACGGGCGCGGGATTCAGCCCGCCTATGAAGGCTGGAACGCGCTGGCCAGCATGATCGACTGGCTCTGCGAACACTGGGACCAGCCTGACGAGGGCGTGTGGGAAACCAGGGGCGGTCGCAAAGACTTCACCTACGGCCGTGTGCAGTGCTGGGTCGCGCTCGACCGGGCGATCAGGCTCGCCGAGGGCCGCGGCCGCCCAGCCGACATCAACAGGTGGCGGACCGTCCGGGACAGTGTCTACCACCAGGTGATGACTCGCGGCTGGAACCCCCAGCGGCACGCCTTCACCCAGCACTACGAGACAGATGTGCTCGACTCTTCGCTCCTGATAATGCCGTTGATGGGGTTCGTGTCGCCTTCCGACCCGATGTGGCTGGCGACCCTGGACGCCATGGACCACGAGCTCGTCTCCGACAGCCTGGTCTACCGGTACAACCCGAGTGCATCGCCCGACGGGCTGGCGGGCCGCGAAGGCACGTTCTCGCTGTGCACGTTCTGGTACGTCGACGCGCTGGCCCGCTCCGGCAGGCTCGAAGAGGCAGAGCTGGTGTTCGAGAAGATGCAGACCTACGCCAACCATCTCGGTCTTTATTCGGAGGAGATCGGGGTCACCGGCGAGCAGCTGGGCAACTTCCCGCAGGCGTTCAGCCACTTGTCGCTGATCAACGCCGCCATCAACCTTGACTACCAGCTCGACCACGGCGCCGGAAACGTCGATCCAGTACTCGCCCGAGCCGGGGGCGCCATCCCGGTATCAAGCTGACAAGCAGACTCGCATCGCCGCGACGGGGACACGCGCCGGGCCAGCGAAACTGTTCGTTATCTGGTGGACACTGATGCGATGATCTGCGTTCTCGGCGATGCGCATCTCGACGTTGTGGTCCGGATGTCAGGACCGCTGAGCGAGGAAACGGATACGCCAGCAGCGACGTGCTTCGGGGTGGGCGGGCAGGCAGCCAACGTCGCCGCCTGGGTAACGGCGCTGGGCGGGCGGAGCCGGCTGATCGCCGCGCGCGGGACCGACCTTGGGGCCGAGCTCGTCAGCGCGGAGCTCGCGCGCCGGGGCGTGGAGCTTGTCGGCCCGATCGTGCCAGGCAACACGGGTGTCGTCGTCTCGCTGTCCAGCGGCGGGCGGCAGCGGTCCATGCTGACCGACCGCGGCGTTGGCGCGGCGCTGGCGGCTGGCGAGGTCGGGCCCGACTGGCTGGACGGCTGCGAGTGGCTGCACCTGAGCGGCTATGCGCTGGCGCACGAGCCGATGCGCACTGCGGCTGTCACGGTGGCACGGGCCGCGATCCGGCGATCGGTGCGCCTGGCCGTCGACCTGTCGTCGACCGCCATGATCGAGTCGTACGGCGTGGCGAGTTTCCGCGAGCTGATCGTCTCGATCGGCCCCGACGTCGTATTCGGGAACGAGGCCGAGGCCGCGCTCCTCGGCGGCCTGCTCGACGACGACCGGCTGATCGTTAAGCTGGGCGCCGAGGGCGTCCGCGTCGCTGGGAGGCATTTCCCCGCCGTGCCCACCGTTCCGGTCGACTCAACCGGGGCGGGCGATGCTTTCGCGGCCGGGTACCTGGTCGGCGGGGTCGAACTCGGCCTGGCCGCCGTCGGCCCGGGCGGTAGCGAAGATGGGGGCGATGCCGTGACCTTTGCGCCGCAGCTGACGGCCGAGGTCGGCGATGCGCTCAGCCTCGGCCGCCCGGTCGTCGCGCTGGAGACGACCCTGGTGTCGCACGGGTTCTCGGCCGGCCGCGGTCTGGATGCCGCGCTGGAGTCGGAGCGGCGGGTCCGGGCGGCGGGCGCGACGCCGGCCACGATCGGCGTGCTGGATGGCGTCGTGCGGGTGGGACTGGATGCCGCCGAGCTGAAGCGCTTCGCCGACGCTGGCTCGAGCGCCCGCAAGGTGGGCGCGCGCGATCTTGCCGCCTGCATCGTCCAGGGCGCGCTGGGGTCGACGACGGTCGGCGGCACGCTGGCTGTCTGCCGGGCGGCCGGCATCCGGTTCGTCGGCACGGGCGGCATCGGCGGCGTGCACCGCGGCTTCGCCGAGACCCTGGATATCTCCGCCGACCTGCCGCAGCTGGCGCGGACCCCGGCGGTGGTCGTCTGCTCGGGCGCCAAGTCGATCCTGGACGTCAGCGCCACCGCCGAGCTGCTGGAGACGCTCGGAGTCCCGGTCCTCGGCTGGCAGACTTCGACCTTGCCGATGTTCTACAGCGGTGCTGGCGGCCCGCCGGTCTCGGCGACCGTCGCGCACGCCGCCGAGGCCGCCAGGGTCGCGGCGACGCACTGGCAGCTCGTTCCCTCCGGCGGGCTTATCCTGGCCCGCCCGCCGACGGGTGGTCTTGATCTTGAGGCCCTGGTGACGGAGGCGGTGGAGCAGGTCCGCCGCGCGGGCGTGACCGGCCAGGCAGTGACGCCTGCGGTGCTGGCAGCGGTCGAGGAACTGAGCGATGGCCGCAGCGTCGAGGTCAACCGGCGCCTCATCGCCGACAATGCCGAGCTTGCCGCGCGGGTCGCGGTCGCCTACGCCGGCCTGTCGCCAAGGTCGACGATGGCGGCGACCGGCCCGCCGCCGTCGGGGCCCTGATGTGCGGCTGACACCGAGACGAACACCGCTGGGTCTCCGGTCACGGCCGCGGCGACGCCGCCGACGCAGGCCTTGATCTGGCGGTGCCAGTGCACGTCGGAGTCGTCCAGCATCGCGTTACGCCGGCCCCGGACCCGCCCGTCCTGACTGGCCTCGCATTTCAGGAACACGTTGACCAGCCTGCCGTCCAGGTCGCTCGGGTGCGGCCGGTCCGGCAGCGGCAGGCCGGCGTCCCGGATCGCTGCCCAGATGCCATCGGCGTCCAGCGCGTCCGCCATGACCGAATGACCGATGCGGTACCTTCCGCCGATGCCGCGCACGTTCCCGGCCACGACCACCTGCGCCCGGTCGAGCTCCACGCCGGACGAGCACGACGCGACCGCAGAGCACAGCGCGCGGTTGCGCATGACGTCGCTGTCGGCTGGCATCGCGATCTCGCCGAGCGCGACGGCGATGCCGAGAGCGGCGGTCCCGTTGGACACGTCCATGGACTCGCCAGTGTTCTCGGTCCAGACGCTCTGCCCGCGGCTCGTCGCATCCCGGATGGTGTGGATCGTCAGCAGCGGCGTCTTCGTCTGGACGTAGTGCACATCCGCCGGGTCGCTGATGCCCGCCTGCGCCATCGCCGCCGTCACCGCGGCCGCGACCTTGGCGATCATCGCGGTCCGGCCGATGTCCTCGGGGAGCAGGGGCTCGCTCATCGCGAACCCGACCGACAGCCGCGGTTCGTCGGTGACCTCCGCCGCGCCCGGCGGCACCGTGGCGAAGATCGTGGCGTGCGGGCTGAGCACGCCGTCGGTGCCCCCGGACCACACGATCGGCACCTGCGCGACCGCGTCGGCCCGGCGGCTGCCCTTGAGCCACCAGCACTTCCCGGAACGCGCGATCGGCCAGGATCCGGGTGTAATCGTTGACCCCGCCGTTGCCCTCGGTCTTGCCGATCACCGCGACGACCCGGTCGGCTTCGAGCACGCCGGCGTCGATCAGCTTGGCCAGCTCGCTGGCGTCGGACACGTGATGCAGGGGCACCTTGCGTACCTCGATCGGCTCGGGCACGGACCCACCTCCTCGGCTGACTGGCTCGGGCTCACGGGATAACGGCAGTGCCGGCCTGCCCGGCCAGGGCATCGGCAATGTGGTGCAGCGACGTGATGATCGCCCGGCCGCCACGCTCGGCGAACCGGCAGGCAGCCTCGACCTTTGGTCCCATGCTGCCCGCCGGGAAGTGCCCGTCGCTGGCGAGTGCGCGCATCTGGGCAACTCGGATCTCCCCGATCGGGCGGGCGGCGGCGGTGCCCCAGCCTTCGATCACGGCTTCGACGTCGGTGGCGATGATCAGCGTAGTCGGCACCCAGCTGGCGGCCGAGCACGGCCGCGGTCAGGTCCTTGTCGATCACTGCCTCCACCCCGCGCAGGCCGCCGCGAGAGTCCCTGACGACAGGCACGCCGCCGCCGCCCGCGCAGACCACGACGAACCCCGCCGCCAGCAGCGCCGCCGCCGCGGCCGCATCAAGGCACGCGAGCGGCTCCGGCGAGGCTACGACGCGCCGCCAGCCTGCCGGCCCGAAGTCGCGCCAGGTCTGGCCATGCGCGATCAGGTCTGCGGCCTCGGCGGCTGGCAGGTACCGGCCGATTGGCTTGGTTGGGTCGGCGAACCCGCGGTCGTCGGGGTCGACGAGCGTGCGCGATACCACCACGGCGGTGCGCGTGCTGATATCGCGCCTGTCGAGCGCGGCGTCGAGCGCATTGAGGAGGAGCACGCCGATCGTGCCCTGAGTCTGCGCGCCGCACCAGTCGAGCGGGACCGGCGGGACAACGGCAGCCGCGATCTCGTTCTTCACCAGCAGGTTGCCGACCTGCGGGCCGTTGCCGTGGGTGAGCACGACCGGGGTATCGGCGGCGACGATATCGGCGACCGACTCGGCGGCGACGCCGATGGCCGCGCGCTGATCCTGCGGCCGGGCGCTGCCATCTGGCGCCGTCATCGCGTTGCCGCCGAGGGCGATCAGGACGGTCATAGCCAGTCCACGTCGGCCGCTGTTCGTCCGCCGGACAGCACGGCATAGCCGGGCCCCCGGTCGAAGAACGGCTGTGCCGCCGGCCGCGCGGCGCGCTGGCTGTCGCGCAGCACGCGGGTTGCCTCGTCATCGGCCACCGGGTCATCGGCCGGACCGGTCACCACGACGCCATAGTCAGCGGCCGCGGCCGCGCGGGACACCTTGCCCCAGCGGACATCGCGTGCCACCAGCTTTGGGTCGCGCTCGAGCGGATCTCCCCAGCCCCCGCCGCCGGTGGTCCGGATCCGGATCACCGTGCCCGGCCGCCACGAACTCGCCGTCGGCCAGCGCGTCGACCGCGCGCTCGGCCGGGCCGCCGGGATCAACCGTGACCTGGAACGGGCGTCCCGCCCGGCCGCCGTTCACGCCCCAGCACGACAGGATAGAGCGGTCAGCGATCGACATGAAGTAGCCGTCCGCGCGCATCCGCAGGACCTTCTCGTAGCCGAGGCCGCCGCGGAACTTACCTGGCCCGCCCGAGTCCACGGCCAGGCCGAGCCGCTCCACCAGCAGCGGGAACCGGGCCTCGGTGAACTCGGCTGGCAGGTTCCGCGAGTCGGGCACCACGTGGATGGTGTCCTCGCCGTCGGCGTAGTACCGCCCGCCGGATCCGCCGCCCAGCACCTCGCGCATGAGGTAGGGCTCGCCCGCCGCGGTCTGCCCGTAGACGCCGGTGTAGCGGATCGTCTCCTGGTCGGCCGGCATCTGCCCGCCGACGGCCTTGGCCAGCACGCCAGCGAACACGCCGAGCAGGCGCAGGATCACGAACGTGCGCGCGTTCGTTGGCGCGGGAAACACGGGCGTGAGCAGCGTGCCTGGTGGCGGGAAGCGCATCTCCATCAGCTCGACGATGCCCTCGTTCACGTCTAGCTCGGCCATCCGCTCGGGAGTATCCGCGAGGTTGCGCAGGATCGGCGCGAGCCACTTGGCGAGGAAGTTGCCGCCGGAATAGTCCGCGCAGTGATTAATCGGCCCCTTCGCCTGCGGACCGGTCCCGGCGAAATCGAGGATCAGCCGGGGCCCGCCGGGCTCGTCGGAAGCTGTCCTGGTGAGCGTGATCCGCTGGGTATGCAGCCGCGGCGCGTCGACCCCGTCGTGCTCGGCATAGTCCTCCCAGGTCCAGGTCCCGGCCGGGATTTTCGCCAGGATCTCCTGCCGGTAGGTGCGCGTGGTGCTCGCCACGATCTCGTCGAAGCAGGCCTCGACATCAGCGCGGCCGTAGCGACGGAACAGCTCGGCGAGCCGGCCCGCGCCCAGCAGGCAGGCGGAGCATTCCGCGTCCAGGTCGGCAGCCAGGGAGTCGGGCATCCGTGAGTTGCGGGTCATGATGGTGAGAGCGGCCCGGTTGGGCACGCCGGCGTCCCAGAGCCGGATCGGCGGGACCATCAGTCCTTCGGAGAACACACTGGTGGCGTGGCTCGGCATCGATCCGGGAACTGCGCCGCCGATGTCATCGTGGTGGCCGAAGGCCTGCACGAACGCGACTACCTCCGGCTCGGCCGCAGCATGTTCGGAGGCGAAGACCGGCACGGTGACGCACAGGTCCGGCAGGTGGCCGATGCCGCCCTCGGACAGGTAGACGTCATTGTGGAAGAACACATCGCCCGGCCGCATGGTCGGCAGCGGGAAGTCACGCGCGATGGGGTGGACAAGGGCGCTATAGGAGCGCCCGGTTAGCTTGCGCAGCAGCCGGTCGTGAATCCCGGCGCGGAAGTCGTGCGCATCCCTGATCATGGGGGACCGCGACGTCCTGCCGATCGCGGTCTCGACCTCCTTCTCGATGGCGGCCAGGCTGCCGGCCACGATCTCCAGTAGCACCGGGTCGGCCGCCCGGACCGACCCGGTAATGAGCGTCGGCGTCGTCATGGGTGTCGTCATGCCGGCCCCACCAGCAAGTTGCCGAACCCGTCCACGCGCGCGGCGAATCCCGGATGCACCGGGATCGTCGCGCCGTACTCCTCGATGATGGCGGGCCCGGCCACCTCGTCTCCGGCCGCCAGCGCGGCCCGCCAGTAGACCGGGGCATCGGCCGGCCCGGCTGCCCGCCCGAAGACCACCGGCCGGCGTCCGGTCACTGCCCTGGATGCGTTGCCGTCGCCGGTCGTCAGCGTGGCAAGTCGCGGCCGCTGGATCGGGCCGATCCCGGTGATCCGCAGATTCACCCACTCCACCTGCTGACGGGGATCGGCGCGGAAGTCGTACCCGTACAGCGCGCGGTGCGCAGCGTGAAAGTCCGCAGCGGCCGCCTCCGCCACGGCCGGGCCGACCGGGCCAGCGGCGACCGGTACGCGTACCTCGAAGGCCTGGCCGAAGTACCGCAGGTCGGCGGTCCGGATCAGCCGGTGCTTGTGGGCCGCGAAGCCCTGCGCGGTCAGGGCGTCGCGGGCCTGCGCAGCGAGCCCGGCGTAGCTCGCTTCCATCACCGCGTAATTCAGCTCGGACTGCCGCGCTACGCAGGTGCGAACGTAGTCGGTGCGGACGTCGACGGTCAGCAGCCCGAATGCCGAGACGTTTCCGGGGTTGGGCGGCACCAGCACGCCGCGCACGCCGAGGATCTCGATCAACGGGCAGACCAGCAGCGACCCGGATCCGCCGAACGTGACCAGGGTGAAATCCCGCACGTCGAGCCCGCGCTTGACAGTGATCTGGCGCACGGCGTTGGCCTGGTTCCACGCCGAGACTTCCAGGATCCCGGCCGCACACTCGCGGACGGGCATGCCCAGCTTCGCCGCGAGGTCGGCGAGCCCGGACCGCGCGGCGTCGGCGTCCAGCGGGATCTCCCCGCCGAGCAGATGCGGCGGGATCCGGCCGAGCATCAGGTGAGCGTCAGTGACCGTGACGTCGCGGCCGCCCTTGCCGTAGCACAGCGGCCCCGGATCAGCGCCCGCCGACCGCGGCCCGACCTTGAGCGAGCCCTCAGGGGACACCCACGCCACCGACCCGCCGCCAGCGCCGACGGTGACGACGTCCACCATCGGGATCTTCGACGGGTAAGCGCCCACCGAACCCTCAGTCGTCAGCGCGGGCTCGCCGCCGACGACGACCGCCACGTCTGTCGAGGTGCCGCCGCCATCGCAGGTCAGGACTGAGGTGATGCCCGCGTTCTGCGCGATCATGGCGGCGCCGACGGCGCCCGCGGCCGGCCCGCTCAGCACGGTCGCGATCGGCCGGCCGATGATTTCCGTGGCCGTGGCCACCCCGCCATTCGATGTCATCACGTGCAGCGGCACGGCGTCGGCGCGCAGGCCTGCCAGCCGCTGGGCGATGGCGGACAGGTACCCCGACGCGCGCGGCTTGACCGCCGCATCGATCAGCGTGGTCACCGACCGCTCGTATTCCCGGTATTCGGGCAGCACATCCGACGACAGCGAAACCACCGCGCCCGGATGCTCGCGGGCCAGTACCCCCGCCATCCGCGCCTCGTGCTCGGGGTTGGCATAGGAATGCAGAAAGCACACGCCGAGTGTGTCGATGCCGCGATCGCGGAACCACCGGGCGACCGCGGTCGCCTGCGCCTCGTCGAACGGGCGCAGCTCCGCGCCGGTGTGGTCCAGGCGGCCGGCCACCGTCTTGACCCGGTCCGGCGGCACGATCCGGTCCGGCTTGACCCAGAAATAGGAGTTGCCGTATCCGTCCGGCACCGACTGCCGGGCGATTTCCAGCATGAACTCGTAGCCCTCGCTGGTAACGAATCCGAGCTCGCCTACGTCGCCTGCCAGCAGCTGGTTGGTCGCGATCGTCGTCCCGTGACTGATGGACGCGATCTCGGCCGGGTCGGCCGCCAGCAGCCCGAGCATCTTCGCCAGCCCGGTCATGAACCCCTGCGCCGGATCCGCGGGGGTGGACGGCGTCTTCGTCACCGTCAGCACCCCCGTGACCTCATCGAAGGCGACCACGTCAGTGAACGTCCCGCCGGTATCAATGCCAATGCGAAGGCGGCGTCCGCGCATCGCCATCGGGTCAGCCCGCATTCGTCGAACCAGACGGGAACGGGGTCGCCGCATCGCCACGCAGCGCGTCCGCATGCCGCCGTCGCATAAGTACCTGGACCGCCGCTGCCGTGACCGGGCGCATCAGCGGGCCCTTCGCCCGATCAGCCCGCGTACCGCCACCCCGGCCAGCGTGACCGCGGCGCCGACAAGCACCCCGCGGACGAACCCGGCATTCGCGGGGGACCGGGAAGACCTGCCAGGCCCTGGACCGAGGCCGGCGGCCGTCTGCGGCGCAGCGTGAACCGCCCCTGCGCCAGGTTCTGCGGGTGGGGCTGCCCGGCCGGCGCCGGAGCCGGCAAGGACGTCGTCCACCGAGCTGAAGAACTCGTCCGCGATCCGCGTGGCGACGCTGCTCAGCACGCGCTGGCCGACGCCTGCGATCAAGCCGCCGATGACAGCGTCGGCGTCATAGCTCAGCTCGGTGGTGCCGTCGGCGGTGTCGGCCAGCCTGACCTGCACGCTGGTACTGATGGTGCCGGGTCCGCCGGCACCGCTCACTGTCAGCACGAATGAGCTGGGCTGCTGCTGCTGCGAGACCGAGACCTGGCCGGTGTAGATGCCGGGGATTGACGCGACGGCGGCCGCGACGGCGAAGCGGTAGGAGTCCGGGCCGGCCGCCTCGAGCCGCTGGCAGCCGGGGATGGTGGCGGTGAGCACGTCAGGATCGGTCAGCACGGCCCACACCCGGCCGGCTGGCGCGTGCATGGTGGCGACGCCGCTGATATTCATGACGCTCGCCTTTTCATCGCGCCGTCTCTTGGCTGTGGGCGCGCCGGAGCTCGAACAAGTCCGACGGCGACAGGGGCATGGACCTGATCTGGATGCCGTCGGCATCTTCGATCGCGGCAGCCAGGACCGCGGCGCCCGGAATGACCCCGGCCTCGCCGGCGCCCTTGATTCCGAGGGGGTTCAGCGGCGACGGCGTCTCCAGGTGATCAATCTCGATCTCCCGCGGCACCTCGCTCACGTATGGCATCAGAAAGTCCATGAAGGACGCGTTGACTAGCTGGCCCGCCTCGTCGTAGACCATCCGCTCATACAGCGCCCCGCCGACGCCCTGGGCAACGCCACCATGGATCTGCCCTTCCACGATCTGCGGGTTGATCAGCGGGCCGCAGTCATGCACCACGCAGTAGCGCAGGATCGTGATCTCGGCCGTGTCCGGGTCGGTCTCGACGATCGCGGCATGGATGCCGCTGGCGAACGTCGAGCGCACGGGTGAGAAGTAGGCGCGGCCCTCGATGCCAGGCTCGTCATCCGGCGCAACCGGCGGCTTGCTCATGTCACCGCCGCCGGCGAACGGGGTCGCGGCCTGCGCGGCGTCATCGAAGGCGTACCGCAACGGGTTGGACAGCACCGCCACGGTGCCCAGGCTGATGCCGCTGTCGGGATCGCCCTTCACCTGCACCATGCCGCCGATGATCTCGAGGTCGGCGGCCGCGACCTCCAGGGCATCGGCCGCGACCCGCAGCGCCTTCTCCTTCGCCTTTCGTGCCGCCAGCATGACGGCGGACCCGCTCATCACCGCCGTCCGGGACGCGAACGTGCCGACCGCGTAGCCGAAGCGCCGGGTGTCCCCGGTGACGACCTCGATATCGGCCATGGGCACGCCAAGCTCATCGGCGACGAGCTGCGCCAGCATGGTCTGATGGCCCTGGCCCTGGCTGGTCAGGCCGGTGGCGACCTTAACCTTGCCCGATGTCTCCACCACGACATGGCCGCCCTCGTACGGGCCGACGCCCGTGCCCTCGACGTAGCAGGCCAGGCCGATGCCGATGCGTCTGCCGTCAGCTTCCGCCGCTTCTTTCAGCGGGGCGAACTTGTCCCAGCCGACCAGGTCCTTGATCTTGGCGAGCAAGGCCGGGTAGTCGCCGGAGTCGTAAATGAGCGGGCGGCCGTCCTGGAAGATCAGCCCCTGGTCGTAGGGCATCTCGCCGGGCTGGATGAAGTTGCGCTCGCGCACCACCGTCCGGTCTAGCCGGAGTGCCGCCGCGATCGCGTCCATGGTGCGCTCCATAACGAAGCAGCCGTGCGGCCGCCCCGCGCCCCGGTACGGCGTCACGAGCACGGTGTTGGTGTAGAGCGAGTCGAACTCCACCCGGTAGGAGCCCGGCTTGTACGGCCCGAGCAGCTGGGTCGAAGTGACGATCGGCACGATGAGCCCGTACGGCACGTAGGCACCGTTGTCATGCCAGAACCTGACGTCGAGGCCGAGGATCCGCCCCTCGTCGTCGTAGCCGACCGTGACGTGATGCTGCTGCGCTCTCTCGTGCGCGCTGGCGATGAAGTGCTCGCGCCTGTCCTCGGTGAACTTGACCGGCTGACCGAGCAGGCGGGCGGCCCAAGGTACGAGCACCTCTTCGGGCCACGGATGCACGATCTTGACCCCGAACCCGCCACCGACGTCTGGCGTGATGACGTCTACCTGAGTCAGGTCCAGGCCCAGCTTCGCCGCCACGGCGGCTCGCACCCCTGTCGAGGTCTGAGTAGACGTCCACAGCACAAGGCGCTTCTGCTGCTCGTCCCATCTGGCCAGCACTCCGCGGCCTTCTAGCGGCGTGGACGCCGAGCGCTCGATCTCCAGGTCGAGCTCGAGCACGTGCGGCGCCGTCGCGATTGCGGCCGCGGTGTCGCCGTGCTCCTGGACCGCGTTAGCGGCCCGGTTGCCGGGGACGTCATCGTGCACGAGGTGCAGCGCTGCGCGGGCCGCGTCCAGGCCCACCACCGCGGGGAGTGGCTCGTAGCTGACATCGATCAGGTCGGCGGCGTCCTCGGCCAGGTACCTGTCGGCCGCCACCACCATCACCACCGCCTCGCCGACGTGGTTGACCTCGCCGTTGGCCAGCGGGTACGGCGTCCGGCCGTGGGTCAGTGCGGGATGCGGGATGAGCAGCGGGAGGGGCTCGGCCAGCCGGCCTGGCAGGTCCTCGTAGGTATAGATCGCGACCAGCCCGGGCACGTCGAGCGCGCCGCTGACGTCGATGTCAGTGATGCGGGCGTGCGCGTGCGGGCTGCGCACGAACGCGGCGGCGAGCGCGCCCGGGCCGAGGTCGTCGAGATATGCCCCATGGCCGCGAACCAGCCTGTCGTCCTCGACCCGCTGCACTCGGGCGCCAAACAGCGAGCTCATGCGGGCCCAGCCGGTGCAGTTGCCGCAGGCTTGTCGGCCGCGCCCGGATTCGATGCCGCCCGCTCGCGGGTGATCTCGGCGGCCCGGTGCACTGCGGCCAGGATGTTCTGGTACCCCGTGCACCGGCAGAGGTTACCGCCGATCATCTCTCGTGCTTGTTCGTCGTCCGGATCGGGCACAGCGCGCAATCCCGCGGTGATCGTGGTCAGGAAGCCGGGTGTGCAGAAGCCGCACTGGAGGCCGTGACATTCGGAAAAGGCCTGCTGCACCGGTGACAGTGTGCCGTCGGGCTCAGCGAGGCCCTCAACGGTGGTGATCTCCGCGCCGTCGGCACTGACCGCCAGCAGCAGGCACGAGCGCACCGGCGCCCCGTCAAGCAATATGGTGCAGGCGCCGCAGACGCCGTGCTCGCAGCCCACATGCGTGCCGGTCAGGCGCAGGTCGTGCCGGATGCAGTCGGACAGCAGCCGGCGGGCGGGCACCTGCGCCGTGCGGGCCGCGCCGTTCACGGTCAGGAGTACCCCGTGCAATTCCTCGCCGCTGCTCATGCGGCTATCGTCTCGCGCGCTTCGGCGAGTGCTTCCACCAGCGCCCGCTCGGTGAGGACGCCTGCTAGCTGGCGGCGGTAGCACGCCGAGGCGTGAATGTCAGGCTCGGGCTCAAGCCGCTCCCGAGCGATGCTAGCGGCGGCGGGGAAGGACGTGGCGTCGGCCGCCGCGCCGGCGACCGTCTCGCTGAGATCCAGCACCGCAGGGGACGGCGCCACGGACAGGTAGGCCGCCTTCGCTCCGGCGATGCGGCCGTCGGGGCCGAGCCACACCATCGCGGCGACGCCGCAGACCGCGTAGTCGCCGCGCCGCCGGCTGATCTCGGTGAACCCGGTGCCTACGGCGCGGCGCGGCAGCACCGGGAACTGCACCTCGGTGGCGAGCTCGCCGGGTTGCACGGCCGACTCCAGCGGCCCGAGGAAGAACTCGCAGGCCGGGATCGACCGCTCGCCGGCTGCGCTCGCCACGCGCACGGTGCCGGCGAGCAGCGCCAGGACCGCGGGCATCTCGCCGTTCGGGTCGGCGTGCACGATGCTGCCCACGGTCGTGCCGCGGTTGCGGATGGCCGGGTGCGCCACGAACCGGAGCGCTTTGCGCAGGAGCGGCTGGGCGGCCGCGGCCGCCGGGCTCGCCAGCACCTCGGCGTGTCGCGCGAGTGCGCCGACGCGCACCTGGCCATCCGCAACCGCGACATAACTGAGCTCAGTAAGGCGGTTGATGTCCACGAGCAGGTCAGGCGCGGCCAGGCGCATGGACATCAGCGGGACCAGGGACTGGCCGCCGGCGAGTACCTTCGCTTCCACGCCCGGCGCTGCCAGCGCCGTCAGCGCCTCGGCCACAGACTCGGGCCGTGTGTAGCTGAGCGGGCGTGGCTTCACGACGTCCCTGGCCCGGCAGTTGCGTCCATAGCGTGACGGTACGCTGCCGGAGGCAGGACTGAAATCATCTTCTGCTACAGGATTGGCGAGATGTGAGATGCTTGGCCGCCGCCAGTAGCGCCTTGCGGCCCGTTCTCGCCGGGCCCGCTCGGCCGGCGGAATGGCTGGGCGTGTCTGGCGGGGCGCTGTACCTGAAGACCGCCGGGCCGCCCGGCGCGCTGGTTGTACTCGCCCATGACGCGGTGCGGCTGCCGTGCGGCCTGTTGCTTCCGACCACGAGTGCACAGCTGCCCCTCACCTCGGTGGCTCCGCCGTCGTTGGGTCCATCGGCCGGGTTCGTGGTTGGCGCCGGTGCGGTCAGCTGGACCGGCCCGGCCGGGCCGGTGGTCATGCACGCGGTACGGGAATGGGCGCCGGCCCGCCCAGCTCGGGGCGAGGTGGCAGCCAGCGCGCTCGCGCCGGTGCGCTCGGAGCTTAGCGGTGCCGATCCAGGCATCGACAGCCGGCTGCTGGTGGATCTGGCCAGGGCTGCCTGCGACCACGACGCCCATGCCGCGGTGGCGGGCCTGCTCGGCAGCGGTCCCGGGCTCACGCCGAGCGGCGACGACGTGCTGGCCGGGTTCCTGACAGGCGCTGCGGCCTTCGGCCTGGATGTGGCTGCGCTGCGCGAGGCGACCGCTGTCCTGGCGCCCGCCCGCACGACGGCGCTGTCCGCCGCGTTGCTGTGGCACGCCACACGCGGCGAGTGCATTGACGAACTGGCCGCGGTCGCCGAGGCCATGACGAGCCTGCAGCGGCGCGGGCCCGAGCAGGCCGGACGTGCTGTCCGCCGCCTGCGGTCCGTCGGCCACACCTCCGGCGCGGCGCTGGGGCTGGGCCTGGTTATCGCGGCCGAGAGCGCGCTGCGCGCGCAGGCAGGGCGGGCAGCGTGAGCGCCGAGCACGTCGAGGGCCGGCCCGGTGCTTACGCGGACTCTGTCACGCTGATGCGAGTCAGCGCGGACGTGCGGCAGGCCGACGGCGTGCAGGCGGCGCTGATCGCGATGGCCACCGAGCTGAACCTTGACCTGCTGCCGGCCATGGGATTCCGGCCGCCGCCGCACATCGGGCCTAACCACTTGCTGATCGCCATCCGGGCTAGCGACGACGCCGCGCTGTCGAGCGCACTCGCGGCCGTCGACGCTGCGCTCTCAGCGCGCCCGGTCGCCGGGCTCGGTGCCGCCCAGGCGCAGCCGCCGCGCACGACCGCGGCCGCGGTGCGGGCGAGCGGGTCCGGGCTCGCCCTGATCTCGGTGCCGGGCCGGTACGCGTTCGCCGAGGCGATGGACGCGCTCGACGCCGGCTGCGACGTCATGATCTTCTCTGACAACGTGCCGGTCGAGCAGGAGATCATTCTCAAAGACATCGCGGCGCAGCGCGACCTGATCGTGATGGGCCCGGATTGCGGCACGGCGATCGTCGGCGGCATCGGGCTTGGCTTCTCGCACACGCTCGCCGCGGGGCCGGTCGGGCTCGTCGCCGCGTCCGGTACCGGCGCTCAGCAGGTAGTGTGCCTGCTGGACTACGCCGGGGCCGGGGTCAGCGCCGCGCTCGGCGTCGGCGGCCGCGATCTGTCCGCCGCGGTTGGCGGCCGGTCGGCCCGCGCTGCCCTCGCCGCACTGGACGCCGATCCGGCCACCGAGCTGATCATCGTCGTGTCCAAACCCCCGGCCGCGGAAGTGGCGGCCGGGTTGCGCGACTTCGCGGCCGGCCTGGCGACGCCGGTTCAGTTCGCGTTGATCGCGCCTGGTGAGCCAGATCTCACTGCGGCCACCGAGACCGCGATCCGCGCGCTGGGCCTGCCCCTCCCGGCCTGGCCGCGCTGGCCCGGTCCAGGCAGGGAGCCGGGACCTGAGACTGGTGGCTTTCCCGGCGTTGACGGGAGGACTGCACCCGCGGGTGTACTGCGCGGTTTGTTCGCCGGCGGCACTCTCTGCGACGAGGCCATGGTCATCGCGACCGATCGGCTGGGCCCGATCCGGTCGAACATTCCGCTGCGGCCGGAGTTGCGGCTGGCGCCTGGGTCCGCTGCGACCGGGCATGCCATGATCGACTTCGGCGACGATGAGCTGACTGCAGGCCGGGCGCACCCGATGATCGACCAGTCGCTGCGGCTGGCGCGGCTTTCGGCCGAGGCCGCTGATCCGGCCGTGACCGTCGTACTCCTCGACGTTGTCCTAGGGCATGGTGCGCATCCGGATCCGGCCGCCGAGCTTGGCCCGGCGATAGCGGCGGCACGGGCGAACGGGCGAGTAGCTGTCGTGGTATCGCTGATCGGCGCGGCGTCCGACCCGCAGGGCCCAGGCCGGCAGGCAGCGGTACTCCAGGCGGCCGGGGCACACGTCTTCGCCTCCAATGCGGCGGCCGCCAGGTTCGCCTGCGACCTGATCGAGGGCCCACTATGACGGGCACAGCATGACCGAGTTGCTCCGGCGCGAGCCGCACATCATCAGCTCAGGGCTCGGGCTACTGGCCGAGGCGGCGCAGCGGCAGGCTGCACGGGTAACCCAAGTCGACTGGGCACCGCCGATGGCGGGGACTGAAGATGACCTCGTTCCCGTCCTGAGCGACCTGCGACGGACCGCAGCCAATTCGCTCGCCGTGGCACGGATGCTCGCGGTGCGGGCGCATCTGGTCGGCGTCGCGCCGGCGCGCGCGGCGCTACACCTGCAGCCGGGTGAGTTCTTGCACGCCGGGCCGCCGGTCAGCTGGGACCAGGCCGCCGGCCCGCTGCGCGGGGCGGTCATGGGCGCGGCCGTCTTCGAGGGACTCGCCGACTCGCCCGAGGCGGCAGCGGAGCTTGCCGGGCGTGGCGAGTTCGGGCTCGCGCCGTGCCATTCCCGGCGCGCGGTGGGTCCGATGGCTGGCGTGATCTCGCCGTCGATGTGGCTGTTCGTCCTGCAGGACCCGGCGACAGGGCAGCGATCGTACTGCTCGCTCAACGAGGGGCTGGGCAAGGTGCTGCGCTACGGTGCGTTCTCGCCCGACGTGCTGGAGCGGCTGGCCTGGATGTCGAGTGTGCTCGGCCCGCTGCTCGCCGAGGCGGTCAGCCGGCACGGGCCGGTGGACGTGACGGCAATCCTTGCCCAGATGGTGCAGATGGGCGACGAGGCGCACAACCGGAACCGGACTGGCACCCTCATGCTGCTGCGTGACCTGCTGCCGTCGATGGTTGAGTCCGGCATCGCCTCGGGTGACGTCGCCAGGGCGGCGGCGTTCATCGGCGGCAATGATCACTTCTTCCTGAACCTGGCGATGCCGGCGTGCAAGCTCGCGCTCGACGCCGCCCGTGACATCCCCGGCGCCACCATGGTCGTGGCGATGGCCCGCAATGGCACCGATTTCGGCATCCAGGTGTCCGGGACGGGGGAGGAGTGGTTCACCGCGCCGGCGCTCACGCCGCAGGGGCTCTTCCTTGGCGGCTATGGCCCCGATGACGCCAGCCCGGACATCGGCGATTCGGCGATCACCGAGACGGCCGGGCTCGGCGGCTTCGCGATGGCGGCGGCGCCGGCCATCGCGGCGCTCGTCGGCGGGACTGCTGCCGATGCGCTCGCCACAACCAGGCGCATGTACGAGATCACGCTGGCCGAGCATCCGCTGTACCAGGTGCCGGCCCTGGAGTTCCGCGGCACGCCAGCCGGGATTGACGTCACGCTCGTGGCGCGCACCGGCATCCTGCCGCAGATCAATACCGGCATGGCCGGAAAGACAGCCGGAACTGGCCAGGTCGGCGCGGGGCTGGTCACGCCTCCGGCCGAGGTCTTCCCCGCGGCGCTGCGGTCGCTCGCGCGGGCGGCGGCACCCCGGCCGTCCTGATGCCGATGTCCCTGCCCGCCCATGTTGGGGCCGGGGAAGAGATTTGCGATGACCTGCGGGAGTTAGTGCAATGACGAAACCGGGCTCCTGAACCAGGCTATGTTCACTGTCGATACTGACATGTGCGGAACTAATCGCGAGGGCGGAATTTAGTGATGACGCGGTCCGCGCACTACCCGCGCACTGGGCGAGTGGCAAGACTGGTGGCCGGCTGGACATGCGCTGGACTCGTCTGCTGTACGGCATGGAGCACCCTCGCGGGTTCCGCCGTTCTTGCAGTTTCGGTGCGTCCGGGGCCGGCGTCCGGCTCGACGGTCTGGCCGGCCTACCTCAACGGACCGTCGCACGCCTCATACAGTCCTTCTCAGGCGGCGATCACGCCAGCCACCGCATCCGATCTTGTGCAGGCGTGGCACTACGCGCCGAAACAAGCGTTCCTTGCCAGCCCCACGATCGCCGACGGCGCCGTTTTCATCGGCTCCGGACAGGGTTGGTTCTATAAGCTCAGTGAGAATACCGGCGCGGTGCTGGACAAGCGGTTTACGGGGCACCAGCCGGCGAGGACGTGCGCCGCCAGGGGAACCGTATCGACTGCCACCGTTGCCACTGACCCGGTCAATGGCCGGGCCACCGTGTACGTGGCCGGCGCGGACGGCTACCTGTACGCGCTGAACGCGTCGAATCTGGCGCTGAAGTGGAAGTCCCTGATCGGGCTGCCGTCAGCCAGGGTCAGCGACTATTTCGACTGGTCCTCGCCCACGGTGGCGAACGGCAAGATCTACATCGGCGTGTCGTCGAATTGCGATAATCCGCTGATCCGCGGCGGGGTGATCGCCTTTAACCAGTCATCGGGCAAGAGGCTGGCCGAGTTCTATACCGTGCCCAGCCGCGACGTCGGCGGCTCGGTCTGGTCGAGCGCGGCGGTGGCCGCGGACGGCGACGTCTTTGTCAGCACTGGCAACGGGCCGGTTACCGACCAGCTTCTCGGCCACTCCGAATCGATCATCAAGCTCAACCCGGACACGCTCAAGGTGCTCGGCAGCTTTCAGGTGCCCGCAGCCCAGGTCGGGGAGGACAGCGATTTCGGCGCATCCCCGATTGTATTCGGCAAGTACGTCGGCGCCTGCAACAAGAACGGCATCTTCTACCTGCTGAATCAGTCGACCATGACTGTGCGCTGGGAGCGGCGTATCGGCGTCCCGGCCTATAAGGGGACCACCGGTCAGTGCATCGCGACGCCGGCGTACAACGGCAAGTTCCTGTACTTCGGCGGGAATCAGGTCACCATCAGCGGAATGACATACGGCGGGTCGGTCCAGGAGCGCCAGCCTGGCAGCGGCAAGCTGGAATGGGAGGTTGGGCTACCCGGCGGAGTCGACGGCAGCCCGAGCATGGACGGTGGCGGCCTCCTCGCCGTCCCGACCTACTATGCCGGGTCAAAGACGACGGCCAACGGTCTGTACCTCATGAAGGCATCCTCGGGAAGGATCGTGCGCATCCTCGTCCAGGGCACCGAGTTTGCGCAGTGCGTGTTCGCCGGCAACCGGCTGTTCTCGGCCAACGACAACGGCGTGTTCGCCTGGCGCCTCAAGCAGGCACGCGCCGCGGCCCCCATCGGCCGGTCGTAACGACGCCCGGATCCGCGTGCCCGCACGGGTTACTTCTTCGATTTCGCCTCGACGACGGTGGTGACCAGGCCGGTCTCGACGTCGTAGACGTGGCCTGAGGCCCGGACGTCCGCCGGGACGGCCTGATCCCAGAGCACCCTCTCGACGTCAGTCGCCACGGTGCGGGCTGGGTCCAGGACGGGCGTTTCGTTGAGGATTCTCTCGTCGGTGCCGATCCGCTGGGCGAAGCCGTGGCGGAGCTCGTCGTCGGCCAGCAGCGTTGACCCGCAGTCGGTGTGATGAACGATGGCCACCTCGAAGTACGGGCCCTCCGGTGCCTTGGACTCGACCAGGTAGGCGATGTACGCGATGTCCTGCAGGACGGCCGGGGTTACCCGGCCGCCGACGTTCCGCTGCACTATGGCGTCGCCCAGCGTGATCCCGAAGATCAGCGCCGGATCGACCCTGGGGTCGATGCACGTGATCATGTACAGGTTCTGCCGCGGGATGAACGGAAGCGGGGTCACGTGCCGGCGGGCGTCAGTACGGGCGAAGGCCTGGTTGCGGTCCAGCAGCGGAGCGATATTAGACATGGCTTGCCCTTCCGTTGTTCACCGGGCATCTGCGCCGTAACCCGGCAGCGGGACTGCCGGCTGGCGCGCACCGGGCGCCACCGGGATCCGCGGGTGCACAGGTCCGGCCTGATCGCCCGCCCGCGCGCCAAGCGCCTGATGAGCACCCCGGCCGCCCGCAAACCGCGATACACGGGCGCTACAGGTGGTTTCTTGTCAGTCCGCTGTGTCTTCAAACGCAGTCGGCAACGCCGATGTCCGGCGATCCGCGCGCCAGCCTTATAAGGCTGGCCGGTGGCCCTGGCGGGCAGCCGGATCCACGGGGATCGCTCCCTTGCTGTGGCCAGCGAAGGAGCTGCAGCGTTCTGCCTGCACGACCGCAAGCGACGTGGGACGGTTATCGCGTGTCCCTGGGGCCTGCGGGACATGACCGACCCGGCGCTCTCGATCCGGCGGCTGGCAAGGGGGATGGATGAAGCAACGCCGCGTCACGACGGCCGTGGCGGCTGTGGCTGAGAATCGTCTTTTTGGGCGGCATGGGGTGAGGGAGTTGCAGCCGGCGGGGGTGGGGTCGCAGGCGGCTGCGGGGTCGCACGGCGGGGGTGGGGTCGCGGGCGGCTGCGGGGTTGCCGGCTGGGCGGTTGCCGGGGGTGGCGGGGCCGGCGGACGGCGAGATGCCGAGGGCGGCGGGGGTGCCGTTGTGGGTGGTGCCGGCGGTGGTGACGCTGGCGGTGATGGTGTGGGGTATCGGGGGGGCGTCGTATTCGCGGGATGAGGCGGCGACGTTGTCGGCGGTGCAGCGGCCGTTTCACGGGTTGTTGCGGATGCTGAGCAATATCGACGCGGTGCACGGCGCGTATTACGTGTTGTTGTGGCCGGTGGTGCGGGTGTTGGGGGCGGGGGAGGTGGCGACGCGGCTGCCGTCGGCGGTGGCGATGGCGGTGGCGGCGGCGGCGATCTTCGGGCTGGGGCGGCGGCTGGTGTCGGCGCGGGCGGGGCTGGCCGCTGGGCTGGTGTTCGCGGTGTTGCCGGAGGTCAGCTTGTACGGGCAGACGGCCCGGCCGTATGCGCTGGCGACGGCGCTGGCGGCGGTGGCCAGTTACCTGCTGGTGCGGGCCATGCAGGACGCGGCGGGCGGCGACCTGGGGCGGATGCGGGGCTGGCTGGTCGGGTACGGGGGGTGCCTGGCGGCGCTGGGTTACATTCACATGTTCGGGCTGCTGCTGGCGGCGGCGCACGTGGTGGTGGTGGCGCGGTTCTGGGTTCGCCATTCCGGCCGGGCGGGGCGGTTGCTGGCGGCGGGCTGGCTGGGGGTGGTGGCGGGGGCGTTCGCGGTGGCGGGCGCGGTGCTGGCGGAGGGGATGCGGCAGGCGGGCACGCTGACGTGGGTGAAGCCGAGGTCGCTGGCGGGGCTGGCGGGGCTGGCGAGCCTGGTCGGCCCGCGGCCGATGGCGGAGGCGGCGGGCCTGGTGGTGCTGGCGGGGGTCACGGTGGGCGCGTTTGCCGGGGTGGGCGCGGCTGCGCGCGGACTGGCCCGGTGACCTGATCGCGTTGTGCGTGCCCTGGCTGATCGGCCCGGCGGTGATCCTGATCGCGGTGTCGTCGCTGGTCACGCCGGTGTACGTATTCCGGTACGTGCTGTTCTGCGCGCCGGCGGCGGCGCTGCTGGTGGGGGCGGGGCTGGCGGCATTGGGGTGGCGGGCCGGGGCGGCGGCGCTGGCGGTGATCGTCGCGCTGGGGGTGCCGATGCTGCTGCATGTCCGCACTGCCGGGGGGCACGGTGATGACATCCGCGGCGCCGACCAGATCGTGGCGGCGAACATGCGGCCGGGCGACGCGCTGCTGTACCTGAGCTTCGGTGAGCCCATCGAGATGGCCTACCCGTACGGGCTGCGCCGGCTCGAAAACGTCGCGCTGGGCGGGACGCCGAACTACTCCGGCAACCTGGGCGGCACGTGGGCGCCGCTGCCGGTGGTGACCAGCCGGATCGAGGCAGCCCGCCGGATGTGGCTGGTCCAGCTCGCCCACGGCCTCTACCAGACCTCGCCTGGCCGCCCGCCCGCGATCCTGCACACCCTCGGCTTCAGCAAAGCCCGGACCTGGCACGAAACCGGGGTCTGGCTCACCCTCTACGTCCGCCACGCCACCAGCTGACCTACCCAGCCCGGCGCCGCCATGAGCTCGCTCACGTGACCGTGCAAGCCGCCATGGGATGCCGGGCGCGCGCTGCCGAAGCGCGCACGTTATCCTCCGTCGATGAGCACTGCCATAGAGCCCAGCACGGATCTGCGCCTAGTCGTCGGCTATGACGGATCGCCGCCGGCCACCAGGGCGCTCGACGCCGCTGTCAACCTGCTGCAGGGTCGGACGGGCCGGATCGAGGCGGTGTACGTAGCTCACCTGCCCAGCACGGCCGCGCTCTCGCCAGGTGCTGTAGCGGAATTGGAAATAGGCTTCGACGACGTCGAGCGGGAGCTTCGCACCATGGTCGGCGACCAGCTGGCCGGGCGCCAGGAGAGCTGGGGCTTCGAGCGGCGCCAGGGCTTGATCGGCGAAGAACTGCTGGCGGCCGCCAGAGACGTCGGCGCCGCGCACCCCGGCGCCACGGTAGTGCTCGTGGTGGGGAGCTCGTCGCTCGCCGCGCACCGCCTGGTCGGTTCGGTCGCCGTTGGCCTGGCCCGCCACTCACCAGTTCCGCTCGTGGTAGTGCCCTAGCGCGGAGCCGCCAGCAAGGAAACCGACGCGGCCGCGTGCCGCTGCGCACAGCCACCACCTCGCAGCAGGCGGCAGTCGTGCGCAGCGGTCAGTGATATCGCTACGGGACCTGCGGCCGGACTGCAGGCGTAGCCGCGGAAAGGGCCGGCGGCGGCCAGTTGAACACTGCAGACGCGGAGCGATTCAGGGACCCGCGCACGGGAACTATTGAGAGCGCGGCCTCAAGCGACGGCGGGCAATCGATTACGCGGCCGGTGTCCTGCCCAGGCGTTCCCGTCGGTGCTGTCGTGGCGCAACCGCAGTAAGAGCTGGATCGGGGGACAGGCATGGCTACCTACCGCCTGGTTTACGGCGACGCCGAGCGGGTCGTGACGGAGACGTTCGACGATATCGATGAGGTGGAACGAGAGGACGGCTGGCTCACGCTGTTCCGCGGGAACGATGCGACGTTGCGGGTGCAGGAGAGCCACGTGCAATCGATCGAGCGGCTAGACGCCTCGTCGACCACCAGTTAGTCGCCGCGGCAGCCGTGATTACGGCTGCCGCGGACGCAGGGCCGCAACGCCGGTGTGCGATCGCCGCCGGGCGTGCCACTACGCTGCCCGCGTTGCCAGCCTTCCTTCGGCGAGCGCGGCGGTGTCAACATCGTCGAGCGAGGTAACGACGATGTCGGCGTCGGCAGCGGCCAGCAGGTCGGCGTCGTGAGCGCGCGCGATCCCGATCGCGGCCATGCCGCCGGCTTTGGCTGCTTCGACCCCGGCGGACGCGTCCTCGAGCACCATCGCGTAGCGCGGCTCGACGCCGAGCTCGTGCGCAGCAGTAAGGAAGATTTCGGGGTCGGGCTTGCCGTGCGCGAAATCGCGTCCGGACACATCGGCGTCGAAGTACTCCAGCAGCGTGAGGCCGGGCCGCAGCGAGGGCGAGGAGATGTCCTGCTGCTGCGCGAATGTATCGAGGCGGATCTTCCCCAGGAACAGCGCTGCGTTCTTTGAGGACGAGGCGTCGGCGATTAGCAGGCCGGCGTCTTTGGTCGCGATGACGAACCGGAGCGCATCGGGATACGCATGGAAGTCGCCGGCCTCGATGAGGCGCACCAGTATGTCCTGCTTGCGCTGGCCGTAGGCGGCGACGCGGTCCGCGGCGTCGGGCACCTTGAAGTAGTCAAGCGCGGCGCGAGCGCCGCTCGCGCGGGGCTTGCCCGACATGTACTCCTGGTACACCTGCGGCGTGAACGCTTCCGGCGTCCACGTCGTGCGATCGCGGATGTCACGCCAGTCCGATTCCATCAGCTCGCGCAGCGCCTCCCGCCATGCCTTCTCATGTGGCGAGTCGACCAGCACGCCGTCGACGTCGAAGATTGCGCCCTGGAATGTTGGCATGGGTCCCTCTCAGTTGCGGGCCGACCCGGTGGTCGCCGGGGCCGGGCTAAGCTCAAACACCGTCTGCTCGCCTGGGCACAGCTCACGGATGTCGTCGCGGACTGCGACCCTGACTGGGCGGCTCGCGCCCTCGAAGTCAATGGCCAGCGACAATTGATCGCGGTTCAGTGTGACCCGGATCGGGGTCTGCCGGAACTGCATGGGCAACGACAAGCCGTCGAGTTCGCTCGGGAGCCGGGGATCGAAGCGCAGTACGCCGTCGCGGACGTGGGCGCCCGCATAACAGCGCTGGATGAGGTTGAGCGTCCCGGACATGACCCCTATATGGATCCCTTCCTTCGTCGTGCCGCCCTGGATGTCGTCGACATCGCTTCGCAGCGCGACAAGGAACCGTTCCCACGAGGACTCCGGGTTGAAGGCTGCAAGAGCGCCGGCGTGGGTGACGAAGCTCAGCGTCGAGCCGTGCGAGGTGCGCCGGTCGTAGTAGGCGACGTTCCGCTCCGCGGTGTCCGGGCGGTAGCGATACCCGAGCCGTTCGAATATCCCGCGGAGCTCATCTGGCTGGAACAGGAAGAACAGCATCACCGTATCGGCCTGCTTGGTGACTTTGTAGCGGTTGGGATCGTCGCCCTCCGCGCGCAGGATCCGGTCCAGCCGCTGGATGTTGCCGTATTTCGCGCGGTAAGCATCCCAGTTGAGCTCGTAGAGGTTCTCGTAACCCTCGAATTGGCTGATGATCCCATCGTCGTGGAACGGGACAAACATCCGTCGGCTCATGTCCCGCCAGGTCGCAAGCTCGTCGTCGCCGACGCCAAGGCCGCCGCGCAACGCTTCCGCGCGGCTGGCTGGCAGCAGCGACAGCAGCCGATGCGCGATGTCGCACAGCCACGCCACCATGACGTTGGTGTAGGCGTTGTTGCGCAAACCGCCCGCGCGTGCGTCCGGGTACTTCTCGTGGAACTCGTCCGGGCCCATCACGCCGTGGATCTCGTACCGCTGGCGGTCGGGATTGAAGTGGGTAATGGACGCCCAGAAGCGCGCGATCTCGATCATGATCTCCGCGCCGTAGTCGCCCAGGAACGCCTGGTCGCCGGTGGTCTGGTAGTAGTGCCAGACGTTGTAGAAGATCGCAGCGTTGACATGCCGCTGGTTCCGGCTCAGATCGGGCTCCCAGCGGCCCGAAATGGGGTTCAGGTGCAGCAGCTGGGCCTCCTCGCTGCCCTCGCTCCCGCTCTGCCACGGGAACATCGCGCCCCGGAACCCGGCCTCCCTGGCGGCCGCTTGCGCCTCACCTAGCCGGCGGAAGCGGTACATCAGCAGTCCTCGGGTGACCTCGGGCAGCCGGGCGCTGAAGAAGGGCAGCCCGTAGATCTCGTCCCAGAACACGTGCCCGCGGTAGGCCTCGCCGTTGAGCCCGCGCGCGGGCAGCCCGGCGTCGAGGTCGGCGGTGTGCAGCGAACAGACCTGCAGGATGTGCGCGATGTGGAGCCGCAGCAGTTGCTGCACCCGCTGATTTGAGGGAACGCGGATGTCGCACACACGCCACAGTTCGTCCCAGGCGGCAGCATGGTGCTCGGAAGACCCGGCGAAGTCGGTATAGCGGGCTGCGGACTTGGCGGCCTTGGCCAGCGTGTCGCTGGTCGCCGGATCGCGTGAGGTGTAGAAGGCCACCATTTTCTCGACCTGGGTCGGCGTGCCCTGTTGCACGTCGAAGGCCAGGACCTGCTGGATGTAGTCCTCCATCTGGTGGAGCGTGCGCTCGACCGGGAGCGTCTGGCCAGCACGGAGCACGCGCGTGCGGCACGCCTCGCTGATATACAGGTTCGACTGGCGGGTCTCCGCCTTCAGCGCGATGACCTCCGGCCCATGCGTACGGGGCGACACCGGGCTCAGGTGGCGACCTTCGAGCTGCCGGTAACGAGCGACGCCAGCATTGCGCACCCGGCCGTCGATCCCGGTCACTACCTCAACGCGTCCCGACCAGTCCTCCGGGACGAGGGTCCACTGGATCCCGGCGTGGTGCACGTCGGCCATGCTGACGAACCGCCGGCTCCGCAAGGTTGTCTGCCTGCCGCTGCGATCGCGGAAGCGAAGGCTGCGGACGAGTGTCGCGTACCGGATGTCAAGCTCGTGACGGTAGTCGAGCAGCTCTACGTCGGCCAGCCGGATGGCCTCCTCGCCCTCGATACGCAGCTCAAGGACGAGCCAGTTCGGCAGGTTGACGAGATCCTCGTTCAGCACCGGCAGGCCGCCCAGGATCGTCGTTTCGCGGTTGTAACCTCCGTGTACGTAGGTTCCTGGATAGTGCACGCCGTCGGCGATTTCCCATTCCGCCGCGCCCCGTGTGCACAGGTAGCCGTTGCCGGTTGAGGTGAGCGCCTCGCGAAGCCCCTCAGCCCCGGCTTCGTAGCCGTCGTAGGTGAGCGAGAATCCGTCCACGGCGCCTCCTCGCTGGTCCGTGGTAGGCCGGCCGGTTCCACTGGGAGACCTCGCAGCGCGGCTGCCCGGATGTCGCACCGCTGACCAGGCTGCTGTTGCCCCCCCGGCTGTCTCGGGGCAGCTTTCCCCGCATCACCGGGTTTAACCAGTCGCCCCGTTTATGCCATTTTCCGAAGCTCCGGCCAGTGCCGGTCTGGCGCTTCGCGTCTTGGGATGGTTGACGGTAGTTATTCGGTTGATGCATGGTTTTGGAGCATTAACCACCTTCAACCGAAACGGGCCGGTGCCATGTCTCGATCACGGGGAACCCGAATTGCAGTCGGCGGTGCCGCCCTGGCTGTGGCGCTTGCCGCCAGCCCGGCGGCACCGGTACATGCTGCCACTGGCAGCGCAGGCTGGCACGTTGTGCACCGCTTCGGGCCGCGCGGCTCCTACGCGGCGTACACGTCGGTGGCGGTCTCGGGCGCGCATGCCTGGGCCGTCGGTGGCTACGGAGTCGCCGGTAACGGACTGCCAACGGCCGCGTACTTCAGCCGCGGCCGATGGTCGCGCAGCGCTGTGCCGGGTAATCCTGGCTATGTCGGCGGCATTGCCGCGGTCAGCGCAGACAGCCCGGCGGACGCCTGGGCGGTATCACCTGGCGCCGTGCTCCACTGGCACGCTGGCAAGTGGTCGATAGCCAGGAAATGGAATCTGAACGGGGGACCGCCAGGCCCGTACAAGAGCGGAATCACCGCGTTCAGCCCGGGTAACGTCTGGGTCTTTGGCGGCGGCACCTTCGGTAACGGCACGTGGCATCTGAACGACGGCAAGTGGACCAAGATCACCGGAGCTAGCATCTTCATGGCGAGCGCACTGTCTGCGCACGACATGTGGGCGATCGGCGGCGCGGGAGCCAATTCGATACTGCACTACACCGGCCACCGCTGGCAGATTGTGACGAGCGCGTCGCTCAAGGGCCTGCAGTTCGGCAGTATCTTCGCTAGTTCCCCCGCCAGCGTATGGATGACGGCTAGTCCAACCGGCAAGACCGGGTTGCGACTGCTGCACCTGCACGGCACCCGCTGGACCGCATACGCCCCGCCATGGTCTCTGCCGCTCAGCGCTGTCGACCCGGGTGGCCTGCCCGCGGGCGGCCTCAGCCCAGACGGCCACGGCGGATTCTGGCTCTCGGCATTCAGCTCCGGTACGAACTGGCTGCTGCATTTCAGCTCCTCGGGCGCGTGGAGCCGGGTGCGCATGGGTGGCGATGCAGTGCGAAGCATCGTCCGGGTCCCCGGCACGGCGTCCCTGTGGGCTGCCGGATCAACCCCGCAGAACCGCGCTCGGTATCCGTACACCACCGCAGTGATCTGGGCCCACGGTCCGACCGGGTGATCTAGCCGCTGGCCGGGTTGGCGACCCACGCGAGCATCAGCGGCTCGCCGGTCAGGGAGTCCCTCAGCAGCAGCACGTAGGGCCGGTCGAAGCTCAGTACGAGGTGGGCCGCTGATGCCGTGATGCCGACCGCGGTCGCGGCGCTGGCGACCGTGCCCTTCTCGGCCACCGCCAAGGTTGCTGCGTGCTGGACGAACCCGATGCAGCAGGCCTGCGGCGAGATTCCGGAGAAGTCGGCCTGGCCGCCGAAGGCGATGCCCATGCCGAGCGAGGTGAGCGCGCCTTTCAGTGCGTAACTCGACGCGAGCTTGACCTTCGGCAGTGCGATGTAGGTCTGCGTGTGGCTGGCCGATAGGCCCGCAGCCAGGCCGCCGAGCGTACCGGCAGTGGGCAGCTGGCAGCCGCCCGCTTTCTGCCCGGCAGGCGGGAGAACCGCGAGCATGCTCAGCCGGTTGCCGCGGTAGGGCAGCGAGACTGCGGTCCAGCCGGCGGATGTGGCCACGGCGAAACTTCCGCCGTTCATGTAGTGCGCGGTGACCTCGCCGCTGCTGGCGCTGAACGACCCCGGCTGGGTCATCGCAGCATCAAACGGGTTCGCCCAGGCGGCGTTAAGGTACAGCGCGTCTGTCACCACCCAGCCGATGGCGCGCGGCGGTATCGAGCCGGGCGGAAGCAGCTCCGTGATGTGGCCCCGCGTATCGGCGGCCACTGCCGCGTTGATCTTGGCGCGTGCCTGGTCTGGATTCGTCAGCAGTGGCACGTGCGTCACGCCGGCCTGATACCCGGCGCGGAGCGCGGAAACGTACCCCGGATTGGTGATCACAGTGGGATCAGCCCACAGCCGGTTGCTCGTGCTGAATGTGATACCGGGCCGGTTGAGGGAGTAGAGCAACTCAGCCCTCGCGGCCAGGCCAGCGGCCAGGCTCTGGCTGTCGCCCGGCAGACGCAGAACTCGCGCCATCGCAGTCGCGGTCGCTCCGCGCGCTCCTAGGTATGCCATGCCAAGACCGGTAGCCAGGCTCACCGGTGAGATCACCGCGTTCGTTCCTGGCTGGCCGCGGCAGAGCGCCGACAGCAGTCGCAGGCCGAAATCGGTGTCACCGGCGCCGTAGGCGCGAAGCGCAGTCACCTGGCTCGAGGTCAAGACTGCCGACGGGCGCGGCGGCTTATGCGACGGCTGGTGCACGGGCACGCCAGCGCATCCGCACGCCAGCGCCGAGGAGACAAGCACCGCCGCGACGGCGGTCGCCTTAGCTTTCGTTGTCATGCCGATTGGACGCCCTGGCAGGCGGCCAGGTTCCAACAAGGCCGGGCCTCGGGTCCCGCGCGCCGAGGCTGCGGCCCCGTGGCAGCTGCTCTAGGCCCGGTCGCCACAAAGGCGAGCGGCACGGTGGCGGCTAGCGCTGCCCCCATCGCCGCTAGCCTGCGGAACTGCAGTGCGCGACTGATCGAGATCAGCTGCATGACCGGCCTCCCATGCCTGCTCAAACGGTTCGCGCGCTACCTCTCGGGTTCGGGCGGCCCGATCGGTGACGTTCGCTCCGACCGGAGATGCTAAGACCGGGTGCTCCGATCTGAGAAGCTAGCGTCGTGCTGGACTGGATCGAAGTGGCACTTGCCCGGCGGCGGCTCGCACGGCGCGGCAGAAACCTGGGCGTGCTCCCCGAGCCCGCGATGAGGATGGGCGCTGACTGCCTTCCCCAGATCGAGCACATCGTCATCTTGATGATGGAGAACCACTCCTACGACAACTATCTAGGCATGATGGCGGGCCGGGGGGACGGCTTGCCGCTGGATGACCACGGCATGCCGTTGCCGGGGAATATGTCGGGGAACGGGACCATGGTCCGGATGCGCCATTTCGACGGCACCCGGCAGAAGGTAGCCGTGCCGACCCAGACCTGGAGCGCGAGCCACATCCAGTGGGACGGCGGCACCTGCGCGGGATTTGTGCGAAGTATCGAGCAAACCCTGCCCGGCCGGAATGCCTCGGTGGCAATGACGTACTGGAACCAGAAAGATCTGCCGTTCTATCACGGCCTGGCCCAGACCTTTCCGTTGGCAACCCGGTGGTTCTCTTCCTGCCTCGGCCCGACCTTCCCCAACCGGCGGTTCCTCGTGGCCGGCACTGCGAACGGGCTCATCGATGATCTGCCCTTCAGCATGATCGACTACCCGGCCGCAGGCACGATTTTCGATCGGCTGTCCGCTCATGGCATTAGCTGGGCGAACTACCACCACGTTGCTGCCATCCGGGTGAACTGGCGACGGCTCTCTCATGCCTGGGGGTTCAATTTCCTTCGCCTCCTCGGCGCCCTGCTCGCGGCCCTTTTCCCGCAACTGATCCCCGCCGTGGAAAGCAAGCTGCAGACCACAGCGGACTTGTTCCCGCTGGGGATGTTGCGATCGGTCAATCACCTTCGGCCCATTAGCCAGTTCTGGCAGGCCGCCAGGGCCGGAAAGCTGCCGGCCGTGAGCTTCGTCGATCCAGACTTCGGCGGCTGCTCGGAGGAGAACCCGCAAGATATCCAGGTTGGCGAGGGGTTCGCAGCCAAAGTCATCAATGCGGTCATGACTGGGCGAGGTTGGCCCAAGACGCTGTTGATCTGGCTGTATGACGAGCACGGCGGATACTACGATCACGTCCCGCCGCCCAAGGCGGTAGAACCGGATGACATACCCGGTCAGAACCCGATGCAGCGCTTTTTCCCGCTACAGCTGCTTCGTTTTACCAGCTACGCCAAACAAATCGAGGTAGCCGACGCCGGCCCGTCAACCTACGATCAGCTCGGGTTCCGCGTGCCAGCCGTAATCGTGTCCCCGTATGCCAAGCCTGGGTATGTAACCGACAAGGTGTATGACCACACATCCATCCTCAAGCTCATCGAGCGGAAATGGAACCTGCCGCCGCTCACCAGGCGGGATGCGGCCGCGATCGACCCGCTAGACGCGCTGGACCTGCAGCACCCGCCGCGCTTCCTGACGCCCCCGACCCTGCCTGAGCCGGCCCGGCGATGGCGCGGCTGATGGGCCGGGCCTTTGGCGTGGCAACCGCCGTTCGGCACGAGTGCGCCGCCGTTTCACTCAGAAGCTTTCGGTTCCGGCGCCTGCCGTGCTATACCGACCTACGTATGCGTGTCTTACCAGGGATGCTTCGAAAGGAGATCCCGGATGTCAGACGTACCGGACACCGTTGCCGCCTTAGCGCCGACGATGCTCGCACCGCCGCCGGAACCGGTGGCGCCTCCGCCGCTCGGACCCGTGCAGGCGGCTCTGTATGCGGGTTGGACCATGGCCGTGCTCTACGGGACGCTTCAGCAACCTGTCGGCCGCGTTCAGGAGCTGCCCACATCGCGCGAACTGGCGCCGAACGACCGCCGAGAACTAGAGCTAAGCCGCCTGCGCCATTTACTGCAGCAGGTGTCCTATCTGCCGGAAATCACGCAGGCGGCATTGCCAGCCGAGGTTCCCGCCGATTATGCCGACGAAAACGCGCTCAGGCACAATCTCACCACGCTCAATCTATCGATCCTTGCGGCCCTAACGGCCGCCCCGCCGGAGATCCAGCTGGCCTACGAGCTTGGCCGGTCGCTTCGCGACACTGTCAATCCGCCCCAGCAGAACGCGCCGGACGAGCATTCGCGTGCACCCGCGCTAGCCAGGCAGCTTGCCCGCGACCGGGTCGCCAAGCTGCAGGAGTGGCTGGCAACCTTGTCCTGCGAGTTCCCCGATCACGCCGCGGCCGTCGTCGCGACGTCGCTTGGTCGCTGGAGCGAGTTCGCCGCGGTAACGGTCGGCGCAACTAGTTCCCAGCTGAAGAAGGACGATGCCCGCGCCGTCGCTCCAACGTTGTACGAGCACTTGCTCCCGCAAGGTGACGTCTGGCTCATGCTCTTGACCGGCGCGCGGCCAGCTGCTGGGCTGCTGAGCCCGGAGGCCTACGTGGCAGCGGGAGAAGTCGCGCTGCGTCGCTCAGGCGCGATCGCCCGCCGAGTCCTGCTGCACTACTGGGCCGCCGCGCTGATCATTGCCGCTGTCCTGGGAGGCATCCTCTACCTGGCCATCAGCAGCGCTCAGCGGCGCCGCCGAGGTCTGGACCTCCATCGCCGCCATTGGCGGTTGCGCGGGCGTATCAGCAAACACGATGGCGTCCACAATGGCTCGTCTCGCAGCCGAGGCTGAGCAACCGGTCTTCGCGATGGCCGAGGAGGACGCTATGGCCTGGGCTATCACCACCATGCCCGCGGTCGATCTCACCTCCCGCGGGGTTCGGCGGCTCCGCAAGGCGGGAATCGCGCCCACCAGCAGCCTTGGCCGCGTCTAGAGCCGGACGGTGTGCTTTCGGACGCTGTGCTTTCGGACGCTGTGCTTTCGGACGCGGCACCTCGCCCGCCATGTGATCCTCCGCGGTTGCTCAGAGCAGGCCGTTCACTTGGTGCACGTCGCCGCACGGGACACTCAGCGCGTCGTGGTGCTTGCGGATCGCGTCCTCGTCGGGGCCCTCAAGGAGGCAGTAGACCTTGCCGTCAGCGTTGTGGTAGAGCTCCACCTGCCGCACTCCAAACTCGTCGGTGGCGCCTACCCGCGTTCCCTCCGCGATCTGCGCTACGGCTTCGGGCGGAAGCTTGAGGTCGTCGTGGAAGTCCATGAACATCGGCATTTGCGTCCCCTCCCAGTCGGGTGTCGTCCTGAGATTCGACACTAGCGCCGTCGGCGGTGGCGCCACCACAGGCGCGACTCGCGGTCGCCAGCGGCCTTCTGCTCGTCCGCTTCAGCCGAGGTCGGAGCCGGCGTCGCTGTCGTCACCTCGCGCGCATCTCGCCAGGTACTAACCAGGGCCTCTTCGTCGACCAGCGGGACGAAGACGGGCGGCCCCATCGGGATCCGGCGCCACTCCTTGATCTGGAAGTTGAGTTCGGCGACGGCATCGCGCACTGCCTGCTCCGAGGGCAAGGTCTGTGCCGTCTCGGTCAGCCGGTGCGCCTGCTTGCGCAGCCTCAGCGGAGTAGGCAGCAGCTCTTCCGTCGAAACGCCCTCCCGACGGACATAGTCCCGCAACCAGGCCAGGCCATCAGGATCTGGCTGGCTAGGCAGCGGCCTTCCCGCGCCTGGCAGGTTGTCGAAGGCGCCCCGTTCCGCCGCCTCGCTGATCTGCTGGTCGATCCACGAGCGGAAGGTCATGCCCTGCGGTTTACGCTCGGTCACCCGGCCCATCTTCCTGCTGCGTCAGGCATGCGACGACAGCTTCGTCGCTGGTCTGGGAAAAGTCGTCGTAGAACTCGCCGATGGCGAAGAATGGCGTCGGCGTGGCCACACTCACCAGTTCGTCGGCGTCAGAGCCAATCCGGTGCTGCCAATCCGGCGGGGCGACCGGCGTAGCCAGCACAACTCGGGCTGCCCCGAGCGCTCGGGCAACCTGGCAGGCCGCCCTGGCCGTGGCGCCGGTGGCGATGCCGTCGTCGACGATCACCGCGATCCGGCCCGCTAGCGGCACGCGGTTGCGTCCGGCCCGGTAGCTGCGCGCGCGGCGATCGACCTCAGACCGTTCGCGTGCTTCTATGACGCTCAGTTCATCGGCCGAGACTCTGGCCAAGTGCACCACTTCGGCGTCAATGACCCGCGCACCCTCTTCGCCGACGGCGCCCATGGCCAGCTCGGGCTGGAAAGGAACCCCGAGCTTGCGGACCACGATCACGTCAAGAGGGGCTCCGATGGCGCGGGCGACCTCGGCTGCGACCGGCACGCCGCCGCGCGGCAGGCCAAGCACGACAACCGGCTCCCCGCGCAGGTGAACCAGCCGCTTAGCCAGCTGCCGACCGGCCTCGGTGCGATCTGCGAATTGCATGTGCGTCCCGTTTCGGAGGACCTTCGAGCTTAATCATGCCCTCGATAGGAGCACCCTCACGAGCTGATGCAACTCAGCAGGCGGCTGGCAGTTTGTCTGTTTCAGACTACTAAAAGCATCCATACTGGTATCGAACGGCGTAGTCTTGAGCAGCGCAAGGTCGTCGATGACGGCGTGCATGCCGCGCGAGTTGTTGCAAATGGCCGGGGAGACGGCCAATGCATCATAATGTGACCTCAAAGGTAAGGCAGCTTGCTAGCACGGCGGTGACCGCGCATCTATGGACAGTCAGGTCATCGGCTTCAGTGCGGACAGCCAGGCAGACCAGCAGGGGAGCTGGCCGCGCTGGTCGGGGGCGATACCCGCGCTCGCCGAGAACTATTGCCTCCGGCCGGAGACAGGGATCGGCCCGGCCGACAGCTTGCCCGCGGGCGAGGTCTTGATCCTTGCTGACGCCGGCGCCGCCGAGCAGCCTGGCACCGGGCCAGGCGCAGGGACTGGCAAGACACAGCTCGCGGCTGCAGCAGCCAGGGAGCTGCTGCGCAGCCGCGCCATCGAAGTGCTGATCTGGGTCAATGCATCAAGTCGGGACGCGGTGTTGACCGGGTATGCGCAGGCGCTGGCCGATCTGAAGATCGCCGAAGTCAGCAACGGCGTCGAGCCTGCCGCCGCCGCGATGCTCGAATGGCTGGCCGGCAGCACCAAGCGGTGGCTCGTGGTGCTCGACGGCGTCCTTGAGCCGCGCGACCTGGAGGGCCTGTGGCCTCAGGGGGCCAGCCGCCGGGTTCTGGTCACCATGCGCGGCACCGGCGCCGGGTTCGGCCGTGAGGCGGGCAGGCTGCGGCAGATCGGCCCGCTGAGCCACCGGGAGGCGGTCAATTTCCTGACAGCGGGCCTGAAGGACGATCCCGACCTCCGGCTCGGGGCGCCCGACCTCGCCGATGACCTGGGCGGCCTGCCGATCGGCCTTGACCTCGCCACCGCGGTCATGATCGGGCGCCGGCTCGATTGCCGTTCTTATCGGGCCGTCTTCACAGAGCGCCGCCAGCGGTTCGCGGGTGCCTGGGGGAGTTCCAGCCCGACTCCGGTGCTGGTGGCCTGGTCGCTAGCCGTCGACAGAGCCAGCGAGGTCATTCCGGCCGGCCTTGCCTGGCCGCTCCTGGCCCTCGTGGCGATGCTCGATCCCTACGGCGTCCCGGCGGCCGTCCTGATGAGCGACGCCGCGTGCGGTTACGTCATCGGTCGGCCGGGAGTGGCTCGCGCGGAGGCGCAGATGGAGGTCAGGAATGCGCTGACCGCGCTGGCCAGGCTGGGGCTGGTAACGCTGGATGCGGCTAGCAGCACGCGCACCGTGCGGATGCCTGGTCAGCTCCAGCGTGCGGTCCGGAGCTTCGTCGCCGCCGAGCACCGCGACCAGGTTGGCCGCATCGCCGCGGATGCCATCGTGCAGGCGTGGCCTGCCGGGCAGCCGCACCCTGCACTCAACCAAGCCCTGCGGGACTGCGCGGCGATGCTCCGTGAGGTCACCGGCGGCCTGCTATGGGACGGGGGCTGTCATCCCGTGCTGGCGATAGTCGGCGAGAGCCTGGACGAGGCCGGGCTCACCAACTCGGCCGTGTCGTACTGGCAGGCACTGCTCGCCGCGAACAGCCAGCTGCTGGGCGCCCATCACCCCGACACAGTGTTCGCCCGCGGGAAACTGGCTGACAGCTTCGAGCGGGCCGGGCAGCCGGCCAACGCCATAAGCCTGTACGAAACGGCGCTGGCCGAGGCGGAAGAAGCAGCCGGCCCAGGGAAGCCCGCCACCCTGGGCGCCCTGACCAAACTCGCCCACGCCTACCTGGCGGCTGGCCGCACGACCGATGCCACTGCGGTGCACAAGCGCAACGTCAACGCACGTGAGTTGAGTCAGGGACCGCGCCATCCGGACACCATCACCGCGCGCGCGAGCCTGGCCGACTGCTATCGCGATGCAGGGCAGCTGAAGGAAGCCGTCGAACTGTACGAGCGCGTGCTGGCCGACCGTGAGCGAATCCAGGGCCCGCGCCACCTGGATACCATCGCGGCCCGGGCGAGCCTGGCCTTCGCCTACCGGACGGCGGGCAAGATGCGGGACGCGCTTCCTGTCTACGCGCGCACCCTGACCGACCGCGAGCAGGTCCAGGGACCGCATCACCGGGACACGCTCACTGCCCGAAGCAACCTTGCCGCCGCCCTGCATGAGGCGCGGAAGGTGCGGGAAGCCATCGCCCAGTATGAACGCACCGTCACGGACTGCGAGCGAGCGCTCGGGCCGCGCGATCCGCATACCATGACTGCCCGCGGGAACCTGGCTTCCGCCTATCACTCCGCGCGCAGGTTGGCAGATGCGATCCCGGTGTATGAGCGCACCATCGCGGATTGCGAGGCCGTTTTCGGCCCGGATCACCAGGATGCGCTCACGCTGCGCAGCAATCTCGGGCACGCGTATCACACTGCGGGCAGGCTAACTGACGCGATCGCGATCTTCCAGCGGACGCTGGCCGACAGCGAGCGCGTGCTCGGCCCAGATCACCCGCTGAGCCAGGCGGCGCGTGAGAACGTCAAGGCCGTTACCGAGAGCTAGCCAGCAACCAGCACGGAGCTAGCCGGGCTGCCGGGTCCGGCGGCTACGACTGACAGCACGGTATGGGGCCGGCCTCGGTGATTGTGGCCGGGTGCGCGTTCGCATGCACGCTGTGCTGGGCGGCGGTCGCGCCTCCGGCGAGCACAGCGGCAGTGGCGAGGACGGCGGCGACGGCAATGCGGATAGCGGTCATCTGAGGTTCCACCAATCTGGTAGTCGGGGGGTGGTGCGCATCCTTGTCACTGAGAATGGTCAAACCGTAACTACATTGCACTACAAACGACAGTTGTACATGCACAGATCAGTCAAGGCTTACCTTGACGCATCGCTGACCAGGCCGATAACGTCCTAGGAAGGGCATAAGAGTCGGCCGCGGCGCGCAACGCAGCCGGGGCCCAGGGATCAGGGTGTCGGTGTGCGCGCCTCACAGGTCACGCTCCATGGCGCCGCGTCGGGGTCGGTGATCGGACCGCCGTCGTGGCGAGTGCCGGCATGAGGGCGCGTTCCGGTGGCCATCGATGAGTTCCGGTCATGCTCACGTCGGCGGCCCAGGGTGGACGAGGCCGAAACTAGCACCGACGGCGGACAGGATGGCGGCTGTCCGCTGGCATGACGGCGCCGCGAATGTGTGGATCGGTGCGGGCAAGGCTCCGCTGCGGCTGGCATCAGACCTGCGGCCGTGGCGCCTGCGCGACTTTCACTGGGGCCGTAACGGCCGCGGGCTCGTGCTGGTACTTGACCGCGCGGGCACCGAGAAACGTTGGCTGGCCTGGCTGGATCTCCGCTCCGGCGCACTCACCAGGCTGACGCCAGATCACGCCGCTGACGCTCAGTACGTCGGACAGCTCGGCTCGGACAAACCGACGGTGCTGACCGCCGTGCGGCACGCGCCTTCGGCTGAGTTCGAACTGCAGGCGGTCACCCCGACCGGCGCCGTCATCGCGCAGTGGCACGGTCCTGGCAAGCCGGTGCTCCAGTGGATCGCTACCGATACCCAGGCGCTGGCGGTGTGCGCGACCGGGAGCACCGTCGAGTGGTGGCACGGCCGGCTGGCGGATGATTCCTGGGCAGCCATAGCGGAGACTCCAGCCGCCGATAGCCGTGCCTCGCGCCCGGTTGCCTTCAGCCGTGACGGGCGCGCCCTGTTCGCCACGAGTTCAGTAGGCCGCGACACGGTCGCGCTGGTCCGGCTGTCCGCGCCGTCCTGGACTCCGGCAGTGCTGAGCGCGCAGGAGGGCTTTGACATCACCTCCGCCCTGATGGCGCCGGATGGCAGCGGTCCGGACCTGGTCACGACGACCGATCCGGACAATCGTCAGTCGGCCCTCACCGCGGCGGCCGCCGCCGAACTGACGCGGCTGGAACACGTGGCTGACGGCGCGGTCGCCTGGATCGTCGACCATAACGACAGCCACTGCCTGGCGGAGGTGTGCTATCCCGTCGGCGGTCCTGCCTATGTCACGTTCGGCCGGACCACCACCACCGTTAGCCGGCTCCTGGGCAGGTACTCGGGCCTGGAGAGAGTACGCATTCAGCGCCGCGACCCGATCAGCTTCGAGGCAAGGGACGGCCGGCGCGTGACCGGGTTCCTGACCCGGCCGCCGGGCCGGCCGCCCTGGCCAGCCGTCCTGGTCATCCACGGGGGCCCATGGTCGCGCGACGATGCTGGCATGGATCCCTGGGCACAGGTACTAGCCACGGCCGGGTTGTGCTGCGTCCAGGTGAACTTCCGCGGCTCACGTGGCTTCGGCAAGGAGTTCCGTAATGCCGGCGACGGGCAGTGGTCGCTCGCGATGCAGGACGATCTCGTCGATGCCCTCCAATCGCCGGCGGTAGCCGATGCTGTCGATCCGCACCGGATAGGCGCGATGGGCCGCGGCTACGGCGGCTATGCGGCGCTGATGATGGCGACGCAAGACGCCGTCGGCGTTCGCTGCGTTGTCTCGGCCTCGGCTCCCACGGACCTGCCGCGCTACGTTGCCAGCCTGATGTCGTCCGGCGGATCGGCCGGACTGGAGTATGCGGCCCGGATCGGCGACCCTGAGCGGGACAGCGATCGCCTGTTCGCCGCGTCTCCGGTGAACCGCGTCGCTGACATCACGGTCCCGGTCCGCCTGTTCCATGGCCAGCAGGATCCCCGCGTGCCGGTCAGCCACGCTGTCACGTTCGCCGACGCCATGCGGCAGGGCGGCCGGAACTGCGACCTGACCGTCTACGAAGACGAGGGTCACCGGTTCGCCCGGCCGCAGAACCGGTCAGATTTCCGGGCCCAGTGCCTGGGGTTCCTGCAGCGCAGCCTGGGCCACGTGCTCGATTAAGCCGGCCGCGCTGTCTGTCAGGTGGTCAGCGTCGGCAGTGCCACGACCCAACGGGTCGCCGTTGAGCGAATGCCTGCGCAGTCCGCCGCGCGCCGCAGCGCGGTTACCGCCTGCTCCAGCAGGTCACGCTGCAGCAGGGCCTCGGCTAGCTCACGCCAGGCCAGCGCGGCCTCGCGGCGTGACCCGAGTGCCTCCATGGCCTCGGCAGCGCCCGATGCTTCGGCGAAGCCCGCTTCGGCCTCACCGCTGACCATAAGCGCGAGCCCGCGGACCAGGCGTGCACTTTCCTGCTCGACGCCGCCGACGGTGCGCGCGATGGCATCTCCGGCCACCCGAATGGCCGTGGCGAAGTCGCCGCGCAGCAACGCGCACCGAGCCTGCTCGGTCTCACAGAAAGCGAGATTGAAGTTGTGCGACTGGTCAGACAGAACCTGATGGGCCCTGGTCAGATTGGCTTCGGCCTCGTCCAGCAGCGGCGGGTCGCAGCGCAGCAGCAGCCATCCGTAGGTGACCCGCAAGGCGGCCAGGTTCAGGTCAGGCTCTGACTCCGCCATCAGTGCCAGCGATCGCTGGGCCAGGTCGAGTGCCAGCGTGAGCTCGCCCCGTGCCTCGGCAAGCAGGCAGGCGTTCCAGTACGCCGCGCCCTGCGCGGTGCGGGAGCCGAGTCGCTCAGCTCGGTCGATCACCCGGCTGGCGAGGCGCTGCGCCGAGAACAAGTCGCCCCTGGCCCAGTAGCTGGACACCAGGGTCGAGGCAAGCTTGATCTCGTCCTCCGACCCTTCCAGGCCAAGGGCGCGAACCTCGCGCAGCGCATCCTCGCCCACCTCGATGCTGCGGGAGAAGTCGCCGGCCTTGCGGTAGAGGCGGCAGCGCGCCATGAACAGAAGCAGCAGCCCAGGCGTGCCCGGCTCACCCGCGCGGGACGCTGCCAGCAGCGCTTCCACATGAGTAACGGCGGCGTACAGATCACCGGCGGCCTCCTCGGCCCGGACCAGGCCCCAGCCCGCCGAGTGCCTGACCTCGCCGTGGGCCTGGGCCGCCAGTTCGCCGAAGCGCTGCCGGGCCTCGTCGACGGCGCCATTCGCCAGCGCGATCTCAGCGAACTGCAGCCTGAGCCGCTGTTCGTTGAGCTCCTCCGGAGGCACGCCGGATTCGAGGTAGAAAACCGAGCAGCCGAGCTTACGGGCGAGGCCCTCGAGCACGTCGCGCTCGGGCGACCGACGGTCTGACTCGATCAGCGAGACATAGCTCGGCGACACCAGGTCGCCCGCGAGATCTGCCTGGCTGAGCCCGCGCTCAACCCGCAGCGCGCGCAGGCGCTGACCGAGCGTTGGCGCCATTTCGTTCCTCCTGGCCGGGCGTGAATGCGCTTTGTTTACTCTAGGCCGTCACGCAGCCGAGTCAACACCCTGGAGAACTCCAGGTGACGTGACAGCCGCTCCCCTTACTGTCAGTTATAACTGATCACGACCGCGCTAGCGCATCCTGTCGCATTTGCCCAGGCGGGGATACGATTCCGAACAGCCATACAGTCGACGGCACCCACAGCCGGGGGGACACCCCCGACGACCCCCCGAAAACCAAAACCCCACAGCCCGGAAATGGCAGCTCGAAGAGCGGGAGCGGTGATGCCAGAGCCAGCCGTGACGCTGAAGGATGTGGCCCGCCGAGCTGGCGTGCACTCGGCGACCGCCTCGCGCGCGCTCAACCCCGAGACCAGGCTGCTGGTCAGCGACGATACCGCGCGCCGGGTGCTGGCTGCCGCGGCGGAGCTCGGCTACCGGCCGAACGCGGTTGCCCGCAGCCTGCGGACACGCCGGTCACATACGATCGGCGTGCTGATCCCCGACCTCAACAACCCGCTGTTCCCGCCGATCGTCCGAGGCCTGGAGGACCGGCTAGACGCCGACGGGTATGTTGCCCTGATCGGCAACACCGACGGCGACGATCAGCGTGAGCGCAGGTTGTTCGAGCAGATGCGCGCCCGCCACGTCGACGGGTACGTCTTCGCCACCGCGCACCTGCGCAGCCCGCTGCTCGCCGAGGCGGCGCAAGCCGGTCTGGCCGTCGTGCTGATGAACCGGATCGCCGAAAACTACAGCTTCCCGTCGGTGACCGTGGACAACGAGCGCGGGGTGCGGATGGCGATCAGCCATCTCACCGCGCTCGGGCACCGGCGCATCGCCTGCATTGCCGGGCCGCAGGACGTGTCAACGGGCCTGGCCAGGTACCGCGGTTTCGAGTCAGCCATGGCCGCGGCCGATCTCCCGGTGCCCACGGACCAGGTGGCCTTCGCCCGCGCGTTCACGATCGAGGAGGGTTACCGGTGCGCCCGCCAGATTCTGGCGTCGGGCGGTGACTGCACGGCGGTCGCGGCCGGCAACGACATGCTGGCAGTCGGTTGCTATCAGGCACTGGATGAGGCCGGGCTGCGCTGTCCGGACCAGGTCTCGGTAGTCGGGTTCAATGACATGCCGTTCATCAACATGCTCAGGCCGCCGCTGACCACGGTCGCGTTCCCGCATTATCAGGTCGGAACTGAGGCCGCGAAGCTGCTGACCGAACGACTCGCGGGTAACGAGGGCATGGTGAAAGTGCTCTACCTGGCGCCGGAGCTAATCGTCCGAGGCTCGACGGCGCGCCGTTCTTAATGCCCCGAACCGAACGCCGGTATGACCAGCGGGCGATAGGGGGGCCGTTAGCGTTACCAGTTCGCGAGCATTTCTGCCATTGACAACCGCAATGCTCGTGCGCCACCCTTCTTTTGCAAACGATTGTGCCCAGCTCCTGTCGTGCCCCTGGGTGCAGCGGCGCAGCACAGGCTGACGGCCCGGAAGGACGGGAATGGGCGATCACCCTGGTGGCCAGGTCGGGTGGCTGGGAACTGGGCGGATGGGCTCGGTGCTGATTCGCCGGCTGCTCGCAGCGGGTCTGGATGTCCTGGTTTACAACAGGACCAAGGCCAGGGCGGTGCCGTTGGCTGCAGCTGGCGCTAAGGTAGTCGACCAGGCTAGCGACCTAGCGGCGGCGCAGGTGGTCTTCATCATGGTCGGCACCTCGCAGGATCTGGTCGACGCGCTGCTCGGGCCAGCTGGCCTGATGGCCGGCCCGCAGGCTCCGCAGATCGTGGTCGACCTGTCGACCGTCTCAGTCGAGGCCTCACGCCAGGTGCGGCAGGAGCTCGCAGCGCGCGGGACCGAGTTCCTGGCGGCACCGGTCATGGGTAACCCGCGGGTTGCGGCCGCTGGCCGCCTGACTTTTGCGGTGTCAGGATCTCCGGCGGCGGCCGATGGGGCCCGTCCGTACCTGGACCTGCTCGGCGCCGGCGCGAGTTACGTCGGGTCCGGCGAGATCGCCCGCACCGTCAAGCTGTGCCACAACCTGCTCCTCGGCGTCGTCATGCAGTCGCTGGCCGAGGTGACCGTGCTGGCGGAGAAGGCCGGCGTGAGCAGGCACGCGTTCCTCGCCTGCATCAACGACAGTGTCATGGGCTCGACATTCACCAGGTACAAGTCTCCGGCCCTGGTGAATCTGGACTACCACGCGACCTTCACCTCGGTACTGCTGCGCAAGGACTTCGACCTCGGGCTGGCGGCGGCGCGCGAGCATGAGGTGCCGATGCCGGTAGCTTCCCTTGTGCACCAGATCGTGCAGAGCCTTGTCGGTCAGGGCTTCGGGGAGCAGGATTTTGCTGCCCTACTCGAGTTGCAGGCTCGGGCGGCAGGCCTGGAGCTAGTGAGTGAGAACGCAGAGGTAACCGACGGGCTGGAGCCCGCCGGCGGGACGGGGGAAACGACGGGGGACGCAGCAGTCAGCACCGCGTGAATCACTACAGGGTGAAGCGGCGCTTCACCACCTTGTCCGCCGGGTGATCCCGGCTGGCTTTCCGACTGATCGGGCCTTTCCTCACTGGAAGGAGTACCGGGGATGAGATCGCTTTCGCATCGCGCCCGGTTTCTTGCTCTCGGCACGACCGCAGTACTGACCTCGGCCCTCGTGGCCGCCTGCGGCAACTCGTCATCATCAGGATCTGGATCGTCGTCATCGCCGATCCTGATCGGCGCCTCGCTCTCACTGACCGGCAGCTTCTCGACTGACGGCCAGGCCTTTGAAAAGGGCTACGACCTGTGGGCCAAGGACCAGAACGCCGCAGGCGGCCTGCTCGGCCACAAGGTGAAGCTAGTCATCCTTAACGACGCCAGCGCGCAGCCTCAGGCGGTCACCAACTATCAGACGCTGATCAACGTGGACCACGTCAAGCTGCTGTTCGGTCCGTTCTCCTCGCTGCTCACGGCCCCATCGGTCAACGTGGCGCACCGGTACGGCTTCGCGTTCATCGAGGGCGCTGGCGGGGCTCCGGACGTCTTCGCCACCAAGCTCAACGACCTCTTCGACGTCAGCCTGCCGGTAGAGGCATCGATGCTGCCGCTTATCAACTACCTGACGTCCTTGCCGGCCAGCCAGCGGCCGAAGACAGCTGCGTTCCCCACCAGCAACGACCCGTTCACCCAACCGCAGATCACCTTCGCGCAGCAGAAGCTGGCCGCAGCCGGAATCAAGTCCGTGTACAGCAAGGTGTTCCCGGCCGAACCCACGCAGTACAAAGGCATCGCCGACCAGGTGGCCGCCAGCAAGGCTGACGTGGTGGTGCTCGGATCTGTCGACGTGCCGACCATCGCCGCGTTCACGCAGGCGTTCGTACAGCAGCACTACAACCCGAAGGTCTTCATCGCCACCTCGGGCCCGGACCAGGGCTCGGCTTACGTCAAGGCGGTCGGCGGCGTCGGCAACACCGAGGGCGTGATGGTGCCGAACGCCTGGTACGGCGGCTCACCGAATGCCCAGAGCAAGAAGATGGTCGCTGAGTACATCGCTCAGTACGGCGGCAACGCGTCCGGCGTCAACGCCGATGTGGCGGAGGCCTACTCGGTCGGCCAGGTGATGACGCAGGCGGTCGAGCACAACAAGAGCCTGAGCAACTCCGAGATCATCAGCTACCTGCATAGCGGGGTCACGCTGAACAGTGTCCAGGGCCCAGTCAAGTTCGACTCAGTCGGCGAGAACCTGGCGGCCACCGCGTTCGTCTTCCAGTGGCAGAAGGGCACGCTGGACCAAGTGCTGCCGGCCGGCAACGGCGCGATGGCGGTCCAGTACCCGAAGGCAGCCTGGGGCTCGTGAGGGAGCAGGTGCACGGAGAGTTGCACGACACGGTAGCCAGCGAGAGCGGTACTGGCTGATGGCTCGGTTCGCCGAAGCAATCATCGACGGAATCCTGGGCGGTGCGGTCTACGCGCTGATGGCAGCGGGACTAACGCTGATTTTCGGCGTGCTGGACATCATCAACATCGCGCAGGGCATCCTGGTCGTACTCGCGGCGTACCTGACTTACGCACTCTCCGTGCACCTGCACCTCGACCCGCTCCTAGGCCTGTTCATCACCGTGCCGGTGATGTTCCTGCTCGGCGTCTTCATCGAGTGGGCGTTCATCCGGCGGCTGCGCGGCCGGGAGCGCACCGCGCTCTCGCTGCTCGTCTGCTACGCCGTGGCGGTCATCATCGAGGGCGCCCTGTACGAGTTCTTCGGCAGCACCCCGGTTGCCATCCAATCCTCGTACTTCACGTCCACCGTGCACATCCTCGGGTTCTACTTGCCCTACATCTATCTCATCGGGTTCGGGCTGGCCGTCGTCGCGCTCGCCGCGATCTACCTGATGCTCTACCGGACGACGTTCGGGCGCAGCATCAGGGCAACCGTCCAGGACAAGGTGGCCGCCCGGCTGATCGGTATCAATGTTGACCGGATAGCTGCGCTCACTTTCGGAATCGGCGTTGCCGTGACGGCCGCGGGCGGCATGGTGTTCGGCATAACCAACCCCGGCTTCAACCCCGACACCGGATACGACTTGATCTCCAGGCTGCTGTCCATCGTCATCCTCGGCGGGCTCGGCAGCATCGGTGGCGCGCTCGCGGCGGCCATGTTCATGGTCACCGCGGAGGAGATCGTCAATATCTGGCAGCCGACCTGGGCCACAGCCGTCTATTACGCAGTCCTGGTGATCGTGCTGGTCGTCAGGCCCGCCGGGCTGTTCGGCAAGCCAGCGGCGAGGGCCCAGTGACCGACAGCCCGGTAGCGACCGCCAGCCCTGTCAGTGGCAGCCCGGTGAGCGGCAGCCCGGTGAGCGGCAGCACACCGCTGCTGCGGCTCGCCGGGATAGCCATGCTGCTGGCCGCGTTCGTAGCGTTCCCGCTGGTATTCACGAACGCGGCGATCACCACCTACGCCATCTACACGCTCGTCTTCCTCGTCGCCGCGTCCGCCTGGAACATCTTCTCGGGCTACACCGGCTACATCTCGCTTGGTCATGCGGTCTTCTTCGGCACCGGTGCCTACTTCACCGGAGTCGCCACGAACGACTGGCACCTGCCGGGCTCAGATGTCTTCGCGCTGCTGCCGCTGACCGGCGTGGTCGGCGCCATCGTCGCTATCCCGTTCGGGCTTATCGCGCTGCGGGTCCGGCGCCACACGTTCGTGGTCATCACCATCGCGGTGTTCTTCATCTTCCAGTTGATGGCCTACAACCTGCCGTCGCTCACCGGCGGCACGTCCGGCTTGCTCGCGCCGACGCTCAATTTCGCCTCGGCCACTTACAACAACCCCTTCTACTACACCGCCCTCATGATCGCGATCGGCACTGTCGCGGTGTCGTGGCTGATCCGCCGGTCGAGATTCGGCCTGCAACTGCGCGCGATCCGGGACGACGAGGACCGCGCCGCTGGCCTCGGCGTCCGGACGATGCAGGTGAAGCTCAGCGCGTTCGTGATCTCGGCCGTGCCGATCGCGATGGTCGGCGGGGTGTGGTGGTACTTCACTACTCTGGTCGACCCGTCGTCGGCCTTCGACCCGCTGTTCGACGTGGCCGTGGCCTTGATGGCGTTCCTCGGCGGGCTCGGCACGGTGGCCGGCCCGGTGCTCGGCGCGCTGCTGATCGAGCCGACGGAACAGTACTTCCAGCAGCAAGTGTCCGGCGGCTACATCTTCCTGATGGCGTACGGCGCGCTCTTCCTGGTCGTCATCCTTGCGCTGCCGCGCGGCGTCATCCCCACAGCAGCGGAACTACTGGACAAATGGCGGGCGAGACGGAAGGATCGCGTCGGGTCGGCTGGCGCGAGCCCCGTCCCGGCGAATCCGGATGCCATCACCGACCGCGCGTCGGAGCCCGCATGAATGCATTGCTGCGGACCGAGGAGGTGTCCAAGGCGTTCGGCGGCGTGCAGGCGCTCAGCGGGGCGAGCCTGGAGGTCGGCGGCGGCCGTATCGCCGGCCTAATCGGGCCGAACGGCTCGGGCAAGACGACGCTGTTCAACGTGATCACCGGTTATGAGCGCGCTGATACCGGCCACGTGTACCTCGATGGCAAGGCAATCACCAACCTCGGACCGGCCCGCGTCTTCGGCCTCGGCATCGGCCGCACCTTTCAGCTGACCAGAATCTTCCCCAGCCTGACCGTGCTGGAGAACATGCTGATCGCCGCGCAGCACAAGCACCGCTCCCGCAACCCGCTCGCAACCGCGGGCGGCGCCCTGGCGCGACGCCACGCGATGGACCTGCTTGAGTTCACCGGGATCGCCGCGCACGCGGGCGCACTGGCCGGAACGCTGTCCTACGGTCAGCGCAAGCTGCTCGAGTTGGCGTACGTGCTCGTCGCCGATCCGGAGATAGTCCTGCTCGACGAGCCCGCGGGCGGCGTGAACCCGTCCCTGATCAACCACATCAGCGACCGGATCCGGGAGCTGAACGCGGCAGGCAAGACGTTCCTGATCGTGGAGCACAACATGGACTTCGTGATGGGGCTGTGCCACGACGTCACGGTGCTCGACTCGGGGTCGGTGGTGGCGACCGGGCCGCCCGAGGAGATCCGGTCAAACCCGCGGGTGCTTGATGCCTACCTCGGCACCGAGGCTGACGACGATGACTGACACGCCGGTGACGGACGGAGCCATGCCCGACGAGTCGATAACAGCCGCATCGGTTACAGCCGCGTCGATGACCGGCAACGTGCTTGTCGTCGACGGGCTGACTGCTGGCTACGGCGGCGGCGACGTGCTGCATGAGGTGTCTTTGGCGGTGCCAGAAGGCAGCATCACCTGCATCGTCGGGCCGAACGGCGCAGGCAAGTCCACCTTGCTCGCGGTGATCAGCGGGCTGCTCAAGTCCCGATCCGGCCAGGTCCTGCATCGCGGCAAGCGGCTCACCGGCAAGAGCCCGCGGGAGATCCTGCGGGCCGGCGTGGTGCACGTGCCGCAGAACCACAGCCTGTTCCGGGACATGACGGTGACCGAGAACGTCGAGCTTGGCGGGTACATGCTCGGCAGCAAGGCACTGGTCGCCAGGCGCCGGGAGGCCGTGGAGGCCCTGTTCCCTGACATCGGCGCCTGGGGCAAGCGCAAGGCGGGCAGCCTGTCCGGCGGCCAGCAACGACTGGTGGAGTTCGCCCGGTGCCTCATGCTCGACCCTGACCTGATCATCCTGGACGAACCCTCGATGGGGCTCGCGCCCAAGACCATGCGCGTCGTCTTCGCCGCCGTCAAGGAGATGAACGCGCGAGGCAAGACAATCCTGCTGGTCGAGCAGAATGCCAGGGCCGGGCTGCGGATGGCCGGACACGGCGTGGTCATGGAGAACGGCCGGGTGCGCCTGGCCGGTAGCGGCGCGGAGGTGCTCGAGCATCCCGAGATCGCGGCGCTGTACCTAGGCGGCCGGCCAGGGTCGGCGGCGTGATCCTCGACACCCACTGCCACGTGATCCCGGCCGGGATGCTGACCGACGCGGTGCCCGACGAATGGCGGCCAGCCCTCAGCATCCAGGACGGACGCCAGATCGTCTCGTTCCGCGGCCGGAGGCTGAACTCGGTGACGGGAGAGTTCGCTGATGTCGCGGTGATGCTGGACCAGGCCGCGGCGGCCGGGGTCAGCCACCTGCTGCTGTCTCCCTGGGTCATGCTGTTGCCGGTGCAGGCCGAGCCGGCCCTGGCCCGGCGGATCTGCCGGATCCAGAACGAGAGCCTGGCCGCGGCGGCGAGCCGTCCGGACGGCCGCGTGCTCGCCCTGGGAGCCGTTCCCCTCCAAGATTGCGAAGCGGCGGTTGCGGAACTCGCCTACCTGATGACGCTGCCGGGGATGCGCGGGGTGGAGGTGCCTGCCAGCGTTGCGGGCCGGTATGTCGGCGACGAGGTGTTCCTGCCGTTCTGGGCGGCCGCAGCCGACACCGGCGCCGTCGTCTTCCTGCATCCGACCACGACAGGGCTTGGCATCGCCGCGCTCGACGGCCATTACCTGTGGAACTCGGTGGGCAACCCGCTGGAGACGGCCATCGCGGCCGCGCAGCTCGTCGTCGCGGGCGTGCTTGACCGGTTCCCCCGGCTGACCGTGCTGCTCGCGCACGGCGGCGGCGCGCTGCTGGCGCTCCGCGGCAGGCTACGGCGAGCCTTCTCGGTTCGACCGGAGGCACAGCCGGACGGGGTCGCCGAGCCGGATCGGACGCTGCGGCTGCTGTACTACGACAGCCTGACGCACGACCAGATGCTGCTGCGCGACCTAGTCCGGTTTATCGGGCCGGAGCACGTGCTGCTCGGCTCGGACCGCCCCTTTGACATGGGCGCCGATAAGCCGGTCGACGACATTTGCTCGCTTGGCCTCAGCGGCGCCGACGAGCAGTTGCTGCTGGGCGGCAACGCCGCTCGCCTACTTTCCCTGCCTGCCGACTAGCGAGGTGACGCGACCATGGCGATACACACCCACGGGCCGAACGCGGTGGACTGGGAGCAGCGGGTCGATCTGGGCCGGCTGCGGGCGGAGCGGCTGGCCCGGCTGAAGGCGCAGCTGGAGCGGTCGTCGCTGGGGGCGGTGCTGAGTTTCGACTTCGGCAACATCCGGTATATGACCGCGACCCACATCGGCACCTGGGGGATGGACAAGCTGATCAGGTTCGCGCTGCTGCCGCGCGGCGGCGAGCCGGTGGTGTGGGATTTCGGCTCGGCCGCGCGCCATCACCAGATCTATAATCCGTGGCTGGACCACACCGGGGGGCCGGCCACGCCGGAAGGCGCACGGCGGACGGGCGCGCGGGCCGGCATTTCCACGTTGCGGGGTGCGTTCCATCCCGATGCGGGCATCGCGCAGGAGGTTGCGGCGCAGGTGGCGGGGGTGCTGGCCGAGTACGGGCTGGCGGGTGAGCCGGTCGGGGTGGATGTGGCGGAGATGCCGGTGCTCGCGGCGCTCCGGGCGGCGGGCATTGAGACGGTGGACGGGCAGCAGGTGTTCCTGGAGGCCAGGCGGACTAAGACGGCCGATGAGATCAGCTTGCTGGCGCAGGCGTGCGCGATGGTGGACGCGGCCTACCAGCAGTTGTATGAGTTCCTGCGGCCAGGGGTGCGGGAGAACGAGTGCGTCGGCCTGGTCGCCAAGGTGCTGTACGACCTGGGCAGCGAGTTCGTGGAGGGCGTGAACGCCATTTCGGGGGAGCGCTGCTCGCCGCATCCGCACGTGTATTCTGACCGGCTGATCCGGCCGGGCGATCCGGCGTTCTTCGATATCTTGCATTCTCACCTGGGCTACCGGACGTGCTATTACCGGACGTTCGCGGTGGGGAGCGCGTCGGTGGCGCAGCGTGATGCGTATGTCCGCTGCCGGGAGTACATGGATCAGGCGATCGCGATGGTCAGGCCCGGGGTGACCACCGGGGACATCGTGTCGGTGTGGCCGCGTGCGGCCGAGTTCGGCTTCGAGGATGAGACGGCGGCGTTCGCATTGCAGTACGGGCACGGGGTGGGCTTGTCGATCTGGGAGAAGCCGATCTTCAGCCGGCTGGTGTCGCTGGATCATCCTGAGCCGCTGGAGGAGGGCATGGTGTTCGCGCTGGAGACGTACTGGCCGGCCGCGGATGGCTGGTCGGCGGCGCGGATCGAGGAGGAAGTGGTGGTGACCGCGGATGGCTGCGAGGTGATTACCAAGTTCCCGGCCGAGGAACTGCTGGTGGCGGGCCGGAAGTACTGGACCGCCGGCGGGGCGCTGGACACGCTGCGGGAGAGCCAGTCGAACCTCAACACGACCGCGGGGCGCGGCGGGCAGGCACCGGCGGCAGACAGCGGGCAGGCACCGGCGGCAGACAGCGGGCAGGCGCCGGCGCCAGACGGCTGGCCGGCCGGAGGTGAGCAGTGAGCGCGGCTGCGGCCGGCGGCGGGCTTTCGCCGGGGGAGCCGGCCGTGGCGGGGATCGGGCCAGCGCTGCTGCTGCAGCTGTATGAGCAGATGGCGGTGATCCGCGGCACCGAGCAGGCGGCGCATGACTTGTTTCTGGCCGGGCTGGTGAAGGGCACCACGCACCTGGCGGCCGGGCACGAGGCGGTGGCGGTCGGGGCGAGCGCGGCACTGGAAAGCGATGACTACGTGTTCGCGACCTACCGCGGCCATCATCATGCGATGGCACGGGGCGCGTCGCCGGCTGAGTGCCTGGCCGAGCTGATGAGCAAGGCCACCGGCGTGTGCAAGGCCAAGGGCGGGTCGATGCACTTGACCAAGGCATCGGCGGGGATGCTCGGCTCGTACGCGATCGTCGGCGCGCACCTGCCGGTCGCAGCCGGCGCGGCGTGGTCGGCGCAGCTGCGGGGGACCAGTCAGGTCGCGGTCGCATTTTTCGGCGACGGCGCGACCAACATCGGCGCGTTCCACGAGGCGCTGAACCTGGCGTCGGTGTGGGCGCTGCCGGTGCTGTTCGTGTGCGAGAACAACCTGTACATGGAGTACACGCCGATCGGCTCGGTGACCGCGGCGGAGCATCCGGCCGCCGACAGGGCCGCCGGCTACCGGCTGCCGGCCGAGGTCATTGACGGGAACGACGTGGTCGTGGTGGCCGACGCGGTCGGCCGCGCCGCCGCCAGGGCCCGGGCCGGGGGCGGCCCGACGGTGCTGGAAGCGCTGACCTACCGGCACTTCGGGCACTCCCGCACCGACCCGGCTGCCTACCGGCCGGACGGCGAGCTGGAGCAATGGCTGGAACGCGACCCGCTGACGGTGGCCCGGCGGCGGCTGGCCGGGCTGCTCGTGGATGAGGCCGACATCGCGGCGGCGGCTAGCCGGGCGGCCGCCACGGTGGCCGCCGCGGTGGCCGAGGCGAAGGCCGCGCCCGCCGCCGACCCAATGCAGGCATTTACCGATGTGTGGGCGGACGGAGGGTACCAATGGCGGACCTGATCACTTACCGTGAGGCGGTCGCCGACGGCCTGGCCAGGGAGATGCGCCGCGACCCGACGGTGGTGTGCCTGGGCGAGGACATCGGCGCCGCGGGCGGGGTGTTCAAGACCACGGCCGGGCTGCTGGCCGAGTTCGGCCCGGACCGCGTCCGGGACACCCCGATCTCCGAACAGGCCATCGCCGGGATGGCGATGGGCGCGGCGATGACCGGGATGCGCCCGGTCGCGGAGATCATGTTCTCCGACTTCCTCGCCTGCTGCTGGGACTACCTGGCCAACCAGATCCCCAAGATGCGGTACATGACCGGCGGCCAGGTGAGGGTCCCGCTGGTGGTCCGGACCGCCAACGGCGGCGGCCTCGGGTTCGGCGCCCAGCACTCCCAGGCCGTGGAGAACTGGGCGCTGGCCGTACCCGGCCTGAAGATAGCCGCGCCGTCGAACCCCGCCGACGTGGTCGGGCTCCTAGCCGCCGCGATCCGCAGCGACGACCCGGTGGTGGTCTTCGAGCACAAAGGCCTGTTCGCCAGCCGCGGCCAGGCCGCCCCGCCCGGCCACGTCGTGCCGCTCGGCCAGGCCTGCGTGGCGCGGCCCGGCTCCGACGTCACCGTCGTCGCGCTCGCCTCCACCGTACCGATCGCCCTGGCCGCAGCCGAGGAACTGGCGGGGTCGCCGGGCGCCAGCGTCGAGGTCATCGACCTGCGCTGCCTGGTACCGCTCGACATGGCCACCGTGCTGGCCTCGGTCGCCCGCACCTCCCGGCTGCTCATCGTCGAAGAAAACCCCTACCAAGGCGGCTGGGGCGGCACCGTCGCCGCCATCGTCGCCGACGAAGGCTTCGAACTCCTCGACGCCCCTATCCGCCGGGTCGCAGCCGAGTGCGTGCCACTGCCATTCGCCGACGCACTCGAGGACGAGGTCATCCCCACCACCCCGAAAGTAACCGCTGCACTCCGCACACTGCTGGACTACTGACGCGGTTGATCCGTTGTCGGATGCCCCGAAGACGTGGGATTCTGACCCCGGTAGGACAACGACCTGGCACAAATCTGTGGACAGGTTTGCCCGGCCCGGAGGGGAGCGGTTGGAATGTTCGTTAAGGGTGCGCTCGCGCGCGCGACTACCCCGGCACTGGCGGGGCTTGCCGTCAGCGGCCTAGTCGTCTCTGGTATCGCGGGTGCCCTGCCGTCGGCCCAGGCTGCGGCGGCAAATCTGCACAAGACCGGGACCGTATCCATCGGTACGGCCACCACCTCATTCAGCTACGACTTCTCCGAGGCGCCGAACGGGGCCGTCTACTATTCGCGCGGCAAGAAGGTCTACGTCGTCAACGGCACATCGGCACCATCGGTGCAGCTCACTGCGAGTGGCAACGTACTCGCGGTGGCCGCCAGCTCAACAGAGCTCTTCGTCGATGTCGGCCGCACCGTGACTGCCTACCAGCGATCGAACCGCAAGAAACTGCGGCAGTGGACGCTGCTCAGCTCGAAGCCTCCGACTTCAGCGGGCCTGTATGCGGTCGGCGGCACAGTCTGGGCGTGGACCGACCCGTCCACCGATAAATCCGGATTCCAGTTCGCGAACGTGGACAGGTTCACGACCTCATCGGGCAAGGTGCGCGCGGTCAGCACGGCCAACGTCTATCCGTCGGACGTAGCCGCCGATTCGGCTGGCCTGTATTACGAGCAGGTCCGCAGCAACGGCTCCAACGGGTACCTGGTGCACGTGACGCCGTCCGGCTCGTCGCACCGGGTCACCGACGTCAACATCGACGCGCCGCTTACACTCGCCGGCGGTCGGGTGGAACTGCTCTCCGGTCACCCCAACGGGCACCTGTACCTCGACAGTTACAGCGCGGCTACGTTGGCACTGAAGTTCTCCAAGCGCGTGTCTGACAACGACCGTGACATTGCAGGTACTGGCGCCGGCCTGGTTGTGGCCGACCTGCCGTGCGCGAGCGTGACGTGCGCGACGACGAAAGTAATCCAGGTGAACGCAACCACGGGCGCCATGGGTTCGGCACTCGCTGTCCCGGATGCGCTGACACTGGTGCCCGGACCGTCAGCGGTGGTCATCACCGATAAGGCAGGCAAGCTCTATCTGGTGAGGCTCGCCGGGTAGCCCGTGGTTCTAACGGCAGAAGCATGAGTACTGGCTGTCGCTGCAGCGACAGCCAGTACTCACACTGCCGACCCGATGATCTTCGAGGGGACAGGGCCACCGCTTGTCCAAGCTCGGCGGACCCTTTTAGAGCGTTTTGCGCCAGCCCAAGGGTGGAGGGCCGTCCAGCCCCATCGGGTCGTGGCTCACTGGGCTGCGAAATCGACCGTCACGTGCTTGAAGCCGAGCGATCCGAGCATGCCGTCGAGCATTGCCGTGGTGTTCCGCTCGGCGTCGGCCACTAGGGCGCTACGCTCGGCCGCGTTCTCGATTTGCCGCTGGGCGAGCACATAAACAGCTTGCTGGCTGTTGGGGTTGCCGGACAAGAAGCTTGCCACCCGGTTCAGGAAACCCTGCTGCTGCGCGTAGACGTAGGACTGGTTCACGTTGAGCACGGCTGGTTCCAGCCGCGCCGGCGGCAGCTGAACAGTGACCGTGGCCGCTCTCGGCGAAACCTTGATAGCGCTGCCCTTGAGCTGGGAGAAGTCGACATAGGCGATGACAGTGCCGTCGCCGATGAACAGCGTCTGGCTGCCCTCGATGAACGAGGGCAGGAATGAGGTGTGCCTGGACAGGGATACGACGACCTGGAAGTTCCCGCTGGCAGCCTCGTACCGACTCAGCGAAGTGATCGACTTGAGCAGCGGCGGCTGGCTTCGCACGGTCGTTGTCTCCGCGAACGGATTGCGAAGCTGCGGCAGTAGTCGCACCGCAGACAGCACGACCAGCAGGACTAGTGCCGCGATGATGGCTGCGACGATGGCTGCGGCCCGGCTAAACCCCTGGCTTGTGCGCGGCATCTGAAACACCCATTCCTTTGGTGATCCCGGACGGCACGTCGGTTATGGCAGCTCCTCAACTACCCGGAATGGTTCGGGGAATGCATTCGGTTAGCGCGGGTACTCACAGTGGCGGCCGCCTGTCCGCGGCCGTGCACACCGACGCCTGGAGGAAGAATGGCCAGGGGCTTAGGCGGCCGGGTAGGCCGTGGAGGCAGGCCGCGCCGGCGGATGGGCAGGCTAACCGGCTGCCTGGTCTGGATCCTCGCGCTGCTTGTCATCCTGCTGGTGCTGTCCATCTTGTTCGGCGGGTTCCAGCGCGGCACGAAGGTCAGCGGCGACAGGCCCGCCAGACCGCCGGCGATGAGCAGCGTCGGCTGAGTGGCTGGGTCATAAAGGTGCTGCCCATCGAGCCGGTCTCCGGCTCGACCCGGTCGTAACCGCGATCGCCCTCGGGAAGACCGATACTGGAGGCGATTACCGGGAGGAGCTGCCCATGGCTGGTACTGAGGATGGCGTGACCCGGCGGTTGCATGCTGCGCTAGCGGCTGCCCTGGCCGCACGGGACGGGACGGCTGCGAGCGCGCTGCGGTCAGCGCTGGCCGCCATCGGGAACGCCGAGGCGGTCACAGATGCGGGTGATTCGGTCCCCATGCCCGGAACGAGCGCGCACTTCGCCGGCGCGACCGCCGGTCTCGGCTCCGCCGAGGTGCCGCGACGCGCTCTCACCGAGGCCGAGACCGAGCAGATCGTCCGGGCCGAGATCATTGACCGGCAGGCCGCGGCTCGCCACTATGACGAACTGGGGCGCGGCGACCAGGCCTCGCGCCTGCGCCGCGAGATTGACGTCCTGGTGGCCTCGCTCCGCAAGCCTCGGTTAGCCGCGGCCGGCCCAGCGGTAGCGCTGCGAGCCCCGGCCGAGCATGCGGTCGACGGCCGCGCCGACGCTCCCGTCCTCGGCCATCAGCTTGCGCACCACGAAGATCATTGTCGGGATCGCCCAGAAGTCGCCGCAGATCCACAAGATGCCCGCGCCGATCTGCTGGTCAGCGAAGGCCGGCAATGTCACGCCAGGCACGTGGTTATACACCGAATACCAGGACGTGCTGGTGAGGAAGCCCATCGCCATGGCCAGGACCCACATGAAGGAATTCGTGGCCAGCAGCGCGGTCGCCTGTCCCAGCGGCGACATTTTGATCCGGAACGGGGGCGAGTTAAGGAACTGCAGCCAGAACAGCACGCCCGCGACGAAGAAACTCGAATGCATCAACCAGATGTGCACGGCCTGGTTTCGCTCGGCAAGGTCGAACGGGCCCGGCAGGTGCCAGAACACCATCACGATGTTGAACAAGATGATCGCGACCCACGGCCTGAGCACGAAGCCGCCGACCGCGCGCAGCGGCCGAGCCCAGCCGCTCGTCATGAACTCACGCGTCGCGTTCTGGCCGGTCTTGCCGGGCAGCGCGTCGAGCAGCGGCTGCCACGGCGCACCCGCCACCACCAGCGTCGGCGCGGCGAACATGAGCAGCAGGTGCTGGATCATGTGCACATAGAAATAGTCGTCGGACCAGTAATCGATCGGTGACTGCACCGCGATCAGCAGCACGACCAGGCCAGCGTAGAACAGCCAGGAGCGCTGGCGCCGCTGCCTGGTGCGCTCGGGCCGGGACCGGCGGGCGAGCCGGGCCAGCCCGATCTCATGCCAGGCGACCAGCCCGATGACGATGATAAGGAACGGGTCGAACGACCAGTGGTCGAGCAAGATGTTCATGGCGCTCCGCTCAGCCGGATGACCCGTATGGGATCGGTACCTTGATTGTCTGCAGCGCGTTCCAGCTAGCCGGCCCGGAGCCTGCGTCGGCTGGCGTGACGCCGGAGCCGGAGCCGAGCTGCCAGGTAGTGAGGGTTCCGCCGTGGCCAGCCAGCGCCTCCAGCTGTCCGGCCGGGCCGAGCGCCAGAGTTGCCGTGCGGGCTGGCAGCGCCGCGAGCTGGTGCCAGCCCGCGCCGGGTCCGGCGATCGTTTCGCCCCGCGACCCGGCCAGCACGAGCCCGGCGCCGCCCGGCCACAGGGACTGCGACACCAAGCTCGCAATGCTGACCCGCAGCACTGGCGAGACCGTCCACCCGTTGGTCCCGGTAGGGCCGCTCCACGCGACCACGATGCCAGCCGAAGCGTCGTGACCGACAGCCAGCAGCACTGTGGTCCGGCCCGAGAACGTCGCCATCCCGACCACCGACACAGTGAGGTGCCTGAGCGCGGCGGGCAGCGCGAGGCCGGCGTCCTGCCAGCCCGCGGGCGCGGACGCGAACAGGCCAACCACACCTGGCGTCCGGCAGCTACCGCCGAGCAGAGGTGTGCCGGTGCCGCTGAACGCGACCGCCGAAAGGCTGCCAAGGCCGCAGGCCCGGCCGGCCTGGGTGCGTGCCAGCGAGGCCCGGCTGGCAACCGAGCGCCAGTTCGCGCCCTCCTGCGCGCCGAGGTGCACGCTGCCGGTGTAGGACAAGGCCATCAACCGGCCGACAGGCCCAGCGGCCAGTGAATCCGGAACATTGGCCAGACCTGGGCTGACCAGGTCTCCCTGGGACCAGGAGCCGCCCTGGTTTGTGGTCGCCGCCAGCGGCGAGAAGGTCAGGGACTGGCTCGGCAGGAACGCGGCGAACTGACTGGTGCCGCCGCTGGCCATGATGAGGCCGCCGTTACTGGCCGTGCCGGGCGGCGTCGCGACGTGCCAGGAGCTCGCTCGAGCCGGGCGCACGAACAGCTCCCAGAAGTTGTCATGCTGCGCGGTTGCTCCGCCGAGCTCAACGACGGCCCAACTGGTGCCCGCTGAATCGGCCAGCGAAGTGGCGATCGGCAGTTCCGCCGACGCAGAGGGCAGGCTGGTCGTGTCGGCTGCCGGAGTGCTGCCGCAGCCCGCTAGCAAGACCGCCGCTAGCGTGACCCCAGTGACGGCGCCAGTCGTCACAGCAAAACGCCTCACTTCGACCCCAGGACCTGCTGGGCCGTGCTGCTGAGCTCCGCGGCGAAGGAGGATTCCGAGCTGGCGGTGCCTCGGCCCGGATCGAAGTTCAGCTCGAACCTGGTATGACCGCGGGCGTCGATGACGTAGGCAAGGTCGCTGTGCGCGATCATCCCGCCAGCCGGCAGGACCTGCGCGGCCACTCCGTAGCTCCGCCATACCTGCTGGAGCTGGCGGAGCGAGCCGGTGAGGTACAGCCAGTTCGGCAGCCCGGCCAGGCCCTCCTGGCTGTCGAAGGCCCTGGTGTAGGCGACCGAATAGTCGACCGGGTTGGCCACGATCGCGATCAGCTCGACGTGCCGAGACTGCTGGCTGAGCAGATGATCTGCGGCCCGGAACTCCTGCGCGATCAGCGGGCAATCCGACGTGCACACCGGGTCGAGGAAGGTCAGCAGGATGACCTTGCCGTGCAAGCTCGCCAGGCTTACTGGCCGGCCAGCCTGGTCGGTCAGCGCGAAGGGCGGAGCGGCGAAGTTCAGCGGCGCCGCACTGCCGTCGATCGCTTGAGCGATGATCGGGTCCGCGGTCCTGTTCGCCTGTGCAAGCGCCATCGGCCCGGCCCCGATGAGCACCACGGCGACGGCCCAGAAGGCGATGATTGCCCGCAGGCTCGACGAGCCGAACGCGTGCGCCAGTCGGGTACCGGCCCGCGGTCTGGCAGTGGCTGGCACCCCGGCGGGGGCGGGGCTGTCGGTGGCTGCCGCTGTCGCAGCCTCGGTCGCGGGTACCCGCGTGAAGGCGACGTAGCCGGCGACGGCGACGAGCGCTACTGGCAGCATGCTGTTCGGATCGGTGCCGAGGCCGCCCAGGAAGCCGAGATCTTGGATCAGTACCCAGTCCGCCAGGCAGAACGCAAGCAGCAGCACCAGTACCGGTCTGATGAGGCCCCGTTTCCCGGTCACCAGCGCGATCCCGATGGCAGCGAGCAGTATCACGACGACGAGGTTGACGGCAAAGCCGTGTCCGGCGTCGACGTTCCCGAAGCCACTGACCAGGGCGGACAGGAAACGCGGCTGCGGCGTACTGGACATCGACTGGGCCATTGCCGCGATGGCGCCCTGCTTTCCGTGTGCCGTGCCCTGCCAGAAGCCGCGGCCCGGCCACGCCTGCAGCACCGCCATCGCCGCCACGAATATGCCCAGCGTCGCCAGGATCCGGCGGCCGAGCGTCGCGGTACGCCAGCGCTCTTCGGGCAGCGCCAGCAGCAGGCCGGCCGCCGAGTACAACAGCACCGCGCCGGGGGCGCCGAACAGGAAGCTGAGGCCCGGCGCGAAGATTCCGCCGAAGGCTTCGCCGAACGCCCAGACCAGCAAGCCCCAGATGGCACTGGCAGCGCCGGCCAGCCGGCTAGCCCGCCCAGCCGGGGCGACGATCAGCCAGGCACCCAGGCCTACCTGAATCCAGACCGCGGCGGCCCCGGCCTGCACCGGATGAAACGACCAGGAGGTGCCGGCCCAGTTGACGATGTGCTGCACCCAAGCCGGTGAGGGTGCTGCGGCCGGCTTGATGACGCCCGACGGCAGGCCCGCCGGCATGGCGGGCTGGGCCTGCAGCAGACCGTCGAAGAGCCACAGGATGCCGAACCCGATCCGCAGCAGTCGCCGGGCGGCGGGCTCGGCAGACCACGCTGCCGTGAATCCCGCCTGCCGGGCTGCCGGACTGAGCTCGCGCACGGTGACCCAGGCCAGCGCCAGCACGGCGAGCAGGGCAGCCGCGATGAGGCCCTGGTGCACGAGCGCAGCGCGGAACGCGGCGACCAGAATCGGGTTGGTGTTGCTGAGGCCAGAGTTCATGCCAGGCAACTGGTCTCACGCCCCCAATCCGGGTACCAGGCGAGTTGGCATCACGTCAGCCTGGCAGCCTGGGCGGGGCCGCGTTCATGGCGAGCGCCTTGATAGCGGCGTTGACGACCTTGTACACCGCGGCCCGCCTGGTGTCGAGCTTCTGCAGCGCCCGGCTGAGCGCCGCCGTAGCCTGGCTCTTGGCCTGCGGGGTCCTGGCTGCCAGCAGGGTGGCCACGTCGGTGTCAACCTGCTGTGCGTCCGGGGCGGCCCAGCTGACCAGGCCGGAAACGGCCGCGGCGAGCCGGTAGCTGGCCAGCGACTCTGGCACCTGGTAGCTCTCCAGGTTGTCGAGCAACTCGTTGTCGGCGGGCGCGCACTCCCGCACGCCGTACTGGGCGACGCCAATGCCGTCCTTGACGTCGGTAGGGCTAGGGACGTGCTCGGCTTGAACCAGACGCAATGCTGTCAGGGACTCGCCGACGCTAGCGGCGCAGGACTGGACGTCGGTAGTCATCTCGGTCAGCACGCCGCGCATGTCGGCAGCCCGCTCGGCCTGCGATGGCCTGTGCACCAGGGCGACGGCCGCAGTGACCACGAGCAGCCCGGCGACCGCGAGGATGACCCATCGCGGAGTCCGGCGGACCGGCCAGCCGCTAGCGCTGACCTGACGCCGCGGGGGTATGCGGGTGGAAGATGGCAACGGGTCAGCCCCGATCCTTAGTGGCGCGCGCGGCCGGAGCAGATGTGTTCATCAGCGCCACCCCCGCGTTCAATTCGGCCATGGACATCTGGCCGATGACGTGCTTGACGACGCGGTGCTGGGCGTTCAGAAAAAAGGTCTGGGGGAGCGCCAGCACACCGTACGACGTTGTGGTCGAGGCGGGAAACGGGTCGAAGGCCACCGGATAGCGCACATCTGCGGCGCGCAGGAATCGCAGTGCAGGGCCCGACTCATCGTTGGCGTCGACGCCAATCACGTCAACCCGGCCCTTGCGGGCTAGGTAGAACCGGGCCAGCATGGGCGTTTCTCGCTTGCACGGCGCGCACCAGGACGCGAAGAAGTTGATGACGACCGGGCGCCCGCGGTAGCTGGCCAGCGACACACTATGTCCGAGTCGGCCGACCTGGGGCAGGCTGAAGCTGCGGGCCAGCGGCGGCGCTTTCGGCTTCCCCGCTTTCCCGGCTGCGCTCGTGCTGAGCGATATCAGGGCGATCACCAGCAGGAACACAGCGATACCGGCCACGGCGATCTTGGTGGTCCGGTGCATGCCGCGCAGCCTGGCCTGCCAACCGCGGACCGAGGTCGACGGCGGGCTCATCGCGTCCCCAGACTGCCGCACGGATCGGCGGTCAGTTCGTGCCTGCTCTCGGCCGGGCCATTGGCCGGGGCGGTCGGCAGGCAGATCGCGAAAGTGCTGCCGGAGCCGACGGTGCTGTATGCCTGCACCTCGCCGCCGTGGCCGCGGGCGACCGCGCGGACCAGGGACAACCCGAGGCCGGTACCGCGGCGCCCGTCGGATGTCGTTCCCGTCGCGAACCGGTCGAAGATGTAGGCCAGCTCAGTGGGCGCGATACCGGACCCGCCATCGGTTACGACCAGTCTCGCCATGCTGGCACGGTCGTCCCGGATGACCGACAGTCTGATCAAGTCGCCCGGCTCAGTGTGCTGGACCGCGTTCTCGAGCAGCGCATCGACGGCAAGCCCGAGCCGCTCGCGGTCGGCACACACGGTCACCTCGTCGAGGCGGCCGAACTGCCACTTCCGGTCCGCGGCAGCCCGCCAGCGCCAGAGCACCTCGGCCGAGAACTCGTCGAGCGCTACCTGTTCGGGCACCAGGAAGTCCGGGTTTGCCGACGTGGCGATCAGCAGCAGCCGCTCGCTCAGTTTCCGCAGCCGGTTGAGCTCGCCCACGATCACGCTGATATCGCGCTTGTCCTGGCTATCCGCCAGGCTGCGGGCCAGCAGCTCCGCGTGCCCGAGCGCGATCGTGATCGGCGTCTTGAGCTGGTGCGACGCGTCCTGCAGGAACCTGCGCTGGGTAGCGAGCAGCCGCTCGTTCTCCTCGCTGACGCGAACGTGCTCGGCGCTGGCCGCCAGCCTGCGGTGTCCGTGCCACAGCATGACCCAGACCATAGCCGCCATCATGGGCACTTCGGTCAGCTCGGCGGCCGGCTGCGCGCCGCGCACGACGTCCAGGCTGATCGCGCCGAGGGTGGTGGCGGTCATCGCGGCGAGCACCCAGAGCGTGGGCCTGGTGGCGCGGATGCGGAAGCTGTACAGCAGCGCGAAGCTGATCCAGATCAGGTGGAACGGGATGTCCTCCCAGCGGTCGAAGATCACGATCCCGGCCAGCCCGAGTAGCCAGAGCAGCACCCACGCCATGTCGACCCAGTGCGGCCAGGACCGCCACTCGGCCATATCGGGCAGCTTGTCATCAGCCAGCCGCCACTGGGGGCCAGCCACCGCCAGCGCCGTGTCAGGAAGCGAGCCGGTATCCGGCACCACGCACCGTCTCGATCAGGTCGAACCCGAGCTTGGATCGCAGCCGCCGCACGCACACGTCGACGACGTTAGAGCCCGGGTCGAAGTCGATCCCCCATACTGATGCCAGCAGGGCTCCCTTGGGGACCGATTCGCCGAGGTGTTCCATCAGCTCCCTGAGCAGCAGGACCTCAAGCCTGGTCAGCGGTACGGCGCCCGTTCCGGCATCGGCCTGCAGCCGGCCGAGGTCCAGCACCAGGTGACCGGCCCGGATGATCTCGTTCAGCTGATGGTCAGCTCCGTGCTGGTCACCGCGCTGCCCGTCTGGCTGCCGGTGCTCGAGGTCCGCGCGAAGCTGGTCGCCGCGCAGCTGCACGCGCACCCGCGCGAGCAGCTCGTCGAGTGCGAACGGCTTGGTCAGGTAGTCCTGGGCGCCCAGGTCCAGGCAGTCCACCTTGGTGGGCACGTCCGCTACGCAGGAGAGCACGAGCACAGCCTGGCCGGGACGCGCCTGGCACAGCCGGGTCAGCACGGCGCGGCCGTCCGTCTCCGGCATCACCAGGTCGAGAATGACGAGCTGGTAATCACCGGTCAGCGCATGCTGCAGCCCGTCAGCGCCATCGCTGCTGCAGTCGATTGCATAGCCGGCCGCGCTGAGCGCGCGCGTGACAACGTCACGTATCTCCGGCTGATCATCGACTACCAGGATGCGCTGCTGCGGCGGGAGCAGCTCAGCGCTCGTAATAGTCATCAGGCCCAATATCTCGGTTGCGTCGACTTCCGGCCAGACCAGCATCATCGAAAACCTGAACGTCCACGCAGGCGACAACAGAGGATCTACTCCATCAGAGCGGGTCAGGTCAAGTTGCGTGACGAGATTGTGGCCCTGGCCAGCCCGCCAGTCGCTACGATTCGCTCAGCGCAGCGAGGCAGTGACTCTGCGTGCTGATCCGTCAACTATGACAATTTCGTCATTAAGGAGCGCCGTGCTTGCCGTGAGGCGACCGGTGATCGCAAGATCAAGACACGTTCTACGTCAGTCCTGGCTCAGACGTCGCGCAACTATGCCAGGAACCCGTCCGGGTCGTCAGGCGCGCGCAGAAGCGAGGTGATGGCCGGTGTCCGTGCTGGCCCGTGTCGTTACCCTGGTTGTGGCGTTCGTCCTTGTCGCGGTCGGCGCTGCCTTCCTGGTGATTAATTTCTTGCTGTCCACTCCCGCTACGGTCGCGTTCGGGGCGAGCGTCAAGCCGGATACCGGTGCTGCGGTCAACGTGGTCATGCAGGAAGACCCGCAGAACACGGTGACTAACCATCCCGACTGGGTCTCCTACTTCGTCCAGGATCCGAATACCCACAAGTGGCTGCACACGACGTTCTTCCAGGTGCCGGCTGGCTCGCTGATCCACATGACGATCTACGGCTATGACGGCTGCACGCCGCTGCGCAACAACTTCTGGAGCGGCGTAACCGGCACCATCGGCGGCATCGCATACGAGAACGGCAAGCCGGTTCGTGTGATCAACGGCTGGTCCGGCTGCAACGTGGGACACACGTTCTCGATCCCCGGCATCAACCTGAACGTGCCGATGGGGTCGCCCCCGATCACCGCGAACCTGTGCTCGACATCGCCGTGCACGTCGGGCCCGCATACGCACAATGACGTTCAGCTTCAGGTCGCCGAGTACTCCCGGTGACTATCCCTGGCAATGCAGAGTCCCCTGCGGCGGCGGCTTCATCGACGGATTCGGCGGTCCCATGCAGACGCTCGGTTACATGACCGGCAACATGGTGGTGGTGAGCTGATGGCCGCCTCGACAGCCGACGAGCTGCGGCCGGCGGGCCCGGCCGGGCCGAATCATGGCCTGCGCATCTTCCTGCTCTGGCTCCCACTCGCACTGGCTGCAGACCTGCTGATCTACCTGGTCTGGGGCCCGCACCTGCCGCCAGGCACAATGTCGGACACGGCCGCGAGCCAGCAGTTCGACATCAAAGTGATGTCCGTGATGGCCGCACCGGTGATGGTCTTCGTGCTGGTCTTCATGGGCTATTCGATCGTCGTATGGCGGCATCGCGAAGGCGACGACGAGGACGGCCCGCCGATCTTCGGTCATACCAGGATCCAGGCCATGTGGATCACCGCGACGTCCGTGATGGTGCTCTCCCTGGCCGTGTTCGGCACCTATGAGCTGGCCGGGACCGGCTTCGCCGGCGCCGGGGCCGGTGAAGGTCCGGCCCCGATCTGGAAGCCGACGGGCGGTAATCCGCTGATCGTTCAGGTCATCGGCCAGCAATGGCGGTTCACCTACCGGTATCCGCAGTTCGGCGGTTTCGAGACGACCCAGCTGATGCTGCCGGTCGGCCGGCCGGTCCAGTTCAACGTCACCTCGATCGACGTCATCCACAGCTTCTGGGCCTACCAGCTCGGGGTCAAGGCCGACGCCAACCCCGGCGTCAACAACGTCGCTTACACCACGCCGGAGCACACTGGCACTGTCACGGTGCGCTGCGACGAACTATGCGGCCTGTGGCACGGCGCCATGTTCGACTACGGCCGCGTCGTCAGCCTGGCCGCCTTCCAGTCCTGGGCGGCCACGACGAAAGTGCAACTGGCCGCGGTGACCAGGGCGTTGCCGCCCTACTCGACCGTGTATGACCCGACGGTGGTCCCGCAGCTCGCCAAGGTCCTGGTCAAGAACGGGATCACCGGCGGCGGGGGTTTGTACTACCCGCCGCAACGACCCAGTCCAGCCGTGATGACGTCCGACGCAGCGATGAAGAGGTGACCTGATGGCCATCGAGACACAGCCGGATCAGACGCAAGGATCCGGCGGCGGCCAGGCTCCGGCCGCCGCCGACCGGCGGCCCTGGTGGCGTCGGCCTGCGATCCATACCGCGCTGCTGGGCGCGGCAATCGGCTACACGCTCGGGCACCTGCTTGGCACCTACCTGACCGGCGCGACGGGCGCTGCGAACCAGTATCCCAACGTCGGCCTGTCTGATTCCGAGGACTGGCCGATCGTGCTGGGTTACCTGCTGGCCGTGGTGGGCTGGCTGATCGGCCTCGGCGTGTTTAACGACGTGCTTCGCCAGATGCTCGGCCGCACGGCGAGCACGGAGAACACTCAGGAAACTGAGCAGCGAGGGGGGGTGGCAAAGTATTTCCGGTACGAGCTCGACCACAAGGTCGTGGGCATGCAGTACCTGGTCGGCATGATCATCTACTTCTGCACGGCCGGGCTGCTCGCGATGGCCATCAGGACAGAGCTGCTGTCCCCGGTGCACCATGTCTTCACCTCGCAGGCATATGTGGAGATCGTCGGCGAGCACGGCACCATGATGATGATGCTGATGACCTCGGTCATCCTCGGCCCGTTCGGCAACTACCTGGTGCCGCTCATGATCGGCGCGAAGCGGGTCGCGTTCCCCCGGATCGAGGCGCTGTCGTTCTGGCTGACGCCGTGTGCGTTCCTGATCCTGCTCTCCGGCCTGCTGCTCGGCGGCTTCCCGTTCGGCTGGACCGGGTATGCCCCGCTGTCGATTCAGTCCACTGTTGGCGCTGACTCGTACGCGATGGCGTTCGGGCTCATGGGCCTCTCGATGATCCTGGCGGGCTTCAACATCATCGTCACGGTCATCTGCTACCGGGCTCCCGGCATGCGCTGGAGCCGGCTGCCGATGTTCGTGTGGTCGATGGTGTCGACGTCGTTCCTCATGGTGCTGGCCGCGCCGGTGCTGGTCGGCGGCATGTACATGCTGCTGCTGGACCGGACCGCGCAGACCGCGCTATTCGAGGACACCCTCGGCGGCAGCAGCTACCTGTACCAGAACCTGTTCTGGTTCTTCGGCCATCCCGAGGTGTACATCCTGGCGCTTGCCAGGCTTCGGCATCGTCTCGGAGCTCATTCCGGTGTTCTGCCGCAAGCCGCTGTTCGCCTACAAGGTGGCGGCAGCGGGCATGATCGGCGTGTCGCTGCTGAGCTTCTTCGTCTGGCAGCACCACCTGTTTGACAGCGGCATCAATCCCGACATGCGGCCTGTGTTCATGCTCACCACCGAGCTGATCTCGATCCCGACAGGGTTCATCTACCTGGTCGCGCTCGGCACCTTCTGGAAGGCGAAGATCCGCTTCACCGTGCCGATGCTTTTCGCGCTGGGCATGTACTTCAACTTCCTGATCGGCGGGATCTCGGGGGTGTTCCTGTCCGACGTGCCGGCCGACACCACCGAGCACGGCAGCTTCTTCGTGATGGCGCACTTCCACTACACGATCATGGGCGGGCTGATCTTCGCCTTCATGGGCGGCCTGTACTACTGGCTGCCCAAGATGATGGGGGTCAAGCTCAATACCACGCTCGGCAAGTGGCAGTTCTGGACCATGTTCATCGCCTTCAACTCGACGTTCCTGCCGCTGTTCGCGGTCGGCATGGCCGGCCAGCCGCGCCGGGTATTCGAGTACGCGCTGAACCTGCAGCCGCTGAATGTGTGGGTATCGATCTCCTCGTTCTTCCTGGGCGGATCGATCCTGCTCTTCGTGATCAACTTCGTCTGGTCGACGGTGATCGTGCGCGAGCCGGAGACCGGGAACCCGTGGCAGTCGCGCGGCCTGGAGTGGCAGGTCGCCTCACCGCCGCCGCCCGGCAACTTCGAGCGCGTGCCGGTGGTCCTGTCCGGTCCCTATGACTACGGGGTCAAGGAAGCGCTTCCGGTCGCCGACCTGAACCCGCCTGCCGGCGTGCTCAGCGCGGCCATTACCGGTGCGGCCACAGTTCGAGCGGAGGCATAACCCATGGCCGAGACAACCACGCCGCCGACCGCGGCAATGAGCCCGGCCGAGGAGGAGGCTAGCTTCTACCACGAGGCGGCGCTCAACGCATCGTGGACCGGCGTCCGGCTCGCGGCCGGAGGCTTGTCTTTCGGTTTCGGCGCATTCGGCTTCGCATTCTTCTACCTGAAGTCGATCAACTCGCATCACCTCTGGTATCCGTCCGGTTACACCGGGCCGAAGATGTGGCAAGGCGTGCTGATCATGGTCTTGGTCGTGGTGAGCGCGGCAATCCAGACGCTGGCGTTGCAGCGGATCAAAGCCGGGAAGAAGGCGCCCTGGCAGGCAGGTGCCCTGGTGGCCCTTGTGCTGGGCGTGGCCGCGGTCGGCTTCCAGATCTACCAGCTCGCCGACCTGCCGTTCTGGCCTGGCTCCAGCGGTTTCGCGAGCGTGTTCGTCGCCTACTGCCCGGTCTACCTGACCATCGCGTTCTGCGCGATGGTGTGGCTGGAAATGCTGATCATGCGCTGCCGGGCGATCCCGGAGATCTCCTTCGTGGAGCAGCCGCCTACCTTTGCCGAGGCGTTCGCCGTGCAGCGGTTCCAGGCGTCGCTGAGCGCGTTCACCGTTACCTGGAACTACCTGGCCGTCGTCGCGGTCGTGTTCTGGGTGCTGTTCTACCTGGTGCACTAGTGCGCGGCCAGCAGGCGGCAGGTCGGCAGCGGGAGGCGGCCCCGTGGAAGTAGCGTTCTCGCACTGGTCGGCCAGCTGGCCGGTGCTGATCTGCTACCTGGTCGTCGCTGTCGCTCACGCCGCCGGGCTGCTCAGGCTGCTGTCGGGTGGCGCGACCTCGGCGCCCGACAGCGTGACGATTGCACTGCCAGGCGGCGCCACGAGGCAGCAGTTGCGGCGTGAGGGCCTGCTGTTCCAGCTCGGCTTGCTGATTGTGCTGTTGGCGCTGGTGTCGCCCATCGGCTACTGGTCGGATGTGTACATCTGGGTCCGGGCCGTCCAGCAGCTGCTGGTAGCCGTCGCTGGCACCGGCCTGATCGTGGTGGGCGCGCCCTGGTCGGCGCTGGCGCAGTCGGTTCGGACGCGCCGCAAGGTCACCGGGCAAGCCGGTCAGCCCGCCGCTGCCGGGATGACCGGGCCCGTGCGGCCGCCTTGGTCGCTGGCGCGGCCGCTGTTCTGGGTGATCGCGTTCAACGTAGTCCTGCTTGGCTGGCAGATACCGGTGCTGTTCGACTCGGTGCGCAGTAATACTGGGGTGGCGCTTGGTGAGCACGCTAGCTATCTCGCTGCCGGGATCATGTTCTGGCTCCAGCTCATCGGGTCACGGCCGCTGAGCCCGCAGACGGCCCCGCTGCGCCGGGTCAAGATGGTCGTCGGCACCGTCATAGTCTCGACGTTGCTGGGAATGGTGCTGGTATTCGGCTCCAATGTGCTCTACCCGGCTTATGCGACCGGGGCAGCGCACCACGTCATGACGGTGCTCGATGATCAGCAGCTGGCTGGCGCGGTGCTGTGGATGGGCATGCTGCCTGCGCTCATCGTGGCTGGCATCGCGCTGTTGCTCGAGTGGTTCGCCAATGAGGAGTCGGCCGAGCTGTCAGCCGGGCTTGACCGGCTGGTCTCGCCGCGCAAGAGTGCCTGGCCGTCCAGGCGGCCAGTTATCAGGTGACAACGGACATGAGACCTGGCAGGAGACGGCAGTGGCTAGATTGATTCTCGCGGCGGTTAGCCCCGACAACACGCCGCACGGGTACAACTGGACGTTCGTGTACCCGATGCTGCTGTTCATAGTGATTGCGTCCGTGCTCTATTACCTGTTCGGCAGGCCGCACCGCCGGGTGCCACCACGGCTGATCTCGGCGTCACCCGCCGGGGGCCGGCCTGACTCGATGGCAGCCCGTGCCGCCCCGGTTGCCGGCGACGTGAGTATGGCGGCCGGCGCTGGGCAGGCGGCAGCTGCGGAGGCGCCAGCCGGGGAGACCTCAGCTGCGGCATCGGCGGCAGGGGAAACGGAAGGCGGGGACGCGACAGCGGAGCATACGGGGGCGCAGGAGTGACGCAAGCGACCACCGCACTGGCCGGCCAGGGCGTCGAGCTTCCGGCCCGGCGCTCCGTCCGCCTGGTTGCCCGGTCGCTGTTCCTGCTTACCAAGCCCCGGATAATCGAACTGCTGCTGGTAACGACGCTGCCGACGATGTTGCTGGCGCAGCGTGGCCTGCCAAGCGTCGGACTGATGGCGGTCACCTTGCTTGGCGGCGCGCTGGCTGCCGGCAGCGCTAACACGCTGAATTGCTACCTGGACCGTGACATCGACGCGGTGATGAAGCGCACCTCGCGCCGGCCGCTGGTGGCCAAGGGGACTCCGGCAGCGGTCAAGCCCGCCGAGGCGCTGGTCTCCGGCATCGTGCTGGGCGCGGCGTCGACCCTCATGCTCGGCCTGCTGGCGAACTGGCTGGCAGCGGCCCTGGCGGACGGGGCCATCTTGTTCTACGTCTTCGTCTACACCATGGGCCTGAAGCGCAGGACCGCCTCCAACATCGTGATCGGCGGTGCAGCCGGCTGCTTCCCGGTGCTGGTCGGCTGGGCGGCAGTGACCGGCACAGTCAGCTGGCCGGCCATCCTGCTGTTCGCGGTGATTTTCCTGTGGACCCCGCCGCATTTCTGGGCGCTGGCGATGAAGTTCAAGGACGACTACGCCGCGGCCGGAGTCCCGATGCTCCCCGTGGTCGCGCCCGCCGTCACCGTGGCGAGGAAGATTCTCGGTTATTCCTACGCGATGGTCGGCGTGACGCTGGCCCTGGCCCTGTACGCGGGTCCGGTCTACGGTGCCTGCGCGGCCGGACTGGGCGGCTGGTTCCTGGTCGAGGCGCACCGGCTCAGGTCGAGGGTTGCCTCTGGCGAGCCGGCCGCGCCGATGCGGCTGTTCCACCTGTCGATCGCGTATCTCACGTTGCTCTTCGCCGCGGTGGCGATCACCGCGCTGCTGCCCTGGCGGGGCTGGTAGCGCTGCACGGCTCGCGCTGGCTGATCTTGCTCAGGCCGAAATGGCTGGCCTGGCACCTGTTCGCGATCCTCGCGACCGCCGGGATGCTGTACCTGGGCTACTGGCAGCTGCGTCGCGCTGAATCCGGCAACGAGCTGAGCTGGGCCTACACATTTGAGTGGCCGATCTTCGCCGTCTGCGGCGTGGTGTTCTGGGTCAAGTCACTGCGCGAGGAGCTCAAACTCCATGCCGGCAGGGCCACTGACGCTGCGGAGACGACGAGCGCGGAGACTGCGCCGGAGTCCGGGGACGCGTATCTGGCCCGGCTGAAGGCTGAAGTACAGGGTCACGGCCGGTGGCACGGTATGCGCTAGGGTCGTGTGCTGACTTCCCTGTGCTGGCTTACCGCGCGAACTTTAGAATCGGGTTCTAGTGCTGCCTGACTAGCGGCGGCCCGGATCCGGGAGGCAGCGGTGGCGTGGGATTTCTCGACCGAGCCAGAGTTCCAGGAGCAACTGGACTGGGTGGCGGACTTCTGCAAGAACGAGGTTGAGCCACTCGACCTGGTCTTTCCTGGCGCCGCGTACTCACGCGACCCGAAGGCGAAGATGCTCGCCGAGCCGCTGAAGCAGCGGGTGAAGGACCGCGGGCTGTGGGCCCTGTTCCTCGACAAGGACCTCGGCGGCCCTGGTTTCGGCCAGCTCAAGCTGGCCCTGCTGAACGAGATCCTCGGCCGGTACCGGTCGGCGCCGGTGGTCTTCGGCACCGCGGCGCCCGACACCGGCAACATGGAGATGCTCGCTGCCTACGGGACGGCCGAGCAGAAGGCCAAATGGCTGTACCCGCTGATGAATCAGGAGATCTTCTCGGCGTACTCCATGACCGAGCCGCAAGGCGGGTCCGACCCGAACCTATTCAAGACTCACGCGGTCCGGGATGGCGAGAGCTGGGTCATCACCGGCGAGAAGTGGTTCACCAGCGCCGGGGCCAGGGCAGACATCATCTTCGTCATGTGCACCAACGGCATGTTCGTGGTGCCGCGGGATACGCACGGGGTTGAGATCATGGGCTACCCGCCGCTGCATAACCACGTCAGGTACAACGAAGTCCGCGTTCCCCTCGAAAATCTGCTGGGGCCCGAGGACGGAGCCAAAGTGCTGGCCCAGCGGCGGCTCGGCGGCGGTCGCATTCATCACGCCATGCGGACGGTCGCACAGGTCCGGCTGGCCTTCGACATGATGTGTGAGCGCGCACTAAGCCGCGAGTCACATGGCAAGGTGATCGCGGAGCACCAGATGGTGCAGGAAGCAATCGCCGATTCCTACGCCGAGATCAACATGCTGCGGCTGCTGGTGCTGTGGACAGCCTGGACCATCGACAATTCAAGCACCCAGGCGTCGCGGACCCAGATCGCCGCGTGCAAGTACACCATGGCCAAGGTCTTGCGCGAGGTCAGCTATCGCGCCCTGCACATCATGGGCTCGCTCGGCACCACCAACCTGACTCCGTTGCAGGCCATGTATGCCAGTGCGCCGACGATGGGCATCGCGGACGGCGTTGACGAAGTGCACAAGGTGACCGTGGCGCGCAACGTGCTAAAAGGCTATGAGCCGCATCCCGGCCTGTGGCCGACCGAGTACATTCCGGCCAAGCGCGACGAAGCGCGGAAGAAGTACGCGGGCCTGATCGCGGCTGACCCGGACCTGGCCGCCTGGGCAGACGCCGCCGTGCGCGCGACAGCAAGGGGCTGAGCATGCAAATCCTGGGCAAGATCGCTGTCGTTACCGGTGGCGCCAGTGGTGTCGGCCGGTCGCTGAGCCTCGGGTTGGTTGACCGCGGCGCCACCGCGGTCGTGGTGTGCGACATCGACGCCGACGGCGCCGCGAAGGTGGCCGCCGACATCGAGGCGGCCGGTCATCGGGCGCTCGCGGTGCCGGCCGACGTGTCGAAAGAAGCAGACATTCAGGCGCTGGTAGCACGGACCGAGGAGGCCTTCGGTCAGGTCGACCTGTTCTTCTCCAATGCCGGGATCATCGTGGCGGGTGGGCCGGAGGCCTCCGACGAGGCCTGGGCCAGGATCTGGGCCATCAACGTGCAAAGCCACATCTACGTTGCCCGGGCCGTGCTGCCCGGCATGCTGGCCAGGGGGGAGGGCTACCTGGAGATCACCGCGTCGGCGGCGGGGCTGCTCACTCAGCTGGGCTCGGCGCCTTACGCGGTGACCAAGCACGCGGCGGTCGCATTCGCCGAGTGGCTCTCGGTCAGCTACGGCGATCAGGGCATCCGGGTGTCCTGCCTGTGCCCGCAAGCATTCACCAGCAATCTGCTCAGTACCAGCATGCGCGAGCTAGGCGGCGAGCTGCCGGCCGCCGGCGAGTGGTCAGGCGGTTCCGCGCAGGCGGCGGTGGATGGCGTGCTGACCTCGGAACAGGTAGCGGACAGCGTGCTGGATGCGATCGGCACCGAGCAGTTCCTGATCCTCCCGCATCCCGATGTCGCCATCTATGAGCGGCGTCGCGCCGACGATAGGGAGCGCTGGCTGCGGGGCATGCGGCGGATGCAGGCCCGCCTCACCGGCCAGACGTGACCAGCATCGAGCTCTGATCACCCGCGAGCGGTGACCTCTTGCCGCCGCCGGCGGAGGAGTGCCTGCTGCGCCGCGGCGTCGGTGCGGGCCATGGCCGCGTCGAATTCCGCAGCAGCCTCGGCATCGCGGCCGAGGCGGGCGAGCAGCTCGGCCCGGATTGAGTGCAGCAGGTAATAGCTGTCCAGCTCAAGCGTGTCGACGATGGCCAGGGCCACGGCAGGCCCGTCGACCTCGGCCACGGCGACCGCCCGGTTCAGGGCCACGACCGGGCTCGGCGCCAGCGCCAGCAGCTGATCGTAGAGCCGGACGATCTGCCGCCAGTCGGTGTCGGCCGTGCTTACCGCATCGCCGTGGACGGCGTTGATCGCTGCCTGGATCTGGTACGGACCTGGCTGATCTCGCCGCAGGCAGGCTCGCACGATGGCCTGGCCCTCGGCGATGAGGTCACGGTCCCAGCGGCTGCGATCCTGGTCGGCGAGCAGCACGACCGAGCCGTCCTCGGTGGTCCGGGCCGGCTGGCGCGCCTGGGTCAGCAGCATCAGCCCGAGCAGCCCCATGACCTCCGGTTCGTCGGGCATGAGCTCGGCTAGCGACCGGCCGAGCCGAACGGCTTCGGCGCACAGGTCGGGCCGGATCAGCATGTCACCCGAGCTGGCCGCGTACCCCTCGTTGAAGATCAGGTACAGGACTGCGAGCACGGCCCGGAGCCGGTCGGGAAGCTCGGCCTCACCAGGCACCCGGTACGGGATCCGGGCGGCGCGGATCTTGCCCTTAGCCCGGACGATCCGCTGCGCCATTGTCGGCTCGGGAACAAGGAACGCGTGCGCGATCTCGGCAGTGCTGAGGCCGCCGAGCAGCCGCAACGTCAGTACCACCTGGGCGCCGGTGCTAAGCGCCGGGTGACAGCAGGTGAATATGAGCCGGAGCCGGTCATCACGCACGGGCGCCTCCTCGGGCGGTTCATGGTCGGCGTACAGCAGCGCCGCCTGCGCATGCCGTTCGCCGCGGGAGGCCTCCCGGCGGATCCGGTCGATGGCCCGGTTCCGCGCGGTGGTGATCAGCCAGCCAGCCGGACTTGGCGGCACGCCGTCCGCGGGCCAGCGCCGCAGCGCGACGGTGAAGGCGTCCTGAACCGCGTCTTCGGCGATGTCGATGTCGCCGAAGACGCGGATCAAGACCGACACGGCCCGGCCGTACTCCCGCCGGAAGATCCGCTCGATCTGCCCGGCGGGCAGGCCAGGTTCGGCAGAATCAGCCATCGGCGCTTTCGTAGGCGGGCCGCACCTCGACCGGAAGGCTAGTGATCTGCGTAAACTGCCGGGCCCAGTCCAGGGCAGCGTCCAGGTCGCTAGCCGCGATAACGGTGAACCCGCCGATGTGCTCTTTGCCCTCGACGAACGGCCCGTCGGTGATCACGATCTCGCCGTCGCGGGGCCGCAGCACGGTCGCCGTGCTCGGCGGGTGCAGGGCGCCGGTGAAGACCCAGGAGCCCGCGGCCTTGAGCCGTTCATTCCAGGCGCCGACTTGCTCCATTATCGGGCCGAGCACCTCGGGCGGTGGAGTCTGACCGTCCGGCTGGTAGACGCTGAGCAGATAGTTCGGCATCGTTGCTCCTTACTTGCTGGTCGCTTCTCGCCGTCTACACGATCGGGTCCGGGCCAGATCGACACGACCCAAGGAGAAATTCTGCCTGGTTGCCGGTTCGGAACCGGCGGGGCCGGCCAGGCGTCTAACGGGCAGCGAAGGCTGGAGGCAGGCTGATGCGGGCGTCGATCAAGGTGAGCCTGGTTGTGGTGGCCGCTGTGACGCTCGCGGCCTGCGGGAGCGCCGCGGCGCCCAGGGCCAGCGCGCCGGGCGCGCACCTGCCATCCACGAAGGCGGTACCCGCCAAGCCTGTCTCCACCAGGCAGATCTCAACGATCATTAGTCCTCCTGCGGGGAGCCGTTCCGAAGCGGCCGCACTGGCCCGGAAGATGCTGTCCAAGCTGCGCCTGCCAGCTGGCGCGCGCCGCCTGCCAGCGACGCCCGTACCGCAGGCGTTGCGTCAGCCGTCACTGTGGGCGCTGGCCACCGCATCGCTCGACATACACCAGCTATACGAAGTGCCGCAGTCCATGCAATCTGTGGCCGCGATGCTCACAGCCCACGTGCCGGCCGGAACGAGCCTGGTCGGCACTGGCCAGAGCGGCGGGCCCACTGGCGTGACGTCGGAGGACGTCAGCGATGAGGCCCGGTCGGTACCGGCCGGGGTAGACATGGCTCAGCTCGCCCTCACCGTGGTGCCGGGCAGCTCCGGCGGTTCGCTGGTGCGGGCCGACGCCCAGGTGATCTGGTACCCGTCGCGCGCAGCCGCCGAGTACATCGACCCCGCTGACTTTCACGTGCTGACAATCGCCGTCACGATATACAGCACCCGGCTGCACACGATCCGTAAGGTCGTCACGTCGCCGCCCGCTATCAGGCGAGTAGCCGGCGTGCTTGACCGGTCACGGGTCAACCCGGGCAAGACAATAGGCTGCCCGGTGATCTTCGCGGAATACCGGCTGGCGTTCGCTGTCTCCAGCAGCAGCCCGCCAGCTGTGGTGGTCACCGCGAGCCAGTGGCCGTGCGAGGGCGCTGAGGTCCGCGTGACCGGACGGCTGCAGCCGTCGCTCCAGGATGCTGCAGGCGTCGTCGCCGTCGCCGACCGCCTGCTGGGCGTGACCCCCAAGCCGTAGCTACCGGTCGGCCGAGAGCACCTTCCGGGGATGGCTGCCGTCCACGTACCCGACGAACGGGGGATAGATGTTGTACCCGAGCAGCTCCTGCAGCCGGTCGGGCAACCCCCGGACAACTTCACGGGGAACGGCGAGGCAGTGGTTCTCCTGCGGTCTCAGCCAGCCCGCCGCGTATTCCAGGATCACGCCTAGCCGCGGCCGTCCGGTCCGGTTGGCGCCGCCGCCGTGCCAGAGGCTGCCCAGGTAGAACATGGCCGAGCCGGGGGACATGACAGCGGCGCTGACATCGTCGCTATCGGCGGGCCGTCGGCCCGGCTCCCACCGATGGCTGCCGGGGATGAACCGTGTTGCGCCGTTGTCCTCGGTGAATTCGTCCAGCGGCCACATGGTGTTGACCACGAGCGGCGGATGCGGCTCCGGAACCGGGTAGATCGAGTCATCCCGGTGCAGGATCTGGGCCTTCTCGCCGGGCCCTATCCGGATGCCTACCGGGGCGCTGAGCTGATAGTGGCCGAGCACCTCGTCCAGGACCGCGAGCAGCAGCGCGCCAGTGGCGGCGACATCGAAAGTCCTGGTCTTGGCGAACAGCGCATAGATCCGCTGGGTGTCGTAGCCCTCGAACGAGTTGCGCCCGGTCGGCGTCGCGCTGAGGACGCGGCTTAGGTCGGCGCGAGCGGCCTGCACATCGGCCGCATCCATCATTCCGGTGACGATCACGTAGCCGTTATCGATGAGCCGCCGTGCCACGTCCCGGCTGTCGGATGTAGCGGGCATCGTAGCCATCACCCGCCCGACACTAGGCGAATCCGCCCGGCCGGTACAGTGCCCCAGCCGAACCAGCTGGGGAGGACTCCCCTTGCCGGGACCGGGCCGGGTTCGCGACTATAGCTACCGGGCGGCGCAGGCACGAGGAGTTGATGAGCCATGATCAGGCGCGTGGCTGCCGCAGTCATCGTCGCGGCCGCGGTGCTGCTGGGCCTTCCCGCGGCGGCTAATGCCTCCGAGACGATCACGTACTGTCGGCGAGCAGCCCGGCGAGCAGGGCCGGGTCACTGTCGGTTGTCCTGCAGTCGAGCACGCCAGTGGTCAAGATCAGCATTAAGGCGGAGCTTTATCCGGCTGGCAGCTCGTCACCCGCGCTGACGGTCGATGACTTCACCCTCTCGTCCGGGACGAACACCAACGGCGCGACCACCACCTGGACAGCTGAAGGGCTGCGTTACCCCGGCCGCCGGACTCGTGGGCGCACTGGACATGGCGCAGTACCCGGCGGCCAGGTTCCAGTACGCAAAGTCACGTTCCGGACCTTGGCGCACGGTCCGGGGCGCTGCCGCAGTCAAGACCCGCTACGGTCCGCCTCAGCACGCCTCCGGATGTTACGGCGCGACCGTCAAGGCTCCGGGATCCTCGGTCTACTACCGCTTTACGACGCCGGCCACCACCGCCTACCGGGCCAGTAGCAGCGCGGCCACCAAGGCGCGCGGCTAGGCACCAACGGCGAGCGCTGCCGCGACGTTGTACGGCAGGTGGCCTGGGATGCACCAGCAGTGCGCGTGCGAGCACGCGAATCTGCGGCCGGAGCGGTGTCAGCATCTGCTCGCTCAGCCGCCAGGCCGATATCGCGTCGCTAGCTGAGCCGGCCGAGACTGACTGCCGGAACCGGCGCGCGTCGCCGCCATCCTGGCGCCAGGTGGGCAGCCAGGCGCGCAGGTCCGCGTCGCGCTCCAGCATCGTCCAGCCCATCAGCCGCTCGGCGATCTGCCCGGCGGCGTCGATGATGAATGCCTGGTCGGCCGCACCGCCAGTGACGCCATGCACCCGGCCTTCGCTGCGATGGCCGTGGTGAATGCTGGCCGAGCTGAACCGGGCACCGACGGCCAGAGCAGCGACGGCGTGACCCGCCTCGTGCCAGGCCGTGCGAACGGTCGCCTGCCTGGCCGGCCCGTAACTGGCATAGCAGCCGCAGTCATAGCGCTGGCGGATCCACCGAGCATGCACGATCGACTCGTCGTCGTGCCTGATGAGGTCCCCGAGGTTGGCCTCGATCGTGGAGACGGCCCTCTGCTCCGCGGGCGTCAGCTCGTGCACGGTTTCGTCCTAATCGGCTCGGTGGCGACGACGATGTACGGCAGACTACGCGTTGGCACCGACAAGACCGAGGCACGCTGACCGGCTTTCGAGCGCGGAGGAGCAGATGACGGGCAATCTGACAGATGCAGGCAAGGAGCGTCTGCGGGCCGTGGCTGAGCAGCATGTGGGGAACGGGGACGTCCCTGGCCTGGTGGCCCTGGTCGCGAGCGGTGACGAGGTGTTTGCCGAGCCGTTCGGCACGCTGTCGATCGGCGGCGCGCCGGTCCAGCGAGACTCGCTGTTCCGTATTGCGTCCATGACCAAGCCAGTCACCGGCGCCGCGACCATGGCGCTGATCGAGGAAGGCCTGATTGGCCTCGACGAGCCGGTCGACCGGTTGCTGCCCGAGTTAACCGACCGCAGGGTGCTGCGGGACATGAGCGGGCCGCTGGACGACACGGTCCCGGCTCAGCGGGCGATAACCACGCGCGACCTGCTGACGTTTACGTTCGGCTTCGGCTTCGTGGTGGAGATGTTCATGGCCGCCGAGCCGTTTCCGGTGGTAGTGGCCTCGGACGAGGCGGGATTGTCAACCATCGGGCCGCCGGATCCCGCGGTGCAGCCTGACCCCGACACCTGGATCGCCGGGCTCGGATCGCTGCCGTTGCTCGCCCAGCCCGGCGAGCGATGGATGTACAACACGGGCGCGTCGGTGCTGGGCGTGCTGCTGGGCCGGGCTGCTGGCCAGTCGTTCGGCGAAGTGCTGCGCACCCGGATCTTCGAGCCGCTCGGCATGACGGACACCGCCTTCTGGACTGCACAGGCCGACCGGCTGGCCACGGCCTACCGGTCGGGGCCGGACGGCCTGGTGGCCTGGGACCAGCCGGATGGGAAGTACAGCCGCCCGCCCGCATTCGAGGACGGTGCCGGGGGACTGGTGTCCACTGCCGACGACATGCTGGCCTTCGCCCGGATGTTCCTGCGCGGCGGTGACCCGGTGCTGTCAGCGGACTCGGTTCGCGCCATGACGACGGACCAGCTCACGCCCGAGCAGAAGGCGCGCGGTGGCCTCGGCCCGGACTTTTTCACCGGGCAGTCGTGGTCGTTCTGCCAGGCCGTGCAGGACGACGGGTCATTCGGCTGGAATGGCGGCTTCGGCACTACCTGGGACGTGGACCCGAGCCGCGACTTGACCATCGTCGTGCTGACCCAGCGGATGTTCGACTCGCCCGAGTTGCCGGCCGCGCATGCCGACATCAAGTCAGCCGCCGAGGCAGCACTCGCCTGAGCAGGCGGCTGCGCGAAAGAAGGACCCCGTTCCCTTATCGCGCCAGGGCGCCCATCGGATCCCAGGCCGGCAGCACGATTGGCGTGGCGTCCAGTGCCTGCTGCAGGTCCTCGGGCAGCGAGTTCCGGCGGGCCGCGATCTCGAAGACGTACTCGTCGAACCACGAGTCGTGCATGGTGTAGAAGCCGTCCTTGCCGCGGTCGGAGCCCCAGCTGTTCTCGACCCGCCACCGCCGCGTGCGGCCGTCGAGCACGTCGACGCCGGTGAACAGCATCGCGTGCGTCATCAGCGTCTCGTGGTAGGCGAGGCGGTCCGCTTTGTCCAAACAGAACTCGGTGTCGTAGACCGCGGGCAAGTCATACAGGCCGACGTCCCACACCGCGTAGTCGCTGCTCATCATCTGGTCGACGTCGCAGCCGAACCAGACCGGCTCGCCGCCCTCCAGCGTGCTGGCGGCGGTCTTCTTGATCAGCGACATGTCCACATTGAGATAGGTCACCGCCGGTCCGCCGAGCACGTTGCCGAGGTACTCGACGGTGAACGTCCGCCCGATCGGGCTGGACGGGCGCGGGTCGTGCACCAGGCAGACGTAGTCGTCAAGGGGCAGGTCGATGTACTTGGCCGCGAACTCCTGCGGGGTCAGCACGCCGTCGCGGTGGAATCCCCGGTCTTTGTCGGTCCACTGCCAGTCGAAGCGCTCGGGCGGGGTGCCGAGGTGGATGCACAGCACGCGGTAAACGGCACGCAGCACCTCGGCCTTTTCCGTGCGGGCTGCCTCCAGGCCACCCGCCGCTACCGCCCCGCGAACTGACCGGGCGCCTTGCCGCAACAGGTAGCGCAGCACCGAGTTCATCCGGCCGGTGTTGGATGAGCTCTGCGTCTCCGGCATGAAATTCTTCGGCACGAGGCCGTGCTTGGCCACGATCGCCGCGAACATGTTCCACTGGCCGCCGTCGCCCGCCACCGATTCCAGCAGGAATGCCACCGTCCGGTCGTCGACGTCACGGTCGGCGGTCTCGATGATCGCCTCGAGGAAGTAGTTGGCGCGCTCGACCTTGTCCCAGAACATCGCGTAGTTCTGGGAGAACTCGAAGTCCTTGAGGCCGGTCTTGCGCATCACGCCGACGCGGAGCAGGTTCAGCCCGGCGAACAGCCAGCACCGGCCGCTGCGCTCCTGGTTGGTGACCTTCCAGTCGTCCAGATGGGTCGACAGCGAGTGATCGATGTTGTTGACAATCTCGCGGTTGATCGCGACGTCGTTGACCGAGACCCTGGTAACGGCGTTCTGCGCGAGGCGGTACGCCGGATTCGCGGAGAAGTCCTTGCGCAGCAGCTCCAGGTCGGCAGCAGCCAGCGTTCCATCCATCCCGGCGTTCCTTCCCTCAGCAGATAGCGGCCTCGCCTCAACCTACCAGCGGTTCGGCGGTCCGGGCTGCGCCGAAATGTGCCAAGGCTAGCGGGCAAGCCTGCCTTTCTGGCACTCCGGTAAGGCTAGCCTGCGCTCCAGTTGTCATGATAAGAACAGCATCTGATTATCTGCCCGGAAAATAGGTATGTGCTCCACGAAAGGATCCCCCGATGGCGCTACGCCGCCTGGCGGCCGTTGCCGGCGCGATTACGGCCGTGTTCGCTGGGCCCCTGGCCATCGCCGGGCCGACGATAGCGAGCGCATCGACAAGCAACGTGTACTCGGACACTCTGTCGGGAGTCTCCTGCCCACGGCCTGCGATGTGCCTGGCGGTCGGTGACCGTGCCCGCGGAATCGGCACAGACCAACCGCTGGCCGAGCGGTGGGACGGTAACCGGTGGCGAGTTATCGCTGCCCCGGCAGTCGCGGGCAAAAACGTCGTCAGCTACCTGGAGACGCTGTCGTGTGCTGCTCCCACTCGATGCCTTGCCATCGGAGGCGCAGACAACATTCATACAAATGTTCTTAGCGCATTCGCTGAGCAGTGGAATGGCGCCCGCTGGCGCATCCTGGCTGTGCGTTTTCCGCGCGGGTCAGTGCTGCGAGGCGTGTCATGTGTGCGGAACACCTGCATGATTGTCGGCGATTCTGGTTCGGGTGCGCCCATCGCGATGCAGGTGGTGAGCGCCAGACTGCTGGTGCGGAGGCCAGTTCTGCCCACTGGAGGCAGGCGCGGTCAGCTCCTGGACGTCAGTTGTACAAAACCGTCATCATGCATGGCTGTAGGCGCCTGGTTCTGGGGGCGTGGAACAGGATTGCTTAACGCCTCAGCGCTCGCAGAAGCGTGGAACGGCAATAGGTGGCACCTGCGTCCTGTTCCGCATCCGACCCACCCTGACACCACTCTGGACGCGGTCTCGTGCTCGTCCGCGGGCCACTGCCTCGCCGTCGGATTCCCGGTTGCGGGCGCCGCCCCGTTTGCCGATCTGGCCGCGCTGTGGAACAGCGGACGTTGGCACCGTCTGACGATTGAGGGGCATCACAGCCAGGGTTTCGCAACCAATGCCGTTTCCTGTCCTAGCGCGACGAGCTGCGTCACTGTCGGTTACAGCCTCGTCAATGACCACCCCGGAGCGCTGCGGTGGAACGGCAGGTCGCTGACCTTCCTGCCGGTGGCACGGCCCGCCGCCGGACACTTGTACGCGGTCTCCTGCACGAAGCCCGCCCACTGCATCGCCGTCGGCGGATCCGCCGAGCCCGGCGCCACGACGCATAACGGCGCGCTGGCCGAGCTATGGACCGGAAATAGGTGGCAGCTGCTTCCCATCACTGGCTAGCCGGCAGTTGTAGACCAACTAGTGGTCTGTAAGACGGCTTGTTCTAGTCTGCGCGCGTTTGATGCTGGTTAAGATCTGGTCGGCGTCCTTGGTCCAGGCGAACGGGACCGGGTGGTCGTTCCAGTGGTCGATGAAGGCGCCGACCGCGGCGATCAGCTCCTTGACCGAGGTGAATGAGCCGCGGCGGATGGCCTGCCGCGTGATGATCGAGAAGAAGCATTCCACCAGGTTGATCCATGAGCATCGGCGGGCTCACCCGCCTCCCATGCCAGCCCGGTTCACCGGTGACCGCGGCCGCCGGCTGCGATGGCATTTACCTGCACCATCTGAGGCACTTCTACGCCTCGGGCCTGATAGCGGCCGGGTGCGACGTGGTGACGGTACACCCGCCCTGGTCACTCCAGCGCATCGATCACGCTGAACGTCCACTCGCACTTGTGGCCGTCAGCCGAGGACCGGACCCGGCAGGCAGCGGCCGGGATGGCGGCCGAGGTGCTAAATCCTGCGAACTCTCCGCGGACTAGCGGGCAGGTGTAACGCTCTGACCTGCGCAAACTCCGCTGTCGCTCAGTTGATGTCGAACTCGCGGCCCTCCGGATCGGCCATCGCCACCCCATAGTGGTCTCGGCCGTCCGCAAGGATGACGTGCTTCAGTGTGGCGCTGCGCGCGGTCGCCGACTGGAACCCTGTCGGCGCAGTGGCCGCCGCCGTCAGGCAAGTGTTCGGCAGTCCGGCGGCACCCGCCATCGGGGCGTGGCCGCTGGACCATCCGATCGCCGCGTCACTGAGCTGGACGGCCTTGCTGCTGATCGTCTTCATCCCGTTGTGCACGACCCGCTACGCCCACCCTCCCGCTTAACCAGGCCCGGCCTCAACGATCAGCTGGCCGGGACAAGGTCGGCGACGTCGGCGTGCAACTTGGCCATCGCTCGGTCGAAGGTGGCGAGCCGGGACCCACGGGCTCGCGCGAGTTGGGCTAGGTAAGCATCTATTACTTGGCGGTGCCCGATGATCCCATGACTGGGAACGTCGGTGTACGGGACATCGTCGGGCCAGAATTCGTGCCGCGGGTCGGCGGCGGTCGCGCTGAGGACCGCTCGCGCTGCCGCGGCCGACTGGCCCTCGCGGATGAGCAGGCGTAGCAGGCTGCCCTGGGTGACTGGGCAGGTCGCGAAATTCTCGCTCGCCCGCGCAAACCAGTTCTCGGCGGCCGCATGGTGAACGTGATCGTCAACAAGGAGGGCGATCAGCAGGTTCGCGTCGAGCAGAACTGTCACCGATCGTCATCCTCCAGCCGCCTGACGTCCTCTGACGTGATCGTCCTTCCGAGGTGAGCCACTGGCAGGCCGGTCCGCGCGCTGGTAGTTATCTCGCCCTGCTCGCCTGAGCCGAGTCCCCGGCGCATTAGCCCGGCGACGGTCTGGCTCAGCGACTGATGGGTGTCCCTCGCGATCGCGACAGCCTGAGCGTGCAGATCATCAGGAAGATCAATTGTGGTACGCATAGTTGTATTCTAACATCATTGCATCATGATGCTATGATGCAATGATGGTCCCAGGCCGGGCCGGCTGGCGTTGTCAGGACTTTTTGGCGCGGCTGGGGGCAACCCGCGGTGGCTCGCCTGGCTGCTTGGGGTAAACCGGCGGCCACGGGGCGTCGAGCAGGCCCGCTGCGGTGTCGCGCTCATGCATGGCCAGGAACGGCTCCAGCGACTGCAGGTGGTCGTTCATGGGCAGCCACGGGTCGCTGATCTGATCCAGCCGAGCCGGCAGCGATGAGATCGTGAACTGGTCTGGATGAATATGGTCTATCTCGTCCCAGCGGACCGGCGTCGAGACTTGCGCGCCGGGCCGCGCCCGCACCGACCAGACGCCGAACACGGTCTTGTGCGGCGCGTTCTGGTTGAAGTCGACGAAGACCCGCTGGCCCCGCTCTTCCTTCCACCAGGCCGCGGTGATCAGGTCCGGCCGCCGGCGTTCCAGCTCGCGCGCGATCGCGACTGCGGCGCTGCGGACCTGGTAGGAGTCCCAGCGCGGCTCGAGCCGGATGTAGACATGCAGGCCGCGGTTGCCGGTTGTCTTCGGATAGCCCGTTACCCCGACCTCATCGAGCAGCACGCGCAGTTCTGCGGCCGCCCGCTGGATGTGGCTGAAGTCGATACCGGGCGTCGGGTCCAGGTCGATGCGCAGTTCATCGGTGTGTTCCGGATCGCTAGCCAGATAAGGCCAGACGTGGAAACCCAGGCAGCCGAGGTTCACCGCCCACAGCAGATGGTCGAGGTCGGCGGCCACCAGTGCCTCAGACGTGGTGCCGTTTGGCGTCGCGACGATGGTCGTCTGCAGCCAGCCGGGCTTGTTCTTGGGCACCCGCTTCTGGAAGAAGGACGGTCCGCTGGCACCTTCCGGAAAGCGCTGGAGCAGCACCGGCCGGCCGCTCACGGCACGCAGCAGCGGCCCGGCAACCCGCCGGTAGTGCTCCGCGAGGTCGCCCTTGGTCTCACCCCGCTCGGCGAAGTAGACCTTCTCGGGCGAGGTGATCAAGTCCATGCCCCGATGCTAGCCAACCGTTGTCGGACCGCACCGCCAGGAAGGGAACGTGGTCCCCGCAAAACGGCCGTAGCTAGTCACGGGGCTGCCAGGCAGGCCGGCCCCGTTCCCGCATATGGTTGTTTTCCCAGCCGAAGATTCGCGCGGAGCAGCGGAGAGCCATGACCGACCCAGACCTCAGCCGGAGGCTTGCCGAGATAGCCGATCACCCCAACGGCGGCGCAACCGCGGCGAAAACGCTGGACGAGTGGCTCGGCGCCGACCAGCCGTTCGTCCGCCGCGACGAGCTCCGGCGGTTCGCGGCGCTGGCTCCCGCCGGGCTGATCGTCGACTCGTTCCGGTGCGATATCCCGTTCGGAACCGGGGGCCGGCGCGGGCGGGTCGGCATCGGCCCGAACCGGATCAATCCCCGCACGCTCGCGCTTACCGTAGCCGGGCACTGCGAGTTCCTGCGCCAGACGGCCGGGCGCTCTGGCCTGACCGTGGTCGTCGCGAACGACACCCGGGTGTTTACCGACATCAGCCAGACGCTGAGCTTCATGGGGGCTGACTGGTCGCTGCTGGGCACCAGCGCCCGCGGGCTGGCCCAGCTCGCCTGCCAGATCTACGCCATCTACGGCGTCCAGACCTGCATGCCCGCTCCCGAGGACCCGGACGGCTACATGCCGACGCCGGAGCTCTCCTTTGCGATCAGGGAACTGGGCGCGGCCGGCGGCCTGAACGTGTCGGCCTCCCATAACCACCCCGACGACAACGGCTTCAAGGTATACACGCCAACCGGCGGCCAGTACTGCCCGCCCGACGACGCAAACCTGGCGCGTGCAGTCGAGCAGGTCACGCTCGACCCGCGGATCGAGGAACTGGTCGCCGAGCATATCGGCGCGGCTGCCGAGATCTCCGTCGACGTGCACAAGAAATACGTGAGCTTGTACACCAGCCGGGACGCTGAGATCTGCGCCTCGTCGGCGGCCATCCGGTCCGGCGTGCCGCTGGTCTACACGCCGCTGTGCGGGACCGGGCTGGCGAGCGTGGGCGAGACCCTGACCGAGGCCGGTTACCAGGTGCACGTGCCGCGGGACCAGTACCCGGACGGGTCGTTCGCGGCGATCCCGCTGCGCTCGCCGAACCCGGAGATCCCCGGTGTCGCCGACCCGGCGATCGAGTTCGGCGCCGAGTCAGGGGCCGAACTGGTGCTGTCCACCGACCCGGACGCGGACCGGCTCGGCGTCGAGGTGCGGCTGGCCGACGGCTCGTGGCGGCACTTGACCGGCAATCAGATCGGCGCGATCATCGCCTACTTCCTCATCGCCGATCCAACCGGCCCGCGCCTGTCCGGGCCGCTAATCACGACGGTGGCCACCAGCCGGGTGCTGCGAGGCATCGCCGGGCTCGGCTCGGGCGTGCGGGTAACCGACGACCTGATGATCGGGTTCAAGTTCATCGGCCAGCAGCTTGACCTGGCCGAGCAAGCAGGCGCCGGTGCCGAGCTGGTGCTGGCGTCGGAGGAGAGTCACGGCTACCTGACCACCACGGACCTGCGCGACAAGGACGCCGCTTCGGGTGCCTACATCATCGCGCACCTGCACGCACTGCTTCGCAGCTCCGGCCGGACGCTGTGGGACTACCTGATGGAGGCGTTTGCCGCGACCGGGGTGCACATTGAGTACGGCCGATCGCTGGTATTGCTCGGTGCCGACGGCGCGGAAAAGATCAGGTCGGTCATGCGGTCGCTGCGCGAGCGGCCGCTAGAGCGGCTGGGCAGCGAGCCGGTGCTCAGCCGGCGCGACTTCCTGGTGGACGGCACCGCCGGGCCGCTCACCGAGGGCGAGAAGGCCGCCCGCGACGTGCTGGAGCTGGGTAGCGAGCACTACCGGATCGTGATCAGGCCGTCTGGCACCGAGGCCAAGCTCAAGTACTACTTCGATTACCGCGAGGCGCCGGCCGACGGTGACAGCGTCGCGGCCGCGGCCCGTTATGCGGAGCTAGCACCGGTTGTGTGGGCGCACAGCTCCGTGGTGTATGCCGAGCTGGCGCGGCGGGCCGGGTACGAGCTGTCTGCTGCGGCGCTCGAACTGCCCGATGTCATGCCCGTGCCGGACAAGGTAGGACAGTGAACCTAGGCGGGCACTGAACCTAGGGCGGGCACTGAAGTTAGGCGGACACCGATTGGACGAACGGGCGGGCAAGCCCGCCGCCGCGAGCGACCTGGTCGACGTAGCGGCGTTGATAACTGCCTACTTCAGCGAGCATCCTGATCCCGCCGAGGCGGCCCAGCAGGTGACCTTCGGCACCTCGGGGCATCGTGGCAGTGCGCTGCGCCTTTCGTTTAATGAAGACCACATCGCCGCGACGACGCAGGCCATCTGCGAGTACCGCGCGGGAGCCGGGTTTACCGGGCCGCTGTTCATGGGCCGGGATACACACGCCCTATCCGAGCCAGCCATGGCCACGGCACTCGAGGTGCTGGTCGCCAACGACGTGCCGGTGCTGATCGACAGCCGGGACGGCTACACGCCGACGCCAGCGCTGTCCCGAGCCATCCTCGCGCACAACGATGGCCTGACGACGGGGCTGGCCGACGGGATCGTCGTTACCCCATCCCATAACCCGCCAGAAGATGGCGGCTTCAAGTACAACCCGCCGGACGGTGGGCCGGCCGACGCTCAGGTCACCTCGGTCATTCAGCAACGGGCCAACCAGCTGCTGGCTGGGGGGCTGCGGGAGGTGCGGCGGGTGCTGCTGGCCACGGCGCGGGCGGCGGCCGGACGGTTCGACTTCCTCGGCGAGTACGTCACTGCGCTGCCGTCCGTCGTTGACCTGGATGCGGTGAAGTCGGCGCGGGTGCGGATCGGGGCTGACCCGCTCGGCGGTGCCAGCGTCGGCTACTGGGGCGAGATCGCCGACCGTTACGGCCTCGAGCTAACGGTGGTGAACCCGCTCGTCGACCCGACGTTCCGGTTCATGACGCTGGACTGGGATGGCCGTATCCGGATGGATTGCTCATCGCCCAGCGCGATGGCATCGCTGATCGGGCGGCGAGCGGATTTCGCCGTGGCGACAGGGAACGATACCGATGCGGACCGGCACGGCATCGTGACGCCAGACGCTGGCCTGATGAATCCCAACCACTTCCTGGCAGCCGCGATCGATTACCTGTTCCGGCATCGCGACGACTGGCCCTCCGCTGCCGCGGTCGGTAAGACCATGGTCAGTTCGGCGATCATCGACCGGGTTGCTGATGACTGCGGGCGGCGGCTCGTTGAGGTCCCGGTCGGTTTCAAGTGGTTCGTGCCCGGCCTGCTGGACGGCAGCGTCGCATTCGGTGGCGAGGAGAGCGCGGGCGCCTCGTTCCTGCGCCGCGACGGCCGGGTGTGGACTACCGACAAGGACGGCATCATCCTCGACCTGCTGGCCGCCGAGATTATCGCGGTGACCGGCCGCACGCCGAGCGAGCGGTACCGGTCTATCACGGAGCGGCTCGGCGACCCGGCTTACGCCCGGATCGACGCGCCCGCGACCCGCCAGCAGAAAGCCGTGCTCGGGAAGCTGTCGCCGGACCAATTCAGCGCGGCCGAATTGGCCGGCGAGCCGGTGCTGGCCCGGCTGACGCAGGCTCCGGGTAACGGCGAGCCACTCGGTGGGATCAAGGTCGTGACCGAGTCCGGCTGGTTCGCGGCCAGGCCGTCCGGCACCGAGGATGTCTACAAGCTGTACGCGGAGTCGTTCCGCGGCCCTGGTCACCTGGCCCGGATCCAGTCCGAGGCGCAGGAACTGCTGGCCGGCGTCCTCCGCTAACGAGCCGAAGCGTCCGGCGGTCCATCACGATCTTGACGTGCCGGGAAACGGCATCACCGGAGATGATGGTGAGGTGGGCAGGCTCGCGGTGGTGGTCGTCAACGGAGCACGGATGCGCGATCTGCGGCGCCTGAAGCAGGCCTGCATGCAGGCCGCGACCGCCAATGGCTGGGCGGAGCCACTGCTACTGCCGACGTCCGCCAGTGATCCCGGTGCCGGGCCGGCGGCCCAGGCCCTGGATCTTGGCGCGGCGATGGTGGTCGCCGTGGGCGGCGACGGAACCGTGCGAGCATGCGCGCATGTGCTGGCAGGCACCGACGTGCCGCTGGCGATCGTGCCAGCCGGGTCGGCCAACCTTGTTGCCCGCGCGCTAGGTCTGCCCGGTCGGCTTGAGGCGGCAGTTGCCGTGGCGTTCGGCGGCCGGGACCGCCGCATCGACGTGGCCTCAGCCGGGGATATGACTTTCGCGGCGATGGCCGGGATCGGGTTGGATGCCGCCGTCGTCAGCGCGACGCCCGCTATGGCGAAGCGGCTGGTGGGCTGGCCAGCTTACGCGGCCGCCGCCACCAGCCAGTTGCACCGGCGGCCTGCCACCTTCACCCTGCGGCTCGACGGGGGCGCGCCGCTCATCAGGCTGGCCAGGTCGGTCGCCGTCGGGAACTGCGGCCTGCTGCCAGGCGGGTTCCCGATCATGCCGGATGCGCGGCTCGACGACGGGATACTGGACGTCGCTATCCTCGCGCCAGCCGGGCCGTCGGGCTGGGCCAGCATCGGTTACCGGGTTGCCGTCGGGAGCCGCCATGACGACGGCCAGCTGGTTCGGCTCCGCGCTCGCCACGTCGACATCCATGCTGAGATCGAGCTGCCGCGCCAAGTAGATGGCGAGATGCAGTCCGCTGGCAACTCATTGATCGTGGGGGTGCAGCCGGGCGCACTACTAGTGCGGGTACCGGGCTAGCGCGGTATACCTGAGAGCGAAACTGCCGCATCTGCTTAAGGTGCTGGTAGCCCGCTGGCGCGCTGGCCGGGCCGACGGTCGACTGCCAGCCAGCAGGACATCAGCCACTAGCTGCGGGTTATCCGTCATCGGCACGTGTCCGCAGCCTGGCAGCAGAACTATGTTCGCCTGCGGTATGCGCGCCCTGGCTACCTGTGCCTGATGCGGCGGGAGCAGGTGATCGCGGGTACCCCAGGCGACCGTTACCCGGACACCGGCGGGGATAATGCCGGAATACGGGACTGCCGCTGCCAAGATCGCGTTCACCGCGCTGCGGGCAGCCAGGAAGGCTTCCATATCGTCACTGGCTTGCTTGGGCGTGACCTGGGAGGGCTTGCTCACAATCGCGGCATAAATGAGTGCTCTGCCTGCGGTGCTGCGGGCCAGCACGGGAGCCAGCGGCTCAGCGAGCGTTCCCGCCGCCTCCATGACCTTGCTAACGGCCCGCGCGTACGCGAGCTCGCGCCAGTTCCGTCCAGAACCCGCCGGAGCAATTGCGGTGACGCTGGCAGCTCGGCCCCGTCGGGCTGCCTCGAGTGCTATCCGGCCACCCAGCGAGCTTCCGGCCAGGTTGGGGCGGTCAAGGCCCAGCTGGTCGAGCAGGCTGGTGATCCCCTGCACGAGGGCCTCGGGTACCGATCTTCCGACGGACCAGCAGCGGCGGCGAGTCGCCATGCCCCGGCAGATCGACGAGGATCAGCTGACGATGCGGTGCGAGCCAGTCCAGTACCGCGCCCCAGGCCTGGCGCCTATGCCCGATTCCGTGCAGGAGCACCAGTGGTTCGCCCGACCCGATCCGCTCGTAGGCCAGCCCCACATGAACATTCTGCCTCTCGGGCACCTCAAATCACAGAGGCCGCAGCAGCGAAGTCTTGACTTCAGCCGCCGTGGATGACAAATCTGCTGGCTGGGCCGGTGCCCCAGGCGCAGATTCGCGGCTAAGCGCCTGGGGCATTTATCGGGGCGTTAGAACCTGGTTATAGCAAATCGCCAGGCTAAGGCCCCATGCCCAGTTAGTTCACGAAGACGTGCGGGTTGCCCTGTGACGCTCGTGTCCACGACCGGCCCGAACGTTGCGGAGAATTTGGCAGTTGTTTTACATGTTCTCGGTGGTCCAGACGTCTTTGTGAATGCCCTGCCCGATGAAGGTGATCGTTTGTGATTTGTTCGAGGCAGTTCCCTTTGGTGGTTTTCGCGATGTACGTACAGTGAATCCTGCCGCCAAGTATCGTCCCGATATTGATCGTCGTACTCGTCCTGTTCACCGTCACCGTTGTCCCTTGGATCCTTGACGGTCGTGGTGTACGGCAGATGATTCAGCTTGAATGCTCGGGGCTCCCTTGTACCGCTAATCCCGGTGACACTGCAATGGCTAAAGGTTTGGCTCTTGAGTTTTTCCACTGCGGTGCCTGGCTTCGACGGATTCTTCGTGACCTGGTCCTTGAACATCACCCTCTTGCACGTGACCTTCTCGCCGCCGGTCGCGAATACGGCCGTGGTGCCGAATTTCAGGCCGGCCTGGAGGATCGCGCCCACCTTGACGTTGGGGCCGCCGGCCTTGCTGATGGTCAGGACGTCATGCGAAGCTGCGGACGCGGCTGTCATCGGGGCGATGGCCAGCAACGCAGCGGCTGCCGCCGCCGGAAGCAGTAATTTGCGCATTTCTGTGTATCTGCCTTCCTGTTTGGGTTTGGCGGGTCGCGGCCTCGCCAGGCTTGCGATTCGTACTACTTTCTAGGGCCCAGATTTGCCTCCTTCGCATCATGCGTCGATCTTGCTGGCTTAGCTGAAAAAGCTTGTCAAATCGGTGGCTTGGAGTGAGTCCGCGATGGCGTACGGCTGATGGGCTACCACGCTCGTCAACACCGTGTCGCTCGGCAAATGCAGTGGCGGGCTTTTCGGCGTGAAGTTCACTTTCACGCCGTTCAGGACACCCGAGAGTTTCGTCGTGTAGAGCACGACATGGCCGGTGAAGTCGAAAGATGACCCCATGGTGACGAGCGACTGCCTGGGCCGCTTTACCGTGAGCGTGGCGCCCCCGGAAAACGTCATCGAGCTCATACTGAACATGAGCATGGGCACGTTGCCGTTCGCGGTCGGCACCTCGGCCACGCCGTCGAAAGATACCTCGCTGAACGCCAGGGACGCCGCGGCGATCGTGGACACCAATACCGAAGCCATAAGCGCCGGAGGGGGGACCCGGCGGACGCGTCGTCGGTGCCGATGCGAGGACCCGGGGCTTGAGCTCGGGCTCGGCGTGGGCGTCGCTGTGGGCGTCGGCGTCGCTGTGGGCGTCGGCGTCGCTGTGGGCGTCGGCGTCGCTGTGGGCGTCGGCGTCGCCGTGGGCGTGGCGTCGGCGTCACTGTGGGCGTCGGTGACGTCGCCGAGGTCGAAGTCGCGGCTAGTGCCGGGGTTGAGCTTGATGTGGACGGAGCGCCTAACGACGTTGCCGGGCTCGCAGTCTCGCTGAGTGCCAGCGCGCGACCGGGAGCAGCCAGCCACGATTCGCCCGGCACCGCTTCGTCGCGCGGGACGGCGACAAGGACGGACAGCATGACTGGCAGAGCGAGCAGAGCGCTTCGGTAGCGAGTGGCGCCACCGGGTGTATCCTCGCCTGCTTCGCGGCCGCTCTCGCCGTTGCGGTAGCGAACTCGGTTGCCTGGCTGCTCATGCCGCCCGGCACCTGTCGGCCGGTCATCCGATGCGCCGGAGTAAGAGTCGCCGAGTATCAGGTCCAGGCCCTCCGATGGCTCCTTCTCCGGCCGCTCCCTGGGCACCGGTCGGGGAGGCTCTGGATCGCCGGTCCGGGTCCAGGCAAAGGCAAGGCTGCCGCCGACCAGCCCCAGCAGCATCCCGACGAAGAATCCGCCCAGATTGGAAGTGACCCAGGACCCCAGAGCGAGCAGCACGGCGAGAATTGAGTAAAACGTGTGCTGAAGCGGGTGAAACCACAGCAAGAAGCCGCACAGGCCCAGCACGACAGGGATCAGGTAACCGGCGATGCCCTGGAGCCCGATGTGAATGATGATCGGCAGTGGGGCCCGCTCGGACAGCAGTATTTCTCCGGCCCCCAGAATAACGAGCAGCCCGCCCCAAAAGGGGCGAGTGCGCCGCCACCGCCGCCAGGCCAGCCATGCTCGCCTGACCGGCCCGGCTTCCGGCGCGACTGCCCGGCCGGACTGCCTGTCCGGCCCCCCGCCAGCTCCGAATGTGGCCAACGCTCAGCAGGAATTTCCGAAGCTGAGGCTGAATCCCGGCAAGGTGAACGTCCCCGCAGTTGTGGCGTAGGCGTGCTGCCGCAGGTGGCTGATCGTGATCGACTGAGCCGCCAGCGAGAAGTCGCCGGGCGGGCCTCTCACTCCGGGCACTTCGGTAAGGGTGCTCGCGTCCTGGCCGATCGTCACGTGGTTGAACGACGCTACGCTGCCCGAAAGCCGGTCAGCGTCAACCACCAGATCCGTGGCCGTGACCGGCGAACCCCCGTTGCCGGCAGTGATCCTGAGCGATAGGGCGCCCAGCTGGACGCTCTGGCACAGGTTGCTCAACTGAGCTGACCGGATCGCGTTGGCGGTCAGCACGATCTGGTTCGTGTTACCCGGCAGTTGGTTGACGATTGAGTGATCCAGCACGCCGAACTGCTCGAATCCCTGTCCATGGAGCTCGGAAGCGGTGACGACAAAGGGAATCCCGGAGATGGCGAACGAGACAGCCAGCACGGATTGGGCCGTCAGCACCATGAGGACAGCCGCCGCCGCCACTGCCGGCGCCAGCATGAGGGCGAAACGGCGCCAGCGCACCTTCCCGTACCCGCCAAGTGCGGAGTTCCCCGACAAAGCTATCCAACTCCTTCAAAGCTTTACAGCTTGGAGGCCACCCGCCCGAGAGCATGCCCTTTCTCGACACTATCAATGTGGAGGTCGCGCGGCGTGATCTATCCCACACGAATCGCGACTAGATATCCCTCGACATTGCCAGGCCCTGGTGGTGTCGACCGGGTCCTGCCTCGGCGGCCCTTCCCGGCGGCTGGCAGCGCGGCCGCTTAACCCGGCGGCTGCCGTACCGCGATCTGGATGATGTCGGGAAGCGGCACGCCGAGGCTCTCGACTCGGTGGCTGACCTGGTCAACGGCAAGCAGTTGGCCGCCCGCGTCAGCCACGAAAAGCCACCGGCTGTCCGGCGACCAGGCCAGCATTTGACTAGACGAAGCCTGGGTCACTGGCACGTCGATCGTGGTAACGGCGCCCGAGGCGAGGTCGACGAGTTTCAGGGACACATGTCCGTAACGGCCTGCCTCAATGACGGCTGCTGTCGCGCCATCAGGCGAGACGACGCCAGGTTGCCAGGGCCATGGCCAGGTCACGATGCTCACCGGCGGCCCGGCCAGCGTTCGCCGGGCCCCGGTCGCGACGTCGATGACCACGTTGCGGCAGTGTCCGTGATGGCAAGCTAGGCCGAGCCAGCGTTTCGGACCGATCGCGACCAGCAGGGCGCCGACCTGGCGCAGCGAGCCTGGTCCGGCGTCGAACTGCTGGCCGTGGTCGTCGAACAGCAGCAGGTCGCCGCGACCGTCTGCCATGGCCGATTGGGCCGCCCAGCGGCGGGGCAGCGTCACGCGTACGCTGGTCGGCTTACCGCCCGGCCCGAGCAGCGGCAACGTATTGCCGGTGCCGCTGACGGCCCATTCCTCCGCCGGGCTAGGGCCGGGCAGCAGCAGGTCGCCCCGAGCGAGCATGCCGGTCAACGGACGGGCGGGCCGGCCATCAGGCACCACGTAGCCCGGAACGTTGTCGAGCGGCCGGATGATCGCCTCATGCGGGCCCACGATGAACGAAACGGGGCCGCTACCTTCCTGCTGCGGCAGGATGGTACGGGTGATCCGGCCGGCGTTGAACTGGACCTCGACCACGCTGTCGGCCGACAGGCCGAACAGCTGCCAGTCCGAGGTGATGCCGAGAAGCGGGTGGCCCATGTCGGTTACTGTCACGGCCGGTGGCCGTGGCGACGGCGCCGGCTGCGGAGCCGGAGGGTTGTGGGGCGAGCCCGATTGACGGAAGACGGCGAAGACAGCGCCGACCACCAGGCAGGCCAGCAGCAACGTGGGTAGCCACGCGCGTTCGCTAGCCGGCCGCATCCCGGACCGCTACTTGAGTGACTTGCGGGAGGGTGACGCCCAGGCCCTGCACGTGGCGGCTGCGCGCGTTCACGGCGAGCAGCCGCCCGCCGCTGGCGGCCACGAAGAGCCAGGTGCCGTCCGGCGACCATGCCATGCACTCATTGCTGGGGGTGGCAGCCAGCTGGACCGGTACGGCGCGATCGGCGCCGGAGCGCAGATCGATCAGGTGCAGCGTGACATTGCCGCTGTTGTCGCTCACCGGCACGGCGGCGGTGGATCCGTCCGGCGAGACGACTCCCAGCGGCGGCCAGTCCTGGTAGTACAAGCCAGCAAGGCCCGGCACCGGTGCACCGGGCAGCTGGCGCTGGGTCCAGGTCGCCGGGTCAGTGACCTCGTTGTGGCAGTGCTGGTAGCTGCCATCGCACGTGACAACGAGCCAGCGCGCCGATCCCGTGGCGATCACGTCGCCGCTGACCGGGCGATCCCAGGTCGGCCCAGCATCGAAGAGGCCGAACGTGCTGGTTTCCATCAGGACGTACCCGCGCCCGTCCGGGACTGCGGTCGCGGGCAGTGGGCCGTCGCCCAGCGGGACGTGGATGGGGCCGTCGCCCAGCGGGACGTGGATGAAGGGCCCGGCTGACCGCCCGTCCAGGCCGACTAGCGAGAACGAAGGGTCGGCTGGGGTCCCTGACATGGTCCACGCATGCCCCGGATCGGGTCCGGGAATCAGCGGGCCGCCGCCCGCGAGCGGCCCGGTGAGCAGGCGAGCACCGGAGCCGTCGGGGATCACATAGCCGGGCACGAAGTCGGCCGACCGGACGATCGCCTCGTGCGGGCCGACCAGGAATATCACGTCCGGGTTGCCGGATACCAACGGCGGCACGGCAGTCCACGTGACCCGGCCGCGGGCAAGCTGAACAGATACAAGGTCGCCCGGCCCACGGGCGAACAACTGCCAGCCACCAGTCACCCCGAGGAGCCGGTGGCCGACAGATATCACAGTGGGAGGTCGCGCTGGCAGTACAGCAGCACCGGCCCGGCCTGGGTGACGTGCGCCGGCGCCCGCGGGAGCTGCGCCCTGACCAGGATGAATGAGGACAGCCGCAACGGCACCGAGCACGAGGCAGGCGAGCAGCAGGCGGCTCAGCCAGCCTCGTCGCTCGGGGTGCGCGCTGCCGAATTCGAGGTCATCGTCAGCTGGCATCAGGCCACAGCGGCTCGGGAATCTCGAAGCCGACGTCAGAGCCCCAGGCGTTGCGGTAAGCGACCTCGTGTACAGGCCGCCGGGCAGCCACGTCCCAGCGCCCGGTCGGGTAGCCGAACGACACGCAGCACGCCATGGTCCAGCCCGTCCCGGCCGGCACGCCGAGTATCTGATTGGCTTCCTCGCCATGGAAGATGCCGAGCACCGACGTCAGCGCGCTGCCCACTCCCTCGGCCCGGGCTGCGAGCTGGGCACTCCAGACTGCCGGGTAGATCGACCCGCCGGTCATGTCGCCGCGGGAGAAGGCGATCAGGAACAGCGGCACGTCCTCGAAGTGATCCGCAAGGTGCTGAGCCGAGGATTGCACTCGTAGCAGCGATGCGCTCTCCGGGTCATCGGGCCTGGACCTGGCCTGCTCAAGGCGCTCGCGGTAGGCGGTCTCCCAGAGTCTGCCGATGGCATCCCGGTACAGCGGGCCCAGCTTGGCCTTGACGTCCGGATCGTCGACGAGCAGGAACCGCCAGCTCTGCGCGTTCCCGCCGCTGGGAGCCCTGATGGCGGCGTCCAGGATCCGGGCTTGCACGGCTTGGGGGATCGGATCTGGCTTGACCCGCCGCATCGCCCTGGTCGTGTACAGCGCTTCGCGGACGTCCATCGAGCACCTTCTCACGTTCGACTCCTGACCGGATCATGCCATAAGCCGCGCCTGGAGGCTCAGCCGAGCGGCAGCCAGACAAACGGGTATCCGTTTCTGTAATGTCACAGCGATCGGCGCAGCAGAACGGAGAATCGGCATGAGGGGCTTCAAGAACTTCCTATTGCGCGGCGACGTGATCGTCATCGCCGTCGGCCTGATCGTGGCGCTGGCCTTCAGCACCCTTATCAGCGCCTTCACTGCGAACGTCATCAACCCGTTGATCGCGAGCGCGGAGCCCTCGAACTCGATCGGGCTCGGCTGGCAGCTGGGCGCGGCGGGGAACAAGACGACGTTCCTGAATATCGGTTCGTTCCTGTCTGCCGTGATTTACTTCATCATCTTCATTGCCGTGGTCTACTTCGTCATCGTCCTGCCGTACAAGATGGTGTCCGCTCGCCGCGGCGTCGTCGTGTTCGGCGACCCGGCGCCGGTCAAGACCTGCCCTGCCTGCCTGTCCGCTGATCTGCCGGCGGCGGCGACCAGGTGCAAGTACTGCGGGTCTGATCAGCCGCCGGCGGCGTGAGCTATCGGCTTCAGTTCTCAGCGGCCGGGCCGGCCTAGCCGGGCGTGACCGAGCCGGGCGGCGGAATCGTGCCTGGTCCGGACACGTTGCAGGCTAGCGCGCTGGGGTCAGTGTCGGCGAGCGGCTTAGCGAGCACCGGCGGTTCCAGGAAGGCAGGGCGGCGGTGCCGGTCGATCATGTGCAGCATGTTGCGGGCGTTGGCGTCCCGGTAGGTCATGGCCGGCAGGTTCCACTTCGCCTCGACGAGCGCGCAAATGCTCGTGTGGTCCATGATCTCGTGCGACACATGCCGCGGCCGCGCCCAGGGCGAAATGACCGCGCAGGGAACGCGGAATCCGTACTGAGCGAACCCGTTGTAAGCTGACTCACCGCCTGTCACCTCCGGCGGTATGTCATCGGGCGCCAGGGCCGGCGGCGGGGGAACGTGGTCGTAGTAGCCGCCATGCTCGTCGTAGGTCCAGATGAGCATCGTGCTGGGCCAGGCCGGCCCGGCCATGACGGCGTTAATGACCGTGGCCGCAAACTGCTCGCCGACAGCGATGTTCTGCGGATCCTCTTCCGACTGGGTGCCGTAGTTCGGCTCCACGAGGCAGTAACCCGGCAGCGTCCCGGCGGCGGCGTCGGCGAAGAAGTCGGCGATCGGCACGACCCTGGTGCCGGCATTCTTGAAATAAAGCTCCGGATACAGCTCGGTGGTAGGCAGCGTGCTGATGTAGTCCTTCCAGCTGACGCCGACGGCGTCGAGCTTGTCGAAGATCGTGCCGTTGGGCGGGTAATCGCTGGCTCCCGGCGTCGTGTCGTTGATCATGCCGAGCGAGGTGGCGGAGATCAGGTAACGCCGGTTGGGATAGGTCTGCCCGAGCACCGAGCTGAAATATCGGTCGGCGATCGGGAAGACGCTCGCCAGCGAGTAATAGAAGGGCTGATCCGCCTGCTCCCAGTAACCCATTGCCACCGGGCCGCTGCCGGATTTCACGAACCCGTCGTTGCGCCCGCAGTCGAATTGGGTGTGGCTGTCCAGCCAGGTCTGACTCGGGAACCCGGTGAGCTGGCAGGTCGTTGGCATCCGGAACGCGTGCTGGATATCGCCGTTGGGATAGGGATTCGATGCCGTCGGCTGGCCCCTGCGGTCGAGCCGGAAACCGTCGGCATCGCGGCGGCGGAGCATGCCGAGCTTGTTGTCGTAGGAATGGTTCTCCATCATCAGCACCACGATGTGCTGGATTTCCGGCACAGTGTCAGTTCCCTCGGGCAGCCGCGGGTACGGAAGCGAGCCTGGCTGACGCAGCCGCCGGTGCCGCCACCCGGGCCGGTCGGCGGCGCCTGCCGACTCCAGACCGCTCAGGCCGATGCCGGTGCCCGCGGCGGCGACGAGCCCGGCCTGGAGCACGCCACGCCTGGAAAGCCCTCGTGTCTTCGCACCGCTGGTGCCCGCACCGTCCGTGCTCTCGCTCACTTCCGTCGCCTCCTGCGGGATTAGTCACGGCAGAATGGCCGGTAGAACGGCCCGAAATCGAGCCTAGAGCGCCGAAACGCCTAATGGCGACCCAGTGAGTGAACACTGAGTATCATGCGTGCCGCTGGGATGGCAAAGCTACCGCTGTGGTTACCTGCTTAGGCAAGGAAGGAGAGCCGGATCTGGCGATCGGGATTGTCGGCGTTGAGATCCACGAGCGCGATCGACTGCCAGGTGCCTAGCGCGATCGAGCCGCTGATGACCGGAATCGTGACGTATGGCGGGACCAGTGCCGGCAAGACGTGTGACCGGCCGTGGCCCCTGGACCCATGTGCGTGCCGCCAGCGGTTGTCGGCGGGCAGCAGGTCGGCCAGCGCTGCAAGCAGGTCGTGGTCGCTGCCCGCGCCCAATTCCAGGATGGCCAGCCCGGCCGTCGCGTGCGGCACGAAGACGTGGAGCAGTCCGTCGCCGCCAGCGGCGGCTTCCCGCGCGAACCGCTCGCACTGGCCGGTGATGTCGTGAACCACCGGCCTGCTGCCGGTGTGCACCTCGATTAGCTCGGTCTTCATCTTTGGACCCACTCCCGTGTCGGGTCAGGTACGAAGGTAAGAGGCGCCGTTCAGGTCGAGAATCGCGCCGCTCGCCCACTGCGCTTCGGGCGAGGCCAGGAAGACCACCGCGGCCGCGATCTCCTCAGGTCGCGCTACCCGGTTGAAGGGGCTCTGCGCGCGGATCGCGTCGCCGGACTCGCTCAGCAGGTGCGCTGCGGCCATGTCCGTCTGCACGAAGCCGGGCGCGACCGCGGCGACCGTGATGTTGTGCGGCGCGAGCGCAACGGCGAGGGACTGGCCGAGGGCGTTCAGGCCCGCCTTGCTGGCACCGTAGGCAGGCTGGCCGGGCTCGCCCCGAAACGCGCCGCGAGACGACACATTGACGATCTGGCCGCCGCCGGCGGCGATCATGTGCTGCACCGCGCACCACGTGACGTTCGCCGCGCCGGTCAGGTTGAGGCCGATCGTGGCGTGCCAGATTTCCTGCCACTGCTCGTAGGAGATCTCGCCGATCGGGTAGCCGCGACGGCCGTAGCTAGCGGCATTGTTTACCAGCACATCCAGGCCGCCGAGCTGGTCAGCGGCAGCGTCCACCATCGCACGGACCGCAACCGGATCGGCGATGTCACCCTGGACCACGACGTGCCCATCGCCGGGCAGCCCGGCCAGCACCTCGGCGGCGAGCCCGGCCGAGTCCCGGTGATGGATGGCTACTCTCTCACCGGCCGCCGCAAAGGCTTCCGCGACAGCACGGCCGATTCCTCGAGAGGACCCCGTTACCAAAACATTGCGACTGGTCACTCGCCGACCTTAGCGCCCGGGTTACCGGCGTCCGCCGATGGCCGGGGTGGCCGCGCGGCGCCGCAACCGAGACGAAAGAATGCCACGCATGACGCAACCGCCCGCACGACCAGATCACGACGCCGAGCGCCCGGTTCGCGACCTCGCCGACGCGTACGTGCAGGAGTTCGCCAGGCTCGATCCGCTGGTAGCCACGATGCTGGGACTGCCGGAAGGCCAGGATGAGCTGCCCGACCTGTCACCTGCGGGATATCAGGCGCGCGACGAACTTCGCCGGGCCACGCAGGCGAGGCTGATGGACGCCGAGCTGATGGCTGAGCCTGCCGGCGGTTTCGCCGATGCCGATGAGCGGCGCTGCGCCCGGCTGCTGACCGAGCGCCTGGAAACCGAACTGGCGGTCAGCCGGAACCGAGAGCATCTGCGTGCGGTGTCGAACATCTTCGGCCCGCCCCAGGCCGTCCGCGGTGTCTTCCTGCTGATGCCGACAGGGACGGCTGAGGATTGGTCGGTCATCGCGCGCCGGATTGGCCGGGTCCCGGAGGCGTTCGCGCAATACCGGCAGTCGCTCGCCGAGGGAGCCAGCCTGGGCCTCTACGCGGCGCCCCGGCAGGTGCAGACGGTGTCCGAGCAGTTCGCCGACTGGCTCGCGACAGCGGACGGAGCCGGCTGGTTCACCGGGTTCGGCTCTGGCGCCAATGGGGCCGGCGTCGCTGATTCGCTGCGCGCCGACCTCGATCTGGCCTGCGCGGCGGCTGACGCCTCGGTCGCCGAACTGCGCGATTGGCTGCGCTCTGAATACCTGCCCGGAGCTTCCGGCACTCCGGACGGCATGGGCGAGGAGCGCTACCGCTTGGGCGCCCGTCGCTGGAACGGCGCTGACCTGGACCTCACCGAGGTCTACGAGTGGGGCTGGTCACAGTACCGGCAGATCCTGGCTGAGATGAACGCCGAGGCGGAGCAGATCCTGCCGGGCTCGGCGCCGGTCGAGGCCATGCGGTATCTCGATGAACACAGCGAGGCTGTCGAGGGCGTCGAGCAGATCCGCGAGCGGCTGCAGCAGATGATGGACTCAGCGATGTCGAGCCTCGCGGGCACGCATTTCGACCTGGCTGACCCGATCAAGGTGGTCGAGGCCAGGATCGCGCCGCCGGGGAGCGCGGCCGCGCCGTACTACACCGGCCCGTCGCAGGACTTCTCCCGGCCGGGGCGGACCTGGCTGCCGACGCTGGGCCGGACCAGGTTCCCGCTGTGGAACCTGATCAGCACCTGGTACCACGAGGGAGTGCCAGGTCACCACCTGCAGATCGCCCAGTGGCGTTACCTGTCGTCGCAACTCTCGTTGTACCAGACGAGCGTCGGCGGGGTCAGCGCGTGCTCGGAGGGCTGGGCGCTGTACGCCGAACGGCTCATGGACGAGCTCGGCTACCTGGAAGCGTCGGGCGCGCGGATGGGGTATCTGGACGCGCAGCTGATGCGGGCCATCAGGGTCATCGTCGACATCGGGATGCACCTGGAACTGCAGGTCGCGGGGGACTGGGCGCCGGGCGCTGGGCAGCGATGGACTCCGCAGCTGGCGCTTGAGTTCTTCGTGGCGCACAGCGGGCGCGAGCGCGACTTCCTGGAGAGCGAGATTGTCCGCTACCTGAGCGCGCCGGGTCAGGCGATCAGCTACAAGCTCGGGGAACGGGCCTGGCTGACTGGTCGGGACGCGGCCCGCTCGGCGCGAGCCGCTCGCGGGGACCGCTTTGACCTCAAGGCCTGGCACATGGCGGCGCTGTCGCTCGGCTCCCTCGGCCTGGATGACCTGGCGGAGGAACTTGCGGCGATCTAGGGATTGGCCGCCAGAAGGCATCGCCGACGGTGCCGGGCCGGTTGCGGCGGCCGGGCTGCCGCGGAGGCATTAGGCGGCTGCCGCTGGGTGCCCTGCCAGCTACTACTCCGCGATAGCCGCGAGCTCCTGGCCTCGCTTGCGCAAGTCGTCACGTACGAGCGTGCCAAGGCGACGGGTCTCGCGGTGGTCGATCATCGCGCCAGCTACAGAACCGGTGAGCAGCGGCGCGAGCGACAGCGTGCTCTTACCCGCACGGGCGATGAGCCGCCGCTCCAGCTTTCGCCGCAGCTGCGAGCCCAGGACGAGCGCGAGTCCGCCGCTGGTGATGCGGACACCGCGGCGGTTCGTCCACGCGCCGACGTAGGCGATCATCCGTTCGGGCGCCGAACCGGGCACTGCCACGCCGTAGACCTCATGCAGTTCAGCGATCAGCTTGAGCTCGATCGCGACCAGGGCCAGCGTCTCCACGGTGAGTTCCACCGGGGCGGTGGGCAGGAACGGCACCGCGGCGGCCACGCCGACTGCAGCGCCCACCCCGGCTGAGGCACGGGCCGCGCCACTGATCAGCTGGCTGGCCAGATCCTCGGTGTCACGACCCGGGTACTGAGCCTGGAGCGTCGAGAGGCTCCGGATCGGCACCTTCGGCGCCATCTCCAGGACCTGCCCGGTCAGCCACTCACCGGTGGCGCGCATCCCCCGCGTCGCGGCGTTGCTGACCGGCCGGAGCCGCCGCGTGGCCGCGCCGCTGCCAGTTTGCAGGCCCTTGCTGGCTGCCTGCCGGCTTGCCCGGAATGCGCGCAGTGATCGTTCGCGGCTGCGGCTCGCCAGCGCAGGTACCTGGCTGGCCAGCTTCTTGCGCCGGGACCTTGTCTTCGCCTCGGTGATCTCGCCGGCCAGCTCGGCTACTTCGGTTGTGAGCTGGGCGTCTGATAGCTCCTCGTGGCCGTTGCCCGCGTGGTGGGCGGGGCCTTCATGCTTGCCCTTACCGGAGGTCATGCTCCGCACCTACCCGAGGGAACCGCCTTGACTCGCGGAATCAGCCTGCCTGGTGCTCTAGCGCACGGCGCGTGAGAACCTTGGCCAGGTGGCGCCGGTACTCTCGGTCGGCGTGCATGTCCTCGCCGGGCGAGGTGCCATCGGCGGCGTGCTGGGCTGCCTCCGCCGGGCTAGCGCCGCCAGCGAGCGCTTCCTCCGCCGCGGTGGCGCGCAGGGGTGTGGGGCCCATGTTAGCGAGCGCGACTCGGCCGTCGACCGCGGCAACGCCGACGATCGCCCAGTCGTTCGATCGGCGCACGAACTTCTGGTAACCCCACGGCGCGCCCGGCCGGGCCGGAACGCGGACCGCCGTCAGCATCTCGTCCGGCTGTGTCGCGGTCTCGAAGAAGCCCAGGAAGAAGTCATCGGCGCTGACAGTGCGGGTACCGGCGGGTCCCTGCAGCTCGACCGAGCCACCGAGGGCGACCAGCGCCATGGGCAGGTCGGCGGCCGGGTCGGCATGCGACAGCGAGCCGCCGATCGTGCCGCGATGGCGGATCTGCGGATCGCCGACCTGCGCGGCCGCGTAAGCCAGGAGCGGGGCCTGCGCCTGCACCAGCTCGGAACCAGCCAGGTCGGCATGCCGGGTGGTCGCGCCGATCACCAGCTCGCCATTGGCCAGGGAGACGCCGGCCAGCTCGTCGAGGCGCCCGATGTCGATCAGCACGGCCGGCGTAGCGAGCCGCAGTTTCATCATCGGCAGCAGCGAGTGGCCGCCCGCGAGCAGCTTGGCGTCGTCGCCGTGCTCGGCCAGCAGCGCCAGCGCGTCCGCGGTGGAGCCGGCCGCGAAGTAATCGAAGGGCGCGGGGATCATGCACTCACCTCGGTGTTTACCAGCGACTGGTCGGCCAGCGACTGCTTGGCGTCGGCAGCGGCCAGCACGCTGCGGACGATGTTGTGGTAGCCGGTGCACCGGCACAGGTTGCCTTCCAGGCCCGCGCGAACCTGCTCCTCGGTCGGGTGCGGATTCTCAGCCAGCAGGCCGATAGCCGCCATCACCATGCCGGGCGTGCAGAAACCGCATTGCAGGCCGTGATTCTGGCGGAAGGCCGCCTGCATCGGATGCAACTCGCCGTCGCGTGACAGGCCCTCGGCGGTGGTCACTTCCTGGCCGTCAGCCTGCACAGCCAGAACGGTGCAGGACTTGACCGACTCGCCGTTCAGCAGCACGGTGCAGGCACCGCACGAGGTTGTGTCGCAGCCGACGTTCGCCGCTCGCAGCCCGAGGATTTCGCGCAGGTAGTGCACGAGCAGCAACCGCGGCTCGACCTCGTCAGACCGCTTCTCGCCGTTGACGGTCAGCCCGATGCGACTCATGCGCGCTCCGATCCGCTGGTGGTTGCCGATGCGTGCTGGATGGCCTGCCAGACCCGGCGGGAAGAGGCGGGCATGTCGATGTGCCGGACGCCGAGGTGCGCGACGGCGTCGATGATCGCGTTCTGCACGGCCGGGGTCGCGCCGATGGTGCCTGCCTCGCCGATGCCCTTGGCGCCGAGCGGGTTGTAAGTGGTCGGCGTGGCCATGTCCGCCAGCTCGAAGCTAGGCACCTCGGTAGGGGACAGGAACGGGTAGTCGGCAAAGCTGGTCGTCAGCGGGTTGCCATCCTCGTCGTAGACAACCTCCTCCAGGAACGCCTGCGCCGCTCCCTGAGCGATCCCACCGTGCCGCTGGCCCTCGGCCAGCAGCGGGTTAAGTACGCGGCCCGCGTCGTCCACTGTGATGACTCTGGTCAACGTTGGCTTGCCGGTCTCGGTGTCGACCTCGACCACGGCCACGTGGGTGCCGAACGGGAAGGTGGCGCCGGGAGCGGTAAATACCGTCCTGATCAGCAGCCGCTCGTTCTCGGCCAGCTGGGTGAGCGGGACCGACGCCTCGGGGTCACCTGCGACGGCGAACGCACTACGGCCCTTATCGAAGACCAGGTCGGCCGCGTTTGCTTCCAGCTGAGCCGCGGCCCGCAGCCGCGCCATCTCGATGAGTTCCTTCGACGCCTGCTGCACGGCGGCGCCGCCGTGCTGGAGGCTGCGCGACCCGCCGGTGCCACCGCCCACGGGGATCAGATCGGTGTCGCCCCACTGCAGCGTGATCTTGTCGACCGGGATGCCCAGCTCGTCGCTGGCGAGCATGGCCCAGGCGGTGGCGTGACCCTGGCCGTGCGGTGACGTGCCGGTGAGGATCGTGGCCGTCCCGTCGGGATGCACCTCGACGGTGGCGTTCTCCTCAGGTGGCGACTCTTCACCGTCGCCCATACCGGTTATCTCAACGTAGCTGGCGAGCCCGATGCCGAGCTGGCGGACATCACCGCTGGTGCGCCGCTCGGCCTGCTCCTTGCGCAAGTCGGCGTAGCCGGCCGCCTCGAGCGCCCGGTCGAGCGCGGCGACGTAGTTGCCGGAGTCGTACAGTGCGCCGAACGCGGTCCGGTGGGGCTCAGTGAACGGTGGGAGCAGGTTCTTGCGGCGCACGTCGGCTGGATCTACGCCGGTCTCGGTGGCGAACAGGTCCATGGCCCGCTCGAGCGCGGCCGTCGCCTCGGGTCGCCCGGCGCCGCGGTAAGCGCCGATCGGGGTGGTGTTGGTGACGACCACCTTCGCGATCGCTTCGGCATTGGGGATGGCGTACGGCCCGGTCGTCATCAAGATGGTGAGGAACGGCAGGATGGCGCCGATCTTCGGGTAAGCGCCCGCGTCCTGGACGATCACCAGCCGGTAGGCCTGCACATCGCCATCTCGGCTGCCGCCGATCGTGATCGTGTGCTGCTGGGCGCGGCCGTGGGTCATCGCTATCAGGTTCTCGTACCTGGTCTCGGTCCACCTGGCTGGCCGCCCGAGCTGCCGCGACACCCAGGCCACCACCGCGTGCTCCGGGTCTGCGCCGAACTTGGCGCCGAACGCGCCGCCGACATCCGGCGTGATCACGCGTACCTGGCCGGCTTCGAGGCCGAGCAGGGTCGCGAGCGAATCGCGGGTGCCCTGCGCGCCCTGATTGGGCACCCAGGCGGTCAGTCGTCCATCGTCGCCCCAGACGGCCGCCGCGGCGCGTGTCTCCATCGGAGCAGGCGCGACCCGCTGGTTAATGATCGTGTGGCTGACGACGACCTCGCACCCGTCGAATAGGTCCGGCTTCAGCGAGGACGCCTCACCCCAGTTACCGGCGACGTTCGTCCCGGCCGCCTCGAACAGAAGCGAGCTGTCGTCCGGGTCGAATCCGAGTACCGCGGGCAGCGGATCGTAGTCGACCAGGACCAGCTCCACGGCGTCCTCACCCTGGTAGGGCTCCTCAGTCACAACTACGGCGACCGGCTCGCCGACAAAGCGCACCTTGTCGGTGGCCAGGAGCCGCTGGGTCATCTCGACGTTCATGAGCCCGGCTGCCGATGGCGGTATGACCGGCAGCTCGGCCAGGTCCGCGCCGCTGAACGCGGCCACCACACCGGGCGCCTCCAGCGCGGCGCTGAGGTCAACGCTGTTGATCCTCCCGTGCGCGAGCGGGGACCGCACGAAGAACACGTGGCACGCGCCCGCGAGGCGCTCATCTACGACGTCCTCGGTGTAGACGCCGCCGGTCGTGAGGAAACGGGGATCCTCTGTTCGCAGAACCCTGGTACCCAGGATGCTCAACTGACCATCAGCTCCTCTTGCTAGCCCGCGTCCACTCGGCGCGAACCCGGCGGAACTGTGCGGTATTCCTGAGCATGCCATTGACGGTCCGGCAGCTCGCAACCGGTGTCGTAGCCCGGCATGGTGATCCTGCCGGGCCGAAGCCGTTGGGTCAACCGTCCCGGCTCACGCCGCCAGGCAACGCCAGCCCGGATCATGAAAGGTAACGGGGACCTGGGAAATCTCCGCTCTGGCCGGCTTTGCGGCCGGCCGGCACGTGCGGAAAACCCAGTTCCGGTCTGCGGGCCCCGGCGGGTAAGGTCAATAGCCGGCCCTCGAATCGCAGTCGTTAACCGGCCCTTGAGTCAGATCGGAAGTTCGTCATGCTGGCGCGTGCGCTCAGGCGCGGTTTTGCCTTGGCCACGGGCCGACTGCCGGTACTCGGGATCCGCGATTTCAGGCTGCTGCTGGCCGACCGCGTGGTGGCGCCCGCCTCGTTTGCGTTCTCCCTTGTCGGCGTCTCGTTCGCGGTCCTGGACCAGACGGACGGCTCGACCGCCAAGCTGTCCTACGTGCTGGCCGCGCAGATTGCGCCGTCCCTTGTTTTCCTGCTGCTCGGCGGCGTTATCGCCGACCGGATCGCGCCGCAGAAGGTCATCATCGCCGCCAACATCATGATGGCCATCGGCGAAGGCACCTTCGGCATTCTGGTGCTAACCAGTCATCCCGCGCTGTGGCAGATGATCGCGCTGGAGAGCCTGACCGGGACCGGCATGGCGGTGTTCTACCCGGCGTCGCAGGCGCTGGTGCCGCGGCTCGTTCCGCCAGCCCTGCTGCAGGAAGCCAGTGCCATTTCCAGGCTCGCGATGAACGGCGCCCAGATGGGCGGCGCGGTGCTGGCCGGACTGTTTATCGCCGCGATCGGCCGGAGCGGGCCGGGCTGGGCGCTGGCCACCTGCGGCACCGGCCTGCTCGGCACCGTTCCCCTCCTGCTCGCGATAAGGGTGCGCGCGCAGGAGCGGACCAGTGAGGCTTCGATGCTGCGGGAACTGCGAGAAGGCTGGTCGGAGTTCCGCAGCCACACCTGGCTCTGGGTCATCGTGGCGCAGTTCTCGGTCGTCCTGATGGCCTGGTACGGCGCATTCAGCGTGCTCGGGCCGGCGGTCGCGCGGACGCACCTGGGCGGCCCGGCGGCCTGGGGAGCGATCACCGGAGCGGAGTCGCTTGGGCTGATAGTGGGCGGCCTGGTGTCACTGCGGTTCAGCCCGCGCCGTCCGATGCTGTTCGTCGTGCTCATCGGCGCCAGCATCGCGATCTCGCCATTGGCGCTGGCCATGCTCTGGCCGCTACCCGCTATCTGCCTGTCGTCGTTCGCACTCGGCGTTGCCCTGGAGATCATGATGATCCAGTGGACGGTGGCTCTCGCCCGGAACATCCCGCCCGCCAAGCTGGCCAGGGTGTCGTCATACGACGCGCTGGGCTCGGTCATGGCCATGCCGGTCGGGGCCGTCGTCGCCGGCCCGGTGGCCGCGTGGGCCGGTGTGTCGGTGACCCAGTACTGGGCCGCCGGCCTGATTGTGCTCGCGTCGGCGCTGGCGTTGATCCCGCGGGACATCCGGCACCTGCGCGCCGACCAGCTGGCCGGGCCAGCCTCGGTGCCATCCGGCGAACCCTTGCTCGCAGGTACCGGCAGCTGACGCCGGAACTTGCCCGCTGCCCGTCAGGCACCCCGGTCGTCTCGTATCCTGCTGACGCCTCGCTTGGAAGGAACAGCCGATGGACGCGCGCATCGACCTTCGCTCCGACACCGTCAGCCAGCCCTCGGACCGGATGCGCCAGGCCATGGCGGCAGCGCCGGTGGGCGATGACTGGTATGGCGACGACCCGACAGTCAACCGACTGCAGGATCGCGCCGCCGAGCTCACCGGCATGGAGGCTGCGATCTACCTGCCTACCGGGACGATGTGTAATCAGGTGGCGTTGCACGCCTATGTCCGGTCCGGCCATTTCGCGGTGTGCGAGGCCAGCGCGCACGCCGGCCGGACGGAGGCGCACTCGGCTGCGGCGCTGTCCGGAATCGCGTTCCAGTACCTGGCGGCGGCCGGCCGCGGATTGCTTACGGCCGGCCAAGTGGCCGCGGCGCTACTCCCGGATCCTTATGACGTCGGCGTGGTCGATCTGGTGACGGTCGAGAACACCCACCAAGTAGGCGGCGGATCGGTGCTGTCCCCCCTGGTCGTCAGCGACATCTCCGCCGTCTGCGCGGCGGCTGGCGTGCCGCTGTATCTCGACGGAGCTCGGATCTTCAACGCGTGCGCCGTCACCGGGGTCCCGGTTGCCGAGTACGCCGCGCAGGTGACCGCCATGATGTTCTGCCTGTCGAAGGGCCTTGGCGCGCCCATCGGCTCGATGCTGGTCGGCGACCGCGAGTTCATCCGCGAGGCACGCAGGCTCAAGATCCTCTTCGGCGGAGCCTGGCGGCAGGCCGGGATTATGGCCGCCGCAGGCTTGATCGCGCTGGACGAGGGACCTGGCCGTTTGCATGAGGACCACCAGAACGCGCGGCTGCTGGCCAATGGAGTCGCGGAGTTGCTGCCTGGCAGCCTTGACCCGCGTGCTGTCGAGACAAACATCGTGTTTGCCGACGTCGCTGCCACCCGCCATGGCCCAGTCGCCTGGCGCGAGGCGCTCGCGGCCGAAGGCGTGCTGGTGACGATGGTCGGCGGCCGGATCAGGATGCTGACGCACGTAGGAGTGGGCCGGACCGATATCGAGGCGGCGCTCGCCGCCTGGCGCAGGGCCGCCAAAGCGCTCGGCTAACAGGGGCAGCCGCTGCCGCGACAGCGCCAAGATCATCCATGGATGTGAAGAAAGCACGCTTTCTTCGCGCAGGTGCTGGCGCTGTGCGCGGCTGTGGGCATGGGCAGGCTGGGCGTGGTCGCGCTGGACGGCACGAAGATCACCGCGTCGGCGTCGAAGTCGGCGAACCGGACCGAGGACAGCCTGCGCAAGATGGCCGAGCAGGCCGTCGCCCGCCACGGCGAGACCGACGCGGCCGAGGACGCCCTGTTCGGCGCGGGCCGGCGCGGCGATGAGGTACCCGAGGACGCGTGGCGGCCGGGCCGGCGTGATGAGCGGATCGCGGCCGCGCTGGCCGGCCTGCGCGCGGAGCGCGAGACCGCGCAGGCAGAACGCGACCGGGCCCGCCAGGAGTACCTGGCCCAGGCGGCGGCCGGCGCGCGGGTCGGCAAGCCGCAGGCCGGCGCCGAGGTCGAGGCAGCCCGCATCGCCCTGGAACGGGCCATCACCGCGCAGCAGGCCAAGATCGATGACTGGCAGGCGCGCAACGCCGAGTCGCTGGCCCAGACCCACATTTCGCTGCTTGGCTGCCCGCCGGTGCCGGCCAGCCGGTACGTGCGGGTCCGCCAGGCACAAGCCCGGCTGGAGCGGGCCGTCGAGCGGGAGGCCGCGGGCCGCGGCCGGTGCCGCGCAGAAGGAGAAGGAGCGCAACGGCCCGGGCCCGGTGCGTAACATCACCGACCCGGACTCGCGGCTGATGCCGGTCCGCGGCGGCGGGTTCATCCAGGGCTACAACGCTCAGGTCGTGACCAGCGCCGACGGGCTGATCATCGCCACCCGGCTTACCGGCACCACCGGCGACACCACCTGGTTCACGCCGATGATGGCCGCCGCTCAGGACGCCGCCGCGCTCATCACCGCCGCCCGCGATCATCACGGCGGCAGCGGCCGCGATGGTGATGACCACGATGCTGGCAGCAGCAGCACCAGCAGCGGCGGGGACGGCGGCTCCGATGACGCCGGCGGCTACGCCGGGCCGATCGGGCTGTTCCTGGCCGATGCCGGGTACTGCTCCGAAGACAACCTCACCGCACCCGGCCCGGACCGGCTGATCGCCACCGGCAAGCTGCGCGACCTGGTGAAGGCAGCCCGCGGTGACCCGGCCGCCGGCAGCCCGGCCGGAAAGGCCACCCGCGCCATGGCCGCCCGGCTGCAGACAGCCGACGGCATCGACGCCTACCGCTACCGCGGCCACATCGCCGAGACCCCCAACGGCAACATCAAGCACAACAAGAGGTTCCGCCAGTTCAGCATGCGCGGCAAACCCAAGGCCAGCGGCGAATGGGAGTTCATCACCGCCACCACCAACCTGTTCAAGGCCATCAGCAGCGGCCACCTCACCCACGCCGCCCTGGACGCCCTGGCCAGCCGGTCCGGCTGGCCTGCCAGCCCGGCACCCATCCCAGCCTGACCAGCCTGCACACCGCAGCCCTCGCCCAGCCAAGATCACCAGCCAGCAGACTGGCACCTGGCACCCGCCGTCCACCCCCAAGCCAACGCGAATCCTGCGACAGCCCGTATAGCGGTAGCTTCGCCACATCCATAAACGATCATGAGGGCGATGCGTGGTCGCTCGGGAGCCTCGGACACGGCGCGGGCACGCTCCGTTTCGTTGAGCGCCGCCGCGTGACGACCGTCGCGACGTCGGCCGGCTACGCCGCCTGCGGCCTGCCGGCTACGCGGTGTGACGCCTGTCGGCTACTGTCCGGTAACATCGGGGCGACACAGCGTGACTGTTCGATTTACGACCACCTGTTCGGTATGTGAGCAGGCGCCTACGGAATCCGTTGTCGTGACCGATTTATTGGTTTTTGCAAATATTGACGTGACCGTCAGTAGCGGTAAAAATACTTCACGTTCACCGAAAACCGGTGGCGACGTGCCAGCCCCCCATAAGTCTGCGCACTGTGCTGTAGTTGCATGGGTCCCCCCATGCCCACACACGACTGCAAGGCGTGACTGCAGCGCCACAGAACGGGCCAACGGGATGTCGCTGAAATGAGGAGGGGATAACTCTCATGCAAATCGGCGCCCAAAGATCCGAGTATCGGGTCACCTTCGAGCGAGAAGTTCTCGGCCGCCGGGCGGAACTCTATCCGGCGGCACTCAAGATGACCCGAAATCCCAGTGACGCTGAGGATCTGGTACAGGAAACCATGATCCGCGCCTACGCCGGGATGCGGCACTACACGCCAGGCACCAACGCGCGTGCGTGGCTCTACCGCATCATGTCCAACACCTTCATCAACACCTGCCGGAAGCGGAAGCGCGAGCCGATTCACGTGCTCAGCTCCGAGCTGGACAGCCCTCTACTCAAGGCTGTGCCGGACGTTGCGGGCCTCCCCGAGGGTTGCGCGCCGTCCGCCGAAGCTGAGGTGCTCGGCCGGTTCACGCACTCCGATTTCTACTCGGCACTCGCCGAGCTGCCCGAGTGCTTCCGCACCGTGGTGTACCTCGCCGACGTCGAGGGTTACGCCTACCGAGACATCGCCGAGATAGTCGGCGTCCCGATTGGCACGGTTATGTCACGGTTGTCGAGGGCGCGTGCCAAGCTCAGGGCACGGTTGGCCGACTATGCCCCGGGTGCGGTTGCGGAATCGGTCGCCGTTTAGGCAAAAGTTAACGGAATCCGTCGAGAGAAGACCGAGGTGGCTGAAACGACAGTGACATTCGTCACGTCGGACCCGATACGCGTACTCGCCCTTCGCCTCCGTCCGGCTGTACGAGCGGAGCGGATGCTGCGAGTCGCTAACAACACCCTGGACCGGGGACGCCGCTGACGCGGTGATCCCCTCGCCCGGACGGCCGAACGGCACCCCCCGCCGCGGCCGTCCGGGCCTCAGCCGCCGTCGCGCGGCTCCTGGCCAGCTCACGTCCTGGCGCCAGAGACCCTTGCGGGGTTGCGTCAGGCCACTAGCTCTGCCTCGCCGGTGAAGGCCGCCCACATCGCCGCATATGCCCCGTCAAGCTCGAGCAATTCGTCGTGCCTGCCCACCTCGGCGATCTGGCCGTCGGCCAGCACCACTATCCGGTCAGCCTGGGATGCAGTGGTGAGCCGGTGCGCGACGACCAGCGTGGTGCGGCGGGCGGCCAGCTGCTCGGTGGCCCGGTTGACTTCGGCCTCGGCGGCCAGGTCAAGCGCGGCCGTGGCCTCGTCTAGCAGCAGGATCGCCGGGTCCACCAGGTAAGCGCGGGCCAGCGCGATCAGCTGGCGCTGGCCCGCGGCCAGGTTCCGGCCACGTTCGGCCACCTCGTGGGCGAAGCCGCCCGGCAGCCGGGCGATCATCTCGATCGCGCCAACACCGCGGGCTGCGGCCTCCACCTCAGCGTCGGTTGCGTCCGGCCGGCCATAGGCGATGGCGTCGCGGACCGTCCCGGCGAACAGGTACGGCTCCTGCGGCACGACACCGAGTTGCTGCCGGTAGGCGGGCAGGTCGTAGTCGCGCACATCGCGGCCGTCAATAAGCACGCTGCCCGACGTCACGTCGTAGAATCTGGCGATCAGTTTGACCAGCGTGGATTTGCCCGCGCCGGTCTGCCCGACCAGCGCGACGGTCTCGCCGGGGGCAACGGACAAGCTCACACCCCTGATTGCCTCGGTGCGCTGCCCCTGGTAACCGAAGTGCACGTCTCGCATCTGGATGCCGCCCCGCAGCCGTCCAGGCTGGACCGGGCTGGCCGCCGGCGGGGTGCTGGTCGGCGTCTGCAGCAGGCCCCTGATCCGCTGCAGGCCGACATTTGCCTGCTGGTAGCCATCGAACACCTGAGACATCTGCTGGATCGGGGAGAATAGCTGGTCCACATAGAGCAGGTAGGCGATAAGGCTCCCGGCCGTGAGCACGCCACTGTGAATCTGGCCGGCCGCTGCGAGCAGGATTATCGCTCCGCCGATAGTGGACAGGGCCTGCACGAACGGGAAGTACACCGCGATCATTCGCTGTGCCCGCAGCCTGGACACCCGGTAGGCCCCGGAGAGGCCCGCGAACCGGTCCGAGTTCACCTGCTCACGCCGGTAGGCCTGGGCCACGCGCAAGCCGGCCACGTTTTCCTGCAGGTCGGCGTTGACCATGCTGACCTTTTCCCGGGCCTCGGTGTAGGCCCGGGATGACTTGTACCGGAAGATCACCGTCGCAACGATCAGCACGGGCAGGAACGCGGCCAGGATCAGGCCGAGGCGCACGTTGATGACCAGCATCAGGATCAGCACCGCGACGAAGGTGAGCAGCGAGTTCACCATCGTGATCAGGCCGGTCTGGAAGAACGAGGACAGCGCGTCCACGTCGGTGGTCATCCTGGTCATGATCCGGCCGGTCAGCTCGCGCTCGTAGAAGTCGAGGCCGAGCCGCTGCAGGTGGGAGAAGATCTTCACCCGCAGCGTGTACAGCAGGCGCTCGCCGTTGCGGCCGACCACGATGGTCTGCGCCCAGTTCACCGCCCAGTCGGCCAGCACGATGGCAAGCCCGATGGCCGAGACCAGCGCAATGATCCGGAACCTGGCGTCGAAGCTGAGCAGGTGGTTCTCGACCCCGTTGTCGATACCGCCCTTGACCAGCAGCGGCATAACCGTGCTGGCCAGCGCATCCAGGCCGTCCAGGACCAGTCCGATGACCAGGGCTATCGCGAACGGCCGCAGCAGCTTGCGCAGCGCGAACCGAGGTTCGGGCGCGCGCGCGAACGACTCGTCAACGCCCGGCGTCTCGCTGGCGGGCGGCAGCGCGGCGACCTTGGCCAGCAGTTCGGGCGAGGCCGGGACCCCAGCCAGCCAGCCGCCGCCCATGGCGCCGCCGCTCAGCGCGGCGCCGCGCTGGGCCGCTCCGCCGCCGCGACCGCCGCCTGCGCCGCCGGAGATATGACCACGGCCGATTCCGGCCGCGGCCACCGTTGCCAGTTGCGCGCTGGCGCCTGATGACGCAGCGGCCACGGCCTCGTCCGACTGCGCAGCGCGGTCAGGCCACAGGCTGGGAGTGATGCCGCCTGGCAGGCCGCGCGCCGCAGCGACGGCGGCTTGCGGCAGATCCTCGTTCCCCTCATAAAATCCGATCTCGCCGGCGTCGATGCCTTCGGCGTCGTCGCCGGGTCCGGCCAGCAGCAGCCGGTACAGCGGGCAGCGCCTGGTCAGCTCGTCGTGCGTGCCCTGGTCGATCAGGCGCCCCTCATCGAGGACAGCGATCTGGTCGGCGAGTTCAAGCGTGGACCGGCGGTGCGCTATCAACAGCGTGGTCCGCCCGGCCATCACCTTGCGCAAAGTCGCGTGGATCTGGGCCTCGACCCGCGCGTCGATCGCGGAGGTGGCGTCGTCGAGCACCAGGATCGCCGGGTCGGTAATGAGCGCCCTGGCCAGAGCGACGCGCTGGCGCTGGCCGCCGGACAACGTGAGGCCCTGCTCGCCGACGACGGTGTCGTAGCCGTCGGGCAGCCCGAGAATGAACTCCTCGGCCTCGGCGGCTCGCGCCGCGGCGACGATCTGGGCATGGGTGGCGTCCGGCCGGCCGTAGGAGACGTTGTTCGCGACCGTATCGGAGAACAGGAAGCTCTCCTCCAGCACCAGCCCGATCGAGGCCCGCAGCGAGTCGATGGTGACGTCACGGACATCGTGCCCGCCGATCCTGATCGCGCCGGACCGCACGTCGTAAAAGCGGGGGAGCAGCAGCGAGATCGTGGACTTTCCCGAGCCCGACGTGCCGACTACCGCCAGCGTCTCGCCTGGCCGGACCCGCAGCGACAGGCCGCGCAGCACCGGCTCGGATGGCACATAACCGAAGTGCACGCCGTCAAGCTCGACATCCTTACTGCCCGGCGGCAAGACCGCGGCACCGGACTTCTCGGTGAGCACGGGCCGCGAGTCGATCACCTCGAACACCCTGATCACGCTGGCCCGGGCCTCCTGGCCGATCGTGATCAGGTTGGTGAGGGCCCGGACCGGGTTAACCATCTGGGCCAGGTAAGCGGCGAACGCGAGGAAGGTGCCGATTGTGATCTCGTGCTTGATGGCCATCCAGCCGCCGAGCGCTAGCACGCCGACCTGGCCGAGCGCGGGAATGGCGCCCAGCGCCGGGCTGAATTTCGCCATCAGCCGGACCGCACGCACCCGGGCCGCGTACAGCACCTGGCTGACGCCCTCAAGCCGCGCGATCTCCTGGTTCTCCTGACCGAAGCCCTTGACCACGCGGACGCCGGTGACCGCGCCCTCGACCACCCCCGCTACCTCGCCGGCCTTCTGCTGAGCGTCCCAGCTCGCCGGGAACAGCCGTCGCCGGGACGCGATGGACAGCACCAGCAAGATCGGTCCGACTGCCAGGGAGATCAGCGCCAGCAGCGGCGACAGCAGGAACATCACCGCGATCGAGGTGAAGAACAGCAGCGCGCTGCCGATCAGCATCGGCAGCATGCTGAGCAGGCTCTGGATCATGTTCAGGTCGGAGATGGACCGGCTCACGATCTGGCCGGTGTGCAACTGGTCCTGGCGCGCCCCGTCCAGCCTGGTGAGCGAGCCGAACAGATCAGTCCTCAGGTCGTGCTGAACGTCGAGGGACAGCTGCCCGCCGCGGTACCGGCGCAGGTACACGCTGCCGAAACTGACGAGCGCGGCCACGATCAGCAGCGTCGCGCCCGGCCAGATTGCCTGCTTGTGGGTGAGGACGGCGTTGTCGATGATGTCTCGCTGGATGAGCGGTATGGCAGTTGTTACCAGCGTTGCCAGGACCGAGGCGCCGAACGCGACGAGGGTCAGCTTCTTGTGCCGCCAGCAGTACGCAGCGAGCCGACGCAACCAGCCTTCGCCATATCCGGAGCCGAGCGTGGTCGCCTGTCCTGTCGGCTGGCCGGCGCCTGCCGGCTGGCCGGTTGCTGCACGCCGCTGCCAGATACCCCGGCTCATGGCCGCACCGCCGCGGCATCAGCGGCTAGCCGGGCCCGCCGCCGCTCGGTCATCGCGTCACCGAGCATCAGGAGGTCGGCCAGAATCTGCTCGCTGCGGCCGGTGTGATCGAGTAGCGAGCCGAACCAGGCCGCGTAGGCGGCGTCGGCCCGTTCGGTCGCCGCCTGGCCTTGCGGCGTAAGGCAGAGCCGAACGACCCGGCGGTCACCGGGTTCGGCTTGCCGGACTGCCAGGCCCGCGGCCACCAGGCTGTCGGCGGTCGAGGTCAGCGTCGGCTTGGCCACCGCGAGCTTCTCGGCCAGCCGGGCCGACCGTTCACCCCCGCCACCGATGAGCTTGAGCATCCGGTATTGCTGCGGACTCACTCCGGCGTCGATCCGCTCCATGACCCTGGATACCCGCAAGATGGTGAGGACAGCCTCGGCCAGCCTGTCGTCAGTGGGCCCGGCATCGACGTGCGCCGGGTCAGCGTCAGCGCGGCTCGTGGCCGGCGCCTGGTTCCCGGCCTGGTTCGTTGCGTCCGTCAATCGCAACTCCTTTGGTACGACACTCTCATAGTTCGACACTCTAACAAAGACCGTTCGCCGGCTGTTCCCGGCGCTCGGCGTAGCTGCCCTAGTGGCGGCGTGCACCGAGGACGCTTCCGTCATTCAGCGCCCGATACGTCCGGTTTGCCCTCCCGAAACCACCACAACGCCGCTCCGGCGCGTTGCTGCCGCAGGTCCGTCAAACCGATTGACCAGGCTTCGTCGCCGCGCCTAACCTCGCGAGGGCTGCGCACTGGGCCGGCCGGAGGAGACATGCATGCGCCCGCACCTTGCCCTGCGCCGGCATCCGATCAGCCCGTACCGGCTCTATCTGGTGCTCGAGTCCGGCATGAGCTTCCTGCTCGGAATCACCTACGCGACGATCACGGTCTACTGGGTGACGTCCGGCCGCCTGAATCCGCTCCAGCTGCTCCTGCTGGGGACGGCGCTTGAGCTCAGCTATTTCCTGCTGCAACTGCCCACGGGCGTGCTGGCCGACATGGTCAGCAGGCGGCTGTGCGTGCTGGCCGGCCTGTTCATCGTGGGCCTTGCGCTGGTCATGGAGGGCCTGTCACCGTCGTTCGGGAACCTGCTGGGCGCACAGCTCGTGCTCGGTCTGGGCGCCGCGCTGAGCGACGGCGCGCAGCAAGCCTGGATCGCCGACGAGCTAGGCGAGGACCAGATGACCGGCGTTTACCTGCGCGCCACGCAGTTCGGCCTAGTCGCAACCATTGCCGGAAGCCTGCTGTCCGGAGTGATCGCGCTCGCCGGGCTGAACGCGCCGCTGCTTACCGGGGGCACCCTGATCTGCCTGCTCGCCGTGGCTGCTGGTTTCGTGATGCCCGAACGCAACTTCCGGCCGGCTGCCAGCGATGGGCGCCGGATCGGCTCGCTTGCCAGCCGGGCTGCGGGCATGCTAGCGGATCAGACCCGCTCGACCCGGCAGGCGATCGTGGCGGTGCCGGGCCTGGTGCTCCTGTTCGGGATGACGTTCTTCGCCGGGTTGTGGAGCGAGAGCTTCGACCGCCTCTGGGGTGCGTTCCTGCTGCGCGACATCAGGTTCCCGGAACTGGCAGGGCTCCGCCCGGCGATGTGGTTCAGCCTGTTTGCTTGTGCGGCAGCGGCGCTCGCGCTCGGCTCGACCGAGCTGGCAAAACGCCGTACCGAGCGACTCGGGCCAGACTCGGTCGTCGGCGCGATGCTCGCGATTACCCTGCTTGTCGGCGGGGCAGTCGTCCTGATGGCCACTGCGCGCGCCTTCACGGTGGTAGTCGTCGGGTACCTGATCGTCTCCGTACTTCGTCCGGTGCTCGAACCGCTGACGTCGGGCTGGCTTGTCGGCCGGATCGAGCCGTCGGTCAGGGCGACGGCGCTGTCGGCGCAGGCGATGTTCGACAGCGCCGGCCAGATCGTCGGCGGCCCGGTCGTGGGTGCCATCGGCACCTTCGCTTCGATCCGGGTGGCGCTGCTGGCCGGGGCGGCCGCGCTCGGGCCTGCCGCTGCCTGCATCGAAGCGGCTAGCCGCCGGATCCGGCCGCGAACAGCCGGAACCGTCGCCGAGGCCGAGGCGGGGCTTCCCAGCTGAGCACGCGTGCGGCGACCAGGACAACGAGATCGAGCGGCTGCGGCATGATGCACTGGTTCTGATCGACCGCCCGGCCTTCCCGGAAGATCGCGCGTTCGGGATTATTAGCGCATGGCGGAAACTCCCACTCCCATCGACCACGTGCAGGAACAGCTGCGCGGGGCCGGTTATCTCGCGGATACCGGTACCGGGACCGTGGTCCACCTGGCCACGGCGCTGGGCAAGCCGATCCTGATCGAAGGCCCGGCGGGCACCGGCAAGACGCAGCTGGCCAAGAGCGTGGCGCAGATGACTGGCAAGCCGCTGATCAGGCTGCAGTGCTACGAGGGACTGGACGAGTCCAAGGCGATCTACGAGTGGGACTACCGTCGGCAGCTGCTCCAGCTCCAGCTCCAGCAAGGGTCGAGCACCGACCTCACCGCGGCCGGCATCTTCGGCGAGGACTTCCTGCTCAGCCGGCCGCTGCTGGCCGCGATCCGGTCCGCCGAGCCAGTGGTGCTGCTGATCGACGAGGTCGACCGGCTGGACATGGAAAGCGAGGCACTATTGCTCGAGGTGCTGTCGGAGTACCAGGTCTCCATCCCGGAACTGGGTACGGTGACAGCCCTGCACATCCCGCAGGTATTCCTCACCTCGAACAACACCAGGGACCTTTCCGAGGCACTCAAGCGGCGCTGTCTCTACCTGCACCTCGGATACCCCAGCGTGGACCGTGAGGCGGAGATTGTTCAGCTGCACGTGCCCGAGCTAAGCGCTCACCTCGCGCGCGAGATCGCAGCCCTGGTCGCAGTGCTGCGGTCAGCCGACCTGAAGAAGCCCCCGTCGATCTCGGAGTCGGTGGACTGGGCCAGGACGCTGATCGCGCTCGGCGCGGGGGCGCTGACTGACGAGGTCACCCGCCAGACGCTATCGGTGCTCCTGAAGTACGAGCGTGACATCACCGTCGCGCTCACCGAGTTGTCGCTGGCCTGAGGCCCATGCGCGAAACCGGGCTTGCGACTCTGGTCGACGAGCTGCGCCGCGTCGGTGTCGGGGTCTCCGTCGGCGAGCATCTGGACGCGGCCCGTGCGCTGGCCAGCGTCCCGCTCGCTGACGTCGAAGTCGTCCGGTCGACGCTGCAATGTGCCCTCATCAAGCGGGCCGAGCATGTCGACGCCTTCAACCTTCTCTTCGAGCTTTATTTTTCGGGAACGGGGTCGGAGGATGGGCTGGCTGCTGGCATGTCCGACGCCGAGCTGGAGGCGGCGCTCCGCGCGGCAATCGAGTCTGGTGACGCGGCCGTTCAGCGGCTGCTGGCCGACGAGTACGTCCGGCGGTTCGCCGCGCTCGAACCCGGCGCACCGGTAGCCGGCGTGTTCGCCCAGATTGCGGTGAACGAGGCGGCAAATCTGGAGGCCATCCGCGACGATCTGCTGGCGACCCCGACTGGCGGCGCCGGGGACGGGGAAGGCGGCGGCAACGGAGCCGGCGGTGGCGGCGGCGCCGGCGGGGATCGGCAGTCGGGTTCGGGCGCGATCCGGGAACGGCTCGACCGGGCGGCTGCCGACCGCGCCGTCGACGCGTTCCGCGCGCAGTTGCGGGCCGCGATCAGGCGCGCCTTGGTCGCCGATCGCGGGGCCCCGGCGGTAACCAGGACGATGCGGGTGCGGCTCGCCGAGGACGTGGAGATTGCCAGCGCATCGGCGGCCGAGCTCGAGGCGATGGTGGCCGCGATCGGCCCGATGGCGCACCGACTGAGCAAAATCCTGGCGCAGCAGGAGTTCAGGAAGCGCAGGTTGAGCATCAGGCGCACACTGCACCTGGCGATGGGCACCGGAGGAGTGCCGTTTCGGATCGGGACCGAGCCGGGCCGGCCGCCGCGCCCGGAGATCGTGGTGCTGTGCGATGTGTCCGGCTCGGTCGCCTCATTCTCCCGGTTCACGCTGAACTTGCTGATCGCGCTGGACAGTCGGCTGAGCAAGCTACGCGCGTTCTCGTTCGTGGACGGCCTGTCGGACATCACCGAACTTGTTAGCGAGGCCAGGTCGGCTGGCCGGCAGCTAACCACGGCCGAAGCCGCCCGCGGCGCGATCCGCTGGCATGGCAGTTCCGACTACGGCGGGGTGCTTCGGGACTTCGCCGCCGGGTACGCGCGGCAGTTCTCCCGCCGGACGGTGCTGCTGGTCGTGGGTGATGCGCGGACCAACTACTCAGATCCTTCTGTCGGCTCGCTGGCCGACATTAGCCAGCGGGTCGGCAAGCTGTACTGGCTGAACCCGGAGCAGCGGCGCTACTGGAACCAGGGAGACTCGGTGATGGGCAGGTACGCGCCATGGTGCTCCCAGGTCAGGGAGTGCAGCACGCTGCGCCAGATCGGCGATTTTATCCAGTCGCTGGCCGTTCGCTGATACCTGTCATGAGATCGCGTCGCATCTGCGGCCCGCGGGCGTTGTTGGCGGTGGCTACCGCTGCCCTCTGTTGCGCAGCGCCGGGAAGAGCCAGCGTGCCTGGCGCATGATCTCTTGCAGAGCCCGTCGGCGGGCATCGGCGAAGTAGCGATCCGGGTCCCGCACCATCCGCTCCGGGCGATCGTCGTGGTCCTCAATGAGGATGTGGGCCGCCACCTTGGTTCCCCTTCCGCGCAACTTTAGTGTCACCGGGCGCCCTGACAAGGTCAACAGCTGGCCGTCGCAGCTCGCGCTTCGCACGAGCCGGTGACCGCGTCATGACGATGACGCCAGCGCGACGGCGATCAGGCCTCCCAGCAGCCGGAGCAGCGGCACGTCCGCCCGGCTGATGCCGCCTTTCTCCAGCGCGTCCACCATCAGCATGCCAAAGGCGTTCTGCCCGGCAGCCACCGGGACAGCCGCGAAAGACTGATAAGTCTGCGCGGTTGTGACCTGCCAGCCGGGTGGCAAGCTGGTTTCAAGGTCAGGGCAGAACAGATGCTGATTGTGCCGGATCATGCTGAAGACCAGATCCCCTTGCGCCGTTTCTTCGGCGATGGATTCCAGCGGATCATCCACGCGGCCGCTGTACTGATCGGGTACCAAGACGCCGGGAATCCCGGCCGCTACCAAGAACAAGCAGGCCCGGATCCGCCCCGATCCAACCAGGTGGGCTGCCGAATCGAGTGCCATCGGGATCGCGGCCGCGGCCATGGCCTCCCGTTCCCTCCCGTCGGTAGCGGCGGCCACGCGGCCCAACTGGCGCACGATCGGGTCCAGCGCGTCATTCATGGTGACCCGCATCGCAACCGCGGTGTCGACTGCGGCCTGCTGAGCCCGCGCGCGCATCTGCTCCTTGCGGATCTGCTCGTAAGCGGGCACGCCGGCTGCCGTTACGCTGGCGGCCACGGCTCCCAGTGTCCACCACGCCCGGTCAGCTGCCGCGCGGCCTGCCTCCATCCCGAAGAGTGTCGCTAAGGCCACCCCGGCCAGGCTGATGATGGTGGTCAGGTAAACCCGCACCTCCGGCGAAAGACCCATGCGCGGCACCCTAAACGAAACGCGGTCCCGCGGTCCCGCTCAGGTCTGCGCGTCGCCCGGCACGACCAGGCCGGTCTCGTAGGCCAGGATCACCGCCTGCACGCGGTCCCGCAGCCCGAGCTTGCTGAGCAAGCTGCCGACGTGTGTCTTGATGGTCGCTTCGCTGACGAACAGGGCGGCGGCGATCTCGGCGTTGCTGCGGCCCCGTGCCAGCTGCATGAGCACCTCACGCTCGCGAACGCTCACCGAGGCCAGCCTGGACGGCTCCGGTGACATCTCTGGCGGCCTGCGCGCGAACACTTCGATTAGCCGCCTGGTGACCGAAGGAGCAAGCAAGGCGTCGCCGGTTGCGGCGATCCGGACCGCGGCGATCAGGTCGGCGCGCGGGGAATCCTTGAGCAGGAACCCGCTGGCCCCGGCGCGAAGCGCCGCGTAGACATAATCATCCAGGTCGAAGGTCGTCAGTATGACGACCTTCGGCGCCGGCTTGGCCTGGGTGATCAGACGGGTGGCTTCGATGCCGTCCATGCCGGGCATACGGATGTCCATCAGCACGACGTCGGGTTGCTGCGCCGCAGCTTGCGCGACCGCCGCCGCGCCGTCGGCTGCTTCGGCAACCACAGTGATGCCATCTGCGGCGGTCAGGATGACGCTGAAGCCGGCCCTGACTAGCTCCTGGTCGTCGACGACCAGCACCCTGATGGGTTCCGGCTGGGCGCTGGTCATAGCGCTGGAGCGCTCGTCGCGCGGGCTGGTCATTGCGACGGCAGCCGTGCGGTCAGCTCGAAGCCCGCGGTTGTCGGGCCGACGGTGAGGTTGCCGCCACAGGAGGCGACGCGCTCGGCGATCCCGGCCAGGCCGAACCCTGAATCAGACAGGGCTGGTCCTGAGGTAACCTGCCGGGCCCGGTTGCCACCCGGCACAGTGACGGGGCGGCCGGGCCCGGAGTCGGCGACGGACAGCGTTACGAAGCCCGGCTCATAGCAAACGCGCACGACGGCTTTGGTGGCATCCGCGTGGCGCAGCGTATTGGTCAGCGCTTCCTGCACGATGCGGAACGCGGTCAGCTCTATGCCGGGTGCTAGCGCGCTCGGCCGGCCGGCGACCTCGAAGTCAACCGGCAGCCCGGCGGCGCGCACCTTGGCCAGCACCTCAGGGAGGTCGCTCAGGGACGCCGCTGGCACCATGTCGAGCGGCTCGGCCGGCCCGCGCAGCACGCCGAGCAGGCGGCGCAACTCGCTCAGCGCCTCGCGCGCCGTCCGGCCGATGACGTCGACCGACCTGCGGGCTTCCACGGGGTGCTCTGGTAGGAGCGACGCTGCCGCCTCGGACTGCACGGCCATCAGGCTGACGTGATGGGCGACCACATCGTGTAGTTCGCGCGCGATCCTGGTGCGCTCGGCGGCCGCCGCGCGCGATGCCCGGCTGTCCAGTTCCGCCTCGGCCCGGTTAGCGCGGCTGTGCGCCGCCTGCAGTGATGCCCGCTTCGCCCGGCTCAGCGTGCCTGCTGCCCAGGCGGTCAGGAATAGCAACGCCTGGAAGATCGCATCATAGGGCTCGTTGTGCCCTGGCGTAGCCTCGGAGATCGTGAGACCGGCAGCCACCAGCGCGAGGGTGATCCAGCGCCAGATCGGGCCGCGCCGGTCAATCACGGTATAAACGGCGATGGCCGGTCCGAGCGGGATCGGCGCGAACCCGAAGCCAATGCGGTCATAGGCCACTCGCGCCGCACCGATTACCAGGCCGATGCCGACCGGCCGGGACCGGCGCCAGCTGAGCGGCAGGGCCTGGGCCACGACGAGCAGCAGGGCGAGCCAGAACGGATGCAGCTGCGACCGGTATGGCAGGACCGACACCACGTTGATGCCGGCCAGCGCGACCGCCAGGCCAGCGTCCTGGATCCGCTCTTGCCGGCCTGCGGGCAGCGCGCCGAACCGTGCCTCGAACCGAGTCCGGACAGCGGAAACGCGGGCGGCAACGGTCATCACGTCCCGATCGTATGGTGGCCGGCCCAGGTGGGGAATCGGCCGCGAGGCGGAACGGGCCGATCATGCCTGAGCATGAGTTGCCGTCCGGTAGGCCGTCCCGGCTCAGCCGCGCGGCGTACTGCGCGAATCGGCTGGCGGCCCGATGCGCGCGCGTGCGCCGGCCCGCCACGATGCCTGCATGACCTCAGCAACAGCGCGGCACCCAGAACCTCCGCATTGCCACCTCCGCACCTGCGCACGCCACACCTGGCGACCGGCGCCCCGGCCAGCGCGCTCATAGCGGCCAGCGCCGCGGCCGTCGAACTGGCCGTCAGCGCGCGATACGGATTCGTCCGCGACGAGTTGTACTTCCTGGCCGCCGGGCATCATCTCGCGTTCGGCTATGTCGACCAGCCGCCGCTGACTCCGCTGCTGGCCCGCCTGTCGGCAGCACTGACCGGTGACACAGTCGCAGGCCTGCGGGTTCTGCCCGCTCTTGCGCTGGCCGCGATCGTGCTGCTGACGGCCGCGATGAGCCGTCGGCTCGGGGCCGGCCGGACAGGACAGGTGCTCGCTGCGCTCGCGGCCGCGACCTGCGGCGAGTATGTGGCGGCGGCACACGAGCTCACCACCACGACACCCGACTTCCTGTTCTGGGCAGTCACCCTGTACCTCGTGGTGCGTTTGCTGGCCAGCCGGGATCCCCGCTGGTGGCTCGCCATTGGCGGCTGCGTCGGGTTGGCAACCGAGGCGAAATGGAACATCGGCTTCCTGGTGGCCGCCCTGCTCGTCGGGTTCGCCGCGACGGACGCCCGTCGGCTACTGAGGAGCCGTTACTTCCTGATCGGGTGCCTGACGGTGGCAGCGCTAGCCGCTCCGGATCTGATCTGGCAGGCCGCGCACGGCTGGCCGAACATGCAAGTGTTCGGCACGCTCCAGGAGCAGGCCGGCCACAATCGCACCACGTACTGGCCCGCGCAGGTCCTGTTCACCGGGCTGGCCTTGACGCCGGTCTGGGTGACCGGGCTGCTCTGGTCACTGCGCAGCGCGCGGGCCCGTGCGTTCCGGCCCGTGGGCGCTGGCTGCGCCATCGCGATCTGCCTGCAGTTCGTGCTTGGCGGCAAGCCGTACTACGCCGGCGGTGCCTACACGTTCCTGCTGGCCGCTGGCTGCGTTCCGGTGGAGCGGTGGCTGGCTGGCCGCCGGGCCATCGCGGCCAGGATCAAGCCCGCGACCGCCATGGTCGCGGCCATGCTGGCCTCGGCGCTGCTGTTCCTGCCGGTTGCGTTGCCGGTGCTGCCAGCAAGCGCGCTGCGGGTGCTGCCGCTGCAGAAAATCAACTACGACCTCGCCGAGTCGATCGGCTGGCCCAGCGATGTGGCTCTGGTCGCCCGCGAGTACGGGGCCTTGCCCCCGGCGCAACGGCGGCTGACCACGGTCCTTACCGGGAATTACGGCGAGGCGGGCGCAATCGAGCGGTACGGCCCGCAGTTCGGCCTGCCGCAGGCGTTCAGTGGTGCCAACAACTTCTGGCTCTGGGGCCCGCCGCCCGCCGCCGATACGACCGCCATCGCGGTGAACGTGGACCCGAATCTCTTGCGGCGCTGGTTCACCCGCGTCCGGCAGGTGGCCACCTTCTCGAACGGGCTCGGAGTCAGTGACGATGAGCAGGGAGCTCCGATCTACCTTGCCACCGGCCTGCGAGCGCCGTGGAGCCGAGCCTGGCTGGCCTTCCGGAACTACTCCTGAGATGGCCGGCCCCGCCGCGGCCTGGCAAGGTGTTGCTATGACTGAATCTACGCACCGGACCGTCACTGTGGAACGCATCGAGGCCGGCCGGTTCGCCGCGGTTAACTCCCGAGGTGGCCGGATCGCGTTCGGCACCGGCGGCGGCGACGAGTTCACCCCGACCGAGTTGCTACTTGCCGCGATCGGTGGCTGTACCGCGATCGACATCGACATCCTGACCGCGCGGCGGGCCGAGCCAACGGGCTTTGAGGTGGCCGTGGACGCGGAGAAGATCCGGGATTCGAACGGGAATCGACTGACTGACGTCGAGGTCACTTACCGGATCTCGTTCCCATCCGGAGCGGATGGAGACAAAGCGCGAGCGGTGCTGCCCGAGGCCGTGCGCCAATCATCCGAGCGGCTCTGCACGGTCGGGCGCACGGTTGAGCTTCCGACCCCGATAGCCACCCGGATCGAGTAGGTGCGCGCCTGGGGGTTTGGCGACAACGTGACGCCCTACGACGCCTGGTACGTGGGCCGAAGGGCCCGGACGCAGGGACCTTCGACCCGCGTCAAGGGCAGGCGGGGATGGCAGTGTCTGGGGGATAGAGGTCCGCCGATCAGATCCGCGAGATTCCGGTGGGGGACGACATGCCTGAATACACGACCGATCACACAGGATTGCAGGTCTTGCCGCTCGACGAATGCCTGCGGCTGGTGGCCTCGGTGCCCGTCGGGCGCCTCGGCTTCCACGCCGACGGCGAAATCGCGGTGCTGCCGGTCAACCACGTCGTCGACGGACAGGACGTGATATTCCGGACCACGCGCGGATCCAAGTTGTCAGCGGCCGAGGCCCGGTCCCTGGTCGTGTTCGAGACCGATGACTACGATCAGGCGACCCGGACCGGCTGGAGCGTCGTGATCAACGGCCATGCCGAGGCGGTCTACGACGATGCTGAGATCACGCCGTTCGATCATCTTGACCTGCATCCGTGGGCGGAAGCCGTGGAGCGGCCTTACTGGGTTCGGATCCGGCCCATTTCGATATCGGGGCGGCTGATACCTGCGCGCGATCCGGCGGTTGTGAAGAGTCCTGGCGCGGCAGAATCGGGCGGGGCCGCCCCGCAGATCTTCGACGTGCTGCGCGGCGGCGCGGCCGAGCTTCGGCCGGGCCCGTTCGGCGATGTCGGCACGATGTTCTCCGGTCACGGCATCGAAGTTGTCTGGGTGTCTAAGGTCGGCGAGTCCGTCGATGAGAACTGGTTCTGGTCACATGAAGAGGACGTGATCCTCGTAGTCCAGGGGCAGTTGAAGGTCGAGTTCGAGTCGCCTGACCAGCCCGATCGGGTGCTAGGCGTCGGCGAGGCTCTGGTGCTGCCGCCGCGCATGCGCTGCCGTGCCTACCGGTGGCCGCGCGACGCCAGCCAGGCCACCATCTTCGTCGCGGCCTATCCGGCTGGCCGCAAAGCGCACGTGTCTTAGCCGGGCTGCCGCTGCCGAGGCTTACTCCTGTTCGGGTCAGGCGTCTAATCCCGTCGGTCGCGCCGCCACGACGTACGGGAAGTTCCTGCTGCGGAGTGGCGCGGAGACGGCTGGTGTCAAGCCTGCAGGCACGGCCGTATCGAGAACCAGGGAGAGCATCGCTTCGGGTGCGTTGTCGGCCAGCGTCCGGCCGTTGCGGGCCGCGAATCCGTAGGCAGCCGGAGTGCCCACTACGTACGACAGGACGTCGGGGAACAACGTCCGGGCCACGGTCTCCGCGTAACCCTCCGGGTCATCAGATGTTCCAGTGGCCGAGACCACGGCCGCCACGAGGTCGCCGATGTGCTTGCCGTCGGCGTTGAAGTCGGCGGACGGGTGGCGGTAGTTGGATGGGTCGGAGAAGTCGGTGTCGTCGGGCCAGAAGATTGGCCACATCATGGGATGCCCGGCGCGGTTGATCTGCCGCCAGCCGCCAGCATCGGTGGCGAGCTTGGTCGCACACCAGACCCCGATGCGGGCTCCGCCGTGCAGTTGCGGATGCTGGTGGGAGACTTCTAGCACGATCGACTCGACGGTCGTGTCGGCAAAGCTGTTCTGCGCATCCTGCGCGCGCCAAGCCGACCTGTCCCACGCGGTGCCGGTCTTCACCGCGGAATTGACGGTTTGCAGGAGCGATAGGTCGATGTAGAACGGGTCGGCGATACGTCCGGCCCAGATCCGCGTGTCGTTCTGGCTCGCCGGTTCGCCCGTCCGCCCTTCCAGTACGAGGGTGCCGGCCGCCGCGTCCTCGCGCGCCTGTTCACCGGTCACGGCGTGCACCTGGAGGGACTGCCGTCCATCGGAGCCGGGTTGGCCGAAGGCCACCCGGTAGGTCAGAGCCTCGAAATCGGCTCCGTCGAAGTGCACCTTGAACTCGTAGCGTGCCTCCGGATGGAAGCCCTGCTGTACGTCGGCCCCGGTGATAGTGGAGTTGACATCCATAACGAACACAGTGCTGTGGTCGCCAGGAAAGACGTACAAGTCATCGATATAGAGCTGGCCGTTCTGGCTTGCTAGGGGCGTATCAAGATGATGAGACATGTCACGATTCCCCCTGGATTAGGCCTACCCCGTGGACAGCGGACGCGCGCATCTGAAGAGCTTCGCAGTGGGACGCTGGCCGGACCAAAAGGCCAGCCGCCGCTGTCCAAAAACTAACACGCCGGATCGGCGGCCCCGCTGCCCGCCCGCAGGATCTGCAGGGTGCCCGGCTGCGGCGACGGCGACTGCGCCACGCAAGCTCTAGGGTTTCGGTCAGGGCTTCAGCAGGCCAGTCGGGCTCGGCGCGGGGAACTCGAGCCGCAAGACCTCCTGCCCATCGGGCAGACGTACCAGGCCGAGGCTCAGCGGAACATAGGGCGGTGGCTGCGAACTCACCAGCGCGATCAGGGCATGTACGTAAGCCGAGCTGGTCATGTGTGCCGCGGGGTCGGTTGCGGCGAGATAACCGAACCGCAGCGGAAGTCCCGGGCTTCCGCCTGGCGCCGAGGTGGCGAATCCCGCGATGTCCACCGGGTGCTGGTCCGCCAGGAAGGCGATCGTCGTCAGCAGTCGCAAGTCGACCTGACCGGCAGCAAGCAGCGCCCGTGCGCTCGGCGAGGCCGCCACTTGTTTGTTGTGGAGCAGCTCAGCACCAGACGATCGTCGCGCGGCAAGGTCCGCCGCGAGCGCGGTGCGGAAGGCGGCGGGGCCCATCTGGGCGACCACCCGGATGTCGATCCGGTTCGTGCCGGTGCCGAAGCTCGCGATCACCTGGGGCGCGTAGACGCTGGCCAGCTTGCTGCGGAACTGACTTCGGATGTCGGCGGTGGCGATGATCAGCACCCCGCCGTATGGATCGGGGGAGGTCGGCCGCAGAACCTGCAAATCGGCCGCCGGAATCCCGTGCTGCGCCAGCTCCGAGCACACCACCGCGTCACAGGCCACGATGGTGTAGTGGCCGACCTGGCTAGTAACCCAGGCGACTGCGTCGCTGCGAGCGATCGTCTCCGCGGCGATGCGCCGGCTGCCAGCCGCGCTGAGGCCCGACGCGCCCGTGGCGAGATGCTCACGCCGGGATAGCTCTATCGTCAGCACCGCAGCGGCGACCAGCACCAGCGAAATCAGGACGCCAGCCAGACGCCAGCGGCGGCCAGGGTGCCTTGTCCTGTCCGCGCGCCGGTTCGAAGCGGGCCGGCCGTCCGGTTTGGGCTCGGGCCGCCTTGGCGCGGCCGGAGCCGACGGGCCACCAGTGATCCTGACGGCCGGCTCGGGCCGGGGCGCCGGTCGCGCAGTACCGAGCAGCTTTGCTGCCGACGCGGCGAAGGTTGCCGGCGACGGCGGCATTGCCTCCTGGGCCCCAGGCTCGGCCATCCGCGGCCGGGGGGATATCTGCGGGGGAGCCTGAATCGCACTAGTGCCGGGTGTGCGCTGCGGAAGCGATCCGCCCGGTCGGGGAGCCGCCGGTCTTTCCCGGTCTGGCGGCGTCTGCGTGGCTCCTGACTCCGGCGCCCGCGGCGGCAGGAATCCGCGCCGCACCTGGGCCGGCGTAAGCCCGCCCGCACCTGGCACTCGCCGTGGCAGCGCAGTCGACCGCTCGTTCGAGGACTGTTCGCTGTCTCCGGCCACTCGGTGCACCCCCTCGGCAAGCAGCAAGGGTGCCCACCCCAGAGCAACAGCGCAACATACACGCGGGTGTTCTTCAACCCAAACAATCCATGTGCCCAGATAACCAGCCGACACTTGGGTAGCTACCCGACAACTAGGTCGGTCGAAGCTGGGAGGCTGATTCGCTAGGTGATCGCCTGCGGGAACTTGAACAGGTCGTGCGGGTCGTAGCTGTGCTTGACCTGCGACAGCCGGCTGTAGTTTGCGCCGTAGTAGGCCTGCCGCCACGTGGTCAGGCTCGGATCGGGGTAGTTCTGGTACGCCTGGCCGCTGGCGTACGGGCGCATCGAGTTGTGATACGCGGTGATCCACTTGTACTGCGCGGACCGGCCTGCTGCGGTGCCCGGCCAGTTCCATCCGGTGTAATACTGCGTGTCGTACAGCGCGCTGCGGTGCACGAAGGCGGTGGCCTGCGGCTTTACGCGATTCACCGCGCCGCCGAGGGCATCGAACCCGATGCTGCCGGCTCCGCCGGCTGCGCCCCTGATGCCGCGCAGCCGCTCGATGCCAGCCAGCAGCGCGTTGATGCCCGCCCGGCTCAGCGGCTGGGTGAAGAAGTCGGACTTGGCATAGAAGGGAACGCGGGGCAGGCTCCCGCCCGGCGGCGTGTCGCACGCGGGCACGGATATGTTTGCGCAGCCGGCTTCTATCAGCATCGCTTCGAGGTAGGAGTTCTGCCCCACCGAGGTGACTGACGGCCCGGTCCCCACCAGGTGGTAGAGCTTGTCCAGCTGCGCGTTCAAGCCGGCCAGCGAGCCAGCGTAACTGCCGCCGACACTCAGCGAAGGCAGGCCGCCGAAGGCCGCGGACAGGTGCATGTTGGACCACAGGTTGTCCGGTGCGTGCGGCGCCCAGGATTGCCAGGCACTGACCACCCGGCTCGCCTGCGACCATGGCCAGGTGAGGAAGAACAGGGCCAGGGTGCGCAGGTTATGGGTGGTGAAAGTCATCGAGGTAGCGACGCCGAAGTTGCCGCCACCGCCGCCGCGGCTGGCCCAGTACAGGTCGCTGTGGCTGCGGGAGTTGCAGGTCACGGTGCTGCCGTCGGCCAGGACGACATCGAGCGACTGCAGGTTGTCGCTGGTCAGGCCGTAGATCCTGGCCAGCACGCCGATGCCGCCGCCGAGGGTAAGGCCAGCGATGCCTACCGTCGGGCAGGACCCGCCCGGAACGGCCTTGCCGCGAGCCGCGAGCCCGCCGTAGAAGTTGATCAGGTCGATACCGGTGCCGACGGTGACCGTGTTGGTGCCGAAGCTCATCGAGTTCATCTCGGAGACGTCGACGATCAGGCCGTTGTTGACGCTGGACCAGCCGCCGTAGCTGTGACCGCCCGAGCGCATCCGGACCGGCAAGGTGAACTTGGTGACGAAGCTCAGGCAGGCCGCCACGTCGGAGTTTTTCTTGCAGTAGGCGACGCCGGCCGGCTTCAGGTAGTCGAACTGCGGGCTGAACAGCTCGTGCGCGAACGCGTAGCCGGGCTGACCTGGCTGGTAGAGCTTATGCGTGGACAGCGCACGCCGCAGTGCGTTCCAGTCCGCGTTCGTCGGCTTCGTGTCGGGCCCGTAGAGCCAGGTCGGCCGTGCCGATGCGCTCGTGTGCTTCGGCGTGACCGCTGTCGTGCCGACTAGCTGGCCGGCTAACAGCGCTGCCCCGACGGCTCCGGACGCGAACAGTACGTCCCGGCGCGGGGGCGCCGACAGTTGCGAACGTGCGCCCGAAACTTGGCTAGCCGGGCTGTCGCTCTCGCTCATGGTCCCCCCGTGGCGCCGGATCGCTCTATTAAGTAATTAATCCACGACGCAGGGGAGCTGACTAGGGGGAATCGCTGCGCGCAGCCCGGCTGTACACCGGCCGCGTGTCTACACCGCCGCGACCGACACCTTGACCGAGCCCCCATCTCCGACAGGCTGGGCCGGAGCGTCCACCTCGGCGGACGGCAGCACCGCCACGGCCACCGCGAGCGTCTCGCCGGCCAGGAAGTCCGCGTGCGTGCGTACGGCGTCGGCGACCGCGCCGTCAGCCCCGATCGTGAGGGTAATCCGGTCCGACACGGCCAGGCTCGCGTCGCGCCGCGCCTGCTGCACGATGCGAACGACGTCACGGGCGGTGCCCTCGGCCGCTAGTTCCGGCGTGACGGTCGTGTCGAGCTCGACCAGCCCGGAGTTGCCCGGCAGGGCCGAGGTGGACTCCGGGTGCGCCGCGGCGAGCCGGACCTCGTACTCACCGGGCTCAAGCTCGACGCCAGCAGCCGTGACCGAGTCGCCGGTCCGGACCACGTTCCCCGCCTTAACCGCGCGGATGACGTCCTGCACCTTGGCGCCGATCCGCGGCCCGAGCGCGCGCGGGTTGACCGCGAGCTCGAAGGTGCCGAGGCTGGCCGGGTCGGGGGAGAGCGTAACGTCCTTGACGTTGACCTCGTCGGCGATCAGGCCAGCGTACGGGGCCAGCGCGCCGGCGGCCGGGTGGGCGACGGTGAGCCGGGCCAGCGGCAGGCGCACCCGCAGCTGCCGGGCCTTGCGCAGGCCGAGCGCCGTGCTGCAGACGGCGCGGACCAGATCCATCGCGCTGGCCAGCTCGTCGTCGGCGGGCCAGGACTCCAGGCGCGGCCAGTCGGCCAGGTGCACGCTCGGCTCGCCGGTCAGCCCGCGCCAGATTGCCTCGGTCGTCAGCGGCAGCAGCGGCGCCGCGGCCCGGCAGATCGACTCGAGCACGGTCCACAGCGTGTCCAGTGCTGCCTGGTCGCCAGCCCAGAACCGGTCTCGTGACCGGCGGATGTACCAGTTCGTCAGCACCTCGAGGTAATCCCGCAGCGACTGGCACGCGCTGCCGACGTTGTACACGTCGAGCAACTGCTCCATTTCAGTCACCGCGATGCGCGTCTTGGCGAGGATGTAACGGTCCAGCACGTGGTCGCTGCTGGTCGTGGCCTTGGCCTGGTACGACTCGGCGTTGGCATACAGGGCGAAGAAGTAGTAGCTGTTCCACAGCGGCAGGATTGCCTGCCGGACCGCGTCCCGGACGCCGGCCTCAGATACGGCGATGTCGCCGCCGCGCAGGATCGGGCTGGCCATCAGCAGCCAGCGCATCGCGTCCGAGCCGAAGGTGTCGAACACCTCGTTCACGTCCGGGTAGTTGCGCAGGCTTTTGGACATCTTCTGGCCGTCGCTGCCCAGCACGATGCCGTGGCAGACGCAGTCACGGAACGCGGGCCGGTCGAACAGCGCGGTGCCCAGCACGTGCAGCGTGTAGAACCAGCCGCGGGTCTGCGGGGTGTACTCGACGATGAAATCGCCGGGGTAGTGGCTCTCGAACCAGTCGGCGCTCTCGAACGGGTAGTGCACCTGGGCGAACGGCATCGAGCCGGACTCGAACCAGCAGTCCAGCACCTCGGGCACCCGTCGCATGGTGGAGCGGCCGGTCGGGTCGTCTGGATTCGGCCTGGTCAGCTCGTCGATGCCGGGCCGGTGCAGGTCGTCGGGCCGGGCGCCGAAGTCACGCTCGAGCTCGTCCAGCGAGCCGTACACGTCGGTGCGAGGGTAATTCGGGTCGTCGCTTTTCCAGACCGGGATCGGCGAGCCCCAGAACCGGTTGCGGCTGATCGACCAGTCCCGCGCGTTCTCCAGCCACTTCCCGAACTGGCCGTACTTGACGTGGCTCGGCACCCAGGTGATCTGGTCGTTCAGCTCGACCATCCGGTCGCGGAACTTGGTCACCTCGACGAACCAGCTCGACACGGCCTTGTAGATCAGCGGGTTCCGGCAGCGCCAGCAGTGCGGGTACGAGTGGGTGTAGGTCTCCTTGCGCACCAAGCTGCCCTGCTCTTTGAGCTTGGCGATGATGCCCGGGTTCGCGTCGAAGACGTGCTCGTGCTCGAAGTCGGGCACCACGCTGGTGAAGCGCGCGTGCTCGTCTACCGTCAGCACGGTCGGGATACCGGCCGCGTTGCAGGCCACCGCGTCGGCCTCGCCGTAGGCCGGCGCCATGTGCACCACGCCCGTGCCGTCCTCGGTCGTCACCTCATCGGACAGGATGACCCGGAACGCGTCCTGCGTGCCGAACTTCTCGGCGTCGGTGAGGTAGGGGAGCAGCGGCTCGTACCTTCTGCCCGCGAGCTGCGCGCCGGTGAGCTCGCCGACGATCGCGGCGCCTTCGAGCTCCCGCTCGTAGGCGGCCTGCCGGTCCCTGGCCAGGACGTAGCGCTCACCGTCTTTCTCCAGCACGGTGTAGCTGATGTCGGCACCGACCGCGACGGCCTCGTTGGAGGGCAGCGTCCACGGCGTGGTGGTCCAGGCGAGCAGCCATTCGCCCGTCTCCAGCCTGAACCGGACGGTCACCGACGGGTCCTGCCGGTCCCGGTACGTGTCCTCGTCCATCCGCAACTCGTGGTTGGACAGCGGGGTCTCGCACCGCCAGCAGTACGGCAGGACTTTGAAGCCCTGGTAGATCAGGCCGGAATCCCACAGCCGCTTGAACGCCCACATGACGCTTTCCATGTAGCTGAGGTCCAGCGTCTTGTAATCGTGGTCGAAGTCGACCCAACGGGCCTGCCTGGTCACGTAGTCGCGCCACTCATGGGTGTAACGGAGCACCGACTCCCGGCAGGCTTCGTTGAACTTGCCGATGCCCATGGCGACGATGTCGGCCTTGCCGGAGATGCCGAGCAGGCGTTCGGCCTCGACCTCGGCGGGCAGGCCGTGGCAGTCCCAGCCGAACCGGCGTTCCACCCGGCGGCCCTGCATGGTGCGGAACCGCGGCACTAGGTCCTTCACGTAGCCGGTGATCAGGTGGCCGTAGTGCGGCAGGCCGTTGGCGAACGGCGGCCCGTCGTAGAAGACGAATTCACTGTTGGCCGGACGCTGCTCGACGGACTTGCGGAAGGTGTCGTTGGCCGCCCAGTAGGCGAGGACGCCCTCTTCGAGCTCAGGAAAGCTGGGCTGGGCTGGCACACCGCCCGCCGCCTGGCCAGCGGCCTTGGCGGTCTCGGCGCGGGGATAAACGGTCATCGGCGGTGTCCTTGCGACGCGGTTGCTGGCTGTCGGTGCCCTCAAGCCGGTGCTCGCGCGGTTCGGCGCTCCCGCGGTTCGCGCTCCGGCACTCGGGTGGTGGGTGCTCGGTGCTCGGTCGAGGACGACGCACCCGCTCCCGCGCGGGCGTACCGCGGTACCACCTCGCTTGCCGCCGGTCCTTCCCGCGCTCCGGCTCGTGCCGCCGCGTGGCGGCGTCCCCGGATCGCGAGTCGCATCCCGCGACCGCTCGTCTGGCCGGCTATGACGGGCCGGACCCGCCCGGGTCTACTGGGGCCAGCTAAGCGGGAGGGCGCCGAGCTGGCCTTTTCTTCCGGAAGCTCCCCGGTGATTGCCGGATCACTGCCTTGTGGGCCCAAGCTTAGCCGGTGGCGCCCAGTAAGGCCCAGCAGGTTATGCGTGGCGCTCCTTCAGGCCCAGCTTCGACCAATGGATGCGGCGTAGCTACTGCGCCCGCAGTAGCTACGCCACATCCATTGGTGATCTTGCTGGTCAATGCGCCCGATTTGCCGGGTCTGACCGCACAGGCGAGCCGAGATAAGCGGCGGCGACGCTCTTGGGCACTACCATCCGCCAGGCGTCGAGGATCAGCTCCTTCAGTTCGGCCTGGTCGATCGCGCTCAGCCGGACGCGCACCCAGTTGTAGCGAAGATCGGAATGCCTCGGCATCATGAACTTCTCCGGCTCGGCTGATACCAGGGCCTCCCGCTCTTCCTTGGGGAAGCCGAAGCCCATGGTCTGCTCGTCGCGAGAGAACGCCAGGAACACAATGCGGCCGACGCGGAATTTCACTCGGTCCCGCACCAGCGCCTCGTAGGCGCGGGGCAGCTGACAGGCAATAGCGCGCGCGTCCTCGATGGTCACCACGCAGCCAGCATGCACTAGACCACTGACCATGCTGACAATTTGTTTGTCGCATCCGCGATCAGGGACGTGGAAGCGGCCGGGATGCCAGCGGGCTAGCCTTCGCAATGCGCTGCGAGAGCTGCCGAGGCATGGCAGGCCAGTCGTCCGGGCGCTTGTCGCCCAGTCCGGCTCGATCTGCAGGCACACGGCTGTGGTCGGTGCCGGCCGGGTTGCGCACTAGGCTGGAGTATGCGCGCCACGCTGCCGCTGTTCCCGCTGGGCTCGGTGCTCTATCCAGGCCTGGTGCTGCCCTTGCACATCTTCGAGCAGCGGTACCGTCAGCTCGTCGCCGATCTGCTGGCCGGAGATGAGCCGCGCCAGTTCGGAGTCGTCGCAATCAGGCGCGGCCGCGAGACCGGAATCGACGGCGTGTCCGCGCTCTACCAGACCGGCTGCACCGCCGTGGTGCGCCAGGTGGAACGCTACGACGACGGCCGGTACGAGCTGATCACGGTCGGCGCCCAGCGGTTCAGGCTGCTCGCCCTCGGTGATCAGGAGCCTTACTTCCGGGCCGTGGTCGAACTCCTGCCGGACGGACCTGGCGACGAGGCCGAGGCCGCCGCCGCGGTTCCCGTTGTGCAGCAGGCGTTCCGCACCTACTTTGACTTGCTATCGGAACGGGGCGCGGTTCAGGTCAGCCTGCCTGACCTGCCAGACGAGCCCGTGCTGCTCTCATACCTGATTGCCGCGGCCGCGGTCGTCGACCTGCCGGTCAAGCAGGCGCTGCTCGACGAGCCCGACGCAAGTCGGCGCCTGGTTGCCGAGCGGGTGTTGCTGGCTAGGGAGACGCGGTTGCTGCGTTCGCTCGCCGCGGCACCGGCACCTGGGCTGCGGTATTCGCCTTACAGCCAGAACTAAGCCAATCGCCGGGGTCTGAACCTGTGACCTTGGGCTGCTGAGCCGCCGCATCTGGTCGCGGGCCACCGCTGCGGGTTACGGCTGGGCGGTGACGGTCGGTGGGCGGGCCGGGGGACTGACTGGCGGCAGGCCGCGGGTGAGCACGTCCATCAGGTCGTTGAACACGTCGTCGGGCACCCGGCCGCCGGCCGTCCACTCGGCCCAGCGCATGCCGATAAAGTGGCCGAGGCCGGTATAGATATAGGCGATGACCTCTGGGTCGTACCTGGCGTCGATCTGGCCGGCGAGCTGGGCAGCCCGCACGCCGCGAGCATAGCCCCGGGTGAGGCGCTCGTAGTACGCGCGGAACTCAGCGGGCGCGAGAAACTCAGCCTCCCGCACGATCCGGTAGATCCAGGGCCGCTGCGACATCAGGTCGAAGTAGGCGCGGAAGGCTGCCCGTTCCCTGGCCCGCTGGTTGTCCTCGGCGATGCGAAGCGCGGCTGCCATGGCGTGCCGCAGATCGGCATTGATCTGGCGGATGACGGCGGCGAATACGTCGGCCTTGGAAGCAAAGTGAGCATAGAAGCTCCCGGTCGCCATGCCCGCGGCCGCGCAGATGGCGGCCACGGTCGTGCGCCGGTAGCTGTGCTCGCCGAACAACTCCTCGGCGGCGCTGAGCAGCCGCACGGCGGGCGGTCTTTCAGCCCCGGCAGCCGGCCTGCGGGCAGCTGAGACTGTGGCCACTGACCCCCCTGAACTCTCCCAAGGTCCCCGCGCCCGGCCGCCCGCAAACTGTGCGGGCGGCCGTGCTCACTGGGTCAGGGCGATGGTATTCCGCTGGCCGGAGCGGCGGGCTGGGCGGGCGGACTGGAGAACCCTCCGGTCGCGGAGTCGTCGGTGACCAGGACCGGGCCGAGCGGAGCCAGCGCCCCATTCACGATCTTGGCCATATAGGCACCGGTGATGCCGTTGTGGTTCGACGCGGAGTAGGCGTAAGGCGCGACGGAGAAGCCCTGCGGCAGCCCGCCATTGATCGCGTTGATGAGGTCCTGCCGGGTCGGGTTGCGACCGGCCTTGAACATCGCCTGAACGAAGGTGTAGCCCACCGCGATGCCGTAGGCAACGTTGCCGTCCAGTGGCGCCTTCGCGTCATACTGGCTGCTGATCTTGTCGAGCAGCTGGATCCAGCTGCTGCTCGTGTCGCCAAGCGACGGCAGGTACCCGTCGGTGATGATCCCCTGAGTGAGCGCGTTGCCCGAGACGGTCGCGCCGCTCTGCTTGGCAAACGACACCAACAGGCCTGCCAGCGTCTTCGGGTCAGAGCCCACGTCACTCACGACGAGGTTCGCGGGGGCGTACTTCAGCCCCAGCATGTTCAGCTTCAGCAGAGCCGTGAACGCCGGCACCGAGAACGAGACGACGACCTGCGCCCCGGACGCCTTCAGCGCCGCGACCTGCGGGGCGATCTTGATGTTGGACGGGTCGTAGGTCTCCCTGGCGACGATCTGCTTGGCCGGGATCTCGTACTGCAGGCCCTTGACTCCGTCCATGCCGAACTCGTCGTCCTGGTAGAAGAATGCGACCTTGTCGTTCTTGAAGTGCTGCTCGATGTAGCGGCCGAGGATCTTGCCCTCGCGGACGTAATCGAGCTGCCAGCCGAAGGTGTCCGGCAGGCTCGAGGTGTTGTTCCAGCACTCGCAGCCGGAGGCGACGAAGACGTCGGGGACCTTCTCGGAGTTCAGGAACGGCGCAACCGCGAGGTGGGTCGGCGTGCCTAGGCCGTTGAAGATCGCGTAGACGTTGTTCTGGAGCACGAGCTGGTGCACCACAGTTGTGGTGATCGAGGGGTTGTACTGGTCGTTGAGGTACTTGTACACGATCTTGCGGCCGTAAATGCCGCCGTGTGCGTTGACGTACTGGAAGTAGGCGTTCGACGCCGGGGCGATCTCGTCATATCCCGGTGCCGCGATCCCGGTGAGCGGCTGGTGGCTGCCGATGGTGATGGTCGTGGCTGTGATCCCCGTTGCCGACGCCGTGAGCGTCTTGCTGCTGCCGCCGCCGGACGAGTTGCTTGAACCGCAGGCGGCCACCACCATTGCGATGACTGCGATCCCGGCCACCGTGGCCAGGCTCCGCCGATGTGATCTAGTCATAAACGGCTTTCCTCCTGGTGGTTAGTTGCGGGCAGGCGCCGGCGCAATGCGGGAAAGGGGCCTGGTGCGGCAGGCGCCGCCAGGCCGAGTAGCCGCCGAACGCCGCCCTGGATTCCTGCCGGGAACACCAGCATCACGATGATCAGGACGGCGCCGTAGGCGGCAATGGGCACGCTCGCGCTGGCCCCGGCGGACAGGCCGTGGCTAATGCTCACGTCTTGCAGGTAACTAGGAACAAGGACGAGCACGAGGCTGCCCCAGACGGCCCCGAGCAGGCTGCCGAGGCCCCCCAGCACGGCAGCTGTCAGCAGGCCGATCGACAGCGTGAGCGTGAAGGCCGGGGGACTCGCGCTGGCCGCCCAGATTGCGAGCAGTGAGCCGCCCAGGCCCGCGCATGCCGAGCTGACGATGAAAGCCAGCACCCGCAGCCGGGCCACATTGAGGCCAGCCAGGGCGGCCGCCACCTCGTCGTCGCGCAGGGCGCGCCAGCTGCGGCCCACCCTGCTGCGGGCGAGATTGGCGAGGAGCACCAGTGCGGCCAGCGCGAACGCGCAGTTGATCCAGACCAGCCAGCGCGTGAAGGGGAACGAGACCGGCAGGAAGTTCGGCACCGCAACGGGGACTGCTAGGCCCTGGTCACCGCCGAAGACGCTCGGATATGCCACGGCAATGTAGGGCACGGCGACCGCCAGCATCAGCGTCGCGCCCGCCAGGTACGGACCGCGCAGGCGGGCAGCGGCGACCCCGAAGATGGCGCCCGCAGCTGCGGCAATCAGCATGCTGACTAAGCACAGCAGCCAGACCGGCCAGCCCAGATGGGCAAGCAGCAGCGCTGTCGCGAAGGCGCCGACGGCCATGAAGGCCCCGTTCCCCACCGATATCTGCCCGCTCAGCCCGATCAGGATGGTGAGGCCGCCCACGGCCACCACCCAGGCCGCGACCTCGGCCAGCTGGTACTGGCGGTACTGGCCGAGCTGGTAGGAGAGCAGGAGCAACACCAGCGCTGTCACGAGCGCGTAGCCCAGGTGCCTGGCGAGGGTCATGATCACACCTGCCTGGTTGCGCGCGCGGCGAACAGGCCAGTCGGCCTGACCATCAGGACGAGAATCAGCGCGGCGAGGCCGAAGATCTGCACCAGCTGCGAGCCCAGGTAGCCACCCGCGTAGCTGAGCACTATGCCGAGCAGCAGGCCGCCGACGACCGCGCCGACCGGGCTTTCCAGCCCGCCGATCACGGCCGCGGTGAAACCCAGAACGAAGATCGCATCCATGCTGTTCGGATATAGCTGCGGGGGAGTAACGAGCATGCCGGCCAGCGCGCCCACCAGGCCGGCCAGTGCCCAGCCCAACGTGAGCATCCGACCGACCCTGACCCCGAGCAGGCGCGCGACGCTCGTGTTGAACGCTGTCGCGCGCATCTTCAGGCCGACTGGGGTGAGCCGGAAGAGCGCGGCCAGGGCCAGGGCAGCGGCCAGCACGGAGACGGCGGTGAATATGTCGTTGCGGGTGATCCCGAGCGCCACCGAGCCGATGCTCAGCCCGCTCACCGAGTAAGCGAACGGGAAAGAGCGGAATGATGCCCCGTACATGATGCCGGCCAGGCCCTCGATGAAGATAAGCAGGCCGATCGTCACGATGACCGCGTTGAGGGGCGGCTTGTTGATCACCGGGCGGATGACGGTCCGCTCCAGCACCGCGCCGAGCAGCAGGCCGGCCAGCAGTGCCGCTCCGAAGCCCAGCCAGTAGTTCCCGGTCAGGTAGATGACCTCGAGTGCGACATACGCGCAGAACATCGCCATGCCGCCCTGGGCATAGTTGAGGACCCGGGTTCCGCGCCAGATCAGGACGAGCGACAGTGCGATTGCAGCATAGATCATGCCGGAACTGAGTCCGCTGAGCGTGAACTCGATGAACAGCTGCATCTGCCCTCCTAGAAGCCCAGATAGTGGCGGCGCAAGGCCTCGTCAGCGGCCAGCGCCGACGCGTCTGCCTCGGCGACTACCCGGCCGAGATTCAGCACGATGCCCTTGTCGGCGATGCTCAGCGCGCTCCGGGCGTTCTGCTCCACTAGCAGCACAGTCAGGCCCGTGTCGTCACGCAGTGCCTTGATCAGCTCCATCACCTGAGCGACGATCTTCGGCGCGAGGCCGAGCGACGGCTCGTCAAGGAGCAGGACTCGGGGGGCCGCCATCAGCGCCCTGGCGATCACCAGGATCTGACGCTCGCCACCGGACAGCGTCCCGGCCGCGCGGCGCCTGGCCTCGGCGAGCACCGGGAACCGCTGATACGCGTCAGCCAGCGCGGCCGCCCGCGCGCGGCTGGCTTGCAGCAGCGCGCCGAGGCGCAGGTTCTCGTCGACGGAAAGCTCGGTGATAACCCCCTGGCCTTCGGGAACGTGCGCGACGCCTGCCCTGGCCACGTCCTCGGGATGGCGGCGGGCCAGGTTTGCGCCGCCGAGCAGGATCCGGCCCTTAGTGGGCCGCACGAAACCGCCGATCGTGCGCAGCAACGTTGTCTTGCCCGCGCCGTTGGCGCCCAGCACCGTGGTTATCGTGCCGGCCGTCGCCGTGACGGACACGCCGTGCAGCACCGGCGACCCGCCGTACCCGGCGACGACGTCCTCGGTAACAAGACTGGCTGCTTCACTCATCGGCGGCCTGCCCGAGATATGCGGCGGTGACTGCCGGGTCCGACTGCACCTGCTCGGGCGTTCCGGCCGCGATCACCTTGCCGAAGTCCAGCACGAAGATCGTGTGGCATACCGACATCACCAGGTCCATCCGGTGCTCGATCACTACGACGCTGGTGTCGTCGGCGAGCTTGGTCATCAACTCGCCAAGCTCAGGCAGCTCGTTCTCGGACAGGCCGCTGGCCGGCTCGTCAAGCAGCAGCAGGCGAGGCTGTGCCACCAGTGCGCGGGCCAGCGCAACCCGCTTGCGCGGTCCGTGCGGCAGCACGCCTGGCATGCTGTCGGCGAGATCCGCGGCACCGACCCGGTCGAGGGCCTGCATGGCCAGCTCCCGCAGCCGACGCTCGTCCCGATCTGACCGGGGCAGGCCCCCCAGCGCCGACCAGAATCCTGCTCTTGCCTGCGAGGTCGCGCCCACCATGACGTTCTCGACCACCGACAGCCCGGCGAACAAGCCGACGCCCTGCAGGGTGCGGGCGATTCCCAGTCCGGCCAGCCGGTGCGGCCGGAGCTTGGTCACCTCGCGGCCGTCGAAAGTGATCTGACCCGCATCCGCCTTCACGAAGCCGCAGAGCACGTTCAGCAGCGTCGTCTTGCCGGCGCCGTTCGGCCCGATGATGCCGGTCACCTGGCGCGAGCTGGCCGTCAGCGACACGTCATCCAGTGCGGTCAGGCCGCCGAATCGGACGGTGATCCCGCGCACGGACAGGCTGCCGTCTGCTAACCCGCCTACCCGTCCGACTTCTCCAGATGAACTGCCATTCATCAGGCAAGTACCTCGCTCAGAAGCACGGCCATAGCGTTGCAGTGAACCAAGATTCACGGCAAGCTCGAGCTCGCGCAAGCCCGGATTCTATTCGTGGCCAAACCGATACCTCGCGCGACAGTGGAGCAAGGCGGCGGATCAGCCGGCCGTCGCCCGCAAGCTGACCGCAGCCTCGGCGGTCAGCACCTGGAAGGTCAGGCTCTCTTGCAGGTACAGCACGACGTCGGTATCGGTGTGGGACTGGTAGCCGATCGACAGGTCCTGGCCGAGATGCAGGCTGAAGTCGCCGCCGCGTGCGGTGACCACCACCGCTCCAGTGATCGACGGAGCCCAGATCAGCTCGCCGTCCAGCACGTTGCGCAGGTGCCTGATAATCGGGTAACCATGGTCGCTGCCCTCGCTGACAGCGGTGTAAGCGTCCGCCGAGAGCACCGCCGAATATGGCCCCTCCACGCCGGCTGCGCGCAGCTGATTCGCGGCCTGCGCGAAGGTCATCGGGTAGTCGGCTACCTCGGCGGGCAACGTCAGCGGCGAGTTACTCGCGCTTCCGAAGATGCCGCCGATTCCGGCCGGGCCGTATCCGTCGAAGATTGCCCGGTCCTCGGCGAGCGCAATCTGCCTGGCTGCCTCCTTGGCCGGCTGCCAGTCCGAGTCCGCTGCGCCGCGCAGTACGTCGTCGATCTGCTCACGGCTCAGCGTGAATGGCACTCTCAGCTCGACCAACGGCAGCACCACGCGCTGCCTGGACCGCACCCCGTCAGCCGGGGGCTCGATCGCCCGCAGGTGCCCGGTGCCCACCGCGGAGACTGAGTCACCGAGTGGACCGTGCACGTCAACGACGCGCCGCCCGGCGAGGTACCGCTTCAGCGTTCGGGTGGTCTCCTGCTCGATCTCGGTCCACGCTTCGTCGGAAACCGGCGCGAGCTCGCGGTGCAGGTTGTTCATGCTGATGCATCTCCTCGGAGGCTGCCGATATTCAGGGCGCCGGTCCCGGCTGGTCGCGCGTGCTGGACCGGCTGGTCGCGCTGGCCAAGCTGTACCGGCCTGGCCGCGCCGAGCTGGTCTATCTGGTCGATCAGGGTTTGCGACGGCACGAAGAACAGCGATCCGGTGACTGCCTCGCTGAAATCAAGGATCCTGTCGTAGTTACCCGGCGGCGAGCCGACGAACATGTTCTGCAGCATCTGCTCTGTCGTCGCGGGCGAGCGCGCGTAGCCGATGAAGTACGTCCCGTACTCGCCGGAGCCGATCGTGCCGAACGGCATGTTGTCCCGGACGATCTTCACTTCCTCGCCGTCGACGGTGATCGTGGTAAGGGCGTTGTGCGCACGGGTCGGCTTCACGGACTCGTCGAGCTCGATGTCCGACAGCTTGGCGCGGCCGATGATCTTCTCCTGCTCCTCGACCGGCAGGGCGTCCCACCCGGCCAGGTCATGGAGGTACTTCTGCACGATCACGTAGCTGCCGCCAGCGTAGGCAGGTTCCTCCTCGCCGATGATGGTGGCGCGCGCGGCGGCCGGGCCAGTCGGGTTCTCGGTGCCGTCGACGAAGCCGAGCAGGTCGCGCTCATCGAAATAGCTGAAGCCGTGTACCTCGTCCACGATGGTGGCCGCGCCATCCAACCTGGTCATGATCTGGCTGGCCAGCTCGAAGCACAGGTCCATCCGGGTGGCGCGAATGTGAAACAGGACGTCGCCCGGCGTGCTGACCGCGTGCCGGCCGCCCGCGCGGATCTCGCGGAACGGGTGCAGCCCGGCTGGTCGCGGCAGTCCGGTCAGCTGGTCCCAGGCTGCCGCACCGAACCCGGTCACGCATGTCAGGCGGCCGTTCAGGTCGCGGAAACCAACCGCCCTGACCAGGCCTGCCAGATCGGCGCACAGGCTGACGGCAGCGTCCGCGCTGGCGGCACCCGGGTTGACCACGGCGACCAGGAAGATCGCGGCCTTGGTCAGCGGCGCGACGACGGCCTGGGGTTCAGCGGGCTGAGCCGGCTCGGCGGGCTGCGCAGGCACGGCCGCGGTGCCCGTGCTGACCGACTCCGTGCTGACCGACTCCGTGCTGACCGACTCCGTGCTGACCGACTCAGTACTCACGCGCTCATCTTTCCCCATACCCGCGGCGCGTTACCTGGTACCCGGCGGAATGGCCGTGCCGCGGCAGCGGTTGGAGCGAAGAGCCGGCTCCAGGGAGGTCCGATGACGAGCACCACACAGGCCAGCGGCGCCAGCCCCGTGGACTTCGCGACATTCGGCGACTATGGCGACTTTAAGCCGAAGAAATCCGATCGTCCGGCCGCTGTCGAGCCCGGCGAGTTCGTCCGCCCGGCGTATCCCTTCCGTGGCCGGATTACAGCCGACGGGTCAACCGGATACGCGGCCGAGCCGGGAAGGTATCACCTCTACATCTCGTGGGCCTGCCCGTGGGCGCACCGGTCGGCGATCGTGCGCGAACTGCTTGGCCTGACCGACGTTATCTCGCTCTCCGCGGTGGACCCGGTCAGGGACGGCCGGGGCTGGGCGTTCCGCGACGGGGACGGCTACGGCCTGGACCCGGTGAACGGGTTCGCGCTGCTGCGGGAGGCCTACGAGGCGACAGAGCCCGGCTACGACGGCCATGTGTCCGTGCCGGTGCTCTGGGACTCTCGGGCCGGCCGCATCGTCAGCAACAACTTCCCCGATATCACCATCGACCTGGAGACGCAGTTCGGCGCCTGGGCTGACCGGAGCTACGACCTGTACCCGGAGGCCCTGCGGCCGGAGATCGACGAGCTGAACGAGCTGGTCTACACCACAGTCAACAACGGCGTGTACCGGTCCGGGTTCGCCACCACCCAGGAGAGCTATCACGAGGCTGTGTCCAGGCTGTTCGAGACACTCGACCTGCTTGAGCAGCGACTAGCGGGCCGGCGGTACCTCTTCGGCGATGCGCTTACCGAAGCAGACGTGCGCCTGTGGGTGACGCTCGCGCGGTTCGACGCCGTCTACTACTCCCACTTCAAGTGCAACCTGCGCCGGATCAGCGACTACCCGAACCTGTGGGCTTACGCCCGGCGCCTGTACGCACTGCCCGCTTTCCGTGACACGACCAAGTTTGACCAGATCAAGAGGCATTACTACAGCACGCATCCGCAGCTGAACCCGTCGAGGATCGTGCCGGACGGCCCGCTACTGGACTGGACCGCAGAGGTAACGTGACACGCATGGACGAGTACGCGGACGCGGCGGGCCTGGTCGAGCGCTCGGCGGCTGCCTTCGTGCAGGGCATTCCAGACGAGCCAGCGGACGACGGGTTCTTCGGCCCGGCCAGCGTTACCTGGAAGATCAGTGGCGACCTCTCCGCTCCGGTAGCCGGTTTGCGAGCGCTCATGATCCAGGCGCTCCATCCGCTCGCGATGGCGGGCGTGGACCAGCACAGCGACTGGCGCGCCGATCCGGTCGGCAGGCTTGCGGCCACCTCTTCCTACCTGGCAACCCTTACCTTCGGGGAACGCAGCGTCGCTCAGCGCGCGGCGGCACGCGTGCGGCGGATTCATGACCGGGTCACCGGCGTGGACGGCGAGACCGGCCTCCCGTACGCGGCCAGTGATCCGGCGCTCCTGCTCTGGGTGCATGCGGCGCTGGTTGATTCCACCCTCGCGGCGCGTGAGCATTTCAGCACGCCGCTGGCCGCCGAGGACGCCGATCGTTACGTTGAGGAGATGGTCGTCGCGGCCGAGCTGTTGGGCGTGTCGGCGGAGCTCGTGCCCGACAGCCAGGCCGCGCTGACCCGGTACCTGGACTCGGTGCAGCCGCAGCTGCTGTGCACGCGTGCGGCCAGGGAGTCGATGGCTTACCTGCTCAACCCGCCCGGCCTCAGCGAGGAACTCGCCGAGATCTGGCAGGACATCCGCGATGCGGCCGTGATCTCGCTGCCGGACTGGGCGCGGGAGATGTACGGCTACCAGACGGCACCGCTGAGCGCGACGCGCCGAGGAGAGATCCGGCAGGCCCTGGGGGTGCTGGACGCCGTATTCCTTGGCCAGCCCGGCGTGCTGGAGGCCAGGCAGCGCATCACGTTGCGGACGCGCGCTGCCGTGCGCGCATGAGGAGCCCGAGGCGAGCGCTTCTCGCCCTGCTGGCGGGATCCGCGGCGACCGCGTTCGGGCTGGCACTGGTACGCCGCCGGGTCGGTCGGTTGCGGTTCGAGCGGGGGGTGGCGACAGCGGGCCTGGCGGTACGGGGTGGTCTCAGGTACGCGGGTAACGCACCGCGGCTGTTCACGGCCGCAGGGGAGAACCGGGAGCGCCTGCGCAACGACCTGGCGATGCAGACAGCCGACGACGTAACGGCCACGCTCGGCACCATGAAGGGCGTCATGGTGAAGCTCGGCCAGATGGCCAGCTACGTCGACGATGGCCTGGCGCCCTCGGTGCGGCGGACGCTGAGCAGGCTGCAGGACAGCGTGCCGCCGATGAGCGCGGAGCTGGCCGCCAGCGTCGTCGCCGAGGAGCTTGGCCAGCCGCCCGAGCGCGCGTTCAGCCGGTGGGATCCGGAGCCGATCGCGGCCGCGTCGATCGGCCAGGTGCACCGGGCCATCACGACCGACGAGCGCGCGGTCGCGGTCAAGGTGCAGTACCCGGGCATCGCCGAGATGATGGCCGCTGACCTGGACAATGTCGCGCTGCTGCGCAGGATGCTGCGGATCACTGCGCCCAGTCAGGACGTCGACGGCCTCATCGAGGAGCTTCGGGAGCGGGTGCTCGAAGAGCTTGACTACCGACGGGAGGCGGCCAACCAGCAAGCGCTGCACGATTATTTCGCCGGGCACCCGACGATCAGCGTGCCGCCGATCCTGGGCGAGTTGTCGACCCGGCGGGTGGTTACCAGCGAGCTCGTCACCGGGGCCCGGTTCGCCGACCTGGTCGGCTGGTCGCAGGAGGAGCGCGACCTGGCCGGGGAGACGCTCTACCGGTTCGTGTTCCGCAGCCTGTATGAGGTGCACGCGTTCAATGGCGACCCGCATCCGGGCAACTACATCTTTCACGGCGCCGGCAAGGTCACCTTCCTGGACTTTGGCATGGTCAAGCATTTCTCCGACGACGACCTCATGCCGTTGATGCAGATGGCGCGTAACCTCTGCGTCGACAATGATCCGGCGCAGTTTCGCCGCAGCCTGGAGGAAGCTGGCTTCCTGGTGCCTGGCGCGCCGCTCGACGACTCCCAGATCGCAGACCACCTGGCGGTCTTCTACCAGCTGATCCGCGAATCGCGGACTGTGACTGTGACCAGCGACTACGCATCTTCCGTGGTGCGTCGCTTTTTCGACGTACGCAGCCCGGTGGCGCAGTACGCCAGAATCCCGCGCTCCTACGTCATCTTGCAGCGGATCAACCTCGGGCTGTTCGCCTTGCTTGGCGAGCTCAGGGCGACCGCGAACTGGCGGGCGATCGCCGAGGAGATCTGGCCGTTCATGCGGGCCGCCCCGACCACGCCCATGGGCGCAGCCGAGCTGCCGTGGCTGGCCAGCCGGCCGGTGTCGGGTACGATTCCATCCCGGGCTGGCTCATAGCCAAGCAGGTCAGACGGCAAATTTCGGGTCAAGCGGAGGCCATGTGAAGGTCTTGATCACCGGTGGTGCCGGATACATCGGCAGTACCATCGCCTCGGCTTGCCGGGACGGGGGGATCACCCCGGTGATCCTGGACAACCTGGTGACCGGCCGCCGGGAATTCGTCCGCGGCCATGAGTTCTTTGAGGGCGACATCGCCGACGGCGCGATGATCGACAAGGTCTTCGGTGCGCACCCGGATATCTACGCGGTGGTGCACTGCGCCGCCCTCATCGTTGTGCCAGAGTCGGTGGACGACCCGGTGCGTTACTACCAGTGGAACGTGGCCAAGAGCCTGGACTTCCTCCAGCACCTGATCCGCAACGGATGCGGCCGGATGTTGTTCAGCTCGTCGGCCGCCATCTACGAGGTCGCCGAGGACCTCAGCGTGGACGAGGGCTCCCCGCTCGGGCCGGCGAGCCCGTACGCGCGCACCAAGGCTGTGTGCGAGGGAATGTTCGCTGACATCGCCGCGGCCGAGCCAGTCAAGGTTCTCTCGCTCCGCTACTTCAACCCCATCGGTGCAGATCCCGAGCTGCGTTCCGGGCTGCAGACGCGGTACCCGACGCACGCGGTCGGCAAGCTCATTGAGTCCCACGAGACCGGGCAGCCGTTCCGGGTCACCGGGACCGACTACCCGACCAGGGATGGCACCGGCGTCAAGGACTACATCCACGTCTGGGACCTGGCTTCCGCGCACATCGCCGCATTGAGGAAGTTTGATCAAGTGCTCGGCGGCGCTAACTCGGTGGCGATCAACCTGGGCACCGGGACCGGCACGACCGTGCGCGAGCTAGTCGCCGCGTTCAACACAGTCGTGGACCCGCCGGTCCCCGCCGTAGACGCGCCGAGAAGGCCCGGTGACACGGCCGGCGGCTATACCCGCACCGACCGGGCGCGGGAACTGCTCTGCTGGCAGGCCAGTCACACCATCGCCGAGGGGATCCGGGACTCGCTGCGCTGGGCTGCGGTCAGGGACGAGGTCCTCACCGACCCGGATTCCGCGACACCCTGACGCTTGTGCAGCCTTCAAGGGTCCGGCGGCCCTGGCCACCGCCGGCTCGCCGCCCGGCCAGGGCTATCAGGCCGAGAGATGCCGAGCCTTCCGGGCCGGGGCAAACGCTAAGCAGACTCTCAGCTTCCGGGGGCTAGCGAACGACGGTTCAATATGCGATGTTACGGGATAATCGTCGTTGGTAACTTCGCGGCTCGGGCGGCCAGGAAGGCAGGTGGCCGGCTCGTTGTCCGGAGCGCCGCAGCAGGCACTGGCAGTGCTCTTCGCAATTGCGGGGGCTGCCTGTTACGCCGTGGCTTCTGTTGTTCAGCAGCGCTCCGCCGCCCAGCTCGCCTCGTCGAAGGCGTTCGATCCCGTTGTCCTGGTCCGGCTGGTGCGCGCCCGCCGCTGGCTGCTCGGCTTGATCGGGATTGCCGGCGGCTTCGGCTTCCAGGCCGTCGCGCTGGACCTTGGCCGGCTGGTCGTCGTCGAGCCGGTATTCCCGTTGGGTCTGCTCTTTGCGCTGCTGCTTGCCGCTCGGGTGGAGGGCCGTCGGCTGCGTCATTCGGAGTGGACCGCCGCAGTGGCGACGGTGGCCGGGCTTGCGGTCTTCCTGGTCGCGGCGGAGCCATCGGGCGGCAGCCGGACAGCCGGAGCCGGATTGCTGAGCCTCGCGGCCGCTGGGGCCGTCTGCGTGGCGGGGTTGTGCTGCCTGCTGGCGAGCCGAGTGACGGCCCACCACCGGGCGCTGGCGCTCAGCATTGGCGGCGGAATAGGGGCCGGCGTGACTGACGCTGTGACCAAGACGGTGGCAACAGTGGTCGGCCTGCACTGGCTCGGAGTCTTCGGTGACGTACGCCTTTACCTGCTGGCGACGGTCGGCCTGCTCACGTTCACTATGCAGCAGAACGGGTTCCGGGCGGCCGGGCTGCCTGCCTCGTTGCCGGCCTTTCGCTGTGCTGGAACCGCTGGTCGGTACGCTGCTCGGCTTGTTCGTTTACCATGAGCACGTCGGTGGCGGTTCCGCCCGGATCGCCATCGAGGTGATCGCGGTGCTGGCCGCGGTCTGGGGCATCGCCAGGCTGGCCAAGTCGGTCATCGAGGTCGCCTCCCGGCTGGCCGCCGCCGCCGTGGCCGTCCAGTCAGTTCCGGCCGATCCCGCGGCCTGACGCCGCGCTTCCCTTTCTCCCCGCAGCACCAGCCTCGAGAAGGAGTCACGCATGCCCAGATATGTCTTGACCGGCGCGCCCGGATCCGGGAAGACCGCGATGCTGCGGCTGCTGGAACGGGGCGGTTACCCGGTCGTTGAAGAGGCCGCCACCGACGTCATCGCGCTCGAGCAGGCATTGGGCCGCGGCGAGCCGTCGCTCAATCCCGGCTTCATCGACCAGATCGTCACGCTGCAGCGGGCGCGGCAGGCTGCCCGTCCGGCTGGACCGGGACCAGTGTTCTTCGACCGGTCGCCGGTGTGCGCGCTGGCGCTGGCCCGGTTCCTCGGCTTCCCGCGCTCGCCGCTGCTGACAGCGGAGGTGGCGCGGCTGGTGCGAGAGGAGGTGTACCGGCCCGAGGTGTTCTTCGTGCGGAATCAGGGCTTCGTGACCCCGACAGCCGCACGGCGGATCAGCTTCGCCGATTCGCTGGCGTTCGAAGAGGTACACGAGCGGACGTACGGCGAACTTGGCTTCCGGCTGGTCGAGGTGGCGCCAGGGCCGGTGCCCGACCGGGTCGCGGTCGTCCTCCGCATCGCTGACCGGTCGGCCGTCGCCACGATGCTGGGATAATCCAGATTATTTGCGGGTACGCGGGGCTGGGTAGGTTTTCGGCAGGTGCGCGATGGGGAGCCTCCGTGGGAACGGAGCCCCGTGGGTGAGGAGAGTGGTCGATGGCCGGGCCGGTGGCAGCTGGTGCCCAGGAGTTCGAGGCGAAGCTTGCGGCGTTCGTGAAGGACAACCGCTTGTACGGAGCGGCCGCCGGGGTCGTGCACGGCGACGAGCTGGCCTGGTCCGGGGGCGCCGGATTCGCCGATCTGGCCGCGGGCAAGCCGGCCACGGCGCAGACGCTGTACCGGATCGCCTCCATCACCAAGACGTTCACTGGTACCGCAATCATGCAACTACGCGACACGGCTGGACTCGACCTCGATGATCCGGTCGTGAAGTGGATACCCGAACTCGCCGCGAGCGCAAGTCCGGCGAAGATCGAGGCTGTCACCATCCGGCGCCTGCTCTCGCACGAGTCAGGGCTGAAAAGTGAGCCGCCGGGGGCCGACTGGTTGCAGGCGGCGCCGATTTACGAGGGCGCCGTCGAGCGCAACCTCGAACGGGTCGCGGAGATCATCGCGGCGCTTCCGGCGAACGCCCAGACCAAGTACAGCAACCTCGGCTATCAGCTGCTGGGTGAGGTAGTGCACCGGGTCAGCGGGACCGATTATCCGGACTACGTAAGGCGGGCAATCCTGGAACCACTCGGCATGTCGGCCACATCGTTCGAGCCGCTCGACCCGGCCCTGGCGGACCGTTGTGCCATCGGCTACGCCGGCCGGACGTTCTCCGACGAGCTCGACCTGGCGCCAGCGATGCCGCAGATTTGGGCCGAGGGCGGCCTGTGGTCCGACACCTCGGACCTGGGCAAGTGGCTTTGCTTCCAGCTGGCCGCCCACGCCGACAAGCCGGCCGAGTCGCCGGTGCTTGCCGCTGCCACTCGGCGTGAGATGCACAACCCCCGTTATCTCGGCGACGATGCCTGGAACACTGCGTTCGGCATCTCGTGGTACGGCGTGCGCAAGGACGATGTCATCTGGATTCAGCACTCCGGCGGGCTGCCCGGCTTCATCACGAACGTCTGCTTCGAACGCAAGACGCGGGTCGGCGCCATCGTGCTGCTCAACGGGGTCGGCAATGCCGCTGACCTGGCCATGGAACTGGCAGGCATTGGCCGCCGGCTGGTGCTTGCAAGCCCGCCCCCGATCGTGGCGCCGGTGTCCGCGCCTGAGCACGTCAGGTCCCTGCTCGGCTTGTACGCCCCAGCCGACATGAGCGAGATAGTTCGGCTGGAATGGCGCGATGGCAAGCTGATCCTCGTCAGCTCGGAGGACCCGACATGGCGGCCGGAGCTGGAGCCTGCCGATGGCCCGGACACCTTCATGGTCGGGCCTGGCTTCCGGCAGTCGGGCGAGCGGGTGCAGTTCCGCCGGCTGCCGGGTGGTCAGGTGGCCTCAGCTGTCATGGACAGCGGCACGCTGCTGCGGCTTGACCTGGTCGCTGTTGCTGAGCTGGCCGGCGCCGCCGCATCTGGTGATGCCTGGCCCGCGGGCACCGCTTAGCGCTAGACGAAGGCGCCGATGCCGGTGATAGCGCGACCCACGATCAGGGTATTGATCTCGCGCGTGCCCTCATAGGAGTAGATCGCCTCGGCGTCGGCCACGAACCGGCCGACTTGGTGTTCGAGCAGGATGCCGTTGCCGCCGAGCAATTCGCGCGCGTAACCGACCGTCTCGCGCATCCGGACCGTGCAGAACGCCTTCGCCAGTGCGGAGTGGTGGTCGGCCGCCTGGCCCTGATCCTGCAGCTGGGACAGCCGTACGCACAGGCACGCCGACGCCGTGACGTTGGCCAGCATCCGGACCAGCAGGTCTTGCACCAGCTGGAAACCAGCGATCGGCCGGCCGAACTGCTGCCGCTTGGTCGCGTAGGCGAGGGCGTGCTCGTACGCCCCGCGCGCGCATCCGGTAGCCTGCCACGCGACGCCGGCCCTGGTCAGGCGGAGCACCTTGGCGGTGTCCCGAAATGAGTCGGCGGCCTGGAGCCTGCTGGATTCGTGCAGCCGGACGTTGTCGAGAGTGATCTGTGCGTTCTGGACGACCCGCAGCGCGATCTTGTGCCGCATCTTGACCGGCGTGAATCCCTCCGTGCCCGCTTCCACTACAAAGCCCTTGACCTGGTTGTCAGCCACATCGCGAGCCCACACGACTACGTAGTCCGCAAACGTGGCGTTGCCGATCCATTTCTTCTCGCCGTTGAGTACCCACATGTCGCCGTCTCGCTGCGCGGTCGTGGTCAGGCCGCCCGCCACGCCCGAGCCGACGTCGGGCTCGGTCAGCGCGAACGCGCCGATCTTCTCCATCCGCGCCATGGCTGGCAACCAGCGCTGTTTCTGCTCGTCCGACCCGCACAGGTAGATCGACCCCATGGCCAGCCCGCCGTGCACGCCCATAAACGTCGCGATGGACGGGTCCACCCGGGCTAGCTCCAGCGCGATCATGCCGTCGAGCAGGCAGCCGCCGCCGGGGCAGCCGTGGCCGTCCAGAGCCATGCCGGCGATGCCAAGCTCGGCGAGCGCCGGAATCAGGTCATACGGGAACTCCTCCCTGGTCCAGTACTGGTTGATAATCGGCGCGACCGACTCCTCCATGAACTCGCGGACGCGCCGGATGACCTTCAGCCCAGCGGGATCAAGCAGTTGCTCAAGCGCGTAGAAGTCCGCGTCCAGCACCGGATCCATGTTGTTCTCCCTTCACCGGGCAGCTCGGGCCTGACTGGCTGGTGACTGCGAGCCTGGCGCATAGCTGGCCGCGGACGCGGGCCAATCGGGCGTGGTCAGGAACCCGGCGATGACCGGCGCGAGCTCAGCCGCCTCGGTGACCAGGCCCAGGTGGCCGCCGTGGAACACGTGCAGCCGGGAATCCGGGATCAGCCGGTGCATGATCCTTGCATTGACGAGCGGGATGATCGGGTCGTCGTCACCGGAGACGATGAGCGTGGGCTGGCGGACCTTGGGCAGGAACGGGACACTCGTCCAGCCCACGCCAGCAGCGAGCTGATACAGGTATCCGCGCGACGACGCGTTGTGGGTTCGCGCGTTCATCGCCGCGGCCACGCCTGCCGGATCGGCCCTGGCGCTGCCGCCATAAAGCTCGCCAGCGATGCGGGCCAGATAACCGCGATCGGTGTAGCGTCGCGGCGTCAGCATGCGGCCGAGCACAGACGGCTTGGCTGGCACCATGAGGGCACCCGTTCCCGTGCTTACCAGGACGAGCCGTCGGCACCGCGAGCGCTGGAACGCCGCGAAGTGCTGGGCTACGCCGCCGCCCCAGGAGATGCCGAGTACGTCCGCGCGGTCATATCCGAGCTCGGTCAGCAAGGCGCCGATGAGCCGGCACAGACCAGTGAACCGGTAAGGACCTGGCGGCAGCGGTGAGTCGCCGACCCCCGGCACGTCGAACCGGACGACCTCGATCGCCGGGTCGAGCGCGTCGACGAACGGCTGCAGCAACTCCAGGCTCGCGCCGATCCCGTTGATGAGCAGCAGCGGCACTGGTGGGCTTGAGGTTGCAACAGCACCGAGGGTGGCGGCCCGGCCTGGCCTGCCCGGCCGTACCGACACGCGCAGCTGCTGGCCGCCGACCGTCACGGCGGTGATGTCAGCGCTCGTGGACATAGGTCCCCGGAGCTTCGGCGAGCACCGGGAAGCCCTTCCGGCCTGGCCTGACGCGGCTCTGGCGGTCCGGGCCGCTGCGCGCGGCGAGCCACGCGGAGTAATGCGGCCACCAGCTTCCTGCGCTAGTCTCAGCCGCGGCGAGCCACGCGCGCGGATCTGCCGGGTTGCCATCCTCGGCGGGCGCCGTCTGGAAGGACGACTTCGGATTCGTTGGGGGGTTGACCATGGACGCGATGTGCCCGCTTGTCGACAGAATGAACGTGGTCTCCCCGCCGAGCAGCTGTGTGCTGCGGTAGCAGGACTGCCACGGACACAGGTGGTCGGCCAGGCCAGCAACGACGTAGGCGTCTGTGTCCACCTTCGACAGGTCGACCGGCGTGCCGAGCATTGTCGCGGCGCCGGGCTTGGTCAGCGCGTTGTCCAGGGCCAGCTGGATGAAGTCGCGGTGCAGGGCTGCGGGCAGCCGGGTCGTGTCGGCGTTCCAGTACAAGATGTCGAAGGGCGGCGGCGCCTTGCCCTGGAGGTAGTTGTTGACCCAGTAATTCCAGATCAGGTCGTCAGGCCTGAGCCAGGCGAAAACCTCGGCCAGCGTCCGGCCGTCGAGGTAGCCTCGCGCTCGCGAAATCGCGATCGCCGCCGTCGCGGCCGCTTCGTCGATCATTGCGCCAGCGGTGCCCGCCTTCGCCTGGTCGAGCACGGTAACGCCGAGGCACAGGCTGGCCAGCCGGCCGAGCTGTCCGGCTTCGCGCAGGTGCGCCGCCACCATGGAGGAAACGATGCCGCCTGAGCAGAGCGCGCAGATGCTGCCCTTGACGGCCTTGCTGACCATAAGCGCCGTGTCGAACGCCTCGACGACGGCCTTGCCGTAACTGTCCAGGTCCCAGCCGCTATGCGAGGCATCCGGATTCCGCCAGCTGATCGCGTATACCGAGTGACCTTGGCTTACGAGATACTCGATCATGCTCCGGCCCGGAGCCAGGTCAGTGATGTAGTACTTGTTAATCATCGGCGGCACGATGAGCAAGGGGTACTCGTGCACCATCTCTGTGGTCGGCGAGTACTGGATCAGCTCGAACATCTCGGTCCGGAATACGACGAACCCCTTGGTCACGGCCAGGTCCTGGCCAACGGTGAAGGCATCCTCTTCCACCATTGCCGGCACGCGCGGTGCCTCGGCCATGTCGTGGATCAGCGCGCGGATGCCATGTACCACGCTGACGCCGCCGGTGTCCAGCGCTGCCTTGAGGCTGGCCGGGTTGAGCAGCGGGTTGTTGCTCGGCGCGGCAGCGGCGATGACGTTGGTCAGCACGAACTTCAGTCGTTCATCATCCCGCCAGTCCAGCTCGGCGCTGGCCAACGTGTCGGTCGCTGCCTGCGCCACCGTGAGATACGCCTGCACCGCACGGCGTAGCAGCGGATTCTGGCTCCAGGCCGGATCGGCGAACCGGCGGTCCCGCCGGTCTGGCGCTACCTGTGAGCTGCCCGCGGCGATCCGGGCGAGTTCGGCCCCGAGGCTCGCGGCATGTCCGGCCAGCAGTCCCGGCCGCGCGGCCAGGCTGGCCGCCAGCCGCAGCACCGACCCGTCCGGCCGGAACCTGCGCAGTGCTCCCAGCGCGCCATCGGTAAGCAGCAGGTCGAGCGCGCCAGCGAACTCGCCCGCTGTGTCCTGCCAAGACTGGCCTGTCTCGCTGCTCGCATTCGAGCGGCCCTTCGGGTTCGTCATCACGGCCCCCTGCCCGGCCTGCGGTTCGCAGGTTCCAGTATTGACACTCGACGGTGCTTTGACCAGGCGGGGTGTGTGCTGGCCGGTAAATCCCCGCCAGTCGGCACAGCCACCGGCTGGTCCCCGACGGGCGCCGGGTCGCCCCGGGCGGTTGTCGGCTGTCGGGCTCGCACGGCGAGCCACGCCGCCAGTGCCAGCGCGCCGAGTGCGGCCAGCACGTACAACTCGCTGATCAGGATCTGCCAGCCGTCCAGGTGCAGCCGCGGAGTGGGGGCCAGCTGGCGGACGAGCCGGGTCCAGCCGATGACCACAAGCGCAGCCACTGCGGCCAGGCCAAGCTTCCCGGCCGGAGTGGTCCTGGCCCGGTAGGCCGCAATAGCGCCCAACAGCAGCGCGGGGACGGCGATGACCCAGTGGTGCGTCCACGAAACCGGGGATATAAGCAGCCCCGTCAGCGCGCAGAGCGAGTAGCCGGCCGCCTCGTCCCCGCGGCGCTGCGCGAGCGCCGCCAGCGCGAGGCCGGCCAGGCCGACGGCAGCGGCCAGCGGAAGCCAGGCCCCGGTGATGTGGGGGGTATGGAGGGTGCGCGCGAGCGCTCCGGCCAGGCTCTCGTTGGCGGCATCCTGGAGCTGCCCGACTCGCGCGGTACTGGCGAACAGCCGGCTCCAGTACAGCGTCGAGCTGCGCGGTATGGCCGCGAATCCCAGCGCGACGCTGACGGCGAAAGCGGCGCCGCTCGTGGCGGCCGCCCGGTACCGGCCAGTCGCCAGGTAGTAGATCGCGAAGATCGCAGGCGTGAGCTTGAAGCCGGCAGCGAGGCCGATCGCCACGCCCTTCCACCGGGATGTGCCGGGAAGATGCAGGTCATAGAGAACGGCCGCGGCCAGGAACAGGTTGACCTGGCCGAAGCCCAGGGTGGTCTGGACGGGCTCGAGCCAGACCGCCGCGGCCGCCGCGGCGAAGGCCAGCCGCCAGGCGGCCCTGAGATCCAGCCAGGACGCGACCGGCGGCAACCGGAGAGCCAGGTAGAAGATCACCGGCAAGGCGATCATGCTGGCTGCGGCCACCGCGACCGCCGCGAGCGTGAACGGCAGCGGCGCCAGGATCGCGAACAGGACCGCGGCAAATGGCGGGTAGGTGAACAGCAACCCGGAGACCCGCAGCGAGTACAGGGGAGTCCCGTGGATGACGGCCTGGCCGCCCATCCGGTAGACCTGAAGGTCCAGGAAATGGGTTCCGCCGGCTGACCAGCAGCCAGAAGCCGGCGGCCGACAGGGCGTAGGCGCCGGCCGCCACGATGACGGGCCGGCGGCCAAGCCAGCCTGCGAGGGTGCGCGCGCCTGTCACGTCTATGGTCGCTCCGTGCTTGACTGCTGCGGTCACGGTGGGTTGGTGAAGGGTCACGCCGGGGCGCCGAGACCTCCGCCGGTCATCTCCTACCGTAGGGGTAGCGCGCGGTCGCCGGAGTGCCAAGGCCAGCCGGGCCGGAAGGCGCCGGGCTGGAAATGCGTTTGGTCTCTTGGCTCCCTGCCCGACATCCTTATCGAAGTTCTGCCCCTGCCTGGAGACTCCGCCGTGACTGCCTCGCTCGCCCAGCTGCGAGCCCGCCTGCCCGAGCTGATGCTGCGCGACCAGCGCCGTCTGGGCAAGCGAGCTGACCGCGCGGGATCCCTGCGTGATCCCGCGGCGCGGGCGCAGGCCATGGCCGAGCTGGACGCCCAGGTCACCGAGGCGGCCGGGCGGGTTGCGGCCCGCCGCAGCTCGGTGCCGGTGATCAGCTACCCGCCGGAACTGCCGGTCAGCCAGCACGCCGATGAGCTTGGCGCCGCGATCGCCGAACATCAGGTCGTGATCATCGCGGGGGAAACCGGCTCGGGCAAGACGACCCAGCTGCCGAAGATCTGCCTGGAGCTGGGCCGGGGCCTGACCGGCCAGATCGGTCACACCCAGCCGCGCCGGATCGCCGCGCGCACCGTGGCCGACCGGATTGCCGCCGAACTGAACACCGAGCCGGGCACCGCTGTCGGGTACAAGGTCCGCTTCGCCGATACCTCGAGCGATGACACGCTCATCAAGGTCATGACCGACGGCATCTTGCTGACCGAGATGCAGCGGGACCGGCAGCTGCTGCGGTACGACACGCTGATCATTGACGAGGCGCACGAGCGCAGCCTGAACATCGATTTCATCCTCGGTTACCTCAAGCAGCTGCTGCCGAGCCGGCCCGACCTCAAGGTGATCATCACGTCCGCCACGATCGACCCGGAGCGGTTCAGCATGCATTTCACCGCGCCCGACGGTGAGCCCGCACCGATCTTCGAGGTCTCCGGCCGGACTTACCCGGTCGAGGTGCGCTACCGGCCACTGGGCGATCCAGATGCGCCGGATACCGAGCCGCGCGACCAGGTTCAGGCCATAACCGATGCGGTCAACGAGCTCCGCCGCGAAGGACCCGGCGACATCCTGGTCTTCCTTAGCGGCGAACGGGAGATCCGGGACACCGCCGACGCCCTGGCGGACGAGCAGGACCTCGACATACTTCCGCTCTACGCCCGGCTGTCGGCTGCCGAGCAATACAGGGTTTTCCAGCCGCATCGCGGCCGCCGGGTGGTGCTGGCGACCAACGTGGCGGAAACATCGCTGACCGTGCCCGGCATCAAGTTCGTCGTCGATCCCGGAACGGCCCGGATCTCCCGGTATAGCCAGCGGACCAAGGTGCAACGGCTGCCGATCGAGGCAATCTCGCAGGCATCGGCCGACCAGCGCAAGGGCCGCTGCGGCCGCACCTCCGACGGCATCTGCATCCGGCTGTACGCCGAAGACGACTTCAACTCACGGCCGGCGTTCACCGATCCAGAGATCCTGCGGACCAACCTGGCCTCGGTCATCCTCCGAATGGCGGCTCTTGACCTCGGCGCCGTCGCCGAATTCCCGTTCGTCGACCCGCCCGACGCCCGGAACGTTGCCGACGGACTTCGCCTGCTGGAGGAACTTGGCGCTGTCGCAGCTGGCGGTCGCGGCGCCGACAGCGGCCGGGTCAGGCTAACGGCGGCCGGCCGCAACCTGGCCGAGCTGCCCGTCGATCCGCGGCTCGGCCGGATGATCCTGGAGTCAGGAAGTAACGGGTGCGTTCGTGAGGTGCTCATCATCGCCTCCGCGTTGTCGATCCAGGATCCGCGGGAGCGCCCTGCCGACGCTCGCGACGCCGCTGACGCCATGCACAAACGGTTCGCTGAGCCGGGCTCGGACTTCCTGGCGCTGGTGACCATGTGGGACTACCTGCGCGACCAGCAGCGGAACCTGTCGGCGTCCGCGTTCCGCCGGATGTGTCGCCGCGAGTACCTGCATTTCTTGCGGGTGCGGGAATGGCAAGACGTCTACGCGCAGCTCCAGCTGGCGGCCAGGGATCTCGGCATCGTCGTCCGCCGCGACCGACGTGGTCATCGTGAACCCGAGCAGGCCGGCCGGTACGCAGCCTGACCTGGCCGACCGGGTGCATCGGTCGCTGCTGGCCGGGCTGCTCTCGCACATCGGCATGCAGGACACCGAGCGCAGGCCGGCAGCAAACCGCGGCGGCGACCGGAATGCGGCCGACGCCGGACGACGCCGCGGGCCGGCCGAGTTCGCGGGCGCGCGCGGCGCCAGGTTCGCGATCTTCCCGGACTCCTCGCTTGCCCGCAAGCCTCCGCAGTGGGTGATGGCAGCCGAACTCGTCGAGACATCCCGGCTCTGGGCCCGCGTGGCGGCCGGGATCGAGCCGGAATGGGCCGAGTCGCTAGCCGGGAACCTGGTCCGGCGGGCCTATAGCGAGCCGCACTGGGACGACAAGCGCGCCGCAGTCATGGCCGCGGAAAAGGTCACCTTGTACGGCCTGCCGATCGTGGCCGCGCGTCCGGTCAACTACGGCCGGATCGATCCGGCCGCAGCCAGGGACCTCTTCATTCAGCACGCCTTGGTCGAGGGCGATTGGCGGACCCACCACAGGTTCTTTGCTCGCAACCAGCGTGCCCGCGAGGAGGCGGAGGAACTCGAAAGCAAGGCCCGGCGGCGCGGCTTGGTAGCAGATGACGCAGCCATCTTTGACTTCTACGACCGCCGGATACCGAAGACGGTCACCTCGGGCCGTCATTTCGATTCGTGGTGGAGAACGGCCAGGGCTGACGATCCTGGGCTACTTGACCTCAGTCCAGCCGACCTGGCCGGGCCTGCCGCCGACGAGGTCAATGCCGAGAACTACCCAGCCAGCCTGGACGGCGTCCCGCTGTCCTACGAATTCGCGCCCGGCGAGGAAGACGACGGGGTAACGGCCGACATTCCGGTGCGGGACCTCGTTACCTTCCACAACGCCGAACTTAACTGGCAGGTGCCCGGCCTGCGGCTCGAGCTGATCACGGAACTTATCCGCGGACTGCCGAAGGACCTGCGCCGCGTCTTCGTGCCGGTGCCTGACACGGCCAGGGCCGTGCTGGCGACCCTGGGCGAGCCGCACGGCGACCTGCTGGATGCGCTCGGCGCGGCGCTTGCGGGCCTCGGCGGGGTGCGGATCCCCAGGTCAGCGTGGAACATCACCAGGCCTGCCTGGGTACCTGCGGATCACCTACCGGGTGCTCGACGGTGATCAGGTGGTCGCGACCAGCAAGGACCTGGACGAGCTTCGACAGCAGCTCCGGCCCCGGCTGGAGGCCGTGCTTAACGAAGCGGCGGCCGGCATCACCAGGACCGGGCTGCGGAGCTGGGATTTCGGCCCGCTGCCGCGGGTGTTCACCAGCGGACAGGTCCGCGGCTACCCGGCGCTGGTCGACGCCGGCAACTCGGTCGACATCAGGCTCTTCGACACCGAGGCTGAGGCGAACGAGGCCATGCGGCTCGGCACGCGACGGCTGTTGCTGCTTGCGGTGCCATCGGGCGTGCGGTCGATCGCCGGGCGGCTGCCGGTGAACGCGAAAATGGCGATGAGCCGGCACCCGTACCCGAGCGCGACCGCGTTGCTGGACGATTGCGTGGCTTGTGCCGCCGATCAGGTCATCGCTAACGCGGGCGGGCCGGCCTGGGACGCGGAGGGCTTCGCGCTGCTGGTTTCGGCCGGCCGCGATGGGCTGGCGCCAGGCACCGCTCGTGTGCTCGACGTGGTGGCGCAAATCCTCGCTGAGGCGCACGAGGTCGAGATCAGGCTGTCTAATGCAGCGCATCCGGTCCCTGCGCTGGTCCCGGCGCTGGCGGACATGCGCTCCCAGTTCGCCGGCCTGGTGTATTCCGGCTTTGTCGCTAAGACCGGCGCGCAGCGCCTACCTGACGTAGTTCGCTACCTGCGAGCGATGGTGCGGCGGCTGGAGAAGCTGGCGGGAGAGCAGGTCCGGGACACCGAGCGGATGACCGTGGTGCACCGGGTGAGTCGCGAGCTCGAGTCGGTACTGCCGGACCTTCCGGCCGCCGCCCGGGCGGGCCCCGACGTGCAGGCGGTCCGATGGCTAATCGAGGAGCTCAGGGTCAGCCTGTTCGCCCAGGTGCTCGGCACCCCGGTGCCAGTCTCGGAGAAGCGCATCAGGACCGCGATCGAGAACCTGCTCGATCGCTGATTGCCTCGCCGAGCTCGGGGCGGGGATCCAGTGATACGGCGTTTGCCCGCGCACGGGACCACAGGAGCGCCCCTACCAGGATGAGGAAGGCCACCGCCGCTAGGAAGAACGAGTTACCGGCCAGGAGCACGAATGGTCCGGCGGAGGCCGGCTGCGGATTGGGGACCCACCAGATGGGCGCGGCCCAGAACAGGACGGCCACTGCGAGCGCCCACCACCGTCCGTTGCGCGGCCGGTCGGGTCCCAGCGCTAGCCAGGCGACGACTGGCAGGACCCAGACGTAGTGGTGGGCCCAGGACACTGGCGAGATGATCAGTCCGGTTGCCGCGCACACGACGACGCCGAGCGCGGGCGACGATGTGCGACAGGCCCACGTGGCCACCGTCAGGCCGCCGATGGCGAATAGAAGCGTCAGCAGGCCCGCCAGGACCGGCGAGGGCGGGTTGCCGGTCAGCCGCTGGAGTGCGCTGTGCAGATTCTGATCACTTACGAAGATGAGGTTGGGGCCTCGTTCAAATACCTTCACCGACCAGAAGAACTCTGACGAGTGCGGCGCGATGGCGAACGTCGCCAGGCAGCACAACAGGAACGTCCCGAGCGCTGTGCCCGCCGCTCGGAACTGACGGGTCAGCACGAGGAACGGTATGAAAATGAGCGGCGTCAGCTTGATGGCAGCCGCAACCCCGAGCAGGACACCACGCGGCAACGTGTGCGAGCGCACCGTGATGACGCAGCTGAGGTCGAGCAGGACTAGGAGAACGATGAGGATGTTGACCTGGCCGTAGTCCAGAGTCAACAAGACAGGGCTGAGCCGAGCCACCGGAAATAGGAAGAATAGCGCAGTCGCCCAGATCCGCCGGTGTGACCACTGCGGACGGAATGCGCGGATACTCACTGCACACAGCGCCACTAGTGCGAACAGATTGACAACCAGCCAGGCCAATTGGCCGACCCCGACGGAGAACCTCGTGAACGGCCAGAACACGAGCGCCGCGAAGGGCGGGTAAGTGAAATGCAGGTCCAGCTTGGCCACAAACACGTCGTAGAGGTGCTGCCCCAGGACGTGCGCGGCACCCATCCGGTAGACGTCGAAATCGACTTGCCTTCCGGTGGCCGGAGCTACAGTCAGCGCCAGCGCCCCGGCAACCGACATGGATCCGAGCACTACCAGCAGCCAGGAAGGAGCGGTGAGGCCGCGACGGAGTGACGGCGTGCTCTGCAGTGTCGCGGTCGAGGTGCTCTCGGGCATGTAATGCGACCGTCCGTTCGCCGGGTCTCTCCGACGTGCTCGATTCTGGCTACTCAGGTGACCCGCCCTGGGCCGGGTTGAGACCGTGCGCGGATTCTATGACTCCTCTGCACGCTCGTGCGCCGGTTGATGATACGCGCGCGGTGTGTTATCCCGCACGTGCGTAATGGTCCCGTCACGGCACGTGCATGGACATGCGGATGGCTGGCCACCGCCCGGCCGGATTCAGCTGGCGGGCCGCGCGATGCGAAGACCGCGGCGGAACGCCTCCCTGACGATGGCGGCGACGTAGTCCGGCGGCCCCGTTACCTCCTGCCAGTCGAAGTGCACAACCTCGTAGCCGTCAGCGCGCAGCAGGGCGTCCCGCTTCAGCTGAGCCTTGGCGCGCGCCGGGTCCTGGTACTTCAGATCGCCGTCGACCTCAGCGACGGTCCGGTACTTCTTCCAGTAAAAGTCCACCCGGCCGACAGGCTCGACGACTCCGCCGAGCCAGACCTGGAGATCGGGCGGAGGCAGGCCGCAGTCCCGGAAGACAACCCTGGCGATCGACTCCAGCGGCGACTCGGCACGCTTGTCGGCGAACTCGACGACCTCCGCGGCGCGCCGGATACCGCGCCAGTGCGGGCAGGCCGCGAGCACCGCGCGGAGCTCGTCCTTAGTGGTCAGCTTGCGGTGCAACGCGGAGTCGGCCGCGACCAAGCCGGCCTGGAAATCGATCTCCCTGGCCAGATCTATTACTGTCCGGGCTGCCGTCGTCATGGGGAAGCCGGCTGATGCCGTTACGTGTTCGGCAGGAAGATCGGCGAGATGGAGGTGGATTCCCTTCCGGCTATGGCTGCCGCGCTCGGGCGACCTGGTGAGCGTCACGTGCGGGGCGGGCCTGCCAAGCAGGTCGATGTGGTGCAGCTGAGCCGCCGATTGATGGCTGACGACGGCGCCTGGCCCCGACACAGCCAGGGAGGCAAGGGTTCGCAGCAACTGCTCGCCGTCATCTAGGGGCAGGAACCTGCTCGCGACATCGGCATGGACGTAGACGCCCCTGCCGAACGGAATCAAGAGGCCGCGTTTGACCATCGCCCTGATCTGCTGGGTGGACTTGCCGCTCGCTAACAGTTCGGCTGTGGTCGCGATTCCGACTAAACGGAGCTTATCGGGCGAAGGATGCTGGGGCATGAAGCCCAGCATTCCTTCAGCCACCGACACAATGACGATTTCAGTGCCTACAGCGGCCGTAATGCCCGATTTGGGCCACTGAAAGTTACATACTGATGCGGCCGGCGCCGGGATTAACTCGATGCACTCCACTGTCACGTCCGGCAGGATCGGGTTCATGGCTGAGTCGGGGAGGGCGGGTGCATTAGCGAGGGTTGCAGCGGCGGTTGGCGGTAGCGAGGTCGTGGATAGGCTCGCGGGGCTCAGCGGCAGCGACTTCACCAGCCTGATGCTGGAGGTCGCGCGCCGTCGCGCGGGCGCCCAGACCCCCGCCGACGTACTTCGGCGGTACCGCGCAGACCGGTTCGTCCACGCCGCCCACGCGCCTTGGCAACGCCTTCGCCGGGCCGAGGACTTGCTGGCCGCGAACCTGCCACCGGAGTTCGAGATACTGACGCTGGCGCCGCTCGTGCCGCTTGGCACGCACTCGGCACTCGGGCCGGTTAGTCAGGACAAGATCATCACGGCGATGCGGTCCTGCGAGGTCGCCGCCGACCCGACCAACGCGCTAGCCCTAGAAGCGGCATTGCGCCGCGCCGCCCTGCGCGCCGACGGTGGGGTCGGCTCGCACCGGACCGACGGTGGGGTCGGCCCACCGGACCGACGGTGGGGACCGGACGGACCGCGCCGTCGGGGGCATCATGAAGCGCACGGCCGCGGACACATGGGTCCGGCTGGCAGCGTTTCAGCGCGTGGTACGCGCGCAGCAGCTGGCGGGGCCTGGTTACTTGGCGCACTTCAGCCTGCTTGGCCTCGTCACCGCCGGGCGCGACGATGGCGGCCGGCGGTTCGAACGTGAGTCCGCCGCCGAGCACGTCCGCGCGCTCGCGACCGGCCTTGCCGCCACCGGGCTGGCGCCCGTGCAACTCGCGCTAACGCCACTGTCGGAAGCGGGCGAGGCCATCGCGATCGCACTGCCCGCCGAGCTCGCCGGAGCGCCGGTAGAGATCGTCCTTGACCGCGAGCGAGTTGCTGGCCGCAGCTACTACCAGGACCTGTGCTACAAGATCAACGTCAGGACTGGCGGCGAAGCTGGAGGAGGTTGGCGACGGCGGATTCACCGACTGGAGCGCACGGCTGAGCGCCAGCAACAAGGAGCGGCTGCTGATCAGCGGCATTGGCATCGACCGGCTGGCCGCGTTCATGAGCCTGTAGGCAGGCGGGGCCGCGACGCTCACTCCGCCCGCCGCTCACGTCGCCCGCCGCTCACGTCGCCCGCGACGCTCACGTCGCCGACGGCATTCGCAGCGGGCCGGTCAGGAGACCTAACAGCTACTCGTCGTGGTGGCTGCCGGCCGCGCGTTGCCGTAGCCATACGAACGCGACGAGCCCGATCAACAGCCACGCGCCTACCGAGTGCGTGAGGGCGTGCACGAAGATCACCACAGCGAAGACCAGCGCCGCCAGCAGCGGAACCCAGCCCAGCGCACGCAGCTGCTGCTGACGCTCGGCGCGCCGGTAGGCGCGCCGCTCGTGCTTCAGTCGTTCTCGTTCCCGCTCCAGCTGCAGCCTGAGCATTCTGCGGTGATGCCGGGGCCCGCCGGCCTCCTCGGGGAGCGGCGCGACCGGTTCTGTCTCGGGCAGGTCCGCGAGCAATCCGGTCAGGTCGGCCATCGTCTTAGCCTGCATGGCCCGGTCCAGGCGCTCGCCGAACTCCGCCTCGTCCAGCCGGCCGTCGCTGAAATGCTTGGCCAGACGGTCGGCGACCGCCGTGCGCTCGGCGTCGCCGATTCGCAGGTTCGCATCCTGCCAGCCGGGCCTCGGCGCCGATGCGCTCCGCCCAGGGCGTTCCGGAATGGGCATCTAAAGGTGACCCCCGGCACGCAGACTCTGGACGAAGTTAGCCGCGATTGACTGGCTTGCCCCTTCGTCCGGAATCAGCAGCCAGCACGCCAGGTAGAGCGGCAGGCCGACGCCTCCCACGATGATGAGGGTAACGAGTGCGATCCGGACCGGCAGCACATCGACAGCGAGGTAGCGCGCTATCCCGGATGCGACCCCCGCCAGCATCCGGTCGTGATCCGGGCGGTACAGCGCGGGCCGAGAGTCCTCCGGCCGCAGCCGCGGCGCCGCCAGCTTCGGTGATCTTTTCGGTGGTGTTCATGGCTTCAGCCTTGCCGCTGCCGTGCCGGCCGGCTATCGGGAAGTACCCTGACCCATCCCTGAGGGCGGCCGGGACGGACCGGGGTCTGCCCGGATGGCGGTCGCCCGGCTCTGGCGGGATGATGGTTACATGCAGGAACATGCCAGCGCCGGGCCGAACTGGAGCCCAGCCCCCGACACTGACGGCGGCTCTGGCAGGCCCGCGCCGGCCACTGGACGTCCCGGCTAGCAGCCCTGGGAGTGCGCTGGACGCGCGGCCCCGGCCAGGAAGGCCCGTTCCGCCGGGAACGGGAGAACCAGCTCGCCGGGGGGATCGCCGCCGGGATCGCAACGAAAACCGGCATAGACGTCAGCGCCGTCCGGCTTGCACTGATCGTGGTCACGCTCGTTACCGGCGGCCTGGCCGCTGCCGGCTACGTGCTCTGCTGGCTGGTCGTCCCCGCGGCCGGCGCCGAGTCCAGCATCGGCACCCGCGCGCTATCCGACAAGAGCGGCGTCGCACAGGCGGCCGGCGCTGGCCTCCCTGATCGGGATCGGGCTCATCGTCGCGTCCATCGTGAACGCAGTGTGGCTTACATCGCTGGCGTTCCCGATCATCGTGTGCGCCGCAGGCCTGCTGCTGATCTGGCGGAACGCGCCCGACGATGAGCAGGTCGCGCTTCGCCGCCTGGTCGGCCCGCTGCCCGGCATCGGCAGTGGCGCTCGAGCCCCGCATCCGGTCCGGCGTCTCCTCATCGCGGCACTGCTGCTGGGAGTGGGGCTCTACGCGCTGCTCAGCGGGCACGCCCGGTTCGCCGCGCTGAAGCCCCTGGCCGGGATAGGACTGGTCATGGCCGGCATCGCGGTGGCTCTGGGCCCGTGGTGGCTGAGGATCGCCAGAGACCTGGTGGAGGAGCGGCAAGCGCGCGTCCGGGCCGAGGAGCGGGCCGAGATGGCCACCCGCGTGCATGACTCGGTGCTGCAGACGCTCGCGCTGATCCAGCGCAGGTCGGCGGACCCCCACCAGGTCGTGCAGCTGGCCAGGGCACAGGAACGCGAACTGCGCGCCTGGTTGTTCGACGGCCGCTCGCCCGGCTCCGTCGACGGCCAGGCGGCTACGGTTGCGGACGGCGTACGGCTGATCCAGCAGGACGTGGAGGCGCAGCACGGGATGGCGGTCGAGGCCGTCACGGTCGGGGACTGCGAGCTTGACGACGATCTGAGCGCGCTGCTCGCCGCGGCCCGTGAGGCAACGGTGAACGCCGCCAAGTGGTCGGGTGCGGAGGTCGTGTCGCTGTTCGCCGAGGTGGAGCCGGATTCGGTCGCACTGTTTATCCGGGACCGCGGCCGCGGATTCGACCCGGACGCCGTTCCGGCCGACAGGAAGGGGCTGGCAGAGTCGGTACGAGCGCGGATGGCCAGGCGGGGCGGCACGGCTACCGTCCGCAGCGCGCCGGGGGAGGGGACCGAGGTGACCCTGACGATGGCCAGGGCTGCCGATGCCCGGCCGCCGCGGCGGCTATGAGCGCCGGGGCAATCGCGGGCTGGCCGCCGAGGTGCGCATGAGCGGGCAAGGACCGGTCGACAGCGGCGCGAAACCGAGGGTCTTCCTTGTCGACGATCACGGCATGTTCCGGTCCGGCGTTAGATCCGAGTTGGCCGGCGAGGTCGACATCGTCGGGGAAGCCGCCGACGTCGGTCCGGCGATCGCCGAGATATCCGAGACCGAACCCGATGTCGTGCTGCTGGATGTCCACCTGCCCGGCGGCAACGGCCAGGAGGTGGTCGCGGCCGTCAAGGCGGCGCACCCAGAGGTCAAGTTCCTGGCCCTGTCGGCATCGGACGCCCCTGAGGACGTGATCGCGGTAATCAGGGCTGGCGCCCGCGGCTACGTTACGAAAACAATTTCGGGCAGCGAGCTGATCGATGCCGTCCGCCGGGTGGCAGCCGGCGACGCGGTCTTCTCGCCGCGGCTGGCCGGGTTCGTGCTTGATGCGTTCGCGGCCGCACCGGCGCTCGATCTCGACCGCCCGTCGTTTGACCCGGAACTGGACCAGCTGACGAGCCGGGAACGGGAGGTCCTCAGGCTGATCGCCCGCGGCTACACCTACCGGGAGATCGCCAGGGAGCTGTTCATCTCGATCAAGACGGTGGAGAGCCACGTCTCATCCGTGCTGCGCAAGCTCCAGCTATCCACCCGGCACCAGCTGTCGCGCTGGGCGGCTGAGCGCCGCCTCACCTAGCGGCGGGCCTCCTGCCGCACCACGGCGGGCAGGTCGGCGGGACAGGGATCTTCGCCGCACATGTCCACGGTCAGGCCGCGGGAAGCGAACCACCTGCTCGACATTGGCGGCATCGCGTTCGAGGAACTCGGCGCCGCGCGGATTGGCGAACACGTCGACCACCTGGGGAGTATCGATCATGATCAGCCGGTCGTGGCGGACCAGCAGGTTGTAGGCAGACAGATCGCCATGGGCTAGGCCCAGGCGGGCCAGCATGGTCGTGATCTGCACGAGCTGATGCCACATGTCGCGCGAGCTGGGCGCCGCGAAGGCCGGTCTCGGCTAGCCGCGGCGCGGCGATGCCGTCCGGCTCGCCGATGAACTCGAGCAAGAGCTCGGTGCCGAGAATCTGGACGGGATAAGGCACCGGCAACCCGGCCTGGTAGAAACGGCAGAGCGCGGCGAATTCGGCGTTCGCCCACTGGCCTGCGATCATCTCGCGGCCGACAGTCGTCCTGTTGGCCATGGCGCGGCTAGCCCGCGACTCGCGGACCCGGCGGCCCTCGAGGTAGTCGCTATCGCGATGGAAGAGCCTGTGCTCGGCTGACCGGTAGCGCTTGGCGGCCAGCAGGCAGGACCTGGCGGTATCCGGGACGGCGCGGCGCAGCAGGAAGACGTCGGCCTCCTTACCGGTCTTCAGGATTCCGAGCTCGGTATCGGTAGCCGCGAGTTCGGTAACTAGCCAGCGCGGATGCGGTCGCGGGCCGCGCTCGCCGGCCGTGGACTGGTCCCAGGTAGACCAGCGGTCGGCCGCGCCAAGTCCGTATGACTCGGTGAGCTGTTCGAGCGTGGGCAGCGCCCGCCGGTGACGGTTGCGTTTTGCGAAAGCGGGCTCGTCGTCGTCGAATCGCCGCTTACCGCGGCGGGCGGATGCAGAAGAAGGCACGGGTCAAGCTCCTCGGGCGTGAGGTCAGGAAGGGCAGCATGAAGTTCAGATCGACGTTCACCATCTGCTTCCCTCCCTTCCGCTCCCAGGAGCTAATGCCGCGGCGATGCCTGCGATGCCAATGCTGGCGACCATGCGAGCTGCCGGCCAGTGCTCGTGCCGATGCCCGGCACGTGAGCCCGCTGTGCAACGAGTTTGTCACGCCCGGGCCCGCGGGTGCAACTGATTTCGCGGTCAGGCCGGGGCGCTGCTGGTCGCCCCGCGGGCCTGCTCCTCCGTCATGACCCTGGCGATGCCCACCGTGGTCCAGCCGGAGCTTTCCTCGAGTTCATCTCGCAGCATGGCCGCCTGGTACTCGATCGATACCGGGCCGACCGCGACCAGATCGGAGTGCTCGTTCCGCATCACCAGGACGTAGTTCACGACGGTCTCCTCGGTAGGCCCGTGGGCGTGGATTCCGAATTCACCATTCTGGGCGCGCTGGTCTCGGGCCGCATGTCGTCGAGGAATGGCCGGATCAGGCCGCGCGCGCCCTCGCCGAGCGGTAGAGCCGGATGCCGAAGAAGGCCGCAGCACACATCGCCGCGATGGCGATGCTGAGCGGCTGCGCCAGCGCCCTGCCCGCGCTGGGCGGTCTCGAGGTTGGCCCAGACAAGCAGGCCGGCGGCCGCGACCAGGAAGGCCAGGATCGCGCCTGCAGCCTCGGCGCTGCCGACTGGCAGCGCGGTAAGGGTGCTCCGGTCCTGCCACCTGGTCCGCAACACCCAGAACGTCAGCAGCGCCAGCAGCGCCGAAGAATCCGGCGGCGAGGCCCTGCAGGACGATGTCGCCGACATGGTCGGCCGTCATTGCCGCGACGCAGCGTGCGGGCTGGCGGATCGCCCGGCTAGCCACCGCGCGCAGTCCGCCTGGGTGTAACTGCCGGGCGGGAACGGGGCCATGACGAACGTGCCGCCACGGATGGCTGCCATGCCCAGCTGATCGCGGCAGAGATCGCCGTAGGCGACCAGCGCCACGCCGCCGACCAGGGAACCGGCCAGCGCGGTACGCCGCAGCAGCGCCGCCGCGGGCCGGGAGAACTGCGACGTCCGGCCGGTGATCGCATGGCATCGGCCCGACCCTGGCGACGGCGACCGCCTCGGCCTCGGGCTGTGTCAGCCCCGCCGCGACGCCTTCGGCCACGGCATCGTGCAGATGCCCCTCGACTTCGGCCAGTGTGTGCCTGACCTCGCGCGGCGTGCCGGGCAGCGTGAGCAGCAGCCCGTCCAGGTAGTCCTCCACCGGCTCGTTCATGCCGACGTCCCCCCAGCACCAGCGAGACCGAACCGCTGAACGCGCGCCATTGTCTGGCCTCCTCGGCCAGGGACCGCTCGCCGGCCGTGGTGAGCCGGTAGATCCGCCGCCTGCGTCCTGCCGACCACCTCCCAGCTGCTCGCCAGCAGGCCGGTTTGCTCAAGTCGGTGCAGCGCCGGATACACCGTGCCCTCCGGCAGTCAAAGGCGCCAGCACTCCGATCGCGCAGCCTGGTGATGATGGAGTATCCGTGGCCGGGCCCGGCCGACAGGACCGACAGCAGCAGCATGTCGAGGTTTCCCTTAAGCTTCTCGGATTGCATGCCTAGAGATGCTAGGTATCGAGCGAGGCGACTGTCAAACCGCGCGGCCGCAGCGCAGCGGGCCGCGTGGTGGCACCACCGCACGATGTTGCATGGCTGCCTGGCTTGCAGAAGGATCGGTGACATGCGCCTGGATGACTTGCATGGCCGTGCACTACAGCGGCTGCCGCCCGAGGTGGCCGAGCATTTCGACCAGGGCGCCGGCGCCGGCCTGACCGTCAGCGAAGCAGCGGCGGCCTGGGACCGGCTGCGGTTGCGGCCCCGCGTGCTCCGGGATGTCTCGCATGTCTCGACCGTCGGCAACCGTCCTTGGGCATCAGCTCAGCACGCCGGTCATGGTCTCGTCGACGTCGATGCAGCGCGCCGCGCATCCGGACGGCGAAATCGCCACTGCGCGCGCGGCTGCCGCCGCCGGTTCGCTGATGGAGGTGTCCACGAACTCCGGCTCTAAGTTCGCCGAGATCGGTGCGACTGGCGCGTCGTGGTGGCTCCAGGTTTACGTGCTGCGCGACCGCGGACTCACCCGGTCAATCTTGCAGAGCGCGGTTGAAGCCGGGGCGTCGGCGCTGGTCCTGACGGTGGACACGCCGATCGTGGGCCGCAAGCACAACGCCGGGAAGACCGTCTGGGAGGTCGTGCCCGAGGACTATCTGCTGGTCAACATGGAAGGCGCGGGAGCGCCCGAGGACGGGCTGGACAAGGCCGATGATCTCAGTCCTGACATCGTCGGCTGGCTGCGCGACGCGACCGGCCTGCCCGTCGTGGTCAAGGGCGTGCTGCGCGCGGACGACGCTCGCGTGGCCGTGGCCGCCGGCGCGTCGGCCGTTCAGGTGTCTAACCACGGCGGCCGCCAGCTGGACCTGGCGGTAAGTACAGCCGAAGCCCTGCCCGAGATCGCGGCGGGGCTGGTCGGCAGCGGCGCTGAGGTCTACGTGGACGGCGGCATCCGGCGGGCCGAGCATGTGCTGGCCGCACTGGCGCTCGGAGCGACCGGCGTGTTCATCGGTCGGCCGGTGCTGTGGGCGCTGGCGGCGGGCGGCCCCTCTGGCCAGGGCGGCTGCGATGGCGTGACTGACCTGCTCCGCGAGTTCACCGACGAGCTAGGCCACGTCATGATGCTGGCCGGAGCGCGCTCGGTCAGCGAACTGACCCCCGACCTGGTCCGCCTGCCTGGTATGACGATGACATGACCAACGATTTCAGTATTTCAACCTGTAGGTGGAGCTGACCGCGAAGCGACGCGCCGTGTCCGGCCGGAAGTAATCCGCGACGTCGCCTACCGTAGGGGGCATGAAAGCGCCAGGAGGCAGGCCCGGTTCCGTGGGCAGCGGGGCCGACGAGCAGGGCGGCATTACCGTGCTTGTCGTCGAGGACGACGCGAGCATCGCCGCGCAGCTTGTCCGCGGGCTGAGCAGGGGCGGCTATCAGGTGGATCACGTGATGACCGGCAACGAGGCGCTGTCGTGGGGCGAGGCCGATGTCGTGCTGCTTGACCTGGAGCTGCCCGACCTCGACGGCGTTCAGGTATGCCGCAAGATGCGCGAGCGCAGCGGCGCAGCCATCATCGTCGTCACTGCGCACGGCGAGGAGCCGGACCGGGTAATGGCGCTGGACGCCGGCGCCGACGACTACCTGGTCAAGCCTTTCGGGCTGGCCGAGCTCCAGGCCCGGATCCGCGCCGTGCTGCGACGCGTCCGGCCCGGCGGGGACGTCGTCAGGCATGGGCCGCTGGTCGTGGACATCCGCACCCATCGCGTCACCGTGTCCGGCGAGGAGATCTTCCTGACGCCCAAGGAGTTCGACATCCTTGAGTGCCTCACGGCCGACCCAGGACGTGTGGTCACCCGGCAGGAGATCCTCGAGACCGCCTGGGACGCGCACTGGTACGGCCCGACGAAGGTACTCGACGTCCATGTCGCATCACTGCGGCGCAAGCTCGGCATCCCCGGCCTTATCGAGACCGTCTACGGCCGGGGGTTCCGGCTCGGCGAGGCCTAAATGGCCCGCCGGATCGTCTTGTCGGTCCTGGCGCTGATCGCAGCAGTCCTTGGCGTCGTCGCGGTTCCGCTCGGCCTGCTCACCGCCGCGCAGGACATGCACGACTTCCGTGACGAGACGATCGCGTCAGCCACGACGCTCGCCAATGTTGCCGAGGAACGGCTTGATGACGGGAACGCGGGCCTCACACTTGCTCGCACCGTCGCTCAGCTCGGCCGGGGCGGCGACTCCATCAGCGTGCTGAATGCGGTCGGCGGCCAGATCGCTGGCACGCCGAGGCGGCCTGTGGTGTCTGCGGCACAGCTGTCCCAGACCGTGGCCACCGGCACCACCGGTGTTTATACCGGCGACGACTGGGTTACCGTCGTCATGCCGGTGCGCCGTGACTCGAGCAAGAGCACCAGCATTCTCGGAACCATCGTGCTGGAGCGGCCCGCGACCGCGGTCGATCGGCGCGTCGCGCTGCTCTGGACGCTGATCGCCGGGGTCGCGGGCGCTGGGCTGGTCGCCGCCGCGCTCGTGGCAACGGGCCTGGCCCGCTGGGTATCGAGGCCGCTGAGTGATCTGGAACACGCCGCCAGAGACCTCGGCGACGGCGCGCTCGGCACCCGGGCTCCGGCTGGCTCAGGGCCCGGGGAGGTACGCAGCCTCGCGGCCAACTTCAATCAGATGGCGGGGCGGCTCGAGGCCCTCGTGCACGGTCATCAGGCAACGATGGCGGACGTATCGCACCAGCTCCGGACTCCGCTGGCGGCGCTGAGGCTGCGGCTTGACGTGCTCGCGCAGGATGTCGACGACCAGACGGCCGGCGAGCTGGCCGGAGCGCAGGAGGAGATAGCCAGGTTGTCCAGGCTGGTCAACGGACTGCTGGCGGTGGCGCGGGCAGAAAACATCACCGCCGCTCCGGTACTGGTGGCCGTCGGTTCAGTGATCGGCAGTCGGGTGGCAGCGTGGCGGCCCGCGGCTGAAGAGCGCGACATTAGGCTGGTCACGGCGGTCGAGCCGGTCGTGGCCCGGATCGGCGACGGTCACCTTGACCAGATTCTGGACAACCTGATCGCGAACGCGCTCGATGCGCTGCCGGCCGGCGGCACCATCACCATAGGCTGCGTGGCCGTGGCGGACCGGGCCGTGATCACGGTGGCCGACGACGGCCCCGGCATGCCTGCTCAGCAGCAGAAACTGGCCTTCCGGCGGTTCGCTACTGGTGACGCTGGCGGGATAGGCCTTGGCCTGGCGATCGTTGACCGGCTGACGGTGGCCAACGGCGGCTCGGCGACGCTGTCCGACACCCCCGGCGGCGGACTTACGGTGAGAATCGAGTTGCCGGCCGCGCGCGACCGTAGTCAGCGACGCGGCATCGCCGCTGTATCGGGTGGGTCCGGCCAGGCGGAGCTGCCAGCTCAGCAGCGTCGGCAACGGCGCTCCGGCCGCCCCAGTGACGATCATCACCCGCCCGTCTGAGGACGGTTTACCAGTTCTGAACGTTTCCTGAACCGGTCTTCTGGTTCACGGCGGGCAAGCTAATTGCGTCGCGTTCCCTACGTGGGCGCGCCCGCGCCGGCCAGGTGTGGCCAGCCCGCCGCCTGAGCACTGCAGGAGGACCCGCCGGATGCAAGAACACACGCACGGAGCGTCAAGGCGCCGTGACGACGGGCTTGCCCGGATCCGGAAGATGACTGTCTGGATCACCGGCGGCGCTGCTGCCGCGTCCCTCGGCCTGTGCGCCGCTTTCGCCTACGAACTGCCTGGTCACACCAGCGCGGCCAGCAGCAATACAGGTATCAGCAGCTCGGGCGGGGGCACGACGGCGGGCAGTGCGCAACCGACTGGCGGCGGAGCTGGCCAGTCCGGCTCGCGGATTTCGGGATCTCGCGCTGCGGGCAGCCATCATCACCAGCATGCACTGGCGAAGCCTACGCAGGCCCCGCAGCAGCCGGTCAGCAATCCTGCCCCGCCGCCGGTGGTCAGCTCCGGCGGATCGTGATCCATGCTCAGCTCATCAGTTCTCCCCTCGGCGCACCTGCTGGCGGCAGGCAGCTACAGCCCGAGCCCGCTGTGGTTCACCACGCGCGCTACCGGGGTCGTCGCCCTGCTGCTGCTGACTATGACCGTGGCGCTCGGGGTGGCCGGAACCGCGCGTTATTCGCCATCCTTCATGCCGCGGCTCATCCGGGCTGGCCTGCACCGCAACGTGTCCCTGCTGGCCGTGGCGTTCATCTGCGTGCACGTGCTGACGACCGTACTCGACCCGTACGCCGCCATCGGCTTCTCCTCGGCGATCATCCCGTTCAGCTCGTCGTACCGGCCGTTCTGGCTGAGCCTCGGCACGATCGCGTTCGACCTGCTGCTCGCCGTCGTCATCACCAGCCTGGCCAGGTCGCGGCTGTCCTACCGGACCTGGCGCGCCGTGCACTGGCTGGCGTACGCGTCCTGGCCGGTCGCGCTCTGGCATGGCCTCGGCACCGGCACCGACACCAAGCTGTCCTGGCTGCTGGTGCTCGACGCTGTCTGCGTCATGGCCGTCGCGGCCGCCGTGGTCTGGCGGCTGACGCTCGCGCCGCGCAGCCGCCTGCGACTGGCCGGAATGCTGGCCGCCTGGGGGCTGGTGTTCGCGACCGTCGGCTTCGTGGCAATCGGCCCGCTGCAGTCCGGCTGGGCCAGGCGGGCAGGCACGCCGGTCGCGCTGCTCGGCTCCGCCGCGTCCATCACCTCCGCGCCGCCTAGCGCGCTCAGTCTGACGGCGAGTTACGCCGGCCACGTCCGGCGCGACCCCGTCGGGCCCGGACAGGTTGTCATCCGGGTCAGCGCGCGCACGACCGCGCAGCCTGCGCGAACGCTCACCATCGTGCTCAAGGGCAAGCCGGATGGGTCGGCGATCAGCATGTCGAGCGGCACCGTGCGGCTCGGCGCCGTCCCCGGTGGCGACCCCTACTCCGGGCCGGTAACGCTGCTCAGCGGACCGCGGCTGACAGCGGCGCTGCGCGGCCCGGTCGGCCAACCTGCGCAGGCCGAGCTCACGCTGGTGATCGCCGGCGGCCGGGCAACCGGCCGCGTTGTGATCCGGCCCGGAGGCCAGGCATGAGCGGGCGGCCCGCCTTGACCGGATCGGTGCGCCCCGGCAGTGGCGCGGCTGACCGCCGGCTGGCATGAGACCAACCGCAGGGCGACGCTGCGCGAGCATGCCGACAGGTACGGGCCGTTGCCGCATCGCACCAGGCGGGACTCCCGCGACCTGCTGGACGAGATTTCGGCGGCGCGCCTGACCGGGCGAGGCGGCGCCGGTTTTCCGACCGGGACGAAGATGCGCGCCGTGGCCGCTGGCCGGGGGCCGGCGGTGGTGGTGGCCAACGGCATGGAGAGTGAGCCCGCGAGCGAGAAGGATCAGGCGCTGCTGGCCCGCGCGCCGCACCTGGTGCTGGACGGCATCGCACTGGCCGCCGCGGCTGTCGGCGCGACTGAGGCGCACCTGTGCCTGGCCCGGACCAGGGAGTGGCTGACCGACGCAGTGCACGCTGGCCATCGCCGAGCGGCACCGGGCTGGCCTGGACGTCGTGCCGATCACTGTGCACGAGGTCCCGCATCAGTACGTGTCCAGCGAGGAGACCGCGCTCGTGCACTGGCTGAACGGCGGCGAGGCGAAGCCGACAACTACGCCGCCCCGCCCGTTCGAGCGGGGCGTCGGCAAGCGTCCGACGCTGATCGACAACGTCGAGACGCTCGCCCACGTGGCCCTGATTGCCCGGTACGGAGCGTCCTGGTTCCGGCAGGCCGGAACCACCGACACGGCCGGAACGATGCTTACCACCGTGACCGGGTCAGTCGCGCAGCCCGGCGTGTACGAGATCGAGGCTGGCATCCGGGTCGAAGACGCCCTCGCGCTGGCCGGGGCCCGGCACGACAGCCAGGCGGTGCTGATCGGCGGGTACTTCGGGACCTGGCACGACGTCGCCGATGTCGCCGGCTTGCCGTTCACTGCCGCTGGCCTGGGGCCGGCCGGCGCCGCGCCGGGCGCGGGCGTCGTACTGGTGCTGCCAGCCGGGTCGTGCGGCCTGGCGGAGGCGGCCCGGATCCTGCGCTACCTGGCCAGCCAGAGCGCCCAGCAGTGCGGCCCGTGCATGTTCGGGCTGCCGGCGATCGCCCAGGACATGGCGCAGCTAGCATCGAACCGGCCCGAGGGCGATCCGCTGGAACGGATGCAGCGCCGGTTCGCGCAGATCGCCGGCCGGGGTGCCTGCCGGCATCCGGACGGTGCCGTGCGGATGGCGGCCTCAGCCTTGTCGGCGTTCGCCGCGGACGCACACGCTCACGCCCGCCGCCGCGGCTGTCTTGCTAAGCACGGGGTTGCCAAGCACGGGCTGGCATCCGGCCGCACGGCCGTCTACCCCGCCCAGGAGCGGACCGCTGTGCTGGCAACACCTAGGCCGGGCGCGGACGGGAGCTGGAAATGACGATGAAGATCCAGATCGACCCGATCGCTTGCACCGGGCACGGCCTGTGCGCCGACCTGCTGCCTGAGCTCGTCGAGCTTGACGAGTGGGGTTACCCGATGCTGCCGGATCATGTTCCGGCCGGCCTGGCAGCGCACGCCCGCCGCGCGGTCAGCTCGTGCCCGGCCCTGGCGCTTAAGCTCGTCCGTGCGTCGCGAGAACAGGAGAGACGATAGGTGGGCCAGCAAGCGGCGGAGCGCCGCGCGCAACACCGCAGGCAGACGGACCCGATGACCGGCGTCGAGGGTAACGAGAAGCTGACCGCGATGACCGGCGCGATCCTGCTGCTCGGCTTCGCGGTCGAGGGCTTCACGATCCTGTCCATACACAGCCTGATCGTGATGCACTTCGTGGTGGGCTTCCTGCTGATCGGGCCGGTGATACTGAAGATCGCGTCCACCGGCTACCGGTTCGCGCGGTACTACACGGGTTCACGTCCGTATATCCGCAAGGGCCCGCCCGCGCCGATCCTGCGCGTGCTCGGCCCGCTGGTCATCCTCACCTCGCTGGCGGTGCTCGGGACCGGAGTCATGCTCGCGGTGGCCGGACCTGGCCAGGGCGGGCCGTGGCTGTTCCTGCACAAGGCCACGTTCGTGCTGTGGTTCGGGGCGATGACCATCCACGTGCTTTCCTACGCGCCGAAGCTGCCCAGGATGCTGTCCGCCCGCCAGCCGGACAACGGCCAGCCGGTGCCGGGCGGACCGGCCCGCTGGCTGGCGCTGACTGCGGCGCTGGCGGTCGGCGTCGGCGTCGCCGCGGCGACGCTGCACATGTCCGCCAGCTGGACGGCCTTCTACGGCGGGTTCCACTAGCCGGGCCGGCGCTAGGACCAGGTCAGAGCGCCCTTCTTGGTGTACCAGTCCATGACCCGGACAACGAACCGGCCGGCCCGGACCGCGGGATCGTCCTCGGCTAGCGTGCGCGCCCGCTCCACCGATCCGGCCTGGTACAGGCAGATGCCAGCGATCTCGTCGTCGCCGTCGATCGGCCCGGCGACTCGCAGATATCCGGCCGCGCGCATCTTGTCGAAGTGACCGAGGTGCTTGCGGTTCAGGGCGATGCTGGCGTCCTCGGCCAGCACCGGCGCGTCGGGCGCGCGGACAAGCAGCACGAGCTGATAGGAGTCGAACTCCGCCGGCGGCGCGGGCTCTCGGACTGGCTCAAGCGACTTCAGCTGGTCAAGGTGCAGGCTGAGATGGAAGGTCGCGTTCCCCTCGACGAAGGCGCCGATCGGAATCGGGCCGTCCTGCACGATCTCGCCGCTGTCCCTGATCAGCACGTGCACCAGGGTGCCCGCCCGGTCGCCGAGCGCCGCGCGGGCCGCCGCGAGCCTGGCGGCGCTCCGCTCCACCTCGTGAGCGAGGCCGGTCAGGCCGCCGGCATTGTCGGCGTAGCTGGCCAGCTCCGCCTCGTCGACGGTGGCGGCGTTGTCGTAGCTGACGTCACGGCCCGCCGCCACTTGTTCCGCGGTCTCCGCGATCAGGTCGTTGTTCCTGACCACATGCGCGGCGATGAGCTCAGCCGGCCAGCCGCCGGCCGGCCGGCCGAAGCCGCCCGCCAACAAGGAGGCAACGAACGGCGCATAGGCCGCGTCCAGGCTGCCTGATGCCATGCCCGCTCCTTGGATAGCGTCGACTCACTGCACCCAGGATGACACCAGCCGAGGCCGCCGACGTTGCGGATCAGGCGAGCGGCACCGCGAAGTCGCAATCCGGGCGGCTCTCGCGCGGTGATCGGCTTGCTCGCACGGTAGGTGACGCGGACGCCGAGGTTCCCTGGCCGCCGCTGCTGCGCGGCCATCCAGGACTGCAGGGCCTGCGACGCGAGCTGCCATTGCGCCGGTGTCATCTCGGCCTGACCCAGGTCCACGTAGGCCTCCTCGTGCGCGGGCTCGGTGCGCAGGTGCAGGACCGGGAAGTCGCCCGCGAGATCGGCAGCCTTATCAGCGGGAACTGGCAGGCACCACTCGACCGGGCCATCGCTGTCCTCGCTGACCTTAGATCGAGAACGCTGCACTGGCCGAGCCGAGGACCTGGTCATCTGCGGGCTCCTGATGATGGAGACGAATTCCTTGCCGAGCGCGACGGCCTCGGGATCGTTCTGGACGTGCCGGGAGCAGGCACAACACGGCTGCGCTCCGGAACCTGGCGTCAGGGCGACTTCGTACATCGATCGGACCCCTTTCCAGTCAGCTGGTCAACGAGGTGCCGCTGCCCTTTAGCGGGTGGCGTGATCAGCCTCGGCCTTCGACCAGAAGGCTGCGAGCTGCCGGCTGCCTCATCGGGCAACTCGCCGATGCCCATCAGGCCCACAGTCGTGCTCCCTCGGTCCGGGCGGTCGACGGTCGTGATGCGCCCGGTCGTCATAACTGTGCGGCTTGTCCCAGGGGAAAGGTCAAGCTAGCTCGGAGCCTGAGCGTCCGCCAGACTGAACTGGCCTGGTCGCATTGGTCGGCTGGAGGGCAGGAACGCGACACCTCGCGGACATATGATCACTGCGACACCCCAATGGCGGGAGCGGACAGTGGCGATGTCAAAGCAGCGGCAGGTGCTGCCCAACCTTAGGCTGGACGAGCTGCTCGATGAGCTTCAGGTCAGGTTGCAGGCAGTGCTGGCGACCCGGGACCGGGTCAACGCGCTGTTCGAGGCTGTCGTGGCGGTCGGCACCAACCTGGACATCGAGGTGGTGCTGCGCGGGATCGTCGAGGCGGCAGTCACGCTGGTTGACGCCAGCTACGGGGCGATGGGTGTGATCGGCGAGGGCGGGCTGCTGGCGGAGTTCATCCCTGTCGGGCTGACCGAGGCAGAGATCGGTCAGATCCATCACTGGCCCGAAGGGCGCGGGCTGCTCGGCGCGCTGATCACCGTTCCCGAGCCGCTGCGGATCGCCGACCTGGGCCGCCATGAATTGTCGTCGGGATTCCCAGCCGGGCATCCGCCGATGACTTCGTTCCTCGGGGTGCCGATCCGGATCCGCGACGAGGTGTACGGGAACCTCTACCTGACCGAGAAGCGCAACGGCGGGCAGTTCGATGAGGAAGACGAAGCCGTGCTGGTGGCACTGGCCGCCGCGGCCGGCGTCGCGATCGAGAATGCCCGGCTCTACGACGAGGCACGGAGGCAGCAGCGCTGGCTGGCGGCGAGCAGCGAGGTGACGCGCACGCTGCTGAGCGGCGCCGACGTCGGCGAGGCGCTCGAGCTCATAACCGCTCGCGCGCTCGAGATGTCCGGGGCGGACCTCGTCGTGCTGGCCCTCCCGGTGTCCGACGGCAGCCTGGTCCAAATCGAGCACGCGGCCGGTGTCGGTGCGGAGGAGGCGCTCGGCCTGGTGCTCCCGGCCGGTGAGTCAGCATCCGGACTGGTGCTCAGCAGCGGCGAGCGGCTGAGGGTCGCGGACTTCAGCCATGACGACCGGGTCGCCGAGGTAGCGCGGGAGCACATGAACCTCGGGCCCGCCATCCTGGTACCGCTCGGTGGCGCCGGCAACGTCCGCGGCGTGCTGACCGCCGGACGCAGGCCTGGCGCCATGCCGCTGGCCTCGGCCGCGGCTGACATGCTCGTCACGTTCGCCACTCAGGCCGGCATCGCGCTCGAGCTGGCTGAGCACCGGCGGCAAGCCGAGCGGGTGGCGGTGTTCGAGGACCGGGACCGGATCGCGCGGGACCTCCATGACCTGGTCATCCAGCGGCTGTACGCGACCGGCATGTCGCTGCAGGGTGCGGTGTCCATGATTTCCTCCCCGGAGGTGGCGGACCGGGTCAGCGTGGCGGTGGATGCGCTGGATGAGACTATCCGGGAGATCCGGGCATCGATCTTCGCGTTGCAGACCCGGCACGAGCCGAAGCCGGCCCGGTTGCGCGCCCGGATCTTGCAGGTAGCCGATGAGATGACCGGGCTGCTGGCATTCGAGCCGACGTTGCAGCTGGACGGCAACCTCGACGAAGTGCCGGATGATCTCGGCGAGCAGATGCTGGTCGCGCTGCGCGAGGCGCTGTCCAACGCGGCCAGGCACGCCGGCGCCAGCAAGGTCGAGGTGCAGGTGCGCGCGGCTGATGAGTTGTGGCTGGCGGTGCGGGACAACGGATCGGGCATCAAGGAAACGGGCCGCCGCAGCGGGCTGATGAACCTCGAAGAGCGTGCCACCAGGCTGGGCGGGTCACTGCGGGTCGGGCCGGCTACCGGCGGCGGCACCGAGCTGGACTGGCGGGTCCCGCTGGAATCGGCCCGCGAGGGGAACGCGAATGCTGTTGGGCGATGAGGCCGGTGCCGCATGACGGAGCTGCCGGCCCTGGCTGGTGCTGCTGCGGCACGGGGAAAGCGAGTGGAATGCCCGGAACCTGTTCACCGGCTGGGTCAACGTCGGGCTGACCACGATCGGCGAGCAGCAGGCTAGCCAGGCCGGGAAGGTACTGGCCCGGTACGAGCTGCTGCCGGGATTCGTGCATACCTCCCTGCAGCGGCGCACGATCCGCACCGCTGACCTCGCGCTGGCCGAATGCGACCGGGATTGGATTGCGGTGCGGCGGTCGTGGCGCCTGAACTCCAACCACTATGGGGCGCTGCAGGGCCGGAACAAGGACGAGGTGCTGGCCGAGTTCGGCGAGCGGCAGTACATGACCTGGCGCCGGTCCTATGGCACGGCCCCGCCGCCGATTCCCGACGACGACCCGTACTCGCAGTTCGCCGACCCGCGCTACGCCTCGATCCCGCCCGAGGCGAGGCCGAGGACCGAGTCGCTGCGAGACGTCACCTCGCGGCTCCTGCCGTACTGGTATGACGCGATCGTGCCGGACGTCCGCACGGCTGAGTGCGTGCTGGTTGTCTCACACGGCAACACGCTGCGTGCGCTCGTCAAGCACCTGGACCGGCTTTCGGTCGAGCACACCGCGCAGCTGAACATTCCGACCGGCGTTCCCCTGCTCTATCGCCTTAGGCCCGACATGAGCCCGGAAGGCCCAGCCCGTTATCTGGGCTCGTAGTACGAGTGGTGCTCTGGCTGGTCGAAGATCCGGGAAGCGTACGCGGCGGCCTGCGTGCGGCGCTCCATGCCGAGCTTGGCGAACAGCGCCGAGACGTAGTTCTTCACGGTCTTCTCCGCCAGGTACATCCGCTCGCCGATCTGCCTGTTGGTCAGGCCCTCGCCGATCAGCTCCAGGATCTTGCGCTCCTGCCCGGTCAGCCCGGCCAGCGGATCGGCGTGGCTGGCCTGGTCACGCATTCGCGCCATCACCTTGCTGGCCGCCTCCGGGTCGAGCATCGACTCGCCGGACGCCACCGTCCGGACCGCGCCGACCAGGTCGGTGCCGCGGATCTGCTTCAGCACGTAGCCGGCCGCCCCGGCCATGATCGCGTCGAACAGCGCTTCGTCGTCGCCGAATGAGGTCAGCATCAGGCAGGCGATCTCCGGCATCCTCGAACGGATCTCCCGGCAGACGGTGACGCCGTCGCCGTCGGGCAGCCGCACGTCCAGCACGGCGACATCGGGCCGCAGAGCGGGAATGCGGGCCAGGGCCGAGGCAGCGGTGCCGGCCTCGCCGATGACGGTTATGTCCGGCTCAGTCTCCAGCAGCTCTTTAACCCCCCGGCGCACGATCTCGTGGTCGTCGAGCAGGAAAACCTTGATCCCCGCCTTACCGTCCGCCCGCTCCGCCATCTGCCGTAACCCCTCGCCGTCGCCGGAAAAATGCTCGATCAGGACCGGAACGGGGTCGCCCGTCCCGCATCTGGCTCCACAATAGCCGCGGCCGCACGGGCCAGTGCAGGACCTAAGTCCCGATGATCAGTGGTCCAACGGCACCGGGCTGGTCAGATCCGCTCCGGGACCATGTCGATGGCGCCGCACGGGCACTCGGCAGCGCAGATCCCGCAGCCCTTGCAGTAGTCCAGGTCGATCTGGTACCGCTGGCCCGGTCCGAGCTTGATCACCGCGTTGTCCGGGCAGACACCGTAGCAGTTGTCGCACTCGAAGCAGTTGCCGCAGGACAGGCAGCGCCGAGCCTCGAACATGGCGGTGGACTCGTCCAGGCCGCCGGTCACCTCGTCGAACGTGCTGATCCGCCGGGCCAGGTCCAGCTGCGGCCGTACGGTCGGAGGGGCATCGGAGTAATACCAGGGGTTCAGCCGGCGCCTCGGCCAGCCGCGGTGCGGGCCTGTCGGCCAGATCGCGAGCGCCGCGCAGCCAGGCGTCGATGCTGCGCGCGGCCGTCTTGCCGTGCCCGATCGCGACGGTGGCCGTGCGCTCGGCTGGCACCATGTCGCCGCCAGCGAAGATGCCGGGATGCCCGGTCATCAGGTCGGCGCCGATCTGGACCACACCGTCGGAGACGCTGATGCCGGGCACGCCGTCGAGCAGGGCGAGTTCGGCCTCCTGGCCGAGTGCCAGCACGACGGCATCGGCGTCTAGTTCGGTAAACTCGCCGGTGGGCTGCGGGAAACCGGTCTCGTCGAGCTTCATCTTCTCGATGGTCAGCTTCCCGGACTCAGCCCGCGCAATGGTGGACAGCCACATCATCCGCACGCCCTCTTCGGCCGCCTCCTCGACCTCGACATCATGAGCCGGCATCTGCGCCCTGGTACGCCGGTAGACGATGACCGCATCGGTAGCGCCAAGGCGGCGCGCCGTCCTGGCCGCGTCCATCGCTGTATTGCCACCGCCGTAAATCGCGACACGGCGTCCCAGTTGCGGTTGCTCGTTCCCCTCCATCGAGTGCAGCAGCGTGACCGCGTCCAGGATGCGGGCTGAATCCCCGGCCGGGATGTAGGCGCGCTTGCCTTTCTGCGCGCCGACGGCCAGGAACGCAGCATCGAACTGGCCGTCGGCCATCGCGGCCTCGATGTCGGTCACTGGCTGGCCGGATTCCAGCGTGACGCCCATGCCGAGGATGCGGTCGATCTCGGCGGACAGCGTCTGGCGGGGCAGCCGGTAGGACGGGATGCCGTAGCGCATCATCCCGCCGGGCGCCGGCGCCGAGTCGCGGATCGTCACCTCGTGGCCGAGCAGGCGCAACTGGTAAGCCGCGGACAGGCCCGACGGTCCGGCGCCGACGACAAGCACGCGCTTGCCGGACGGCGGCGCGGTCACCGGGATCGTCCAGCCTTGCGCGGACAGCCTCGTCGCCGAGGAACCGCTCAACCGAGTTGATGCCGACGGCCGCGTCGAGCTGGGCCCGGTTACAGGCAGTTTCACACGGGCGGTAGCAAACCCGGCCCATCACGGCCGGGAACGGGTTGTCCTGCATGATCTGGCGCCAGGCTGCCTCATAGCCGCCATCTTCCGCGTGGTACAGCCATTGCTGGATGTTCTCGCCGGCCGGGCAGGCGTGGTTACACGGTGGCATCAGGTCTACGTAGACCGGCCGCTCGGTGCGCCAGGAGCCGGTCTTGTTGGCGAGGCTGGAACCGGGGTCCAGCGTGATCGCGAACGGCTTGTCCATCACACGCTCTCCTTGGCTGCAGCCCGGCGTGGGGCTGGATCATCGGTTGCGACCGGGTCAGTGGTCGCGGCTGGGTAGCCGAGCCTGCGGTCCGGGGGCAGCGCGCCGCTGAATCCGCCAGCGGGACCGCCGGGCGGCTCGTCCGCGCCGAGCAGGCCGAATCGGGCGATGTTCGCGTCGGCGATCTGCTGCAGCCGGGCGATGGTCGCCGCACCTTCCGGCGACTTGAACAGGTGCGCATACCTGGACTGCAGCCGGAGGTAGTCCTCGACCGGGGCCCGCCTGCGGATTTGCGAGACACTGACGACCTCGCCTGCCACTGCCTCGAACACCGGGAACAGCCCGGTCTGCTCGGCCAGCCTGGCGATCCGGATCGTGTCGCCGGATGCGCTGCCCCAGCCGAGCGGGCAGGGCACCAGCACGTGCAGGTACCGGGCGCCGCGGAACTCCATGGCCCGGCGGACCTTGTACTCCAGGTCGCGCAGCCCGGCCACCGTCGCGGTCGCCACGTACGGGATCTCGTGCGCCATCGCGATCAGGGGCGCGTTCTTGCCCTGGCCGAACACGTTGCCCGGCTCCGGGCCGACGGCTGGCGTCGTCGCGGTCCGCGCGGCCGGGGGAGTGGCACCGGAGCGCTGCACCCCGGTGTTCATGTATGCCTCGTTGTCATAGCAGATGTACAGCACGTCGTCGTTGCGTTCGAACATGCCGGACAGGCAGGCGAAGCCGATGTCCACGGTGCCGCCGTCGCCGCCCTGGCCGACGACGCGCACATCCGTGCGGCCCTTGGCGCGCATGGCCGCAGCGATCCCGGTGGCCACGGCTGGCGCGTTGCCGAACAGCGAGTGGATCCACGGGATCTGCCAGGACGTCTCCGGGTACGGGGTAGAGAACACCTCAAGGCAGCCGGTCGCGTTGACGGCGACCATCTGGCGGTTGGTGGCCCGCATCGCGGCATCGAGCGCGTACCTGGCGCCGAGAGCCTCGCCGCAGCCCTGGCAGGCGCGGTGGCCGCAGTTGAGCGAGTTCGTGCGGTCGGCCTCAGACTGGACCGACCGCTGGTCGTCGTTCAGCAGCCTGTTCCCGACCGCGAAGCTGCCGACTTGATAGAACTTGACCGGTTGCACTGGCATCGTGTCTGCTCCCTATCCGATCTTCGAGGCGACGGCGCCGAGGTCGCGCAGGATGTTCTCCGCCGCGGGGCCCGATCGCCGGGCGGCCGCCACCCGGTCCAGCTCCCGCGCCACCAGCTCGGTGTTGAGGTCCAGGAAGGTGAGCGGTTCCAGCTCGTCGGCCGCGGCCCTGGTGAACAGGTCGCGCAGCGATGCCTTGGTGATGGCGCGTCCGCCGAGTCCGGCGATGACGGTGTATCCGTGCAACTGGATGCCAGACAGCGCCATCCGCACATTCGCCGAGACGATGCCGCCGATCCCGACCGCCAGCGCTCGTTCCAGCACCACGACGCGTCGCGCATCCTTCAGCGCCTGGCGCACTGCGTCGAGCGGGAACGGGCGGAACGAGGTGATGCCGAGGACGCCGATCTTCATCCCGACGTCGCGGAGCTCGTCGACGGTGTCCTTGATAGTGCCGAGCACGGACCCGAGCGCGACCACGATCGTGTCCGCGTCCTGGGTCCGGTAGTGCCGGACCAGGCCGCCGGAGTCGCGGCCGAACTGGCCGGCGAACGCCGCGGCGACCTCCGGGATGAGCTGGAGTGCCTGGTTCTGCCGGGCGTGCGCCAGGTAGCGCACCTCGGTGAAGGCCTCCGGTCCCACCATCGCGCCGATGGACACCGGGTCATCCGGATCCAGCACCTGCCTCGGCTCATAGCCGGGCAGGAAGCTGTCGACCTGCTCCTGCGACGGGATCTCCAGGCGCTCGTGCGCGTGCGTGAGGATGAACCCGTCCATGCACACCATGACCGGCAGGGACACTTCCTCGGCGATCCGGAATGCCTGGATGTGCAGGTCGAGCGCTTCCTGGTTGGTCTCGGCGTAGAGCTGGATCCAGCCGCAGTCGCGCTGCGACATCGCGTCGCTGTGGTCGTTCCAGATGTTGATAGGCGCGCCGATGGCCCGGTTGGCGACCGTCATCACGATCGGCAGCCCGAGCCCGGAGGCGTTGTAAAGAGCCTCGGCCATGTACAGCAGGCCCTGGCTCGCGGTCGCGGTGTAGGCGCGCGCGCCGGCCGCGGATGCGCCGATCGCCACGGACATGGCGGCGAACTCCGACTCCACGTTGACGAACTCGCATGGTGCGAGCTCGCCTGACTTCACCAGTCCGGCGAGCGCCTCGACGATGTGGGTCTGTGGCGAGATCGGGTAGGCGCAGATGACTTCCGGGCGGCACAATGCGACGGACTCGGCGACGCCGCGGGATCCCTCTAGCTGGCGGACCCGGCCACCGTGCTGGCCCGGAATGAGCTGGGCTCGCGTGTGCTGGGCGGTGGGCGGAGCACGTGCCCGCGTCTGTCGCTGCCTGCCGGGGCCGCGGCTGGCCTGCTTGGCGAGCTGGTCCAGCACGCTCGCGTAGGCGGCACGAGCGGCCGCTGCGTTGCCCTCGCCCACGGGGCCCGGGAAGCGTTCGCCGATCGCCGCAACCACGGACTCGATCGAGATCGCACCGGTCAGGGCCGCGAAACCGCCCAGCAAGGCCGCATTGGGCACTGGCCGGCCGACGTGCTGCTGGGCTAGCTCGGTGGCCGGCACGGCCAGCACCGCGCCGGGCCTGAGCTGGTCGGTGAACTCGCCGATGCCGAGCTCGGCTGCCGGACGCGCGGAGTTGATCAGCAGTACTGCTTGGTCGCCGGCGCCTTCGAAGACGTTGACCTGATGCAGCAGGGTGGGATCCTGGATGATAAGGACGTCTGGGTGCATGACCGGCTCGCGCACCCTTATCGGCTTGTCATCGATCCGGCAGAACGACACGACGGGCGCGCCTGTGCGCTCGGAGCCGAAGCTCGGGAACGCCTGGGCATGCTTGCCCTCGGCGAACGCAGCGGCCGACAGAAGCTCGGCTGCCGTTACCACTCCCTGACCGCCCCGGCCGTGGATGCGGATCTCGAACATGAGGGCTGTTCCTTCCTGCTGGCTGCGTGGCTTGCTGGTTAAGCCCGCGGCGCTGTCGTTCCCGACGATGCCCGCGCGGCCTGGGCTCCGGCATGAGGCCTGCGACCCGCGATATCGGGACTATCGGCCTTTGCTTCGGGCACGGAAGAACTCAAAGAGCGGGGCGGTCCCGGACAGATGTCCGGGACCGCCCCTGATTGCCCGGCCTGCCCTCACGGGCCGGGCGGTCGGAGCATCAGGTCGGCTTGATGTGCTGATCCTGCATGACCGGAATCTTCCGGACCGACTTCTCCGCGCCCTTGTCCGCCAGCTTGACGGTCACTTCGAGGATGCCGTGGCCGTAGAAGGCCTCGACGTGGTCCTCGTCGGCGCCTGTCGGCAGCGTCATGCTGCGGCTGAAAGTGCCGTAGCGGAACTCGGAGTGGTGCTTGCCGTTGCTCTCCTCGCGGCGCTCTGCCTTGATGGTCAAGACGCCGTCGGAGACAGTAACCTCAAGATCCTTCTCCGGGTCAACACCGGGCAGCTCCGCCTTGACGACGTACTTGCCGTCCTCGACGAAGTCCTCCACCCGCATCGGGTGGCCGGTGATCGGGCGCAGGACCGTCCACGGGGCCTCCAGCAAGTCGACCATGTCGGCGAACGGCCCTCGGTACTCCCTGCGTGTCAGCGTGCTCATCGTCACGCCTCCTCTCGCTCCTGCTTACACTGTTAACTCCAGCACTCCTGCGCGGCTAATCTCAGGGCCGAAAGTGCCTAGTTGCCGGGACCTTCGCTCCCTCCGGCGCTAGCCCGCGTGCGGTCGTTCTAACCTGGCTGCACCAGGGGTGACGTCAAGCGCACAGGAGGCGTCAGTGGCTGCGCACGGAAAGTCCGCCGCCGGCAAGTCCAGCAACGCGAAGTCCGGCAACGGGAAGGCAGGTGCGGGCGACTCTGACGCAGGACGGGTGCCCCGCAAGCTCTACCGGTCGGAGTTGCTCAGGCTGCAGGCGGAGCTCGTGAAACTGCAGGAATGGGTGCGAGTTGAAGGAGCGCGGCTGGTCGTGGTGTTCGAGGGGCGGGACGCCGCCGGCAAGGGCAGCACGATCAAGCGAGTCTCGGAGTACCTGAACCCGCGGGTGGCCCGGATCGCGGCGCTGCCCGCGCCCAGCGACCGGGAGCGGACGCAATGGTACTTCCAGCGTTACATCGGGCACATGCCGGCGGCTGGTGAGATCGTGCTGTTCGACCGGAGCTGGTACAACCGCGCGGGCGTCGAGCGAGTCATGGGATTTTGCACTAAGGAGGAGTACAGCCGGTTCCTCCATCAGTGCCCCATCTTCGAACGGCTGCTAGTCGAGGATGGCATCCTGCTCCGGAAATACTGGTTCTCGGTCAGCGACACCGAGCAGGAGCACCGGTTCAGGTCCCGGCTCGATGACCCGATGCGCCGGTGGAAGCTATCGACCATGGACTTGGAGTCGATCACCCGATGGGAGGACTATTCGCGGGCCAAGGACGAGATGTTCGTGCATACCGACATCCCGGAGGCTCAATGGAATGTGGTCGACAGCGCGGACAAGCGCCGGGCCCGGCTCAACATGATCGCGCATCTGCTCAGCAGCGTCCCCTACCACGACGTGCAGCGGCTGCCGCTGGAACTGCCACCCCGGCCAAAATCGACGGGTTACGAGCGAGCGCCGCGCGAGTCGCAGACTTTCGTGCCGGACTATGTGGCGTCACTGCTGGATGGCAAGTCAGGGGCCCGCGCCAGATAACGGCAGTCTGCCCGTGCCAGCCGGATGACTGGCCGGGATGAGGCGGGCGAACTGGCCCGGCGACACCATGGCGATGTGCCCGGTCGCCAGCCACTTCACGACATAGGGCGGCGAGCCGTCCTCGTGCAGGATGCCGATGATGAGGCCAGTCCGGGCTGGGTCGCCGTCTACGACGAGCCTGTCGCCGACATGCGCGTACATGGTGGCTACCCCCTTCTTGGCTGTATCTGCTGGCGTGCGTAATCCACCCTGCCCGGTCGATCGCGCCAAGTCAGCGGGCATACGACCCGCCGCACCGGGACTTTGGGCACCGAGTTACCGGTGAGGCTCAGGCAGAAACGCCGGTGGCCCGGACCGCTGCACAAGCGGGCCGGGCCACCGGCGCGTGTTGGCCGAGGCGGCCGAGCTGTTACGGCGTGGCCGCCTCCTCGGTGCCCGGCACTGTCGGTGCGGTGTCTGGCACGGTCTGTGCGGTGTGCGCGGCGGGCGGCCCGCCCGGAGACGAGTCGCGCCAGATGAGCCGGTGCACGGGGATGAGGCGGGGGATGTCGCGCAGGCCGGGGATGAAGGGGATGAGGAGCAGCAGCACGGTGGCGATGCCGGTCAGGTAGACCGCCCAGACGTCGACGCTGAGGGAGTTGTTGAACGGCTTGATGTGGTACCACAGCTGGTAGAGCCACAGCCAGGGCTGGCCGGGGTAGCTGCCGGTTTCGTTCATGACGCCCCACTGGCCGCCGGTCAGGTGCAGTGTGGTGGCGATGCCGGCGTAGTAGCCGCCGTCGGCGATGAACAGCAGTGGCTTGGTGTAGTTCGTGCCGAAGAACTTAGCCTGGGCGAGCAGGTCGGCGTCGAGGGTTCCGGCCTGGGCCATTTTCAGTTCGTAGGCCATCATCACCGGTACCGGGCCGGCCGCGGGCACCGCGAGGAGCCCGTTGTTGAATGCCACCTTGGGGTTCTGCATGGCCTTGTCGTAGGCGGTGGCCCAGGTCAGCTGCTGGCCGGGGGCGGCGCTGGTGTAGGTGGTCAGCGCGGCGGCGAGGGCGGGGGTGGTCACCGCGAGCTGCGACAGCGGCGAGATGACGAATGTCTGCGCGGCGTTGAGGGGCTGGGTGACCCCCGACAGCTTCTGCCAGCTGACCGGCCCGACCTGCTGCAAGGCGCTGGTGCCGTTGTTGTAGGGCGGCCCGTAGGAGGCGGCCAGGGCGGTGCCGTCGAGTTCGGCGGCGGCGGTGCCGACGAAGTCGGCGGCGCTGGCCTTGGCCCAGGTCTGCACGCTCAGCGGCGGCACGTCCGGCGAGGACAGCAGCCCGGCCATCAGCAGCACCAGCACGCTGGCGACCACGACCGCGACGGTGCCTTCCTTGAGGATGTCGTAGCGGCGGGTGGCGCCGCGCCAGGGCGCGGCGTCGGCCGCGGCCGCGGCCTTGCGGGCGGCCCGGTCGCGGAAGCTGACGCGGCGCGCGGGCAGCGGGTGGCTGACGCCGCGGACGCGGACCATCAGCACGTGCGCGCCGACGATGGCGACCAAGATGATCGGGATCAGCACGATGTGCCACATCAGCATCTGGCCGAAGTTCATCACGTTGAAGAACGCGCCGACGCCGACGGCGTTGAAGGCGTCCTTGCCGTTGGTGGCGATCCACTGGGAGTCGAAGTTGGACTGGGACAGGTAGCCGGTGAAGCATTCCACCACCGAGGCCATGAACGCGACCACGCCGGTGATCCAGGTCAGCGCCCGGCGGCCGCGCCAGGCGGCCATCCAGAACTTGCCCCACAGGTGGATCACCATGAACGCCATGAACAGCTCGACGCTCCACAGGTGCATGCTGTTGAAGAAGTGACCGACCGAGTTGTAGTGATACCAGTCCGGGCCGCCGAGCGCGAGGGCGAAACCGGACGCGATCGCCAGCCCGAGGGTGGCCAGCGTCGCCACCCCGAACACGTAAATCCAGGAGGAGACGTAGGCGGGCTGCCGGTCGGGCAGCAGCTTGCCGGGCGGCAGCACCCGCAGCGCGAACCGCCGGACCTTGCTGGTCCACATGTCGGCGTCCGGGTCATCAGGCGCGGCCGCGCTTTCGTCAGCCGCGGCGCCGGCCAGGGTCCCGGTACCCGCATCTGGCTGGGCTGCATGCCGCTGCGGGAACCGGACCAGCAGGGCCAGGCCGAAGATCACCACCATGACGGCGATGACGACCAGGTTAGCCACCGAAATATCGATGAACGACCAGCTCAGGAAGTGACCCGGCTGATTCAGGTCGATGGCGGACGCCGCGACCAGAGTGTGAGGGCTCATCTCTGTTTGCTCCTTGCGGAAGTGGTTATCCGGCTGCGGACAGCCGCGAAGACAGTCTCGTCCCTGTCAGGCCCCGGGAGTCAGGGATTACGGTCACCCATCCCTGGGACTTTAGTCCCAGGCTGTCCCGATACGTCAAAGAAGCCGCCTCCCGTCCGCGTGGACGGGAGGCGGCTTAGTGAGGGCTGACTGGCCCGAGTGCGCTTCGGTCAGCTGGTGCTGACGTCGACGCGAGTCGCGATCTTCGGCAGGATCTCTGCCTCAGGCGGCGTGCGCCGCAGGTGGAACAGGCCGAGCAGAGACAGGATCAGCATCAGCGCCGCGCCGGCAAAGGCGGCCCAAGCGGCCATCAGCGCGATCTGGCCGAACTGCCAGAACCCGTAGGCCTCGAGCAGCATGCTGCGCAGCGTGGTGCCCTGGAACACCGCCTGAACCTCGCCCGCCAGCGCTTGGCTCTTCGGGTTGGCCCGAGCCAGGGTGGAGAGCTGCGAGTAGGTCTTGCCGCCGCCGATCAGCGTCAGGTGGTAGGCAATGAAGTGATCGGCGTAGGTCTCTGCCTGCGCGCCGCTGGTCATGAGCTGGCCAGCGTAGTTGCCCATCGCCGCGGCATCAGCCTTCGGCAGGGCCTTGAACTCTGGGTTGCTCGTGGTGGGGAAAACGATCTTCTGTGCGGACAGCTGGCTGGTCACCTGGTTGTTGGCGTAGGAGTGACCCCACACCAGCAGCACGCCGGCCACGATCAGGATGGCGGTCAGGATCAGGCCGCTCACTGTCGCCAGCGCGTCGAAAGTCCTCCTGCGCATTTCTTGTGCCTCCTTGCAGTCTTCCCGGGCGGTGGGCTCGGGCCAGTGGACTTGTTTTAGCTGCACCAAGCATCTGCGTGACCTGGGGTGCTCACGCAGGGTCGTGCGTCACCACTGCACGGGACTTGTGTCACTGACTGGGCACGCGGACTTTCGACCCTGCCGCAGCCTGCGGCGGACGGCTAGATTGCGACCAAAGGACCGCTCCGTAAGGTGGGCGGCAAGGCAGTTGGAGTAAGCCATGAGCAAGACAATCGTGCTCGCCGTCGATGCGGCGCGCCCCGAAGCGGGCGAGCATGTCACGGCTGCTGCAGAGATGGTCAAGGACTTGGTACGGGACGACGACACGGTAGTCGTGCTGCACGTGCACGAGTTCGCCGTCGGCAGGTTCGGCAGGCTCCAGGTCGACTGCGCGGAAGGCGAAGGCGAGAAGGTCGTTGCCGACATCGTTGGGAACCTCCAGCAGTCCGGGATCAAGGCCGAGGGCGCCATCAGGGAAGCCGACTACGGGCACGTCGCGCGCCGGATTCTGATGGTCGCGCAGGACGCCGAGGCCAGGATGCTCGTGCTTGGCTCGAGCAGCCGCACTGACCTGCCGCGCATGCCGTTCGGCAGCGTGTCGAGCCGGCTGCTGCACCTGGCGTCGCTCCCGGTGCTGATCGTGCCCATGCAGCCGGCCGTGCACCCGGTCGGGCAAACCGCAGCACCAGAGGGCGTGCCTGCTGGGACGTAGCGGCCAGCTGAGCGCGGCATGGACCCGCACTCGGATACCAGTGGGGCACCGTGACAACATGTGACCTGCGATGACTCACCGGCATGAACGCACCCTGGCCGCGAAAGGCCTGGCCCGCGTCGAGGGGGAAGGGTCCCTGCACGTCCGGGTGCTAGGCGACCTGGTGGACGAGGTGCGGCTCGACATCTACGAGCCACCTCGATTCTTCGAGGCTTTCCTGCGCGGCCGCGGCTACCGCGAGCCGCCTGACATCACCGCGCGCGTCTGCGGGATCTGCCCCGTGGCCTATCAGACCAGCGCGTTCCTGGCGATCGAGGCCGCCTGCGGCGTGACCGTCGACGGCACGATCGCCGACCTGCGCAGGCTGCTGTACTGCGGCGAGTGGATCGCCAGCCACGCGCTGCACATCTACATGCTGCACGCGCCCGACTTCCTGGGTTATCCCGGTGCCATCGAGATGGCCCGGGATCACCGTGACATCGTCGAGCGCGGCCTGACGCTCCGGCGGGCCGGTAACGCGATCATGGAGTTGCTCGGCGGCCGTGCCGTTCACCCGGTGAACGTGCAGATAGGCGGTTTCTACTCGGTCCCCGCCCGGCGGGACCTCGACAACCTGGCCGAGCAGCTGCGCGCGGTCCTGGAACCGGCCCTGGAGACGGTGCGCTGGGTGGCCGGATTCGACTTTCCCGAGCTGACCGTAGATCACGAGCTGCTGGCGCTCAGCCTGCCCGGCAGCTACCCGATCGAGCGCGGCACGGTGGTGACCTCAGCCGGCCGCGAGTTTGGGGCCGCGGATTTTGAACGCCAGGTGGTCGAGGAACAAGTGCCGCACTCGACCGCGCTGCACGCACGGCTGGCTGGCCAGGACGGGACTTACCTCACCGGGCCGCTGGCCCGGTACACGCTGAATTCCCGCTGGCTGCCACCACTGGCCGCCGGCGCCGCCGCAGCGGCAGGACTGGGGGACACCTGCAGAAACCCGTTCCGTTCCATCATCGTGCGGGCGGTCGAGATCGTGTGCGCGATCGAGGAAGCGATCCGGCTGATCGAGGGATACCAGCAGCCCGCGGCGGCGCACGTTGACGTGCCGCCGCGGGCAGGTACCGGCCACGGGGTGTCTGAGGCGCCGCGCGGCGTGCTGTACCAGCGGTACGAGCTGGATGGGAACGGGATCGTCCTGGCTGCGCGGATCATTCCGCCCACATCTCAGAACCAGGCGGCGATCGAGCACGACCTGCGGCGGTTCGTGCAGGCGCGGCTGGACCTGAGCGATGAGCTGCTCACCGCGCAGTGCGAGCAAGCTATCCGCAACTACGACCCGTGCATTTCCTGTGCTACCCATTTCCTCACGCTGAGAGTCGACCGGTCGTGACCGGACCCGGCGGGGTAGTCATCATCGGCGTGGGCAACGAGTTCCGCGGCGACGACGGCGCCGGACCTGAGGTGATAACGCGCCTGCACGGACGGCTACCCGCCGACGTCAGGCTGGTGCTGAGCGACGGCGAGCCAACCAGGCTGCTGGAAGCCTGGACCGGGGCATCGGTCGCGATCGTGGTCGATGCCGTGGCCGGCTCCGCGCCTGGAGCCTTGCGCAGGCTGGTGCTCGGCGCGGGCGTGGGGGGCGGAAGCGACGCAGGCGTCGCTAGCTCTCACGGCCTGGGCCTGGAGACGGCCATCGGCCTGGCCGGAGCGCTCGGCCGGCTGCCGTCGGTGCTGATCGTGCACTGCATTGAAGGTGCCGACTTCAGCCAGCGACGCGGCCTGAGCGAGGCCGTCGCTGCTGCGATTGGCCGCCTGGCCGACGCCATCCTTGCTGATGTGACCGCATCGGGCCAGTGATCGCTAGGACGAAGGTCCCGCGAGCGCTTGCTGTTGGGCCCTGTCGGTCAGCAGGCTAGCCGGCTGGCCTGGAATCGGAGCGGGGCAGCTGAACGCGGCCCGCGAAGGCTCGCAACGGCTGTGTCGACCCGCCGTGAGGAGGAGTCTCGATGACTGAGACCCAGCTGCGCCCGGCCCGCACGCCGGACGCCGATCTTCTGCACGTGCGCACCAGCTGCGGCCGGACGCTGGATGTGGGAGTCATGAAGCTAGGCCAGGAGCACCAGCCGGCTGGCCGGGTCACCATGCGCGTCGGCCAGTGCCCGCAGTGCGGCGACGGTTCCTGGGCCGCGCTAACGCCCGGCGAGGCGCGGCGCCTCGGCAATGCCCTGCTGACACAGGCTACCGACGCCGAGGTCGGCGACGGCCTGCCGGACGGAACCGGCCGCGTGGACGTTAGCTGGTCCGGCGGCGATAGTTACCGGATCGCCACCCGCGGCCACGACCTGCTTGCTGACCAGCCCGTCGCGGAGGGCGGCCAGGATCTGGCGCCCACTCCGACCGAGCTGATGGTCGGCTCGCTTGCGTCCTGCGTCGCGTTCTATGTCGGCCGCTACCTGCGCAGGCATCAGCTCGATCCGGTCGGCTTCGGGGTGCGCGCCTCTTTCGGCCTGGCTGGCGACAGCCCGGCCCGGATCAGCGATGTTCATCTCGCGATCCGCGTGCCCGGCGGAGTTCCCGACAACCACCGCAAGGCCCTGCTGGCCGTCGCGTCGGACTGCACGGTGCACAACACTCTCCGGCAGCCTCCCGAGGTCACCGTTACGCTGGACTGACTGGTAGCCGCGCATCTGGCCCAGGCGCGTAAGGGGCCGGACTCTTGGTGCCTGGGCGATCCCCGGCCACGCCGGAATCGCCCCGAACTGCGGACAAGCAGATATGAGTCGGTACGCCCGACCGCCAGAGGATCTGCGCACATGGCGTCTTGTGGACTTTGGCCGCGGCCATTCACCAGTAGCCGGCAGGCCGGCGAGACTAGAGATCATGAGAATCGTCGCCGCGCTGGGAGGTAACGCGCTGCTGGAACGAGGCGAAAAGCCGGATGCGGATATTCAGGAGTCGCACGTGCAGGCCGCGGTCGAGGCCCTGGCGCCGCTGGCGCGCGCTCACGAACTGGTCGTCACGCACGGGAACGGGCCGCAGGTCGGGATGCTGGCGCTGGAGAGCGCGCGAGATCCCGCCCTGTCGCACCCGTTCCCCTTCGACGTGCTCGGCGCGCAGACCCAGGGGATGATCGGGTACTGGCTGGCGCAGGCGCTGCGCAAGGTCGTGCCCGGTAGGTCCGTCGGGTGCCTGATCTGCCAGACGCTCGTCGACGAGGACGATCCGGCGTTCGCGAATCCGACGAAGTTCGTCGGCCCGGTTTATCGCGAGCAGCAAGCGCGTGCGCTGGCAGCTGAACGTGGCTGGGCCATGCGCCGTGACGGTGCGGCGTGGCGCCGAGTGGTGCCTTCGCCCGAGCCCCGCGAGCTGGTCGAGTTGCCGCTGATTCGGATGCTGGTGGAATCTGGGGCGCTCCTCGTGTGCGCCGGCGGCGGCGGTATCCCGGTGACCGCCGATGAGGCGGGCGGGTTGCACGGCGTCGAGGCGGTAGTGGACAAGGACCTGACCGCGGCGTTGCTGGCCCGCGCTGTCAGCGCCGACGCCCTGCTGCTGCTGACCGACGTTGATGCGGTGATGGACGACTTCGGCACCCCTAACGCCCGCCCGCTTCGGCAGGCGACGCCTGGGCAGTTGCGGGCTCGCTCGCTGCCCGCCGGATCCATGGGCCCGAAGGTCGAGGCCGCCTGCCGGTTTGTCGAAGCGACCGGCGGGATTGCCGCGATCGGTCGCCTCGGCGAGGCGCCGGCGCTGCTGGCCGGCGAGGCCGGCACGACAATCGCGGCGCAGGCCCGGCAGGCATGAGCCCGCCGCATACGGCCGGGTAGGTATCGGCGTGAGCAGCTCGGGAATCGCGTGACTCCGCTGCTATCGGCGTTCGCGGCTGCGCAGCGACCTGCTGGCTGCGTCGTCAGTCAAGCCCTGGCGGCGATGCTCCCGCAGGTGGGGGGATAGTGGCCAGCATCATGGCCTTGATCGTGTGCAGCCGGTTCTCGGCTTGCTCGAACACGATCGATGCAGGTGACTCGAAGACCTCGTCGGTTACCTCGAGGGCTTCCAGGCCTCTCTTGTCGTAGATCTGCTGACCGATCTCGGTGTCACGGTTGTGCAAGGCGGGCAGGCAATGCATGAACTTCACCGCCGGGTTCCCGGTCGCCGCGAGCACGCGGGCGTTGACCTGGTAAGGCAGCAGCTGGTGGATCCGCTGATCCCACTCGTCGGGCGGCTCGCCCATCGACAGCCAGACGTCGGTGTAGAGGAAGTCGGCGCCGCGGATAGCATCGGGCATGTCGCTGGTCACGGTCAGCCTGGCGCCTGAGCCAGCGGCCAGTCGGCGGGCGATGTCCTGGACTTCCGTGGCAGGCTGTAGCGCCGCCGGTGCGCAGATCCGGACGTCCAGGCCGAGCAGCGCCCCGGTGACCAGCAACGAGTTGGCTGTGTTGTTCCGCCCGTCGCCCAGGTAGCAGTAGCTGACATCGGATAGGGGCTTGCCTGCGTGGTCGCGCATGGTGAGGATGTCGGCGAGCATCTGGGTCGGGTGCCAGGAGTCGGTCAGCCCGTTCCACACCGGCACGCCGGCGAACTCGGCGAGCGTCTCGACATCGGCCTGGGAGTAGCCGCGGTACTCGATCCCGTCGAACATACGGCCCAGGACCCGCGCGGTGTCCTTGACCGATTCCTTGCGCCCCAGCTGGGAGTCGTCCGGTCCGAGGTAGGTGACGTGCCCGCCCTCGTCGTGGGCGGCGACCTCGAACGCCGACCGGGTCCTGGTGGAGGTCTTCTCAAAGATCAGCGCGATGCTGCGGCCGGCCAGCCGGTACCGCTGAAATCCCATCCGCTTCTCGTGCCGGCAGTGGCTGCCGAGCTTGACCAGGTAGAGGAACTCCTCGGCGGTCAGGTCGGTTTCCTTCAGCAGGCTGCGTCCCTGGAGGTTCATTTGATGCTCCTCGTCGGCTGAATGCTAGGCGTCACGCTCGATGGGGCAGGTCATGCAGCGGGGTCCGCCGCGGCCTCGGCCCAGTTCCTCGCCGGGCACGGTGATGACCTCGATGCCGTGCTTACGGAGCATGGTGTTAGTGGCCACGTTGCGCTCGTAGCCGAGGATGACGCCGGGCGCGACGGCCAGGTAGTTGGTCCCGTCGTCCCACTGCTCCCGTTCGGCGGCGCGGACGTCCTCATCCGTAGTCAGCACGCTGATCTCGGCACCCAGGGTCTCGGCGAGCGTCTCCCACAGGCTGCGGTTGGGCCGGATCTCCAGCTCCCCATCCTCGGCGGCGGTGACGGACCACGACCGCAGGTGACGGTCGAAGTACGGGTAGAGAACGAACGTGGCCCGGTCGATCATGGTCATGACCGTGTCTAGGTGCATCATTGCGTGCGACTGCGGCAGCTCGACGGCGATCACGGTGTCCGCCTGGCCACTGCCGAACAGAGCGCGGGCGAGGATCTCCACCGCCATCGGAGTGGTGCGCTCGCCCATCCCGATGAGCACCGCGCCGTTGCCGAGGACGTGCACGTCGCCGCCCTCGATGCTGGCCGGCAGGTGACTGCGGTCATCATCGCCGTAGTAGGTGAGGAACCCGCCGTCGGCGAATAGCGGGTGGTAACGGTAGATCGCTCTGATGTGCACCGTCTCCCGCTGGCGGGCAGGCTTGGCCATCGGGTTAACAGAAACCCCGCCGTAGATCCAGCAGGAGTTGTCCCGCGGGAACAAGTGGTTGGGCAGCGGAGGCAGCAGGAAATCATCGGCGCGCAGCATGTCCCATCGCAGGCTGCGGGTCCGCAGTGGCGACAGGTCGGCTTTCAGCACGCCGCCGACCAGGTACTCGGCCAGCCTCGGGCCGTCCAGGTCCTCGGCCAAGTGCCGGAGCGGCCCGGCCAACGCGGGGCCGACTATCTCCGGGGTGCAGACCCGGTCGAGTACGAATGCGCGGCCCTCGGGCAGCTGCAGTGTCTCGGCGAGCAGCTGCCCGAAGTAGTGGACTGCGACGCCCTTGTCCCGGAGAACCTCGGCGAACACGTCGTGTTCTTCCTTAGCCCGCCGAGCCCACATCACGTCGTCGAACAACAGCTCGCCGATGTTCTGCGGCGTGAGCCGGGACAGCTCCAGGCCGGGCCGGTGGATGATTGCCTGCCGGAGCTGGCCGACTTCAGACTTCACACCGAAGGTCATGACTGCCCCTCCGTGGTCTCGCCGAGCGCGATGGTGGCGTCAGCGGTGACCGCGGCGACGAAGTCAGCCGGTGCCTGGACTTGGCCGAGGCGCTCGCGGTGCGCCTTCAGGAAGGCGTACAGGATGACGCCGGCCAGCACGATGACCAGGGCCTGGTAGACGGCCGCGTAGCCGGACGCGAAGGTGACCCACATGGAGAACAGCACCGCGCCACCGGTGATCGACAGGTCCCGGGCTAGCTGCCAGCCTTGGACCCGGCGGCGCTTGGACACCAGGTAGGCCAGCTGGGCGCACGCCGAGAACAGGTAGGGGATCGCCACGGTCACCACGGTGAGGTCGACCAGGTAGGTGAAGACGGTGAGCCCGGTCTTAGTGGTGTAGGCCCATAGCATGAGCAGCGAGGGCAGCGCGGCCGCCATCACGATGCCGAACCAGGCATTGCCCCTGCGGTCGGTCCAGGCGAATGGCTTGGGGAACAGGCCGTCGTTGGCTGGCGCGCGCGCCACCTCGGTGGTGACCAGCGTCCATGCGGTCAGCGCCCCGATGCCGGACACGACGGCGAGCGCTGCGACCAGCTTGCCGGCCCAGGCGCCGTGCGTGAAGATCGTCGCGAATGCGGTGACAAACGGCGCTGTGTTGTTAACGAGGGCGTGGTGCGGGACTAGGCCCATGATCGCGGCGGTCACCAGCAGGTAGAGCAGGGCGCACGCGCCGGTGCCAAGCAGTGAGGCGAGGCCGACGTTGCGGCGGGGGTTGCGCACCCGCTTGGCGGTGATAGCCGCTACCTCGACGCCGATGAAAGAGAACAAGGCCACGCCGGCGGCGATGCCGATCGCGCTGTACAGGCTGCCGCCCGAGGCGTTGAAGGGGCCGAAGTTAGCCTTGGAGACGAAGAACCAGCCCACCACGCCGATGAATAGCAGCGGGAGGAATTTGAGCACGACCGTGAGGTTCTGGAACCACGCCATGTTCTTGATTCCGGCCAGGTTAACTGCGGCGGGGATCCAGAGGCCGAGCAGCGCTATCCCCCAGTTCGTCATGTCCGACGGGTGGCTGATGCCGAACAATGCATCGACGTACAGCACCCACGCCGACACGATCGCCGCGTTCCCGGCCCAGGCCTGAATCCAGTAGCACCAGCCGGTCAGGTATCCGGCGAAGTCGCCGAACTCATGGCGGGCGTACGCGTACAGGCCACCGTCGGAGTTCGGCACGCGCTTGGTCAGCTGGCCGAACAAGACAGCAAGCAGCATGGCGCCAACAGGCAATCACCGCGAGCGTGACCAGCGAGCTCGTGCCGGCGCCAGCCAGCACGGCTGGCATCGTGAAGACCCCGATGCCGACGATGCTGCCGATGACCAGCCCGGTCGCCGACGTTACCCCCAGGGCGCGAGCTTTCTGCTGGTCCTTAACTGATGTCAGTTCCGGATCTAGTTGCGGCCCGGCAGCCGAGCGGGCACTAACAACACTAGTCATCGAACGCTCCTCTCCGGACGCACGGTGACGGCTCGTTCCTGAACGGATCTCGCCTGCACGTGTCCTCGACTTGTTAGCCGTCCTTATGGGACTCCGGTCGTCTTCGCTCGGGCCAGGGACCTAGGTCATGCATCGGGAAGGACAAAGCCCACACACGTCCGCGCGCACGCCGGCAACCTGCATGAAGCCGGTTGCTCACCGCGGCGCCGGTGAGCTAGAGTTCGGCCGGTCGTGATCCATTCGCAGGAGGTGAGACCCATGAACGCGGTATCCGTAACGGGTGCTCCCCTGCAGTCCACGATCGCGCGACTGAGGTAGTCGCCGGGAGCGCCCGCCAGCAATTAACGAAAGGCGACTCCCATGAGCACAACACCTTCTTCGACTCCGCGCATCAGCTCGACGACCACTTCCGATGGCATCGCGGTGACGCGAACGCCGCGGCACGGGAATTGGCCGATGCCCGACCAGCACGCCGGCGCCACAAGACAGGCGGGCAACTCAAACAAGCGAGCCTTGGTTCTCGCCGGCGGCGGAGCGGCAGGCAATGCGTGGGAGCTCGGTCTCATCGCCGGCCTGTCCGATGCCGGGGTCGATGTGACCGAGGCCGATCTGATCATCGGCACGTCGGCAGGATCGACGGTGGCTGCCCAGATCACCAGCGGGACACGGCCGGCCGAACTGTATGCCGCCATCCTCGCCGAGGTACCTCAGCCACAGGCTGGCGACGCCGGATCGGACCGGGGACGCGCTCCGATTTTCTCGGGGCCGACCTACATGAAGTGGTCGAACGGAATCATCGGTTCTGCTGAGGATGCGGCTGACATGCGCCGCAGGATGGGCGCCGCGGCGCTCGAAATGGATGCTTGCGACGGCGCTAGCCAGACGCGCTGGCGCGACATCGTCGCGGCTCGGCTTCCCAGTCAGCACTGGCCGCAACAGCCTGTGCTTATCGTCGCTGTCAATGCCCATACCGGTGAACCGGTGGCGTTCGACCGCCACAGCGGAGTCGACCTGGTCGACGCCGTCGCCGCCAGCACCAGCAACGGCTTCGGTCCCTTCCCTCCCTACCGCATCGGCGAGAACCGGTACATCAACGGCGGCTACCGACGCAGCGAGAATGCCGACCTGGCGGCTGGATACGGCCGGGTGCTGGTGCTGTCACCCTTCGGCGGCAGGTCGCGGATGCCGCTGGAGTGGGGCATGGATCTCGCAACCCAAGTCGACGAATTGCGCGCACGGGGCAGCAGGGTCGAGACCGTCTTCCCGGATGGCGGCGCGGGCGACGTGTTCGACGCCAATGCGTCGGATCCGTCAACGCGTCTGCAGGCCGCGCGAGGAGGCTACGACCAAGGCCGAGCCCTCACGGAGCTGCTCGCCGAATTCTGGCGCTGACGCCCACGAAACCAGTCGACTCGGTAGGCGTGACGACACCTGTTCATGCCTCGGATGGCCGATGGGCGCCACACGCCTCACGCCACCTTCGCGCGCCCGGCGGGTTCAGGCCCCGACTACACCCTCGATCATGAAGCGCCGCGCAACCAGCGCCCTGGCGCAACTGCAGGCGAGCCGTGCTGGTAGGCGATCATTACCTCCAGCCCCATGTTGGCCAGCGTGATCGTGCCGTCACCATCGGCCAGTTCAACCGCGTCCTGCAGGGCGTTGACCATGTTCCGCGTCACGGCCGGGGTGATGGCCGCTCGTTCCGCGTCCGGTGCGCCCGGCGCGCGCGCTGCGCCCTTGCGATGCGAGGCCGTGTCGCGCGGCCCTGTCGCAGCCAGGTGGTCAGGCACGGGCGTCGCGGTTGATGCCAGGCCCTGGGCGAAGTGCGGTACCGGAGCTTCCCCGGTGCCCGTCGGCTGCGGTTTCGGGTTGAGCGAGGATACTGGTGATACGGGCCAGCAGGGACCGGGCCGTCGACGTCGCTGCCCGCCGCAAAGTCCCGTCGCCGTCTTCCGCGCTCTGGGAATCGCGTGGCGGCGGCCGGTAGGCTCCTGCGAGCGACAGCCAGGTGGCGTGCTCCCCTGCGGGGGTCAGGGTGATGTTGGCATCAAGGGCAGGGAATACGCCGCCGCCAGGCCCGGTGGCTTCCCACCGCAGCGCCAGCACCGCGGAGCCGTCGCGGGTAACCAGTTCCCGCCAGCGAACCCCGGCCAGGCTGGCCCGGCCAGGCGCCTCGCCGACAGGACCGGACCCGATCACCTCGGTGAGGCCGTCGGCGTAAGCTCTCTCTGATGCTCGGGCCAGCGAGCCGTCGTGGGTCATGGCCGCGAGCCTGGCCCGCGCCGTGGCGAAGCTGAGGTCCATCAGGCGCTCCTCGGCGGTAAACATAACCCCAGCCGACCCGGCTGGGGCTCACGCAGTAAGGGGCGTAGGTCCTCCCTAGCGTCCCGTGCTGCGCGCTGGCCGGCTACCCAGCCTCAGACGCCTGGACGTGGCACGTCCATCTCGAGCCGCCGGCGGCCAAGTTGCTCTCGCCGCTGGTCCGCCGCCCGCCAGTCGTCTGCCGCGGGGGCGATGCCGGGCAGGCTACGGCGACTGCTGGTCGTCATGCGTCGCGCGCTGGCGTTCATTGCCAGGGGCTACTGTAAGGGTGGTGAATGGTAAAGATCTGGTAAGCGGCCAGGGCCGATGGCCTGGCACGTCTGCTGCCCGCCCAGGTCGCCCGGCGGAGGCCGCCGCACGGCAAGGCTCGGGCGGGCCTGGCGAGTGCCGGGAGGCTTAGATGGCAGCTGCCGAGGACAAACCGGGCCGGGGCCTGCGCGGCCAGGATGCTGGCGGGCCAGGTGACGCAGACTCGGCGGCCGGGCTGAGCTTCCCGGACGTTCCCCGGCTGGAGCTCGATCAGCTGCTGGGGCAGCTTATCGATCGCGCGGGCGATGTGCTGGCCGCCCAGGGGCGGCTGCGGGGCCTGCTGCACGCGAACGCAGCGGTAGCGGCCGACCTGAGCCTGCCAGTGGTGCTGCGGCGGATCGTGGACGCCGGCCGTGAGCTGCTGGGCGCCCGCTACGCCGCGCTCGGGGTCATCGGCAACGATGGCCTGCTGGAGCAGTTCGTACACGCCGGAATGAGCGATGACCTGGTCGCGGAGATCGGCGAGCTGCCCAGCGGCCGGGGGATCCTGGGCCTGCTGATCAGCGAGCCGGTGCCGATCCGGCTCACCGACCTGGGCGCACATCTCGCCTCGGCCGGGTTCCCCGAAGGTCATCCGCCGATGGGTGCCTTCCTCGGCGTCCCGGTCCGGGCGGGCGAGGAGATATTCGGCAACCTCTACCTGACCGAGCCGGCCCACGGCGGGGAGTTCACCGCCGAGGACGAGGAACTGGCAATCGCGCTCGCCGCCGCGGCCGGCGGGGCGATCGCCAACGCACGGCGGTTCACCGAGTCCGAGCAGCGCCGCCAGTGGCTGGCCGCGACCAGCGAGCTCACCGCCCTGCTCTTGTCCGCCGAGGCCAGCCAGCCGAATCAGCTGATCGCCGAGCACGCGGTGATGGCGGCTGGGGCGGACTTCGCCATGCTCGCCGTGCCGGATGGCACCGGCCAGGCGACCGTGACCGCCGCCGCCGGGCTGACGGCAGGCGGTCTGGCAGGCCGGACGGCGCCTCTGGACGACTCGCTAGCCGGCCGGGCCGTCCTCACCGGCAAGCCGTTCCTCGTCGCCGACTACCGCCAGGAGGAAGCCGCCGGCGACGCGCTGGGCGGTGAGGTCGGCCCGCTGATGGTCGTCCCCCTCGCCGCCGGGGAGGACGTGCTCGGCGCTCTGATCGTGGGCCGCCTCGCCGGGCGTCCCGGCTTCAGTGACGCCAGTCTGGAGATGGCCGCCTCCTTCGCTGCCCACGCAGCCGTATCCGTGGAACTGGCGCAGGCACGGGCTTATCAGATGGCGCTGGCACGGACCGAGGACCATGACCGCATCGCGGGCGACCTGCACGACAGCGTCATCCAGGAACTATTCGCCCTCGGCATGGGCTTGCAGAGCCTGGCCGGCCGCATCGGCATGCCCGCGCACGCCGGGCAGCTCAGCGGCTACACCGATACCATTGACAAGGTCATCCGCAAGATCCGCGACAGCATCTTCCAGCTCCAGGCACGCGAGCCGGCACCGGCCGGCCTGCGGGACCGGCTATCGGAGCTGATCGGCGAGCACGCCCCCCAGCTCGGCTTCACCGCCAGCATCGCCTTCGCCGGGCCACTCGACTCGGGCACAAACGCCGCACTGGACCACGACATCCTCGCCGTCACCCGCGAGGCCCTGTCCAACTGCGCGCGGCACGCGGGCGCCACCAACGCCGGCATCTCCCTGGCCCTGGCCGACGGCGTGATCACCCTGCAGGTCACCGACAACGGACGCGGCATCGGCACGCCCGCCCGCTCCAGCGGCTTGACCAGCATGCGGCATCGCGCTGAGCGCAACGGCGGGACCCTGAAGCTCACGACCCCGCCGGGCGGCGGCACCTGCCTGACCTGGACCGCCCGGTTGCGTCCCTAGACCAGGAGCCAGCCGCCATCCGGCGCCATTCACGAGGGTCACCATGGCCGGGGTGCAATGTCGTGCATGAACGACTGTGTGGTGTGTCGGTTGTTCTCGGCCGGCCTGGCCCTGGAAGCGGCGCGCGGATGTGGCTGTGTCGGCCTTCAGGGTCTCGGGGGTCTGCGCCACGGCGGGTCCAGGATTCCTCGTGATCCAGGCACGGCGTAGCCTCCTGGAAGAGCATGGGTTCGGTTGTGCACTGTATTCGACCCTGTCGCTCCGGACCTGACTATACGGATTACGGCTCCGCTCGCGCTGGCGGGCGGGACCAAGGAGCCCTGGCGCATGGACCGAGTCTCAGCCGCGGGCGCTTGCCTGCGACTTCGCCGCCTCACGACGCCACTCGGCTGACGGCATGGCTGGCCGTTCGGAGCGACCGGATATGACGCCGCTGGCGGATCTGCTGCACGGGCGCTCGCGCGCGGGTCCGGTGCGGGAGCAGCGGCCTGTCTACGTGGATTTGCTGCCGCCGTGTAATGCGGGTTGCCCGGCTGGCGAGAATATCCAGGCGTGGCTGGCGCACGCGGAGGCGGGCCGCCATGAGCAGGCGTGGCGGCAGCTGACCGCCGATAATCCGATGCCGGCGATTCACGGGCGGGTGTGCTATCACCCGTGCGAGAGCGTCTGCAACCGGGCCAGCCTCGACAGCGCTGTCTCGATTCATTCGGTGGAGCGGTTCCTGGGCGACCTCGCGCTGGAGCGGGGCTGGTCGTTCGGCCAGCCGCCCGTGCGCAGCGGCAAGCGGGTGCTGGTCATCGGCGCCGGGCCGAGCGGGCTATCTGCCGCTTATCACCTGGCCCGGCTTGGCCATGAGGTAGAGATCAGGGACTCGGGCGAGCGGCCGGGCGGGATGATGCGCTACGGCATCCCGGCTTACCGGATGCCGCGTGACGTCCTGGACGGCGAATTGGACCGGATCGCCGGACTGGGGGTGCAGATCAGCTGCCAACACCGGGTGGATGACCTGGATGCCGAGCGGCGGGACGGCGGCTTCGACGCCGCGTTCGTCGCGGTGGGCGCGCACTTGTCCAAGCGGGTCGACATCCCGGCCAAGGACGCGGGCCGGATTGTGGACGCGGTGTCGTTCCTGCGCAGCGTTGCCTCCGGCGACCGCCCGGTGATCGGGCGCCGCGTCGCGGTGTACGGCGGCGGCAATACCGCGATGGACGCCGCGCGGGTGGCCCGCCGCCTCGGCGCGAACGACGCGCTGATCGTCTACCGGCGTACTCGGGCCCAGATGCCTGCCCATGAGGAGGAAGCGGAGGAGGCTGAACGGGAGGGCGTGCGGATCAACTGGCTGCGGACTATCACCGCCTTCGACGGCCCGGAGCTGACGGTCGAGGCTATGAAACTCGATGAGAACGGCTTCCCGCAGCCGACCGGGCGGTTCGAGACGCTGGCCGCCGACACCGTGATCCTGGCGCTCGGTCAGGAAACCGACACCGCGTTCCTGCATCAGGTTCCGGGCGTGGAATTCGGTCGCGACGGCACCGTCCAGGTGTCGGCGTCGATGATGACCGGATGCCCCGGAGTGTTCGCCGGCGGGGACATGGTCCCCGCCGAGCGCACCGTGACGGTCGGGGTGGGACACGGCAAGAAGGCGGCCAGGAACATCGACGCCTGGCTGCGAGGCGCCGTCCCGGCCAGCCAGCCGAAGCACCTGGAGGTCAGCTTCGGCCAGCTAAACCTGTGGTATTTCGGCGACGCCGCCCGGCGGCAGCAGCCGGAGGCGCCGCTAGCGCAGCGGACCGCTGACTTCGGCGAGGTGGTCGGCGGCTTGTCGGAGAAGGAGGCGGCCTACGAGGCGCGCCGGTGCCTGTCGTGCGGCAACTGCTGCGAGTGCGACGGCTGCCTGGGCGCGTGCCCGGAGGACGCGGTGATCAAACTCGGGCCCGGCCACCGGTATGAGTTCGACTACGACAAATGCACCGGCTGCGGCGCGTGTTACGAGCAGTGCCCGGTGCACTCGATTGAGATGGTCCCGGAGGACGAGGTATGACGCGCGCCACGGTCGACGGCAATGAGGCCACGGCTTCGGTCGCCTACCGGCTGAACGAGGTCTGCTGCATCTACCCGATCACGCCGTCGTCGCCGATGGCCGAGCTCGCCGACGAGTGGTCCAGCCAGGGACGCCCGAACTTGTGGGGCGGCGTTCCGGCGGTGGTGGAGATGCAGAGCGAGGGCGGGGCGGCGGGCGCCCTGCACGGCGCGCTCCAAACCGGTGCTCTGGCGACCACGTTCACCGCGTCGCAGGGCCTGCTGCTGATGATCCCGAACATGTACAAGATCGCGGGAGAGCTGACCCCGGCGGTGCTGCACGTCGCCGCCCGGTCATTGGCAGCGCAGGGGCTGTCCATTTTCGGTGACCATTCGGACGTGATGGCGGTGCGGCAGACCGGTTTCGCGCTGCTGGCTTCGGCATCCGTCCAGGAGGCGCACGACCTGGCGCTGGTGGCGCAGGCCGCCACGCTGGCGACCAGGGTGCCGTTCGTGCATTTTTTTGACGGGTTCCGAACTTCGCACGAGCTGAACACGATCGAGCTGCTGTCCGACGACGACCTGCTGGCCCTGGTACCGGAGGAACTGGTCCGTGCGCACCGTGGCCGGGCGCTGTCACCCGAGCAGCCGTTCATCCGCGGCACCGCGCAGAACCCGGACGTCTACTTCCAGGCGCGGGAGACGGTGAACCCGTTCTACGCCGCGGTGCCGGACGCGGTGCAGGACGCGATGGACGGCCTAGCCGCGCGGACCGGCCGCCGCTACCACGTCGTGGATTACTCCGGTCACCCTGAGGCCGACCGGGTGATCGTCGTGATGGGCTCGGCCGCGCAGACCGTCGCCGAGACCGTTTCCCATCTGTGCGCCCGAGGTGAGCGGGTCGGCGTGCTGCACGTCCGCCTGTTCCGGCCGTTCCCGGCCCAGGCACTGCTCGACGCGGTGCCAGTATCCGCGAGCCGGGTCGCCGTGCTGGACCGGACCAAGGAGCCGGGCTCTGCCGGCGAGCCGCTGTTCCTGGACGTGATAGCCGCGCTGGCCGAGGCGCACACCGGCGGCGAGCGCGCGGTCATGCCGCTGGTGACCGGCGGTCGTTACGGCCTGTCGTCGAAAGAGCTCACGCCGGGCATGGTGGCCGGGGTGTTCGCGGAACTGTCCCGGCAGCGGCCGCGGCGACGGTTCACGATCGGCATCACCGATGACGTGTCCGGCCTGAGCCTGCCCTATGACGCATCGCTGGACATCGAGCCGCCCGGCACGGTCCGCGCGGTGTTCTTCGGCCTTGGCTCAGACGGGACGGTCGGCGCGAACAAGAACACGATCAAGATCCTCGGCTCCGGGGAGGGGCTGCACGCGCAGGGCTATTTCGTCTACGACTCGAAGAAGTCGGGTTCGCAGACCGTGTCGCACCTGCGCTTCGGGCCGCAGCCCATCCGGGCGCCCTACCTGGTGCAGCAGGCCAGCTTCGTCGGCTGCCACCACTTCGGCCTGCTGGACCGGGTCGACGTGCTGAGAGTAGCGGCACCGGGCGCGACGCTCCTGCTGGACTGCGCACACCCGCCGGACCAGGTCTGGGATGCGCTGCCCCGCCCCGTCCAGGAGAAAGTCCTCGCCAAGCAGATCGAGGTGTACGCGATCGACGCCGGGCGGATCGCCCGCGAGGTGGGACTGGCCGGACGGACGAACACCATCCTGCAGACCTGTTTCTTCGCCATCTCGGGCGTCCTGCCACGCGACGAGGCCATTGGCAAGATCAAATCGGCGATCACCAAGACTTACGGCCGCCGCGGCGCTGAGGTGGTCGGCAAGAACCAGTCAGCGGTCGACCGCGCGCTGGAAGGCCTGCACCAGATCCAGGTGCCCGGGCGCGTCACATCAGTCACGGGAACTGCCGCCGGTCGTGCCGGCCGGCGCGCCGGAGTTCGTCCGCACCGTCACCGCCGCGATGATGGCCGGCCGCGGCGACAACCTGCCCGTCAGCATGCTTCCGGTGGATGGCACGTACCCGAGCGGCACCGCCGCCTACGAGAAGCGCAACATCTCCGACCTGGTCGCGCTGTGGGATCCCGACCTGTGCATCCAGTGCGGCAACTGCAGCTTCGTCTGCCCGCACAGCGTGATCAGGTCCACGTACTACGACGACTCGCTGCTCGCCGGGGCGCCGCCGGAGTTCCGGTCGGCTCCGCTGGACGCCCGCGGCCTGCCCGATACCCGCTTCACCCTGCAGGTGTACGTGGAAGACTGCACCGGCTGCGAGCTGTGCGTCCAGGCCTGCCCGGTCAGCGCGCCCGCTGACCCGGCGATCAAGGCGATCAACCTGGCGCCCCGCGAGCCGCTGGTCGCGGCCGAGCGGGACAACATCGCGTTCTTCGAGACGCTGCCGGTGGCCGACCGCTCCCGGGTGGACTTCGGCACGGTGCGCGGCACCCAGTTCCTGCAGCCGCTGTTCGAATTCTCCGGCGCCTGCGCCGGCTGCGGGGAAACCCCGTACATCAAGCTGCTCTCGCAGCTGTTCGGCGACCGGCTGATGGTCGCCAACGCCACCGGCTGCTCCTCCATCTACGGCGGGAACCTGCCCACCACGCCGTGGACAGTAAACCCGGACGGGCGCGGCCCGGCCTGGTCGAACTCCCTGTTCGAGGACAACGCCGAGTTCGGCCTCGGATTCCGCCTCGCCGCCGACCGGCATGCTGAGCTGGCCCGCAGCCGCCTCACCCAGCTGCGGGACGTCATCGGCGCCGACCTAGCCGACGACATCCTCGCCGCGCCGCAGCTACGCGAATCTGAGCTGCGCGCCCAGCACGACCGGGTCACCGAGCTGAAACGGCGCCTCGACGGCCTCGAGCCGGCCGACGGGTCCGCCGCCGACCTGCGCAGCGTGGCCGATCACCTGCTCCGGCGCAGCGTGTGGATCGTCGGCGGCGACGGCTGGGCCTACGACATCGGGTCCGGCGGCCTCGACCACGTCCTGGCCAGCGGGCGCAACGTGAACGTGCTGGTGCTCGACACCGAGGTGTACTCCAACACCGGCGGCCAGTCATCCAAGGCGACACCGCTGGGCGCCGTCGCCAAGTTCGCCGCCGCCGGCAAGACCATGCCGAAGAAAGACCTGGCGCTGCAGGCGATCGCCTACGGCTACGTGTACGTCGCCCGGGTCGCGATGGGCGCCGACCCGCAGCAGACCCTGCGCGCCTTCCGCGAAGCCGAAGCCTACGACGGGCCGTCGCTGATCATCGCCTACAGCCACTGCATCGCGCACGGCATCGAGATGCGCGACGGCCTCGGCCAGCAGTACCGCGCCGTGGCCAGCGGGTACTGGCCGCTGATCCGCTACGACCCGATGCTGCGCACAGCCGGCGGCAACCCGTTCCTGCTCGACTCGCCCAGGCCGCGCATCCGGCTGACCGAGTACACGCAGCGGGAACTGCGGTACCGCACGCTCAGCAACACCCACCCGGCCGAGGCCGAACGGCTGGCCGGACTTGCCCAGGAAGCAGTCGACCAGCGCTGGGACACCTACGAAGAGATGGCCACCCGCAGCGCCCACCGGTTCCCCGCCGACGCCCGGAAGGACCGATGATGGACCTTTCGACCAGCTACCTGGGCCTGACGCTGCGTAACCCGCTCGTCGCCTCGGCATCCCCGCTCTCCAACACCCTTGACGGCGCCCGGCGGCTCGCCGATGCCGGGGTCGGCGCGATCGTGCTGTACTCGCTATTCGAGGAGCAGCTCCGGCAGGACGCGGAGCAGAACGCGCGCCTCGCCGACGCCGGCACCGACAGCTTCGCCGAATCGCTGTCCTACTTCCCGGCCGCCGCGGCCGACGACGTCGGCCCGCGCCGGTACCTGAACCTGCTCGAGCGCGCCGCCGCGGCCGTGGACGTCCCGGTGATCGGCAGCCTCAACGGCGTGACGCCCGGCGGATGGACCAGCTGCGCGCGCGCGATGCAGGACGCGGGAGCCGCGGCGATCGAGCTGAACATCTACTACATACCAGGCGACCCCCGCATCACCGGCCGGGACGTCGAGCAGCGGCACATCGACGTCCTGCATGACGTCAAAAACTCGGTGACCGTGCCGGTGGCGGTCAAGCTGAGCCCGCATTTCAGCTCCACTGGCGAGATCGCCCTGCGGCTCGATGAGGCAGGCGCAGACGGCCTGGTGCTGTTCAACCGGTTCCTGCAGCCCGACATCGATCCGGAGACCCTCTCGGTAGTGCCCGCGGTCGACCTGTCCAGCCCGGCTGAGGGGCGTCTGCCGCGCACCTGGATCTCCATCCTGCGCCGGCAGGTTGGCTGCTCACTCGCGGCGACCACCGGCGTCGAGGATCCAGCCGACGTCGCCAAGTACCTCCTGGCAGGCGCTGATGCCGTGATGACCGCATCCGCGCTGATCCGCCACGGCCCTGGGCATGCGGCCGTGCTTCTCGACGGACTGTCCGGATGGATGGTCCGCAAGGGTTACACGTCGGTCGGCGAACTGCGCGGCCTGCTCGCCCAGCCCGGCGACGCTGGCCAGGCCGGAACCGAGCGCGCAGGTTATGTCCGCGCCTTGCGGGACGCCAACAGCGCCCAGCTTCCATGGTGACCGGATAGCGCAAGTGTCGCGGGCCAGTGATGACTAATGGCCCTGACTGCCGTGACGCTTCGTGTAGCAGACTGCCTGGATGGTCGTGGTCGCGGGGGCCCGGGCTGGGCAGCTGGATCTGGCGGAAGCCGCGGGCCTGCCAGCTGGTGACGTGCTGGCGCGGCTGGGCAGTGGCCCGGCTGGCCTGTCGTCGGCAGAGGCGGTGCAGCGGCTGCGGCGGTACGGGCCGAATGCGCTGGGCACGCACCGGGTCCGCCCGGCAGCAGTCCTGTTCCGCCAGGTCCGCAACCCGATCCTGGTCCTGCTGCTCGGCGCGGCGCTGGTGTCGGGGCTGACTGGCGGCGGCACGAATGCGCTGATAATTGCGGTCATCGTCGCCCTCAGCGTGGGTCTTGGGTTCTTCAACGAGTACCGGGCGGAGACGGCGATGGCCGCGCTGCGCGCCCAGATCCGGCATGAGGCCGAGGTCTGCAGGGACGGGCAGGCTAGCCGGGTCCCCGTGCTGGACCTGGTGCCCGGTGACGTGGTTTCGCTGCGCATCGGTGACATCGTCCCGGCCGACTTGCGCCTGCTGACGGTCGAGGAGCTCGAGTGTGATGAGGGCGTGCTGACGGGCGAGTCGATGCCAGCCGTCAAGACGGCGGGCGCTGTCGCCCGCCACCAGGAGCAGGATCAGCCAGGGTGCGCGTTCATGGGCACGGTCGTGCACCAGGGTTCGGCCACGGGCGTCGTGGTCCGGACCGGAGCCGGTACCGCGTTCGGCCGGATCGCGGCGGGCTTGGCTGATAAGCACGGCCAGACTGCTTTCGAGGCGGGGCTGGCGCGGTTCTCGCGCTTTCTGTTCGCGGTTGCGGCGGTGCTGACGGCGTTCATCTTCGTCGTGAACGTGGCGCTGTCGAGGCCGCTTATTGACGCGCTGCTGTTCTCGCTGGCCATCGCGGTGGGGATCGCTCCGGAGATGATGCCGGCGATCGTGACGGTGAGCCTGTCCGCCGGCTCGAAGGCCCTCGCCGCGAAGAAGGTGCTGGTGAAGCGGCTCGTCGCGATCGAGGACCTGGGCAACATCGAGATCCTGTTCACCGACAAGACCGGCACGCTCACCGAGGGCGCGATCACCTTCGACCGCGCCCTGGACGCTAGCGGGCAGGACAGCAGCCAGCCGCTGATGCTCGGCCTGGTATGCAACGAGGCGTCGGTCACGCCAGCCGGGCCGGTCGGCGGGAACGCGCTGGATCAGGCCCTGTGGCTGGCTCCGGGCGCGGGCGCGGGCCAGTCCTGCGCGGTAGAAGCCGCCGGCTGCCGCCGGCTGGCCGTCCTTCCCTTCGATCACGAGCGGCAGCTTGCCTCGGTGCTGGTGACCGACGCTGGCGGCAAGACGATGCTGATCACCAAGGGCGCTCCGGAAGCGGTCCTGGGCCAGTGCGCGAACGTCCCCGACGCCGGCTGGGCCACGATGCGCGCACTTTTCTCCGAGGGAGCCCGGGTTGTGGCCGTAGCCGCCCGCCCGGCCAGCGGCGCGGACGCCCTCACCGCGGCAGACGAGCACGGGTTCGAGCTAGCCGGCTTCCTGACCTTCGCCGACCGGCCGAAGGCAGACGCCGGCTCTGCCATTGCCCAGCTCGGCCGCCTCGGGGTGCAGGTCAAGATCATAACTGGCGACAACGGCCTGGTGGCAGCCAAGGTGTGTTCGCAGATCGGGGTCGACTGCACCGGCGTGGTCAGCGGCAGTGAGCTTGAGTCTTTCGATGACGATCAGCTCGCGGCGGCGATCGAGACCACGACGGTGTTCGCCCGGATCAGCCCCGATCAGAAGTCGCGGATCATCAAGGTCGCGCGCCGAACCGGGAAGGACGTCGCGTTCCTCGGCGACGGCGTGAACGACGCGGTGGCGCTGCATCACGCCGACGTCGGCATCTCGGTGGACTCCGGAACTGACGTGGCCAAGGAAGCCGCCGACGTCGTGCTGCTCGACAAAGACCTGGGCGTGCTGGCCGACGGCGTGATGGAGGGCCGCCGCATCTTCGCCAACACGATGAAGTACGTGCTGATGGCCACGTCCTCGAACTTCGGCAACATGTTCAGCGCGGCTGGCGCCTCGGTCTTCTTGTCGTTCCTGCCGATGCTGCCCTCGCAGATCCTGCTCAACAACCTGCTGTACAACACCGGGCAGCTCGCGATCCCGACCGACCGGGTCGACCCTGAGGCGCTGGCCCGCCCGGCCGCCTGGGACATGAAATTCATCCGGAACTTCATGGCCGTGTTCGGTCCCGTCAGCTCGGTCTTCGACTTCGTCACCTTCTGGATCATGCTCGCCCTGCTGCACGCCGGCCATGCCGAGTTCAGGACCGGCTGGTTCGTCGAGTCGATCGCCACCCAGACCCTGGTCGTGTACGTGATCCGGACGCGCCGGATCCCGTTCCTGAAGAGCCGGCCCAGCCTGCCGATGCTGCTCGTGCCAACAGCAGCGGCGCTAGCCGGCGCGATCCTGCCCTACACCGGGCTAGCGCACCTGCTGGGCTTCACTCCGCTGCCCGCAACCTTCTTCCTGCTGCTGCTCGGCATGGTCGTCATCTACCTGTTGCTGGTCGAGCTGGCCAAGACCCGCTTCTACCGCGCGCCCCACGCCCGTACTCCGCGACCAGCATCCACCCAAGCCGAACGGCTGGAACGGCGCATCCGCCGCCGCGCCTCCCGCTTCATCCGCGCTGCCGCCCAAACCCAGCTGACAACCCCAAACTGACAGCGATCCGGGCGCGGCAGATGCGACCGGAAAGACGCCGCCCCGCCCGCCGGAGTAACGGAGTACAGCGAACCGCGAAAGGCTCAGCGTGTCGGCGAGGGCCTCGACATCAGCAGGCCAGTCCGTGAAGCGGCGTCGTGGCAGCGGGTCGGAACGGCCCAGCCCGCGGACGGTCGATGGCGACCACGCGTAGGTGCAGCCGGATGCTGAGCGGTGAGCGGCCCTGCCGCGTCGGTGGTGGCTGTGCGGCATTCGTAGGTCAGCAGCGTGCGATCGGCGCTCCCAATGGCCAGTAACGCATGGCCGGAGCGGGGGCGTGCCCGGCCATGCACCAGTCAGACCTTTCCATGACGTATCGCAGGTGCTGTCAGGCTGGTTCGGGCCAGGCCTGCGATCCCAGCGGGTAACCCATCACATCCAGTAGTCTCGCGCCTTTGGCCGCCAGCGCCTGCCGTGACTGCCGGTAATGATGACCGCACAGCAGCAATTCCGCCGACCCTTGGCGGCCGTTTGCCGCCGGCATGACCGCGATGACCGCGGGCCTGGCCGGGCAGCAGCAGGCTCGTCGGGAGTGACGAATATCAGGCCGGTAAACGGCCGCCGGCTCCGGCGTCACCGGATGCTCATCCGTGCGATCGCGATACAGCCGGGCTGGGCCGTGATAGGCGGGGTGAGAGCTCATCGACATGAACGGAGCTTCGCCTAGGCCCTGAACGTCATCGCAGGGCCGAATCGCCTGATCCTCCGGGACCAACGGCCTGCATTCCTGCGCCCGGTGGCCACCGTCGCGCCGCGATGCGCCGCAGCGGCCGCGACCTGGCTCGGCCCTCGCGCAGAGTTAGTCGCCGCCTGGCGTGCTGAACCGGTCGCGGACGGCGACAACACCCTGGACGTGGCGTACCGCGTCAATGATCGCACGGGTCAGCTGGTCGGCCTGCGGCGCACCGGAGATCGTCACGATACCGTCGCGGACGGCCACCTTGAAGTCCTTAGTCCCGGTGGGCGTGATGCTCGGAAGCACCCGGTGCACCACCTCGTCGCGGATATCTGCGTCCGGGCGGCTGAACACGGCCAGCACGTCGACCCGGCTGATGATTCCCAGCAGTCGGCCAGCCTTGTTCACCACCGGCAGCCGCTTGACCCGCCGGTCATACATGAGACGGGCGGCCTCTTCCACGGGCGCATCCGGGCCGATGGTAATCGCCGGCCCGGTCATCAGGTCACCGGCAGTGATGCCGGTCGCCTTCTCGTCCTCCCGGATGTGCCGCAGGGCAGCGAACAGGCTCGTGCCGTCCGCCTGAACGGCTTCCTTGACCAGCAGATCCCCTTCGGACACAACACCGACAACGCGACCCGCGTCGTCGAGCACGGGAAACGCGCTGATCCGTCGGCTGGCCAGCATCGCCGCCATCTCCTTGAACGACGCGTCCTTCCGGACGGCCACAACCGACGTCGTCATAACGTCCCTGACGGTCACGCTGATGGCGATCACCTCCCGCAGGTATTCAACCGTCGTCAGCCGCGCTCAGTCTGCGAGCCCACAGCGCGCCAACGTGCTCACCTGCATCATCGTGACGGATGGCGCTCTGGCAGCCCACGGTTCCTCGGTTCAGCATGCCACCACAGAATGGTGATCGGCACGCGCCATCAGTCACCATCGGGTCAGCTTCCGCCTCCGCGCGGCGGCCGCCGCGGCCCAGCAGGCCATAGTCCCGGACCTTTGGCCCTGGCGCGCTGGCTTTCCTGGCCGGACGCTAGCGGAACGGACTCATCGGAGGTGGATGATCATGAAAGCCAGTCCGGGAGATGAGCTTACGGTCAAGGGACGCCATCAGGGCGACGAGGACCGGCACGGCACAATCATCGAGGTTCGTGGCCCGGATGGCGCACCGCCTTACCTGGTGCGCTGGAGCGACGACCGCGAGACCGTGTTCTTCCCCGCCTCAGGCACGATCGCCGAGCATCACCCCGCTGCCAGCGCCACCAAGCGGCGGGCGGCGGGTGAGACCTGATGAAGCTCATTACCGCTGTCGTCAAGCCGGAAAAGCTCGATGACGTCGTCCGTGTCGTGGCCGAGAACGGCGGCCGCGGGCTGACGGCCACCGAAGTGGTGGGCTTCGGGCAGCAGTTCGGCCATCACTCAGCAGCGGTGTCTGCTGACCAGAGCGCCCTCGTACTGCCGAAGGTCCGCGTCGAAGTGCTGGTGCAGGACGAGTTGGCCGAGGCGCTGACCGGCGCCATCGCGAAGGCCGTCAACACCGGTTCCATCGGCGACGGGAAGATTTGGGTGTGCCCTGTGGAGACCGCCCTGCGGGTCCGCACCGGCGAGCGCGACCGCGCCGCAGTGTGACCGGAACCCGTAGCTGGATACGAGCAATGAGGAGACAGTCATGAACGCACGGCCAGCCCTGGGGCACCTGGGCCTCAGCACCGGGAAGAAGGCCCGCCTGCACCGGATTCTGCGCCGGCACGGCTTGGGCAACGGGACCGCGATGTTCCTGCCGTACGACCAGGGGCTTGAGCACGGCCCCAGGGATTTTTTCGCCAACCCCGAGGCTGCCGGCCCGGCGTATGTGATCAAGCTCGCGCTGGAAGGCGGATTCAACGGTATCGCGATCCAGATCGGGCTGGCTGAGAAGTTCTACTGGGATTACGCCGGCGAGGTGCCGCTGGTGCTGAAGCTCAACGGCAAGACCGACATCCCGGCGATTGATCCGTTGTCGCCGCTCAACGCGACCGTGGAGGACGCGGTGCGGCTCGGGGCCGACGCGGTCGGCTACACGCTGTATGTCGGCTCGCCGGCTCAGGAGCGTGACTTCGCCCAGTTGCAGCGGGTCCGAGAGGATGCCCTCCGGCTGGGCATGCCGCTGATCGTCTGGTCGTACCCGCGCGGCTCGGCGATAGACGGCAAGGGCGGCAAGGATTCCTTCTATGTCGTTGATTATGCTGCCCGGACGGCCAGCGAGCTGGGCGCTGACGTCGTCAAGGTCAACTTCCCGCATCCAGAGAAGCAGTCCGGCGTGCCGCAGGACTACGCCCGCGATATCTCGGCGCAGGAGGCCATCGACGCGGTGGTCAGGTCGGCCGGCCGGACGCTGCTGCTCGTCTCGGGCGGGGAGCGGGCCGGTGATGAGGCGATGCTGGAGAAGGCCAGGCAGTCGATGGAAGCCGGCGCTACCGGGCTGATCTTCGGCCGCAACGTCTGGCAGCGGGATCACCAGGAGTCGCTCCGCTTCGCCGGGCAGCTACGGGACATCCTCGCCAAGTACCCGTCACCGTGAGTCGTTTGATAGGTTCTCCTGGCAGATCAGGACCTTTGCATCACTCCCATGTCTCGCCGACGCTCCTATCGGCAGTTATCTGAAGCCCGTTTCAGAGAAGCCCAGGTGGGAGGGCGGTTTTGCGTCGTAGACATGTCGCACACGAAGGTCCCTCGCGACGGAACAAGGCCAAAGAGCAGCAGCGAAAAGGGGATTTGCGCAGGTCACGTGCGTGACACCGCGTCGGGTACGTCGGATACACCGCTTGAGATAACGCGTCCACGACGCAGCCCGAAGGCTCGAAGTGCTGCATCGGAGACACCCGAAACTGACTTGAGATAACGGCGGTTCGGCCCTGGCGCCGCCGGCGATTGAACCGAATTGATGGGTTCAGGCCTGAGGAGATCAAGCCCCGTTGGCACGGCAAGGGAGGCACGGACCGATGACCACAGTGATCCCCGGCGAGCGTCCGAGCGGAACGGTTGAAGCGGCACTTGCCGCGCGGATCGTCAGCGGAGTCAAGGTCTATGGCACCGGGCCGACGGCAGTGCGCGCCCTGGATGAGATCTCGGCGGAATTCGTTACGGGAAAGTTCACGGCGATCATGGGACCGTCGGGTTCGGGGAAATCAACGCTGTTGCATTGCCTGGCTGGCCTGGACCGACTTACGTCCGGTCAGGTGCTGCTCGGGAATGTCGACCTCGGCTCTCTCGACGACAAGGCCATGACGTTGCTGCGCCGGGAGCGGATCGGCTTCGTGTTCCAGGCCTACAACCTGGTGCCAACGCTCACCGCGGGTGAGAACGTCGTTCTTCCGCTCACCTTGGGCGGCCGGAAGCCCGACCGGACCTGGGTGGATGCGCTGACGCGCTCGCTGGGAATCGCCGACCGCCTGGGGCATCGCCCCTCCGAGCTCTCAGGCGGTCAGCAGCAGCGAGTAGCGACCGCAAGGGCTCTGGTCACCCGGCCCGACCTGCTCTTCGCCGATGAGCCGACAGGCAACCTCGACTCAAAATCGGCGACCGAGTTGATGACGCAGATCCGCCGCGCGGTCGACGAGTACCACCAGACCGTCGTCATGGTTACCCATGATCCGCGGGTCGCTGCGTTCGCAGACCGGGTGCTCTTCCTGGCTGACGGGCGTCTGGTCCGAGAACTGGCCGGCCCCACGGCCGACCGGATCCTGGACGCCATACGCGAGCTTGGTGACGAAGGTGCCTGAGATCGCTCACCGGTTCCTTTCTCGGAGGCTGACATGTGGCGCATTACGCTGAAGGGAGTCGTCGCCCATCGGCTGCGTTACGCGCTCACTGCGCTGGCCGTGTTGCTTGGCGTCGCGTTCATCGCCGGCACCCTGGTTCTGACTGACACCATCAACGCGACGTTCAACGGGCTCTACGACCAGATCTACAAGGGAACGGCCGCCGTGGTCCGGGCCAAGCAGCCGTTCAACCCCGGTACCAACTTCACCAGCCAGCGCCAGCGGATCGATGCCAGCCTCGCCAGCACGCTGCGCACCGTGCCCGGCGTGAAGGCCGTCAGCTTGGGCATCGACGGTTACGCTCAGCTCGTCGGACGGAACGGGAAGCCGATCGGCACCGCGGCCAACGGCCCGCCCACGCTCGGCGAGGCCTGGACCGACATCTCGGCTCTCAACCCGCTGCGGATACTGCCGGGCGGGCAGCCGCCGCGCACCAGTTCGCAGGTCGTAATCGACAAGCACTCGGCCGACGTTGGGCACTTCAAGGTCGGCGATAAGGTCGTCGTCCTCACCCAGCTGCCGCCGGCTACCTACACCATCAGCGGCATTGCCACCTGGGGCAGCGCCGACAGCCCGCTGGGCGCGACCATCACCGCGTTCGACCCGGCTCAGGCGGCCAGGGCGCTCGGCCAGCCTGGGAAGGTCGACCAGATCAACGTGGAGGCGGCGCCCGGGGTCTCACAGTCCCAGCTTGCCGGCCGCCTGCAATCGGTGATCCATGACCCGAAGATCGAAGTCGTCACCGGCCAGGCCGTGACCGTCGAAGGGCAGGACACCGTCCATCAGGCACTGAGCCTGATCGACGTCTTCCTGCTCGTGTTCGCCTATATAGCCCTGTTCGTCGGATCGTTCGTCATCTTCAACACCTTCTCGATCACCGTGGCGCAGCGGATGCGGGAACTGGCGCTGCTACGGGCGGTCGGAGCAAGCCGAATCCAGGTGATGTCGACGATCCTCGGCGAGTCCGCTGTCATAGGCGTGCTGGCCTCCGCCGCAGGTGTGGGCACCGGGATCGGGCTGGCCGTCGTGCTCAAGGCGGGGCTCGGCGCACTTGGCTTCGACCTCCCGGCGACCGGGCTGGTCGTCAGCCCGCGCACAGTCCTCGTCGGTCTCGGCCTCGGCACCCTCATCACGGTGCTGGCAGCTGTCTCGCCCGCCTGGCGCGCGGGCCGGATCCCGCCGGTCGCTGCCCTGCAGGAAACGGCCGCCGAGCCCCGTCAGCTGTCGGTCCGGCGCCTGATTGGCGGCGCGATCGTCACGGCCGCGGGCGCGGCGGTGCTGAGCTTCGGCCTCTTCGCCCACGCGGGAAACCGCGTCACGTGGGTCGGCGCCGGCGCGGTGCTGGTGTTCCTGGGCACCGCGAGGCTCGGACCGTTCGTAGCGCGGCCGGTCAGCCGGGTGCTCGGCGCTCCGCTCGCGATGCGCGGCACACCTGGTCGGATTGCCCAGCAGAACGCGATGCGCAACCCGTCACGTACCGCATCTACCGCCGCGGCGCTCATGGTCGGCGTCACGCTGGTATCGCTGATGACCATCATCGCGTCGTCCACCAAGGCGTCAGTCAACGCGGTCATCCATTCGGCGGTGAAGGCCGACTACGTCATCGCCAGCGGCGGGATAGCAGGCGGCTCTAGTGGCTTCAGCCCAGACATCGAACGGTCCCTGGCCGCTCTCCCCGAGGTGAGCGCCACCGCCGGGATCCGCTCTGGTGTGGTGGAGCTATACGGCAAGGCGACCCCGGTGCTGGGCACCGATCTGGTCAAGGCCGCTCGGCTGGTCAGCATCGGGGTCACCCAAGGCCGGCTGGCCGCCATGACCGCCTCGGGGATCGCGGTGTCGACCCAGGTCGCGACAAGTAAGCACCTGAGACTGGGCAGCCAAGTGGCGGTGACGTTCCCCACCACCGGGCGCAAGACCTTCACCGTGCAGGTCATCTACAGCGCGCGGGACCTGGCCGGTGACTACATCCTGCCGCTCGCGGCTGCGGAAGCGAACTTCCCGCAGGCCCTCGACATCGATGTCTTTGTCAAGCTCGCTCCCGGCGTGACCGCGAGCGCCGCACGGGGCCCGATCGAGAGAGTGCTCAAGGCCTATCCCAACGCCACGCTGATGAACGAGTCCCAGTACCAGGCACAGCAAGCACAGCAGGTGAACCAGTTGCTGAACCTCGTCTACGGGCTGTTGGCGCTTGCTGTGATCATCGCCCTCATCGGCATCGCCAACACACTGTCCCTCTCGGTCTACGAACGGACCCGGGAACTCGGCCTGCTGCGAGCGGTGGGCACCACCCGCGGGCAGCTTCGGTCGATCGTCCGCTGGGAGGCGCTCGTCATCTCCCTGCTCGGCGCGGTCGAAGGGCTGGTCCTGGGAATGCTCTTCGGCTGGGCGATCGTCACCGCCTCGCATTCCTCGGGAATTACCCACCTGGTGTTCCCGGTCACGCAACTGCTCATCCTGGCAGCGTTGGCCGGCCTGGCCGGCATCGTGGCCGCGATCGCACCCAGCAGGCGCGCCGCCCGGCTCGACATCCTGCGGGCCGTCACCACCGAGTGACTCTGCGCGGTTGGCACCGAGACCGGCGCGATGACTGACATGGCTACAGTAAATTCACGCTCTTAGTCGCCCGGGGACTGCTCGGCTGCGGTCAGGAACTCCGCGGCCGCGGCGTTGAAAGTTCGGAAGACCCGGTGCACCTCGGCTCCTGTCATCCCGAGCTGGCGCAGCTGCGGGATGAGCGCCTCGGTGCTTGGCGTCTCCATCGGCCCGAAGCAGCCGTAACAACCCCGGCCGAAAGCGGGGCAGATGGCGCCGCAGCCTGCCTGGGTGACCGGGCCCAGGCAAGGGATACCCCGCGCCACCATGACGCACGCGGTACCGCGCAGTTTGCACTCCTGGCAGACGCTGTGCGGAGGGATGCGCGGCTTGCGCCCGGCGAGCAGCGCCGACAGCAACTCGCTGAGCTGACGCTTGTCGATCGGACAGCCGCGCAGCTCGAAGTCCACCGGGACATGGCTGGACACCGCGGTGGAGGTCGCCAGCGTGGCAATGTAGTCCGGCCTGGCGTAGACGGCCGCGGTGAACTCGGTGACGTCGGCGAAGTTCCGCAGGGCCTGAATGCCGCCGGCCGTCGCGCAGGCTCCGATCGTCACGAGCACTCCGGACTGCGCCCGGATGGCCCTGATCCGGTCCGCGTCCTCAAGCGTGGTGACCGACCCCTCGACCAGGGAGACGTCGTACGGCCCGCCCAGGTCTGTGCTGGTCGCCTCGGTGAAATGCGCGACGTCGACCTCGGCGGCGAGGGCAAGCAGCTCATCCTGGAGGTCCAGCACGATGAGCTGGCAGCCGTCGCAAGAGGCGAGTTTCCAGACGGCCAGCTTTGGCCGCGGCTTCTGCGCAGGCATCTAGAGCTCCCTGATCGCGAGCAGCGATTCGGCGACCGGGTAGCTGACCACCGGTCCGTCCCGGCAGAGCAACAGCGGGCCGAGCTGGCAGTGTCCGCACACGGCCACGCCGCACTGCATGTTCCGCTCGAGCGACAGCCGGATGCTGGCCGGGGCCAGTCCCGCTGCCAGCAGCGACCGGGCGGTCAGCCGCATCATCACCTCCGGGCCGCAGATCAGCGCGGTGGTCCTCGGCGGATCGAGGCCGGCCTGGCCGATCAGCTGCGTGACGACGCCGACGTTCCCGTTCCAGCGAGCGTCGGCCCGATCTACCGTGACGGTCACCTCCGCACCCTGATCCCGCCAGTCCTGCAGCTCGGCAGCGAACAGCAGCTCGTCCGGTGACCGCGCGCCGGCCAGGACGATGATCCGGCGGTAACGGGGTCGCTCTGAAAGTGCGGCCAGCAGAGCAGGCCGCAGCGGCGCCAGGCCGATCCCGCCGGCCACGAGCATCAGATCCCGGCCTGCCGCGTCACCCTCGTCCCAGCTGGTGCCGAACGGGCCGCGCACCCCCACCAGCTGGCCCGTGCCTGCTGCGCACAGGGCCTGGCTCACCGCGCCGACCGCGCGGATCGTCTGGATCAGCGCAGGCTGCCCCGCCGGGCCGCTGACTGAGATCGGGATCTCGCCGACCCCGAACGCGTAGAGCATCGTGAACTGGCCCGGGCGGAAGGCCGCGATCGGCTCGGCGGCGGGCTCAAGTGTGAGGGAGATAGTGTCATGAGTCTCGGCGCGGCGCGCGCTAACCCGGTAGCCGGCCGGAACCAGGGAAGTGGTCATGGCGACTCACCCAGGCCCACTGCGGACGATGGCGCACCGTAGAGGTCGAGGATCCGGATTCTGGCGGCCTGCAACCGGGAGATCGCGGTGCTGAGCAGGCGCCGAGTCAGCTGGTATCCGAGCTCGTTATCGGCCTCGCAAAGCTCGACAACTCCCGCGCTCGGCAGCTCGAATGCCGAAACCGGCAGCTGCGCGCAGGCCCCGAATTGCCACTGCGGCGCTGGGGAGAGCCAGGACAGCCCGAGTTCGTCACCGGGCCCCAGTGTCTCCACGATGAGCCGGGCGCGGCCGGGCACCCGCAAGTCAAGGACGACCCGTCCGGTTCTGATCAGCCACAGCCGGGAGGCGTGCTCGCCCTCCTCGAAGATCCGCTGGCCAGCCGGCATCTCCACGCTGGCGGCCAGTGATGCAAGCCGGTCGAGGCTGCCAGCGGACAGCCCGCGTGCGAACGCATGCTCGGCCAGCTCGGCTGAACTGACACCGCTCATGCCCGCTCGCCTCGATCGGCTGCCGCGCCGTCGGCCTCGGCCCGCAGTGCCGCGACTTCCTCGGTCAGGTCGATGCCGACGGGGCACCAGACGATGCACCGGCCGCAGCCCACGCAGCCCGATGAGCCGAACTGGTCGTGCCAGGTGCCGAGCTTGTGGGTAAGCCACTGCCGGTAGCGGCTGACGTCCGAGGACCGGACGGGGCCGCCGTGCAGGTAGGAGAAGTCGAGGTCGAAGCAGGAAGCCCAGCTCTGCCAGCGCTCCGCGTGCTCGCCGCTCAGGTCGGTGACATCCTCGACGGTGGTGCAGAAGCAGGTCGGGCAGGCCATCGTGCAGTTGCCGCACGTGAGGCACCGCGACGCCACGTCGTCCCAGCGGGCGGCGCCGTGGCTGCCGGCCAGCAGGTCTCGCAGCCCGCTGGCCTCCATGGTCCGGCCCATCTGGCCAGCTGCGTCCGCAACGGCCGCGCGGGCATGGCTCAGCGCCGCAGGCTCGGCTGACCGGACCGGCAGCCTGCCAAGCACGGCCGCGCCGGCAGGCGAGCCCGTTTCCACAATGAAACTGTGCTCATCCGGACCGGCCAGCTCGGTCAGCAGCAGGTCGTAGCCAGGGCCAGCGCCTCGGGCCGGTGCCCATCGACGTACAGAAACACGCCTCGCCTGGCTCGGTGCAGTTAACCGCCACGATGAAGACCCCAGCGCGGCGCGTGGCGTAGGCGGAGTCCGGGTGGCTGGCAGCGCCAAGTATCTGGTCCTGGATCTGGATGGCGCGCAGGTCGCAGGGGCGAACGCCGACGAAGGCCATCTTCGTCGGCGGTGGCGGTGCCGGATCTGGCGCGAAGCCGTCGCCATCCCGGCCCGCGGACCACAACCGCTCCCGAGGCGGGTGCAGGAACTGCTTCCAGGACTGCGGCCCGGCCGAGTGCGCGAACGCCGCCCGATCTGCGCGCTGGCGAATCCGGTAGCCGCCGGGGGAGAGCGTCACACCCCAGCCGAACGGCAGCTCGGATGCCGACTCAAGCTCGCCGAGCACGATCGCGTCGCTGGTCACGCGCGGCCCGATAACCTGATAGCCGTCCGATTTCAGGACATCATGCAACTCGTCGAGGCCGCTCGCGTCCAGCTGCCAAGCCCCGGTTTGTGGTGTTGCCTCGTCAGGCATGACGTCCGGTGCCGATCTCTCTGTTCCCTCTATGTCCTCGTAATGCGATCAGTTCATCATGGTGGGCCGTGTGCCGGGTTGATTAGGGTCGAACGGCCCGCATGTCGGCTGGCGTGAGCAGCGGCCCCAGGCTGCGGGCCGTAGGTCCCGGCTAAAGGGTGCCTAATGGCCCTATCGGCCCTGCACCGATCGCGGTGTTGTTGATGTGGCGGGAGGGACCAAACGCCAAGAGTCGCGAAGTTACTGGTGACAGCAAGCCGGCACAACGCGAAATCTGATCCGCGAGAAACGGGCGGGCCCCTCCCGCTATAACTATGCCCGGTTATGACGGGCGAGGAGGCGTGCGTCTTGCCCGGCGGGTCTTTCGACCCTGGTTGTGTCGGCTCACGCCTGGCAGCCTCAGCCATGAGTACGTGATGAGGAGATGACCGGCGATGACCAGTCATGTCGGCGAGGTAATGACCCGTAATGTGGTGTCAGTTCGCAAGCATGCGCAGTTCAAGGACATCATCCAGGTGATGCGCAATCGGCACTTTAGCGCGTTTCCTGTGCTGGATGCCGACGACAAGGTCGTCGGAGTGGTGTCCGAGGATGATCTGCTGGTGAAGGAGAGTTATCTGGGCGCCGACGGTGGCCGTGGCCTTCGGGTCCGCCGTGCCGACAAGGCCAAGGCGGCGGCTCTTACCGCAGCCGAGCTCATGACCAGTCCGGCCATCACTATCGGCGCAGAAGCTACGGTGGCGACAGCGGCGCGCGTGATGCACACCGAGCACGTGAAGCGGCTGCCGGTGGTAACCGACGAGGGCAAACTGGTCGGCATCGTGAGCAGGGTCGACCTGCTCGGCGTGTACGACCGGCCCGATTCGGAGATAAGGACCGAGATACTCAAGCAGGTCATCGAGACCGGATTCCTGCTGGATAGCCTGGCCTTCAAGGTGACCGTAACGGCAGGCGTGGTGACACTGGCGGGGCCGGTTGACCGGGAGCCCGTGGCTCTCAGCCTGCTGGCCGCGGTCCGGGCCGTCGATGGCGTCGTGACGGTGCGGGATCGGCTGAACTATCCGCGAGGCAAGGGAACGGCGGGCGAGATGGGAGAGCGCAGTGGCGGACGTGGTACTCGAGAGTCTTGACGAAGACGAGTGCCGGCGACTGATCGCGCCCGGCGGCATCGGCCGGCTTGTGTATGCCGGCCGCTACGACCTGACGGTGCTGCCGGTCAATTACAAGGTTCACGGCGGCGCGATCCTGTTCCGGACAGCGCAGAACGGCGCTACTGACGAGGACCTGCGCACCGGCATCGCGCACGCCGAGTATCGCGTCGCGTTCGAGGTCGACGACATCGACTTCGACGCGCGCGAGGGCTGGAGCGTGCTGGTACAGGGTCCGGCGCACCACCTGGACTCCGAGGAGGAGCGCGCCGCTGCGGAGGTTGCCGGGGTTGAGCCCTGGCCAGGCGGGCAGCGCGAGCACTTTATCCGGATCACCCCGGCCCGGATCACCGGCCGCCGTATCCGGCGGGACCCGGCGGGGTAACGATAGCGACGACGGCAGGAGCGGCAGATGCGAGCGATGGTCTTCCAGGGTCAGGGGCGCAAGGCCGTCCAGGACTTGCCGGATCCGGAGATTACTGATGAAAGCGACGTGATCGTGCAAGTCGATACGACCACGATCTGCGGGACCGACCTGCACATCCTGGGCGGCCACGTGCCGTCTGTGCGAGCGGGCCGGATCCTCGGGCACGAAGCTGTCGGGACCGTCGACGACGTGGGCAGCGCCGTGCGCACCATCAGCCCGGGTGATCGCGTCCTCGTGTCGTGCATCTCGGCCTGCGGTGCATGCGGGTACTGCCGTCAGGGGCACTACGGCGAGTGCCAGGGGGGCGGTGGCTGGCTCCTGGGGCACAGCTACGACGGAACCCAGGCCGAATACGTCAGGGTGCCATTCGCTGAGACTTCCACCTACCGCATCCCGGCAGGCGTGGCCGACGAGGAAGCGGTGATGCTGGCCGACATCATGCCGACCGGATACGAGGTGGGAGTACTGAGGGCTGGCGTGCGGCCAGGCGACGTTGTCGCCGTAGTGGGCACCGGCCCGGTTGGCCTCGCAGCGATCATGGGTGCGAGACTGTTCAGCCCGAGCCACATCGTCGCTATCGATGTCGCCGACCGCCGGCTGGAGGCGGCCAAGGAATTCGGCGCCGACGTGCTCATAAACGACTCGGTGTCCGATCCGCTCGAGGCGGTCAAGGCCGTCTCCGATGGCCTGGGTGCTGACGTGACCATCGAGGCCGTGGGCGAGCCGGAGACTTTCGAACTTGCGGTGCGGCTTACCCGGCCGGGCGCCCGGATCGCGAACATCGGCATGCACGCCAAGCCGGCCGCGCTGCATCTCGAGGACCAGTGGACCCGCGACATAACCGTGACGACCGGCCAGGTGGATACGTCCTCGACGCCGATGCTGATGCGGCTTCTGGCCAGCCATCAGCTGGACACCCGCAAATTCGTCACGCATAGGTTCGGGTTCGATGACTTCGACGAGGCATACGACGTGTTCGCGCGCGCGGCCGACACCGGCGCGCTGAAGGTAGTGATCAGCCGCTAAGGCACCGCCGCCGGAGAGCGCGTGAGTCCCGGCTTGCTAGGGAATGTCGGGCAGTGCCGGGATGCGCTCGTCGGATGTGCCCCAGGACGGCGAGACAGCAGAAGGCGGGATGACCGATGTCGCATCAGGGTTCAAGTCGCGGTGGATCACCCGTGCGACACCCTCGATCGTGGCGATCCCGTAGGCCATCGTCGGATTGTCCTGCGTTAGCACCACGATGCTGTAACTGCCACCTTTGCTGGTGAAGCAGCCGATGCTGTGGATCCGCCAGCCGTGCGTAGCGCGCGGCAGCCAGCCGTTCTTCACGTGGACCGTGACGGTACTTGGCGCGCCGGCGGCACCCCCCAGCGCTGAGAAGGGATGACCTGAGCCATCAGGCTGAGGGCGTAGCTGCGCGAAGGGCTGTCGAGCACCGAATTCTTGTAGAGCAGGAGCCGGAGCAGCAGCATCTGGTCGTGCGCGGTGATCTGAGTCAGGCCCCAGTAGCCATCTGGCCCGAGAACCGTCTGCTTCATCCCGGCAAGATCCAGGAAATGCTGAAGGTGGGTCGTGCCGAGTTCTGCCCACAGTGCCGATGCAGCCGCGTTATCTGACCTGGTGATCATCGCGCGCGCCTCCGCCGCCTCGGTGCTCGTCAGATATCTGCGCTGATCCAGCGCCAAGCGAAGCAATGCACCGAGAATGGTCACTTTGACGACGCTGGCCGAGTCGAACTGCTTGGAATTGTGGAGCCAGCAGCCTAATCCGTTGCGCGGATCGTCGACCTGGAGCGCGACGGTGGAAACACGGCCGGTCAGTGCCGCCTGGATATCGCGGGCCAGCTTGGCCGCGAGCGCGGGATGCGAGGAGGACCTGCAGAAACTTACCGCGACGGTCCTGCTGACGGTCGCACTTGCGGGCCCAGCGGTCAGTAACGGAACCGCCGCCAACGCGAACGTCGCTGCAGCAATAGCTAACGTCAATCCGAGCCTGGGCTTCATCCCGCGTCCCCGACGTCGTGTCCGCACCGTTCTGAGAACAATGGTGAACTGGCCCGGTTGCGTCGGCAAGGGCACAGGTCCATCCGACCATGTAGCGTCACGGGATGGTTAGCACCGCGCGGAAGCCTCCGGCATTGGTCGGTCCCGCGCTGAGTGTGCCGCCGGCCCGCTCGGCGGTTCGCCGCACGATGTCGAGACCGAGGCCGGTGCCCCTGGTCCTGGTTGGCTCAATGCCCTCGATCGGCGCGGCGCCGGGTTCAGTGGCAAGCGGCGAGTCAGGGACAGCTGGGCTGTCGTTTTCCACCGTGAAGGACCATGTCTGCGGGCCGTCACCGTTGCGGCTGAGGGTCACGCTGAAACTGGTTCCCTCGGGGGTGTGCACGAACACGTTCGACAGCAGCGCGTCGATCGCCGCGTCGAGCTCGTCCCGCCCGAGGCGGACATCGACCCGGCCCGCGGGCAGCCGTACATCGGCCGCCCGGCCTTGTGACTTGGCCAAGACGCTCCAGAAGGCGAGCCTGTCCATCGCGGCCGCCGCCAGGTCAGAGCGAGCCGGCGCGCGCCCGGGAGCTTCTCGTGCCTGCTTGATGAGCTGATCCACGGCCTGCTCGAGTCCGTCCAGGTCGGCCTGCAGGCGGGTCCGCGCGACCTCGACGGTCAGCGACTCATCGGCCAGCCCCTCGGTATCAAGGCGCAGGGCAGTCAGCGGGGTGCGGAGCCGGTGGCCTAGATCAGCCGCAGCAAGCCGGGCACTCTCCAGCAATCCGCCGATCCTGGCCGCTAGTTCGTTCACCGCCGCGCCGACTTCGGCGACTTCATACGGCCCGGCCGGCCGGGCGCGGCTGGCCAGGTCACCGTCACGGAGCCGGTTCGTGACGGTAACGAGGTCCTGCAACGGGCGGACTATCGACCGGCCGAGCCGGTCCGCCAGCGCTACGGCAAGCAGCACGAGCAGGGCCCCGCCGCCGAACAGCAGCACCCACGTCCTGGTGACGCCTTCGGTCAGTGCGCCGGGACGCACTCGGACGACTACCGCCCATGCGGCCACCTGATCGTGTACCGGTTCCCAGACCAGACGCCCGCCGTCCGGGGCGACCGTGGTCACGGCGTGCTCGCTGAATACCGCAGCGGGCACCTTGACAGAAGGCCATATCGGCGTTCCGATGCGAACGCCACCGGATAGATAAGCGGTTGCCCCGGCGGTGGCGGCGCTGTTTGCCTGACGGACGATGCGCGCGATGCTGGGCTTGTCCCGGACGCTAGACAGCTCGGCCGCGAGGGAGCGGGCCTGTAGTTCCGCCGCGTCCACTGCCCGGTCGTAGGCGTTGGTCCGCACGTACAAGGCCAGCGGCACGCAGAACACCAGAATGACCGTACCGGTCGCGATGGCCGCGATCAGCGCCATCCGGCGCCTGATGCGCGGCCGTATGGCGGCTGTCCGGGCGGGTCGTTCAGGCCCCGTTACCATCATCGTCCACGTCAGCGGCATCGGCGTGGTCGCGCTGACTGCCGACGCTGCCCTGTTCGTTGTCGCCGTCGCCGTCCGGGTCGACCAGCCGGACGCCTACTCCGTGCACTGTGCGCAGGTAGCGCGGCTGCGACGCCGACTCACCTAGCTTCTTCCGCAGCCACGACAAATGCACGTCAACGGTATTGTCCGGACCTCCATAGGGCTGCTCCCAGACGTCAGCCAGAAGCTGGCGTTTGGTGACTACCCGGCCCTGGCGCGCTGCAAGTGCATGCAGCAGGTCGAATTCCTTGCGGCTCAGGCCAAGATTCCGACCGTTCAGCGTGGCCAGCCGGCGTGCCGGATCGATCCGCAGCGCGCCGACGATCAGCGCCTCCTCGGTCTCTTCCGGGGCCGAGCGACGCAGCACCGCGCGCAGCCGGGCAGCTAGCTGGGCGGCGGAGAACGGCTTCACCACATAATCGTCGGCGCCGGCGTCCAGCGTCCTGATGACCTGGTCATCGGCGTCGCGCGCAGTGATCACGACAACCGGCATCGTCATGACCGCACGGATCATTCGCAGCAGGTCATCGCCATCGATGTCCGGCAAGCCGAGATCGAGGAGCACGACATCGGGCCGCGAGTCAACGATCATGTTGAGCCCGTCCAGACCGGTAGCCGAGGCGCGGGCGCTATAGCCTCGCTCGGCCAGCGACCGGACGAGCGCAGACCTGATCTGCGCGTCGTCCTCGACAATCACGACGGAGGTCACGTCAGCCAGCGTAGTTCGCGGTCCGGCCTGGCCGGCTCGGTTGCCGGCCAGGCCCGACCGCGGTGCTTTCAACATCCGTCAGCACTTGGTGAGCGTGATGGTCAGCCCGCCTGCGTCGTTGATCTCGGCTTCGAACTTGATCATGTGCCTGCCCGAGCGGAAGTACACGTCCACCGAGCTGCCGCGGCCGCTGTCGACGTAGGCATGCCATCCGGCCGCGGCGTGCACTCGGGTGACCTGGATGGTGCCGCCATTGACCGGCGCGATGGTGACCGACCCAGCTGTCACCGCCTTGAAAGTCTCTGCGCGCTTGGGGAATGGTTGATTCCGGTGCGAAGCCACGCACCTTGCCACGGCGGCCGGCCGCGAGCTTGCGGTGGTCCTGGCCGTTGTCGCGCTGGCGGCGCTGGCTACGCCAAGAGCGCTCGCCGCGGTGGCGGCGACGGTCAGTGTGCTGATAGCCATCATGGTGAGCCGGTTCATCGGGGTTCTCCTTTAACTGGTAGGACCGGACAACCCCAGACTCGGCTCGACGGCCATAAGCCGGACTTAACCTAGGCTCAGATCTTCCGGAAGCTTGACGGATCTCCGGATCAGAGTCCGCGAGCCCCCCTCCTGATCCTCCGTGAACGGCGACCGGCAGAATTTTCGAGGCGATCGGCGAGCCGCCAGTCCGGCTCCGGCTGCCAGGGACGTCAGCGATCCGGGCAGGCTGGTCTGGCGGAATGAGATGTCGGTAGCCGGAGGTCCGTGGTCGCTGGTCGAGGAGTATCGCTCCACGCCGAGGAAGCTGCAGGCGATCCCCTTAGCGCGGAAGCGCTGCTCTCACCGCGGACCGGCCGCGGCGCTGGGACCAGTGACTGCCGCGCCTCATTGCCGCCGAAAGCGCGGACGCTGGTGTCCCGTGGCGTCGCCGTTCTGCAGGGAGGTCGGCGCATGCGGTGGCTGCTGATCGTGGTGGCAGGGCTTTCGAGACCGGTTTCGCCCATTTTGCCGGAGCATAGCGCCAGCTTCACCCGATTGTGGCCGACGGCGGGATTCGCCGTGTACGCACTGGTCAGCTTCGGGCTGCTGAGCCTGGCGCTGGGCAAGCTCGAGGTCGGCCCGGCATACGCGGTCTGGACGGGGATCGGCGCGGCGGGCACGGCTGTGGTCGGCATCCTGACGCTGGGTGAGTCGGTGTCGACACTGAAGTTGGTATCGATCGGTCTGGTGCTGGCCGGGGTGGTAGGGCTCTCAACCTGTCCGGTGTCACGCCGTGAGCGAGGCGGTGCCCGCGTGACAATGGCGCGTCCAGGCCACTGCCAACCACCGCCAGCGTGAGACCTGCTTTCCTCCTCCCACGCTTTACCTGGCGGGTCCGCATCACCGGCCCCGCACGCAGTATCTGCTGCGACGTACGCGGACACGGCCGCTGACAGGGAGTTCGTCCGTGCCCACGGGGCCGTTCGGCCCTGGTAACCGCGCTGTTAAGGATGCATCTTCGACCGCGGATGCAGATTCGCGCGGAGCATCGGTCGCGAGGCCGAAGCGGATGGAGATCGCCATGCTGAACATCGCAGAGATCACAGCACGATCGTGCGTATATGTGGTGAGCGTTATCCGGAAATCTCCGGCGCGCCTGCACGTGCTTGGAATAACTGCGGCTGCAGCAGGCCTGGTGACGGCGTGCGGCTCGGTCACAAGCGTGGCCCCGACGGGCCGCCTGGTCCCGGCCGCGTCACTGGCAGTCTCCCGCGCTCCCGCGGCGTGCGCGTCGGGTACCTGCTGGGTGGCGGTCAGCGTGGCCACCGCGTGGGTCAAGCCGTGGTATCCGCGCGCTGTCGACAAGCCGGCGCTCGGCAACCCCGCGTACCCCGGCACGTGGGTCAAGAGCCTGACCCTCGCTCAGAAGAGATGGCTCGTCGGCCGTCTTGAGACCCAGGCCGTTTACGCGACCAAGGTCACTGTCATCGGGCACTGGCGGAACTGGACGCACGTGGTCATCCCTAGCCAGCCCACCAACCGTGACCACCGCGGCTATCCCGGCTGGATACCGACGGTGCAGCTCACCCGGACAGCCCCGCCGACCGCCCGGACATCCGCGGTGGTCCGCTCGGGAACTGCGTGGCTGTGGAGCGGCTGGACAGTCCTCGGCGTCGCCGGCGGCAAGGTGATGCTCGCCTCGTACTACACCAGGCTGCCCGTCGTGCGGGCGACAGCCAGCTACGTCGAGGTCAAGCTCATCGGCGGCCGAAATGTCGCGGTGCGGCGCGGCGACGTCATCCTGCACGACGCCGGGAAATCCTGGGACGTGACCCGGGCCAAGGTGGTCGCCGAGGCCAAGAAGTTCCTCGGCCTGCATTATCTTTGGGGCGGTACTTCGGGGTTCGCCTTTGACTGCTCGGGGTTCACGTACTCCGTCTACCAGGCCTACGGGCTGACACTCTCGCGCGACGCTGATCAGCAGGCCGTGCACGGCAAGGCTGTAGCCCGCGACGCACTGCAGCCCGCCGACCTAGTGTTCTTCCGCGGCAGTCCTACCGGCCCGGTCAGCCATGTAGGCATGTATATCGGCGGCGGGAACATGATCGACGCACCGAACACCGATTCAGCGGTCCGGATCGAACCTGTCTTCTCGTTCGGCCGCTACGCCGGCGCCCGGCGCTACCTATCTCACTGACCGGACCGTCCGCCATCGTGCCGGCTTAACCGGGCAGGCCTTGGCGTGCGTCCTCGGCCAGGCTCAGATAGCTCTCGTCCTCCTGGGTGGTGTGCAGCCTGAGGATGGCATGGAGACCGTACAGCAATGCCCGCAGGTCGGAGATGTCGGCATCGTCGGGCGGCTCGTTCCCGATGTCGTCCAGAAGCTGGCTGAGCCGCCTGACCTGGTGGGAGATCTCGGCATGACCGCGGCTCATGGTGGCTGTCGCCTCGTGCGTGCCGAGCACGCGGTCAAGGGCCGGATAGAGTTCGTGCTCTTCGGCCTGCTCGTGCGGCACGACCTCGGTCACCAGGGTCTGATGCACGTCCCGGACCCTGGCGATAGCATCATCCGGCGCGATGAAGCCGAGCGAGTCGGCGGCGGCCCGCAGTTCCTCGATGTCGGCCCTGATCGCCTCATGCTCGCTTTGGAACCGGCGGGTCAGCGCCGCGTCTGCCGGGCCGAGGCGGCCGTCTGCCATCGGCGGCCGCAAAGCGCGCAGGGCGTTCAGGATCACCGCGACGTCGATGCCCTCCTGCAGCAGGGCGCCCCAAACTGCGGGCAGCAGGCCAACTGCGGCGGCGCCCATGGCCACGAGCGACATTGCCATTCCGGCCAGCACGCTTTGCAGCGCGATCCGGCGGGTTCTTCTGGCCACCGACATCACCTCGCCGAGCCGGTCCAGCCGGTCCACGGTGAGGACGGCGTCGGCTGCCTGGGATGCGGCTGTGGCGCCCCGCGCGCCCATGGCGACTCCGACGTCCGCCAGCGCTAGTGCGGGCGCGTCGTTGATGCCGTCGCCGACCATGACAACCGGTCCGCGGCGCCTCTCGAGGCGCACCGCCTCCAGTTTCTCGGCCGGAGTCCGCTCGGCAAGCACGCCGTCTACGCCGATGATCGACCCGACTGTCTCCGCGACCTCAGTGCGGTCGCCGGTGATCATGACGATGCGGTCGATGCCACCCGCCCGCAGCGCCCGGATCGTCCTGAGCAGCATCCGGCCGGAGCGGGATCGTCCAGGATCAGCACCCCGGCCGGCTCGGCGTCGACAGCCACGAACACCGTCAGCGCGCCGTCGAGCCTGGCCCGCCGCCGGGCGGCTTTCGCCCAGCGCGGCGTCCCCTCCGGCCCGCTGATCCCGCACCAGTCCGCCTTCCCCACGGCTACCTGATGACCGCCGACTACGCCGCGGATGCCGAGGCCCGGTACCTCCTCCACCTGCTGCGGCATGCTCAGCTCGCACCCCAGGTCCCGCGCCGCGCTGATGACGGCGCCGGCCAGGACGTGACCCGACGCCTGATCCAGCGAAGCCGCCAGCCGCAGCACCTGATCCGCCGGCCAGCTGCCGGCCGGGACCGTAGCGGCGACAGCGGGATGCCCGCTGGTGAGCGTTCCGGTCTTGTCCAGGAGCAATGTGGTGCATCGGGCGAGCCGTTCCAGCACACCGCCGCCCTTGACAATCGCGCCGCGCCTGGCTGCGATCGACATTCCCGACACCAGCGCGATCGGCGCGGCCAGGATCAGCGGGCACGGGGTCGCGACGACCAGCACGGCAACAGCCCGGTCGGCACCCCCGGCCGCCCACGCGAGGCCCGCCGCAGCCAGGCTGACCAGCAGGAACCAGGCCGCGTAACGATCGGCCATGCGGACGAACGGCGGCTGCGCCTGCTCGGCTTCCGAAACCAGCCGGACAATTCCCGCATAGGTGCTCTCGGCCGCCTTGGCGCCGGCGTTCAGGTCGAACGGCGACCCGGCGTTCACCACGCCGCTTCTGACCTGATCGCCCTGGCCGCGCTCGACCGGAACCGGCTCACCAGTGAGCGCCGACTCGTCCAGGACCGCCCGGCCAGCCCCGACGGTGCCGTCTACCGGCACGAGGTCACCCTGAGCGACCAGGAGCACGTCGCCCGGCACGATCTCGTCGAGCGGCACCTGCTCAACGATGTCGCCGCGGTACCGGCGCGCCGTCCTTGGCGCGCGCTCCAGCAGCGCAGTGAGGTCGCGGTGGGCCCGGCCCGCCGCCCAGCCCTCCAGCGCGCGACCGCTGGCCAGCATCACCGTTATCACCGCGGCCGCTAGCAGCTCGCCGACGGCGACGGCACCGGCGAGCGCCAGCAGCGCGATGATGTCCACTCCCGCTCGCCGCTTCCGCAGGCTGTCAGCCATCGCCCAGATCGCGTAGCTCAACCCGCAGGCGCTCACGGCAAGCCAGGCCGCGTCCCCAGCACCAGCTTGCCCAACTAGGTGCAGCGCGCCGCCCGTCGTCAAGCCGGCGACCGTGACCACCAGCAGGCCAGTAGCAGCGTGCCGCCCCAGCCGCGCTAGTTGAAGCCGCAAAGGACCCACCACGCTATTGAGTCTCGCCAACCTGCTGCCCGCGCGGCAGGGTCCAACGCCCGGCTGAACCGGGCCGTTTGGCCCTGATCGTGGGGCGGCGCCGGGTTATGGCGTGAGGCCATGCAGCGGGAAGACTGCGTTCCTGGTCGCCAGGATGGCCTGGTCGACCGGGTCGGCGGGGTCGTAGCCGGACTCGAAGCCGGGGAACGCGCCGCTGGCCCCGTCGGTCATCAGCTCGGGCGCCGGCTCGGTAGCTGTCCGCTCGACGTACTCCCGCCACAGCTTCGGAGTCGGCGTGGCCGGGTCGATGGGGTAACCGGCCGCCTCGGCCAGCAGGTGCGTCCACGTCCTCGGCACTACCTGAACGAGCTGGTAACCGCCGCCGCCAGTCAGCAGCCAGCAGCCGCCGGCGACTTCATGCGCAAGCTTGTGCAGTGTTGCGTGCGCCGCGCGCTGGGCGTCCACGCTGACCTCGAGGTTGGCCAGCGGGTCGCTCCAGTGGGTGTCGCAGCCGTGCTGGCTGACCAGCAGCTGCGGGCGGAACTGGCGCAGCAGCGGCGGCACTACGGCATCGAGGGCGCGCAGCCAGCCGGCGTCCCTGGTGCCAGCCGGCAGCGCGACGTTCACGGCCGACCCCTCAGCGTCCGGCCCGCCGGTCTCGGTCGGCCGCCCGGTGCCGGGAAAGAGGGTGGCAGGATGCTGGTGAATGCTGATGGTGAGCACCCGCGGGTCGTTCCAGAAGGCCGCCTGAACGCCGTCGCCGTGATGCACATCGATGTCGACGTAGGCGATCCGCTCGGCGCCCTGCCCGAGGAGCCAGGCAATGGCGATCGCGGGATCGTTGTAGATGCAGAAGCCGCTGGCGTTGCCGCGCATGGCGTGATGCAGGCCGCCGGCGATGCTGGCACCATGCGCGGCCGATCCGGACCATACCGCCCGCGCGGCAGCCAGTGTCGCCCCGGCCACCAGGGCCGACGCCTCGTGCATATGGGCAAAGATCGGGTCGTCCTCGGTGCCGAGACCGCAGGCAAGCAGCGCGGCCGCGTCGAGCGACGGGCCCGAACCGTGCCCGGCCGCGAGCGCACCTGCCGCCTTTACAACGGCGATGTAGCGCGGATCGTGGACGAGCTGGAGCTCGGCGTCGGATGCGGGCGGGGCCGCGGCGACGTTAACGTCCTCCTGACTCAGCACGCCGAAGGCCTGGGCCAGCTCCATCGTGAGCTTGATCCTGATAGGCGCCAGCGGATGACCAGGCCCGAAATCGTACTCGGTCAGCTTTTCATCCCAGGCGACATGCAGGGAACAGATCACCGTGCGGTCCTCTCCGAAGCCGTGCCGCTAGCCTGCCACATCCGCTGGTAGACGCCGCCCGACGCCATGAGCTGGGCGTGCGTGCCGCGCTCGGCAAACCTTGGGCCTGGAGGCCGCAGTAACAGAGTGGCCATTTTCTGGAAAGCGTGATCACGCCGCGCAGGAATGGAAGGAGGGGCCAGCGGCCCCCCGCGCGGGGACGTTCGTCACTTTCGCTGCCTGCCGATTGCGCCGAGTGTTGCCAGGGCATGCGAAAGGAAGTGGGCAATGGCCACGACGATTGAGCCGCGGCAAGGAGTAACCGAGACCCTGCAGGGCCGGGTGGCCCTGGTGACCGGCGGTACGAGGGGGATCGGCGCGGCTATCGGCCGCTGCCTCGCCGCTCATGGCGCATCGGTCGCGGCCGGGTACTGGCGCGGCGCTGACGGCGCCCAGAAGCTGCAGGCTGCGCTCGCAGCCGACTATCCGGACCAGCTGACCACCGTGCACGAGGGCAACATCGGCCATCCTGACGACTGCCGGCGCGTCCTGCGCGAGGTGATTGATCAGCACGGGCGGCTCGACATCCTGGTCAACAATGCTGGCATCACCATCGACAAGACCGTGGCCAAGATGACTGACGAGGACTGGCAGCGGGTCATAGCCGTCAACTTGTCTGGCGCGTTCTTCATGGCTCAAGCCGCGCTTGAGCACATGCTGGAGCGCGGGACTGGCCGGATCATCAACGTCTCCTCGGTCATCGGCGAGACCGGAAACATCGGACAGGTGAACTACGCCGCCTCTAAGTCGGGCCTGTTCGGGCTGACCAAGTCGCTGGCCAAGGAAGCGGTGTTCCAGCTCGCCCGCGCCCAGCGCCCGGTCGGCGACGGCATGGGACTGACGGTGAACGCCGTCACGCCGGGCTTCATCGCCACCGACATGCTCGCCACCATCCCGGACAAGGTGCTGGACCGGATCCGCAGCCAGATCCCGGTGGGCCGGCTCGGCGCGCCCGAGGAGATCGCGCGGGTGGTCGCGTTCCTCGCGGCTGACGAGTCCGCGTACATCACTGGCCAGATCTGGGCCGTCAACGGCGGACTGGACATGTGAGGACTAGGGCGATGACGGACACCAACAGCAACGGCCAGCGCGACGTTCTGGTGCTCTCGGCAGTTCGCACCGCTATCGGCAAGTACGGCGGCGGCCTGGCGGCCGTCCCGCCGTGCGACCTCGCGGCCACGGTCGTGCGAGAGGCGGTCAGCCGGGCGGGCGTGCAGCCAGAGGATGTGGGGCACGCGGTATTCGGCAATGTCATCCACACCGAGGCCAGGGACATGTACCTGTCGCGGGTCGCGGCGGTCAACGGTGGCCTGCCGGTTGGCACGCCCGCGCTGACTGTCAACCGGCTCTGCGGCAGCGGGCTGCAGGCCATCGTCTCGGCCGCGCAGGCGATCTGGCTCGGTGACTGCGACCTGGCCGTCGCGGGCGGCGCCGAGTCCATGAGCCGCGGCCAGTACTGGCTGCCAGGCCTGCGCTGGGGTCAGCGGATGCAGGACGGGGTAGTGATCGACGCCATGGTGGGCGCGCTCACTGACCCGTTCGACAGCTGCCATATGGCCGTCACTGCCGAGAACGTCTCCGCCGACTACGGCGTGTCCAGGGCTGACCAGGACGCGCTGGCGGCGGAGAGCCACCGCCGCGCGGCGGCGGCGCAGCAAGCCGGTTACTTCCGCGACCAGATCGTGCCGATAGAGGTGCCAGGCCGCAAGGGCTCGGTCACGGTCGACACCGACGAGCACATCCGGCCTGACGTCAGCGCGGACGATCTGGCCCGGCTGCGACCGGCGTTCGCATCGGATGGCACTGTGACCGCCGGGAATGCCTCCGGTGTCAACGATGCCGCGGCGGCGGTCATGCTGGCCGGAAGTGATTACGCCGATAGCCACGGCCTGACCGCGCTCGGCCGGCTCGTCGGCTACGCCCACGCCGGCGTCGAGCCACGGATCATGGGCATCGGCCCCGTTCCCGCGGTCCGGACGGTACTGGAACGGACTGGCGTCAAGCTGGACGACATCGACGTGTTCGAGGTGAACGAGGCGTTCGCTGCCCAGGCGCTGGCGGTTAGCCGGGAACTCGGCCTGCCGCCGGAGAAGACGAACCCGAACGGCAGCGGCATCTCACTCGGCCATCCGATCGGTGCCACCGGCGCGATCCTCGCCGTCAAGGCGCTGTATGAGCTTCAGCGCACCGGCGGCCGGTATGCCCTGACGACCATGTGCATCGGCGGCGGCCAGGGCATCGCCGCGATCTTCGAGCGGTGCTGAGCCTGACCCGGCCCGGATCCCGCCGGGTCCGGGCCGGGTCCGGGCTGGGCAAGTCGACCTCAGGGAGTCACAGTTGAGTATGCAGGAATACGGAAAGCCAGATGCCGAGGCGGTCGCTGCCGCCGTCGCACCCGAGGCGGCCGAGTTTGGCAGCCTGGACCCGGCAGGCTTCGGTCAGTCGCTGCTGACAGTGGCGGGCCGGGCTGTGCGCCGGCAGCCCGAGCTGGTGGCCGCACTGGGCCAGTTCTGGGCTAGCGTGGCCCGCATCGGTCCGGCGACGGCCGCGCTCTGGCTTGGCTCGAAGGTCGAGCCGCCGGTGCCCGTACCGGACGGCGATCGCCGGTTCGCCGATCCTGCCTGGACTGGGAACCCGATGTTCTTCGCGGTCCGGCAGGCGTACCTGGCGACTAGCAGGCTGACGGCCGATCTGCTGGCGGCTGGCTCGGGTGATCCAGTGGCCGATGCCAAGGCCGAGCTCGCCGCCGGGTTCCTCGTCGATGCGATAGCGCCCACGAATTTCCTGGCGACGAACCCCACGGCGATCAAGCGCGCGCTGGATACCGGCGGCCTCAGCGTGCTGGCCGGCGCGCGGAACTTCCTTTCCGACCTGATCGGCAACGGCGGCATGCCGCGGCAGGTAGACGCCAGCTCGTTCCGCCTCGGCGAGAACATGGCCGCGACGCCGGGGAAGGTGGTGTTCAGGAACGAGCTCATGGAGCTGATCCAGTACGCGCCGCAAACCGCCAAGGTTCACTCGGTGCCGATGCTGGCCAGCCCGCCGTGGATCAACAAGTACTACATCATGGACCTGGCACCGGGCCGCAGCTTCCTGGAGTGGGCGATCACGCACAAGCGCACCGTGTTCGCCATCTCCTACCGCAATCCGGACACTTCTATGCGCGGCGTGACGCTCGACGACTATCTCATACACGGCCCCAGGCAGGCGCTCGACGTCATTCAGGACATCACCGGCGCACCGAAGATCGACATCGTCGGTCTCTGCCTCGGCGGCGCCCTCACCGGGATGCTCGCCGCCTACATGGCGGCCACCGGAGACGACCGGCTCGGGTCGGTCACCCTGCTCAACACGATGCTCGACTACGCACAGCCCGGCATACTCGGCGCGTTCACCGACGAGCGCACGGTCGCCAGGCTGGAACGGCAGATGGCTGGACCCGGCTACCTGGAAGGCAGCCAGATGGCCACCACCTTCGATGTGATCAGGGCGAACGATCTGATCTTCAGCTACGTGGTGTCCGGCTGGCTGATGGGCCAGGATCCGCCCGCCTTCGACCTGCTGGCGTGGAACGGCGACAGCACCCGGATGCCAGCCGCCATGCACTCGTTCTACCTGCGCTGTCTCTACATAGGGAACGAGCTCGCCCGTGGCGAAATGGAGCTTGCCGGGCAGCTCCTGTCCCTGGCCGAGGTGAAGAACGACAGCTACGTGGTAGGCGCCGTGAACGATCACATCGTGCCGTGGACGGCCTCCTACCAGGCCACCAGGCTGCTCGGCGGCGACGTCAGGTATGTGCTGTCCAGCGGCGGGCACATCGCCGGGATCGTGAACCCGCCAGGGCCGAAAGCCTGGCATGAGATCGCCGAATCCTATCCGGCCGAGGCTGCGGACTGGCGGCAGGCGGCCGTGCGGCAGGCCGGGTCCTGGTGGCAGGACTGGGCGGACTGGGCCGGACCGCGAGCCGGGCGGCTCGGGCCGCCGCCGCCGATGGGCAGTGAGCAATACCCGCCGCTCGCCGACGCACCGGGCGACTACGTGCACGGCTAGCTATAGTGAGCACGTGCTTGACAAGCCGAGATTTGCTAGTTATACTGAGCAAGACAACAGATTCTTCATATGGCCAGCAACCAAGTCCTAGGAGGATGAAATGGCCGAGTCCAACGTGGCACAGGAGCTCAGCAACGAGGTCCTGAACACCATCAGCAAGAGCCAGGCCGCCGTCATCGACGCGATCGAGACCTGGGCCAGCGCGGTCCAGTCCATCAAGCCCGACCTGCCCGACGTGAACCTGCCGTTCGCCGACAAGCTGCCGAGCCCGCAGGACGTCGTCGCGAGCGCCTATGACTTCGCCGAGCAGCTGCTCGCGGGCCAGCGCAAGTTCGCTGAGGACCTGCTCAAGGCGACTGCACCGCTGCTGTCGACCGGCACCCCAACCCCGAAGAAGGCCGAGAAGGCCCCCAAGGCCTCCTAAGCTAACGACGCAACGCGCGCGGCAGCCCTGCTCGGCCGCGCGCCTGCGGTTGCCCGCACTGCAATACTGCTGCGCTGTACGGGCCCAACGACGAACGAGGGAGGGACATGGCGAGCCACTGGGACGCGCAGATGGAGGCGTTCGGCGCTTTCATCCGCAGCCAGCGCAGGCTGGCCAATCTCACCTTGCGCCAGCTCGCCGAACTGACCAGCCTGTCGAACCCGTACCTGAGCGAACTCGAGCGCGGCATGCACCAGCCATCGGTGCGCGTGCTGAAGCAGCTATCCGATGCGCTGAACGTGTCAGCGGAAATACTGCTCGCCGAGGCCGGGCTGCTCAACACCGTCGCTCGCGGCGGCGCCGACGCGTCGCCTGACACGAACACGGTCGAGCACGCGATCAGGACAGACGCCAGTCTCGACGACAAGCAGAAGGCGGCACTGCTAGCCGTCTACCAGAGCATGACGAGCCAGCAGCCACCCGACTGAGCGTGCAGGCTCCTCGGCCGGTGGCGTGCGCGCGGGGATCATTGATCGCAGTTTTCCGCGATAATCGCGGAAAACTGCGATCAATAACAAGACCACACTTCCGGTCGGCGCTCGAAATCATCAAGAAGGCCGTATAACGGGCAGGACTCAGGACTGCGCGTTCAGTGCCTCCCTGCCAGGGCCAAAGGTCCCGCCCGCACAGGTCCGTTAGCCGCTGCATCCGCCAACGTAACCGGGGCATTCTGTTAACGGCCTTCCGTGACGGGTCGGCGCGAACCGATCGGGTCGCATTGCACCAACGGCGGTGAATCAGATGACAGATCCGGCATCAGCTGGCAAGTTTGCCCTGCTCTCTGACGGCAGGACCGTCGAGATCCGGTCGGCCCGGCCGGACGACATCGACGATGTGCGCCGCATGCATGAGAAGCTGTCGCCGGATAACGCCTATTTCCGTTTCTTCAGTTTCAGCCCGAAGGCGCCCGAACGCGAGGCAGTGCGGGTCTGCCGGGCGGACGGGCCGGACCACGCGGCACTGCTTGCCCGGCTGGCCGGAGAACTCGTGGGCGTGGCGAGCTATGAACCGACCTCTCGGCCCGGCGTCGCCGAGATCGCGTTCGCGGTCTCCGACGAGATGCACGGCCGAGGCATTGCCACGCTGCTGCTTGAGCACCTGGTCTCGTTGGCCCGGCAACGCCATCTCAGCGCCTTCACAGCCGAGACGCTGCCAGAGAACATGGCCATGCAGCGCGTGTTCGCCGACGCTGGCCTGCACATCGAGCGTCACTTCGCCGACGGTGTGATCGAGCTGATGATGCCGCTGCCCAGCACCGAGGGCGTGGAGCTCGACAGCTACCTGGACGCGGTCGCCGACCGGGCCAGCCGGGCAGACGTCGCCAGCCTGCAGCACCTGCTCGAGCCTGTCTCGGTTGCGGTCATCGGCGCTAGCCGCCATCGCGGCTCGGTCGGCCGGGAGATCCTGCATAACATCGTCAGCGGCGGATTCGCCGGCCCCGTCTACCCGGTGAACCCCCGTGCGCATTCCATGGAAGGCCTGTCCTGCCTGCCGTCTGCTGCTGACTTGCCCGATGGCGTCGACCTCGCGGTCGTGGCAGTCCCGCCCGCCCAAGTACCAGCTGTGGCCGCGCAGTGCGGCAAGCGCGGAGTGCACTCGCTCGTCGTGATCACCGCGAGCCTCGGCGGCGGCGGCGCCGACCTGCTGGCCATCTGCCGCCGGTACGGGATGCGCCTGGTCGGGCCGAACTGCTTCGGCCTTGCCTCCTCAGCCGTGAAGCTAAACGCCACCTTCGCCGCCGACATCCCTGCGGCGGGAATCGCCGGGCTCGTCGTACAGTCCGGCGGCGTCGGTATCGCGCTGCTCGAGCACATTCGCAGGCTCGGCCTGGGCATGTCGTCGTTCGCCTCGGTCGGCGACAAGTACGACGTCTCCAGCAACGACATGCTGACCTGGTGGGAGCAGGATCAGCAGACCAGGCTCGCGGTGCTCTATGTCGAGTCATTCGGTAACCCGCGCGGGTTCGCGCGCACTGCCCAGCGGGTGGGCAAGAAGATTCCGGTGCTAACCGTCATTGGCGGCCGGTCGGCGGCCGGCCAGCGCGCCGCCGCATCCCATACCGCCGCGGCGGCCACACCGCTGGTCACGCAGGAAGCGATGTTCGGCCAGGCGGGCATCATCGCTACCCATAGCCTCGGTGAGCTGGTCGAGGCTGTGGCGCTGCTGTCGTGCCAGCCGCTTCCGGCCGGCCGCCGGGTGGCCATTGTCTCCAACGCGGGCGGAGCGGGCGTGCTGGCCGCGGACGCGTGCGGTGACGCCGGGCTAACTGTGGCCGTGCTCGACACCTCCACCCAGCGCAGGCTGGCCAGGCTGCTCCCGTCCGGCGCGGCCTTGTCCGGGCCGGTCGACACGACCGCCACCGTAGGCATCAGCGCGTTCCGTTCCTGTCTGGAGCATGTCGCGGCCGATGACAGCGTGGACGCCGTCATGGCGATCGGGGTGCCGACGGCGATGGCCGATCTCAGCACGGCGATCGTGACCGCGAAGGTGACCAAGCCGATGGCCGCCGTCCTGCTGGACCGGCCAGAGTCGGTGAGCCTGCTTGGCGTGGGGGCCGGCACGGCGACGGGCGTCGGTAGCCCCGCTAGCGGGCTTGGCAGCCGGCCGTGCGTGCCGGTCTACAGCTACCCGGAGAGCGCGGCCTGGGCGCTCGGGCACGCGGCCAGGTACCGCGAGTGGCGTGATTCCCATCTCGGCCAGGTGCCGGACCTCGACGACGTCGACGTGACCGCGGCGCGCAGGCTCGTCGCCGCGTTCTTGACCAGCAGCCCCGAGGGTGGCTGGCTCGCGGCTAGCGACGCCGTGCAGGTGCTGGCCAGCTACCGGATCCCGATGGTGGCCACCCGCACGGTGACCTCACTGGACGGGGCCCTGGCCGCTGCCGAGGAACTCGGCGGCCATGTCGTGCTCAAGGCGGAAGTGGACGGCCTGGTGCACAAGACCGACGCCGGCGCGGTCAAGCTGGACCTGCGCACGGCCGAGGAGGTCGCCGAGGCATACGGGCAACTGGAGAAGGCGTTCGCCGATCGCCTGCGCCGGGTGCTGGTGCAGCCGATGCTGGCGGATGGCGTCGAAACGCTCGTCGGCGTGGTGCAGGAGCCGGTATTCGGGCCGCTCGTAGTGTTCGGCCTTGGCGGCGTCGCTACCGACGTGCTCGGCGACAGCGCCGCCCGGCTTGCCCCGCTTACCGGCGATGATGCCGACGAGATGATCCGAAGCGTGCGGGCGGCACCGCTGCTGTTCGGGCACCGTGGCTCGGCCGCCGTGGACACTGCGGCGCTGGCTGACGTCCTGCTGCGGATATCCCGGCTGGCCGACGATCTGCCGGAAGTTGCCGAGCTTGACCTCAATCCGGTAATAGCGACCGCTCAGGGCGTGCACGCGGTGGACGTCCGGATTCGGCTCGCCCCGGCCGCGCCGCGCGACCCATTCCTGCGCCAGCTCCGGTGAGACGCGCCGACCAGCACACTGGACAGGTCGAACGTCCCCGTTCCCTGGGCAAGAGGGCTCTGCCGGGCCCTGCCGATGCGCGCAATGCTGCAGACAGGACCACATGAAGGCAGGTGATCGACGATGAGCGAGCAGCAGGCCCCGGCCAGTCGCATTGTTGTCGGCGTGGACGGATCGCCATCGTCGCGGGCCGCGCTGGCCTGGGCGGTGCGGCAAGCGGAGCTGACCGGCGCTTCTATCGAGGCGGTGGCTGCCTGGCACTACCCGGTGATGACGGGTGGGTACGCCTGGGCGCCAGCGTCCGGGCTCGACGACTCCGACTGGGGCGACATCGCGGCGAAGGAACTGGCCGACGCGATCAGCCAGATCGTTAGTCCGGACAGCCCGGTGAAGATCAGTACCAGCGTGCAGGAAGGTAATGCGGCCCAGGTGCTGCTGGAGGCCGCCGACGGCGCGGACCTCCTTGTGGTCGGCAGCCGCGGTCACGGCGGGTTCTCTGGGGCACTGCTCGGCTCGGTGAGCCAGCACTGCGCGCACCACGCGCCATGCCCGCTGGTCATCGTCAGGCACACCAGGGAACACTAACCCTGGCTAGCGACAGGAGGGGAGCCCATGACTGCCACCGTCAAAGACGTCATGACCACCACGGTCGTCGCGTTGCGGAAGACTGCGGACTTCAAGGAAATCGTTTCGGTGCTGCGACGGTACCGGGTGAGCGCATGCCCCGTGATCGACGATAACGACCGGGTAATCGGCGTTGTGTCCGAGGCTGACCTGCTCTACAAGGAGACCGAGCCGGACCGGCCGCCAGCCCTGCTGCGGTTGCAGTGGCGGCTGGATGAGGAGTACAAGTCCAAGGCGGTGACGGCCGGCCAGCTGATGACCTCGCCGGCCGTGACCGTCCAGCCCGGCCTGCCAGTCGTGGATGCGGCCAGGCTGATGCAGGACCGGCTGGTCAAGCGGCTGCCGGTCGTCAACTACGACGGCGAACTGGTCGGCATCGTGACCCGGTCCGATGTCCTTGCGATCTTCGAACGGCCAGATCAGGACATCTGGGACGAAGTCACGAAGGTGATCGTCGGTACCGAATTCGGTCTCGACCCGGCGAACTTCGAGGTGAGCGTTAGGTCCGGCGTGGTCACCATCGAGGGCATAGTCGAACTCCGCCGGACCGCGCTGGACCTGGTCCGGCGCGTGCGGCACGCCGAGGGCGTCGTCAGCGTCCGGAACCGGCTGAGCTTCGATTCGGAGTGCTGAGCTTCGATAGAGGTAACGGGGTCCGAGCGCGGCCAGCCGCATCCAGCTGGCGCGCCGGGCCTAGCGTCCGACCCGGATGCGCCGGCCGGTGATCTCCGCAGGCACGAGCCGGATGTAGACGTTCCTTTCTGGCCCCGCCCATGGCTCGATGTCGAGGGCCTTGGCGCGGTCGAGTTCGACCGGGTCGGTGATGACGCGGGCTGTGCCGCTCAGCAGCACGCTCCAGCCCTCGCCCAGCGCATCATCGAGGTGATCGACGTCGAAAGACACTTTCTCCGCAAGCGCCGCGTTCAGCCGGATGTCAGCGCCGACACCGCTGGTGCCGCTGGTCCGGAAGATCACGTCGTCGCCGTCCATCTTGTAGTTGACGGGGAAGGCGACGGGGCCGCGGCTGGGGTCATCGAACAGGAAACGGCCGATGCCGCCGGCGGCCACGTGCGCCTTGCATTCCTCGGTGGTCAGCCTCTCCAGCACCGGGTTCTTCGCCGCCCCGCGCTGGCCCGGCGGCAGGTTGAGCCCGGCGCCGGACAAAGTGGCCGGATCGGTGCCCAGCGCGGCGGCCAGCCGGGTCAGCGATGCCTGCGACGGGTTGGGGATCTGGCTGGATTCGAGGTAGGCCAGGTACTCCGGCGACATCCCGGCCAGCTCGGCCACATGGTCGCGGGTAAGCCCGGCCCGCTGGCGCTGCTCGGCGATGCGCCTGCCCAGGTCCGTCCCGCCAGTGTCGGCATCAGTGCCCATGGCGCCAACTCTACGGGCGAGGCGCGCCTGCCGCAGGGCCAGTAGTCCATGGCGCAAGGGCCATTGGGCCCTGCCCCTCGGGCCGGAATACGCAGAACATGCAAGGGGGTGATGCACCATGGCACAGACCGCGCGCCTGAAGCTCGGTCCTGCTGAGCCCGATGGCACAAGGCCCGGAGTCGTCACAGATCAAGGCGGGCTGCGTGTCGATTGCACGATCGCCGGCGACGCCCCTGTGCCGGCGCCAAGGAGCGCGGCCGGGCCGGCCCTGACCCACGGCGACATCGCGTTCCTGGTCGCGACCGCAGCCAGGGCACCCTCGGTGCACAACACGCAGCCCTGGAAGTTCCGCGTTCGCGGCAATGTCGTCGAGCTGCTGGCCGACTCGTCTAGAAAACTGCACGGTATCGACCCGGCCGGCCGAGAGCTCATGATCAGCTGCGGGGGTGCCCTGTTGGGGTTGCGGCTGGGACTGCGCAAGCTCGGTTACCTGCCCGCAGTCGAGTTGCTGCCCGATCCGGCGCAACCCGGTCTCGTCGCGCAGGTCGAGCCGGCCGGCCGCGCGCCGATGAACCGGGCAGAGGCCGAACTGCTGGCAGCGCTGCCGCACCGGCACACGCACCGCGGCCCGTTCGCGCCCGGCGAGATCCCGGCGCGACTGCTGACCGAGATGCGGCTCGATGCAGCGGCCGAGGGCGGCGAGCTGGTTTTCGTCGAGGATCCTGCCCTGGTCACAGAACTGGCCGGACTGGTGTCGGCGGCTGCCGAGGAGCAGCGGGCCAGTCCGGAGATCGCCGCCGAGCTGGCCCGCTGGGTGCAGCCACCGGGCAGCCAGGCGCGCGATGGCGTGCCGGCTAGCGCCAGGCTGGCGCCGGAGGGCGAGGCGCGGGAGGGCGAAAGGGGGAGGGGAAGCTCGGCGGGCAGAGGCACGTCCGCGGCTGCCGCAGCGCGACTTCGGTCGGCCCGGAACCGAGATTGCTGGCGGCATTCCGCCGTCGGCGACGGCTGTCCTGGTGACTGCCGTCGACAACGGCGCCGACTGGGTTCGGGCCGGCCAGGCACTTCACCGGCTGCTGCTGCGTGCCGCCACCCGCTGGGTCTTCGCCAGCCTGCAATCCCAGCCGCTTGAGTTGCCGCGGTACCGACGGCAAGTGGCCGAAAAGCTCAGCTTGTCCGGATATCCACAAATACTCCTGCAGTTCGGCCGTGCCAACACGGCCCTCGCGACGGCTCGCCGGCCAAAAGCTGAATTGATGGCTAACGATGAGCAGGGATAGGCCCTTAGTCTGCCTATTACAGGCTCATTGGCCCTCGTGCGTCGGGCAGCCGATCGCGCACAGTTGGGTAGCCCCAGTTGCCAGATGAAGTTGGGGCAGATGCGCCTGGATCGGAGGTGCGTCCGGTGAAGCAGCGACTGCAGCTGGTAGCGCGGACGATGCTCGGTCGCGACCCCAATCCCCTGCTGCGTCAGGTCGACCGGATCGAGGCCGCGATCATGGTCGGCTTGGTGGTGGCCTTCCTCGCGGCGGCTCCGCTGGTGTCCATCTACGCCGGGCGACTGGCCGATGCCCAGGGCCTGCGCGAGCAACGCACCGAGCAGTCGTGGCGGCAGGAGCAACGCGACTTTGCAGCAGAGCGCGAGCGCTGGCCAGATCGGGCTGGACGGTGCGTCGGATGTCTCGTTGGTGAAGGCGATCTGGGCGAACCCGGCTGGCGGGAATCGCACCGGGCGGATCGCGATGCCCCTGAACGCGCCCAAAGGTGAGGTCATCAGCGTCTGGGTAACGCCTACGGGACAGCTGACGCACCCGCCGCTGACCAGCGCGGACCTGCAGGACCGGATTGCCTTCGCGGTGCTGATAGCGACCGCCGGAGTGGCAGCGCTGGAATTGCTGCTGGCGGTTGCAGTACGGGCGGTACTGAGCCGCCGCCGGATTGCCAGCTGGGAGAACGCCTGGCGCGCAGTAGGGCCGAAGTGGTCGCAGCTCCGGTAGGTGAGATGCCGGCGGAGCCCGCCGATGCTGGCTGGAGCGCGCCTGTGGTCTCAGGCGGATGCGCGGCGAGGCGTGCGGCGGGCCGGCTCGCGGCGATGCGGCTGGCTCACCGGGCTGACCGCCGGGGGCGGCGGCACGTCCACGGTGACAGGCTGCCCGGCGATCAGGGTAACGGCGTCGCCATGATGGCTGACCTGCACAGGCAGGCCGTCCGCCAGCAGGTAGGTGGCGGTACCGCTGGTTATCTCGGCCCGCACTGACTGGCCGCGTGCGCAGACGCTGAAGGCCAGTCGGCTGATGCCGGGCGGCAGCCGTGGCGCGAACGCCAATGTGCCCGAACGGCTGCGGAAGCCACCGAGACCGCCGACCGCAGCGGTCCAGGCGCCAGCAAGCGCGCCGAGGTGCAGTCCGTCGCGCACGTTTCGCTCGGTGTCGTCCAGATCGATGAGCGCTGTCTCGCCGAGGTAGTCGTGGGCAAGCTGGAGATGCCCGACCTCGGCGGCGACGATGGCCTGGGTGGCGGCGGACAGCGAGGAGTCCCGGACGGTCAGCCGCTCGTAATAGGCAAAATTTCGCGCCTTCTGCTCAGCGCTGAACGCGTCCGGATGCAGCTGCATCGCGAGCACCAGGTCGGCCTGCTTGACCACCTGCTTGCGGTACAGCTGGAAGTACGGGAAGTGCAGGAGCAGCGGGTAGTGGGACCTGCTGGTCGCGGCGAAGTCCCACGCCTTGTGCTTAGTAAAGCCTTCAGCTTGCGGGTGGACGCCCAGCGCACTGTCGTACGGGATGGTCATCGCGTCGGCAGCCTGCCGCCACTCCTGGACCTCTGCCGCGGTGACTGTCAGCGCACTGGCCTGGATCGGGTGGCTATCCACTGCATCCGCCGCGGCGCGCATGTTCTGCTGGGCCATCAGGTTCGTGTAGACGTTGTTGTCGGCTAGCGCGCTGTACTCGTCCGGCCCGGTGACGCCGTCGATGCGGAAATTGCCCTGGCTGTCGAAGCAGCCAAGCGATCGCCAGAGCCTGGCCGTCTGCACCAGCAGGTCGAGGCCCGGCCCGGCCGCAAATTCCTCGTCCCCGGTGGTATCGACGTAACGCAGGACTGCATCGGCGATGTCGGCATTGACATGGAATGCCGCAGTCCCCGCAGGCCAGTAGCTCGAGCACTCCGCGCCGTCTATGGTGCGCCAAGGGAAGGCGGCCCCGCGCAGGCCAAGCTGACTCGCCCTGGCTATCGCGTGCGGCAGCGTGCTGTGGCGCCAGCGGAGCGCGTCCGCGGCTGCGCCGGGGCTGGTGTGCGTGAGCATCGGGAGCACGAACGTCTCGGTATCCCAGAACGCATGCCCGTCATAGCCGGGACCGGTCAGCCCCTTGGCCGGGATGGCCTGGACTTCTGCCCTGGCCCCGGCCTGCAGCACGTGAAACAAGCCGAACCTGATTGCCTGCTGCACCTCAGGGTCGCCGTCGAGCTGCACGTCGGACCGGTTCCAGAAGTCGGCGAGATACTCCTGCTGCTCGGTCGCCAGGCCAGCCCAGCCGGTGTTCTCTGCCGCGTGCAGAGAACACTCCACCTGATCCTCCAGCGCTGTATGAGTGCGCACCGCGGACCAGCCGTAGGCGACGAACTTCACCAGCCGCAATTGCTGGCCTGGCTCCAGCGGCACCGCCACGACGAACCGGGTGACGTCCGGTCCGCCCTCCGTTACCTGCTGGTACGCGTGCGGGGCCTCGACCAGGTGCTGCATGGCCGCCGCCACCCTCAGCTTGCTGCGCAGGGTGCGGTGCACGAGCAAGCCATGGCCGCCCTGCGCCGAGCTGCTTTCGCCCAGCAGCGGTGCGGTGATGCTGCTGGTCGCCCGCAGGTCATGTCCGGGCGGCGGCAGCTGCTCGTTGGCCCGGAGCTCAGACTGGACGGCGACGTTGACTGGACCGCCGATGGGCTCCACTGCATAGCTGATGGCGGCCACCGAGCGATGGGTGAGGGACACGAGCCTCGTCGAGCTGATCCGGACGTGCCGTCCGGCCGGCGACGTCCACTCGACGGCACGGTGCAGTGTGCCGGCGCGGAAGTCGAGGACCCGCTCGTGCGAGACGAGGCGGCCGTAGCGGACATCGAATGGCTCGTCGTCGACGAAGAGCCGCAGGAGCTTCCCGTTGGTGACGTTGACGATCGTCTGGCCCGACTCCGGATAGCCGTAGGCCCTCTCGGCATACGGGAGCGGGCACCGCTCGAAGAAGCCATTGAGGTACGTACCGGGTATACCGTCCGGCTCGCCCTCGTCCAGGTTGCCGCGCCAGCCCAGGTGCCCGTTGGACAGCGCAAATATCGACTCAGTTTGCGCGAGCAAGCGTGGATCCAGCTCCGTCTCGCGAACGCACCATGGTTCTACCGGGAAGGCCGGATGCCTGATCATGCCCGGCGGCCGGCGGCAACGCTGCGAGCTTCGGGCACGAACTCCACTCTAGGCCGGCGGCGGTGCCTGGACCTCGCTTACCGCCATGACTGCATCGGTATGGGAATCGAGGCGAGGAATCGGGGAAACGTCCGTTTTGCTGAGGGCAGAATCAAGGGCGACCGCCAGCCGTGTACGAAGGCGATGCCTGCGGAGCACAATGACAGGCATGGGGGAAGGACGCCGGAATCAGCTACGCGTCGCGCTGACCACTCCGGTCCGCTGGGCTTGGGAGTATGCCAGGCGCCAGAGGCAGCGGCCGCGGCCGCCGGAAGCGGGTGTGCGCGAGCCCCGCCGCCCTCGGCCCACCCTTCCTGCGGCGGCGGTAGCGCTCGAAGAGCCACGTACTGAAGTGCGCCGCTGGATCAAACTCATTAGCCGCCACGGCACCGATCCGACGTAGCACTGCTGCACTCCACGTGCGGGGCGGCTACGTTCAGCTCGTCAATCGTTTTATCGTGGCGTGTCGTCGTCGATAGTCAGGCTGGCTGGGGCGCGGATATGTGGTCGATCACGTCCACGACGCCGTCGATGTCCCAGATGAGGTCGATCGCCGCCGCCACCGGGCCGTGCGGGACGCTCGCAGTCTCCGGACCGGTCAGGGTGACCATGCCGCCATGGGCGTTCACCTTGATATCCGCCGACTCGGCAGGCAACACCCCGGCGAGTAGCTCCTGAACCTGGCGGACGATCTGCTCGTCGGGGACCAGGAAGACTCGCAGCAGATCACGGCGGCTGACAAGGCCGATGAGCGTGCCGTCGGGCTCGACAACCGGCAGTCGCTTGATGTGATGACGGGTCATCGAGTCAGCAGCGGCGCCGATCGTCGCATCTGGGTGGATCGTCACGGCCGGGGCGCTCATCAGCTGCTCGGCGAGCAGCCGGTGCTGCCGGTCGCTGTCGGTAGTGTGACGCAGCAGCCCGGTCCAGCTCCGCCGGATTCCGGCGGACTTATCCCGCGCCGCGATCAAGTCGCCCTCGGTGACCACGCCCGCCACGTGCCGGCCCATGATGAGCACTGGCACCCCGCTGACGTGATGGTCGACGAGCAGCCGGGCGATGTCCTTGAACGGCGTGATCCGGTCGACTGTGATCACTTCCGTGGTCATCACGTCCCTGACCCGGCTGTGGATTTGGCCGTGATGCCTGCGCAGCTGCTCATGGGCGGCTTCGCCTGCCGGCGCCCGCGGCGGCTGGGCCAATGCATGTGGCGACTCGCCGATGTGGCCAGCCACCTGGTCGAGCGCCCGGCTGACGTCGCCGACCGCGGCACGGCCGTGCAACGAGTCGTAGTACGCCGCGCCGAGGTGGCGCAGCATCGCATCGAGATGCTTGTCCTCGCGAGTCATGACGCCTCCCGAAAGTCCGGCCCCCCGCGGGAGCCATGTTCCCGATACCTCTGGTCTACCGTTTGCCGGGTACGACCGTCAGGGTCAAAAGTCCGTTCCTCCGCGCTGCGGCCGGGCCAAGGTCCCGCCGGGCGCTGGAGTAATGGACCTGCTGAAGCTGTCCGGCCGAAATGCGGTAAGGCGCCGACGTAGTGCGAGTCAGCCTTTCGCGCCCGCGAACTGGCGGGCAGCTGGCGGGTCCGCCGGGTCCGCGCCGCCACCAGGCAGGCCCTCGGGGCCAACGACGACAACCGGGCAGTGTGCGCGGCTCAGGCAGGTCCTGATGACGGGGCCCAATGGCCGCCCGGCCGGGCCGCCCGCCGATGCCGAGCCGAGTACAAGCAGGTCGGCACCTGCCGACTTTCGCGCGAGCGCCCGCTCCGGTTCTCCTTCGACAATCTCCGTGACGACATCGTCGGGCGCGATGGGGCCGAAGACGGCCCGGACGGCCGCGGCCAGGTCACGGCGCGCGCGCTCGCAGCGCTGCTCCGCGTCGACCGGCTGCGGCGCATACGGCGCTCGCGGCTGCGCTGTCCAGACACCGATGACCTGCAGCCGTCCGTGCAGCCGGGCCGCCTCGGCGGCGGCCCAGCGCAGGGCAATCAATGATGCTGGCGAGCCGCTTACTCCTACCACGATCAAGGGCTGACTCATCAAGGGCTGACTCACTGTGCTCATGACGGCCCTCCTGCCCGCTGGCCTGCTGTTAGATTCCTGCGCGTTATGGCTCGATCGTGACTTCGATCCGGCGCGCCGCCTGCTGGTGCTCAGTTTTCATGCCGATCCGTATCGTAACTATCCCGTTGCGACACGAAGCGAATACGTTCTCTGGGTCGGAGCCTGGCGGGAGAACGACATGCCGGGCGAAGGTCCCGTAACGAAATTCGGATTGTGCACCCGCCGGGGTGCCATCGCGACGTTCGGCGCTCACGTTCAGTGTCCCCGCAGCTACCGATATTGTCAGGTCGTTGGCAGGATCGACACCCGGAACCTCCAGCCTGACGATGTAGTTGGATCCGTCCGGGAACTGCTCCACCCGGATGGGGATCGCATGCCCCGGCAGGTGGTGCACCGTTGACAGCGGGGAACCCGCCCAGTCCGCCAGGTTCGGGCTCGAGCCGCTTGTGCGAGTGCTCATCGGTTGGCCTCCTTTGCGTCACTCACACTGCACCGCAGCTGGCCCGACGTCGATAGAGGCGAAAGTCCGTCGGCAAGCATCAGTTGCCGGTGCAGCCGCGACTGGCCGCGGCCGGGTCGCTGGCAGTCAGGACGTGCGTCCTGCCAGCACTTCGCGGGCCTGCCGGGCGATCTCGATGTCCTCTCTCGCCGTGATCACTAGGACAGCGGCGGCAGCAGAGCCGCCGCTGATGATCGCGTCAGCAGTTGCCTCGCCCCGCCTGGGGTCGATGCTGACGCCGAGGAACTCCAGGCCGGACACGGCCGCGACCCGAATCGCCGGGTCGTGCTCGCCGACGCCGCCGGTGAAGATCAGCGCGTCGAGCCCGTTCATGGCGGCTGCCATCGCCGCAATCTCACGCCGGAGGCGGTGCAGGTACACCTCGATGGCCAGCCGGGCAGCCTGATCACCCGCATCCGCAGCGCGGTGAATGTCACGCATGTCCCCGGAGCCATCTGGCAGGCCGGCCAGCCCGGCCAGGCCGGACCGCTGCTCCAGGCTGGCCGCAAGCACATCGAGCCCGAGCCCGCCGTGCTGGAGCAACCAGATGATCAGGCCGGGATCGACGGTGCCGCTCCTGGTGGCCATCACCAGCCCTTCCAGCGGGGTAAAGCCCATCGTGGTGTCGACGGACCGGCCAGAGCTCACCGCGGCCAGCGAGGCGCCGGCGCCCAGATGGCAGCTGACGATGCGCAGGGCGGTGACATCACGGCCAAGCAGGAACGCGGCGCGCCGGACCGCGTATGCGTGCGAGAGGCCGTGAAAGCCGTACCTTCGCAGCGCGAAGCGCTCGGTCCAGTCACGGGGGAGCGCGTAGAGCGCGGCGGCCGCCGGCAACGTTGCGTGGAACGCGGTGTCGAAGCAGGCGACGGCAGGCACGTCTGGCAGCGCACGGCGGGTTGCCTCGATGCCGGCCAGTGCCCGTGGCTGGTGCAGCGGGGCCAGGTCGGTCAGTTTGCCGATCTCCGCTGTGACGGCGTCGTCGAGCAGGGTCGCTTGCCGGAACCGGACGCCGCCATGCACGACGCGATGCCCGATAACGGCCGCGTCGCGCGCATTGGCAAGGAAAGCGGTCAGTTCCGGATGATCGGGGCTGCCGTCCCAGTGATCCAGGTCGAGCGCCGCGTCGATGGTGTCCGCCGGGCCGAGCACGCTCACCTTCAGGCTGCTCGATCCGGCATTGACGACGATCGCCGGGCCCGGCTGGATCCCCGGTTCGGATTGCGTCACGGAGCCTGCTGGGTCCAGGCCCAGTCCCGCACCTCGGGCAGGTCCTCGCCATGCTCCCGAGTCCAGGTGTGATGCCTGGCCCTGGTGTCGACCATCCGCTGGCGCAATTGTGCGGCGCGCTCAGCGAGCCCGGGCACGCGGTCGATGACGTCCATGACCAGGTGGAACCGGTCCATGTCATTCATGACGACCATGTCGAACGGCGTTGTGGTGCTGCCTTCCTCCTTGTAGCCGCGGACGTGGAAGTTGTCGTGCCCGGTGCGCCGGTAGGTGAGCCGGTGGATCAGCCACGGGTAGCCGTGGTAGGCGAAGATCACTGGCCGGTCCGCAGTGAACAAGGCATCGAACTCGAAGTCGCTCATGCCATGCGGGTGCTCGCGTTCCGGCTGGAGCCGCATCAGGTCGACCACGTTTACGACCCGCACCTTCAGCTCGGGCAGATCGCGGCGCAGGATGGCGGTGGCGGCCAGCACCTCGAGAGTCGGCACGTCGCCTGCACAGGCCAGTACGACGTCCGGTTTGCTGCCGTCGCCGTCGCTGCTGGCCCACTCCCAGATCCCGGCGCCGCGGGTGCAGTGCAGAATGGCCGAGTCCATGTCGAGCCAGTCCGGTGACGGTTGCTTGCCGGCCACGATCACGTTCACGTAATCCCGGCTACGCAGGCAATGGTCGGCCACCGACAGCAGCGTGTTCGCGTCTGGCGGCAGGTAGACGCGGATGACCTCGGCCTTCTTATTCATTACGTGGTCGATGAAGCCGGGATCCTGATGCGAGAAGCCGTTGTGGTCCTGCCGCCAGACGTGCGAGGTCAGCAGGATGTTCAAGGACGCGACCGGACGGCGCCAGGGCAGGTGCCTTGACACCTTCAGCCACTTCGCATGCTGGTTGAACATGGAATCCACGATGTGGATGAACGCCTCGTAGCAGGAGAACAGGCCGTGCCGGCCGGTCAGCAGGTAACCCTCGAGCCAGCCCTGGCAGGTGTGCTCGGACAGGATCTCCATAACCCGGCCGTCAGGCGCCAGGTTGACATCGACCGGCAGGGTCGCCTCTTCCCAGGTCTTGCCGGTCGCCTCGAGCACAGAGCCGAGCCGGTTGGACTCGGTTTCATCCGGCCCGACGATGCGGAAGTTCCGCTCCGTGTCGTTGCGCCGGAACACGTCGCGCAGGAAGTCGCCGAGGATCCGGGTGGGTTCCGAGGTCGTGGAGCCCGGCGAGGTCAGCGGCACCGCGTAGTCGCGGAAGTCAGGCAGGTTCAGGTCCCGCAGCAGCAGGCCGCCGTTTGCGTGTGGCGTCGCGCCGAGCCGCCGGTCGCCGGGCGGCACCAGCGTGAGCAGGTCCGGTAGCGGGCTGCCGTCTGGCCCGAACAGTTCTTCCGGCCGGTACGAGCGCAGCCACTCCTCAAGCTGTCGCAGGTGAGCGGGGTTGGTCCGCACCTCGGCCAGCGGGACCTGATGGGCTCGCCAGGTTCCCTCCACCGGCAGCCCGTCGACCTCGGCCGGGCCGGTCCAGCCCTTGGGTGATCGGAGCACGATCATCGGCCACCGGGCGCCCGGCTGCGGCGTGCCGGACCTGGCATCGTGCTGGATGGCCCGGATCTGGCCGATGACCGCGTCCACGGTCGCGGCCATTTTCTGGTGCATGGATCCGGGCTCGTGGCCAGATACGTAGAAGGGCTCGTAGCCGTAGCCGCGCAGCAACGCGTCCAGCTCGTCATCGCCGATCCGGGCGAGGATGGCCGGGTTGGCGATCTTCCAGCCGTTCAGGTGCAGGATCGGCAGCACGGCGCCGTCGCTAGCCGGGTTCAGGAACCGGTGTGAGTGCCAGCTGGTGGCCAGCGGGCCGGTCTCGGCTTCGCCGTCGCCGACGACGCAGGCGACGATCAGGTCCGGGTTGTCAAACGCGGCGCCGTGCGCGTGCGAAAGCGAGTAGCCGAGTTCGCCGCCCTCGTGGATAGATCCGGGCGTCTCCGGGGACACGTGGCTCGGCACTCCGCCGGGAAAGGAGAACTGCCGGAACAGCTGCCGCATGCCGTCGGCGTCTTGCGGCACGCTCGGGTACACCTCGGTGTAACTGCCCTCAAGCCAGGTGTTGGCCAGCGCGGCCGGGCCGCCGTGACCGGGTCCGACGACGATCATCATGTTGGCGTCGTGCACCGTGATCGCCCGGCTGAGGTGGGCCCAGATGAAGTTGAGGCCGGGCGTCGTGCCCCAGTGGCCGAGCAGCCGCGGCTTGATGTGCTCGGCACGCAGCGGTTCGGCCAGCAGCGGATTGGCCATCAGGTAGATCTGCCCGACCGCCAGGTAATTCGCGGCCCGCCAGTACCGGTCAAGGGCGGCGGCCTCATCGCTGGTCAGCACGTCCGGCTCGGTCACCGTCGTCATGGCACTCCCTGGCTCATTGGTCTCGGGTCGGGTTGGGCTTAGCGGAAGAGCGCGATCAGTGACCGCGGACGACGACAACCGGGCACGCGGCGTTCGTCACGCAGTGGATGCTGACCGATCCGACCAGCATGCCGGTGAACGAGCCGTGTCCTCGGTTACCGACGACGAGCAGGTCGGCGTCTTTCGACTCCTCGACCAGGACCTGGGACGGATGGCCGTAGGCAACTTCGGTCTGCACCTTGTCCGGGGTCGAGGTCCCGTAGACCTCGGTGAGCGCCTTATCGAGGGCGTCTTGCATCTTCACCCGCACCTCGTCCGAGATCACCTGCGGTGCTACACCGACCGGAGCAGGGCCTGCCGCCGCCGGATAGTGCCAGGAAAGGATGGCCTTGACCGAGGCACCCGTGGCGCCCGCGTAAGCTGCGGCCCACTTGAGCGCCCCGACCGACTCGGCCGAGCCGTCGACGCCGACCACCACGAGTGGTTGCTTACCAGCCATCTGACTGCCTCACTTCCCTCGCGCCCCGCCCGCCCGGAGCGTCCTGTGCATATCGAATCGGCGCCGGACAGACCCAAGCTAGGGCCGATGGTCCCTGGCGCCGCCCGCCATGCCCCATCGTCGCACCGTGCGGTCAGACTGCCCTGCCAGCCCTCCTGTCAGTGGCCGGCATCTCGCGCGCGCCTGCCGGGCAGGCTCACCAGGGCCACCACGCCCCCGGCCACGGCGACGGCCGCAGCCGTGGCCAGGCCCAGGTCCATGCCGCTGACGAACGCTGACCTCGCCGCCTGTACCAGCGCGGTGCCCTCGACGCCGCCGACCCGGGCCGCAACATCGAGCGCCCCACCGACCGACCCGAGGATCACGTGCAGGATGGGAACGGGTACGTGATAGGGGGCCAGTGCCGTCGTCATCCGGCCGGTGTACCTGGTAGCCAGCAGGCTGCCGATGATGGCAACGCCGAGTGCGCCGCCTACCTGCAGGACCGCGCCGTTGGTCGCCGATCCGATCCCGGTATGCTCGGTCGGCACGGATCCCATCACCGAGGCTGTCGACGCGGGGATGGCCAGGCCCGCTCCGATGCCCAGCAGCACCATTCCGGTCACCGTGCTCAGGTAGGTAGAACTGGTCGTGGCCATGGAGATCTGCCATAGCCCTGCCCCGATGACCAGCAGGCCGGCCGCCGCGGTGAACTTGGTGCCGATAGCGCGCAGCAGCAGCGCGGAGAGCGGGGCGACCACGGCGATGGCACCGGCAGCTGGCAGCACCCGCAGGCCGGCCTGCAGGGGCGTGTAGCCCAGGTCGAATTGCAGGAACTGCGTCAGCACGAACAGCGCGCCGAACAAGCCCAAGGTCGCCAGGCCGATCGAGGAGATCGCGGCTGAGAACGCGCGCGCGCGGAAGAACTGCATGTTGAGCATCGGGTGCGAGCTGTAGTGCTCCCACGCGGTGAACGCCGCCAGCACCGCCAGGCCGCCGACGCCCGCCACGATGACAAGTGCCGACGTCCAGCCACGCACAGGTGCTTCGATGATGGACCACAGCAATAGCCCGAGGCCCGCGACCGACAGCAACGCGCCGGTCACGTCCGGCGCATTGGCGGCAGGGTTCTTCGAGTCAGGCACCAGCGGAATGGCCAGGACGAGCCCGGCGACGGCGATCGGCACGTTGATCAGGAATACCGATCCCCACCAGAAATGCGCCAGCAACAGGCCGCCGATGATCGGCCCGAGCGCGATACCGAGCCCGCTGGTGCCAGCCCAGAATCCGATGGCCCGCTGCCGCTCGCCGGGCTCGGCGAACATCTTGGTAATGATCGACAGGGTCGACGGCATGATCAGCGCGCCGCCGATGCCCATGCTGGCCCGTGCGGCTATCAGCATCCCGACTGAGCCGGAAAAGGCCGCCCAGGTAGAGCCGGCCGCGAACAACACCAGGCCGGCCAGGAACGTTCGCTTCCTGCCGATGCGGTCGGCGACGCTGCCAGCCGCGAGCAGCAGCCCGGCGAAGACCATCACGTAGGCATCGACGATCCATTGCAGCTGGGTCGAGGTGGCATTGAGGTCGCGGACCAGGGTAGGCAGCACCACGTTGAGCACGGTGTTGTCCAGGGTCACGATCAGCAGCGAGATGCACAGCACCGCCAGCGCGAGCCAGCGCCGGGCCACTGGCAGTTCCTGCTGGTGGCCCACAGGGGTGTTCACGATAGTCGTCATGATCCCGATGCCACGCTCGCGCCTCGAAACTGGTTAGGGCGCAAGGTCCCGTCGGCCACCGGCGAAAGTCCGCTCGCACCTGCGGGCCACAGCGCGGACCTTCGCCCCTAGCACTGCCAGCCGGCCGCCGCGATGCTGAGTCCACGTTCCCTTGAAAGGAGGCGCGTGACGATGAAGCGACACATCTGGGTGATACCGGTGGCCGTGGCCTGCATCGCGCTGCTCGTGGCCGGCAAGGACGATATTCAGCGGTTCCGCGCCATGCGCCGCATCTGAGCCGCCTCGCGCGGCTGCACGGGTCAAGCAACTGGCCGCCAGGATCCGATCCTGGCGGCCAATCTCTATCGCGACTCGCGAGCCGCGTTCACAGGGCTGCGCCAACCAGGCCGGCCAGGTCGGCGAGCCTGCAGGTGTAGCCCCACTCGTTGTCGTACCAGCCGAATATCTTGACCAGCGAGCCGGCGGCCTGGGTCAGGCCGGAGTCGAACACGCACGAGGCCGGGTCGCCGATGATGTCACGCGACACCAGCGCGTCGGTGCTGTAGCGCAGGACGCCGGCCAGCTGGCCGTCGGCTGCGGTCCGGAATGCCTCGTTGACTTCGTCGACGGTGACCTCGCGGCCGAGCACGGCGGTGAGATCAGTCAGCGACCCGTCCTCGACGGGAACGCGGACCGCCACGCCGTCCAGCCGCCCGGCCAGCTCGGGTATCACCAGGCCGGTCGTCCGCGCGGCGCCGGTGCTCGTCGGCACGATGCTGACGGCTGCGCTGCGGGCGCGCCGCAGGTCCTTGTGCGGCCCGTCCAGCAGCATCTGGTCGCCGGTGTAGGCGTGCACGGTGGTCATCAGGCCCTGGGTGAGGCCGAAGGCGTCGTCGAGCACTTTGGCCATGGGCGCGACGCAGTTGGTCGTGCACGAGGCGCAGGAAATGATGTCGTGGCTGGCGGGATCGTAGCTGGAGTCATTGACTCCCATGACCACGGTCAGGTCAGCTCCCTTTCCTGGCGCCGAGATCAGGACCTTCCGCGCGCCGGACTTGAGGTGCAGCGCGGCGTCGTCGCGGGCGCGGAACTTGCCCGTCGACTCGATCACGACCTGCACGCCAAGGTCGCCCCAGCCGATCGAGGCCGGCTCGCGAATGCTGAGGGCGGCGATGGCCTTGCCGTTCACCACGATCGAGTCGTCGTGATGGGTGACGGTAGCCGCCATACGCCCGTAGGTTGAGTCGAACTCGAGCAGGTGAGCCAGCGTGGCGGCATCGGTGATGTCGTTCACTGCGACGACTTCGAGGTCGTCGCGCTCAAGGCAGCGGCGCACGAAGGCGCGGCCGATCCGGCCGAATCCGTTGATGCCTATCCGGGTAACCACTGGTTTCTCCTTGTCTTGGGGCACGCTTTCACCTGGCGATCCTGCGATGCCAGGCGTCCCGGCTCGGGCTGACTAGGGTGCCCGGCCCGAGCCGAGCCCTGGTCGCGAGTGGCTACTCGCCTGCGGGCACAACTACGACGGGGCACTTCGCGTGGTGCACGACCTGGCTGCTCACCGATCCCATGACCAGGGAGCCGAAACCGCCGCCGCCACGGTGACCGACCACGAGCAGGTCAGCGCCGTCCGACGCGTCGATCAGCGACTGGGCCGGGAAGCCGTGCACCGCGGTGACCGTCACCGAGGCCGGCTGCTCGCTGCCGAGCTTGGCTGCCGTGCCGGCGACTGCGTCCTCGGCGAGCTTGCGCACCTTAACAATCCGCTCTTCGTCAGCCGGGACCGTGATGGGGTTGCCCGTCCAGTAGCTTGCCGTGACCGCATTGACTGTGAGGACCGTCAGCGGAGCCTTCCGCAAGGCGGCCTCTTTCATCGCCCACTCCAGGGCGTGACTGGCATTGTGTGACCCATCAATGCCTACGACGATTCCCGACATCGAATCCTCACTCTCTGGGCCGCCCTTTCAGGCAGCCCTGTCCGCTACTAGCGTGCCCATTTCCCGCTGGCAGGCGGCAGGGCCTTTAGGCCCTAGCAGCGACGGAAACGACCCCGAGTTGCGAGCGCTCCGGCCCGTGCGGTGCGGGCGCTGCCGCTAGGCGCGGGCTGGGTGTCAGCCCGCCGCGCGCAGGACAGCTGCTACCGCGTTCAGGTGCGCCGGGTCGGCCGGATACGGCGCGTACACCGAGATGCGGCTGACCATGTCACCGAAACGGGCGGTCAGGCCGTCAGCTACTTGCCTAGGGTTGCCTGCGACTGCGAACGCGTCGAGTACGTCGTCGGTGATCAGCGCGCCCATCTCGGCCCACGCGTGCTGCCGGGACAGCGTGTTGAGTCGCTCATGCAGTTCACCCCAGCCGTGCAGGTCGAGCACTGGCCGATAGGACGGGGTCGAGCCGTAGAAGGCAATCTGCGCGCGGACCCCGGTCTCGGCCTCGGCGCGAGCTCGCTCGTCAGCGCCGAGCACGACGAACGCCGGCAACGACAGCGTGAAGCCGTCCAGGTTGCCGCGCGCCGCAACCAGCGCCGGGATCGTCCGCTCCCGCAGATAGCCTTGCGTGGTGAAGCTGTGGCACAGCATCCCGTCGGCTACCCGGCCGGCTACACCGGTCATCAACTCGCCGACGGCCGCCAGCATGATCGGCGGATTGCCGAACGGGTTCGGCCCTGGGTTGAAGAACTCGGTCATCAGCGTGTGGTGGTAAAACTCGCCCCGGAACGCGAGCCGCCCGCCGGTCGCCCAGCATTCCCAGATGGCCCGCACCGCGCCGATGAACTCTTCCATCCGGCTGGCCGGGTGGCTCCACGGCATCCCGAAGCGGCGCTCGATATGCGGCCTGACCTGAGAGCCCAGGCCCAGCTGAAACCGGCCATGCGAGATGAGCTGGATGTCGTTCGCCTGCACTGCGACGTTCATGGGATTGCGCGCGAAGGCCACGGCGATGGCCGACTGGAGCGTGATGCGGGACGTTCTCCGGGCGGCCAGGGCGAGTGACGCGAACACGTCGTGCCTGGTCTCGGGCACGCCGAAGCCGTCGTAGCCATCGGTCTCCGCTGCTGCAGCGGCGGACTCGATTTCCAGGGGCCTGGCGGTCACCGGTGCGGCGGCATCGATCTGCATTCGGCTAGCTTGCCGTACCTCTTCACTTGATATGCCGATTCGGGCCGTAACTCCGGACTGACGGCCGCAGGCCACGGGACCATCGCCCCTGGCTAACCGCCACCTTCTGACGAGGCTGGAGGTAGCTGAAGGAGGTGCCCGATGAGAGTTCTGGTGGCCTATGGCTCGACCCGCGGCGGTACCGAGGGCCTAGCCCACATGGTGGCCGATGGCCTGCGCGAGAAGGGACTGCACGGTTGAGGTGGTCCCGGCCGGCAAGGTGCACGGCATCGACGGTTACGATGCGGTCGTCGTCGGCGGCGCGCTGTACGCATTCCGGTGGCACCGGGCGGCGCGGCGGTTTGTCCGCCGCCACGCGGCAGATCTTAGGCGAGTGCCGGTCTACTTCTTCTCCAGCGGGCCGCTGGACGATTCCGCCGCGAAGGGCGAGATCCCGCCGGTGAAAGGCGTTGCGGCACTGATGGAGAGCGTTGCCGCCCGCGGTCACGTGACATTCGGCGGTCGGCTGTCGCAGTACGCTCGGGGTATCCCGGCCAGCGCGATGGCGAAGAAGGTGGCAGGCGACTGGCGCGATCCTGTGCACGTGCGTGTGTGGGCTCACTCCGTCGCGGCGGAGCTGGATCAAAGGTCAGTGCTGCCGGCGTAACCGGCAAGGGCAGATCGGCGGTCGCGGAGAGATCAGCGCAGTTATAGTGCGTACCGGGATACATCCGTCGTGAGTTATGTGCCTGTCCAGGAGCCAGATGAGCACTCGCCTGCCCCGGCCATTCCGGCTTGTGATCTCTGTGGCAGCCCTAACGGCTGCGGCAGGCGCCGCTCCAGCGCAGGCAGCGGCCAGCTCGCCCGGCGCCGTCGCGCATCCGGCGGACGCGGCGGCATCGTCGGGCTGGCGCGTCATCAGGGACTTCCTCGCGCCTAACCTCAGCCTGCTGACCCTCAGCGCGGTCAGTGACAGCAACGTCTGGGCAGGCGGCGCTTCTCCGGCCCAGACTCCGGTCGTTTATCACCAGGCCGGCGGCACCTGGCTCAAGTACTCACTGCCCGGTACGGCCGGCATGTTCGTGAATAGCCTCAGCGCAACGAAGGGAACGAACGTCTGGGCGTCCATCGCGGACCAGTCGGCCGGCGCAGTCGAGCGGCTGACCAAGCACGGCTGGCAGACGTACACCTTCCCGCAGGGCAAGGCACAGATCGCTGACGATGGAGTGATTACCTTCGGGGCGGCTGACACCTGGGTATTCGAGTACGACTTCGGCAACATGATCGAGTACGCCTACCACTACACCGGCCACTGGTCCCGGCACGGCATGCCGGCTGCGGTGGATGCCAATAGCGACGAAGGCCTGGTCAGCGGATCGTCGTCCAGCAACCTCTGGGCGCTGACGTTCGTCAACAACCGGCCCGCGTCGGTGCGGTACAACGGCAAGAAGTGGCAGGTCATCGCGTTCCCGCGAAACCTCGCGCCGAAGGGAACGACGGTCTATTCCAAGCAGATCCTGGCCGTGTCGCCGACCAGTGTCTGGGCGACGATCTCCACCTTCACGGCGAAAGGCGTCGGCCCCGTGGTGCTGCTGCACTGGAACGGCCACCAGTGGAGCAAGGTCACCGGCAAGCTGCCGGGCGGCACCCTGCTGGGCCCGGTCGCATCGGACGGGCACGGCGGCGCCTGGCTCTTTGCGGAAAACAAGGCTCAGACCAAGGCGCTGCTGCTGCACTACTCAGGCGGCCGCTGGTCCAGCTACAACGACCCGACGACGGGCGGCAAGGTCATCTCGGTCAACGCGCTTGACCTCATTCCCGGCACCCGGTCGGTGCTCGGCGCCGGCCCGATAGCCCCGACTCCCGGCGGCAATTTCGGCTCGGCAGTGATCAAGTACGGCCGCTAAGCCTGGCTGCCCTAGGTCATGAAGCTGAGCAGCGCACCGTTTACCTGGTCGGCGTGGGTCCAGGCGATGGCATGCGGTCCGTTCGGTACGGTAACCAGCTGCATGTCCTTGATCATGCCGGGCAGGCGCTTGCCGGTCTTGTCGTACGGCAGGATCCGGTCGGCATCGCCGTCCACGACCAGCATCGGAACGTCGATCTTGGGCAGGTCGCCGCGGAAGTCCGTCTCCCAGGTGCCGATGCACGCTACCGCGGCCGCGGCGGAAGCCTCGGTCGCGATGTTGAAGCTGGCCTGATAGGCCTGGTCGCTCACCAGGGTGCCACGGAGCTGGTCGAAGTTGTAGAAGTTGTCGAGGAAGCCCTTGAGGAATGCCGGGCTGTCGGCCTTGGCCGCCTCGATGAATCCGTCGTAGACGCTCTTCGGCAGGCCTTCAGGGTTGTCGCCGGTCTCGAGCAGGAACGGCGGGATCGGCGAGATCAGCACGCCCCTGGCTACTCGTGCCGAGCCGTAGGTGCCCAGGTAACGGGTTACCTCGCCGGTCCCCATGGAGTGGCCGACGAGCACGGCGTCGCGCAGGTCCAGCGCCTCCATCAGCGCGTTCAGGTCCGCGGCGAACGTGTCGTAGTCGTATCCGGACGCGGGCTGGCTGGACTTGCCGAATCCGCGGCGGTCATAGGTGATGACACGGTGGCCGGCCTGCAGCAGTACCGGAACCTGCTTATCCCAGGCACGCCCGCTCAGCGGGTATCCGTGGATGAGCACTACTGGCTGCCCGAAGCCATGGTCCTCGTAGTAAAGATCGACGGTGCCTGAGTTCTCCGTGCCGACAGTCAGATACGGCATCAGAATCTGCCCTCCGGTCTTCGATGTGACGGGAACGGGCTTGCCACAGTGGCTCAGCCAGCCGCTGGATCTCGGCCGGCCAGGGTCGGCCCGAAGCCAACAAGCTAGTTCCGCCGCCAGCCGCGAATCTCCACCCGGAGCGGGTGATTCGGGAGTGCCAACTCCGAGGACCATTGGCCCTGGCCGTTCGGGCTGGTCAGCACCAGGGTGACCGGCAGGAGCGCGACATGAAATCTGAGCTTGACCGCGCTAGCGGGCTCGACATGATGGAGCTCGCCACCGACGTCGGCCCAGTGCCGATGCAGGTCGGGGCGATCCTGGTGCTCGACGGCGAAACCAGCCTGGGGGCGAGTCAGGTTCGCGCGGTGCTGGCCGACCGGGCCTGCGGCATCCCGCGATTGCGGCAGCGGCTGGTGTCCGCGCCGCTGGGTTGCGGCCGGCCAGTCTGGGTCGACGATCCCGGCTTCAACATGTCCCGGCACGTCGCCGAGGCGAGCTGCCCAGCGCCCGGCGACGAACCAGCGCTGCTCGGGGTCGCGGCCGACCTGGTGACGCGGCCGCTGCCGAACGACCGGCCGCTGTGGGCCGCCACCCTGGTCACCGGGCTGGCCGGGCGGGCCAGCGCGATGATCGTCGTCTTCCACCACGTGCTGGCCGACGGCATGGGCGGGCTGGCGGTCCTGGCCAGCCTCATCGACGGTGCGCCCGTCGCCGCGCCAGCAGAATTCCCTCAGCCAGCGCCTTCTGCGCGAGCGCTGGCCGCCGACGCGGCGCGCGAAAGGCTGCGCGCGGTGCGCGCGTATCCCTCGCGCGCCCGCCCGGCTCGCGAGCGCGCTGGCCGAGCTGCGGCCCGGAACCACGCCTAAGCCATCCCGCTGTTCGCTGAACCGGCCGGTGGGCACCGGCCGCCAGTTCGCCGTCGCTCGCGCCGACCTTGCCTCGATTCGCGCGGCTGGCCATGCCAGTGGCGGCACAGTCAACGACGTGTGCTTGCCGCGGTGAGCGAAGCGCTCACCGAGCTGCTTGCGGCCCGCGGCGAGCACGCCGAGAGTCTGGTCGCGTCAGTCCCGGTCTCCGGCCGCGCGCAGGCGAGCGCGGCGCACCTGGGCAACCAGGTCGGCGTCATCCCGGTGCCGCTCCCGACCACCGGGCCGCTCAGGGACCGGATCTGCGTGATCGCCGAGGCAACACGGCAGCGCAAGACCGAGGCCAAGGGCGCGTCCGCCGCCCTGCTCGCGCCGGCGTTCAGGCTGCTAGCAGCACTGCGCGTGCTGCGCTGGCTCAGCGAGCGCCAGCGCCTGGTCACTACGTTCGTTACCAATCTGCGCGGCCCTGACGGGCCCGTCTGGTTTGCTGGCGCGAAGGTGCGCGAGATCATCCCGCTCAATGTGGTGGCCGGCAATGTCACGGTGGCGTTCGGGGCGCTCTCGTACGCCGGTCAGCTGACCGTGACCGTAATTGCCGACGCGAGCGCCGTCCCGGAGGTCAGCGTGCTCGCCGGAGCCCTGCAAAACGCCCTGACCCGTCTGGGAATGAACCGGGCGCCTGCGGGCAACGTATAGTTCTGGGAAGGCGGCTCATAGCCCGCCAGCACAAAACGGACGGCTGTTGTTCCGGTCGCCCCGCACCGACCCGCGGTGGACGCAAGTCCGCCGGCCCGGACCTGGAGGGGCCTGTATGGCCGTTATCAACGCTTTCGCACAGGATGTCGTTGATCTGGCCGAGCCGCTAACGCTGGATACCGCTTATGCCTGGTCGTGCCGCACGGCGCTCGCCGATTCCCAGATCGGCACGGTCGGGCTTGAGATCGAGACCCACCTGGTGGACCTTGACTCAGTGGCTGACGCCGTTGGCTGGCATCGGGCCGAGCCGATCAAGGACATCATTGCCGCCGTTGCGACCTCAAGCGCCGTCACGCTGGAACCTGGCGGCCAGGTAGAGCTATCCGGTGCACCGCAGCCAGATATCGCCACCGCGGTGGCTGGCCTGCGACGCGACTGGATGGGCGCGCGGCTCGCCCTGGCGGAGCGGAAGCTCGGCGTGGCATACGCAGGCGCGGATCCGCTCCGGCCGTCGCGCCGGGTCAACCCGCGGCCGCGCTACCGCGCCATGGAGCAGCATTTCGCCGCCATCGGCCGGGCAGCCGCCGGCTCGGTGATGATGAACTCCACCGCGGCGCTGCAGGTGAACCTAGAGGCCGGGCCGGAACGCGGATGGCCCCAGCGGGTGGCGCGGGCGCATCGCCTGGGACCGACGCTGGTGGCGATATCGGCGAGCTCGTCGTGGCTGCACGGGCGCCCCACCGGATGGAAGTCGGTCCGGCAGCAGACGTGGAGCCGGCTCGACCCGCGCGCGTGCGGTCCGGTGCCCGGCTGCGTCGCCGCGGAGGCCGCCGCAGACAGCGGCATGGATCCGGTTTCGGCGTGGGCGCACTACGCCATGGGCGCGCCGGTCGTCATGATCCGTGCAGGCTATGGACAGGTCGAGGCCGTCCGCGCGCCGGTCTCGTTCTGGCAATGGGCCAGCGGCTTGGTCCGCCTCGGCGGCAGGCGGCCGACGGTTGCTGATCTGGATACGCATCTGACCACGCTGTTCCCGCCGGTGCGGCTGCGGGGGTACCTGGAACTGCGTTACCTCGACGCGACCGCGCCGCGGTGGTGGCCGGCCATCGCCGCGGTGCTCACCACGCTGATGGACGATCCGGCCGCCGCTGACATGGCAACGGAGGCGACGGAGCGCACCGCCACTCGCTGGACCGAGGCGGCACGGGCCGGGCTCGGCGATCAGCTGCTTGCGGACTCGGCCCGTCGCTGCCTAGCGATCGCGGCCGACCGGGTTCCCACCGAGCTCAGTGCCGCCGTCGCTGACCTGGCAGAACTTGTCGAATCCGGCCGCTGTCCTGGAGACCTGCTGGCCGAGCGCATCGAGAAGATCGGACCGTTGGCCGCCCTCGAGGAGCTAGCCCATGCTTGATGCGGTAGGCCGCGACCTTGACGCGGTCGTCCGCGACCTGGGACGCGCCCGCGCCCGTACGCTCCGGCTGACCGACCTGGACGAGCCGACCCTGCTGGCGCAGCACGATCCGCTGATGAGCCCGCTGGTCTGGGATCTCGCGCACGTCGGCCAGCAGGAGGAACTCTGGCTGCTGCGCGGCGGCGATCCTGCCCGGCCGGGCATGCTGCCGCCCGAGGTCGACTCGCTCTACGACGCGTTCAAGCACAAGCGCGCCGACCGGCAGCAGCTGCCGCTGCTGCCCCCGGTCGAGGCGCGCGCGTACGACTACGAGGTCCGCGGCCGGGTGCTTGACCTGCTCGAGCGCACGGCCGCGGAGGATTTGTTCACCGCGGGAATGGTCGTGCAGCACGAGGAGCAGCACGACGAGACGATGTACGCGACGCTGCAGCTGCGCCAGGGGCCGCCGGTGCTGATGGAACGGCGCCCGCTGCCGGCCGGCCGTCGCGTCGAGCCAGCGCGCGCGTTCGTCCCCGGCGGCCAGTTCACGCTGGGCGTCGACGCATCCACCGAACCGTTCTCGCTCGACAACGAACGGCCCGCGCACACTGTTGAGGTAACGGGGTTCTGGATCGGCCGCGTGCCGGTCAGCAACCGGCAGTGGCAGGAGTTCATCGAAGACGGTGGCTATGACCGGCACGACTTGTGGTCGGAGCCCGGCTGGACGCACCGGACTCAAGCCCTGCTGGAGCGGCCGTTGTTCTGGACGCAGCGATGGCACGAGGCGGCGGTTCGGCATCGAGGAAGAGGTGCCGCCGGACGAGCCGGTGCAGCACGTGTGCTACTTCGAGGCGGAGGCGTTCGCCCGCTGGGCCGGCGCCAGGCTCCCGACCGAGATCGAGTGGGAGAAGGCGTGCGCATGGGACCCGGCTGCGCGAGCCAGGCGCGCCTGGCCGTGGGGTTCCGCGCCGCCTACCGCAGAGCTGGCGAACCTCGGCGGCGCGGCGCTGCGGCCGGCGCCGACGGGGGCGTTCCCGCAGGGCGCTTCGGCGTACGGGGTCGAGCAGATGATCGGCGATGTGTGGGAGTGGACGTCGTCAGATTTCGCCCCCTGGCCCGGGTTCACGGCAATGATCTACCGCGACTACAGCGTGCCGTTCTTCGGCGGCGACTATAAGGTGCTGCGCGGCGGTTCGTGGGCCGTTGCCCCGTCCACGATCCGGCCGTCGTTCCGTAACTGGGACCACCCGATCCGGCGGCAGATCTTCACGGGCGTCCGACTCGCCTGGGACGCCTGAGTGTGCCGACACCTGGCGTGGCTCGGGGGACCCCGTTCCCTTCATGAGCTGGTGCTGGCGCCCGCGCACGGGCTGCTCGTCCAGTCGTACGCGCCGCGTCGGCAGCAGCACGGGACGATGAACGCCGACGGGTGGGGGGTCGGGTTCTTCGCGGCCGGGCGGCCGGAGCCGGCCCGGTGGCGGTCGAAGCCGGCCGCTGTGGGCGGATCAGTCGTTCGCGTCGGTGGCGCCAGTGATCTCGTCGCCGTGCGTGCTGGCGGCGGTGCGGTCGGCGACGGCCGGGATGCCGCTGGACGAGACCGCAGTCGCGCCGTTCCAGCACGGCCGGTGGCTGCTGTCGCACAACGGCGTCGTGGACCGCACGCTGCTCGGCCCGCATCCGGCGGCCGAGTCGATGTGCGACTCCGCGCAGCTGGCGGCCCACCTGTTCGACTTCGGCCCGGAGCGGGTAGGCGAGTTCGTTGCCGACGTGGGCAAGCGCGATCCCGGCGCACGGCTGAACTTGCTGCTGACCGATGGCGACCGGATTCTGGCCACCCGCTGGAATGACACGCTGAGCGTGCTGCGGGCCGACGACGGCGTCGCGGTCGCGAGCGAGCCTTACGACGACGACCCGCGGTGGGCCGACGTCCCGGATCACCACCTCGTCGAGGTTCGCAGCACAGGTGGCAGCACCACCGGCGTGACCATCACCGATCTGGAGGCATAACTGATGCCAGTGGAGAACCGCGTCCAGGCTCATCCTGGCCGTTACCACGATGCACTGCGCGCAGACGTCCGGGCAGGCCTGACCGCGACACCGAAAAGCCTGCCGCCGAAGTACTTCTACGACGAGCGTGGCAGCGAGCTGTTCGACGAGATCACGCGGTTGCCTGAGTACTACCTGACCAGGGCCGAGACCTCGATCCTGGCCGAACGTGCCGCCGTGATCTCCGACCTGTCGAGCTGCGAGTCGCTCGTTGAGCTCGGCTCCGGCACGTCCGCGAAGACAGGATTGCTGCTGCGGGCGCTACTTGACAGCGGCACGCTGAAGGAGTTCGTGCCGCTCGACGTCGACCCCGCGGTGCTGACCGAGGCTACTGAGACCCTTTCCGGCGCCTACCCAGGTTTGCGGATCGCGCCGTTCGTCGGTGACTTCGAGCGGGATCTGGGCGCGATCCCGGCTGGCGGTCGCCGCATGATCGTGTTCATCGGGTCGACGATCGGGAACCTTGAACCCACCGCGCGGGCATCATTCCTCCGCCAGGTCAGCGCGGCGCTGCAGCGGGGGGACACCTTCCTGCTCGGGACGGACCTGGTCAAGGACACCGGCCGGCTGCTGCGCGCGTATGACGACGCCGCCGGGGTGACGGCCGAGTTCAACCGCAACGTGCTCGTCGTGGTGAACCGGGAGCTCGGGGCTGACTTCGATGTCGAGAAGTTCGAGCATGTCGCGCTCTGGGATGCGGCCAATGAGTGGATCGAGATGCGGCTGCGTTCGGCTCACGAGCAGCGGGTCAGGATCGGCGACCTTGGCCTCACGGTGTCCTTTGCCGCCGGGGAGGAGATGCGCACAGAGATCTCGGCCAAGTTCCGCCCCGAGGGGATCCGGGCCGAGCTCGCCGCGGCCGGGATGGAGACGGTGCGGTTCTGGACCGACCGGGACGGGGACTTCGGCCTGACGCTGGCGCAGCTCTCGTAAATCGTTCGCCTTCATGCTGCTAGGTTGCAGTCGGCCACTGAGACCGCGTGGTCAGGCGTAGCCGCCGTTGCTCATCAGGAGCTGCCCATTGATCCAGCCGCCGTGTGGGGAGCACAGGAAGTCAACGAGACGGGCGGTGTCTTGCGGCGTGCCGAGTCGGCCGAGCGGAGTCCGCGCGATCCCGCTGGCCCGTATGTCGTCGGTCATCCAGCCGGTGTCAACCGGCCCCGGGTTGATGACGTTGGCGGTGATGCCGAAGTGGGCGAACTCCCAGGCGGCCGCCAGGGTGATCCGGTCCAGCGCGGCCTTGCTGGCGCCGTAAGGCAGGTTGCCGACAGAGTGGTCGCTGGTCAGGCTGATGATCCGGCCGGTTCCGGGGGCGCCGCGGAACCGCAGGCCATATTCGCGGATCAGCAGCCAGGTAGCACGGGCGTTGACGGCGAAATGCCGGTCGAAGCTGTCGATAGTGGTGTCCAGCAGCCCGGAGTCCACGGACTCGCAATGGCACATGATCAGAGCGGCGACGCCGCCCAGGCGGTCCTCGGCCTGGTCGAAGATTCGCGCTGGCGTGGCGGCGTCGGTGAGGTCGGCCTCGATGTCCGCGACGGCGGCGCCGTGGCGCGTCAGGGCGCTGGTGATGGCCCCGGCTGCGTCTGGTTCCCGGCCCCAGGGCATGCGCGCGTCGTAGGCAGTCCAGTAGGTGAAGGCAATATTCCAGCCCGAAGCGGCGAGCTGGCCGGCGATTCCGGCGCCGATCCCGACTGTCCGGCCGACTCCGGTGACCAGCGCCACAGGTCTTGGCCCGCTAGCAGGGCGCGCGCCGGCCTGGTCGTCATCAGGGTTGCTGAACATTACGGCATCGTTGCTGAGCCACACCGGCGCGGCAAGCCATTTACCTGTGGCCGGAACGCGGCCGGCCGGGCGCACGCCGCGTGGCGGCGAGCATCCGGATGAGTGGCGACCAGTATGAGGCGCCGCAACGCAGGTGGTGCACACTGACGTGATGATCCGGCTTGGCACGCCCGCCGACCTTGCGGCCGCAACCGACGTGTACAGGCGCGCATCGTTGTCTAATGCGAGCTACCGCGAGAACCTGCTGGCTCATCCGGAGTACCTCATCCTCGGGCCGGACGGGCTAACCCAGGCCCGTACCTATATCGCCGAAGAGGACGGCTCTGTTGTCGGCTTCGCGACCTGGATCCGAACCGGGGGCGGTGTCGAGCTGGAGGACCTGTTTGTCGACCCGGACTGGATGCGGCGCGGGATTGCCACGGCGCTGGTCCGCCGTATCGCGGACGTCGTGCGAGCGCAGAACGTGGAACGCCTGCACGTGACGGCCAATCCGGACGCCCTGGAGTTCTACCGTGCTGTCGGCTTCGTCGAATGCGGCGTTGCCGAGACCGAGTTCGGCCCAGGGCCTCGCATGGTGCTGGCGCTCGGCTGACCTGTTCTTTATTGCGATCCTGCCGCCACCGGGCTGGGCGACGTACTCGCGACGTACCCTGTTGGCCATGTCGCCGAGGCCGCGCCGCGCGCGGGTCGAGGACGTCCACGAGCTGGCCGCGAGCATGCCTCATGTCCGGGTCATACATGGCCCGCGCAGCAACCCGGTTTACCAGGTCGGCGGCAAGTCGTTTGTGTTCTTCCGTACCCCCCGGCCGGACGCGATCGATCCGCACACTGGCGAGCGCTACACCGATGTGATCATGTTCTGGGTGCCGTCGGAGTCGGACAAGCAGGCACTGGTTCAGGATGCAACGTCGCCGTTCTTCACCACGCCTCATTTCGACGGCCACCCGTCGGTGCTGGTGCGTGGCACCCGGATCGGTGAGCTCACCTTGCAGGAACTGGCAGAGGTCGTGCAGGACGCCTGGCTGAGTCGGGCCTCGCCCGCCAGGGCGGCAGCCTGGCTCAGCGGACGTTGACGGCATTCTGGATGCCTACTCGATCAGTCGCTTGACTCCATCGAGCAGCCGCGCACCGAAGCTGCGGAGCCTGGCCCACACCACGCCGGCGGCGTACCCGGCCCGGAACGCGAGAGAAGCGGCCGCGGTAGGCCACCGGATCGCGGCGACAACACCAACGGCAAGGATGGCGGCAATGGCGATCAGCCAGCCCGCTACCAGCATGGTGTTCAAGACTTGCCTCGGCGGCGCTGGCCGGAGGATGAGAGCGGACGCCAGACTGGCTCGCGTCAGGCTGCCGCGTGCTGCGCTCGCGCGCCACGATGAGGCCGTCGTCACGCTGGAGCTCCCCAGCCCGCCGCAGCCACCGGCCGGCCACGATGATCCCGATTTCCCCGTGCTCGCTGGCGCGACCGTCGTTCCCCAGTTCATGAAGCCCCCGTGGCCAAGCCGACCCCCCTGACGGTATGGCGCGACTATTGTCCCGGCGGCAGGCACTCAGGCGGAGCTTTCACCGGCTCTGAGGTTTGGGCGTGTCGGGCCCTTTTCCGCCCTTTCTTGTCGCGCCGCGCGCTTGGCCGGAGACCCCGCTAAGCCGGATTGCTGCACCCCGCGACGACTCAAGTACTGACGTTCCGTTCCGCGGACCGCTGGCGCTATCTCGCGGTGCCCTGACGGAAACGCTCCGGCGGCTGAGCGCCGATCGCGGCCGAGTACTTGACATTGTCATTGACGCAGACGTACACATCGATCCACCACTGCAGAATCCGGGCATCGATCTCTCCCTCGCCGACGAGGAAGCAGGTGTTGATCCATCGCAGCGGCTCATGCTCGGTGACGAGATTCACGTGCCCGACGACTGCGCGCCGCGGTTCTGGCCAGTCCCCGTCAATGCTCAGGCCGTTGAAGAACACCAGGAGTTCACCGCCGTCAGCGGCCTTGATGAACCCGCGCAGGTCTGGTTGCCAGACCCCGTCTTCGCGTCGGCGCGGGGTGTTGACCCATGTCAACGTCCCCTGCAGGGCTTCGCCAGTGACCGTTCCCTCGCCGGTGCCGTATCCGAATTCTTGCTCGCTCTCCGCGTTGGCTCTGGCGTACGGCCGATGCCAGCTTGAGTCCCCTGTGTAACGCATCGTGATCCGGCAAAGCGGCTCCAGTCGCATGACTGATTAGTACTCCTGTGTGGCTGGCACTGCCACCACTACCACACGCTGTTCAGGCACGTCCGCGAGGCTCCATAGGCATTGCGACCATTAACCGCACAGCCTCTGTCCGGCCGGGCCGCGTCTCGTGGGCCGTGCCACATCGACTCTGGTGCGCCGGCTGATGGCGCTGTAAGCCACCCGAACTCGGCGGCCATAAATGATCTTGAGATTCGGTCGGATGGGGCGGCCGAGTACAACCTGGTCACGGTGCCGCGTTAAGCAGCGCCTCATCGCCGATACCGGCGCGCACCCGGAGGCGGGCCTCGTGCAGCCGGCTCTTGAACGCGGCCTGGCTGATGCCCTCGATCTGAGCGGCCTGCTGCGTGGACAGGCCTTCGAAGTCCCGCAGCACGATCGCGGTCCGGTAGGCGGTCGGTAGCCCGGCGAGCGCCTCGCGCAGCGCAGCGCGCAGCTCGGCCTGCTCGTACCGGCTCGCAGGCTCGTCCGCCGCAGCGGCCGGAAGCTGGAGGATGTTCGCGTCGATGGCGACCTGGGCAGGCCGGCGTGATCTTTTCTCGAGGGACCGGTTGGCCTCGTTGATGGCGATACGGTAGAGCCAGGTGAAGAAAAGCGAACGCCCGTCGAACCGCCTGATTCCTCGCCAGGCCCGCAGCATTACGTCCTGGACCACATCCTCAGCCTCGCTGCGATCGCCAAGCAGCCCGAGGAGCATCGCGAAGATCCGATCCGCATATGCACCCGCCAGCTGCTCGAACGCCCGCATGTCGCCGGATGTCGCCAGCCTGACCAGGTCGGCCTCTGTCTCCAGGTTGTTCGTATCACGCCGCCGGCGCGGGTCAAGCATCACCCGTCTCCGGCTGGACTCGGCACGCCGTCTTCGCCGGAACCGCCGATGCTGCCGCCGCCTGGATCCTGGACTACGGCCGAGCGGACCCGGCCGAATATGCCGGCCGGCGCGCGGACGGGCTCGCTGCCCGCGAGCGCAGGAACCAGGCGCAGCAGCGCCCGCATGGCGCGGATGCCGCGGCCGCAGTCGACGCAGTCCTCCGCATGACGCTCCAGGCGACGCCGGGCGCTCGCTCCGAGATCACCCTCGACGTAATGCGACAGGTGCTGCTGCGACCATTGGTGATCGGCGGTTCGGCTGAACAGGCCCATGACCTCTCCCGCGGGGCGTGCAAGTACCCACGCTATAGGGCGGCGCTCAGTGGGCTGTGGTGCCGTCGCCCATGGCGCCGGACGCAGGCTCGAAGGCTAGGGCGCATGAGTTGATGCAGTACCGGTCGCCGGTCGGAGCCGGACCGTCGGGGAAAACGTGGCCGAGATGACCGCCGCAGCGACGGCAGACGACCTCAGTGCGGCGCATGAACAGGCTGTTGTCCGGCCGCAACTCGACGGCCTGGGCGACCGAGGGCTCGAAGAAGCTCGGCCAGCCCGTACCGGAATCGAACTTGGCGTCCGACTTGAACAGCTCGCTACCGCAGCCCGCGCAGTGGTAGGACCCGCTCTGCTTGTTGTGGACGTAGGCCCCGGTGAAGGGCCGCTCGGTGTGGGCGTGGCGAAGCACCTCGTACTGCTCGCGGGTCAGTTCCCGTCGCCACTGCTCATCTGGCTTCTGGATCTCAGCTGTGCTTGCGGTCTTCGTGCTGGCCTTCTGGTGACGCATCGGATCCATCCCTTTCTCTCGCCTGGTTAGACCCGCAGCAGCACGAATCGATTGCCGGAACTCGCAGTAATCGAAACCGGGCATCACTAGGTCAGACGAGTTGACGGGGTTTGGGCTCGCAGTCAGCTCGTCAAAACCTGACAAACCATCAGTTAAGCATCTCAGCGCCCTGCCGTTGCCGCTGCCGGAACGCGGCGGCCAGAACACCCGGAGTGGCTGGCCTCTCACCGCACGGCGTCGAGGAGCTGCCGACAGGCCTGCTCCCCGCGCCGGCAGGCCTCGGCACAGACCCGGCAGTGCTCGTGCATGTGGGCATGCCGCTCGCACTCGTCGCCGCAGGCCTTGCAGATGGCCGCGCAAGCCTCGGCTAGCGGTCTGGCGACGTTGGCGTCGTAATTCGCGTTGCGGCTCATGACAGCGACAGTCGCGGTACAGACATCGGCGCAGTCCAGGCAGAGCCGGATGCACCTGACCATCTCGGTTAGGTGCTGCTCGCTGAGGTCAGCGTCTACGTCGGCGATGCAGGCCTGCGCGCAGGCACTGAGAGCATCGATGGCGGCGGCCAGCACATCGGCGTCGACACTAACTGAGGATGGGTAGGTGTCCAGCAGCTGCCTGGCGTAGCTCATCACCCGCTCCTTTGAAGGGATGCCGCAAAATACTCGGTACCCGCACGTCTTGACGGTTCATCACAGCGTGCGCCAACCTTTACCGAAGAATAATGGCGCCATTGGGGAGGGGCGATGGCCTGGCGGCTTGACGGATCCTATTTTGAGTCATGCTCGTGCGATGCGGTGTGCCCATGCACGTGGTCGGCGCTGACAGCAAAGGCGACGCTAGACCGGTGTCGGGCATTGCTGACTTATCACGTCGAGTCGGGCGAGATTAATGGCGTCGATGTGAGCGGCCTGAGCTTCGCTTTGTTCCTGGACACGCCGCCGATCATGAGCGAGGGCAACTGGCGGGTTGGTGTCTACCTGGATGACGCCGCGTCCGATAGCCAAACCGAGCAGCTCGGAGCGGTACTGTCCGGGCAGCTCGGCGGGCCGCCCGCGATGCTCGGCCCGCTGATCGGCGAAATGCTCGGCGTCGAGAAGGCGGCGATCACCTACAGTGAGGATGGCCGCGGCCATCATGTGCGGATCGGCGATGCCATAGACGTCGGAGTCGAGGACTTCGTCGCAATCGAAGGCCAGGATCCTGTCCGGCTCACGAATGTGTTCCACCCGTCGAATACGACGCTGACGGTCGCGCCGGCTAATGCCGCGCACCTGTCGACATTCGGCGTCGACTGGGGCCGCGACGGGCAGAGCGGCTTTTCCGCGCCGTTCTCCTGGGCCGGGTGACCAGCACCCGCGAGTTCGCCGGCCAGCGGCCAAGTCTGGCGACTGGCGAGGTCGCGTGCCTCCTGATCGTGGCCGCTGGGGCCTGGGCGGCCACCATCGTGATCGCCCGCGGGATGTCCGGGATGACGGGCACGATGGGGCTCGGTCTTGCTGCGTTCGTGCCGGTATGGACGCTGATGATGGCTGCCATGATGCTCCCCTCGGTTGCGCCCACCGGCTCGCTGTACGCCAAGACCGTGCAAAGCAACCGGATGGCCAGGGTTGGCGGGCTGGTCGTGGGTTACCTGGCGGTCTGGGGCGCGGCAGGCCTGCCGGCCTACGGGCTGGCCCGGCTCGCTGGCTCGCTGACAAGTCAGCACCCCGGCGCGGCCCACGTCCTGGCCGTTGCAGTATTCGCCGGCTGCGGGTTGTACCAGCTGACCAGCGTGAAGGACCGCTGCCTGGCGCATTGCCGGTCTCCGCTGGCGCTGCTGCTGCATTACGGGTCCTACCGGGGCAGGTTCCGCGACCTGCGCGTCGGAATCCATCACGGCGGTTACTGCCTGGGCTGCTGCTGGGGACTCATGCTGATCCTCATCGCGGTGGGCGTGATGAACATCGCAGCTATGGTCGGTCTTGCCGCTCTCGTGCTGGTCGAGAAGACATGGACTTGGGGCGTTGGGTTCAGCCGGCTGGCGGGTGCCGGCGCGCTAGCACTCGCGGTCGCCACGATCTGGCTCCCGTGGCTTGCGCCGGGCCTGCACCCAGCGATGCAGATGATGGGCTGACTCCGGTTCAGCGGGATCCGGTCATGTCTGCGGTCGCTCAGCTCTTGCTTGCAGGCCGCCGAAGGCGGAGCATATCGACTAGGAGGACGATGCCTATGGATGCCGTTGGCGAAGCCCTCGGCGCCCCGGCCTAGCCTCTTGGCTGCCGGGGCGCCCGGCTGGAGGCGTAGCGCGGCGCGCAGCCCTACGCCGAGCTTGTGGCAGATGCGGAATCAGCGAAGTGCCGTCATGGCTGCTGCCAGCCCGGCGCGGGAGGTTACAGCGAGCTTGCGGTAGATGTTGCGCAGGTGGTACTCGATTGTCTTCTGGCTGAGGAACAGCGCGGCAGCCGCTTCCCGTGTGGTCAGGCCGTCGGCGAGGCGCAGCGCGATCTGCAGTTCCTGCGGCGTCAGCTCGGTCACCGACGCCGGGTGCCGCCGACGTGCGGTCTCGCCAGTTGCGGCCAGCTCTGTCCGCGCCATTTCTGCCCAGGGAACGGCGCCGAGCCGGTCGAAGGTGTCGATAGCGGCGCGCAGTTGCTCCCGGGCGCGGATGCGCTGCCGGTCCCGGCGCAGCCGTGAGCCATAGATCAGGCGAGTACGCGCAGTCTCGAACGCGTCGGGAGTCTGCTCGTGCAGTGCCAGCGCGGCGCTGAAGTGGACGTCGCAATCATCCTCTGGCGCCAGCAGCCCGCGGCAGCGGGCCGCACGGGCGAGCGCCCAGGGCTGCGCTTTGATGCTCGCATCGCGCTCGAAGACCTCCGCCGCCTCGGCGGCCTCCCGACCACGGCCGAGACGGAGGTACAGATCAACGAGTTCGGGGCCGGGGGAGAGGTCGACATCCAGGATGCCATGCGAGCGAAGCACGGCTAGCTGCGCCACGAACCAGGCGAGGGCAGTTTCCGGGCGTCCGAGGCCGAGCTCGAGGTCACCGAGGGCGGCGAGCGCCCAGACCTCGGAGATGACAAGGCCGAGTTCGCGGGACATTGCGAGCGCTTCAGTGGCATGCTGGCGGCTCTGCTCCGACTGTCCTTGCGACGCTTCCAGCCAGGCGAGCCGGGCCAGTCCGGAGGCCAGGTCCGTGCGCTGGCCGGTCTCCCGTGCAAGGCCGATCGCCTCGTGAAAATCGGCCTGTGCTTCGGCCCAGCGGTCAGTGGCGGCGTGTTCGATCGCCACGTGGGTCAGCAGGAACGGCAGCACGCCCACGGCCGACTGGCGGCGCGCCGTAGCGAGCGCCCGGCTGGTCAGTGCCTGGCCGGTGTCCGCCTCGCGCAGCCAGAGCGGCCCCATCGCCGCCCAGGCGAGCAGGCGGGGATCGTCTCGCAGCTCGTCGGAGCGTTCCAGCAATTCGACCGCTTCGCGGATCGCGCTCGCGCCCTTGGCGCCCTCGCCGGCGAATATCAGCGCCGTGCCGTGCGCGATCGAGGCGAAGAAGACCGCGCGATTGCTCGCGTCCGGCGGTACGAGCGCGGCGGCGCGGCTGGCCGCCCGCAGCATAGCCGGGGCGTCGCCCGCATAGAAGGACGCATTCGCTGCTTCGGCGAACATGACGACGGCGCGTTCCGGATCGGCCGGTGCGGCCAGTTCGGCGCCCGCCAGCAAGATCTGCACTGCGTCGCCGACCGGCCCGCGCCGGGTCGCGATGTGCCCGCGCAACTGCTCGATCGAAACGAGCAGGTCCGCTTCGACAGCATCCTTGCGGGCCCGGCCGAGGAGTGCTTCCGCGCGGTCCGCGAGACCGCCGAGCCAGGCTGCGTCGGCCGCCGCGTACAAGAGGCGGGCCCGCTGCGCTTCCCCGGAAGCCAGCAGGGCACCGCGCTCGAATGCCCGCGATGAGACCTCGTAGGCGCTGCGCGAGCGCGCCCGCAGGCCCGCTTGCTCCAGCGCGGATGCAGCGCTGTCGTCGGGGCCGAACGCGGCGAGCGCAAGGTGCCAGGCGCGGCGGTCAGCTTCGCTGTCCGGCATCGCACCAGCCAGCGCGCGATGCGCCGCTCGGCGCTGGGCCGCTGGTGCGTCGCCGTAGACCGCAGATCGCGCTAGCGGGTGGCGGAACTCGACCCTGGCGTCGCGAACCGTGATGAGCCCGACGGCCTCCGCCGCGACCAGGTCGTCGACGTCCAGTCCGAGCGCGGCGGCGGCCCGAGCCAGGGACGGCATCTCGCCGCTATCGCTTGCCGCGGCCAGGACCAGCACGTCGCGGGTTCGCTCCGGCAGCGACCGGAAGCGCTGCACGTAAGCGCCGGCCACGCTCGTCCCGGCGGCGAGCGGCACGCTTCCGAGCGGCACGCTTCCGAGGGGCGCACTTCCGAGGGGCACATTTTCCAGCGGTACTGTGTGCAGCCAGCTGCGGTCGCGTGAGAGTTCCAGTAGCGCGAGCGGATTCCCGGCAGTCTCGGATTGCAGCCAGCTAGCGGCCTCGTCGCTAACCGGCTCGCCGCCCTGGCGGCGCAGCAACTCAGCAGCCGAGGCCCCGTCCAGGCCGCCGAGCCGCAGCGTCTCCAGCCCGGCACCGTCCAGCAGCGACGGCTCTCCATCGCGCGCGGTCAGCACGACGGTAACCGGATCGGCGACCAGCCGCCGGAACGCGAACAGCAGCGCGTCCGCACTGGACCCGTCGAGCCATTGCGCGTCATCGAGCAGCACCGCCACCGGAGCCTCGTCCGCGTACGCGGACAGCAGGCTCAGCGTCCCGGCACCGACAGCGAACCGGTCCTGGCCAGCGGCGGCTGCCGGGCGCAACGCCAGCGAGCTCTCCAGTGCAGCCGCTTGCGGGGCCGGGATCTCGCCCAGGCAGCCGAGGGCAGGGCGCAGCAGCTCAAACAGGCCGGCGAAAGGGATGTGTGCTTCCGATTGCACGCCCCGTGCCCGCAGCACCTTCATGCCGTACACGCCGTCCGCCTGCTCCTGCGCATATGCAAGGAGTGCGGACTTGCCGATGCCGGCTTCGCCAACAATCGCCAGTACACCACTGCGACTGGCTCGTGCGTCTTGCAGGAGCCGGCCAAGTATCGCCTGTTCCCGCTCCCGGCCGAGCAACATGCAGCGAGTGTAAGCGTCCTGCCCTGATACGAGCGATGGAACGAGCGCGCCCGGACTAGGGGCCCACCCGGAAGCGGCGCCATGAGAGCGCGGCCTAGCGTGCGCCAAAGGCAACCACGCCAAGGAGGCAGAACCATGACTACAACAGAGCAGCCAGCCGCCGTCGACTTCGACAAGCTGATGAGCTTCGTGTACCGGGCAGTCGACGAAGTCGGCGCCACGCTCAACACCGCCCTGGTGGTGATGGGCGACCGGCTCGGCCTGTACCAGGCCCTGGCGGGCGCGGGTCCGTTGACGCCCGCCGAGTTGAGCGAGCGCACCGGCACCAACGAACGGTACGTGCGCGAGTGGCTGAACGCGCAGGCCGCCGGCGGGTTCGTCGACTACGATCCGGACACCAGCCGTTACACGCTGCCCGCGGAGCAGGCGATCGCGCTGACCGACGAGACGAGTCCCGCCTACCTGCCCGGCTTGTTCCAGATCGCGCTCGGATCGGTGCTCGACTCGCCGAGGATCACCGAGGCGGCGAAGACTGGCAAGGGGATCGGCTGGCACGACCACGGCCAGGACGTGTTCGACGGCTGCGAGCGGTTCTTCCGCCCCGGCTACAACGCGAACCTCATTTCGGCCTGGCTGCCTGCGCTGGACGGCGTAGTCGGCAAGCTCGAGCGAGGCGCCACGGTAGCGGACGTCGGCTGCGGCCACGGCGCGTCCACGATCTTGATGGCGCAGGCGTTCCCGGCCTCGACCTTCGTCGGGTCCGACTACCATGCGGGATCGATCGCAACCGCGCGCGAGCGTGCGGCCGAGCCGGCGTCGCCGACCGCGTTACCTTCGAAGTTGCAGCGGCGTCGTCCTATCCCGGCAGCGGGTATGACCTGGTGACGATGTTCGATTGCCTGCACGACATGGGCGACCCGGTGGGCGCGGCCCGGCACGTGCGCGAGTCGCTGGCCGCCGATGGCACCTGGATGATCGTCGAGCCGGCTGCTGGCGATCGGGTGGAGGACAACATCAACCCTGTCGGCCGGGCGTTCTACTCCTTCTCGACGCTGCTGTGCACCCCGGCGTCGCTGTCGCAGGAGGTCGGGCTCGCGCTCGGCGCCCAGGCCGGGGAGGCCCGGATCCACGACGTCGCCACCAGCGCTGGGCTCACCCGGTTCCGCCGGGTCGCCGAGACGCCGTTCAATCTCGTGTTCGAGGCGCGCCCGTAAGCCATGAAGCCGCCAATCGCGGCCGGTCGAGGGGCCGGCCGCGAGGGACGGGTAGCACCACGATGGTGAATCGGAAGGGCAGGACCGATGCGAGCTCGCCAGCCTGACGTCCATGGTGCGGTCGTATGCGACGGCATTTCGTCCGCTTACTACGTGTACAACCCAGGCGGTGCGCCGACGGTGCTGCTGCTGCCGACGTGGACCATTACCCACGCGATGCACTGGAAGGCGCAGGTACCAGTCCTCGCCCGGCAGCACCGCGTCATCACTATGGATGGGAGAGGGAACGGGGCCTCGGACCGCCCAGCCGATCCCGCCGCGTACACACGCGCTGAGTACGCCCGAGACGTGCTCGCGGTGCTGGACGAGGTCGGCGCCGACCGGGTCGTCATCGCCGGAGTGTCCGACGGAGGCGCGCTCGCGGCCTATCTCGCGGCCAAGCATTCGGACCGGGTGCTGGGCGCGGTGATGATCTCGCCAGGCCTCGGGTTTCTGAGCCCGCCGCACCCTTATCGGCGGGAGCACGCGTTCGACGAGGAACTGGCCGAGGACGACGGCTGGGCACTGTTCAACGAGCACGCCTGGCGGCGGGACTTTCCGAAGTTCGCTGACTTCTTCTGGCGCCAGGTTTTCACCGAACCGCACTCGACCAAGCAGATCGAGGACGCGACCGCGTGGACTCTGCAGGCCGACCCCGAGACCCTGATCGCGACGATGAACGCGCCGGACTTTCCCGGCACACCCGATGAGACGGTCGCGCTGCTGGAGCAGATCAGCTGCCCCGTCCTGCTCATCCACGGCACCGATGACGCACTCATGCCGCCGACCCGCAGCCAGGCCGTCGCCGACATTACCGGCGCCGACCTGCTGCTGGTGTCCTGCGGCGGGCACTGCCCGCAGGCTCGCGACCCGATCCTGGTCAACCGGGTGATGCGTGAGTTCATCGAACGCGTTACGCCAGCCGGCTGAGCGTCGTCCTCGCCGGGGAACGTGGACGCGTGCGCTCAGCCGCCCGCCGAAGGTGCTCTACCTCAGCTCGCCGATCGGGCTCGGTCATGCCCGGCGCGACCTCGCCATCGTGCGCGAGCTGCGAGCGATGCGCGGCGACGTGCACGTCGACTGGCTGACGCAGCACCCGGTGACCGCGTTCCTGCAGGAGGCCGGCGAATCGGTACACCCGGCGGCCGCGCACCTGGTCAATGAGTCGTCGCATTTCGAGGCCGAGGCGCATGAGCACGACCTGCATGCGTTCCAGGCGGTGCGCCGGATGGATGAGATCCTTGTGTCGAACTTCTCGGTGCTGCAGGACATCGTGGATCCGGGCGACTACGACCTCGTCGTCGGCGACGAGGCGTGGGACGCTGACTACTTCTGGCACGAGAACCCGGAGCTGAAGCGGACGTCGTTCGTCTGGATGACCGATTTCGTCGGCTGGCTGCCGATGCCCGCGGGCGGTGTGGCTGAGGCCGCGCTGACCGCGGATTACAACGCCGAGATGATCGAGCACCTCGCCCGCTTCGCCCGCATCAGGGACCGGTCGATCTTCGTGGGGGAGCCTGCGGATATCGTTCCGGACAGCTTCGGTCCCGGCTTGCCGCTGATCCGCGACTGGACCACAGCGAACTACGCATTCTCCGGTTACATCACCGGGTTCGATCCTGCGTCGTTCGCCGATCGCGAGGACCTGCGCCGCGAACTGGGGTACCCGGCCGACGTGCCCGTCGTCGTCGTTACCGTCGGCGGCTCGGGCGTGGGCGCCGCCCTGCTCCGCAAGGTCATTGACGCCTACCCGGCGGCGCGCAAGCAGGTCGACGACCTGCAGATGCTCGTGGTTGCCGGGCCGCGCATCGACATCTCCGCATTGCCCGACCATGACGGCGTCGAGATCCGGGGCTACGTTCCCGACCTGCCCCGCCACCTGGCAGCGTGCGACGCGGCCATCGTCCAGGGCGGTCTCACGACCACAATGGAACTCGTCGCTACTGGCCGGCCGTTCCTGTACTTCCCGCTCGCCAACCACTTCGAGCAGCAGCGCCACGTCCGGTACCGGCTGGACCGCCACCGGGCTGGGCGCTACATGAGTTACGCCGACTCCGATGCCGACGCGATTGCGGCGGCGCTGGCTGAAGAACTGGCTCGCCCGGTCGCCTACGAACCGGTGCCGGCCGACGGTGCCCAGCGCGCCGCTAGCCTCATCGCCGAACTCCTGTAGGTCGGGCCGGGGCGGTCAGTCCAGGCCCCAGCTCGTCCAGTTCCCCGGCGGCTCCTCGGGGGTAAATGCCAGCAGAACCCGGCCCTCCTCGGCCAGCGCCCGCAGGTGCTCCTGCTCGTCCGGCACCGGCATGCCGTGCTTCTCCCGGATGGCCCGGAAACGCGGCAACTCGGCGGCGAGGTCCTCGCGGATCTGCACCGTGGCGGGCACGAGTACCGCGCGGAATCCGGTGGAATCGTCGACGAGCAGCTGCGCGCGCGGGTCGCGGCGGAAGATCGCGTACTTGACCCTGGACCGGGTGGTCGAGACGTAAAAGCGCTCGCCGTCCCAATAGAACCAGTTCGGGCTCAGATGCGGCCGGCCGTCCCGGCGGATCCCGGCGACGACAGCGTTACGGGGCTCGGCAAGGAACGCTTCGAGCTTGTCGGTGGATGCCATGCGCTCACGGTATCCGGCGGCGAGCCAGCTCGGGCGGCCGGTGCGGGCGGGTCACGTTCCCCTCAGAATGCTGCCCGCAAGCGTGACCGCGGGCACGATATCGTGCTGAGAGCGCTGGCGTTCCCCGCAGGAGGGAGTGCTTCATGGACAGCGCGTTGGCTGAAGCCCTGACGCCGGTTCTGCGCGATCTGGAGAATTCTGGATCAGTGCGCCCGGATGTCCGCGACGGCGCGGAGTCCGGCTGGCCCCGGCAGCTGATGGCGATGCTCTACAGTCCGGGCGGCTCGGGGCAGGGTGTTATGGTGCTGGCCGGTGATCCGCTGCCGGACCGGATCGCATCCGTGGCCGATCAGGTGCAGGAATGGGCTGTCGAGGAGTTGTGCAGCGTCGGCAGGCCAACGAACTGGCCGCAGTGCCCGCGCCATCCAGACTCCCACCCGCTATCTGCGGTCGTGCGGGATAACCGGGCCGTCTGGACTTGCCCCAAAGCGGGGGACGTCGTGAGCAAGATAGGACAGCTACCCAACCCCCGGCGATAGCGCTGCAACCCCAACGCCTGACGCGGCAGACATCCCGTGTTCAGTGCTACTTGTACCGGTAGCGGTCTGACGGGGTGGCGGCGCTGGTCCCTCCCGCGGTGCTGACGGTCACGGGCACGGTGCCTGAACCGCGCGGGGCTGTCACTGTGATCTTGGTCCGCGAGCGGACGCGGAGCCTGGTCGCGAGCTTGTGACCGAAGTGGACTGCTGTGACGCCGATGAAGTTGGTGCCGTGGATGGTGACGGTATTGCCGCCGCGGGCCATCCCGCTGGCCGGCGATAGGGACGTGATCGCTGGCGCGGCTACGAACCTGTAGTGACTTGCGGCCGTGACCCGGCTGCGGGTCAGGTCCTCGGCGGATATGCGGACGGTCACGGTGCCGGGGCGCATGCGAGGCAGCTTCACCGTGCACCGGGTGGTGCTGGCGCACGCCGCGGCGACTTGACGCGACCCGACCTCGCCAGAACGTACCGACGCCGCTTCATTACCTCTCGCCGCCCTCCGCGCAGTTGCCCGCTTGTACAGCGCTGCACGCTCGAGCACCACGATTCCATGCTGTACCAATGGGGCTGGCTCGAATTACATTGATTTCCAGCCTGCCGACGCGTCGTGAGGCCGCATAAGGGGAAGGGCGAGGCACGTGAGCATGACGGGATTTGCTGGCGGCCCTGAGTTAAGTGCGGCGGACCCAATTGCGAGCGCATGTTTCAGGCTCGGCTGGCGAATGGAGGAGCTGTTTAGCAGGTTCGAGGTGCCCGAGGGCCCTCCGCGCCCCTACGATCTCGCGCAATTGCCCGGCCTGAGCAAGCTGACCTCTTACGACTGGCAGCGGCTCGGACTCGACGAGGTGGATTTCGTAGTTGATCAAGTGGCTTCTCAGGTTGGCCGACTGCCCGCCGACCGGCTGCAACTGACCGCAGATGCGCGCGCCAAGCTGGATGCCACCATCCAAGGCGGAGACGGGGTGGAGTCGCGCCGAGGCGAATACCGGACAGCCGTCGGGCAGTTGCACGTGAACCTTCTCGTCACCCTTACGGCCGCATTCTCTGCCTATGGCAAGGCCTATGGGCTTGGCCGGGCGTTAGCCGACACGACCCGTCCGCACCAGACGACCGTCCAGCTGACCAGCGCGTTCGAGAAGTACCGCATCGGACAGTTGTACGTCTGGTTGGACGAGCTGGCTTCTCAGCTTCCCCCGCATGCCGCCCGGGCGGTGGCGCAATCCTTGGAATGGTGGCAGCGGGCCATCGCGGCCGCAGCTACTAACTCGAAACTGAGCACGAGTTCGCTGCCCGCAACCTACCTGGCAGGCTCCAGCATCCAACCGTCCCCGTGGCAGCGTGCAACTGCGACGGTGCAGCGGCACCGCCAAGGCGCCGGGCCCAAGCAAACTGATCCGCCCTCCTTGGAAGGCCTCGCGGCGGCGGTAGCCCGTCAGGGCACACTATGGCGTGGCGTACTCGACGCCGACAAGCTGTGCACCGACCTGCTGACCTCACAGGACTATCTGCGTGCTGGTGATCGGCTGGCTCGGCACTACGTGGCCTTGGCCGGCCGGACGCTGCGGACAATGCCATGGCTCCTGTTCCTGCTGATGCTTCTCCTGACCGCGGTTGTGGTCGTGCTGGTGTTCATTCCGGGTTCCGCGGTGGCCAGGACCGCGACGGCCGCCGCGGCGATCGCAGGCACGTTCTCCGGCGTCTGGAAGCTAGCCCGAACGCGCGCCGCCCCTATCGCCGCGGAGCTCGAGCGGCCGCTGTGGGGCGCAGAGCTCAACACGGCGGTCGCCGAAGCGATCACTGTTCCGCCTCTAGCTGCACCCCGGAACGCGGAGTGGGAAACAGTCTTCGCCGAAGTTGAAGCCGACGCTGCCACGCCGCCCGCGGGGATGCAGCCAACGCCGTCAGCCGGCTAAGAACGGGCATGAAAGGCTAAGAACATGGACTACACCCACCTTGGCCGTTCCGGCCTCCGCGTCAGCCGCCTGTGCCTGGGCACGATGAACTTCGGGCCGCTGACCCCGCCGGCCGACGCATACACGATCATGGACCGGGCGCATGAGCTTGGCATCAACTTCTTCGACACGGCGAACCGCTACGGCGGGGCCGCCAGCCCGCCCGGCCAGGTCGCGAACAACGAGCAGTCGCATCCGGGCTGGACCGAGGAGATCATCGGCGACTGGTTCGCCTCCGGTGGCGGGCGGCGCGAGCGCACGGTGCTGGCCACCAAGCTGTACGGGGCGATGGGTGACTGGCCCAATGAGGACAGGCTTTCCGCGCTGAATATCCGCCGCGCGTGCGATGCGTCGCTGCGTCGGCTGCGGACCGACTTCATCGACGTGTATCAGATGCACCACATCGACAGGGACACGCCGTGGGAGGAAATCTGGCAGGCCATGGAGGTTCTGGTCGCTCAGGGCAAGATCCTCTATGTCGGCTCGTCCAACTTCGCGGGCTGGCATATTGCGCAGGCCAACGGCTCCGCGGCGGCGCGTGGCTTCTTCGGCCTGGTGAGCGAGCAGTCCATTTACAACCTGATGACTCGCGAGATCGAGCTCGAGGTCCTGCCCGCCGCGATCTCGTGTGGTGTCGGCGTCATTCCGTGGTCCCCGCTGAACGGAGGCCTGCTTGGCGGAGTGCTCAAGCAGGAGCGCGAAGGACGCCGCCGTTTGGCGGGCCGGGCGCGGGAGACGGTCGAGCGGAACCGCGGGCAGATCGAGGCGTACGAGAACCTGTGCGAGGAGATCGGAGAGGAGCCGGGCAGCGTCGCGCTGGCGTGGCTGCTGCACCGTGACGGCGTAACCGGGCCCATCATCGGCCCGCGTACTGTCGGGCAGCTCGAAGACGCACAGCGGGCGGTAACGCTCAGCCTTGACGACAAGGTGCTTGAGCGCCTGGACACCATCTTTCCCGGTTACCGGCCAGCCCCGGAGCACTACGCCTGGTAACCCAGTCAGCGGCCCGCAGGCTGGGCAAGCTGGGCCGGCCGCCGTCGACGGCCACTACCTGCTGCTCACGCTTCCCGTTCTGCACCCGGTCCGGCACGGGGCAGAGCCCTGGGTCAATGGTCACCTCGCCGGGGGAAATCTGGCTACCGGTCAGATCGCCGTGCTGTCCTTGCCTACCTATCAAAGCGAGCAGGCACCTGTCGCGCCGCTCGAGGCCGCCTGGTAAGAGCGAGGTTTAGCGATCATTCGGCGGCGTCCTCGCCCGTTAGCAGGACGCCCGGGTTGAGCAGGCCGAACGGATCGAACGCGGCCTTGATCGACCGCATGACGTCGATCTCGGCGGGGCTGCGGGATAGTCCCAGCCAGCGTGCCTTGGCTCGCCCGACGCCATGTTCGGAACTGATCGAGCCGCCAAGACTGGCTACCAGCGTAAGTACATGTCCCGTCACAGCCTCGGCGTTGCCGGTCGCCCCCAAGACGTTGACGTGCAGGTTCGCTTCGGCAAGATGACCGAAGGTCACCATTCGGGCGGCCGGCTCGATGGTGGCGACCGCTTCCGGCAGCCGCTCGACCAGCTCGGCGAGCCGATCCGTGGGCACCGACACGTCCAGTTTCAGGGGAACGCCGACCGAGTTGATCGCCTCGGCGTGATGCTCGCGCAGGGCCCACAGCCGGGCCCGGTCGGCTGCGGACGAGGCCGCGGTGGCATCGAGCACCTGATCGCATTTGTCGAGTGCGGCCAGCAGCTCATCAAGCGGATCGGACTCGCCCGCCACCTCTACCAGGACGTATGCGCCACCTGCACCCTCCAGCGGCAGCCCTACGCCGAGGTGCCGTGCGGTGAGCGCGAGCCCAGGGGCGAAGCACAGCTCGGCCGCGCTGATCCCTGGCAGCGCGGCGCGCAGTGCGGCCAGCAGTTCGACAGCTTCTGCGGTACCTCGCACCGCTATCATCGCGACCGCTCGCGCTGGCTCGGCAGTGACCAGCCGGAGCCGGAGCCGGGTGATCACCGCCAGCGTTCCCTCCGAGCCCGCCAGCAGATGCCCGATGTCATATCCGGTGCTGTCCTTGGCGAGGCCGCCGAGCCGTGAGATGACGCGCCCGTCGAGTAGCGCCGCCTCGACGCCCGCGACCTGCTCGCGCATGCTCCCGTACCGAATAACCCGGATCCCGCCCGCATTGGTCGCGACCATGCCGCCCACCGTGGCTGAGTCGCGCGCGGCGAGGTCGACGCCGAAATCCAGGCCGGCCGCGCGCGCATGCGCTGTCAGGCCGGCCAGCGTCACGCCCGCACCTGCCGTGACCTGGCGTGAGGCTCGCGAGACCGGACCGAGTTCGGTGAGGCGGGTGGTGAGCAGCACTACTGGCGACCGGCCAGCCGGCCCCGGAGCCGGGACGGAACCGCCGACCAGGCCGGTGTTGCCGCCCTGAATGATAACCGGGACGCGCGCTTCGCAGCACGCAGCGAGAACCTGCGCGACCTGGGTCGTGGTGGCCGGCCGCACGACCCCACGGGACGTGCCGGTGAAGCGGCCGGTCCAATCGGTCTCGTGCGATGCGCGCAGATCGCGGTCAAGGAGAACGTGCTCGGGGCCGACCGCGCCCTGCAGTGCGGCCTCGAGCGTCAAGACAGAACCCTGAGCCGTACCGTCGCGTCCATTTCCCTTAGCCTGGCCACCACGGCATCGGCATAGTCGATCCCGATATCGGTCAGTGCGTATCCGAGGTCGCCGCGAGTACCGAGCAGTTGGGCTTCGACGTTCACCTGATGATCGGCCAGCACCGAGTTTATTTCCGCCATGACGCCCGGCACGTTGTGGTGCAGGTGCGCCAGCCGGTGGGTACCAGGGGCTGGCGGCAGCGCGACCTGCGGCAGGTTGACGGACAAGGACGTCGTTCCCTCGCAAATGAAGTCAGCTAGCTTGCCACCCACGAACGCGCCGATGTCAGCCTGCGCCTCCTCGGTCGACCCGCCGATGTGCGGGGTGAGGATCACATTCGGCAGGCCGCGCAGGACGGAAGTGAACTCCTCGCCGGCTGACCGCGGCTCGTTAAGGAAGACGTCGACGGCCGCACCGGCGAGGTGGCCGGAGAGCAGATGCGTGCGCAGTGCGTCGTGGTCGATCACGAAGCCGCGGCACAGGTTCAGGAACAGGGCCCCCGGCCGCATCTGGCTGAATTCCTTCTCCCCGAACAGCGAACTGTTGGACGGACGGCCATCCACGTGCAGCGAGACGATGTCCGAGCTCTCGAGCAGTTCGTCGAGGCTGACGCAGCGCCGGGCATTGCCGAGCGCCAGCTTGTCCGCGGTGTCGTAGAACACGACCCGCATCCCGAACGCCTCGGCGACCACCGACAATTGCGCGCCGATGTTTCCGTATCCGACGATTCCCAGCGTGCGGCCGCGAACCTCGTGCGCGCCGCGGGCCGACTTGTCCCACACGCCCGCGTGCAACGCACGGTCCTTTTCCGTGAGCCGGCGGGTCAGGGCGATGATCTCGGCGAGGGTCAGCTCAACGACGCTGCGCGTATTGGAATACGGAGCGTTGAACACTGCAAGGCCGAGCGCCGAGGCGGCGGACAAGTCGATCTGATCGGTGCCGATACAGAACGCCCCGACAGCGACCAGGTCCGGGGCCGCCGATAGAACCGCTGCGGTGAGCCGGGTCTTGGACCGAATCCCCAGCACCGCGACTCCCGCCAAGGCAGCGGCAAGATCCCGCTCGTCGAGCGCGGCCGGCCGCTCGGTGATCTCCAGGCCGGCCTCTTCGAGCAGCCGGCGAGCTTCGGGATGGACGTTCTCCAGGAGCAGCGCCTTCACCGCTCCTAGGCTACCCAACCCCTATGCCAGGCCGGCCGGGCGCTGCCACGAGGGCGCGGGCTGCCGGAACCGCTCAGCGGCACCTGCCCTGCCAGAGCAGCGCTGGCTACCCCGGATTGGCGTGTCAAGGACAGCGGCCGCTCCGGCACCGACATCCTCGGCCTTGACCCCGGTGCGGCTGCTGACCTGCCTGATGAAGTCACCGGCCGCCATCGGATGTGCCTCTTTCTTGCTGCGTTTCGGTGCGCGGAACTGTTCCGCTAGCGGTTCGGGAAGATCCGCGGCGAGGTGCTTAACCTCGCCGTCGCTCAGCTGGGTTGCAAGGCCTTCCAGGACGGCTCGCATGATATCTGCGGACTTCTCACGAAACAAGCCGGTGCGGTCTGCTATCGAACGGAAGTTAGTCTTCTGGTGCATGCCAGCGCCCTTTCGTCGGCTATGGCAAGTCTCCTGGGCCGCTGGATCCCCGCCGGTGGCCCAGGGTCGGGTTGCCCACCGCGGCCGAAGGTCAGGATGGCCTCCTGAACTTCTTCTGGGCAGTCAACGGGCAGTCGTTCTGGCATACGGAGACGGTTAGGGGCCCGCGCACCGCGTATTCGGCGCCTGCCATCACCGTGAACGGCAACTTCGCCACTATAAGCGTGGCCGGTGCCAGCGGGCGGCTGAAGTTCTTCTGGGCAGTCAACGGCATGGCCACCGGGCACGCGGAAACCGTCGCCGGTCCCGGTAGCGTGGCTAAGGGATCGCGCAAAGCAGGATAAAAACTTCCGGCGAAACCCATGACGACAGTGTGACGTGGTCGAGCGGAAGGCGGACGTGGGCTTTCCAGATCTGGCTGACGGCGGGTTGGCCGAGGGCCAGTCTCGAGGTCCGGCGTGGAGGCCGGTCGCGGTCCTCGTTTGCCGACGAGAGCCGTCAAAGTGGGTTGAGGCGGGCCTTGAGCAGGCAGAACTCGTTGCCTTCGGGATCGGCGAGGACGTGCCATTGCTCCTCGCCGGTCTGGCCGATGTCGGCCGGGCGTGCCCCGAGCTTCAGGAGGCGTTCGAGTTCGGCGTCCTGATCGCGGTCGGTGGCGTTGACGTCGATGTGCAGCCGGGACTTCCCCTTCTCCGGCTCGTCCCTGCGACTGAGGATGATCGTCGGCTGCGGGCCGCCGAATCCTTCGCGCGGCCCGATCTCGATGCAGTCCTCCTCGCGATCGAGCACTACGAAGTCCAGGACCTCGCACCAGAACCGCGCCAGCACCTCAGGGTCGCGGCAACCGAGCACGAGCTCACTGATACGGCATGCCATTGACGAAACCTACTCTCAGGGTGGGACCTGCCGGGATGGCCGCACACGGATCTCATGGGCTCCCGCAGTGAGAACACTCCCGCGACCGTACCGGACGAGGCGAGCAGCGGCGAATTGATTTCGCGCCACCTCCGGATCGGTTCTCGGTTACGCGGCAGAACAGGAGGCCATGAGTGGGGGCCGGGCCTCGTGACGGTCGGCTGGATGCCGTGCGAGTGCCCCGAGGCGCAAGCGGGCAACATGGGACATCTGTGGGCGCGCTGCCAAGCTGCCGAGGGCTGCTCATCTATCTGGTATCGACCGGAGCACAGTCCCAAGCCCGCCCAGCTAACGCGTCTTTTCGGGGTTCAGCCGGCCTACTGGACATGGAGAATGGACCTGTCGCAGCAGGCTGTAGGAGGCATCTCGATGCACGCGCCAGATGACAACGCCACTCCCTCGCGCTCCGTGATGAGGCGCTTGATCAGGCCATGGGAGTACCGACACCTCCACGCCGTGGCGAACGTGCGCTTCACCGCCGGCGGCTTCCAGCTCGGCGTCGGTCTCGTTTTACTCTCTCTCGGTCATCAGGCCGGAACTGACCAGGAGCGGCGCAAGTGCTACGGGTGGGCAGCCTGCTTCCTGGGAATGTCGGCGCTGCAGTTCACTGGCGGATTCATGGATGTGGTTGCCGCCCGCTCCGAGTCTCCCCGAACCCAAGAAGGGTAGTTCTGCCCAATGAGGCGCGTCACGACGTCAGCCCGGCGCGTGCAACAGCGACCGATCGAGGTCCGCCCCGTTCTTCGATGGGGACCTCGACGACGTCATACGGGATGCCGCGTCCGACGCCCAGTGACAGTAGAGGCTGTCTTCCGCCGCGAGCGCGGTCGCTGCGTCGCCAAGCCATGACCGCGCGGCCCGGAGGCGCCACGCACCCCCTAGATACAGGTGCCCGCACCCCGAGACCAAGGAGTTCTGATCGTGCGGAAGCTGATCGCGACAGTGTTCAACTACTCGCTCGACGGCCTTCTCGCCGACGAGGGCACCGAGTACTACAAGTTCTGCATGGGCCTGCCCGACGACCCGGCGGACGTCGGGCAGGGACTCGACTTTCTCCGGGGCGCGTACGCGCACATCATGGGCCGCGTCGCCTATGAGGACATCGCCGCACACCTCCCGGCGATGACCCTGGCCGACAACCCGTCGCTCCCCATCCTGAACGCCGGGCGCAAGGTCGTGTTCTCCCGGACCCTGAAGACCGCCGACTGGGCCAACACCACTATCGCCGCCGGTGACACGGCGGAAGAGATCGACAAGCTCAGGCAAGGCGGCGACGGCCACATCGTGGTCTGGGGCGGCCGCCGGTTCTGGCGGTCGCTCACGCGGCTCGACCTGATCGACGAGTTCCACCTGGACCTGTACCCCTACGTGGCGGGCGAGGGCACCCGGCTGTTCGAGGACGTCCCCAAGTCCTACCAGCTCGACCTGGTCTCCAGCACCGCGTGGAGCAACGGGACCGTCGGGCTGCACTACCGGCGGCACCGCTAACCGACGAGGCCGTGATGGCGTTGCCAGCGGCCCACGGTTTGGAAACTGTCCGATTGGACCCGGCAGGCTGATTCCGGCGCGTTCATCGAGCGCCAGGACTGGGAGGTCGTCGGGGAGCGCCGCCCTTCCTAAGGATTGGCCGTCGGCTGAATCTGCACGTAACAGTGGCCCCCGAAAGAGCAGTTCGTGCCCCTATGCACCATCAGGAAGGCGAACCCGCCGGCGAGAATCAGCATGATCACGAGACCCGCGATCAGCTGAGCCCTGAAGGATGCAGGCTTCATGTGCGCCCCGTCCACTCGGTGCGAATCGGGCAAGCTTAGTCGACCATCGCGCACGCCTGAATACGCCCGAAGCTCGCGGGGTAGCGGAAGCAACGGTGCGCGGCTATCCTCCTGGTGTCGCCCCCTCGGAGGCCGGGCTGACCCTGGCGCGACAGCGCAGCTTCGGTGGTCGGAAGTGGCGGCGGCCGATGGCCGGATGATGCACCCGCTGGCCCAGTACACTCAAATCTCCTCTCCGGCGCCCGGCCGAAGGGAGCCGGCACCGCTCGCCGACATCCACAGGCCCCTGCAACCGGCGACCTCGAGCCCGCGTGCCTTCGGTCTCTGTGTGACGTCCTGGCGCATCACACGGCAGCCCCGGCACGGTGCTGGTTGGAGACCGGCGCCGCCGATACGGCAGGCGCCTGCGGCATGGCAACTGGACCCCCGGGCGCCTAACGTTCACACTTCCCCACCGGGTCTATGCCCTGTTCACCGGACCGCTCGACGATGCACGCAAGATCGGCTGGTGGGCGACCGACGACTGGTTCGTGCCTCAATCCCCGAACCTCCTCTGGCCCGATGACAGAAGCTGGTGCGCCGCCAGCGAGATCGACTTTGATTCGACCCCTGGTGGGAGGTACAACTGACCTCATCGCCGAAATCGTTGATCGCCACGGTCTCGAGGCGTGGCCCGTCGGACCAGACGACTCGCTGGCCTGGGACGGCGACACTCTCAACCAGCGATGATCGGTCCGGACGGACGGGTCAGGCCTTAGTGCGCACCGCCTGAGCCGCGTCAGACTGCGTGGTGCCGCCTGCGCTGGCTGCCGCCCTGAGCTGTTCCAGGCGTGGCTTGGTCGGAAGCAGGACAAGAGCGAGCACCAGACCGAGCCCGAACAGGGCAGCCGAGGCTGCGAAGGCAACCGTGTAGCCGTGGGTGGCCGCGACTGCCGGCGCCAGCGGTCCCGCGTGGTGAGCGATGAGATAGCTGGAGGCTGCGGTGAGAGCGATCGTGCTGAGCGCGGCGGTGCCGATCGAGCCGCCGACCTGCTGCATTGTGTTGACCAGTGCCGAGGCGACGCCTGAGTCCTCGCGCCGGACGCCCGCCGTGGCTGTGTTGATGGCTGGCGCGATGATCAGGCCGAAGCCAAAGCCCATGACGAGCAGCGCGGGCAGCACGCCGCCGACGTAGCTGGAGGTCACGGTGAGCTGGGTCAGGTAGCTCATCGTGGCGGCGCCCAGGACCATGCCGGTGGAGATCAGCGTGCGCGGCCCGAACCGCGGGAGCAGCACGATGCTCGAGGTGTTGGAGCTGATCAGGATGCATCCGAACATCGGCAGGAACGCCAGCCCGGCCATTACCGGGCTGTAGCCCTTGACCTGCTGCAGGTAGAAGGTCAGGAACAGGAAGACGCCGAAGATCGCGATGCCGCCCACGCCGACGGCCACATAGGCGCCGCCGCGGGTGCGGTCGAGGACAACCCGCAGCGGCAGCAGCGGATGTCTGACCCGGCTCTCGGCAAAGCAGAACGCAGCCAGCAGCGCCACGCCGAGGACGAGCGCGCCGACGGTGAGGTCGGCCGCCCAGCCGGCCGTCTCGGCGTGCGAGAACCCGAAGACGATGCAGAACAGGCCCGAGGACGCGAGCAGCGTTCCGGCGTAGTCCATGCGCGGCCGGATGGCAGGCCTGCTGCCGCGCATGTACATGAGCGCGCCCGTGACCGCGATGGCCGCGAAGACCAGGTTGACGTACAGCGTCCAGCGCCAGGACAGGTACTCGGTGAGTACGCCGCCCAGGATCAGGCCGACGGCACCGCCCCCGCCCGCGACGGAGCCGAAGACGCCGAACGCCTTGCCGCGCTCTTTCGGGTCGCGGAAGGTGCTGACGAGGGTGCCGAGCGCGGCGGGCGCGAGGATCGCGCCGAACGCGCCCTGGAGCGTGCGCGCGGTCACCAGCATGCCGAAGGAGACTGCGGCCCCGCCCAGTGCTGAGGACAGGGCGAATCCGATCAGCCCGGTGATGAAGACCTTCTTGCGGCTGAACATGTCGCCTAGCCGGCCGCCGAGCAGCAGGAGGCTGCCGAAGGCCAGGGCATAAGCGGTCACTACCCACTGCCGGTCGCTATTCGGGAACCCGAGCGCGCTCTGGGCCGAGGGCAACGCGATGTTCACGATGGTCGCGTCAAGGACCACCATGAGCTGGGCGGTCGCGACGATGAACAGGATCAGCCAGCGGTGGCCGCCAGCGGCCGGCGGCCGGTTGTCGTGTCCGGGTGATGCCATGAAACCTAGCTCCGCTCGGTCGTTACGTAGTGGCAGGTGGTTGGCGCCCGGTGGCGCGGGCGGACGAGATCAGTCATGCCACTCGGGCTGGTCCGGTGGCAGCATGGTCGGGGCTGATCGCAGCCGCGGCTGCGTCCAGGGCGTCGAGCAGGCGCGCCATAGTCGCCCGGTCCGTTTCGTCAAGCGCACCGAAGATCTGCTGGAGCAGCCGCTCCCGGGTCGCGCGCGCGATGGCGACCGCCACCTCGCCCTCGGGCGTGAGCGCGACGAGCAAGGCCCGGCGGTCTGTGGGGTCCGGCTGCCGGACGACCAGGCCATCGCGCTCTAGCGTGTCCACCACGTCGGTGATCGTCCGCCGCGCGACGCCGAACTCGTCGGCCAGAACGCCCGGCCGGGCGGGGCCGACCCGCTCAAGCTCGGCCAGGACCCTCGTCCCGGCCAAGGTCATGCCGCACGCACCCATGCCGCCATCGACAACCCGGCGCATCCGGTGCTGTACTTGCAGATAGCGCTCGCCCAGCTGACCCGGGGAAATCATCGCGCGGTAACCTCTCTGTATGTAACCTCATAGTGAGGACGCTCACTAATATACAGGATGGTGTTAGCCGCCTGGCCTGGGTGGGCTGCTGGCGGTGTCCGGGTAAGTACTGCGCACCGACGCGAAGGAGCGTGCCATGCCGCCTGATCATGTGCATTTCAATGGCAGCGTCAACCTGGCTGACGGCGAGACCGTGATGCGCGAGATCGCATCGAGGGTCCCGGCCGGCCTGCGGCGCATCCCGGACGGGGAAACCGGCGACCGCGGGAACTGGATCTTCTTCCAGATGCAGAAGTTCCTGCAGTCGCCGTCCCTGGTTCCGGCGCAGCCGCTCGATGACGTTGTGATGGGAGACTACGAGCAGATGCCCCATCTGCGCCTGGCTGACGGCGTCGGTCCGGCGGACATGGCGTGGCCAGATCCCGGCTACGCCGACGCTTACCTGGACTCGTATGTGACCTTCGCCCGGCTGCGTGACGAGGGCGTCATTCCGGGCGGTGCCCGCTTCCAGGTCGAATACCCGACGCCGCTCGCCTCGATCGGCGCATACATCGTCCCCGAGCAGCAACAGGAGCTGCTGGGTTCCTACGAGCGGGCCATGTTCGCCGATCTGCACCGGCTGCTGGCGAAGATCCAGCACGATGACCTGGCGGTGCAGTGGGATGTCGCGGTGGAGTTCGGCATCCTGGAGGAGAGCTTCGGGCCGGGCGGCTCAGAAATGCTGGATTCCATCGTCGCGGGCTTGGTCAGATGCGTGGACCAGGTCCCCGCGGATATCCCTGTCGGGCTGCACCTGTGTTACGGGGACTACGGTCACCAGCACTTCAAGCAGCCCGAGTCACTGGCGCTGCAAGTCCGCGTGCTCAACGCGGTCACCGCCGCAGCGCGTCGGCCGGTGAGCTTCGTTTCCTTCACCGTGCCGCAGTATCAGCAGGATGAGGCATATTTCGCGCCGCTGGCGGGGCTGTTCGGTGATCCCGACACGGAGCTGAATTTCGCGCTGGTGCCGTACCACCCGGCCGACCAGGCACCCGGCACCACCGCCGAGCAGGTGCGGCTTATCGACGCCGCGCTCGCGCAAAGCCCTGGCGGCAGCCGGTCGTGGGGTGTGTGCACAGAGTGCGGGATGGGACGCGCGGACCGGGAGGAGATTGCCGGCCTCCTGGACCTGCACCGGGAGATCATCAACGCCTAAATGTCGAGCTCTCCGGCCTTGACAGGCGTTACGAACGCGATCCAGTCCTCTTTGGAGTAAGCCAGGACCGGCTTCGAGCCCAACGTACCTGGGGTACGGCACGTTAAGCGGCTGCCACCAGTCTCGCTGCTTAGCTTCGGCGGCAAGGTCAGCTGACCGGCCGCCTGCTCGACCGCGAGCCCCATCTGCGGTCGCAGGGTTTGAAGAATCGTGCCCAACCCCCGGCGGCGGGCAGTCGGGCCGCCTGTGCCGGGCACTCCAGTCACGCCCTCTCTCGAGCGCCACCACTGTCGCACCGAAGACGGCAGCGCCGAGCGAGGTGCCCGGCGAGCAGCAGCAGGGACCCGGGCGTCTGCCGCAAACCGGCGGTGCAAGGCCCAGCCAATCGGCGCCCTGGACATACTCCGATGTAAGTTAGCCCTTCCCGGAGCGGTTTCAGGCATTGCGGTGTCAAGCCTGACGGATCGAACTCGGAGGCTTACGTCGACAGGTGCCGGGCCCAGCGGTCTGATTCCGTCGAGCAGGCGGAGCGGATCCTGCTGTTCGCAGCGCTGGGGATGCTGCTGGTTTCCGCCGGCCTGGGTAACAGCGCAGGGATCGGCGGCACAGGCGGGAGCGGGCCCGCGCTGGTCGCCCACGTACATGCCGGTTCGCTCGGCTGGCTCACCCTGGCAGCGCTGGCCGTCGCGGTGCGGATGGCGCAGGACGGCGACCAAACCGAACCTGGGCCAGCTTCAGGCCGGTTCGGAAGGTACGTCAGCTGCGCCGCGGTCGTAGCCGTTGCGGGGTTCGTCGGCGCCGCCGCCGCGGGATTCGCGGCGGCGGAGGCGTGGACCGGTACCGCAGCCCTGCTAGCCATCCTCGGCTTCCTGGCCTGGCTCGTCGCCCTCAGCCGGGCGAGGCGAACACGATGGGCCGTGCCACAGATCGGCATGGCAGGCGCGTTCGTCGTGCTGGTGGCCGGCACGATCCTCGGGGCGATCTCGGCTGAGGACACGGCCAGCGGCCACGCGACTGGCGCCGCCAGCCTGGGCTCGGCCCATTCGGCAGTCCTCGTTGTCCCGTTCGTGCTGCTGGCCGCCACGGCCGTCGTCGAGTGGGCAGGCGGCCGCCCATCAGGGCACCACGAGCCGGCCACGACCCCCGGCCTAGTCCAGGTCGGTGCGCTTTTGGTTGCCGCGGCCGTGATCATCGCCGGAGTACTCGGGAACGACATCGCCCTAGTCGAGGCGAACATCCCGCTCGAACTCGGTGGCATCGCAATCTTCCTGATCAGGGTCGGACCGCTGCTGCTGACTGCGGGCTGGGCGAAGGGCAGCCGGATCTGGCTGGTAACGAGTGCCGTCGCCCTCGCGGTCGACGCTGGCCTTTTCGCCCACGTGGTATTCGAGATCGGAGCGCGCCGTTATGTGTCGATCGACCAGGTGCCGCGATGGCTGCTGTTCACGGTCGATCACGTCACGTTTGTCGCGCTCAGCACGACGGCCTTGTTCGGCGCCATCGCGGCTATGGCCGGCGATGCGGAGGACGCCCGCTTCCACCGAGCCGACCAATTTGCCGCAGTCGGCCTAGTGCTCGGGCTGGCCGGGATGGCGGCTGGCATCGGCGCGGGCTCGGCGGCCGTAGAGGGCGCGTTCGCCACGGTCCTCGGCATTGCCCTGTTCGCTGCGGTCGTCGTTGCTGGCCTCCGGACCGCTACGATCACCCGTCCGGCCGGCGCTCGCCTGCCGGGCACGTGACCGCTGCTCGCGTCGTCAACGCGCTCCCGCCGCGGGTACCGCCTATGATCGCCGGTCGTCGCGTCCTGCCGGGGCGGCTCGCTGCTCTGATGTCGGCCTTAACCATCCAGGACCTCGTTCCCGTCCAATGCATCCCGCTGCGGGTGGCGGCGGCCCGCCGGTTACGGCTGCGGTGCGACCTTGCGGGTGAAGCGGGCGATATCGGCGATGGTTGAGTCGTAGACGTCGCCGACGGCGCTCTTGTAGATGGAATCGGCGCCGTGGGTCAGGGCCGAGGTTAACCCGGCCGGTTGAGTGGCCAGGCACAGGTTGGCGCCGCCGGATTCGCCTTGCAGCACGATGCCGGTGATGCCGAGCTCGGCGCGGTGGGCGTCGATCCAGGCGAGCGCGTCGCTGCAGTCGTTCAGCCCGGCCGGGAACGGGAACGTACCGTAAGGGCCTGCAGGGTGCGAGCATCGCAATTGGCAGATTGCTGCTTCGCGTTCTCGGAAGTTGGTGAGGTATGGCTGCCCCGACTGGGCTGACCGGACGGCAGCGCGATCGTCTGCGCATGATCCAGCAGCGTGAGGATGCTGCCTTCCGTGCGCGCGTCCCCAAGTCGCTGGCGCTCGGTACGAGGGCGGCTGACGTCATGCCGAGCGGGGTGCCGATGGCCTGGATGGCGGGCTTCTACCGGACGCCACCGGTCTGGGTTTCGCACGGTCAGGGAGCGCGGTTCACCGATGTCGATGGCAACGCCTACGTCGACTTCAATGTCGGCGACATGTCGACGGTGCTCGGCTATGCGCATCCTCGCCTGACCCAGGTCATCGCAGCGCAGGCCGCGCGCGGCGTGCAGATGTTCCTGCCGACTGAGTCTGCGCTTGCGGTGTGTGAACAGCTCAGAATGCGATTCAGGCTCCCGGCCTGGCAGTTCACAACCGCAGCATCCGCCGCGAATCTCGAGGCCATCCGGATCGCGCGCCTGGCCACCGGCAGGCAGGGTATCTTGCTATTCGGCGGTAAATATCACGGAATGCTCGACGAGACGCTGTGGTCCGATGACGGTGCCGGCCTCGTTCCCGAATCGTTGGGCTTGGTAGCGACCGCGCCCGCCGACCTCGCGGTCGTCGATTTCAACGACCTTGATGCAGCCGAGCAGATCCTGAGGCACCGACGGACGGCTGCGGTCCTGACGGAAGGAGTGCTTACCAACTACGGGACGGTGCTGCCCGATGCCGGCTTCCTAGCCGGACTTCGCGACGCATGCACCAGAAACGGCGCCCTGCTGGTGATGGACGAGACGCACACCCAGTTCGACGTCTATGGCGGTGCGGTCGCCCACTATGACGTGAGTCCCGACATGGTCACCGGCGGCAAGGGCATCGCGGGCGGCGTTCCCATCGGCGCCTATGGCATGACCAAGGAGCTGGCTTCCGTCGTGGAGTCGAACCTCGCCGACGAAGCCGGGAACGTGCGTGGCATCGCGCTGGGCGGGACGCTGTTCGCGAACGCCCTCTCGCTAGCCTGTGCCGAAGTCGTCCTGACGGAGCTGATGACTCCGGCTGAGCATGACCGGATAGCAGCCCTGGGCAAGCGGCTGGCCGACGGCATCGAGGCCGCAGCGTGGGAACGGGGACTGGAATGGCGCGCGCACAGGTTCGGTGCGCGGTCGGGCTATTGCCTGCTGCCGGAGCTGCCACGGACGGCGCGGGAGGCGCACATGAGTCTCGACCCGCTGTTCACCGACACGCGCCGGGTGTTCTTCGCCAACCGCGGGGCATGGGATGCCATCGCGACGTCGGGGCCTCACGCCGGCTTCGCCCACGAGCCAGCCGACGTCGAGATTTACCTCGGCATCCTCGGCGATTTCCTCGATGAGATGTGCCACAGCTGACGCCGACCCGCAGATCTTGCCAGGTGTCGGCCTAGCCCGGCGGCAGCTGCCGGGAGCTGAGGCTGTCAATCGCCTCTTTAACAATGCATGAGATCGGTTTAAGATAACTGGTCTCGATAGCCCCAATTCTCATAGGCCGGAGAACCATTGATGGGCCTGCGACGCCGCACTCACATGGCGCTGGGCGCCGGTCTTTCCGCCGCTCTGCTGGCGATCGGCGCGGGCGTGCCCGCGCAGGCTGCAACCACCCCCGGCTGGCGGATCGTCTTCAGCCGTCACTTCGGCGGGTCGGCTAACTTCTGCGTCTACTTTGCTGTCGCTGCCGTTAGCCAGCGCGACGCGTGGGCCCTCGGCGGCGGCACGTCGTCCGCGGTTGCTGAGCACTGGAACGGCCGGAAGTGGCTCAGTAGCCCGCTGCCCGCCGGCCTGAACTCTCCCATCAATGCGGTGAGTGCACCGTCACCGAAGGACGTCTGGGCCGTCAGCGACCAAGGGGGATACATCCTGCACTTCAACGGCACCAGGTGGGCTGTGGCCAGCAAGCGGTTCTCCGGCTTCGGCGAGCTCACCGGCGTCACGGCGTTCAGCCCCGCTAATGTCTGGGTCTTCGGCGGACCAGGTGCCGCTCCCGGCTTTGGCACCTGGCATTACAACGGCCACTCCTGGAAGCAGGAAACGGCAGCGATCGGGATCGTCACTGCGAGCGCGCTGTCGCCATCGAACATGTGGGCCATCGGCTCCAGCACATCGCCACAAAACTCGATCGTGCATTACACCGGCACCTGGCGGCGGGAGAAGTCGGCCGCATTGTCCGGCCTGCAATTCCACGGCATCCTGGCACTCAGCAAGAAAAATGTCTGGGCCACTGCCACCATCCAAACGAATAGCTTCAGGCCGTACCTCGTGCACCTGGCCGAAGGCAAATGGAAGAGGGCCAAGATACCGTGGCCGGTCTCGCCCGCATTCGATCTTGCCTCGGACGGGCGCGGCGGCCTATGGCTGACCGCCGTCTCCACCACTACTGGGTACTGGGAGATCCACCGGTCGGCGTCCGGCCGATGGAGCCGCACGCGGATCGCGTCCGCTGCCGCGTTCGATGTCACGCTGATCCCCGGCACCGCCTCGCTCTGGGGTTCCGGAGACGTTCTCAGCAAGACCAGTGCAAGCCGCCGCCATATTTGCCTACGGCCGGGTCGGGTAAGGGCGCGGCGGCACGCGACGCCGCGATCGGGGCGGGCCGATCCGATACAACGCGCCAGATGTCCGCACTAGGTCGGCCGGCAGATCCTTAGGAGTCCGGCGCAGAGCCTGGGACGCCCAGTAGACCAGCGCTGATGCGAGGTAGTGAGTGGTTTCCCTCGACGTCGGCAAAGACAGCGCTCGCGTTTCCGGCCGGCAACGGGAAGAGGATTTCGCCGTCGGCAACGAGACCGCCTTCGGAAAAAGCGTCCCGGAGCTGGACCGCTGCAGCTTGCCGTTGCTGGTTACCGGGATGCGCCCTCGACGGCGCCGTTCCCGGTTTCGCAGGTGAGATCCTCGGCCGCAAGGAGCCACCCGTTGACGACGCAACACCTTGATCATTCGGATGTGTCGCGCCGCCGCGATGGTCGTTAGCCCGGCTAGCAGGCCGTTGTAACTATGCGCTTCGATCCGCGTCGGCAGCGAAGCGGCGATGGGCGCGAAGCCTATCTTGCGCCGTTGCATTCGCGGCGTTACATTGCTACCTACTGCGGTCGGTGGTACTTGCGGCGCCCAGCCTTAGGAAGAGAGCTTCCGGTGATCGTCGACGCTTACTCGCACGTCTGCCCGGAAAGGTTCCTCGACGCCATCGAGGCGCTGCACCCGACCGCGGAAGCGGCTGCATTACGCAAGAACAGCTACCTGTTCGACGCGGACCGGCGCCTCGAGTACATGGACCGGATCGGCGTCGATCAGCAGGTGCTGACGCTGGTGCGGCCGCCCATGTGGCTTGGGATGCCGCGTCCGGTCATCCACGAACTGACCCGGGTAGCCAACGACAGCATCGCCGAACTGGCGGCCAGTCACCCTGACCGGTTCATCGCCGTCGGCGTGCTGCCGGTCGTCGACGACGAGATGATGGCGGAGTTCGGCCGCGTGCGGACCGAGCTCGGCGTACGCGGCGTGCTCATCTTCTCCAACATCGAGGAACTACCCCTGGATCACGCGTCGATGTGGCCGCTGTACGCCGAGGCCGCGCAACATGACGTGCCGATCTGGATCCACCCGCAGCACGGCCACTCCTACCCGTGGCTGAAGCAGGACCTGCTGGACCGGCTGTTCGGCTGGCCATTCGAGACGACCCTGGCGATGTCCCGGTTGGTCTTCGGCGGCGTGCTGCAGCGCTACCCCGACCTGAAGTTCGTTACCCATCACCTCGGCGGGATGGTGCCCTATTACGCCAGCCGCGCCGACGCGATGAGCCAGGAGATCGCCCGGTACCGGGAGGCGTCGCTCACCGAGGCGTCCGAGCCGCTGGCCGGGCGGCCCTCCGAATACTTCCGGAAGTTCTACAACGACTCGATGGTCAACGGCTCCGCCGCGGCAATGCGGTGCGGTCTAGAGTTCTTCGGCGCAGAGCGGGTCATGTACGGCACCGACTTTCCGATGGGACCGCACGACGGAGAGGAATGGCCTGTGGAAGTGCTCGACACGATCCGCTCCCTTGGTCTGGGGGAAGAGGACCTGAACAACCTGCTCGGGGAAAACCTTCGCCACCTTATGCGGCTGTAAATGGCCGCTCCATCAGGCATGTGCCCCCAGTGGATGCATGCCGCCCGGCCGGCGCAGTCGGCTGCACCCAAAGCCAGTCGCCAAGGCAGGCGACCACGAAGGGGTGGGCCCCTCATGAAGTCACGAACATCCCGCTCAGCTTTCGTCCATGAGGTCGGAACGGCAACGACCATGCTGGCTCTGTCCGGCGCGGCGCTGCTGCTGGCCGCCTGCGGCAGCAGTGGCAGCAGCGGCGGATCCGGCACTAGCACGGCGGCCATCAATGTCGGGGTCGTCGGGCCGATGACCGGACCGGCGGCCGAGATCGGCAACCTGATGTCCGGCGCCTGCTACGCCGCCCAGCTTGACGTCAACAATGCCGGCGGCGTGATGGGCCGGAAGATCAGCTGCAACCTGATCGACGACACCGGCGACCCGGCTGACGCGGTGACCAACGTCAGCAAGGCGCTGGCGACAACCAGCAACCTCGACATGGCCGTGGGGCTGGAGTCGAACACGGCAGCGACCACTATCCCGCTAGTCAACGCCGCGAAGATCCCGATGGTATCGACCAACGGCCTGGTCGCATACGACAGCACGCACGACACCTACTTCTGGCGGATGACCCCGTCCGACGACCAGAACGGCGCCGCGTTCGTCGCGTGGGCAAACCAGAAGGGGTTTAAGCGGTACGCCGTGGTGTTCCAGAACAACATCGGAGCCCAAGGGAACGAGCCCGGCGTCGTCGCCGCGGTCAAGAGCATCGGCGGCACGATGACGACGAATATCACAATCCCCGGCGACGCGTCGTCGTACTCGAGCGTCGTCGCCCGGGTTCTGGCCGGCAAGCCGCAGGTTCTCATCATGGCCGGTGACCCCCAGACATCCGCGACGTTCCTGTCCGAGTATCGGCAGCTCAACAACGGGAACGCGCCGCCGGTCATCACGTCAACGGACTCGATCACGCCCGCCTACTTCAGCGCGATCAAGAAGGTCATGGGCACCACCTACGTGACCAAGGACATGTACTTCATTGGCGGCTACGTCAGCCAGACGAGCTCGGCTTTCACCGTCTACAAGACCGCGGTGGACAGCGCATCGCAGATCAAGGACCCCGCCACCATCCTCGGGGTTGGCGTGATCGCCTCCATCTATGACGGCATCAACCTCATGGCTCTGGCTATGCAGGAAGCGCACAGCAGTAGTGGCGCGACGTACAACGCCGACATCGCCAAGATCGCATCCGGGAACCCCGGCGCGACGGTCGTCGATTCCTACGCTGCCGGGCTCGCTGCACTGAAGGCCGGCAAGCAGATCCACTACGAGGGAGTCGGCGGCGCGATTCACTTCAACGCCACGCACAACTCACCGGGCAACTTTGCCGCATCCGGTTTCCAGGCGAATGGGAACCCGGTTGTGCTCGGTGTCATCCCTGGTACGACTGTGCAGAAGCTGCTGTCGTGACCAAGCACCGGAACCGGCCGCCTCGGCGGGCCCCGCGGGCGAGGCAGGACCGCCCGTGAGCATCCTCGTCGAGGCGGTCGGCTTCGGTGTTGCGAGCGGAGCGGTGATAGCGCTCGGCGCGGTCGGCTTCACTGTGCAGTTCGGGATCAGCAACGTGCTGAACATCACCTACGGCGCGCTGATGACCCTGGCGGCCTACATCGGTTATGCCCTGCTCTCGGCGGGAGCCGGGATCTGGTTCGCGCTGGCGATCACGGCTGTGGCCATCGCGCTGGTGTCGGTGCTGTTCAACCGGGTGCTGCTGGCACCGCTGCTGCGGCGCGGCACCGGGTTCGTCGGTGTCGTCATCGTCACCGTGGCCGCCGGGATAATCATCGAGTACTGCATCGTCGCGATCGCCGGACCGGACACCTATTCCTACGGCCAGCAGTCCGGCAGCACGGTCCGGGTAGGTGGCCTGGTCCTCACCACCTCGCAGCTGATCATCATCGCGCTCGCCGCCGCTGCGATGTTCGCGCTGCACCTGCTGCTTACCCGGACGCAGCTGGGCCGGGCGATGCGGGCCACCGCGTCGAACCCGACGGTGGCCCGCAGCTGCGGCATCAGGACCAGCCGGGTCATCGACGTCTCCTGGCTGGTCTCCGGAGCTTTGTGCGGCGCGGCCGGGGTTGCGCTCGCGATCAACACCGTCACGTTCGACTTCACGATCGGGCCGACCTTCCTCATCTACATGATCGCCGCAGCGGTGCTCGGCGGCATCGGCCAGCCGTACGGCGCGATGCTCGGCGGCCTGCTCGTCGGCATCGTGAGCCAGGTGGCATCGGCCTACTCCAATCCGGCTTACCAGGACGTGTACGCGTTCCTGATCCTGATCCTCATGCTGCTTATCCGCCCGCGCGGCCTGCTGGCCGCCGGCACCGCGAGTACCAGGCGGCTGGCCGGCTGACTAGCGGCGGCCGGTCGCCCCAGCCGACTCGGCTACTCCCGGACCGGACGCACGACAGGAAGGAGGTCCCACCATCGGCCCCGTCGCCTATTACGTCGTCGTCATGCTGGTGTACCTGGGCACGGACCTGCTCGCCGCGTGGGGACTCAACCTGGAGTTCGGCATCGCCGGCGGTCGCGAACTTCGCCTACATCGTCCTGGTCGCGGCAGGCGCGTACTTCTACGCCGCGCTGACGCTCGGCTCGCCGGCGGCGCTGGGCAGTTTCCAGATGTACATCCTCGGCCTGAAGCTGCCGATCGTGGTCGCTGTCATACTCGCCGCGCTGGCCAGCGGCGTTCTGGGCGGCATCATCGGCATCACCGGGCTTAAGCGGCTGCGGGCCGATTACCAGGCCATGGTCATGCTGGTGATCTCGATCCTCGCGACGACGGTGATCGGAGCTGACACTGGCCTCTTCAACGGCGACGCCGGGCTCGCGCTATCCCCAACCCGCTGGCGTCGGTGGACTTATCCAGCCGTGGCTGGTACTACGTCGGCCTCGTCGCCATCGTCTGCGTGCTTGGCTACCTAGGGCTGCGGCGGTTCACTACCGGCCCGATGGGCCGGGTGCTGCGCGCCGTGCGGGAGGACGAAGACGCTGCGATCGCGGTGGGCAAGAGCGTGGTGAAACTACGACTCGCTGTCCAGGTGGTCGGCGGCATGTTCGCGGGGCTGAGCGGGGCACTGCTGGCCGGCTTCATCGGCGGCTGGTCGCCGCAGTCGTGGCTATACGTGGAGACGCTGGCGCTCCTCACCGCGATCATCGTGGGCGGGCTGGGCAACGACGCGGGCGTGCTCGTCGGCACGATCATCGTCCCGGTGCTGATCCTGCAGGGTGTCCAGTTCCTGCCGCAGATCAAGAGCGCGCCGGAACTGACCTCCGACCTGGGCTGGATCGTCCTCGGGCTGCTGACCATCGCCTTTGTCTTCACCAGGCCGCAGGGCCTGATCCCGGAGCGGCGGCCGCGCTATGACGCCGGCCGCCTGCAGCCCAGCGGACTGACCAGATCGCTCGCGCGCCTGCGCGCGCGGGCGCCGGCGAGCCGGCCGCCGCCGGGCCCGCTGCCGTTGCCGCCGCGCCGGTGCTGCCGGCGCCCGCCGTCCGTGCTGGCCGAGCCGTCCGTGCTGCTGAGGCCGTCGCCATGTTCGTCCCGTCGCCCGCGCAGGATGGCAGGCCACGACGGCGAACGGTAACGGCGCGCCGATTCTCGCCCGTCACCGGCCTGGTCAAGCGCTACGGCGGAGTGCATGCCGTCGACGGAGCTACCTTCGTCGTCGATCCCGGCCGCATCACCGGCCTGATCGGGCCGAACGGCGCAGGCAAGTCGACGGCACTGGGCATGGTCAGCGGCTTCCTGAGAGCCGACGCAGGCCAGATCTTCTTCAGCGGCCGTGACATCGGCCGCCTGTCGGCTCATCGGCGAGCCCGGCTGGGGGATCGTGCGGACCTTCCAGATGCCACGCGAGTTCCGCGCGCTGACCACCCTGGAGAACCTCGTCGTCGCCGCGCCCCACCAGCGTGGCGAGTCAGCCGTCGGAGTGGTACTAGGCGCGCGCTCCTGGCGCCGCGCAGGAGCAGTCCTTATCGAGCGCGCGAGCCTGCTCTTGACCGGTTCGGCATCTCCGGATGAGCCAACGAGCCCGCCGGGCAGCCCAGCGGCGGCCAGAAGCGAATGCTGGAGGTGATGCGCGCCCCCACGGCCGGGCCGCGGCTGCTGCTGCTCGACGAGCCGATGGCCGGGCTCGCCCCGGCGCTCGCCGACCGGCTCGAGACGGCCTGCAGGCAGCTCGCCGACCGCGGCCTGTCCATCCTGCTGGTGGAACATGAACTGCGGGCCGTCGAGCGGCTCTGCGAGCCGGTCATCGCGATGGCCCAGGGCAAGGTCATCTCCGAGGGCCGGATGGCCGAGCTGCGGACCCGCAAGGAAGTGCAGGACGCCTATGTCGTCGGCTGACGCCCAGCCCGTCCCGGCGATCACCGCCCAGCGGTTGTCCGCCGGGTACGCCGACGTCCCGGTCATCCGCGACGTCACGGTCACCGTCGCCGAGGGCCAGCTCGTCGCGGTCGTCGGGCCGAACGGCGCCGGGAAGAGCACGCTGCTCAAGGCCATGCTCGGGATCGCCAGGGTAATGAGCGGCCAGGTGCTCGCGGACGGCCGCGACATCACTGGCAAGCCGCTCGAGCAGCTCGCCCGGTCGGGCATCGGCTACGTGCCGCAGGTCGACGACGTCTTCGACTCGCTGCGCGTGCATGAGAACTTGCGCATGGGCGGGTACTTGCTGGCCAAGGACGCCCGCGCGAACCGCATGGACGAGGTGCTCGACATCTTCCCGGCGCTGCGTACCCGGCTGAACCGGTACGTCGGCACCCTGAGCGGTGGCGAGCGGAAGATGACCGCCATCGGGCGGGCGCTGATGCTGTCACCCAGGGTGCTGCTGCTCGACGAGCCGACCGCCGGCTTGTCGGCGGCGCTCACGGATGCGGTGCTCGGGGAGCAAGTCCGGACCCTGGCCGATCACGGCCACGCGGTACTGCTGGTCGAGCAGCGCGCGCAGGCGGCGCTGAAGCTGGCGGACTTCGCCTGCGTGCTGGTACAGGGCCGGGTCGCGATGTCCGCGCCGGCCGCCGACGTACTAGCCAACCCGGAAATGGCGGAGATCTTCCTCGGTGGCAGGGCCGGGTCAGCAATCACGGGGCGAGCAAGCACGGGGCGCCGGCAAATACCGGGCGGCGCCCGCGGTGGACCAGTGAACGGGGCGGAGCTGTTCGCCGACGTGCTGGCTCAGGCCGGCGTCGACATTGTGTTCGGCCTGCCGGGCTCGACCGAGGCGGCACTGCTCGAGGCGTTCCGCGCCCGAGGCGAGCTGCGCTACGCGCTCGGCTTGCACGAAGGCGCGGTCGTCTCGATGGCATATGGCTATGCTCGGGTGACCGGTCGGCCGGGCGTCGTGGGCCTGCACACTACGGTCGGCACCCTGAACGGCGCGAGCCAGATCTACAACGCCTTCCGGGACGGCTCGCCGGTCGTGGTTACGGCCGGCCATAGGTACCGCTCCGCGCCGAGCGAGTACGGCTTCTGCGCGCATCCGCACCTGCCCGACGCGGTCCGGCCGATCACCAAGTGGGCGCACCAGACGCTCAGCGGCGCCCAGCTCGGCGCGGACTTGTGGCGCGCGCTGCACGTCGCCATGACCCCGCCGGCCGGCCCCACCCACCTCGCCGTGCCCGAGGACTTCCTGCGCGGGGAGGTCCCGCCCGCCGCCGCGCCCGCGCCCCGTAGGCAACGCGACGTTGTGGGGTGCGGCCATGACGGCGCCGGACCCGGCCAGCGCCGCGGCGGCCGCCGCCGCGCTGGCGGGGTCCCGCTGGCCCGTCCTCGTCGTCGGCAGCCAGGCTCGCGGCTGCGTCGCCGAGCTCAGAACCCTGGCCGACATGCTGGCCGCCCCGCTGCTATTCACCGAGTTCTCCGACCTGGCCGACGTTCCCTTCCCAACCGGCGATCACCGCTACTTCGGGCTCTACGGTGAAGCACCGCATGTCCTGGAAGGCTGCGATCTCCTGCTCGCGGTCGGCGCCGGATGTTCTATCCGTTCTCCGCTGGACGCCATCCCCGGCTGCCGGACGGCGCGCGGCTGCTGCACTTGCATCCGGACGCCGCGCCAGATCGGCATGCTGCTGCCGACCGACGTCGGCATCGTCGCCGACCCGAAGCATTCGCTGCGCTCACTGATCGCCTCGCTGCGCGAAAAGCTTGACCCAGAAGTCTCCGCCGCTCGGGACGTGCGGCTCGCTGCGCTGCGCGTCAACCGGGGCGCAGCGCGGCGGCGGGAACGCGACGCCAGCGGCATCGCCCCGATGTCGGTCGACCGGGCCGCGGCCGAGCTGAACCAGGTACTGCCACCGGACGCGATTGTCGTCGACGAGGGAGTACGGTCGTCTACCCGGCTGATGCGCCACCTCGATATCGGCGACAGTCAGCTCATGCTGCGCAGCTCCGGCGGAGCCCTCGGCTGGGGAGTCCCGGCTGCTGTCGGCGCCTGCCTCGGCCAGCCGGGTCGGCCGGTGGTCGCGCTGGTCGGGGACGGCAGCTACCAGTTCTCAGTGCAGGCCCTATGGTCCGCGGTGCAGCAGGACGCGCACCTGGTGGTCGTCGTCCTGGACAACGGCGGCTACCTGGCGGTTAAGCGAGCCATCGAGGGCTACCTCGGTGTGCCGGAGGACTCCCGACTGCACCCAGGCACCAGGCTGCCGGGGTATCTCATCACGCCGGCGTCGCCCGCGGCTACGGCGCTACAGCGGTCCGCGCCGAACAGCCCGGAGAGCTGGCAGCCGCAGTGAAGCACGCGGTCGGCGCGCCTGGCACGCACGTCATCGTCGCCACTGTCGCGGAGGTCCGGCCATGAAACCCGCGGAACCGGGAGGCCCTGATGTTCGGACGTGACTGGGCAACGTCGTCGCGGCAGTACTCGGTGACCGTGGAACGCGACGTCCCGATTCCGATGCCGGACGGCGCGGTGCTGGTCGGCGACATCTTCCGGCCCGAGACGGACGAGCAGGTACCGGTCATCGCCGGCTTCCATCCATACAACAACGAGTTCCAGGCCCCAGCCGAT